>JAJFTF010000012.1 GCA_021373185.1 Betaproteobacteria bacterium | reverse complement strand
CGCCATGCCAGCTCGGACAAGGTGCCGATCACATCGTCGGCCTCCACCCCGTCGACCATCAGCAGCGGCCAGCCCATGGCGCGGATCGCCTGGTGCAACGGCTCGATCTGCCGCACCAGATCGTCCGGCATCGGCGGGCGATGCGCCTTGTATTGCGGGTAGAGCTCGTCGCGAAAGGTCTTGCCCTTGGCGTCGAACACACAGGCGCTGTAATCGGCGCTATAATCCTTGTGCAGGCGGCGCAACATGTTGAGTACGCCGTAAATTGCGCCGGTCGGCTCGTTGTGGCGGTTGCGCAAATCGGGCAAGGCGTGGAATGCGCGGTACAAGTAGGATGAGCCATCCACCAGAAGCAAGGTTTTTATTTCCATTTGCGATTAACTTAAATGAACGCCTCAAATAAAATTCCAGAAATACACGGCACGGATCTTGCCACGCACGCTTATTCCGCCAGGGAATCCTGGCGCGTGTTCGAGATTATGGCAGAATTCGTCGAAGCAACGGAGCGCTTGAACGGCATTCGCCCGGCCGTGAGTATTTTCGGCAGCGCTCGCACCCCTCAAGACAGTCCTTATTACAAGCTGACCGAGGAAATTTCCCGGTTGCTTTCCGATGCCGGGTTCAGCGTGATTTCCGGCGGCGGCCCGGGCATCATGGAAGCCGCAAATAAAGGAGCCTTCTTCGGCAAATCGCCCAGCGTCGGCCTGAACATCCAGTTGCCGCACGAGCAGCACACCAACCTCTACCAGAACATCAGCCAGACTTTCCGTCATTTTTTTGCGCGCAAGGTCATGTTCGTCAAGTTCGCCACCGCTTATGTCGTCATGCCGGGCGGTTTCGGCACGCTCGACGAACTGATGGAAGCGCTGACCCTGGTACAGACCGGCAAAACCCGCAAGATTCCGATCATCCTGGTGTGCGAACCCTACTGGCGCGGCCTGATCGACTGGTTCAGGAACACCCTGGTCAGCGAGGGAACCATCGATGCGAACGACATGAACCTGATCCAGGTCATCGACGATCCCAAAGATGTCGTAAATGCGATCTTCGAGTATTATGAAACGCGCGGCTTCGAACCCTCTGCCGCCGAGCAGGAAATGCTGCTCAGCCTGTAACCAACTGAAACAATTTCTGCCTTTAAGGAATAAACATGCGTGCCCTGATCGCCTTCCTGCTGATTGCCCTGACGCTCCCCGTTTACGCGGAAGGCGCCAAACCGCTGCCCAAGGATCTGCAACCGATCCCCGAACCGCCACCGCCGCCCGCCGGCATGGAACTCGACCCCGCCTTCGAGCCGCAGGTCACCATCGTCAAACGCGGCGCCGAAACGGTTGAGGAATACCGCATCGGCGGCAAACTATACATGCTGAAAGTCACCCCGCCCCACGGCGTATCCTATTATCTGGTCGACCCCCTGGGGGACGGCAAGTTCTCCCGCCAGGAAGGCCTGGATTCCGGCGTGCGCGTGCCGCAATGGGTGCTGATGCGCTTTTAAAGCGTTGCG
Organism: Betaproteobacteria bacterium; assembly: GCA_021373185.1. Classification (GTDB taxonomy): domain Bacteria; phylum Pseudomonadota; class Gammaproteobacteria; order Burkholderiales; family Sulfuricellaceae; genus Sulfuricella. The sequence goes on along the minus strand of JAJFTF010000012.1, from coordinate 44,295 downwards.
GATGGTTGCGGCATGTCGGTTTTTACCCGCGTTTCCAGGGATGAGCTTGCCGCCTGGCTGAAAAGTTACTCCCTAGGGCCCTTGCTCGACTTGCAGGGCATTTCCGCCGGCATCGAGAACACCAATTATTTCGTCACCGCCGGCCATACCCGCTATGTGCTGACCCTGTTCGAAAAATTGACCCGCGACGAGCTGCCTTTTTTTCTCGGCCTGCTCGACCACCTGGCTTCCCATGGAACGCCCTGCCCACGCCCGGTTGCCAACCTGGAAAACCATTTTCTCGGCGAGTTGAACGGCAAGCCGGCCTGCCTCGTCAGTTGCCTCGAAGGACAGCCGCTGGATCAGCCCGATCCGGCGCATTGCGCCCAGATGGGCGAAATGCTTGCCGACCTGCACCTTGCCGGCAGAACCTATCCGGCGCAGATATCCAACCCGCGCGGGCCGGGCTGGTGGCAAAAAACCGCACCCCAGGTGCTGCCGAAAATGCCGGCGACAGAGGCAGAACTACTCAGCCAGGAAATCGCCTGGCAATCGGGCTTTCGCTTCGAGGATTTGCCGCGTGGCATCATCCATGGCGATCTGTTTCGCGACAACGTACTGTTCAAGGATGGCGCCTTGAACGGAGTGATCGACTTTTACTATGCCTGCAACGACGCCTTGTTATACGATCTGGCAATTGCAGCGAACGACTGGTGCATGACCGAGGATCGCGCGCTTGATCGGGAACGTGTGGCAGCCATGGTGCAGGCTTACCATCTCACCCGGCCATTCTCCGCAAGCGAGTTGGCGGCGTGGCCGATAATGCTGCGGGCGGCAGCGCTGCGCTTCTGGCTGTCGCGCCTTGGCGATTTTTATTTTCCGCGGCCGGGCGAGTTGACTCACGCCAAGGACCCCAGCCATTTTCGCGACATATTGCAGCAGCATATTGCGGCGCCGTCTGACCTGCGCCAGTTACTTTGAATTAAGGGCGCCTCTAAAAATTTAGAGTTCGCCCAAATGCAAGGCGCGGAAAAAATTTCGCCGCGCCGCATATGGATGATATGTAAGCAAGAAATTTTTTCCGCAACGCAGCAGTTGGGATGAAATCTGGATTTTTAGAGGTGCCCGAGGGAGAGATGATGGAAATGCGTAAGGTTGATGCCAGCCAAGGCTGGCAATGGATAGTGGCCGGTTTTGCCCTGTTTAAAAAAAATCCGCCGATCTGGATCACGCTGTTCGTGATCTATTTTCTCGCGGTTATCGTGGTTTCGATTATCCCGGTGGTCGGGCCGCTGATAATGACCTTGCTGGCGCCGGCGTTCACCGCCGGATTCATGCTGGCCTGCCGCAACCTGGAAAAAGGCGAAGAACTCGAACTGGGCTACCTGATCGCCGGTTTCAAACAGGACGCCGGCCAGCTCATTACCGTGGGCGGCCTGTATCTGGTGGGCTCGATCACCATCCTCGGCCTGATGATGATGGGCGGCGGCGGCGCCATTCTGGGCTCGGCGGCCTTAGGCCAAATGCAAGGCGTGGAGCCGAACGAAATATTAGTCGGCGCGATGGGGGGAATGCTGATTGCGCTGCTGATCGCCTCGGCGCTATTGATTCCGCTGCTGATGGCCTACTGGTTTGCGCCTGCGCTGGTGGCGCTGCGCGGCCTCACCGCGATGGAAGCGATGAAGCTGAGCTTCTTCGGCTGCCTGCGCAACTGGCTGCCGTTCCTGGTTTACGGCGTGATCGCCTTCATCCTGATGATGCTCGCCATGATTCCGTTCGGCCTCGGCATGCTGGTACTGGTGCCGGTACTGAGCGCTTCGATCTATGTCGGTTACAAGGATATTTTTCCGGTTGAAGCCGAGGCTGAACCAGCAGCCGAGCAACCCGCACTACCCGGTTAAACCGGCGTCAGCTTGGCATATTCCAGCGCCAGCCACTTCACGCCGGAGTCGCGGAATTTCACCTGCACTCGCGCATCCGCGCCGCCGCCTTCGCAATTGACAATCACGCCTGCGCCGAACTTGGCGTGCGTCACGTTCTGGCCGACATGCCAGGGCGAACCGGTGTTCTTGTAGACGCCGGCGGCGAGGTTGACGGGTTCGGGCTGCGCTGCCCAGTTTTTTTTCGCCGAGGCATACGATCTCTCGCGACCTTCACCCCGCGAAAAACCGTAGTCCTCTTTCGGTGCAGAATACGCTTTGGGCGCGGGATTGATGCGCTTCAGCAAGCCTTCCGGGATCTCGCTCAAGAAACGTGAAGCCAGCCCGTAGCGGAACTGGCCATGCAGCATCCGGCTTTGCGCCAGACTGAGGTAAAGCCGACGACGGGCGCGGGTGATGGCGACGTACATCAGGCGGCGCTCCTCCTCGACGCCATCGCTTTCGTTGCGCGCGTTGTCATGGGGAAACAGCCCCTCCTCCAATCCGCTCAAAAATACGGCATGGAACTCCAACCCCTTGGCGGCGTGCACGGTCATCATCTGCAGCGCGTCGCTACCCGCTTCGGCTTGGTGCTCGCCGGCTTCGAGCGCAGCGTGGGTCAGAAAGGCGACCAGGCTGTCGTCTTCGCTTTCCGCCACGAAACCTGCGGCAGCATTGATCAGCTCGTTAAGGTTCTCGACCCGGTCGGCACCTTCCTTCTCGCCCTGATAATGCGCGAGCAGTCCGCTCTGCGCCAGCATGTGCTCGATCTGCTCCGGCAACGGCAAGCCCTGGCAAGTTTCACGCATCGATTCGATCAGCGCGATGAAGGCGCCGATGCTCGCTCCGGCCTTGCCTCCGAGCTGGCCGCTTTGCGCCGCCTGCCACAGGCTGGTCTGGTTGCGCAGCGCGATTTCCTGCAACTGCTCCAGGCTGCGCGCACCGATGCCGCGCACCGGGAAGTTGATCACCCGCAACAGCGCGCCGTCATCGTCGTTGTTGCCGATCAGGCGCAGATAAGCCAGGGCGTGTTTGATCTCCTGGCGCTCGAAAAAGCGCAGGCCGCCATGCACGCGGTAAGGCACGCCGGCATTGAACAGGGCGTGCTCCAGCACGCGCGATTGTGCGTTGGAGCGGTACAGGATGGCGATATCGGCGAAATCGACGCCCTCGCGCTTCAGCGCGCGCGCCTCGTCGACGATGAACTGCGCCTCATCCTGATCGGTACCGGCTTCATACAGGCGGATCGGCTCGCCGGTACTTTCGGCGGTCCACAAGTTCTTGCCGAGACGGCCGCGATTGTGGGCGATCAAGGCATTGGCGGCGTCGAGGATGTTGCCGTGGGAGCGGTAATTCTGTTCCAGCTTGATGACTTTCGCCACGCCGAAATCGCGCTCGAAATCGGCCATGTTGCCGACGCGCGCACCGCGAAAGGCGTAGATCGACTGGTCGTCGTCGCCGACCGCAAACACGGCGGCATCCGGCCCGGCCAGTTGTTTGAGCCAGAGATATTGCAGGCGGTTGGTGTCCTGGAATTCATCCACCAGGATATGGCGAAAGCGGCTCTGGTAATGGCCGCGCAAGGCGGCGTCGCGGGCCAGCAATTCGTAGCTCCGCAGCAGCAGCTCGGCAAAATCCACCACGCCTTCGCGCTGGCATTGCTCGTCGTAGGCGGCGAACAGTTCCTGCTGCTTGCGCGTATAAGGGTCGTAGGCTTCCACGTCCTTGGCGCGCAGCCCCTGATCCTTGGAACCGTTGATGAAATGCTGCAACTGCTTGGGCGGAAATTTTTCGTCGTCGACGTTCAGCGCTTTCAGCAAACGCTTGATGGCGGAAAGCTGGTCGGCGGAATCCAGTATCTGGAACAGCGCGGGCAAGCCGGCTTCGCGATGATGGGCGCGCAGCAGGCGGTTGCACAAGCCATGGAAAGTACCGATCCACATGCCCCGCGTGTTGATCGGCAGCATCGCGGAAAGCCGCGTCAGCATTTCCTTGGCCGCCTTGTTGGTGAAGGTCACGGCGAGGATGCCGGCGGGACTGGCCTGGCCGGTCTGGATCAGGTGGGCGATGCGCGTCGTCAGCACCCGCGTCTTGCCGCTGCCGGCGCCGGCCAGGATCAGCGCCGATTGGTGCGGCAGCGTGGCGGCTTCGAGCTGTTCGGGATTGAGACCGGAAAGAAAAGGCTGGGACATGGCGTGGTAAAATTCAGGGCGACAGGACGCTTATTATAAGGCACGGCAACGGAGAAAACGTAATGGCAAAATTGATGTATTTCGCGCAACTGGCGGACACTCTGGGCAAAACCTCGGAACAGGTGACGTTGTCGGCTTCGACGGGCAGCGTGAAGGCGCTGATCGACTGGATGGGACGCCGCGACGAGGCTTACAAAAAGGCCTTGGCGGAGGGCAAGGAGTTGACGGTGATGGTGAACCGGATGCCGGCAACACTGGAAACGGCGATTGCTGACAGCGATGAGGTCGCCTTCATTCCCGAACGGCAGAAATAAAAAACCCGGCTGCCGGTTTGAACCGGCAGCCGGGTTGATTTGCTGCAATTCCGGCGGTTACTTCTTCGCCTTCTTTTTCGCTTCCATCATGTCGTGGATCATCGGTGCGAGAACCACTTCCATCGCGAAGCCCATCTTGCCGCCGGGTACCACCAGCGTGTTGCGGCGCGACATGAACGAATCATGGATCATGCTTTGCAGATAGGGGAAATCAATACCCTTGGGGTCCTTGAAGCGGATCACCACGAAGCTTTCGTCCGGGGTCGGAATGTCACGGGCGATGAAGGGATCGGACGTATCCACGGTCGGCACGCGCTGGAAGTTGATGTCGGTGCGCGAAAACTGCGGCGTAACGTAGTTAATATAGTCGGGCATGCGGCGCAGAATGGTTTCCACCGTGGCCTCGGCTGAATAACCGCGCTCCTTGCCGTCGCGGTGGATTTTCTGAATCCACTCCAGGTTGACGATCGGCACCACGCCAACGCCCAGATCGACATGCTTGGACACGTCGGTCTTGCCGTTCGCCACCAAGCCATGCAGGCCTTCGTAAAACAGGATGTCGGAGCCGCTGGGGATATCTTCCCAGGGCGTAAACTGGCCGGCGCCCAGCGCGGTTTTCAACTTGAGGCGAGCGCAATGCATTTCGGCTTCGTCGGCGTTATGCAAGTAGTAACGCTTCTTGCCGGTGCCGGTTTCGCCGTAGCTCTTGAACAGCGCCTCAATCTTGTCGAAGTGGTTGGCCTCCGGGCCGAAGTGGCTGAAATTGGCGTTGCCCTTGGCTTCGGCTTTTTTTACCGCCTCCTTGAATTGCACCCGATCCAGCGCGTGGAAGCTGTCGCCTTCGACCACGGCGGCGTTGATTTTTTCCCGCAGGAATATATGCTCGAATGCGACCTTGACCGTGGTGGTACCGGCGCCGGACGAACCGGTAACAGCGATAACTGGATGCTTCTTGGACATCTTTAAACCTCCTGCGATTTTCAAACCATTAAATAATGCCTGAGTATAATCTTGCCCTGACGCATTTGTCACTATTCACGACATTCGAATCTTGAATGGAAGCATAAAGTTATTTTGTTTTTCATCGCACTATCCCGACAAAAGGCCCGAGCCGGAAGCGCCGTTCGCGGTTATAATTGCGCATCGTTATAGAGGATGCACCTGTTCATGCACGCGCAATACCACCCCACCGAAATCGAGCGCCAGGCCCAGACACTCTGGGAGCAAAGCAATGCCTTCAAGGCGGCTGAAACGCCGGGCAAGCCCAAATACTATTGCCTGTCGATGTTCCCTTATCCTTCCGGCAAGCTGCACATGGGGCATGTGCGCAACTACACCATCGGCGACGTGCTGGCGCGCTATCACCGCTTCCTCGGCTTCAACGTATTGCAGCCGATGGGCTGGGACGCCTTCGGCCTGCCCGCCGAAAACGCGGCGATCGCCAACAATGTCGCGCCGGCGGCCTGGACCTACTCCAACATCGACTACATGCGCGGGCAGCTCAAGAGCCTCGGCCTAGCCATCGACTGGAGCCGCGAACTGGCGACCTGCAAGCCGGATTATTACCGCTGGGAACAGTGGCTGTTCACCAAATTGTTTGAAAAAGGCCTGATCTACAAAAAACTCGCCACGGTGAACTGGGATCCGGTCGACATGACCGTGCTCGCCAACGAGCAGGTGATCGACGGCTGCGGCTGGCGCTCCGGCGCGCCGGTGGAAAAGCGCGAGATCCCGATGTATTTCATGAAAATCACCGCTTACGCCGACGAACTGCTGAGTGAACTCGACAACCTGACGGGCTGGCCCGAGCAGGTGCGCACCATGCAGAAGAACTGGATCGGAAAGAGCTTCGGCGTGCGCTTCGCCTTCCCCTATGAACTGGACGGCAAGCAGGAAAAACTCTGGGTTTACACCACCCGCGCCGACACCATCATGGGCGTGACCTTCTGCGCCGTGGCCGCCGAACATCCGCTGGCGACCCATGCGGCAAGGAACAACCCCGCGCTTGCCGCCTTCATCGACGAATGCAAGCAGGGCGGCGTAGCCGAAGCCGACATGGCGACGATGGAAAAGAAGGGCATGGCCACCGGCATTTCCGTCACCCATCCGCTCACCGGCGAAGCGGTTCCGGTGTGGGTCGGCAACTACGTGCTGATGAGCTATGGCGAAGGCGCGGTGATGGCGGTGCCGGCGCACGACGAGCGCGATTTTCATTTTGCCAAGGTCTACGGCCTGCCGATCAGGCAATCGATTCAGGTCGAGGGGAACAATTTCAGCACCGACGACTGGCAGGAATGGTACGGCGACAAGGAAAAGGGCGTCTGCATCCATTCCGGCAAATACGACGGCCTGAACCATGCGCAAGCGGTGGACGCCATCGCCGCCGACCTGAGCGCCAAAGGCTTGGGCGAAAAGAAAGTCCAATTCCGCCTGCGCGACTGGGGCATCTCGCGCCAGCGCTACTGGGGCTGCCCGATCCCGATCATTCATTGCGCCGCCTGCGGCGACGTGACGGTGCCGGAAAAAGACCTGCCGGTGAAACTGCCGGAGGACGTGAAAATCGACATCGGCTCGCCGATCAAGAAGATGCCGTCCTTCTACGAAACCACCTGCCCGAAATGCGGCGGCCCCGCCAAGCGCGAAACCGACACCATGGACACCTTCGTCGAATCGTCCTGGTACTACGCCCGCTATGCCTGCCCGGACAACGACCGGGCGATGCTCGACGAGCGCGCCAACTACTGGCTGCCGGTCGACCAGTACATCGGCGGCATCGAGCACGCCATTTTGCATCTGCTGTATGCGCGCTTCTTCAACAAGCTGATGCGTGATGTCGGCCTGGTGAAAAACAGCGAGCCGTTCATCAACTTGCTGACCCAGGGCATGGTGCTCAAGGATGGTACCAAGATGTCCAAGTCCAAGGGCAATACGGTCGATCCGCAGGCCTTGATCGACCAGTACGGCGCCGATACCGCGCGGCTGTTCATGATGTTCGCTGCGCCGCCGGAGCAAAGCCTGGAGTGGTCGGATGCCGGCGTGGAAGGTGCGCACCGCTTCCTCAAGCGGCTGTGGAAAGCAGTGCACGACCATGTCGAAAAAGGCCTGGTGGCGGCCTGCAAGGGCGGCGAATTATCTGCCGAACTCAAGACGCTGCGCTTCCAGCTTCATTCGACCATCCAGAAAGTCGGCGACGATTATGGCCGGCGCCAGCAATTCAATACCGCCATCGCGGCGGTGATGGAGCTGATGAATGCCCTGGCCAAAGCGGACGACGCCAGCCCCGATGGCCGCGCCGTAATGCAGGAAGCGCTGGAAGCGGTGGTGGTGTTGCTGGCGCCGATCGTGCCGCACGTTTGCCAGGCCTTGTGGGCGGAGATCAAGCCCGGCGCCAACCTGCTCGACGCGCCTTGGCCGGTGGTGGACCAAGCCGCCCTGGTGCAGAACGAAGTCGAAATGATGCTGCAGGTCAACGGCAAACTCCGGGGCAGCATCACGGTGGCCAAGGACGCGACCAAAGAGGCCATCGAACAACTGGCCTTGGCCAACCCGAATGTGCAAAAATTCATGGAAGGCAAGCCGGCGAAAAAAATCGTGGTCGTGCCGGGTCGCCTGATCAACATCGTGGTTTAGAACTTAAGGAAAACAATGCGCAAACTTCTCGCGGTTACCGCCCTTCTCCTTCTGGCTGGCTGCGGCTTCCAGCTTCGCGGCGTGGCCAACCTGCCGTTCAACACCCTGTATGTGGACGGCGGCGGCAATCCAGCATTGGCGACGGAAATCAGCCGGCTGATCGAGACCAACACCCAGACCCGCCTGGCCGACATGCCGGCCAATGCCGATGCGGTATTACAGGTGCAGGGCGCGGCGCGCGAGAAGCGCATCCTGTCCCTGAGCGGCGCCGGTCGCGTGCGCGAATACCAGTTGCTCTACCGCGTCAATTTTCGCCTGTTCGATAAGCAGAATCGCGACTTGATCGCCAACCAGCCGATTGAGCTGTGGCGCGACATGGCCTACGACGATGCCATGGTGCTGGCGAAAGAACAGGAAGAGACGCTGCTCTACCGCGACATGGAAAACGACGCGATCATCCAGTTGATGCGCCGGCTGGCCGCCGCCAAATTACCGCCTGCCGATGTCAAGGCTCAACGCTGACCAGCTAACCGCACATTTGCAGCGCGGCTTGGCCGCGCTGTACCTGATTTACGGCGACGAGCCGCTGCTGGCGCTGGAAGCCGCCGATGCCATCCGCGCTCAAGCGCGACACAGCGGTTATGCCGAGCGCGAAGTGTTCACCGTCGAAGCAGGTTTCAACTGGCAGACCCTGCTGGCGAGCGGCAACAGCATGTCGCTGTTTTCTGCCAAACGCATTATCGAAATCCGCATTCCCACCGGCAAGCCGGGCACGGAAGGCGGCCAGGCGCTGCAGGAATATTGCGCAAGGCTGCCGGACGACACCGTGACCCTGATAAGCTGTCCCAAACTGGACAAACAGGCGCAGGCGACCAAATGGTTCAAGGCGCTGGAGCAGGCGGGCACGCTGGTTCCGGTTTATCCGGTCGAGCGGGCGAAACTGCCGCAATGGATCGGCCAGCGGCTGGCGGCGCAGAACCAGCGCGCAGACTCGGCGACTACCCAGTTTCTGGCCGACCGCGTCGAAGGCAATTTGCTGGCGGCGCATCAAGAGATACAGAAACTCGGGCTGCTGTTCCCGGCGGGCCCGCTGAATTTCGACCAGATTCGCGAAGCGGTGCTCGACGTCTCGCGTTATGATGTGTTCAATCTTTCCGATGCCATGCTGGCCGGCGATGCCGGGCGCATGGCGAGAATTCTGGATGGGCTGAAGGGCGAAGGCGTGGCGCCGACGCTGGCGCTGTGGGCGCTGACCCAGGAAATCCGCACCCTGACGCGACTCAAGCAGGGCCAGCGCAAAGGCGCATCCCTGCCGCAGTTGCTGCGCGACATGCGCGTGTGGGAATCGCGCCAGAGCCTGATGCAACGCGCCCTGGGCCGATTAAGCGAAACCCGCCTGATCGCCGGATTGAAGCAGGCCGCCGCGCTGGATCGGATGATCAAGGGGCTGGCGCAAGGCGACGTATGGGACGAATTGCTACAATTGGGGCTGGGAGTAGCAAGTTCAAAATAGATTTTTCCACGGATGAACACGGATTTTCACAGATTATTTAGTGGCAGATAATTCTGTCCGGCCCAATCTCGAAACGAGCAGTTTCATCCGTGTTAATCTGTGTTCATCCGTGGTTAAGCAAGGATTAAGGAATTCAACATGGACATCAAAGCTTACATGCACAAAGTCGGCCAGGATGCGCGCGCCGCTTCGCGCCTGATGGCAAAAGCCGACACCAATGCCAAAAACCAGGCGCTGACCGCGATGGCGCAGGCCATTCTGCGCGATAGCGCCAAGCTGCTGGCGGCGAATGCACAGGACTTGGCCGAGGCGCGCGAGGCCGGCCTCGAAGAGGCGCTACTCGACCGCCTGACCCTGACCGAAAAGGGTGTGGCCAGCATCGCCGAGGGCCTGATGCAAATTGCCGCCCTGCCCGACCCGGTCGGCGAAATCAGCGGCCTCAACTACCGCCCTTCCGGCATCCAGGTCGGCAAGATGCGCGTGCCGCTGGGCGTCATCGGCATCATTTACGAGGCGCGCCCCAACGTCACCGCCGATGCGGCCGGGCTGTGCCTGAAAGCCGGCAACGCAGCGATTTTGCGCGGCGGCTCCGAGGCGATCCATTCCAACCAGGCGATTGCCGCCTGCGTGCGCGAGGGGCTGGCCGCCGCCGGCCTGCCGGCGACGGCGGTGCAGGTGATCGAGACCACCGACCGCGCGGCGGTGGGCGAGCTGATCACCATGAAGGAATTCGTCGACGTGATCGTGCCGCGCGGCGGCAAGGGCCTGATCGAGCGCCTGATCAAGGAGGCGCGCATCCCGGTCATCAAGCACCTGCACGGCGTGTGCCATGTCTACATCGACGACAAGGCCGACCTGGACAAGGCGATCCGCATCGCCGACAACGCCAAGACCAGCCGCTACGGCACCTGCAACACCATGGAAACCCTGCTGGTGGCGGAAAGCATCGCCGCACAGGTGCTGCCGCCGCTATGCAAAATTTACTTGGACAAGGGCGTCGAACTGCGCGGCGATGCGGCTGCGCGCGCCATCGTCCCGCAGATGAAGGAAGCCGTCGAGGAAGACTGGCACACCGAATACCTGGCGCCGATTCTGAGCGTCCGGGTGGTGAAGGATATCGATGCGGCGATGGAGCACATCCATACCTACAGCTCGCAACACACCGAGTCCATCGTCACCGAAGACTACACCCGGGCGCGCCGTTTCCTGCGCGAGGTGGACTCCAGCTCGGTGATGGTGAATGCCTCCACCCGCTTCGCCGACGGCTTCGAATACGGCCTGGGCGCGGAGATCGGCATTTCCACCGACAAGATTCACGCCCGCGGCCCGGTCGGGCTGGAGGGGCTGACCAGCCAGAAATTCATTGTGTTGGGAGATGGCCACGTTCGTGGCTGAATTCAGACAACGCATCACAAGGAGGGCGACATGACGACCAACATCCCGGAAACATCGCCAGAGTACGACAAGACCCGGATCATCGAGCGTCCAGACGGTTTTTTCTGGCAGGACAAGGAGACCGACGCGATGTTCGGCCCCTTTGCAACGCTGCTGGAAGCCGTGCAGGACATGGAATACAACGCCGATTCCGACTACGAGCCGGTAGAATCGTTGGGGGAAGCAGAAGCGGAGTTGGGCATCGCCGACTGGAACGACCCCGACACCGGCCTGCCGGCTGAAGACTCGCTGCATCATTTCGAGGATCACTGATTGTTCCTGATTTCGTGAAACCGGCATCCCCGATCGGCATCCTCGGCGGCACGTTCGACCCGATCCATTTCGGCCACTTGCGACTGGCGCAGGAACTGGCCGAAGGCTTGAGCTTGCGCGAGGTGCGCTTCACCCCAGCGGGGCGGCCGCCCCACCGCACACAGCCTTTTGCTTCGGCGCAGCAACGCCTTGAAATGGTGCGCCTGGGCATCGCCGGCAACCCCCTGTTCGTGCTGGATGAGCGGGAAATCTTCAAACCGGCGCCTTCCTACACGGTAGAAACCCTGCTCGATTTGCGCAGCGAAACCGGCGCGGCGCAGCCGCTGTGCCTGCTCATGGGAACTGATGCGTTTCTCGGCCTGACCTCGTGGCATCGCTGGCGCGAACTGTTCGATCTGGCCCACATCGTGGTGGCGCAACGACCCGGCTTTCCCGGCCTGGGCCGCGCGGCGGCATCAATGGAACCCGAGTTGCGCGACATGCTCAACCGCCGCCTGGCCAATGAACCGGCAGCACTGTGCGATGCGCCCGCCGGCGCCATTTTCGTACAGCCGATTACCGCACTCGACATTTCCTCGACACAAATCCGCGCAGGGCTCGCAGCCGGGCAAAGCCCGCGTTATTTGCTCCCCGATGCGGTTCTCGATTATATTCAGACAAACGAACTTTACTAAGGGATGCAATGGGACCTGAAACAATGAAAAAGGCGGTGGTTGCCGCTCTGGAAGACATCAAGGCACGCGACATCGTGGTGATGAACGTGAAAAAACTCACCAGCATGACCGATTACATGATCGTCGCCAGCGCCGACTCCAACCGCCAGACCCGGGCCTTGTCCGATAACGTGCAAAAAAAGCTCAAGGAGCAGGGTGCGCAGGTGCTAGGCGTGGAAGGCGAAGAAACCGGCGAATGGGTGCTGGTGGATCTGGGCGCGGTAGTCGTCCACATCATGCAGTCCAAGACGCGGGAATATTACAATCTCGAACAATTATGGGGCGGCCCGCCAATGAGCCTCAAGCCAAAATTGGCGGAGCCTACGCCGCAGCCGTGAAGCTGCTGATCGTCGCAGTCGGCCACAAAATGCCGGCGTGGGTCAGCGAAGGCTTTGCCGAATATACCAAACGCATGCCGCGCGAAGCGCGTATCGAGCTGATCGAAATCAAACCGGAAAAGCGCGCGGGCGGCAAAACCACGGAACAGGTTCACGACGCCGAGCGCAGCCGCATCGAAGCCGCCCTGCCGGCCAATTGCGAACTGATTGCACTGGATGAGCGCGGCAAGGACTGGAGCACGCTGGAACTGGCCGACCAGGTAAAAGGCTGGATGCGCGGCGGACGCGACGTGGCGCTGGTGATCGGCGGCGCGGACGGCTTGCACCCGGAGATCAAGCGCCGCGCCGACCGGCTCTGGTCGCTGTCCCGCCTCACGCTGCCCCACGGCATGGTCAGGGTGGTGCTGGCGGAACAGTTATACCGGGCGATAACACTGATCCAGAACCATCCTTATCATCGGGAGTAGGCTTAAATATGGGCGCCTCTAAAAATTTAGAGTTCGCCCAAATGCCCCACAAGGGGACTCCGATCCGCTAAGGGCTGAAGCCCTTGCTGAGTCGTATGCAAGGCGCGGAAAAAATTTCGCCGCGCTGCATATGGATAATATGTAAGCAAGAAATTTTTTCCGCAACGCCGCAGTTGGGATGAAATCTGGGTTTTTAGAGGTGCCCATTATGGCTATTGGTAGTAAGCGTATCTATCTGGCTTCGCGCTCGCCGCGCCGCCGTGAACTGCTCGGCCAGATCGGGGTGGGCTTCGAACTGCTGCTGCTGCGGGAAGATCCGGCGCGCAGTGCGGACGTCGACGAAACCCCCATGCCCGGCGAAAATCCGCATGACTATGCGCTACGCATCAGCCACGCCAAGGCCGAGTCCGGCTGGCAGCGCGTGCTACAGCGCCGCCTGCCGCACCTGCCGGTTCTGGCGGCAGACACGGTGGTCGCGCTGGGCGACCGGATCATGGGCAAACCCGCCAACCGCGAAGACGCAGTGGAAATGCTGACCGCCCTGTCGGGACAAAAGCATGAAGTGCTCACCGCCGTGGCGATGTCCAGCGGCGGCAGAATCGAACAAAAACTGTCGGTTTCAACGGTACAGTTCGGTCCACTGACAGACCAGGCCATTCGCCGTTACGCCATCACCGGCGAGCCGTTCGACAAAGCCGGCGCCTATGGGATACAGGGCCATGCGGCGGTATTTATTGAAAAGATCGAAGGCAGCTATTCCGGCGTGATGGGGCTGCCGCTATACGAAACGGCAGCGCTGCTGGCCAGCTTCGGGATCGAGGTTTTATAAATCACTTGCCACGGATATTCACTAATAGCCCGTTTTTTTAATCCGTGTAAATCTGTGCTAATCCGTGGACAAAAATAAAAACCATGAGCGAAGAAATTCTAATCAACATCACCCCGCAGGAGACCCGTGTCGCGGTCATGCAGCAGGGCGTGACGCAGGAAATTCATATCGAGCGCATCAGCAGCCGCGGCTTGGTCGGCAACATTTACCTTGGCCGGGTGTGCCGGGTGCTGCCGGGGATGCAATCGGCATTCGTCGAAATCGGCCTGGATCGGGCCGCTTTCCTGCATGTCGCAGATATCTGGCAAGCGCATCCAGAAGAGGAAGGCCGGCTGATCGAGCAACTCCTGCATGAAGGGCAACCCCTGCTGGTGCAGGTAATCAAGGATCCGATCAACACCAAGGGCGCGCGCCTTTCGACCCAGATCAGCATCGCCGGTCGCTTCCTGGTATTTTTGCCGCAGGAAACCCATATCGGCATTTCCCAGCGCATCGAGGACGAAGCCGAGCGCGAACTGCTGCGCGACAAACTGCAGCACCTGCTGCCGAGCGGCGCAAGCGGCGGCTTCATCATCCGCACCATGGCGGAAACCGCTTCCGACAGCGAACTGCAAGCGGACATCGACTACCTGCGCAAGCAGTGGAGCGACATCAGCGAAAAAGCCAAGAGCGCCAAACTGGCAACCCGGCTCTATCACGATCTGAACCTTGCGCTGCGCGTGCTGCGCGATTTCGTCAACGAGGAAACCGTCCGCATCCGGGTGGATTCGCGCGAGACTTTTCAGAAAATGCAGGTGTTCGCCCTGGAATACACCAGCAATGTCGTCGGCCTGCTCGAACATTATTCCGGCGAACGCCCGCTGTTCGACCTGCACGGCGTCGAAACCGAAATCGAAAAAGCGCTGGCGCGGCGGGTCGACCTCAAGTCGGGCGGCTACCTGATCATCGACCAGACCGAAGCGCTGACCACGGTGGACGTCAATACCGGCGGCTTCGTCGGCGGACGCAACTTCGACGACACCATCTTCAAGACCAACCTCGAAGCGGCGCAAGCAATTGCCCGCCAGCTACGGTTGCGCAATCTCGGCGGCATCATCATCATGGATTTTATCGACATGGACAACGAGGAGCACAAAGCCGCCGTGCTCGCCGAGTTCAAAAAAACGCTGGCGAAAGACCGCACCCGCATGACGGTGAACGGCTTCTCCGCCCTCGGCCTGGTGGAGATGACGCGCAAGCGCACCCGCGAAAGCCTTGCTCACATCCTGTGCGAGCCATGCTGTACCTGCCAGGGGCGGGGAGTCCTGAAAACACCGCAGACTGTGTGCTACGACATCCTGCGCGAACTGTTGCGCGAGGCGCGCCAGTTCGAAGCGCGCGAATTTCGCATTCTCGGCTCACAGAAAGTGATTGACCTGTTTCTCGATGAGGAATCGCAGAGTTTGGCGCAACTGGGGGATTTCATCGGCAAGCCGATTTATTTGCAGGTTGAGACTCAGTATAGTCAGGAGCAGTACGATATTGTGTTGATGTAGGAGGGGGGATTTGCCCGCTAGCGCGGAGAGTAAGTTGCACACAAAAATTGTGAGCCGCCCCTGCTGCCTTTACCTCTTTGTCGATGTCATGGAATATTGTGTTTTTTGAATACGAAAAAGCTCAACGCCCTGTTTCTCGTCAAAAATAATTATTCTGTATGGGAATTTGTAACTGGACATGTCTTTTAGATAAGCACCAAGGCATGTTGGGTTATTTAGCAGTTCTTGGCTATAAACATATTCACTTGTTGATTCCAGCATCCAAGGGTTAGGCTTTATTTCTCGATCCATAAACCGAAATTCTTTTCTGTGAGGGCAGCCCTGCTTTTCCGATTCCGGCCATTTATCCATGGATGTCACCTCGATTCTGTATGCCGAAATCCATACCCCAAAAAGATAAACAACAAGAACCACGCTCCATGTAATTTTGGAGCGAACAACCGCCTTTAATCGCCCAATCGTGTCTGCCGTAATTTTTATCACGCCGCCGCCTTCCGTACTTCATGATTCACTGTAGGAAAATGTCATTCAATCAAAGAGTCGAGCACGATTAAATTTTGTGTTTGGACATTAAAGCTCCGCCGCCCGTTTTATGACAACGGGGACACTATAGGTCTTTGCTCAGACTGTTACAAGCGGTGCTGGGTTTCGTGTGCGCTACGCGCAAATGTTTAGATGCCGGTGGCTGCCCGGCAGCAGGTTACTTTATTTTGCTTGTCCAAAATAGAAGTAACCAAACAAAAAGACACCCACCCGCGCCGGCCCTGCGGGCTTCCCTCGATTTTCCGAAAAGATCGGGCGACTGCGGAAACTCGCGCTGTGCGCTCAGACAGCCGCAGTCGACGGCCCCCGATTTTTTCGGAAAATCGAGGCGGCACAGAGGGGGATTTAAAACAGTTTTGTGGGCGAAGCCCGACATTGCTTTTGATGCCCTTCCCGTTGGGAAGGGCGGGTGGAGGTTGGTTGGTTTTGCTGTTCGTTTCCCCTTGAGCCACCGCCGAGCAGCGGAGCCGATCCGGGGGATGTCGGCGAGGACTGTCTGAGGCCAAAGGCCGAGTTCCGCAGCCGCCCGGCTCGGCGAGCAGCGCAGGGAAGCCCGTAGGGCCGGTGGATAGGGGCGGATTTCTTTGGTTAACTTTCTTTGGCCGTTCAAAGAAAGTAACCAGCCGCCGGGCTGCCCCCGGCACCTAAACATTAGTGCGCATGGCGCACCCTACCAAACCTAAACCCCAGTAAGCGCCAACACCAATCCAATAGCCGCCTCCAACTCCTGCAACCGAGCAAGCGCAACCACCGCCTCTTTCACCCGCACTTCCAGAGTCACCACCTGCTCACGAATCATAAAAATATCCGCCTCGCGCTTTTCCAGCGCAATCTTTTGCGCCTGAATCTGAACCTGCACCGGCGCAATTGACTCTTTTAACCAGCGGTCAGTCTCTGTCCACAGTTGCGTAAACAAGCCACGCAGCGGAACCACCACTTCCAAGCCGAATTTTTTGGCCAAGCTGTTTTTGTCGGTCAGCAGATGGATCGGGCGGCGGCAGAATTCGCCGGTTTTTCGGTCGAGTTGCTGCAAGGCCGAACGATAATTGTCGAGGTTCGGCTGGGCGGGAGGGGAAAGCGTGAAGCCGGGCAGGTCGTTGAAGCGGCCATATACCGCCTCGACCAGCGCCTTGATCTGCCGGTCGAGACGCTCGACATCCTCGAACAGGGCGGCGGCCTGCGCAATCAGGGTGTGCATTGCCTGGGTGAGCGCGGCGGTGGTCGGGCTGCCGAGGATTTCCTTCAGGTTGCCGGCCACCAATGTTTCGATGTGGTCATCGCCAAGGCTGTCGAGCAGCGCGTCGCCCTGTTGGGCAATCAGCTTGCGTGCGATGTTGAAACTTTTCCAGGCTTCCTGGCTTTGGCGCTGGTCTGTCTCCAGTTTTTCCTGCAAACGCCCGGCTACTTCACGATTTTTCCCGATCATCCCGGCCAGTGTGTCCTGCTCGTGGCGCAATGCAGAAAATCGCTGTTGCACAAGTTGGCTGGCGATTTTGGCGAATGCGCCGGCCTCGGCAAAGGCGGCATCTGTCGGAGAGTTTTTCAGGGCGTCCAGCAGTTGCCGCGCTTGCGCCAACTGCTGCGGATCGAACAATTCGGGTGCACCCGGCAGGCCAAGACTGGCTTCCAGCGCCGTTGCCAGCTCAATGTGCCGTGGCTGCGTCATGCTGAGGCCAGCAATGTTTCCGGCGAAACTTGCGAACCCTGGATTTCCACCACTTTGCGACGGGCATGTTCGCCCTGTTTCAGCGTAATCCGGCTGGAGGGGACTTCGAATGCCTGGCGCAGAAAATCGAGCAACCGGGTGTTGGCCTGCCCTTCCACGGCGGCAGCGGCGACCCGAACTTTCAGTGCGTCGCCGTGCAATCCCATGATTTCGGTGCGCTTGGCGCCGGGCTGGACATGCAGGGTCAAAATCAGGCAGTCGTCCTTGATCCGGTACCAATCGGGCATGTCAGGCAAGCCGCATGGCCATATTTTCCAGCCAAAGGAGCGGCACCATCAGCAGCAGTTCGCAGATGATGAATAGCACTAGCGGCGAAAGATCGACATTCGCCAAAGGCGGGACAATCCGCCGCAGCGGTCGGAGGAATGGCTCGGTCAGGCGGTTCAGCAGCGGCGCCAGCGGGGTGTGCGGGTTGGTCCAGGACAGGATCGCCTGGACGAACACCGCGCCGAGCAGGATATAAATACTGATCCTCACCAGCTTGAGCGTCGCCAGGAAGCCGATCGCGATGAATACCGAAGGATCGGCTTTCAGCGTAAACAACCCACCCAGCCCGAACAGGGCAAGCAGCAAAACGTATTCAACCAGCCAAGCCAGCAGCAGGGAGGCCAGATCCAGCCCGAACAGTCCGGGGATGATTCGGCGCAGCGGCTTTACCGCAAAATCGGTGAGCGCGGCGATAAACTGCGAAAACGGGTTGTGGAATGGCGCCCGCGCCCATTGCAAATAGAAGCGCAGCAGCACGGCCAGCACGAACAATCCGAAGATAGTTTCGAGCAGGAATTGCAAGGCTTGAGTCATCATGGTGCGGTGCCTCCTGTCCCCATTTTAGCCAATTCATCGCCCAGCTCGCGCGAGCGCAGGCAGGCGGCTTGAGCGGCCTGAACCACGGCTTGGCGGACGCCGGCATTTTCCAGCGCAAGGATACCGCGTTCGGTGGTGCCGCCTTTGGAGGTGACTCGAGCACGCAGGGTCGCGGCATCCTCGGCGCTTTGACCTGCCAGCTTGGCCGCGCCGAGAAAAGTCTCGGTACTGAGGGTACGCGCCTCGTCCGGGGAAAAACCCAGTTCCACGGCGGCTTGCTGCAATGCCTCGATAAACAGAAATACATAAGCCGGGCCGCTGCCGGAGATGGCGGTGATGGCGTCCATCCGCTCCTCCTGTTCCAGCCAGAGTGTCGTCCCTACCGCACCGAGCACGGTCTCGGCCTGTTTGCGCTGCGCTGCCGGCACTTCGGGCGAAGCATAGAGGCCGGTAATGCCTGCCAGCACCATGGCCGGCGTGTTCGGCATGGCGCGCACGACCATGGCATGGCCGCCGAGCCAGCGGGAAAGGTCGGTGCTGCGCACCCCGGCAGCGATGGAAATGACCAATTTGCCATCCAGCAGCCCGCATAATTGCGTGGCGACATCGGGTAGTTGCTGCGGCTTTACCGCCAGCACGACGATGTCGCCGGCGATGGATGCTGCGGAAATCTTCTCGTGGGTGGCGACGCCGAATTTTTCGTTCAGGCGCGTGCGACCCTCTGCAGAAAGCTCCACCACGCCGATGTTTTTTCGGGCGAAACCTTTTTGCAGCAGGCCGGATATCAGTGCGCCAGCCATGTTGCCGCCGCCGATGAAGGTGATGTTCATGCTTTTTCCCGTTCCCCAAAAATTGCCGACCCCACCCGCACGATGGTTGCGCCTTCGGCAATCGCCGCTTCGAGGTCGCCGGTCATGCCCATGGACAGGGTGTCGAGCTGGAACCCCTGGCTGTTGAGCTGCTCCAGCAGCTCGCGCAGCATCCTGAAATCCCGGCGCTGCTTTTCCACGTCCGCCGTCGGTTCGGGGATCGCCATCAGTCCGCGCAGTTTCAGGCGCGGCAGTGTTTGCACATGGCGCGCCAGAGCCGGCAGTTCTTCCGGCGCCACGCCGCCCTTGCTCGCTTCGCCGCCGATATTGACCTGCAGGCAGACCTGCAAGTCGGGCAGGCCGGCGGGGCGGCCCGCACTCAGGCGCTCGGCAATCCGGGCGCGATCCACGCTGTGCACCCAGGCGAAGCTCTCGGCGACCGGGCGCGTCTTGTTGCTCTGGAGCGGGCCGATGAAGTGCCATTTCAACGGCAGGTCGTTGAGTGCGAGGATTTTATCCATCGCCTCCTGCACATAGCTTTCGCCGAAGGCGCGCTGTCCTGCAGCATAAGCCTGTCGCACCGCCGCGGCGGGAAAGGTCTTGCTGACGGCCAGCAACTGGATGGCAGCTACCGGTCGGTCGGCGGCGGTTGCGGCCAGTTCGATGCGTTGCCGCACGGCTTGCAATGCGCTTGCTATAGTTGTCATAATGAAGTGGTGCTACGCCAAATGAGGAAATTATAATGGAAATCTCTGATCTGCTTGCCTTCTCTGTAAAAAACAAGGCATCCGACCTGCATCTGTCGGCCGGCGAACCGCCGATGATTCGCGTGCACGGCGACATCCGCCGCATCAATGTTCCCGCCATGGAGCACAAGGAAGTCCACGGCATGGTGTACGACATCATGAACGATGGCCAGCGCAAGGTTTACGAAGAAAATCTGGAAGTGGACTTTTCCTTCGAGGTGCCCAACCTCGCCCGTTTTCGCGTCAACGCCTACAATCAGCAACGCGGTGCGGCGGCGGTGTTCCGCACCATTCCTTCCAAGGTGCTGTCGCTGGAAGACCTGAAATGCCCGGCCATTTTCAAGGACATCGCCGACCAGCCGCGCGGCGTGGTGCTGGTGACCGGCCCGACCGGCTCGGGCAAATCAACCACGCTGGCGGCGATGATCGACCATATCAACCAGACCGAAAGCGGCCATATCCTGACGCTGGAAGACCCGATCGAATTCGTCCATCAGAGCAAGAAGTGCCTGATCAACCAGCGCGAAGTCGGGCCGCACACCAAGAGCTTCGCCAACGCTCTGCGCTCCGCCCTACGCGAAGACCCGGACTGCATCCTGGTCGGCGAAATGCGCGACCTGGAAACCATCAGTCTGGCGCTGACCGCCGCCGAAACCGGCCACCTGGTTTTTGGCACGCTGCATACCAGTTCCGCCGCCAAGACCATCGACCGGATCGTCGACGTGTTCCCGGCGGCGGAAAAGGAAATGGTGCGTTCGATGCTCTCGGAAAGTTTGCGCGCGGTCATTTCGCAAGCCCTGCTGAAAACCAAGGATGGCACTGGCCGGATCGCGGCGCACGAAATCATGATCGGCACCCCGGCCATCAGGAACCTGATCAGGGAAAACAAGATCGCCCAGATGTATTCGGCGATCCAGACCGGCCAGAATGTCGGCATGCAGACGCTGGACATGAACCTGCAATCGCTGGTGCAGAAGAATCTGGTGAGCAAGGAAGAAGCGCGCGGCAAGGCGATGAACAAGGATGCATTCAACTAATTAAAAACGGTTTTGCTCCACGGATTAACACGGATGTTCACGGAGCGATCTGGGGGTTTGCACGGCGCGCCGCCATTACAGGAGGCATCCGATAAGTCGGATCATTCCCGTCATTTTATCCGTGCTTATCTGTGTTAATCCGTGGCTAAGTATTTTTCCTGGTTTATGCGGTTATTGAGGACTTAAAATATATGGAACGCGATCAAGCGGTCAAATTCATGCACGACCTGTTGCGGTTGATGCTGTCCAAGAAGGGATCGGACTTGTTCATCACCGCAGACTTTCCGCCCTCGATCAAGGCGGACGGCAAGATGACGCCGGTTTCCAACCAGAAACTGACCCCCCAGCACACCAAGGAACTGGCCCGTGCCATCATGAACGACAAGCAGGCCTCGGAATTCGAATCCTCCAAGGAATGCAACTTCGCCATCAGCCCGGCCGACATCGGCCGTTTCCGCGTCAATGCCTTCGTCCAGCAGGGGCGGATTGGCCTGGTGCTGCGTACCATTACCACCACCATTCCGAAGATGGACGACCTGGGCTTGCCCGAGGTTCTCAAGGATGTCGCCATGACCAAGCGCGGCCTGGTGATTTTCGTCGGCGGCACCGGTTCGGGCAAATCGACCTCGCTGGCGGCGATGATCGGCCACCGCAATGAGAACAGCTACGGCCATATCATCACTATCGAAGACCCGGTCGAATACGTGCACCCGCACATCAACTGCATCATGACCCAGCGCGAAGTGGGCGTCGACACCGAATCCTGGGAAGCGGCGCTGAAGAACACCCTGCGCCAGGCGCCGGACGTGATCCTGATCGGCGAAATTCGTGAACGGGAGGTGATGGAACACGCCATCGCCTTTGCCGAAACCGGCCACCTGGCGATGGGCACACTGCACGCCAACAGCGCCAACCAGGCGCTCGACCGGATCATCAACTTCTTCCCGGAGGAAAGGCGGCAACAACTGCTGATGGATTTGTCGCTCAACCTCAAGGCGCTGATCTCGCAACGCCTGATTCCCAAGGCCGGCATCAAGGGCCGCGCCGCCGCCATCGAAATCCTGCTCAATTCGCCGCTGATTTCCGACCTGATTTTCAAGGGCGAAGTGCATGCGATCAAGGAAATCATGGCCAAATCCAACGAACTGGGCATGATCACCTTCGACCAGGCGCTGTTCAATCTTTACGAAGCCGACACGATCACTTACGAGGATGCACTGCGCAATGCCGATTCGGTCAACGACCTGCGCCTCCGCATCAAGCTGCATGGCAAGGCCGCCAAGAGCGGCAACCAGGTGGACGACATCGACCACCTCGATCTGGTGTAACGGTATAAATCGGGGCCGAGCCGCCCATGACCAACCTCGCGCACCTGCTCGACCGGCACCGCGACACCCCGGAAAAAATTCTCTATCGCCAGCACGTCGATGGTGCCTGGCGCGACTTTAGCGCCGGCGCGGTCATGGCGCTCGCTGCACGCTGGCAGCAGGCTTTCCGCGCCCACGGCTACGAACCGGGCGACCGCATCGCGTTGTGTCTGCGCAATGGCGTCAACTGGGTAGCAATCGACCAAGCCGCATTGGGTCTGGGTCTGGTGGTGGTGCCGCTGTATGCGGACGACAACCCGGAAAACCTGGCCTGGTGCCTGAGCGACTCCGGTGCACGCCTGCTGGTACTGGAACATGGCCGGCTACTGGCGCCACTGGCTCGGGCGATGCCAGTCCTCCCCGCCATCGTCTGCCTGCAGGATACGCCTCCCACGCCCGCTATCTCCGTCAGTGACTGGCTGCCCGTTAGCGACAAGCCTTTCGCGGTGGCCGAACTGGACGAAAACGCGCTCGCCACCATCGTCTACACGTCCGGCACCACCGGTCGCCCCAAGGGCGTGATGCTGTCGCATCGCAACATTCTCAGCAACGTCGAAGCATCGCTCGAAGTGGTCAGCCTGCATCGGGGCGACCTGCTGATTTCGGTGCTGCCGCTGTCCCACATGTTCGAGCGCACCTGCGGCTATTACGTCCCGCTCCGGGCCGGCGTGCCGGTTGCCTACGCCCGCGCCATCAATCTGCTGGCGGACGATCTGGCCATTCTCAAACCGACGGTCATGATTGCCGTGCCACGAGTGTTCCAGCGCTTTCTCGCCCGCATCGAGCAAGCGCTGGCAACATCTCCATTCAAGCGCGGACTGTTTCATCTCGCCGTGAACCTCGGCTGGCGGCGGTTTCAGGGGCGCGTCGGGGTCGTCGAGCTAGCGCTGTTGCGCTTGCTCCAACCCTTGGTCGCCCGCCCGCTGCTGAACCGGCTCGGCGGCGCCATGCGTCTGGCCGTGGTCGGCGGTGCGCCGCTGGAGCTGCGCGTGGCGCGCACCTTCATCGGCTTGGGACTCGACATGCTGCAGGGTTATGGCCTCTCCGAAGCTTCGCCGGTCGTGGCCGGAAATCGTCCGGGGAACAACGACCCGGCCTCGGTGGGAACACCGCTGTCGGGTGTCGAAATTCGCGTCAACACGACCGGCGAGTTGCTGGTGCGCAGCCCTTCGGTGATGCAGGGCTACTGGAACAACCCGCCGGCGACGGCGGCGGTGTTAAGCGCGGATGGCTGGCTTAATACCGGCGATTTGGTGGAATTGCACGGCGGCAAAATCACTATCAAGGGACGCACCAAGGATGTGCTGATTTTGTCCAACGGTGAAAAAGTGTCGCCGCAGGACGTAGAGATGGCGATTCTGGACAATCCGCTGTTCGAGCAGGCGATGCTGGTGGGAGAGGGTCGCGCCTACCTGATCCTGCTGGCGGTGAGTCAGGAAACTGACGAAAAAAACTTACTGCATCATGCCAATGCCCGGCTCAAGGCATTCCCGCGCTGGGTACGGGTGCGCCGGGTAGTTGCCCGGCAGGAACCATGGACATTGGAGGATGGACTGCTGACGCCGACCCTCAAGGTCAGACGCGCGGAAGTGGCGAAAAAATTCGGGGAAGAAATCGAGAACGCTTACCGCAACGGCATCAGAACGGCTTGACCACCACCAGAATCACCACCGCCACCAGGATCAGCACCGGAAATTCGTTGAACCAGCGATAGAACACGTGACTGCGGTTATTGCGATCATCCCGAAAATCCTTCAGCAGCTTGCCGCAATAACCGTGATAAACCAGCAAAACCGCCACCAGCGCCAGTTTGGCGTGCAGCCAGCCGCCGGAAATGCCGAAGCCCAGCCACAACCACAGACCGAGCGACACGACAACAACGGCGCTGGGCGTCATGATGCCGCGGTAAAGCTTGCGCTCCATGACCTTGAAGCGCTCCGAGCTGACCGCATCCTCGCTCATCGCATGATAGACGAACAGGCGTGGCAGATAGAACAGCCCGGCAAACCAGGTAATAACGGCAACAATGTGGAACGCTTTGACCCAAAGCATATCGGGTTCCAATGTAAAATAGGATTGTTAAAAACGGCGGTTCAAAAGATTATTCAAGCATAACGCATCGGGGGCGAGGGTGAAAGCAGGCGGCATCTGGTCAAAGATCGGAAAATGGCGGCCAGACTGGCTGACGGTGGTTCTGCTCGGACTGATCGTCTACGTCTGGTTCCGTCCCCCGGCATGGGTTTCCGACGAGAATCGCGCAGCGCCGGATATCCGGGTGGTGCTACTGGATGGCCGGCAGATCCGGCTGGCGGATTTGCACGGAAAGGTGGTGCTGGTCAATTTCTGGGCGACCTGGTGCCCCTACTGCCGCCACGAAATGCCAGACATGGCGCGCTTCTACCGCGACCACCACGCACAAGGCTTCGAGATTCTGGCGCTCAGCCAAGACGATACGGCAGAACCGGTGCGCCGGTTTCTGGCCAGTGAAAGCGACCTCTTCCCGGTGGCAATGGCGGACGCCAATCACACCGCAGCCTTCGACGGAGTCAGCCGGCTGCCGACCTCGTTTCTGATCGATCGGCAAGGGCGGGTGCGCCACAAAATCAGCGGGCAGGTTCATTATCGCCGGCTGGAGGATCTGGCAGGGCCGCTTCTGGCAGAATAATCCGGGAGACGGCCAATCGCCCGCCCGTTAGAATAATATTCTATGTACTTGTTACGATTTCATGACAAAAATGTTACGATCCATACTAATATGGCAACTAGGGGAAACCCTTAGCCGAGTGCCGAGATGAGTTTGGCGGATATACGCGCATAAATTACAGAATCTTGAATCTCAAAATTCTTTGAAAGTAACGCAGAGGATTTGGAACTATGGACAAAA
Source organism: Betaproteobacteria bacterium (assembly GCA_021373185.1). Taxonomy (GTDB): domain Bacteria; phylum Pseudomonadota; class Gammaproteobacteria; order Burkholderiales; family Sulfuricellaceae; genus Sulfuricella. The sequence continues at coordinate 19,243 of JAJFTF010000012.1, read as the reverse complement.
TCCGCAACCTGAAAATCTGGGTACGCTTGGTCGTCGGCATTTCCTTCATGCTGGTAATCGCGTGGTCCAGCATGATCTGGTGGGCCACGGTACAGCAGCGAGACACCGCTATCGAACAGGCACGCGATTTTTCCATGAGCGTCCACCGCATGACCATGGCCAGCCTGACCGGCATGATGATTACCGGAACCGTCGCGCAACGTGCGGTTTATCTGGATCAGATTCGCCAATCGGAAGACATCAAGGAACTGCGGGTTATTCGCGGCGAAGCGGTCAGCAAACAGTTTGGCCCCGGTGCGGCGGACGAAAGCAAGACGGACGCAATCGAACAACAGGTGCTGAAAAGCGGCAAACCGTATTTTCAGGTCGTCCAGAGTAGCGGAGGGGAAAACCTGCGCGCCATCATCCCCGCCGCCGCACAAAAAAACTATCTCGGCAAGGATTGCCTGATGTGCCACATCGTACCGGAAGGCACGGTATTGGGGGCGGTCAGCATGCACATTTCGCTCAGCAAGGTTAATGCTTCGGTGCGGAATTTCGGCCTGCAAATCATGGCGGTGGCGCTGGGATTGATGATCCCGGTAATCCTGTTCATTTACCTGTTCATCACCCGTTCTGTCTCCAAGCCGCTCGAGAAAGTATCACACCGCCTGTGCGACATCGCCGAGGGCGAAGGCGATCTGACCCAACGGCTGGAAGTCGGCGGAGAAGACGAAATCGGCGAAACTGCGGTCGCCTTCAACACCTTCATGGACAAGCTGCAAGCGATCATCCGCGAAGTCCAGGCCAACACGGACAATGTGCTGTCCACCGCCGCCAGCCTTGCCGGTGTCTCTGCTCAAGTAGCGGAAAACTCGCGCAAGCAGAGCTCGGATGCTTATGAGATGGCGACGAAGGTGGAAATCATGACCTTCAACATCGACAGCGTCGCGGGGCAAGCCGAACAGGTGCAGGCGGTGTCCGCCGAGTCAAGCAATTTGTCGACGCATGGCAGCGAGATCATTCACAGTGCCGCGACGGAAATGGTCAAAATTACCGAAGCCGTCAATGAATCTTCCGCAATCATTCAGGATCTCGGCCAGCAGTCCAACCAGATCTCGGCCATCGTCAACGTGATCAAGGAAATTGCCGACCAGACCAACCTGCTCGCGCTCAATGCGGCGATTGAAGCGGCACGAGCCGGAGAGCAGGGGCGTGGGTTTGCGGTGGTGGCCGATGAAGTCAGGAAGCTGGCCGAACGCACCAGCAAATCCACCCAGGAAATCACCGAGATGATCGGCAAAATTCAGCATGGTACGGCCATGGCGATCAGCAGTATGGAAGCGGGCGTGGAACGGGTCAACGAGGGCGCATCGCTGGCCCAACAGGCTGAAGAGGCCATTAACCAGATCAAATCCGGCGTCCAGCAAGTCGTGGAGGCGGTAAGCGAAATCTCTGTCGCGCTCAAGGAGCAAAGCCAGGCCAATTCCGAGAATTCACAAAAGGTCGAAAGCATCGCCCGGCTGTCGGACGACAACAGCAACGCCTTCCAGGGCATTGCAAATACCATCACCAATCTTGAAAGCCTGGCTGACAACCTGCACAATGCGGTTGGGCGTTTCAAAACCTGATTTTTTGTCGTTTCTATAAAGAACCACTTAGGCCAAGGAGGAGAAAAAAATGAACTTCGACGATGCAATTGCAGCCCATATCAAATGGAAAGTCCGGCTGAACCAGTTTATCGATGGCACCAGCACCGAGCAGCTCAACAGCGCGACAATCTGCAAGGACAACCTGTGCGACCTGGGAAAATGGATCTATGGGGAAGGGGCAAAATACAATTCCGCGCCGCACTACAAGGATCTGGTCGCCAAGCATGCCAACTTCCACCGCTGCGCAGCAGATGTGGTGAAAAAGGTTGAAGGCAGCGACAAGCCCGGCGCAAAATCCTTGCTGGCCGGCCCGTTTGCCGTCGCATCGAAGGAAACCGTGACCGCGATCATGGAGCTGAAAAAAGAAGCCAAGTAATATCACCGCTGCCGAGTTTGGCAGCGCAATAAAAAAGCCCGGGATATTTCTGATCCCGGGCTTTTTTATTGTCTTGAGCTTGTTGAGGGGGCTACGCCTCGATACCTTGGCTATGCAAATATTCCTCATAGTCGCCGGCATAATGCCGATAGCCGCCCTTGCCATCCAGTTCAAGCACCTGGGTGGCAAGTGAGGAAATCAACTGGCGGTCATGGCTGACGAAAATCAGCGTGCCCTTGTACTGCTCCAGCGCCAGATTGAGGGATTCGATGGATTCCATGTCCATATGGTTGGTCGGCTCGTCCATTACCAGCACGTTGGGGCGCTCCAGAATCAGCTTGCCGTAGAGCATGCGGCCTTTCTCGCCGCCGGACAGCACCTTGACCGACTTCTTCGAGTCGTCACCGGTAAACAGCAGGCGGCCCAGCGTGGCACGGATGATCTGATCGTCGTCACTCTTGCGCCCCCAATGCTCCATCCACTCGAACAGGCTCATGTCCTCTTCAAAATCGGCGTGGTGATCCTGGGCGAAATAGCCGATCTTGGCTTTTTCCGCCCATTTCACGTTGCCCTGATCCGGCTCGATCTCACCCACCAGCGTCTTCAGCAGCGTGGATTTGCCAGCGCCGTTGGGGCCGATGATGGCGAGGCGCTGGCCGGCGTCGAGCAGCAGGTTAAGGCCGTGGAACAATACCTTGTCATAGCCTTTGGCGACATCGAGCAGCTCCACCGCCTGGCGATGCAGCTTTTCCCTGTCGTCGGTCTCGAAGCGGATATAGGGGTTCTGACGGCTGGAGGGCTTGACCTCGACCATGCCGTCCTTGAGCTTGTCGACCTGCCTGGCGCGGCTGGTAGCTTGGCGCGCCTTGGAAGCGTTGGCGGAAAAACGGGCGACGAAGGCTTGCAATTCGGCAACCTGTTCCTTCTTCTTGGCATTATCCGACAGCAGCCGTTGGCGCGCCTGCGTGGCGGCAACCATGTACTCGTCGTAATTGCCCGGATAGATGCGAATCTCGCCGTAATCCAGGTCGGCCATGTGGGTGCACACGCTGTTGAGGAAGTGACGATCGTGAGAAATGATGATCATGGTGCTGTTGCGCGCGTTGATCACGTCTTCCAGCCAGCGGATGGTGTTGATGTCGAGGTTGTTGGTCGGCTCGTCCAGCAGCAGGATGTCCGGGTCTGAGAACAGCGCCTGCGCCAGCAGCACGCGCAGCTTGAAGCCGGGGGCGACTTCCTTCATCGGGCCGGTGTGCAGCTCCACCGGAATGCCGACCCCGATCAGCAATTCGCCGGCGCGGGATTCGGCGGTGTAGCCGTCCAGCTCGCCGAACTGGACTTCCAGTTCGGCGGCGCGCATGTAGTCTTCTTCGGTGGCGTCCAGGTTGGCATAAATGGCGTCCTTCTCCTGCTTCACCTGCCACAGTTCGGTGTTGCCCATCATCACCACGTCGAGCACGACATTGTCCTCATAGGCGAACTGATCCTGGCGCAGTTTACCCAGACGCTCGCCGGGGTCGACCGACACATTGCCGGCGGAGGGATCGAGGTCGCCACCGAGGATTTTCATGAAAGTGGACTTGCCGCAACCGTTGGCGCCGATCAGGCCGTAGCGGTTGCCGTCGCCGAACTTGACGGAAACGTTCTCGAACAGGGGCTTTGCCCCGAACTGCATGGTGATATTAAAGGTGGAGATCAATGGTTAAAACCCTGAAAAATTGCTGTAAAAACCGGCAATTATACCAATCCATCAAAAAATAAGCAGCCCCTTCCTGCGTTTTCTGCCCAATCGCAGCAGATGTGGCCGGCCCTCTCTACCATCCGGGTTCATCAGGTCGCCTGCCTGCGCTGTTCATGGCCGACTTTGGCGACTGGCCGAATTCCCGTTATAATTGCTGATTTATCGCAACCAACAAGACTAAGGACTTTCCCCATGAGCGGACACCCAATGGAAAAAACCACGATCACGCAATTCCTGATGGCCCTGGTCGGCGCGCTGGTTCCCGTGCTGATCGTTGCCTTTCTGCTTTTCAACATGATCATGGGCATCATGGCCACCCACGTCGGCGGCGATGACGCCAAAGCGGCCGCGGAAGAAATTGCAGATCGCCTGAAACCCGTGGGCGAAGTCGCCATTGGCGAAGTAAAACCTGCCGCAGGCGGCGCGATCGACGGCAAGAAAATCTACGAATCGATCTGCCAGGCTTGCCACGCCACTGGCGCAGCAGGCGCACCCAAGGTCGGCGACAAGAGTGCATGGGGGCCACGCATTGGACAAGGCAAGGATACACTGCTCAAGCATGCCATCGCCGGCTTCACCGGCAAGAGCGGCACCATGCCGGCAAAAGGCGGCAACCCGGCACTTTCCGATGCCGAAATAAAAGCGGCGGTTGATCACATGGTCGGGCTGTCGAAATAAGCATCCGAGCTTGACGATTCGGCACCAAGGGCGGCTTTTTAGCCGCCCTTGTTTTTGGCCATCGGCATTGCGCCCATCGCCAAACTCGAATCATTTCCCGCCTGGCATCCAGAATCGTTGCTGTTATCATATGACTTCAACGCAAAGGGGAGAAAATGTCGGCAACTATTCTGATAGTAGAGGATGAAGCCGCAATTCGTGAATTGGTGGCGCTCAACCTGCAGCAGGCAGGGCATCGCCCAGTGGTTGCCGCCAGCGCGGAACAGGCGCTGGCCATGGTGCGCGAAACACTGCCCGACATGATCCTGCTCGACTGGATGCTGCCGGGCATAAGCGGGGTAGAGCTGGCGCGACGGCTCAAGGCCGACGCCCGCACCCGTGACGTACCGATCATCATGCTGACGGCGCGCGGCGATGAACAGGACAAGATCACCGGTCTGGAGACCGGGGCAGACGACTACATCACCAAGCCATTCAGCCCACGCGAAATGAATGCCCGCATCAAGGCAGTGCTGCGGCGGCGTGCGCCACAAGCGGCTGGCGACGCGGTAGAAATGAAAGGCTTGAACCTCGACCCCGCGACTCACCGGGTGAGCGGCGACGGCCATCCGATCGAACTGGGGCCGACAGAATTCCGCCTGCTGCATTTCCTCATGACCCATGCCGAACGGGTACATTCCCGCGCACAACTGCTCGATCAAGTATGGGGAAACCACGTGTTTGTCGAAGACCGCACTGTAGACGTGCACATCCGTCGCCTGCGCCTTGCGCTACAGGCAAGCGGCCATGACACCCTGATCCAGACCGTGCGCGGCAGCGGCTATCGGCTGTCGGCACGCGCCGAGGAATGATCGGCGCCATGTCTGGCTTCTGGTGGCGCTCTCTGCTCACGGTCGCACTGCTGGCCGTGTTTCCCCTCATCCTGTGGCCCATTGCCGGTGCGGCGCCCGCCCGCATTGTGTTCGGCATCCTGCTTCTGCTTTATCTGCTGCTCCATCTTCGCAACCTGAAAGCGCTGGCCGAGTGGCTACAGAAACCGGATGTCGGCACAGTGCCGCACGGCTCCGGACTATGGGAGCCGGTGTTCGCCGCGCTCTATCAACTGGTGCGGAAGCAATCCGACAGCCAGCACAACCTTTCCTCCGCGCTGGAACGCTTCCTGCTCGCCGGCGAAGCGATGCCGGACGGCATTGTGATGCTCAACAGCAGCGGCCAGATCGAGTGGTGCAACCCGGTGGCCGAGGTGCAGTTCGGCATCAAGCTGGAGCGCGATCGCGGACAATGGATGAACTACCTGATACGCCAGACCCAGTTCACCGACTACCTGGCGGCGCACAATTACCGCGAACCGCTGATTTTCAGACCCACCCGCAACCGCGAACTGGCGCTGTCGATCCAGTTGATCCCGTTTGGCGACGAACAGAAGCTCCTGATCAGCCGCGACATCACCCAGATCGAACGGGTTGAGACCATGCGCCGCGATTTTGTTGCGAACGTCTCCCACGAACTCAGCACACCGCTGACCGTGATCGGCGGTTTTCTCGAAACGCTGACGGACATGGAACACCTGGACGAAACCCAGACCCGGCATCACCTCAACCTGATGCTCGACCAGGCGACTCGCATGCAACACCTGGTCAAGGATTTGCTTGCCCTGTCCAAGCTGGAGAGCACGCACACCGCCCATCGCGAAGAAAAAATCGACATGCCGCGCCTGATGCGGGATCTGCTCTCTGACGCGCAATCGTTGAGCGCCGGGCGGCACCATCTGCAACTAGATCTGGCCACAAAGCGCAGCTTGCTCGGCAACGAAGACGAGTTGCGCAGCGCTTTCGGCAACTTGGTCAGCAACGCCATACGCTACACCCCGGAAGGCGGCGAAATCAAACTGCAGTGGGAAGAATGGGAGGGCGAGGGGGTATTCAGCGTGCAGGACAGCGGCATCGGCATCGAACCGCAACACATCGCGCGCCTCACCGAACGCTTCTACCGGGTCGACCGCAGCCGCTCGCGCGAAACCGGTGGTACCGGCCTCGGCTTGGCCATTGCCAAGCATGCCCTGACCCGCCATCAGGCAAGGCTGGAAATTGAGAGCGCCCCTGGCAAAGGCAGCACTTTCAGCGCTTGTTTTTCAGCGCGGCGACTGATTGAGGTGTAGCGCAGCAGACGGAACGCCATTGGAAGCCATCGCCGACCCGTGTAATCGGGGGCGCTTTCCTCAGGGCCGCCTTTCAAATCTCACCCGCTCATAGTCGCTGCCCTTCTCGATCAGCGTGAGCAGTTTGACGGTCTGCGATTCCGCGCCCTGTATCTCCACCAGCCTGCCGGGACTGAACCAGCCGATCGGCAACACCAGGCTGGCCGCCTCGCGCAACACCGGCATGTCCGACAGCAAAAACGCCTGAGTATATTTATTTGCGGCATCCCTTATCAGCGGCAAAGGACGAGCGGCAACGGCCAGCGACAAGCCTGGCAGGATGCGAACGCCAATGTGCAGCCCGCCGTCGAGGGGGAAAATCAACCACTTGATCACGCCCAGCGCGTAAGCGCTGCTATCTGCCGGACGCACGGCGATAAGCTGTTTCAGACGAATACGCATGCCGTCCTGATCCGGTCGGATCAGGCGGAAGCCGAGTGCGCTCTCATCCTGAATCTGCCAGGTTTCAAGGCCGAACCCCAATTGAGAAACATGCAGTTTTTCTGTTTTTTCGCTGATCCGGCCAAAAAATTGCAAGTCATGGATTTCACGCTGGCTCAGCTTTTCCTTTTCGTCCGGCTGCTTGAATGGCTGTTCGCCGCCGAGAAAAAAATGAATCGCCGCCAAGCCCAACGCGGTCTGCGCCTTGTCCGCCCCTACCCGGCGGGAAAAATCCCGTTTTGCCGGCGCCGCCTGACACCAGTGCCGGTAAAGCGTGACGAGCAGGCTTTCGCAATCTCGCGGCGTACAATCCTTGCCCAGCCCGAGTTCGACCGGGTCGGCCCCCTTCTTCAGCCGCTTGATGCGCTTCTGGAAGGTGGCGGCAATTCGCTCCATATCGAGATAGCGCGTGTTGGCCGAAACCGCTGCTTGCCCCTCGCGAACCACGCAGGGCGCCGCCGTGCCGGCCAGATCTACCGCCACTAACGGCAACGCGGCGTGTTCCGGCGGCTGGGCCGCCACCGTGACGCGCACCGCCCATTTATCCAGCCAGCGGTCGAGCAAGTTGAGTTGCTCCGGCGTCAAATGGTAAGGATCGGCGAGGTGGGTGAGCAAAATCTGGGTGTAGGCGGCAGTACAGTGGGTCGAATCGCTTTGCTCGTTCAGGCTGTCCTTTACCGCATCCAAGGCATAACCCCGCTGTTCCGCGAGGGCGAACAGTTCATGCGCCTGCCGCCACAAAGCCTTGCCGGGTTCGCGGTAAATGCGGCAATGCTCCATCATCCGCAATCCGGTGTAACGCAAACAGCGGTGGGCAATCAGCGCGGCATGCCGAACAATATCCGAACCATCCTCCACACAATCCTGCAAGGACAGCCGGTAAGCCGCGTCCATGGCAACCCAGAGACTATCTACGCTATTCCAGGTGTCGCGCTCGGCGGTTTCCAGCGGCAAGGGCTTGCCGAAATACTTCCGCGCCATTTCTGTCTGCACGAAGGCCACCGGGCTGCGCAGCAGCTCGCTGATTTTGAGTCGCTCCAGCGGCGCGATAGGGGCGCGGTTGAGCAGTTCAAGCTGGGCGGTAAGCGTGGCATGCACCAGCGGAACATTGGTCAATGGCAGGTCTTTCAGCCATTGCTTGCAGGCATTGGCGTCGCTGAAGCGCGGCGTTGCGCCAAGGGGTGAAGTCATGACGTCTCCTTTTCACACAGCTCGCACATGTTCTTACAATAGCACCCGCTCGATACCGCCGTTGTTCGCCTTGGCAACGTAGTCCTCCATCCAGGCCGGCCCGAGGAGATGACGTGCCATCTCCACCACGATGTAGTCGGCCTCGATCTCGGCGTCGTCATTGTAGCGGTGCAGCCCTTGCAGGCACGACGGACAGGAAGTCAGCAGCTTGATCTTGCCGCTTTCGCCGGTGGGGCGCGCAGCATTGATTTCGCCGACAACCTTGAGGATTTCCTCGCGTTTGTGGAAACGCAACTGGGTGGAAATATCGGGTCGGGTCACCGCCAGGGTGCCGGATTCGCCGCAACAGTAATCGGACAGTTTTACTCCGCCGCCGAGAAGATCGTTCGCCACCTTCAGCGGATTGTAGGTTTTCATCGGGGTGTGGCAGGGGTCGTGATACATGTACCGCGCCGACCCGGTATCGCGAAGCGCCAGTGCGGGAGGCGCGGTTGCCGGCTGCTCCTCTGCCGATGGAGTTTCGTCGTTCGCTCGCAGCCGGTGTGTGCCGGTTACGCCGTCGAGTTTCAAGCCCTTCTCCATCAGGTATTCGTGAATGTCGAGCAGGCGGCAGCCGGGAAATATCTTGTCGAACTGGTACTTCAGCAACTGGTCCATGCAGGTGCCGCAGGACACGATCACCGTCTTGATGTCGAGATAATTAAGGGTATTGGCGACACGATGGAACAGCACCCGGTTGTCGGTGGTGATCTTTTGCCCCTTGTCCTGATCGCCGGCAGAAGTTTGCGGGTAGCCGCAGCACAAGTAGCCCGGCGCCAGCACGGTCTGCGTGCCGAGGTGGAACAGCATCGCCTGGGTGGCGAGTCCGACCTGGCTGAACAGGCGCTCCGAACCGCAGCCGGGGAAATAGAACACCGTGTCCGAATCCTCGCTGCCGGCCTTGGCCGGGTCGCGGATCACCGGCACGATTGCCGCATCTTCCAGCCCGAGCAGGGCGCGCGAAGTCTTCTTCGGCAAGCTGCCCGGCATCGGTTTGTTGATCAGATGGATAACCTGTGCCTTGAGCGGCGGGCGGCCAACGGTTGCATGCGGTTGCCGGGCAGATCGCACCAGACCGAAGGACTTGGCCAACCGGTAGCCCAGCCGCTGCGCCTTGTAGCCCCACTCGATCAGCGCCTTGCGCACCAGCTTGATGGTAGCGGGATCGGTGGTGGTCAGAAAAAACATGGCGGCAAAGCTGCCGGGGCTGAATTTCTTCTTGCCCTGCTCGCGCAGGAAATTGCGCATGGCGATGGAAACATTACCGAAATCGATGTCCACCGGGCAGGGTTTGAGGCACTTGTGGCATACCGTGCAGTGGTCGGCGACATCGTTGAATTCGTCGAAGTGCTGCAGCGAAATGCCGCGCCGGGTCTGCTCCTCATAGAGGAATGCCTCGATCAGCAACGACGTGGCGAGGATCTTGTTGCGCGGGCTGTAGAGCAGATTGGCGCGCGGCACATGGGTGGTGCACACCGGCTTGCACTTGCCGCAGCGCAGGCAATCCTTGATCGAGTCGGCGATCTCTCCGATCGCACTCTGTTCCATGATCAGCGACTCGACCTCCAGCAGGCCGAAGCTGGGCGTATAGGCATTGCGCAGATCGGCACCGGGCAGCAGCTTGCCGCGGTTGAAATGGCCGTTGGGGTCGACCTTGGCCTTGTAGGCGGCGAAGGTTTCAATCACTGCGGGGTCGAGGAATTCCAGCTTGGTGATGCCGATGCCGTGTTCGCCCGAGATCACGCCGCCGAGATCGGTCGCCAGCCGCATGATGCGCGCCACCGCCTGATTGGCCTCCTGCAGCATGGCGTAATCGTCGGAGTTGACCGGAATATTGGTGTGCACGTTGCCGTCGCCGGCATGCATGTGCAGCGCCACGAACACCCGACTCTTCAACACCTGCTTGTGGATCGCATCGCAACGCTCCAGCACCGGCTGGTATTCGCGCCCGGTGAAAATACGGTGCAATTCGGCGAGCACTTCTTTTTTCCAGGAAATGCGCAACGAGTGATCCTGCAACACCTGAAACACCGTGCTTGCGGCATCGCCGACCCATTCCGGGCGCAACGCCTTCAATTCGGAATTATTTGCCGGGCTGTCGAGGTGCTCCAGCAGCCACTGCCACAGCTTGCGGCTGGCGCGCAGCAGGGCGAGCCCGGCTTCGCGCCGGTTGCCGAGCAACTCCGCATCGGGTAGCGCATCCTCGTCGCGATGCAGCGGCAACTCGCCGGAAAGAAAGTCTTCCAGCTCGTCCAGCAGCTTGAGCTTGTTGCGCGTCGACAGTTCGATGTTGATCCGTTCGATGCCGTCGCAATAGTCGCCCATGCGCGGCAGCGGGATCACCACGTCTTCATTGATCTTGAAAGCGTTGGTATGGGAGGCGATGGCGGCGGTGCGGGCGCGGTCGAGCCAGAATTTCTTGCGCGCCTCGGCGCTGACCGCGATAAAGCCCTCGCCGCCGCGCGCATTGGCGATGCGCACGATATGCGAGGCGGCCTCGCCGACGGCGATTTCATCCTCGCTAACGATATCCGCCAGCAATACCATTTTTGGATTGCCTGCACGGTTCGCCTTGGTCGCATAACCGACCGCCTTGACGTAGCGATCGTCGAGATGCTCAAGGCCGGCCAGCATTGCCAGCGGGTGTGCATCCAGATAATTCTTGATTTCGACGATGGCGGGCACGGCCTGATGCACCTGGCCGAAAAATTCCAGGCAGACGGTGCGGGTGTGCCTGGGCATCCGGTGCAGAATGAAGCGGGCCGAGGTAATGATGCCGTCGCAACCTTCCTTCTGGATGCCGGGCAGGCCGGACAGGAATTTGTCGGTGACATCCTTGCCAAGGCCGGCCTTGCGGAAATGCCGGCCAGGGATTTCGAGCGTTTCTTCCGACTTGACGGTTTTGCCATCGGAGGCCAAACGACTGATGCGAAACCGCGCCATGTCGATATCGTGAATCTTGCCGAGGTTGTGATCGAGACGGGTGATTTCCAGCCACTCGCCATCCGGGTCCACCATACGCCAGGAGGCCAGATTGTCGAGCGCAGTGCCCCACAGCACGGCCTTCTTGCCGCCGGCGTTCATCGCCACATTGCCGCCGATGCAGGAAGCGTCGGCGGAGGTCGGGTCGACCGCGAACACGTAACCGGCGTCGTCTGCCGCCTCCATCACGCGCCGGGTAACCACGCCCGCGCCGCAGCGAATGGTCGGCACAGCCTGCGCCACGCCGGGCAGGCTGTGCATTTCCACGCCATTGTGGCGGTCGAGTTTTTCGGTGTTGATTACTGCCGACATCCGGTCGAGCGGGATTGCGCCGCCGGTGTAGCCGGTACCGCCGCCGCGCGGGATCAAGGTCAGCCCGAGTTCGATGCAGGTACGCACCAGCGGGGCGATTTCTTCCTCGGTGTCGGGATGAAGCACGACGAAGGGATATTCGACGCGCCAGTCGGTGGCATCGGTGACATGGGACACGCGCGCCAGGCCGTCGAACTGGATATTGTCGCGGCGGGTATGGGGCAACAGCCGTTTCAGCGTTTTGCGGCGCAGCATGGCGGTATGCTCGAAATCCGCCTCGAACTGATCTACTGCCAGGCAACTGCGGTCGAGCAGCAGCTTTACCGCTTCATTGGCTTGGCGCCGTTCTTCGATGGCATGCAGGCGGTGGCGCAAGGCTTCCACCAGCGCCTTGCGGCGCTTGATGTTGGCGAGCAGATCGTCCTGCAAATAGGGGTTGCGCGACACCACCCAGACATCGCCCAGCACCTCGAACAGCATCCGCGCCGAGCGCCCGGTCTTGCGTTCCGCGCGCAGTGTGTTGAGAATTTCCCATGCCTCGTCGCCCAGCAAGCGAATGATGATTTCGCGGTCGGAAAAAGAAGTGTAGTTGTAGGGAATTTCCCTGAGGCGCGAGGTCGTCATTTTCATCAAGGCTGCCGGTAAAGTTGAATTTTAGCGCAATTCGGGGTTTAAGAGCCTATTTCAGTCGGTTTCATACCCCGCGTTGCGGCCAGAAAGTGATGGCTGCTAGGCGCAAGGCGCAGCCAATGGTTGTTCCATTGGCAAGCTTTGCAACAACGCAGACGCGCTTTCTGGCCGCAACCCGGAGGGCCATTGCATCGTGGGACACATTGCGTTGTTGCGATCCACTTGCTTGGAATAACCAAGCGGCGTGTCTCGCGCCTAGCACTCCGCCCCTCGATGCAACGGCGCGGAGTATGAAACCGACTGAAATAGGCTCTTATCAGACCGCCGCCCAGGCAACAGCGAGGTAACGCGCCAGCTTGCCGACCGCCATGAATACCGCGACATAAAGCGCATTCAGCCGCAGCCAGCCCGCCGCGACACACAGCGCATCGCCGACGAGCGGCGCCCAAGCCAGCAGCAACGCCGGGCTGCCGTAGCGCTGTACCCATGCCAAGCCGCGCGTCGGCTTTTGCTCCGGCAGAAAGCGCCCGAGCAGGTAGGAACTCATGCCGCCCAGGGTATTGCCCAGCGTCGCCAGCGCCAATGCCGGCCACAACAGGCCGGGATTAAGTTTGAGCAGGCCGAACAATATCGCCTCCGAGCCGCCCGGCAACAGGGTGGCCGCCAGGAAGCTGCTGAGGAACAGGCCGCCCAGGCCAAGCTCGTCGCTAATCAAGGGCAAAACTTTCGGGGGTGACAAAACAAGGAAAAATCCAGACAATAGCGGCGACCATTACTTGCAGGAATCGAATCGACATGAATACCACCGCGCCATCTGGACGCAACAAGCTGATTATCGCGGCACTGCTAATCGTGGCGTTGGCCGGCGGGCTGTTCCTGCTGCTGGCACAGAAACCCGCCGCGCCGCAGGCGGAGTTTGTCGAGCTGAACGGCGAAAAAATCGCGCTCGACAGCCTGCGCGGCAAGGTGGTGCTGGTGAATTTCTGGGCGACCAGTTGCCCCGGCTGTATCAAGGAAATGCCCGATCTGGTGAAAACCTGGCAAAAATACCACAGCCGAGGGCTGGAAACCATCGCCGTGGCGATGAGCTACGATCCGCCCGAATATGTCCGGCAGTTCGCCGAGAAAAACCGCTTGCCGTTCACCGTCGCGCTCGACGCCAGCGGCGCGGTTGCCCAAGCGTTCGGCAATGTCCGCCTGACCCCGACCACCTTCATCATCGACAAACAGGGCAACATCATCCAGCAGTATCTGGGCGAGCCGGATTTTGCCAAGCTGAATGCGGTGATCGAGGGGGCGCTGTAAGACAAACCACCTGGATTTCAATGCGGGGACACGGTGGGATGACTCTTTTCGACCCGTTGCAGCCGGTCATGGTTTCTTTGAAAATGTCTGCTCAGCAACTAGAAGCGGTCATCACAACGTGAAGTTGAGGTGCCTGCGTGGCTTTTCGCGCAGGCCACCTCGAACGCATGGTTAGCCATTTATGAACGGGCTAAGGTTCTACGGTTGCATCAACAAGCCAAATATTTGTTGGCGTGATGAAGTAAGGCACAACTACCTTCCCACGTCGATCAACATGGTCTTGGCTGTATGGGTATGGATCTCGGATTATCATTTTGTCGATAAATACCCTGTCGCCAACATAATGGAATTCAACTCCTGTGACCAATATGGCGTGACCAGAAAATGTATTGGGATTGTTAAATGCGAGGATGATTGGCTTCTGTTGTCGTAAATGATTGACGATGGCTTCGTTTGATGGAGCCCCCATGTAAACTGTTGCCGATACCAGTACCTTCTTCCCATCTGCCGTGGTCCCAAGATAATTCAGATTGTTGGTCATCTGCATCCAATTTCCTGTGGATGAAACGGCTGCACCAAATGTTCGCTCGACTATCTTCTTTTGAGTAATGTTGAATCCGTAGTAATTCAGTGCCATTTCAATGGTTGCGGCCCAGCACCAAACCGGATCTTTTTGAAAATCGAATGCCTTATCAACTTTCCCACTATCAAGGCCCACGGTAGCAGCATGTGCAATGGGTGTAAGCGAGAGAAATACACTCAACAGAACGACTATGTAGCGCACGGTTTTTCTCCTTTGAATGGCTAACGTTCAAGGTCAGGGGCGCTGCGCGACGCTTTACCGCGCAGCGTCCCCAGCACCGCCGGGTTAGCCCTCGGTGCACGTAACTGGGACATTGGCATACTGGGCTGGAACCGCGCGCTGAAATGCCTGACGCTCTTGGGACGGGCAGATGAGTGCTGCCACATCAGCGGGCGCGATCTTTGCGACATTCAAGTGCTCCGCCCACCCTTGAGGCGGTGACACATCATCAATTACCTGCTCCGTTCGCCGACCGGCCAAGCTGTAATAGGGATCGGGGTGAACAATCCTCCACTCGCGCTCGCATGAGAATTGTGATGATTCCATGTACTCATAGAGTTGAAGAAGATTGGCCCACAGAGCTGCGCCAACGACTGCGCCGGCAACCGCCTTATTCTCGTAGGCCATTGTCCAGCCTGCGTCGTCTGGGAACCGGATACGCGCTTCGCAATCACGATAGCCGATTTCAAAAATGGTACGCAGTGACTCCGTAGTCAGTCCTTCACTATCAACATAGAGAACGCGCTGGGCATTTTGCCGTTTGGCCCATTCATCCGAAACTACGATTCCATATCGCCCAAAGGTGTCGGAGTGCGACCGTGCTTCTTCGGGTGTGGCCTCTGTGAAGGACACCATTCCAAACTGTTGCGGCTCACGCCCGGAATAGTCGTGATGAGGAATCAATATATCAACCAAGTTGCGTCGGTTCGCAACCCAGGCAAACCCATGCGACAAGATGTTCACCATGCTGTCAATCTTCTTGGTGTAGTGGGTGAGCATGAGCGATCCTGAGAGGGCTAACAGTTAATCAAGAGACCCATGGGTTCGGACGTTTATTAATATAGAGACGGCCATTATGCGATCCTATGATTATGAATGTTAATGTTTTTGTTAATTATCTGTCCGGTTATTACGTTATGAAAAAGGAGACCGGGGGCAGACACATTATGCCCCTGTTATAAGCAAACTACTATGGGAATAATACTAATAATTCTAGCGCTGGAGGCGGCTCATGGAGGGAGAGCATCTAACAAGTGAGTGAAGGTCTGGAACTGGCACCTAGCAGTCCCTGCACCCGCCCACCTCTCCAGTTCTGAGCGTGTAATAAAAAAGGGGCGCACCAGGCGCCCCTAAGGTTACAGCAGGAGAAACTTTGCTTATTCGACGTGTTCGCCGTGCAGCGCGACGTCCAGCCCTTCGCGTTCTTCTTCCTCGGAAACCCGCAGGCCGATGACGACATCGATCGCCTTGAGGATGATAAAGGTCATCACCAGGCTGTAGCCCACGGTGACGCCGACGCCCAGCAACTGGGTGACGACTTGTCCGCTGTTGCCTTCCAGCATGCCGGCGGTGCCGCCGATATCCTTCATGGCGAATACGCCGGTAAGGATGGCGCCGACGATGCCGCCGATGCCATGCACGCCAAAGGCGTCGAGGGAGTCGTCGTAGCCGAGCATTCTCTTCAGGCTGGTGGCGCCCCAGAAGCACACGCCACCGGCGACCAGGCCGATGATCAGCGCGCCCATCGGGCCGACGAAGCCGGAAGCAGGGGTGATGGCCACCAGGCCGGCCACTGCGCCGGAAGCGATGCCCAGCACCGAGGGTTTGCCCTTGCCCATCCACTCGGCGATCATCCACGACAGCGCGGCGCCTGCAGTAGCGATCTGCGTCACCGCCATCGCCATACCGGCACGTCCGTCAGCGCCCAGCGCCGAGCCGGCGTTGAAACCGAACCAGCCGACCCACAGCATGGCGGCACCGACAATGGTGAGCACCAGGTTGTGCGGCGCCATTGGTTCGCGGCCATAACCCAGGCGCTTGCCGAGGACGATGGCAGCCACCAGACCGGCAACGCCGGCGTTGATGTGCACCACGGTGCCGCCGGCGTAGTCGAGTACGCCCATGCCGGCCAGCCAGCCGCCCACGCCCCATACCCAGTGGGCGACGGGAGAATAAACCAGCAACGACCATGCTGCCATGAACCACAGCATCGCCGAAAACTTCATGCGGTCGGCGAAAGCGCCGGCAATCAGCGCCGGGGTGATGATGGCGAAGGTCATCTGGAACATCATGAATACCGATTCCGGAATGTTCTGACCATCCGTGCCGGCCATGTCGTTCACGCCCATGCCGTTCAGGAACAGGCGGTCAAGCCCGCCAAGCCAAGCACTGCCGGGCCGGAATGCCAGGCTGTAACCGGCCACCATCCAGATCACGGTGATCAGGGCGGTAATGGAGAAGCTTTGCATCAGCGTGGCGAGCACGTTCTTTTTGCGCACCATGCCGCCGTAAAACAGCGCGAGGCCGGGAATGGTCATGAACAGCACCAGCGCGGTGGAGGTCAGCAGCCAAGCGGTGTTGCCGCTGTCCAGTTTCTGCGCCACCGGCGCCGGGGCGACGGGCTCTGCGGCAGGCGCCGCGGCGTCGGTGGCCGGAACGGCGGCTGCCGGCACTTCGGCTACAGGTTGATTTGCTTCATCGGCAATAGCGGGAGCCGCGCCGTAGAACCCCAGGCTCAGCAACAACGCTAATGCGTAAATCAGTTGTTTCATGGCAATCTCCTTGAAAATTGGCGAAAAAAGCCCGCCGCCCGGCAAAAACCGGATTGAATTTACTTACGGATCAATTGGTTCCGGTCATGCCGGAGGGCCGTATTTGGTTTGGGTTAGAGCGCTTCCGGCCCGGTTTCGCCGGTACGAATGCGCACCACCTGTTCCAGGTTGAAGACAAAAACCTTGCCGTCGCCGATTTTCCCGGTCTTGGCCGATTTCTCAATGGCTTCGATCACCTGGTCGACCATGTCCGCCCTGACTGCGGCC
The DNA here is from genome assembly GCA_021373185.1 of Betaproteobacteria bacterium. Taxonomy (GTDB): domain Bacteria; phylum Pseudomonadota; class Gammaproteobacteria; order Burkholderiales; family Sulfuricellaceae; genus Sulfuricella. The sequence goes on along the minus strand of JAJFTF010000012.1, from coordinate 2,099 downwards.
TCGATTTTGACTTTCGGCAGGAAATCGACCACGTATTCCGCACCCCGGTAAAGCTCGGTATGCCCTTTCTGCCGGCCAAAGCCCTTGACCTCGGTGACGGTGATGCCTTGCACGCCGATGGCGGACAGGGCTTCGCGCACCTCGTCAAGCTTGAATGGCTTGATAATTGCGGTTACCAGTTTCATGTTGGCTCCTAACGTAAGTGGATCAGAAGGTTTTGGTAAAGGTCAGCAGTGCGCGGCCCTTGCCGGCAGAGTAAGTATCGAGCGGACCGGCCTGCTTGGAAAAGCAGTACGGGTTCGTGCCATCGGTGCCGGCAGCGGCAACGATCGCACTGCAGCTATCCTTGGCATTGGTGCCGGAGTATGCCAGGCCGACGACACCAACGCCCAGATCCTTGGTCACGCCGAATTTGTAATCGCTGTAAGAAGCATCGTTATAGCCATTGACCTTCTGGTGACCGAAGTGGCCATTGACGCCCCAGCCTTCGCCAAGATCGTAGGCGGCATTCGCCTCAAGGTAACCGCTACCCGTCGTTTTGGTGAGAGTCGTGCCGGTTTTCGCCCAACCGAACAGTGCCGTGGTGGAATGCGAATACTTAACGGTCAGCCATTTCCAGGTCAGAGCGGCGTAAAGCTCGGTCGTATCCTGGTCGAGAATGGTGCCATTCGCCGTTTTTCCGCTACCGGGGTAATTGTAGGTCAGCACGCCGACATCGTAGCCCAGGTCGTCGGTAATGCTGCCTTTGTAGCCGCCGTAAACGTCGATTTCCACATTGGCGCTCGCCCCGGCCACGCCATCGTTAATCCAGGAGATGCTGGAACCCCAGACGCCGGCATAGAAGCCGCTGGCGTGAGCGTAATCGAAACCGCCCTGAATGGCCGGTTTGCCACGGGTTTGAGCGATACCGCGATAGATGTATTCGGATGCGAGTGTAACGTTGCCCGTAAAGGTGTGGGGCGAAGCCGGAACCGCCGCCGGTGCATCTGCAGCGCTGGCCGACTGGGCGGACAGAAGGGCGGGAACGGTAACAATGCCGGCAAGAACCATGGCATAAGTCAGTTTGCGCATAATATTTTCCTTTTTGGTAAGTGCGAGAATGTTCTCGGTAAATAACAGAGCATTTACTGTGCCAGATGTAAAATATCAAGTATATTCAAAAATATACCTATTTCCATTGTTGCCGTCAGGGGATTTGAGCACCGCTTTGATTCAAATGTTGGTGCATGACGCACCAAAAAAGTGCGTATGTTCTTGACGGCTCATTTTGGTACACTGAAGCGGTTTAAATATTCAGGAGAAGATCATGAATCTGGGACAGAAAGTATTCGAGGAAATCAGCGGCAAGCTGGGCGATGTACTGGGTGACAATCCCGCCAAGGACATTGAAAAGAACCTGCGCGCCGTATTGCAGGGCGCGTTTGCCAAACTGGATCTGGTCACGCGTGAAGAATTCGACATTCAGCAGGCGGTATTGCTCAGGACACGAGAGAAACTGGAAGCGCTGGAAGCGACGGTAGCCCGGCTTGAAGCCCGATTCGGCGATGGCGCCGGCGAAGATAGCGGAAACCTGGCGCTGTAAGAACAGCCCCGTCATGGCGGCCAAATTCCGATGAGCCTTGCCGTACTCTACAGCCGGGCGCTAACCGGCATGGAAGCGCCGCTGGTGACGGTCGAGGTGCATCTTTCCAACGGCCTGCCGAGTTTCAATCTGGTCGGCCTGCCCGAGATCGAGGTCAAGGAAAGCAAGGATCGGGTGCGCTCCGCGCTGCTCAATGCGCAGTTCGAGTTTCCCGCGCGCCGCATCACCGTCAATCTCGCCCCCGCCGATCTGCCCAAGGAAAGCGGGCGTTTCGATCTGCCCATCGCGCTGGGCATTCTGGCGGCATCGGGACAGATCCCGTTAAAAGGACTGATGGACTATGAGTTTGCCGGCGAGTTGGCGCTGACCGGCGCGCTGCGCCCGATTCGCGGCGCATTGGCGATGACTTTCAAGGCCTGTCGCGACGGTCGCGCCTTTATCCTGCCGGCGGAGAATGCCGCCGAAGCGGCGCTGGTGGAGGAAGCGCAGGTTTACCCGGCCAGCTCGCTGCTGGAAG
>JAJFTF010000049.1 GCA_021373185.1 Betaproteobacteria bacterium | reverse complement strand
GGTGAGGTTTAGGAAGGTCATGCCACTGCCTCAGTGAAAAGCCCCTCGGTTCGGTGCTGGTAAAGCTCGGAAATGTTGCGCTTGGCCTGCGCGAAATAGGACGGCTTGAGCTCAAAACCGATGCCCTTGCGCCCCATGTTGACCGCGCTATAGACCTCGCTGCCTATGCCGAGGAACGGCGTTAAAACCGTCTCTCCGGGCAAAGACCACAAATCAATGCAGCGCTCGATAACATCGAGCTGCAGCGGCGAGATGTGAACCTCATCCTTATCGTCGCGGCCTCCCCGATATTGCAGGGTACGGGTCTGGTTAATGTCCGACCAGACCGGCGAGGCGTAGCGCTGCCACACCAGAATTGACTTCCACTTGTCATAGGGCCAAGGATCGCGACCATCGGCGGCGAAGGCCGCGCACTCCCGCGCATAGGCTTCTTCACTCACATCAACGTCAGTGCCGATGTACTGCTGGAATGGGCCGCTTATGGGCACGGCGTTCTCGCCGGGCTTGCGGAAGGTCAGCACGTAATCCGCCAGCCCCTGCCCGCTGATCGTGCTGTCTTTCATGATCTGCGCATGAAGCAAGCGGATAGACTTGGTGCGCTGCTGAGCGACAACAGGGTCTTTCCAGATGCAAACCTCGCTATGGAAAATCCAGCCTGCATCTTCGTATGCCCGCACCGTCTCGCCGCGAAAATCCCTCATGCCGATATTGCCGTGCCGGATCTTCGACATGGGCAATTGCATCACGTGAACGGAGTGCAACCGGCCGGGCTTGGTGACGCGATACAGTTCCGAAATCAGGAATGCGTAGTGTTCCCAGAACGCCGGCCCTTCATTGTTGGAAATGTCGCGATCGTAATTCGAGAACTTGTAAAGCCCCTCGAACGGCGGAGAGTGAACGCCGAAGTCAACGCTCTCGCCGGGGATGGCGCGGATCAACTCGCAAGCGTCACCCTGGTAAATGGCATAGTCAGGCGTGACCACCTGATCGACGGCGTGAATGTCCATTATGCGGCTCCCAGGAATTCGGGCAGCTTCATGAGCTGCTGAGGATTGTAATCAGGCACCGTGCGAACGGAGCCGGTGATTTCGGCGCGCGACAGATCGGCCATGTGGAGCACCATTGCCGCCGCCATGCGGTCGGCGTCGGCTTCCTTGCGCCGGAGGTTCGCCACTACAGCTCCCTCGGTCTCTGCCGCGATTAAATGAACGTTGACGGGCTTTGTCTGCCCGAACCGCCAAAACCGGCGGATGGCCTGGAATACCTGCTCGAAGCTGTCATTCAGCCCGACAAACCCGGTGTCGCAGCAATGCTGCCAGTTCATCCCGAACCCGGTCAGGCTGGCCTTTGTGACCAGTACGCGAATACGGCCATCGGTGAAGTCGTTGAGCTTGCGCTCTTTGTCCTCGTCGCTATCGGCGCCGCGCAATTCGACGGCATCGGGAATGGCCCGCGCCAGCGCTTCGCTTTCGGAATTGAGATTGCACCACCACACGAAGGGGCGATCTGCTGGCGTAATGGACGCGGCCAGTTCGACGCGCTCGGCAACAGTGTCACGCCGGGCGGAAAGCCGCTCTTGCATGGTCCGCGCCTCCATCGGAAACAACAGACCTGTATCCATGCTCGGGGCATAGTCAGCGGCCACGATATGCTGTTGCTGGCGCAGTGGCGGCAGATCGTAGCCATCATTGCGAAAGCCGAGGTCGGACGGCTTGCGGATCATCACCGACCAAGACGCCATCCATTTCCAGAAATCGTTCTCTGCGTGGCCTTTCAGCCGCCACTTCTGCGTCTCGCCGCCATCGTGGCTAAAGAACGTCGCCAGCATGTCGGAATAGGACATGACACTCAGAAACTCGGCATGGTTGCCCAGTTCCATGAAGTCGTTCGGCGCCGGGGTAGCGGTCGCTGCCAGCCGGAACGGAACGGTCGCACTTTCCTCAATGATCCGAGTGCGGTACTTTCCATCAGTGCTCTTGAGTATCGAGCTTTCGTCCAAAACGATGCCGCCGAATGCCGACAGATCGAAGTGGTCAATTTTCTGATAGTTCGTGACGTTCACCCCTTGGCGCACGTCGCCCATGCCGCGCACAATGTTCGCGGAAAGGCCGAACTTCTTAGCCTCGCGGATATGCTGCTGAGACACGGCGAGCGGGGCGAACACCAGAACAGGCTTATCGGTGTAGTCCGAGACCGTATTGCCCCAGACCAACTCCATGGCCGTCTTGCCCAGGCCAGTGCCGGCAAAGATTGCTGCCCGCCCACGGCGCAGCGCCCAATTAACGATGGCCCGCTGGTGGTCGAACATGAACTCTGGCAACTCTGGCACAACGTCCATGCCGGTCGCCGGATCAACCATGCGCTTAAGAGCGAGAAATTCCTCGTAGCTGCTCACCGTCCCCTCGCCTTCATCTCTTCGCGGAGCTGGGCTGTGACGAGGGCTGCTTTGTGCGGCAACCTCGTCGTTATCCGGTGGGGTGTCTTGCGGGACACGACGCGGCCTACCTTGGCGGGGTGGGAGGTCATGCCTCTACTCCCGTCAACTTCAGTATCGCGGCGCGTAGTTCCTCGCGGAACGGCTCCACCGGGCCAATGAGACGGCGGCTATTTTCCGGGTCCATCGCGACTTCTGACGCCAGCGGGCACAAGAGATCCAAGTCTCTGGCCAAATCCATCCCGCGCTTTCGCGTCTCAGCCGTAACGGCAATGTAGGTGCTGCCGCGATGGGTTACGCACCAATCGCCACCGCCAATGGCGCGGTGAACCACAAACCTGCTGTTCTGATGCGGCTGGTAAGCGTCGAGGATGTGCTCGCCGCGCCCCGTATGGATGGTGAACGCGAACGGCTTCATTCACTCCCCCTTAGTTCCGGAGCGATCAACAGCGCCAACCAGCGCGCGGATCGCAGCAATGAACGGGCGAGCGAAATCCGGGTCCGTGCCCATAAGGAGAGCGTCCGCCCGGCTGATGATGGCGTCGACGCTGGCCCGTTCCTGTCGTCCGTAGGTGACACCTGCGACCTCCTCGATTTTGCGCAGTTCTCGTGGCTTGATGCTGACCCGTGGGTCCGCGTACCAGACATCGCGTGTACGGCTGATGGACCACCGGAGCGACGACGCTGCACGGTTGATCCGTTCTTTGACTGAGCCGAAGGCTGGCGGTGCGATCCGCTCGCGCATGGCATTTGAGGCAAAAGCCAACTCAGACACTTCGGGCTTCTCCTTCGTAGTTTCGGACATTTCCGACGACTCCTTGGCTAGGTTTGATCCCAGCGAAGGCGACGGAGACTTTGGAATGAGCTTCAAGCGCGTAGACGAATGCCTGCCAGCGTGGCTGCGCGCGGAAATCGAGATGATGAAAAGCGGGGCGAGCACGAAGCCCGCCCCTAGTTCGGGAACAGTTGGAGGTGACCATCCCAGCCCGCTTGCGCGGCCAGTCCTGCAAGTGGTCAGCAACAGCAGGTGCTTCGACACGGCATTGCCCCGCCGCGCTCCCCATCGCGGAGCCGTGTCGAAACATCTGGTGTTGATTTGGAGCGACGGTCACGCGACCCTCGCGAATTCGCCGTGAAGCCGATGCGCGGCCTCGCAGTAGGCGGCATACGCCTCGGCTTCAGTGGCAAACGACCCCAAGAAATGCCGTTTGCCTTCTGCCGCAATAAGGGCATGAAACCGGCCAGTATGCTTGTGCTGGGTAACGCCCTTGCGGCACCTGCCCTCGGGGCGTCGGTTCCGGTTGTTATCAGCAATGCTCGCTCTGCGAAGATTGCTGATACGGTTGTCGGTACGGATGCCGTTCTTGTGGTCAATGAAGTGGTCAGGCCATTGATCGTACGAAAACAACCATGCCAGCCGATGGGCGAAGAAAAGCCGATCCTCAAAGCCGATCTTTATGTACCCGGCCCTAGGCACGACATATCCAGCAACAGTCCCAGCCTTGGAATTCCCGCGCGTTGAGACCCACGTAAACAACCCAGTGTCGGGGTCATACCTCAACGCCTTCCTGACCAATGCGGACGGCGGCGCTGCGAATGCAAAGGCTTCACTCATGCTGCACCTATGGTTGAAAGGGTGGCCGGGACGATCGGGGAGGAGGACGAGCGTCCCGGCCTATCAGCGCCAGACCGGAGGGAAACGGAGGCTGCTGAATTCGAATTGGTCATGCCAGCGCCGCCGCAATGGTCAGCACCAGGGCAACGCCCGCGAGGAGAATGATCGGCTCTATCGCCACCATGCCTAGGATCACGAGCCACTTCACTTGCGCCCCCTGAAGTCGCTGAGACGCACGCCACTGACGTAGGTGCAGAACCAGACAAAGGCGGTGACGGCGATAACCAGCGGGATGGGATCAAATGCGTCCATCATGCGGCCTCGCTGCGATCAAAGACCGGCGTGTCGATACGCGCCATGAACTCGGTACGGGCTTCGGCGCTCGCCTTGTTCCATGCGGACATTAGGGCCGCGACTTGACGCTCCTGTGCGGCTTCATCGTTCAGGGGAGCGTCGGCAATCTTGACCTTGGGCTTAGCCGCCTGCTGACGTTCTAGGTGACGAAGATGGAGAAGATCCCGCTGCGCAGCCTTGAACTGGTCGCTGCCCGGCATGGACTTGAGTTTGTCCATGTAGGCGCCGGTATCGAGCTTTGTGCCCACGATCATGTCGAGGACTTCGGGCAGGATTTTCTGGCCCCGCTCGGCGTCACGTTGGACGGTGCGAGCATCGCGCCCGGTGGCCTCGGCAGTAGCGGCAGCAAACGACAACTTGTCGCTTGCTGTTTCTTGCCGCGCCTTCCCGCCAGCCACGTGCTGAACAGTTTCGGGGTGCAGTTCCTCGTATATCGCCTTCCGCCGCGCGGTCTGGCGAGCCCGGTCGGACGGGGACAATTCCGCCCGACACAGATTCTCGTCGATCATCGCCAGTTCGGCGTGCAGGTCGTCATCGGTGACGACATCGGCCACGATATCGGCAAGGCCCAGATGCTGGTGCGCTGCGAAACGATGCGCGCCAGCAATCACCTCCCAACCGTCACCCGCAACACGGACGCGGATCGGGTTCAGCAGTCCGACATTGGCGATGCTGTCGGCAAGAGCGGCAACGGTGGCCTCGTCAATGACGCGGGCGTCGGCGCGCTTGCTGATCTTGTCGATTGGGAGGGCCTGGATCATTTACGCCTCCAGCAGCGGCAGTTCGCCGCCAGTGAGGCGAAAGTTCACGCCGGTGCGGTCGAGGCGGTGGGCATTCCAAGCCTTGAAAAGCAACTCGGCCTTTTCAGCCAGAAGCAGGTTCTTTCGCCCCATGATGAGACGGTTGCGAGCAACCAGAATGGGGTCGGACGACTTGAGGTTTGTGCCGTCAATCAGCGCATCCATGAAGTAATTGGCAGCCAGATCGCCGGCCACGCTCTTGATAGCGAAGTGGGCGAATGCAAGCGGGGAAGCGGACCCCATCGTCTGGCTATTCTTGCGGTTCACGAAGTCGAACGACTTCACGATGCCGGGATTTTTCTCAACCGTCAGAAGAATTTCGCTGCGGGTTGGCGAAAACTTACTGCCCCGGCCACGCACAAAACCGTAAGTCCGCCACTGCCATACCGCCTTGGCAACAGCCGCGAGGTGATTTGTGAACTGGTGCCCGTGAATGCCGAGATAATCGCCAGCAGTTCGGTTCGCGCCTTGGTCGAGCGTGTCACGGGTGTCACGTTCGACGCCAAAAACGAACACTGCTTTGATGGGTATACGGGCTTCGAGGACGGCAGCGCATCGATGCTGCCCGTCGTTCAACAACCCGTCGCGGGCAATAATGATCGGCTCACCATTGAACTTCCATGCGCCGCCCTTGATGTCGTGCGAGTAATCTTCAACTTTGTGCGGCTTGATCTTCCGGTTCGACGGGTTGCGTTCCAGCAGAACAGCGGCGATGTCCGGGGTCAGGTCGGCCACGACCGTATTAACGCTCCGCGTTGCCACCATTTCATCCAGCCACAACGCGGCGCGGCGGGTGTCGGATACGGTGTAGAATTTCTGCGCAGGCGCGGTCTTTGCCTTGCCATCGGTCGGGCGTTCGGCTATTTTCAGCATTGCAAAATCCTGAATGCGGGCGGCGTTCACTTCGGTGACGCCGCCCTTACCGTTGGACGCGTCCGAAGCCGCGATTTGTGCCGGCGCTGCGTTCATGCTGCGTCCTCGGCTTGGGGAGCGCGGAGGAAGGCGCTGGCGGGAAGGTTCAGTTCGGCGCTCAGCTTCACAGCCAAGTCTAGCGACGGGGACGCTTTGCCCAGCTTGACGCGGGTAATCATCGACCTGTCGCAGCCGACCTTGGCCGCAAGAGCAGCATCGCTCCTGAAGCCCTTTTCTTTCATGCGGAGGGAAATCGGTGTGTCCATAGCTACACAATGTGAATGACATGAACGTGCATGTCAAGCACAAGGTGAATGCCATTGCATGGACTATGACAGCGCCATTGCCAGAATAGCGGCATGGCACCTGTCACGAAGCCCAGGCGAACGTTGAGCCGTACATACTTGCGCGAGTGGCGCGAGTTCCGGCAGCTTACCCAAGAGCAGGCTGCCGAACGGCTGAACATCAGCCGCACGCTACTGAGCAAGATCGAGAATGCGAAGTCCCCCTACACGCAGGGGTTCATGGAGGCGGCTGCGGAAGCCTACCACTGCGATGTGGCCGACCTGATAATGCGCGACCCCAGTTCCCCTGTCTGGTCTATCTACGATACCCTGCGAGCGTTGCCACGCGAACAGCAGGCGCACGTTGAAGAGATCGTTAAGACGTTCCGTCGCGCTTCCTAAGCCTTTGAATTAAGCCGTTTCCGTTCGCGATCTGTCCTGTGGATAGTGCGTTCACGTTCTCTTGTCGTACCGGGCAGTGTGAACGCGATGCACTTTTCTGTTGACGGCATTGTTCATGTCATGCACTATCTCCCCACACCGAAGCGCACCGCTTCCAGACAAGGGGATGAGAGATGCGTACCCAGCTTGACGAGCAGGAAGCCGATCTGCTCCGCGCCATCGAGGCGCGGTATGACGGCGATGCTGGCGCAATCCGCACCGACATGGACTACGTCGGTAGTCGGCTTTGGCGCTGCCGGGTTT
>JAJFTF010000044.1 GCA_021373185.1 Betaproteobacteria bacterium | reverse complement strand
GCCTTCCTTGCCGACCTTGTCCATGGCTTCGGCGATGATGTCGCCGATGGAGGAATCGGAGTTGGCGGAAATGGAACCCACCTGGGCGATTTCCTTGTTGGTGGTGCAAGGCTTGGAGTTCTTCTTCAGCTCGACGATGCAGGCTTCAACCGCCTTGTCGATGCCGCGCTTCAGATCCATCGGGTTCATGCCGGCGGAAACATACTTCATGCCTTCGCGCACGATTGCCTGAGCCAGCACGGTGGCAGTGGTGGTGCCGTCGCCAGCGACGTCGGAGGTCTTGGAAGCGACTTCCTTGACCATCTGTGCGCCCATGTTTTCGAACTTGTCTTTCAGTTCGATTTCCTTAGCTACGGATACGCCATCCTTGGTGATGGTAGGGGCGCCGAAGGAGCGCTCCAGAACCACGTTGCGGCCTTTCGGGCCGAGGGTGACCTTAACTGCATTGGCCAGAATATTGATACCGGCCACCATGCGGTGGCGAACGTCGTCGCCGAATCTTACGTCTTTAGCTGCCATGTTTCATTTCTCCTTGGAAAAAGCTTTTTTGCCGCAGAATCTGCGGCCAAATATGAACCTGGTTTACTTGCCTTCAACCACGCCGATGATGTCTTCTTCGCGCATTTGCAGCAGTTCGACACCATCCATCTTGAAGGCCTGGCCGGAATATTTGCCGAACAGCACCTTGTCGCCGACTTTGACTTCCAGTGCGCGCACTTTACCGTCATCGCCAACTTTGCCTTTACCGACAGCAACGATTTCTCCTTGATCCGGTTTTTCCGCAGCAGAGCCGGGGATAACGATACCGGAAGCGGTCTTTTCTTCGGCTTCCAGGCGTTTGACGATAACGCGGTCATGTAATGGACGAATCTTCATTGTTTCAATCTCCAGTCAGGTCTAAGTTAACGAAAAATAATCCGGTAAACCGCCTGCGCTGTTTACCGGCTAAAAATTTTCGGGGCGGCGCTGTTAGCACTCACGTCCGACGAGTGCTAATAATAGGGGCTGGGTGCTTAAATTTCAAGGGGGAGGGTCGATTTTATGTTATTCGGCGGGGCAGCGGGTCGTTGAGGTACGCCAGAATTAAGTCATATAGAGCGCATTGCTTCTGTAGAGCTACTAAGGTACGAAAACCATATCCCGTGTCGCCGAAAGTATCGCCTCAACCGCTGGGTGTTTGATGCGCCGTTCGCTGGAGATGGCGTAGTAATGCTCCTGTACGCCGGCCATGTTGCCAACCGACTCGGCGTTAAATTGCTCGGCCACATCGCACGCCAGCGCGGCCGGTGCGGGAAACAGGCCTTGTCCGGTGCGGCCGAAGGTCATCAGCAGCGCGTTGTCCTCGAATTCGCCAATAATATCGGGGCGAATGGATTTTGCCTCGAACCATTGGTCCAGCCTGCCGCGCAATGCATTGTTGCGGGTTGGCAGGAACATCGGCGCGTTGTCCAGACTGGCCGGAAAGTCGGGGCGATAACGCTCGGCCAAGCTCTGGCTGCCATACATCATGATGTCCCATTCGCCGAGCGAATGGCCGAACACGCGCAGGTTGCTGGTGGGGCCAACCGGTCGATCGGTCAGTACTACATCGAGTTTGTGCAATGCCAGATCGGCCAGCAAGGATTCGAATTCCCCTTCGTAACACACCGGGCGTACCACTACCGGCAGGCGCAGTGCGACATCGAGCAAGCGGTAGGCGAGCAGTTTCGGCAGAGCGTCGGAAATTCCCACCGCCAGGCGGAGCACGCCGCCAGCATTGCCATCCTGCAAGACTTCCACCATTTGTTCGCCCAGCAGAAAAATCTGGTCGGCGTAACCCAGCACCTGCCGCCCCGCTTCGGTCAGCGTCAGTCCGCGCCCTTGCGGTGCGAACAAGGCCTTCCCCAATGCTTTTTCCAGCAGGCCGATCTGGCCGCTGACGGTCTGTACGGCCATTCCCAAGCGGTCGGCTGCGCGCGTGACGCTGCCTTCCTTGGCGACAACCCAGAAATAGTGGAGGTGCTTGTAATTGAGGGAAGATATTTTCATTGTCCGGTTTAATCGAAATGACTGTCATCATTTTATCTGTTTTTCGGGATTGTTGCCGGGCTTAGAATGACGTCCTTTCTTTATTAATCTCCGTGGCAGAGAAAATTCAAATGCATGATCGATATCCGCAGGTTGATCAAGTGGATTAGTTAAGATGCGTAAAATCCATTTATTAATCTCACGTATTCCACTGAGACGACAGCAACAATTTATTGCCAGTGCCGTTGATGCTACGATCCGGCAGCTTTTTCCTGCGAAATATGCCGGGCTTTGCCATGTATATGCCATTGTCGGCTCCAACGTTCTTTCAATTGTCCTTGGTCATCATTACATTCCCGTTGCCGGTTTGGGTGTCATTGATGCCGGGGGTGGTTGCTTTTTGGAAATGCTGGACAATGCGGCCTTCAACAGAGAAAGGGGAGGCTCGTTTCATTGCTGGATTGAATCGGCTGACTTGGCTGAAATAGAATTGATTGACTTTACCTTTAGACATAATGCTGTTTATGCGGCAACACAAGGGATTAAGTGGCGCAACAAAGGAAAAGCGTATTTATGGGGGTTAAAAAGTGACCTTCTTCTCGATGTGGATCAATCCAAATTGCCAAAGGTTTTTCCCGATGGAAAAGTTTGGTTTCAAAAAACTGATGAAGGCGCTATTTTCATCAAAAAACATATAGCAGAACATATGAATGCGCACATTAAGATAACCCGGCATGTGCTGAAACGCCTTTCTTTGGAATTGGAAATTTTTTTGGCAAAAAAAGATCTGAGCTAGTCTTTTCTAGAACCCAATTTCTTCATTTCGGATGTGTCATTTAAAAAATGACAAAAGTATTTTTATTATTGGTTATATCGGAGGAAATTCAGATGCATGATCGAGGCCAGCAAGTTGATCGAAAGGCGGTCGCATGAAATCGCAACTTTCACATTTCTACGGATCTTTCCTGTTTTGCGCGCTGGCCGTTGTTGCCGCCTATTTCATCGGCGGCGTTCAGGGCGCCATCACGGTGGCTTTTCTTACCGTGCTGGAAACCTCGCTTTCATTCGACAATGCGGTCGTCAACGCTGCCGTTCTCAATAGTTGGGATGCGGTCTGGCGTCGCCGTTTCCTGCTGTGGGGCATGCTGATCGCGGTGTTCGGCATGCGTCTGGTATTTCCCCTGCTGATCGTCGGCGTGGTCGGCGACATGGGGCCGCTTCAGGCGCTGGATCTGGCGCTCAACGCGCCGGCGGAATATGCCCGGATAATTTCTTCGGCGCATCACCAGATCGCGGCTTTCGGCGGCACTTTCCTGATGATGGTGTTCCTCAAGTTCTTCGTTGACCGCCATAAAACCGAGCACTGGCTGGCCGTGCTGGAAAAGCCGCTGACCCGTTTCGGCAAAATGGAGGCGATCGAGGCTGCGCTTACCCTGATCCTGTTGATGCTCATGGCCAGCCTTATGGATGCCGGTTTACGCGGCGAATTCGTCGCCGCCGGGGTGTGGGGCGTGGTTACATTCATCTTCGCCAAGGGTCTCGCCGCACTGGTCGGCGGCGATGAGAGTGCCGGCACCCAAGTGATCCGCCAAGGCGTGGGCGGATTCCTTTACCTGGAGCTGCTGGATGCCAGTTTCTCGTTCGACGGCGTAGTCGGCGCTTTTGCGATGACCAACAACCTGTTCATCATCACCCTGGGCCTGGGCGCCGGTGCCATGTTCGTGCGCAGTTTCACGCTGCTGCTGGTCGAACGCGGCACGCTCAACACCTACCGCTACCTCGAGCACGGCGCATTCTGGGCCATCGGCGCGCTGGCCGTGATCATGCTGGCCGGCGCCAAGTACCACATCCCGGAAGCCGTGACCGGCCTGGTGGGGGCGGCGCTGATCGCCTTCTCGCTGGGCAGCTCGATCCTTTCCAACCGTAAAGACGCTTCGAAACGCGCTTGATTCATGAGTTGCTTCATTCACCTGAAACAGGAGATTTAACATGAAACGCATTATTTTGTTCCTTGCCACCAACCTTGCCGTCATGCTGGTGCTGAGCATTGCCGCCAGCCTGCTCGGGGTCAACAAATACCTGACTGCCAACGGGCTGAACCTGGGCATGCTGCTCGGCTTTGCCGCCGTCATGGGTTTCGGCGGCTCGTTCATTTCGCTGCTGATGTCGAAAACCATGGCCAAGTGGAGCACCGGGGCAAAGGTCATTGAACAGCCGCGAACCGAGGCCGAACACTGGCTGGTCAGCACCGTCGGTCGCCTCGCCAGGAATGCCGGATTGCCGATGCCGGAAGTGGCCATTTACGAAGGCGAGGCCAATGCCTTCGCCACCGGCGCGAGCCGCAACAATTCGCTGGTTGCCGTGTCGACCGGACTGCTGCAAAGCATGAGCGAAAGCGAAGTGGAAGCTGTGCTGGCGCATGAAATCGCCCACATCGCCAATGGCGACATGGTGACGCTGACGCTGATCCAGGGCGTGGTCAATACCTTCGTCATTTTCATCTCGCGCGTGGTCGGCTACTTCGTCGATCAGGCCTTGCGCAAGAACGACGAAGAAAGCAGCGGCCCCGGCATCGGCTACATGGTTTCGGTGTTCGTCTGCGACCTGCTGTTCGGCCTGCTGGCCAGCATGATCGTGATGTATTTCTCGCGTCAGCGCGAGTTCCGCGCCGATGCCGGCGCCGCAAAACTGCTCGGCAGCCCGCAGCCGATGATTGCCGCATTGCATCGCCTGGGCGGTGTCGAGGCGGGAGAATTGCCGCAGAATGTGGCGACTGCCGGTATCGCCGGTCGCCCGGGCTGGATGGCGCTGTTCTCCAGCCACCCGCCGATCGAGGAACGCATCGCTGCTTTGCGTTAGGCTAGGTGAAATGATGTCGAATGGATTGTTGTTGCAAGCGGACGGGCTGTGCCGGCGCATCGCTGAATATATCGGTTGAACATGAGAAGTGATATTTCGAGAATGCCGGTAGTGGATGCATTCAAGGCGATTGCTTGCCTGATGATCGTGCTGCATCACCTGGCGGTCTACGGCCCCATGTCGGATGCGGCCTATCCGTTGTTTCCCGGATTGATCGACTGGCTCTACCAGTATGGCCGGATGGCCGTGCAGGCCTTTTTTGTCATGGCGGGTTTCCTGGTGGCGAGGAAACTTGCACCGCACCGGGTATCGCTCGTCTCCGACCCGGTTCAAGCCATCGCGCAGCGCTATCTGCGGCTGGCGATGCCGTATTTCGCCGCGTTGACGCTGGCGGTCGGCAGTGCGGCGCTGGCAAGGGAGTGGATGGCTCACGACTCTATCCCGGATGCGCCGAGCATCGCCCAACTCCTGGCTCATGCGCTGTTGCTTCAAGACCTGCTTGACCAGGACGCGCTGTCAGCCGGCGTCTGGTACGTCGCCATCGATTTCCAGTTGTTTGCCCTGACCGCGCTCCTGTTCTGGCTGAGCGGACGGCTCGAATCCCGCTGGACGATATTCAAGGCGGCGGCCCCGCTGCTGATTGCGGGCCTGACTCTGGCATCGTTATTCGTGTTCAATCGGGATGACGTCTGGGACGAAACCGCATTCTACTTTTTCGGTTCATATGGCCTCGGGATTTTGGGCTACTGGGCTTCAAACCATCGGAACGGCATCTTTTGGCTGGCGCTGCTGAGCATGCTGGTCGCCGTCGCTTTACTGGCGGAATTTCGTTACCGTATCGCCGTTGCCGGCATCCTGACGTTGATGCTGGCCGTCGCCGGGAAAGGCGGCAACTTGAAAAATTGGCCCGTGCCACGCCCCCTGAGTTACCTTGGCCGCATTTCTTTTTCCATCTTCCTGGTTCACTTCCCTTTGCTCCTGATCGTCAACGCGGCATTCTCCCAGTTCTTCCCGCATCAGCCCGTTGCCAACGCTTATGGGCTGGTTCTCGCCATCGGCGTCAGCATTCTTGGCGGCGCTCTGTTTTACCAATGGGTAGAAAGCCGACCGCTGACGAAAAAGATGCAGTTGCTGTTGCCGGCTGGGTTGCTGGCAAGCGGCTTGCTGCCGGCAGCGGGGGTTGGTTGAATCTTGATTTGGCTGCGGGTACGAGCGGTGTAAAAATAGACGGGAATCGGGCTGTAGCGGAATATTGGCCAGAATTAAAACCGCTCATGCGGCATCAAATAACGCCATTGTCCCGGCGGCAATTTGGCCATCGAAATTCGCCCGAGCCGGATGCGTTTCATCGCGATCACCTGTAGCTCGACACTCTGGCACATATGGGCGATCTGGCCGGGTTGCGCGCCCTTGAGGGCAAAGCGCAGCCGTGTTTCGTTCTGCCAACTGACCTTGATCGAGGGCAGCGCCCGACCATTGAAATGGAGCCCATGGTTGAGGCGTTTGAGCCCTTTGGGGGACAGTTCTCCCGCGACCTCCACAATATATTCCTGCTCAATCGTGGCGGCATCTTCGGTCAGCTTGCGCGCCACGCGCCAGTCCTGGGTAAACACCACCAGGCCGCTGGCATTCGTCTCCAGCGGTGCGCACTGCGTTAACCTGGCAAAGTGTTGCTTGAGCAGGTGGATGCCGGAGAGGTCGTCAGCCGCCCGTGTCGCGGCGCAAATGGGATGCTGCGCGGGGTCGGCGTCAAGCGGCTGGTGAAACAGCATGGTTGCCGGCTCAACCGGTGTCAGGCTGGCTTCGGGGCGGAGCTCGACCTTCTGCTGCGACATCATGAACTGCGGCTCTTCCACCGTTTGCCCGTCAACTGTTACCCAACCGCCGGCGATATAAAGCTCGGCCTCCCGGCGCGAGCAGGGGACTAATTCGGCGAGGCGTTTTGCGAGACGAACAGGGTCGGTCATGACATGGGCCACCCGAAAAAAAGAGCCCTATTGTAAAGGCAAAAGCCGGGTTATCGGCGGTAAAATGAAAACATGGACGCCAACAAAAAATCAGCAAGCCCTCCCAGTCTGGACGGTATCACCCTTCAAGCTATTCTCATCCAGCTCTCCGAGAGCATGGGCTGGGAGGCGATGGGTGCCGCCGTGCCCGTGCGCTGCTTTACGCACGATCCCAGCATCAAATCCAGCTTGAAGTTTTTACGAAGAACGCCCTGGGCGCGCAAGAAGGTTGAGCAGTTGTATTTGCAGCAAGCGCGGGAGATCTGAGCGCCGCTCAATAAACGGCAGCTAACTTGGCGGACTGCCTTCTCATTCCGCTGAATATGGCTTCTGCGATATCCATGGGAAAGTCATCTGGCAACAACTTGCCCACTTCGCCAATCACGGGTTCCGTGGACTCAATCACTTCCCTAATCAATTGCTCTGTCAGCGCAGCCCCGAGCCCGACTTGCTGCGCTTGGGCAATCCAGTGCCGTCGCTGGATTTTCTCAATCAGGTAGTGATTGGCGCTCCCACGCACTGCCATGGCAAGTTTGGTCTTCTGTGGGGAAATTTGATTCATCCCTTTCCCGATGACGGGATGGGCAGAAAGCACGTCATAGATTGGCGTGGCACGGTAGCTGCTACCGGGGAGATGGGCGATGCTGAAGTTCTTCCCGTGGCCATCGATGGCGGCCAGCACCCAAAAAATGATCTGGGTTTTGAAGAAGTTATTCCGATCCTGCTCAACATTGTCCGACCCGAGAAGCAATTCCATGATTTGAGCAATGCCTGGGCCGCCGTCTGACTGATATTTACGCAGTGGCGACGTACCCGTTGCCTGACACATGTCTTCCTGAGGCAGGCGGATGATCCAGCTTCCATCGCTTGATGGGGTGCGGTCGAATCGTTCGACGACGAGGGCTTTCTGGTCATCGAAATGCTCGATTTCGCACCGCGCGATGGGAATTCCATAAGCCGCCATGATTTTTGAGCACAACCATTCGTTCTCCACCGAGGTGCGCATATCGGCTTGCATATGGCCGACCAGGCCCAATGGCAGTTTGAAGATGTGCGTTGTCGGGGTACTCCCATGGGGTAGAAACCATTGGCCCTCGTGGCGCAATAAGGCGGTTTTCTCCTGCGCACCCGCGATGGACAGCCTCAGTTCCTCGTCGTGATCCTGTTGCCCCAAGGCTTGAGCCGACGTGGTGTTGCGTAGTCGTTGAGCGATCCCTGCAGTGTTCAACTCCTCGCCGTTGATTTCATACACATCCGATGGCGCCTCATCTTCGGGGAGGAGTTGTATTGCACCAACGCAGTCTCGGCCCAGTTTTGCCAGCAATTGAAAGGCATCGGTGCCCCCTGTCTGGTGACGTTGCGCCAGACGACGGCGAATGGCGTCGTTGTCGGGCAGAAGGTTGTCGAAATAGTCGGTAACGACCTGCCCTTGGTAGGGTGCATTACCCGGCAAGAATGGGAGTGATAAGGACAGGGGACGGGACTGTTCGTCTGCGAGCCACTCGTCGAAGTAACCAAGGCGCTCGCCTTGTCGAGCCGTTTCCCAGTAGCCAACAGGGATGCCGTTCATCCAGATGTTCAGTTTTTGTGCCTTTGCGCGGTGACCCATGGTTACCAATTTTCTTTCTTTCTTGTTGGGGCAACAATACGGGCCACTTTGACAGTGGCTGACGGCTTTGCCTTCCTGATCGCTACGGCGCTGGGTGTCTTGCTGGTTTTCTGGTCTATAGTCTTGACGGTAGAGGAGCGCTTGCTGGCGACCTTGATGGAAGGCGTAACGCTCTTGCCGATAGCGAAAGAAGTCTGATCCAGCGAAATTTCAACATCCAGCATGCGCAGCACCATGAAAAGCCTCTCAAGTGTCGCTATCGCCGGATTGGCTTCAAAGTAGGCATAACTTTGCTGAGTGATTCCCAGTCTTTCGGCCATGGCTGCCTGCGTCAGATGTTTTTCCTTGCGAAAGCCTTTGAGAACCAGGGGGAGCTGGCTGAGGGTCTTGATGGGGTAAATTATTTTTGTCTCCGCTCATGAGTTCCGTGACAATACAAATCATAGGCTGTAAATCAGATTAACAGCCCTGTGTCTGTATATTACATTTACAAATGACAATCTGTAAATGGTATCGACAACTCACAGTCTGTTTTTCCTCTATTTCGTTGCCGGCCTATAGCCTATGGCCGCCAAGAATTCATGGTGTGTCGAGCCAATGATCGCTCAGCACAACTGAGGCATTCATATGTCCATTATTCACACGGCCTTTCGACGAAATATATAAACGGCGGCTTCCAACTCCGGCGGAAGCACCAGGCTGCCCAGTTTCTTGTCTTCTTCCAGCGAAAAAGCAGTCTGGCTCCGGTAATCCTTCCAGTTTCCCGAGGCGAACTGGTGGCGGCTGCTGATGACGATATAAAGCTGCACGCTGGCGGTGTTGAATACCTCGCGTTCAAACGTGTTGTTGGAGGGCGGCCATGAGCAAATCACTACTTCGGGCTGATATTTTTTGAGCGCTTCTTTCGCGTCCAGCGGGATGACGTCGGCGGGATATTGCACGGCATGTTTCCAGCCGTAATTGTCGGTGGCGGTAATCTGCACGCCATGATCTTTCAAAAAGCGCGACAGGGTGCCGTCGCCTGCGCCAATTTCCAGGCAGGGCCGTGCGGCGATCATTCCGGCCAGTTGCTCGATCAGCGGGCGCGAGTAGAAACAGTAGATGCCTCTGGGCTGAACCAGCGGCATCAGAATTTTTCTTTGCCAGAGCAGCGGCCACAGCAGGCGGAACCAGAACAGGGAAACCGGCTTGC
The DNA here is from genome assembly GCA_021373185.1 of Betaproteobacteria bacterium. GTDB lineage: Bacteria > Pseudomonadota > Gammaproteobacteria > Burkholderiales > Sulfuricellaceae > Sulfuricella. The sequence goes on along the minus strand of JAJFTF010000044.1, from coordinate 615 downwards.
GCTCGAACGCTTTGGCAAACAGCAGTTTCTGTGCGATAAAACCATTGAAGAGATTGAAGCGGATTTTTCCCTTGGTGACCCCGGTCGCGGCAGCCAGGCAGTATTTGCTTACCGCCAGATAGGCCATGCGTTTTTTGACATATTGCGCCAAGGCGGCATCTGCCGCTTTCTTGTCTCCGGCTTTGCGCTGGAAGGGCTTGCCCGGCTGGTTCGACGAGCGCTCCAGGTAGGCTTTCAGGTCTTCCGGTTTGCCCTGTTCGAAAATCGCCGCCAGTTCTCCTTGCACCGCATCCCATTCCCTGGGGTAGGCGGCGCAAAGCTCGTCAAGGCTGGGCATGGTTTGCAGCCATTCACGGTTTTTTTCGGTGGGGGTGTTTTTCATGTTTTTCGTGTGGGAAATCGCCGTGTGCGGGAATGCAGTCACGGGTCGTTTTCGCGAATTCAATGACCATAACAGTATCATATGAGGGTGTTTGCCGCACGGTGCGGGGTGCGTCAGACTGATGTGGAATGCAGCATGTAGGTTGGGTTGAGCGGTTTTTTGCGAAACCCAATAAACTCAAACTTCAAGAGCCGGTTTTGTTGTTTAGGTTTGTTGGGTTTCGCGATAAGGCT
>JAJFTF010000043.1 GCA_021373185.1 Betaproteobacteria bacterium | reverse complement strand
TGGCGCACCTGCTGGGCAAGCCGGTGGAAGAAGTGCGTCATGTACTGAGCCTGAACGATCGCATGGCCTCTCTGGATACGCCGCTGGACATCGATCCGAGCCTTTCCTTGGGCGATGCGATTCCTGACGAAAATTGTTTGCCGCCCGAGTTGCTGCTACAGCATGCCGAGCTTGAAAATTTCGTGCAGGAATGGCTGAATGAACTGGCAGACAAGCAGCGCAGCGTTATTGAGAGGCGCTTTGGCCTGCGCGGCCACTCGCTTCATACTCTGGAGGAGGTGGCCGATATTCTCGACATTACACGGGAGCGAGTGCGTCAGATACAGGTGGAGGCATTGAGTCTTTTGCGTCGTATCCTGAAGCGCAGGGGTATTTCGCGCGAAGACACGCTCTGATTTTACTGGAGCTGGTACAGCGCCATTACTTGATTGCCGCAACCCTGGTATGCCACTTCCGTACACAGGCTCTTAACCAGGGCGATTCCGCGTCCGGCGGGCTTGGCGCTGGAGGTAATGTCCACATTCAGAATCGAATCGAAGGCGAACCCCTTGCCGCTGTCCCTGATGGTCAATTTCAGGTATGGAACATGATTTTCCGTTATCCGTTCCAGATCGACTTCTATGCTTCCGTGCTGCAAGCTGTTTAACCGTTCCTCACGCAGGTCGAGGTAGCGGCCAAAGCCATCCTCCTGGAATTTTAGGCGGGAATCCAATGCCAGTACACCATGATCCAGAGCGTTATTGTATAGCTCGGAAAGGATCAGAAACATTTCCTGGCAGTGTTTCTTGCTGTGATTCAATTGTTCCAGCCAATTGATTAGCCAGGGCAGTATATCGAATGACTTGAGTTCCGTAGGGCTGAGCTTGACCATCAGTTTCGATTCGCTCGGCTCGACGACTTGGGAAGAGGGGGCGAAAATGGGCGGGGCGTTATCCAGACTGGAGAAATTCATGGGACAGTGGATGGATGCGAGAGAGATATCATCTGCAGCGTTATCCAGGCCCATGAATTTGTTTGCGGCAGCGATCAGGTACCAGAATTGTCCCTCGTCGCATTTCTCGCTCAATGTCTGCAGCAGTCGATCTTTGCCGAACTGCTCACCGACCCCGTTCTCCGCTTCGATCAGGCCATCCGAGTAAAGGATCAGGCTTCCAGCGTTGGTCCAGTGGTAAATTTCCGTTTTGGAAACAAATTCATCATCATTGATGATGCCAAGAGGAGGGTGTGTGGCCTGCCATTCCCGTGTGACCTCGCCTTCATGCGTGACAAAATAGCCAGTGGGCATGCCGCCGTTCCAGAGTTCGATGGTGCGCGCCGAAAAATCGATTTCAGCCAGTATTGCGGCGACAAATCGCTCCGTTGGCATGAGATGCTTGATCTTGCTATTGAGTTCGCGGGCGATGGTTGGAATGCCATAACCCTTCTTGGTCATGCCGTAAAACACCTCGACCACCGGCAGGACGTTCAGCGCGGCAGACAGGCCATGGCCGGTGCTGTCGGCCAGTATGACATGCAGAGTGTTGCTGGGCGTGAACTCGGTAATGACGACGTCGCCGCTAAAGCGGGTCGCCGGGAAGGTAAGGCGCTCGACAAGCTGTTCGTCGAGTTCGCTATTGGAATGGATGATTTTTTCCAGCAGATGCTTGGCAAGGTTTTGCTCGCGCTCGCTTTCTTCGTGGTCGCGCAGCAGTTGTTCGGCATTTTCCACGATCACGCGCTGCATCTCGGTGATGCGCTGCATCGCCTTGATTTTGGCATGCAGTATCGTCAGATTGATGGGTTTGGTGAGGTAATCGTCACCGCCAGCTTGCAGTCCCCGTACCTGATCGCTGTCCTGAGCTGCAGCGCTGAGGAAAATCACCGGCACCCATTTGTTGCCGGCCAGCTTCTTGATTTCGGTGGTGGCCTGATAGCCATCCATTACCGGCATCATGACGTCCATCAGCACCATGTCCGGCGCTGTTTCCCGAAACAAGTCGACGGCTTCCTGCCCATTCCTTGCCAGAATCGCCGTGTGGCCGAGTTTTGAGATGAAAGCGCTGATTAGTGCCAGATTGGGTTCGGTATCGTCAACAACCAGAATGTTAAGTGGTTTGTCCATTTATTTAAGGGGCTGGAAGTTGGGTGCTTTGCCGATACGTGGCAGGTTATCTGGTCTCGGGTTTCTCGACCTTGTCTCTCAGTTGATGGTAAACAGTCTCTGGAAATTGGCCACATCGAGAACTTGCCGGACGATGCCGGTGCAGTTCAGGAGTGTGACTTGAATATTTGCGTTATGTGACCTTTCGCGCAGCAGGAGCAGCATGCCCAAGGCAGAGCTGTCGAGGTAATCCACGCTTTTGAAATCCACGCCGATTTCCTTGACGCCTGGTGTCTGCAACGCTTCATCGCTGGCATGTCGAAATTCGCGATGGGAGCTGAAATCGAAACGACCATTCAGGATGAGCGTGACAGAGTGTTCTTTTTTCTCTAAGGCAATTTTCATCATGGTTCGACCTTTCTTGAAAATTTAGGGAAGTTATTTAAATTCATTGGGGCGGATTATACCCTGAAGGCGCGAGTTCCCATGGTCATCAAGTATGCCATGACGCGCGCCGCCATATCCTGCAGGGGAACGATTTCATCCACACCACCAGTGGCAATGGCCTCCTTGGGCATGCCGAAGACTACGCAGCTAGCTTCATCCTGAGCGAAATTATAGGAGCCGGCCTGTTTCATCTCCATCATTCCCACAGCGCCGTCCTTGCCCATTCCGGTAAGAATGACGCCGATCGCATTTTTACCGACATGGTTTGCGGCAGAGCGGAAGAGCACGTCCACTGACGGGCGATGACGGTTGACGAGCGGGCCATCGGATAATTCGCAAACGTAGTTGGCGCCGCTACGTTTTATCAGCAAATGGGAATGTCCCGGTGCGATGAAAGCGTGGCCAGGCAGGATGCGGTCGCCATTTTCTGCTTCCTTCACCGATATTTTGCACAGGCTGTCAAGTCTTTGGGCGAATGATTTGGTAAACGCTTCCGGCATATGCTGGGTGACGGCGATGCCAGGGCAATCCGGCGGCAGTTTGATCAGGAAATCCTTGATAGCCTCGGTTCCGCCGGTAGAGGCGCCGACGATAATCAGTTTTTCGGTCGAAGCGACACGGTTGGACAGGGAGGGCAACACGGCATCGGCAGTCAGGCTGGGCTGAACCTGGAATGTTGGTTTTTTCAGGTTTGCCCTGGCGGCAGCACGGATTTTGTCGGCGATTTCCTGGCTATATTCTTTCAGGCCGCGGCTGATATCGAGCTTGGGCTTGGCGATGAAGTCCACTGCGCCGAGTTCCAGGGCGCGCAAGGTGATGTCCGATCCTTTTTCGGTGAGCGAGGAAATCATCACTACCGGCATCGGTCGCAGGCGCATCAATTTTTCCAGAAAGCCGATACCGTCCATGCGCGGCATTTCGACATCAAGCGTGATGACGTCGGGGTTGAGCGCCTTGATCATCTCGCGTGCGACGAGAGGGTCCGGTGCCGCACCGACCACCTTCAAATCCTTGTGGCTTTCGATGATCTCCTTGAGCACGCTCCTGATGAGCGCCGAGTCATCTACAATCAGAACCTTGATGGCCATACAAAACCTTCCTTGTTAGAGGCTAGTGCGGGTTGTCCAGCCTGGTCGGCTGGTTGTTCGCTGCGCTCGCGCAATACAACCTTACTGGTCTCCTGTCTCTGGTGTCCGCCGTTAAAACAATTCGATTTCGCCTTCCACCGGGGCGCGATCCAAGCGTGATTCATAGTCCTTCTCGCGTTCCACGATCGTGTTGTTGTGAACACCCTTCAACGTTTTTACCATCGCCCTGCCAGTCTTGGGGAAATAGTATACCTTGCGTGGATAGATATCGAGCAGATCCTGGGCAACAACCGTGATCTTTTCGGTGTTCAGAAAATCAAGTACGAAATGGGCATTCATCTGGCCGACGTTGGTCACCGTGAAGCCGCGCAGGACGTTGCCGCCGCCGAATACCTTGGCTTCAAGATTGTTGCGTTTGGCGCCCAGTTTGATGATGTGGTTGATCAGCATTTCCATGGCGTAGGTGCCATAGCGCGCCGAGGTGCTGAGCGGATTTTGCGGGTCGTTGTCGCTATGGGGCAGCATGAAATGGTTCATGCCGCCAATGCCGCTCGTCCTGTCGCGCAAGCAGGCGGCAACGCATGAGCCGAGCACGGTGACAACCACCATGTCGCGTGCAGTAGCATAATATTCGCCCGGCAGTATCTTGGCCGCTTCCATTTCGAACTGGCGGTCATAATAGACGTTCGGAGCGAGTATCTCCTGGTAGCCCTCTGCGGTCATGAGGCGAGAACCCGTCTAGCCATGGGAGGTATGGATCTTGGCCTGGGATGCCACTTCGTAAACGGTTTTGCCAATCGATTTGAACAAATCGGCGGCATGGTAAAAGCTTTCCGAGTGCCCGGCAAACAGCAGGCCATCGGGTCGCAGCAGCGGCACGAATTTTTTCAGAACATCGTACTGTGTTTTTTTGTCGAAATAGATCATTACGTTGCGGCAAAAAATCGCATCGAATGGACCGCGCATCGGCCAGTCATCATGGAGCAGGTTGATCTGGCGGAAAGTGATCATGTCGCGCAATTCCTTGCGTACCCTGGCAAAACCCTCATGCTTGCCGGTGCCTTTGAGGAAAAAGCGCTTGATCTTGTCTTCCGGCATTTTTTCCAGGCGCTCCAGTGGGTACATGCCTTCCTGCGCCTTTTGCAGAACCTGGGTATCCAGGTCGGTGGCCAGAATGTGTACCGGAGGGGTAAAACTGTCGAACAGATCCACCATGGTCATGGCCATGGAGTAGGGCTCTTCACCGGTAGATGCTGCGGAGCACCAGAGGGCGATTTGATGATCCCTGCCGACTTTTTTTACGTGTTCGGCCAGAACCGGGAAGTGATGCGCTTCGCGGAAAAAAGAGGTGAGGTTAGTGGTCAGGGAATTGGTAAAAAGCACCATTTCCTCATCGTCACCTCTCTCCAAACGCTCCAGATATTCGCTGAAAGAAGGCGTATTTGTCGCTCGCAGACGTCTTGCCAGGCGGCTGTACACCATATCCTGTTTGGCGGGGGACAGGGAAATGCCCGCTCGTTCATAGATCAGCTTGCGGACACGTTCAAAATCCTTGTTGGAAAAATGAAATTCGCGATTGCCCGCAATATTGTCGGATTCAGCCATGATTGATGTCCTGAGTACTGGGCTTAATGGGGCACAACCCGCCGAATGTTTGAAAACCATTCGGCGGGTTGTGCCTCACTTCTGAGTCCTTTGGAGAAACTCGCTCTACTCGTTCCAGGGAAGCTCGGTATGACTACAATGTCCTGCTTTCCGCAGGGAGAGGTAGTTAATTCGTGCTTCCCTGAGGCCGGTTTTACTTTAGAACTCCTGCCACTCGTCGCCCTCGGCAGCAGCCGGGGTTTTGACCGGCTTGGGCCTGGCAGGGGATTTTGCGGCAGGGCGCACCACGGCGGTTCTTGCCGGAGCGGCGACCTGCCTGGTGGCGACCGCACGCCCAC
>JAJFTF010000040.1 GCA_021373185.1 Betaproteobacteria bacterium | reverse complement strand
CTCTACGAGCACAAGGTATTCGTGCAGGGCATCGTCTGGAACATCAATTCGTTCGACCAGTGGGGCGTGGAACTCGGCAAGCAACTGGCGCAGAAAATCCTGCCCGAGCTTGGCGGCAAAGAATCGGTCGCCTCCCACGACTCATCCACCAACGGGCTGATCAATCATTTCAAGCAGCAGCGATAAACATCAAACATCATGGCCGCAAGCAAGTCAAAAAACCCACAGGTACTGTTCGTCACCCCTGAAATTTACCCCTTGATCAAGACCGGCGGACTGGCCGATATCAGCGGTTCGCTGCCCGCCACCTTGCGCGAGTTGGGCACTGAAATCCGGGTGCTGGTTCCCGGCTACCCGAAAGTGCTGGCCGGCGCCAAGAACAAGCGCCTGCGCCACGTTTTTCACGGCCTGCCCGAAGCCGCCGAAGTGCGCCTGCTGTCGGCCTCGCTGCCGGGCAGCGGCGTGCCGCTGCTGATTATCGAGTGCCCGACGCTCTACCAACGCGACGGCAGCCCGTATCAGGATCATTCCGGCGCCGACTGGCCGGACAATGACCGGCGCTTCAGCCTGCTGTCCCGAGTTGCCGCGATCCTCGGCAGCGATGCTTCGCCGCTTGCCTTCCACCCCGACATCGTCCATTGCAACGACTGGCAGAGCGGACTCGTCCCTGCCTTGCTGCATTTCGCGCCGGGCAAAAAAGCGGCGACGGTAATGACCATCCACAACCTGGCCTTCCAGGGCATCTTTCCGCCCAAGTCCTTTAACCAAGTCGGCCTGCCGCCGGAAAGCTTCAGCATCGAAGGGGTGGAATATTACGGCAACTTCTCGTTCCTCAAGGCCGGGCTGTATTACGCCGACCACATCACCACGGTAAGCCCGACCTACGCCCGCGAAATCCAACAGGAACCGCTCGGCTTCGGCATGCAGGGCTTGCTCGCCAAACGCCACGCCAGCCTCACCGGCGTCGTCAACGGCATCGACATGGACGATTGGAACCCCGCCGCCGACCCGCGCCTGGCCAAACCTTACGATGCCGGCCACATGGCCGGCAAAGCCGCCAACAAACGCGCCTTGCAGGAAAAAATGGGGCTGGCAATCGACCCCGACATTCCGCTGCTCGGCATGATCAGCCGCATCACCCACCAAAAAGGCGGCGACCTGCTGCTGGAAATCGCCCCGCAACTGCTGCAGGAACCGGTGCAGATCGTGTTGCTGGGAACCGGCGACGCCACTCTGGAAAACGGCTTCCGCCAACTCGCCGATACTCATCCCGGCAGCGTCGGCGCCATGATCGGCTTCGACGAAGGGCTGTCGCACCTGATCGAAGCCGGTGCGGACATGTTCCTGATGCCGTCACGTTTCGAGCCCTGCGGCCTGAACCAGATGTACAGCCAGCGCTACGGCACTCCGCCGATCGTGCATGCCACCGGCGGCCTGGCGGATACGGTCGAGGATGGCGTCAGCGGATTCGTTTTCGATCAGGAAACAACAACGGAATTTCACCGCTGCATCCAGCGCGCCCTCGCCGCCTACCGCGACAAGAAAACCTGGCGCCAGATTCTGCGCAACGGCATGAAACGGGATTTCAGTTGGACAAAGAGCGCGGAGGAATACATGGCGTTGTATGAAACCATCCTGAACAAATAGCACGGATCAAGTGCTGCGCAATCCGGGAACGCACGCCATGTGCCGAGTGATATGCTGCGGCATTCCGGCTAATGTCATGCGTGGGCAACAAGGCATGATTGCGCTTCAAAAAGATATTTGAAGCTGAACTAACCCCTTATAGTTAGTGCCGACCGGTACAACTGTTCGAACCGCACCTGGTCGAAACCGTCCATACGTTCGCCTTTAACAAACAATGTGGGTACGTCCTTGCCGCCAATTGCATCAAGCCTCCTGCGATAATCAATTGATTCATCGACGTTATATTCAGTGTAAACAATCCGGTTCGCCTTGAAATATTCCTTCACCTGCCTGCAATTCTGACATTGTAAGCTGCTGTATAACACCACCTGCGCCTCAACTTTAGCCTCTAATGCCTGCGCTTGCGCTGTCGGCTTGCCTGAATGACTGATATAAGCATAGCCAGCCAGTCCCAGCACAAGCAACAGCAACACTGGAGCGGAAAGCAAGCGGCGCAGCAAACCAGGATCGGGCTCAGAAGTGACATAATCCATCGCTGAGGAATGGTTTATCGCAACCTGATCCGTCACCTTACAGTAAGCCACATGGCAAGACGGACACTGCCACTCGGGATTGCTATCCTGAGCACTGCGAACATAGTTGCATTTGGGGCAGAGCGTCATGGTTTTCCTATTTGCACTTTATCTGGAATATTTGCCCTTGCATTTATTAGGAACAGCAATTGGAACGTTAACCTTTTCTGGGCCGCATTCATCGTTATCCCAACTGGCCGCCTTTTTTGTTCCCCAAACGGAGACCCCTTAGAATTTCATGGCCAGTCCAAGCGTGTAGGCATTGATGTTTCCCTCGCCAGTGCAGTCTGCACAGCCAGTATTGCCGATTTGATGGTAATGTTCCCACTCCGCCCTGAGCACCAGAGTTTGGCTAATGTCGTACATTAGGCCTGCACCCCATTTCCAGTTGAATTCAGAATGTTTTTTATCGGCAGGAACACCGGCTGCTAAGACAACGGCACCCGTCGTGGATAAATGGGTTTCCATGGTCGAAGCGAATCCACCCAGCTTACCGAACAACGCGAACGAATCTTGCAGCGGCAGAATGCCGACTGCATCCAAACCCCAACCATCTCCATGGCTATCGGACGTAATCGACCCCGCAAAGGGTGCCGTAACCACTAGCGAGGAACGGATGTAACCCAGCTTGGCGTAACTTCCTTCCAAGGCAAAATTTGGGTTAAAACGATAGCCAGTAAACAATTTGTATGCCGTATCGGAATAATCGTTTACTTCATATGAAGCCGTAGCGCCAGAAACCTGTAGTTTTGAACCCGTATTTTCAAACCTCGCATTGCCGACTCCAATACCCGCATACCAATTGTCTGCCTGAACCGTACCCGCAAAAACTGAAATCAGAGCCATTACGGCTACCGAATAGACTTTCATGTTCTCTCCCTGGCTGCCATTTATTTGAATCTGTGGATATTGAAACTATCCACAACTATCTACATTAGAATCAACGCAGAGCATATGCTTTAATCCCATCCTTGCCACCTGTCAAAACTGACAGGTATGCATATTGAATCAGTCTGACAGCGAGTCGTCAGATGAAAAGCCTATCTCTTAGTTACGGTGGAGAAGTTCATTTTGGAGAGCATGGTGTTCGAGTCGCTCATGGATGGACGAGGCGCAATTTGACGGCCCGTGCAATGGCTTGGCTTTTGTTGCATGCGCCGAGTTTGGTTTTGAGATTGTTGAGATGAAAGCGAGCGGTTCTTTCGCTCAGATTGAGGATATGGGCAATTTCCCAAGCTGTTTTTCCGCTCACCCACCAGGCAAGACACTCAATTTCTCTTGGAGTGAGCTGGGGAGGGGCGACCTGGATGAGTTCTGGAATGTAGACAAGCTGGCGAATTGCCTCATGTAGGTAGCTGGACAGGACATACATCATGCCGGCCGAATGAGCTTGGTGAACCAAAGCATCATTCCCCCGCTCTGGATTGGCGACACTTAACAGCGCGACCTCTCCTTGAGCCCCGCGAACTGGAACACTCAATCCGCTGGTGAGGCCACAGCCTTGAGCTTCCTCCCAGAAAGCCTGACGATCCGGGGTGTTAAAAAGCTTGTTGTCCCAAATGAGTGGTCTGGCCGAATTACGAAAGAAGCAATGCTCGACGACAGGGTCAATCTCGATGTAGCGGGCAGATTGGTAAGTCTGCATCCATTGTTCCGGGTAGCCGCTGAAAATATATTGCAGTGTTTCCCCGCTCTTGGTCTGGATATGCGCCCCATAGAGGTAGTGCTGAAACCCGATATGCCGGGTGATTTTGCGTACTTCCTGTGCCAGTTCGGTCAGACTGGCGGCGTTCAGGATGGATTCGAAATGGAGCAGCGATGTATAGCTTTCCGAAGTTTCCGTAGCGCTAACGGCAGAAAACTGCAGCTCCAGCATCGATTTTTCCCCTTTTTGATTCGTTCTCTTATAATTTTTTTCGCATTTATTGTATGCCAACGTTATTGCGATGAGCCAATCATTACAGCAAGTTAATTATGTTTCAGGCTAAATATGCCGTCTTGCGCCATTGACTTGGCCTATCCCCACTAAATAGCGCCACCTGAAATCCGAAATGTTTTGCGTTTTTGTAACGCAGTGGCTGTAGGGTGCGCCACGCACCAATGGTTGCGGTGCGTGGGACGCACCCTACCTCAGGCGTTTTGAGCGGGATATGAATCTATCGTAATAGGCTCTAAATGCTTTGTAGGCTGGCGGTGAGCAATGCGAACCCCAGCATGTTCGAGGTCACCCAACGCTGGGGTTCGTACCTCACCGCCAGCCTACGGCAGCGCGACCGATTCAATCTGTTTCATGGCCGTCTCCATATACGCCCCGGCGCGGGGAAAATTCTCAAAGCCAAACCATCAGCCCCATTTCCAGCGGGTGGGTCAGCAGTTCGCGCCAAGGATAAACACGGATTTTGTAATCCAGCCTCCCGCATAGTTCGGGAGACAGGTCGAGGGCGAACAGGTGCTCGCCGGTTGCGGCAATCTCGCTCTGGAATGTGAAGCGGAAGTGCAGAAAATCTTTCATATCCTTGCGGGCCGGGCGCTGCGTCATCTCGACCACGACGTCGTCCGGCGCCAGGCCGTTCAGCTTCAGGGCAACTTCGAAGCGCACCGTGTCGCCGAACTGGATGTGTTTTTTCGGCGTATCGAGACGGCGAATTTCGACGCTGTGCCAGGCACCGCGAACCCGGTCTTTCCAGGCTGAAATATCCTTGGCGTTTTCGTAGTCGTTCTGCGCGTAAAGTTCTCCCTGCCGGCTGGCCGGCAGGTAAAAGCGGCTGGCATATTCGCCCGCCATCCGGCTGGAGTTGAAGCGCGGCAGCAGGGTGGCGATGGAAGCCTTGGAGCGCCTGATCCACTCTGCCGAGTAACCCAGCTTGCCGCGGTCGTAGTATTGGGGAACGACTTGATCCTGCAGGATTTCGTACAGGGTCTGGCTGTCTTCCTTGTTGCTGCGGTAGTCGTCCATGTAGGCGGGCGCCGGTTTGATCGCCCAGCCGTTGGTACCGTCGTAGCCTTCGCCCCACCAACCGTCGAGCACCGAAAGATTGATCGCGCCGTTGATGCCGGCCTTCATGCCCGAGGTGCCGCTCGCTTCGAGCGGGTACACCGGATTGTTCAGCCACACGTCGACGCCCGCCACCAGCCTGCGTGCCAGCCCCATGTCATAGCCTTCCACCACCAGCACCTTGCCTTCGAATTCCGGCATATGGGAGATGTGGTGAATCTGCCGGATCAAATCCTGGCCGGGATGGTCGGCAGGGTGTGCCTTGCCGGCAAAGATGAACAGCACGGGCCGGTCGGCCTCGGAAATGATCTGGCTCAGCCAGGCCGGATCTTCGAACAACAATGCCGCGCGCTTGTAAGTGGCGAAGCGGCGAGCAAAGCCTATGGTCAGGACGTTCGGGTTAAGGTAATCGACATGCTTCAGCAACCGGTCGAGGTGGGCTTCAGAGCCATGATTGCGGAAGTGCTGCTGACTGATGCGGAAGCGCACCAGTTCCAGCATTTGCGACTTGAGCGACTGACGGACGCTCCAGAATACGTGATCTGGAATCTCGTTGATGCGCGACCAGTAGCCCACATCGGTGAGGCGGTGACGCCATTCGTAACCGAACTGGTTATCGAACAGGTCGATCCATTCCTGCGCCATGAAGGTGGGCACGTGCACGCCGTTGGTGACGTAGCTCATCGGGTTCTCTTCCGGCAACACCTGCGGCCAGTGATTGGCACAGATGCGCGAGGAAACGCCGCCATGAATGCGGCTGACGCCGTTGTGGTAGCGCGAGCCATGCAGCGCCAGCGCCGTCATGTTGAAATCCGGCCCATCCGACGTGCGGCCTAGCCCGATAAATGTCTCCCGGCTGATTTTCAATTCATGGCACATCTGCTGGAAATAATCGCAGACCATGTTTTCGGCAAAATGATCGTGCCCCGCCGGCACCGGCGTGTGGGTGGTAAAAACGGTATTGCTGGCAGCGGCTTCCAGCGCACTGGCGAAATCCAGTCCCTCGGCAACCAGATAGCGGGCGCGCTCCAGCACCATGAATGCGGCATGGCCCTCATTGATATGCCACACCGTGGGCTTCAGCCCCAGGGCTTTAAGCGCGCGCACACCGCCGACGCCGAGGATGATTTCCTGCTTGATGCGGATGTTGCTGTCGCCGCCGTAAAGCTGGTGGGCGATATCGCGGTCATCGGGAGAATTTTCCTCAATATCGGTATCGAGCAGATAAAGGGTGATATGACCGACACGAGCTTGCCACACCTGCACCATCACCTGCCGGCCCGGCATGTCGATGGCGACATGCAGATCTTTGCCATCCGCTCCCAGTGCGGGAGCGATCGGCAGGTCGCCGAAATCCGAATCGCTATAGGTAGCGATCTGGTTGCCTTCACCATCGATCATCTGGGAAAAATAACCTTGGCGGTAAAGCAGGCCAACTGCGACGAAGGGCAGGCGCAGATCGCTCGCCGACTTGCAGTGGTCGCCGGCAAGAATACCCAGGCCGCCGGAATAAATCGGGAAACTTTCGTGGAAGCCGAATTCGGCGCAAAAATAGGCGACCAGCTCGCCTTCCTTGAACTGTTCATGCCCGCCGATACGGCGCAACGGCTCGTTGTGATAAGTATCGTAAGCCGACAGCACACGGTTCAACGTAGCCAAAAATACCTGGTCTTCGGCTGCGTCGACCAGGCGCTTCTCATCCACCCGGCGCAGGAATACGTTGGGATTGTGCCCCACCGCATCCCACAGGCCGGGATGAAGGCGTGCAAACAGCGTCCGCGTCGGCTTGTCCCAACCGTACCAGAGGTTATTGGCCAACTCCTTCAGGCGCAGCAACTTGCGCGGGATTTTCGGGTTGACCTCGAGAACGAAAGTAGTGCCCTGCTTCATGCTGACCTCTTATTTAAAATAGTGGTAACCAGCAATAATCTTTCACCGCAAAGGCGCGAAGGCGCAAAGTGAAGACAGAAGGCAAAGCGAAGGACTGCTTACAGTCACCGACAGGTGGCTGGACACAACCTAACAAACCTTTGCTTATATCTTTGCGCCTTCGCGCCTTTGCGGTTTCAACTTTATCATTCCAGCCGCAGGAAATGCTCCCGGTAATATTTCATCTCGCCGATGGACTCATACACGTCGGCCAGCGCGGTGTGGTTGTTCTCTTTCTTGAAACCGCCGTAAACCTGCGGCTTCCAGCGCTTGGCCAGTTCCTTCAGAGTGCTCACGTCGAGGTTGCGATAATGGAAATAATCCTCGAGTTTGGGCATGTAATTCGCCATGAAGCGCCGATCCTGGCAGATCGAATTGCCGCACATCGGCGATTTTTTTGGCGGCAGGTATTCCTTCAGGAACTCGATCAGTTGCGCCTCGACAGTGGCATCGTCCAGAGTCGAGGCCTTGACCTTGTCGATCAGCCCGGATTTGCCGTGGGTCGCCTTGTTCCAGTCGTCCATGCCGTTCAGCACCTCATCGGACTGATGCACCACCAGCACCGGCGCTTCGGCAACGGTCTCGAGGTTTGAATCGGTGATGACCAGAGCGATCTCGATGATCCGGTCGCGCTCAGGGAACAACCCGGTCATTTCCATGTCCAGCCAGATGAGTCGATTGCTGTCTTGTGCCATAATGTGAGCCCAAATGATCTAATAAGTAAATCATTTTAGACCGAAACAACCGCCAACTCCATGACATTCACCCTGATTTTCCTCGCCGCCCTGACGCTCTCCGTGCTGTTGCGCTACTGGCTTGCGCTGCGCCATACCCGCCACATCCAGGCGCACCGGGAAAGCGTGCCGGCTGATTTTGCCGAGCGCATCGACGTCGAATCCCACCACAAGGCGGCGGATTACACTATCGCCAAGACCCGGCTGGGCAACCTGCATATCGCTGTAGAAACCTTCCTGCTGCTCGCCTTTACACTGGGCGGCGGCATCGAGGCGCTGAACGGTCTGTGGCAAGGCTTGCTCGGAGCGGGATTGTGGCAGGGAGCGGCGCTGATCATGAGCGTATTCGCCCTCTCCACTCTAGTCGAGATTCCGCTGGGCTTCTACCGCGCCTTCGGCATCGACGCCCGCTTCGGTTTCAACAAGATGACTGTCGCGCTGTTCTTCGCCGACCTCGCCAAACAGGCGCTGCTCGGCGTGGCGCTCGGCATCCCGCTGATTCTCGGCGTGCTGTGGCTGATGGAACGGATGGGTGAGCTCTGGTGGCTCTATGTGTGGGGCGCATGGATGGGTTTCAACCTGCTGGTGCTGGCGGTCTATCCCACCTTCATCGCGCCGCTGTTCAACAAGTTCACGCCGCTGGAGGATTCCGCGCTGAAAGGCCGGATCGAACAACTGTTGGAAAAATGCGGCTTCCACGCACAGGGCTTCTACGTGATGGACGGCTCCCGCCGCAGCACCCACGGCAACGCCTATTTCAGCGGCTTCGGCAAATCCCGGCGGATCGTGTTTTTCGACACCCTGCTGGAGCGCCTCGCCCACGACGAAATCATCGCGGTGCTGGCCCACGAACTCGGCCATTTCAAGCACCGCCACATCGTCAAGCGCATCGCCCTGATGGCCGCCATGAGCCTTGCCGGGCTGTGGCTGCTCGGCTGGCTGATGGGCAATGCGTGGTTCTATACCGGTCTTGGCGTTTCCACGCCGGGCACGGCCAGCGGCCTCCTCCTGTTTTTGCTGACGATGCCGGTATTCACTTTTTTGTTGCAACCGCTGATGAGTTTTTATTCGCGCCGCAACGAATTCGAAGCCGACCGCTATGCCTCTCAAAACGCCCGCGCCGAGGACTTGATAAAGGCGCTGGTCAAGCTCTACAACGACAATGCCGCCACCCTCACGCCCGACCCGCTGCACTCGGCATTCTACGATTCGCATCCGCCGGCGGCGATCCGCATCGCGCAACTGCAAAAATTTTCCGCTGAAAATAAAACGGCAAATCGATAATTGCTTTGATTAAACCGGCACTTGTCTTTTACAATCCGTCCATGATGACGAACACCCACCGATCGCACGCAGCCGCGCCCCCTCTCCCCTATCCCGGCCCGAATTGACATGAATTTACTGCAAGACATGACCGGGGATGAAATTCAGGAAGTCGTTTCACAACTTGAACGCGCCCTGGACAACCATACTGCATGGCTGGGTCGCCTCAATGAAGTGCTGATTTGCAATCTGCCGCCGGCTGTCGCCGATCTATGCGAGGATGCCCATCATAACTGCGCGTTCGGGCAGTGGTACCACAGCTTCCACCACCCAATGCTGGATCAGTTCAAGGAATTCGCCATGATCGGCGAAATCCACCATCAGGTGCATGCTGCAGCGCGTGAAATCCTGGTCAAATCCGCCCAGGATGGAAAAGTCGAGCGCGATGACTACGATTACCTGCTCGACCAGGTGAAGTTGATGCGCCAACTGATTCACGATCTGGGCGTGGGCTTCACGCGCGATCTCGGCATCATGTCGAAGCTGGCAGACAAGATCTTCGAATATGCTTCCGAAGGGGTGCTGATTACCTCCCCGGAAGGCAATATCGTCAACGTCAACAATGCGTTTACCACCGTCACCGGCTATAGCCGCGACGAAGTCATCGGCAAAAACCCGGGGCTGCTCAATTCCGGGCGCCAGAATGCGACTTTTTATCGGGCGATGTGGCAGTCCCTGCTGGAGACCGGTCGCTGGCAGGGCGAAATCTGGAATCGCCGCAAAAATGGCGAGATTTATCTTGAATGGCTTTCCATCACCGCAGTCAAGGACGATGAAGACCGCCCCACCCATTATGTGGCGATTTTTTCCGACATTACCACCGTCAAGGAAAACGAACAGCGCATCCACAATCTGGCCTATTTCGACGCCCTGACCGAGCTTCCCAACCGCACCCTGTTCCAGGATCGGCTGAACCAGGCAATGGCGCGGGCGGAGCGCGACGGCAAACTGGTTGCGGTGATGTTGCTGGATCTCGACCGCTTCAAGCTCGTCAACGACACCCTCGGCCACACCGCAGGCGATGTGCTGCTGATGGATGCCGCCAGCCGGATCAGCGAATGCGTACGCGAAAGCGACACCGTGGCGCGCCTTGGCGGCGACGAGTTCACCGTCATCCTGCCGGACATGGAGAACGCCATCGACGCTTCGCAAGTGGCGCAAAAGATCATCGATGCGCTGGCCATGCCATTCACCCTGGAAGGCCAACAGGTATTCATCACCGCCAGCATCGGCATCAGCTTCTATCCGGCAAACGGCGACACGGTCGAAGCACTGACCAAAACCGCCGATATCGCCATGTACCACGCCAAGGAACAGGGCAGGAACAACTACCAGTTTTTCCGCCGTAGCGCGAGCGACGAAACCAGCGCCTTGTTCACTTTGGAACACGGCCTGCGCCAGGCTTTGGAACGAAACGAACTGTCGCTGAACTACCAGCCCCAGGTGGAAATTGAAACTGGGGCCATTACCGGCATGGAGGCGTTGCTGCGCTGGCAACATCCGGAAAAAGGCAATATTCCGCCCGCCGAATTCATCCCGCTGGCCGAAGAAACCGGCTTGATCGTGACTATCGGCGAATGGGTACTGCGAACCGCCTGCCGCCAGAACATGCAGTGGCAAAACGCCGGCTTGCCGCCGTTGCGCATGGCAGTCAACCTTTCGGCGCGACAGTTCAAACATGAAGGGCTGGTAGACAAGATTACGGAAATACTGGTTGAAACCGGCATGGATCCGCGCTGGCTTGAACTGGAACTGACTGAAAGCGTCCTGATGCATAACGCGCAGGAAGCGGTGCATCATCTGGAACGGTTGAAATCCCTGGGTGTCGGTCTTTCCATCGACGATTTCGGCACCGGCTATTCCAGCCTGAGCTATCTGAAGCGCTTCCCCATCGATACCATAAAAATCGACAAATCCTTCATTGAGGGAATTTGCACCGACACGGACGACGCCGCCATATCCACGGCCATTATCGCCCTGGCGAACAGCATGAAACTGAAAGTTATCGCGGAAGGCGTCGAGACGATAGACCAGCTTTTCTTCCTGCGCGATCACCAGTGTTGCGATGCCCAGGGATTTTTGTTCAGTCGTCCCGTTCCGGCAGATGAAATCACGCAAATGCTGCAAAAAATACACACTGAAAAACGACCGCTCAAGCCGTCAAATCCTTAATCTCTGCTCTCGTTCCACCTGAACGGTCTGGCGGTGCTAATATGCAGATATGAAATCATGTGTCGCCAAGGAGAATAAAATGCGTATATTGCCCCTGCTTCCGGTTTTGCTGCTTGCTGCCACACCCGCCTTTGCCAATCCCTTCGCCAAGGGCGATGTTAAAATCGGCAAAGTCCTGCATGACAAATCCTGCGTCAGTTGCCACGCCTCCATGACCGGCGGCAATGGCTCCGCCATTTACTCCCGCCTCGAACGAAAGGTCAATAATCCGCAGCAGCTCAAGGATCGCATTCGCGCCTGCAACACGAATGTCGGCGCAAACTGGCTGCCGGATGAAGAGAATCATGCTGGCGCCTACCTCAACAACGCTTTCTACCATTTCAAATAACGCCATGACCGGCATCGCGCCTTTGTCGGAAGATGAAATCACCGAGCGGCTGAACAAGCTCGATGGCTGGCAATTCGCCGACGGCGCCATCAGCAAGACTTACCGCTTTCGCGACTATTATCAGACCATGGCCTTCGTCAACGCCACCGCCTGGGTCTCTCACCGCGAAGACCACCACCCCGACCTGGAAGTGGGCTATAACCAGTGCCTGATCCGCTATCGCACCCATGACATCAATGGCCTGTCTGAACACGACTTCATCTGCGCGGCGAAAATAGACGCCTTGATTAACCCGGATGTTTCATAAATTGACGCGCGCCCTCACTGGTCTTTTGTTTCGTATGGAAATTTTTTCACCCGCAAGGGGCGTCCCCGCCGGGTTCCCGCCGCTACGCGTCGACCACGGCGAGACGGTCGGGCGTATGAATAACTACGCCGCTCCTTCACAAAATTCCCCTACAAAACAAAATCCTGCGCGATCATCACGCGAATTCATGAAGCATCCGGGTTGCCACTGATGCACGGCCAGGTTGTCGCCGCTTTTGGCCGGCATTTCGATGTGGAAACGGCGGATGGCGAGATCGTTTCCTGCGTCACCCGCGGCAAAAAGGGCGGCATCGCCTGCGGCGACCGCCTGCAGATCGAACCGACCGGCCCGGCACAGGGCGTGATCAAATCCATCGACCCGCGCACTTCGCTGCTGTTCCGCTCCGACCAGTTCAAGGAAAAGATCATCGCCGCCAACGTCAGTCAGATCGTTGTCGTCATTGCCGCGTCGCCGGCTTACTACGAAGATCTGATCAACCGCTGCCTGATCGCAGCAGAGACCGCCTCGCTCAAAATCCTGATCGTGCTGAACAAGTGCGACATGGAACAGGAAACCCGCACGGCGCTGGCGCAGTTACAACTCTATCGCAACCTGGGTTACCCGCTCCTGACCTTGTCCGCCAAACAGGATATCAGCCCGCTGCGCCCTTATCTCAGCGGCGAAACCAGCGTGCTGGTCGGGCAATCAGGCATGGGCAAGTCGAGCATCATCAACGCCCTGCTGCCGGAAGCGCAAGCCCATACCCGCGAAATTTCCCAGGCGCTGAA
The DNA here is from genome assembly GCA_021373185.1 of Betaproteobacteria bacterium. Taxonomy (GTDB): domain Bacteria; phylum Pseudomonadota; class Gammaproteobacteria; order Burkholderiales; family Sulfuricellaceae; genus Sulfuricella. Next base: position 126,198 of record JAJFTF010000040.1, on the reverse strand, counting down.
TTCCGGCAAGCACACCACCACCCATGCGCGCCTTTACCATCTCGACCGCGACAGCCACATCATCGACTCGCCGGGGCTGCAGGAATTCGGACTGGCTCATGTCAGCGAACAAAACATCGCACACGCCTTTGTCGAATTTCGCCCCTATCTCGGCCACTGCCGCTTCAGCAATTGCCGCCATCTGGTCGAGCCGGGCTGTGCCGTGCTCGAAGCCGTTGCCGCCGGTAAAATCGACCCGCGGCGACTGGAAAGCTATCGCAATCTGGCCGGATGAACACACCCTGCCCCTGCGGCCTGCCGCACCGCTATGAAGACTGCTGCGGTCGCTATACCTGCGACCATGCCCCGGCCCCCAACGCCGAGGCGTTGATGCGCTCGCGCTACACCGCCTACGCCCTGCGCCTCGAATCTTACCTGCTCGCCACCTGGCACCCCGACACACGGCCCGCCACGCTGAATCTCGAAGACGAGCCGCAACCAAAATGGCTTGGTCTGCAAGTCAAATCTCACCGGCAGATCGATGAAATTCATGCCGAAGTTGAATTCGTGGCACGTTGCAAAATCGGCGGACGCGCCCACCGGATGCATGAAACCAGCCGCTTTGTACTCATGGCAGGTCGTTGGTATTATGCAGATGGGGATGTTACGGGAAGCGGAAACAGCAGGATGAATTCTGTTTGCGCGAGCAAATAATTATAGTGGAACGCCCTATGTATCCCCGGCGCTTGCCCCTGTAACATTCGCGACATGAAATCTTTCAACACCGAACTGAACATCCAGACCAGCATGACGAACATTTTCCTCGAAAGAATTCAAGAAATTTGCCAGCGCGTTGCCCAAACAACCTCGCTTGAAGAACTCTATGAAAATTTGATCCATTTTGTCTCGGATGCCTGCGATTCCTCTGCCTCCGCATTCATGACCGTTGCCGAATCCGGCATGCACAACCCCTCTTTCCGGATAGGACAAGGAACCGGGCGCTTTGCGAATGCGGCGGGAGAACCTTCTCACGAGGAATACGCCATCAAAGTCCTGAGCGAGGCCATCAACCGGCACTCAAACTATCACGACAAAAATGCCATCGCTTTCTATTTTCCCCACCCGGAAAATTTTGCCGTGCTCGTCTATATCGAAGTGCAGCAACCCATGAGCGACGAAAACAAAAAACTGCTCACCTTCCTCAATAACAGCGTAATCAGTTCAATTCAGGCCCACACTTCTGCCAAGCTGGCAGAACGCTCCAACCGTGCCGCAGTGATTGCGCTCGCCAGCCTGGCGGAACACAAGGATCATGACACTGGCGAACACATCATGCGCGTCGCCATCATGACGGATGAAATCGTGCAGGTACTGGGCGAACTGGGATACTACGAGGAATCAATCACGCCAGAATTTGAGCGCCTGATCAGCACGGCCAGTATTCTTCACGATGTAGGCAAAGTGGCCATTCCTGAAAGCATCCTCCAGAAACCGGGAAAACTGGATGCGGAAGAACGCAAGGTGATCGAAAGCCATACCGAAAAAGGCCCGAATGTGCTGGAAAAATCCAGTCGCATGCTCGACGGCAATAACTATCTGCTAAAGCTCGCGATCGAGGTCGCCCTTTACCATCATGAGCACTATAACGGCCAGGGCTACCCGACTCAGCTCGCGGGGCAGGAAATCCCCCTCTCTGCCCGCATCGTCGGGTTGGCTGACGTGTTCGACGCTCTCGCATCCGAAAGGCCTTACAAAAAAGCCTGGCCGGAAGACGAAACCATCGATTACATCAAAAACCAGTCCGGCCAGCAATTCGACCCATTGATCGTCGAAGCCTTTCTCAAGGTCATGGATTACCGTAGAGAAGCCAAACTGATTCAATGGACAGAAGAAATGTCGGTGAAAGTTCCTCATCTGGATAATGACCACCGCTTCCTGATTGCACTCATCAATCAATTGGCCTCGGCAGAAAAGATCGGCAATCGGCGCATCGCCGAGTCGGTGCTGGATGAATTGATCAATTACACGCTGGACCACTTCCAGCGCGAAGAACTTTTCCTGGAGAAAATGGGTTATCCCGACCTGAGCAAGCACAAACGACTCCACAATTCTTTCACCGAAGTCATCCAGGATATCCGCTGGCAGTACCTGCACGGTTTCCGCCCAAAAATCAACAATGAAATTCTTCTTTTCCTGCGTAACTGGCTGAGCAAACATATCCTTGTCGAGGACATGAAATACACGTTGCCGGTCAGCGCATAACACTGCTCAAGACACCTGACAGCATAAATTTCGCTTTGAATTCACCCTCCAGCATCGAGCCGCAAGCCGGACTCGAGCGGTGCCGGCTATCCCCTTCAAACATGTTTTAATTTATACTCACGCACACCCCGCCATGATTTGACGGGCATTACAGCAATAATATGCAAAAGAAGGAGTCGAAACATGTCCTGGCTTTCGAACTGGTTTATGTCGCTCAGCATTCGCTGGAAGCTGCAGTTCGGTTTTTTCACGGTGACCATGATCACCACCATCTACAACCGGATGCTGGCCTCGCATGAACTCGGCAAGCTGGTCGAAATCGCCAGGAGCAATGGTGTCAGCGCGAATATCGTCGCCCAGTTGCAAAGCAACCATGATGCCTATATTTTCAACTCGTTCTGGGAGTCAGGGCTGGAATTCGCCGCCCAGTTCATGCTGATCGGCTTCGTCGCCGGACTGTTTGTAAAACCTCTCCTCGCTTTGTGCAAGGCGCTACAGGCAGTTGAACAGGGTGACCTGACCAAGGGCGTGGTCAACGCTTCACGCGACGAAATCGGCGTGCTGGAGCGCAGCTTCAACGATGTGCTCGCCAAGCTCAACAAAATCATGCGCGAAATCGATGCCAGCGGCAAGCACATGGGGCAATCCGCCTATCAGATCGCCAAAATTTCCCATGAAATCGCCGAAGTGAGTCGGCAGGAAGAACGCCGCTCCGAAGAGGTGAACAACGCCACCAGCCAGCTCAACCGTGTCTCGGAAACCGTTCAGATCCAGGCGGGCGAAGCCATGGAAACCGCCAAGAGAACCGAAGCGCGCGCACGCGAAGGCATCAACACCGTGCAGAAAAACATCTCGGAAATGGAGCAGACCGCCCAGGAAGTGGGCCGCGCCTCACAGGAAATCTCCGAGCTGGAGCAATCTGCCAGCGAGATTCACGACATCATCGACACCATCAAGACCATCGCTGGCCAAACCAATCTGCTCGCTCTAAACGCCGCCATCGAAGCGGCTCGCGCCGGCGAACAGGGGCGCGGTTTCGCGGTGGTGGCGGATGAAGTGCGCAAACTGGCGGAACGCACTACCCAATCCGCCGCAGAAGTCTCCGACATCATCGGCCAGTTGTCCGGCAAGGTGCAGCAAGTCACCAGCGCAATGGCCGTGGTAGTGGAAAAAGTCCATGAAAACCAGCAGCTCGCCGGAGAAACCGCGACTGTAATCGAATCCATGGTTGGGGAAATCACCGAAACGGCCAGCGCCAATCACCGCATTTCTGAAGCCAGCCAGGAACAGGTCAATGACTTCCGGGTATTGCAAACCACGCTGGACAACTTATTTATCACGCTCAAGGAAAGCTCGGCCAAGGTCGAAACCACCGCCGCAATCGGCGACGGCCTTTATTCCGTTACCGGCAGACTTAACGACCTGATGACCGAGTTCACCTTCGAGCATGAAAAGGAAATAGATTCAGAGCAGCACCAGAACCGCGCCTACCCGCGCGCGCAAAACAACTTGCTGGTTCAAGTAACGCGCAACGGACAGCATATCGAGGGCACCAGCAGAGACCTGAGCATGACTGGCCTAAGGCTCCAGCTACCTACCCCGCTGTCAAAAGACGACCGCGTTGAATTGGCGCTTTTCCTGCCGCAAAGAGATCTCGAAACTTATCAGAATCAGAAACCGCTCAAACTGGATGCCAAAATTTGCTGGCAACGGGATGAAAACGGCAAGCACCTGCATGGCGTGCAATTCCTGCAACCCAATGAAACCGCCAAGTCGCTCCTCAAGGAATGTTTCGCCTATTTCAACAAGAAAGCGGAATTCGGTGAATAACGAAAAAACCATCGCGCCGCGTTAAAATGGGCGCGCGCTCACCACACTCATCATCAGCCAGGCCGAATTTTCAATTCGCCGGCGGGCAACCTGAATCACCTGAATGAGAACATCTTTAATGACAGAAACACAAAGCCCACCCAGTTCGCTCAAGCTGATCGGCATCGGCAAAACTTTCAAGGAAGAATTCTGCGACATGATCGGCGCCACGCAGATGTTTAGCGATTTCGATTGGCGCGACATCGAAACGCTTTCCGGTTATATGCAGGCTTACGAAGCTAGCGACGGCGCCGCCTTGTTCCGCGAAGGCGATAACGGCCATTATATGTGCCTGATCTTCAAGGGCAGGGTGGATATCTACAAGGAAGACCACCACGACAAGAAAAAAATCGTAGCAATCGTCGGCGCCGGAAAAACCTTGGGCGAAATGGCGATTATCGACGGAGAATCGCGCTCGGCCACGGCTATCGTCTCCGAGCCCACCACGCTGGCCATTCTCACCAAAGAAAACTTTCTCCGCATCACCAACGAGAAACCGCCGCTGGCTGCAAAAATCCTGCTGAAAATAGCGCGCCTTTTAAGCCAGCGCCTGCGCCGCACCAGCGGACTGCTGGTCGACTATCTGGAAGACTGAACCGGATTAAAAACGGAACCGCGTCTCACTACTTTTTACTGCCGCCACGACCAGCATCGCCAAAGCATAACGAACCGCCTGCACCACCAGAAAGCTCAGCGCAAAGCCACCCAGCACGTCGGCGGGGAAATGTGCGCCCACACTGATGCGCGAAAGGCCGACCCAGAGCAGGAACAGCACGCTGCCGACACGCCACCAGCCGGCCAACGGCCATAGCGAGGCGCATACCAGCATGGCGAAAGACGAATGGCCGCTGGGAAAACTGTGATGCAGTTTAAGTTCGCCGACGACATGCACATTGACTTCGCCCAATATCAGCGGCGGACGAGGAAAGTCCAACAGCGGTTTCAACCAGCCGAGCAATGCGCCATCCAGCCAATAACCGACAGCAAAAACGGCGAGTACACCGAGCCAGAGGTTGGCGGTCTGTTCGCCCTGTTCGGGCTGCATCGCATAGGTTCGGGGAACGGTGAACATTGCCGCCAGCATCAGCAGGCTAAGAATCGGAACGAAGCTGGTGTGATCGCCGGCTGCCGTACCGAGCAGCATGACCTGGTCGAGCCAGCCGGCGCGCAAATCGTTGACGAGGTGAAACAGCCAAATATTTGCGCCGCCCCAATCGTAAAAAATCTCCTTCATGCCAGCCAGGCCAGCACCCACAATGCACACCCGCCTGTGGCCGCAATTGCGGCGCCGACAAACAACCACTTCTTGCGCGTCAGCACGGTCATGGAAGCCAGTGCAATGGCGATCTGAATCAAAGTCATGGATTGCGCCAGCCGATGATGCGGGTGCATCATATGTTCGCTTTGATGATTCGCCTCTTCGGATTTCTTCTCAAGCTCTTCGGCCTTGGCCTTGATCTCTTTCTTTTCCTCGCTATATTTCTCGATCTGCTTCCGGTAATACTCCTGCTTGTCCGCCGGAGCGATATTGGCAGCCAGTTCCATCAAGTGTCCCTTGGTGCTTTTCGCCTGATAGAAATTCCACTGGTCGGAGGCATGCGACTTTTGCAGCACGGCTTCGTTCTTGTACAGCATCGCCTCGTTCTGGGTTGCGCCTCCCTGATAGCTGACGATGGCACCGACAGTGGAAAGAATGGCGGTAAAAATCGCGACCGACTGCGCCAAGCCTGGCCCGTGCTGGGCCTGGTGCTCTACTTCGTGATCGTGCGCGCCATGAACATGAAAACCGTGACCTGACATGGTTTAACCTCGAAATTAGATCAGCGACTAGCGACGAGCTTTGCGCGCATGACGTGATTTATGCTTTGCCGCTTTCTTGGCCTTGTGAACCTTCTTGGCCTTGTGGATTTTCTTATGCTTGGGCGCACTATCAACCGATTGCTCGGCGGGAGGCGCTGGATAAAGTTCGGCAGAGCTTTCGGCAAAAGAAGGGATCGCGGCAAAAGCAAACAGGACCAGCGTCAGAATGCTCAAAGTTTTCTTCATTTGTAACCTCATAGAATTGATAAAAAATCAGTGGTGAATTATGCCACAATAGCACCGCCAAATCACGCTCTGGCTACCAGCCAAAGCAATTCACAGCCCACTCAATATCTTGATGTGCGCCGCGACGCTCCGGCCCAGTGCATGCAACTCGTAGCCACCTTCGAGAACTGACACGATTCTCCTCTGGGCATGTTTTTCCGCAACATCCTTGATCTGCTGCGTCACCCAGGCATAATCGACATCCTTCAGACGGAACATCGACATGTCGTCTTCCCAGTGTGCATCGAAACCGGCTGAGACGAACACCATCTCGGGCCGGAAGTTTTCCAGCGCAGGCAACCAGTGCTCGGTCACTGCGCTGCGAAATGCCGCGCCATCGGTTCCCGCTGGCAGCGCCACATTGACGATGTGAGCGTTGCCGCTGTGAGCGCCGCAATAGGGGTAGAACGGGTGTTGAAAAATAGAGCAGAGCATCACTTGGGTGTTATCGTGAAAAATCTCCTCGGTGCCGTTACCGTGGTGCACATCGAAATCCACGATGGCGACACGCTGCAGGCCGAATTTTTCGATGGCATGCGCCACTCCGACCGCGACATTGTTGAACAGGCAAAATCCCATGGCGCGAGCCGATTCGGCATGGTGTCCGGGTGGGCGAATCGCGCAGAAAGCGTTTTCCACCTTGCGCTCCAGCACCAGTTCGGTCGCCAGCACCGCCGCACCGGCTGCGCGCAGTGCTGCGTTCAACGTGTACGGGTTCATCGCCGTATCCGGATCAAGATAGGCTAACCCCTCTTTGGGTGCAGTAGCCTTGACCTTGTCGATATAGTGCGGCGCATGTACCCGTGCCAGTTGCTCGAAAGTGGCAAGCGGCGCATCATGGTGCTGAAGGAATTGCAACAGTCCGGAAGCGATCAACTGATCCTCTATGGCGCGCAGCCGTTCCGGGCATTCCGGATGATCCTTCCCCATGTCGTGTTTGAGGCAATCCGGATGAGTGATATAGGCAGTATGCAATTGTCACACCTGAAATTGGACGGTCAACTTATAATACAAAAACAATACAGAAAAAGGTGACTGGAAGCCATCGTATTCAACCAGCCATCTCCTTTGCTGCTATATTTAACCAAACAACCAGCGAGTGCAAGCCCATGGGACAACATTACCTCAACACCCTTTTCTCCCCTAAATCAGTTGCCGTTATCGGTGCCAGCGACCGCGCCGAAGCGGTAGGTGCCATCGTGTTTAAAAACATGCTGGAAAGCGGCTTCAAGGGCGCACTTTACCCGGTGAATCCGACCCACAAGAAAGTGCAAGGGAAAAAGGCCTACGCCTCGATTGAAGATATCAACAAGCCGGTTGATCTGGCGGTTATCTGCACCCGGGCAGATACCGTACCCGACATCATCGAGGCCTGCGGCAAGCATGGCGTGCGCGCCGCAGTGGTGCTGTCCGCCGGTTTCAGCGAAGTCGGTGTGCAAGGCGCCGCGATTGAGCGCACCATGCTGGCCAACGCCAAAACCTACGGCGTGCGCATCATCGGCCCCAACTGCCTGGGCATCATGCGCACCAACATCGGGCTCAATTCCACCTTCTTCAAGGGCAACGTCAAGACCGGCAACCTCGCGCTGGTGTCGCAGTCCGGCGCGCTCTGCACGGCCATCCTCGACTGGGCGCCGGGCAACGATATCGGATTTTCCAGCGTCATTTCGATGGGTACTTCAGCCGATGTGGACTTCGGTGAGATACTCGATTACCTCGCCTCCGATCCGCAAACCGAAAGCATCCTGATCTACGTCGAAGGCATCCACAAGGCACGCGGTTTCATGAGCGCGCTACGCGCTGCGGCACGCAGCAAGCCGGTTTTCGTGGTCAAGGTTGGGCGTCACGCTGCCGGCTCCAAAGCGGTGATGTCGCACACCGGGGCGCTGGTCGGCTCCGACGACGTGTTCGATGCCGCGGTACGTCGTGCCGGCGTGGTGCGCGTCATGTCGATCGGCGAACTTTTTTCCGCCGCCAAGGCCTTGGCCTCGCGCCACCATTACAGCGGCAACCGGCTCGCAATCATCACCAACGGCGGCGGGCCGGGCGTGATGGCGATTGACCATGCGGTCGATCTGGGCGTGAACGTCGCCAGCCTGTCGGAACAGACCGTCGAACAGTTGAACAAGGTGCTGCCCGCCACCTGGTCGCACAACAACCCGGTGGACATCATCGGCGACGCCACGCCGGAACGTTACCGCGACGCCGTCACCATTTGCATGGATGACCCAGGCGTGGATGGCGCACTGGTCATTCTCACGCCCCAGGCCATGACCAACCCGCTCGAAGTGGCCCAGACGCTGATCGAGATCGCCAGCCATGTCAAGAAACCGCTGCTGACCTGCTGGATGGGCGACTTGCAAATCAGCGCCGGGCGCGCGGCGTTTGCCCAAGCCAGAGTGCCCACCTTCAGCACGCCGGAATCGGCGGTTGAAGCCTTCTCGTACATCACCGATTTCTATCGCAACCAGCAATTGCTGGCGCAAACCCCGGAGCCGCTGTCTCACCGTGACGAGCCGGATCTGGAAGGGGCGCGCATGCTGATCGAAACCGCACTCTCGGAGCGGCGCAAGGTACTTTCGGAAATGGAGTCGAAAGCGCTGCTAGCGGCTTTCCACATTCCCGTGGCCAGCACAGTGATCGCCCGCTCACCGGGTGAGGCGCTGCTTCTGGCTCAGCAACTGGGTTTCCCGGTCGCAATGAAAATCAACTCGCCCGATATCACGCACAAGTCGGATGCCGGCGGCGTCAAGCTCAATCTGGGGAACGCGTCGGCAGTGCGCGCCGCCTACAACGACATCATTGCGGCGGTGAAGAAGAATCGCCCCAATGCCCATATCGACGGCATCGCAATCCAGCCGATGGTGGTGAAACCCAATGGCCGCGAACTGATGGTCGGCGTCACCTCGGACCCGGTTTTCGGGCCAGTTATCACTTTCGGCGCCGGCGGCATCACCGTCGAAGTGCTGGGCGACCGTGCCGTGGCGCTGCCGCCATTGAACCGCTTCCTGGTGCGCGAACTCATCGCCGAAACGCGGGTTTCAAAACTACTCGGCGCTTTCCGCCATATGCCGCCAGTCCAGATGGAAGCGCTGGAAAACCTGCTGCTGCGGGTTTCCGAAATGGTGTGTGAATTGCCCTGGCTCAAGGAAATGGACATCAACCCGCTGATCGTCGACGAGCACGGCGCCCTGGCGGCAGATGCGCGGGTGATGGTGGATTTCGCCCCGATCTCCAGCGACCGCTATTCCCACATGGCGATCTACCCGTACCCGTCCCATCTGGTCGCCAACTGGCAACTGCCGGACGGCACCGACATCACCATCCGCCCGATCAGGCCGGAAGATGCCGAATTGACGCAGGAATTCGTCCGCGCCCTGTCCGACGAGGCCAAATACTTCCGCTTCATGAACACCATGCATGAACTTTCCCAGAGCATGCTGGTACGTTTCACGCAGATCGACTATGACCGCGAAATGGCGCTCATGGCCGTGACTGAGGTAGATGGCAAGGAAATCGAAATCGGCGTCTGTCGTTATGCCATCAATCCCGATGGCGAAAGCTGCGAATTCGCTCTGGTGGTCAGCGACAAATGGCAGCACAAAGCGATCGGCCACAAACTGATGGCTGGCCTGATCGATGCGGCGCGCGACAAGGGGCTAAAAATCATGGAGGGCGAAGTGCTGGCGAGCAACCACAACATGCTCAAGCTGGTCGGCACGCTCGGTTTTATCGCCACTACCAGCGAGGAAGATCCGGCCATCAAGCACGTGAGCCGGCCACTGTAACCGCGAAAAACCACTGGGCATGGAAGCCGCTTTCGCCCGCCAGAAAAACCTGATCGTCGCCCTCCAGCACACGCTGGAGGCGCCGGTAGAGATAATCGAAACCCATATCTCCTGGGTGTTGCTGACTGACGGCTTCGCTTACAAAATCAAGAAAGCGGTCAATCTCGGCTTTCTCGATTTTTCCACGCTGGAAAAACGCCGCCACTGTTGCGAGGAAGAACTACGCCTCAACCGGCGGTTGGTGTCCGACCTCTATCTGGCAGTCACAGCCATCGCCGGCAGTGCCGAACAACCGGTGTTGGATGGCTCCGGCCCGGCCATCGAATATGCCGTAAAAATGCGACGTTTCCCGCAATCCTGCCTGCTCGATCAGATATTGCTGCACGACAAGCTGACGCCGGAAATAGTCGATACCATCGCCTGTAAAATCGCCGGCTTCCACCTGCACACTGCTGTCGCCGATGGCGCCAGCCTGTCCGGCGCAGCAGAACAAATACATCAGCCGACGGCACAAAATTTCGCGCAAATCCGCCCACGGCTTCAGGAGCAAAGTGATCGCAGCCGCCTTGACGGGCTGGAACGCTGGTGTGAAAAAGAATATCAGGCTCACCGCCATAGCTTCGCAATCCGCAAAGCACAAGGATTCATCCGCGAATGCCACGGCGACCTGCATCTGGGCAACATGGTGCTGCTGGATGGGGAAGTCGTGCCGTTCGACTGTATTGAATTCAACGCCGACCTGCGCTGGATAGACGTGATCAGCGAGGCCGCCTTCCTGTCCATGGACATGCAGGATCGGATGCGCCCCGACCTGGCGCGACGCTTTATCAATACCTATCTGGAGCAAAACGGAGACTACGCCGGTCTGGAAATGTGGCGCTACTACCAGGTGTACCGAGCCATGGTGCGCGCCAAAGTGGCCTGCATCCGCGCCGAGCAGGTGGGGGAAACCGGAGCCGAACATTGGCTGCAATACCGCCGCCATATCGAACTGGCGGAAAGCTTTAGCCGCCGTTCTCCGCCATTCATCGCCATCACCCACGGGCTGTCCGGCTCCGGAAAAACCACCCTCTCGCAAGCGTTGCTGGAAGCAATGAACCTGTTCCGCATCCGTTCCGATGTGGAAAGAAAACGCTTGTACGGGTTAAAACCTGAAGCGCGCAGTGGTACTGAAATAGCTGATGGCATTTACTCGCCCGCGGCCAACGAACACACCTACCGTCATCTGGCTGAACTGGCGCGAAGCATTGTCCTGTCTGGTTACCCGGTTGTGGTCGATGCGGCTTTTCTCAGGCGGAGGGAACGGGCATCATTCCGGGAGCTGGCACAGGAACTCGGCGTTCCTTTCGCAATTCTGGATTGCATGGCGCCCGAACATTTACTGCGGGCGCGGATCGAACGGCGGCAACGTCGCGGTCGCGACGCTTCCGAGGCGGACATCTCGGTACTGGAAAGCCAACTCCGCAATCACGAACCGCTGGACAGCAACGAAACCGCCGCAGCGATCAGCGTGAATACGGGGCAGAATGCGAATATTCAGGCGCTGGTACAACGCCTGAAAGAGGCTACTTCCGGCCTTTAAGAAGCGCAGCGATATCGGCTTCCGCAGCAACCCAGTCCTGCGCCGGATCGCCCATGAAACCCTGACGCTCGGCTCGATAATAAGCGGCTTCGGCAACCATCATGTAGCGCTGTTCAGGCGTGAGCGTATTTTTCCCCGCAGATGCCGCCGTGCTTTTTGCTGCCGGCTTTTTCGCTGCTACCGGCTTCTTCGTTGGAGCCGCTTTTTTTGCAGGAGCAGCTACTGCCGATTTTTTCGCCGGCGCTTTCTTCGCAGCAGTCTTTGCAACTGCTTTGGGTTTTGCTGCACTCGCCGGGGCGGTTTTTTTGGCTGGGGCTTTGCTGGTGGCCATAACGTTTCTTCTCCTGAGTTAAGCTGAACAAATGTTCATCCTGATTAAATATAGTCTAATTTTACAAAGGGTAAAAGTGTTCCACGATATTTTATTGATCCCCCGTTCATGCGCCTTTACTTCGCCTCGAGCGAACCATCCGGCCTGACCAGATATTTGTCGCTGCGATCCCTGGCGTTCTGGATATAGCGGTTGACGGTGATTCCCCGGCCAGCCTTGTCGATAACGACTTCATAATACAGGTAGTTCTTGTACACTTCTTCGATATTCAGCCCCTCGCCCGGACTCCATGGTTTCAAGGTCGGATCGAAGTTATCGAAATAATAGGTCTCTCCCGGTTTGAGTGTTGTTCCCGCAATGGCAGCAAGCGAAAACATTGCTGCCAGAATCAGCGCAACAACACGCACATTCTTTTTCATGCTCAGCACCACTTTCAACTCCTCAAGGCACCCCTTTAAATCGCGTTGTCAGGCCGTACCGCCAACGGTCAACCCATCAATGCGCAAAGTCGGCTGACCCACGCCAACCGGCACACTCTGGCCATCCTTACCGCAGGTGCCGACGCCCGGGTCGAGCGCCATGTCGTTGCCGATCATCGAAACCCGCGTCAGCACATCGGGGCCGTTGCCGATCAGGGTGGCGCCTTTGACCGGATAAGTGATCTTGCCGTCCTCAATCATGTAGGCTTCCGCTGCCGAGAACACGAATTTGCCGCTGGTGATATCGACCTGCCCGCCGCCGAAATTGGCCGCATACAGGCCGTGCTTGACCGACTTGATAATTTCAGCCGGATCCTTGTCGCCGTTCAGCATGTAAGTATTGGTCATGCGCGGCATCGGAATGTGGGCGTAGGATTCGCGCCGCGCGTTGCCGGTGACGGCCATGCCCATGAGCCGGGCGTTGAGCGTGTCCTGCATGTAGCCCTTGAGGATGCCGTTTTCGATCAGCACCGTGCACTGCGTCGGATTGCCCTCATCATCGACATTGAGCGAACCGCGACGACGTGCGATGGTGCCGTCGTCCACCACGGTCACGCCTTCGGCGGCAACACGCTGGCCGATCTTGCCGCTGAAGGCGGAACTGCCCTTGCGGTTGAAGTCGCCTTCCAGTCCGTGGCCGATAGCCTCGTGCAGCAGGATACCCGGCCAGCCGGAACCCAGCACCACGGTCATGGTGCCCGCCGGCGCCGGTTTGGCGTCGAGGTTGATCAGCGCCTGATGCACCGCCTTTTGCGCGTAGTCATGCAACACCTCTTCGCTGAAATAAGCGTAGTCGAAGCGTCCGCCGCCGCCGGCGCTGCCCTGCTCGCGCCGTCCGCCGTCCTCGACGATCACCTGCAGGGAGAGCCGCACCAGGGGGCGCACATCCGCCGCCAACACGCCATCGTTGCGCGCAATCAGCACCACTTCGTATTCGCCGGCCAGCGAGGCCATCACCTGAGTCACGCGCGGATCCAGCGCACGGGCATGGCGCTCCAGGCGCTCCAGCAATGCGACTTTTTCTGCATCCTTGAGGCTGGCAATTGGATCGTGCGGCAGATAAAGCTGCGGGCTAGTTGCGCCGCATATTGCCGGCATCGACTTGTCTGCGCCCTGCCTGGCGATCGCACGCGTCGTTTCAGCCGCCGCGATCAATGCCGGCAGGCTGATATCGTCGGAATAGGCGAAAGCGGTCTTTTCCCCGGACACGGCGCGCACCCCCACGCCCTGATCGATGCTGAAACTGCCGGACTTGACCTGGCCTTCTTCCAGGCTCCATCCCTCTGCGCGGGTGTACTGAAAATACAGATCGGCATAGTCCACATGGTGAGTCATGATGCGGCCGAACACCTGCTGCAGCGCACCGACATCCAGTCCGTAAGGCGTCAACAGAGTGGATTGGGCAGCGCAAAAAATAGGGTCGTCATTCAGGACGAAAGTTTCTTTTTTCATAGGAAGTTCAGCATTGGTGCAAGGTGCGGTGGGTCAGCGCCGGCAGGCTCTTGCGCAAGCTGGCCTGATAGGCCGGGTTGATATTGGCGACCACCACCCCGGAGCCGCGCGGCAGGCGGTCGAGAATCACGCCCCAGGGATCGACGATCATGCTGTTGCCATGCGTTTCACGACCGGAAAGATGGTAACCGCCCTGCGCCGAGGTCACCACATAGGCCAGATTTTCGATGGCACGCGCGCGCACCAGGGTTTCCCAATGCGCCTTGCCGGTGGTTTCGGTGAAGGCGGCGGGAACGACGATAATATCTACATCACCCATCGCACGGTAAAGCTCGGGGAAACGCAAATCATAGCAAATCGACAGACCAATTCGCCCGAAAGGCGTTTCCACCACTACTACCTTGTCGCCCGGCTCGATGGTCTTTTCTTCGCGGTATTTTTCGTTGCCGAGATCCAGCCCGAACAAATGAATCTTGTCGTAGCGCGCCACCTGCTTTCCCTTGTCGTCATACACCAGGCAACTGCTGCGCACTTTGGCAGGCACGCTGGCCTCCAGCGGTACCGCGCCGCCGACCAGCCAGATCTTGTGGGTCTTCGCCATGGTGCTGAGGAATTTCTGGATCGGTCCTTTTCCTTCGGCTTCCCGCACCGCCACGATATCGCTTTCCTTCTTGCCCATGATCGCGAAAAATTCCGGCAGCACCACCATTTTTGCCCCTTGCGCCACGGCCATGCCGATCAGGCGCTCGGCCTCGGACAAATTGGCTGCCACGCTCGGGCCGGAAGCCATCTGAACCGCCGCAACGCGGCAAATTCCAGGCTGCGGCTTGGTTCTTGCAACCGGCGTACGCGTGCGGGTTCTGGCGAAACTCGATTTAGTTTTTGCTGTCATTTCTATCCTTTTGCCCATTACGAAATTTCTCCGGTATGGGAGAAATTAATTCGACATTCAAGTTTCGGTTCGGTTTCAAATCCACCGCCAGTTCGATCCGCGCCGCCTCCACCGCCAGCGCAACCAGCCAGGCACGCAATTCTTCTGCCTGCAGCAGGGATTCCTCATTATCGGCATGATGAATCAGGATACGCGCAGCGGGTTGCGCCAGATAGGCTTCCACGCACTGATGCAATGACGCCTGCGTGCGCACGGCGACACCGGAGCGCGGTTTCTCCCATAGTTCCGGCGACACTTCCCAGCTCTGGCCGAACGCCTGGCTGATTGCCAGTCCGCACCACACCAGCAACATCATCCTGCCGATTTTCATCATGGCTGCTCCGTCGGCACGTTTGCGCCGATTTTTACGACATTTGGATTATCCCACGTTCCGGTGACGCTGTATTCATAGGATGCCATTTGATCAATCGGATCTTTCAGCAGCTTTTGCGCCACCCATGCCGTAACTCCGACCACCGGCCCGCCCAGGAATGCGCCGGCGACCGAGACGCCCTCGCCCAATTGCGGCGACACCTTGACCTTCAGGTTCTGGGTTTCCCCGGCCAGATCGGTTTCGCCCTGCATCCGTACTTTCGCCGCCGGCCCGTCGAGTTTAAGATCATCGCTGCGCGCTACGCCGTGGTCGATACGCACGCCGCCAGAAATCGAGTCGAAAGCGAAGCCATCGCTGAAAATGTCGCGGAAATCCAGAGTCAGGCGGCGCGGCAAGGACTGCAGGCTGAGCAGGCCGAGCAGTTTGCCCACGCCCGGCTCGATCTTGAGGAATTGTCCATCGCCGGCCTCCAGTTTCAGATTGCCCGCCAGGCTGGGGTAATCGATGTCATGCGGGCTGCCATTCCAGAACAGCCGCCCATCGATCCTGGCCGTGCCGCGTTTGACCGCCTGCGGATAGCCCAGCCGTGTCAGCAGCTTGCCCAGATCCTGCGCTTCCAGGTGAAGATTGGCGTAGGTTCTCGGCTTGCGCCGCCATCCCTGCCACATTCCGCTCATCTGCAAGCTGCCGTCAGGGTTGCTGATATGCATCTTGTCGATGCGCCAGTTGTCGCCTGACTGCACGGCCAGCAGTTCAAGCTTGCCCAGTTTCTTCTGCTTGACCGATAAATTTTCCACGACCACGTCCAGCGCCGGCAGATCCGTCTCTTTCGCCGCCTCCACCGGAACACCCAGCTTCGCCGGCGCCGCGTCGGGGATAGTCAAATTCGCCAGGCGCGCCCGCAACTGCCCGCGCCCTTCAGGATTCCAGTCAATGGTGCCGGCAAGCTCCCTGCTCTGCACGTTCGCCTGCCAGATGCCATCCCTGGTCTTAGCGCCAATGCTCAAGTCATTGAAACGCTTGCCGAACACATCGAGCGCACCGAATTTCAGGTTGACCCCGGCAAAATCGGGTAACGGCGCGCTGCCTGAGGTGGTGGCAGTAGCGGCGCCCTGTCCGAGAGCGGCACGCCAGTGATCGAAATCGAGCAGCGCCAGTTCGCCGGTCAGCCAGAGTCCGGGCTGCGACGGCAATTCCGCCGTGCTGCCCAGATTTATCGCACCGCGCTCAATGACGGCCTTGCCGCTTTCATGACGGCGCGCCAGCGTTGCCGCAAGAACCTTGCCGTAGTTGAACCGCAGCATATCCTGCTTCACGCCGGTGGTCTTCTTCTCAAAACGCAGCGGCACCGGCGTGGACGCCGATTTGCCGAAAGGCGCGGGCAAAGAGGAGCCCAGCCCGACTAGCGTCGATTCGACCACCATATCAGCCTGCTTTTTCCGCACCGATATCACACCATGCCAATCGGCCATGCCGCTCAAATTTTTAGCCACCGGCAGGTCGGTCAGGCCGCGCAAGCCCTCGGCGGTGACGCGCCCCTGGGCGTTGATGCGAACGCCGCCGTCTTTCTGCGTTGCGCCGCTGATCGTCAGCGGGCCGCCCAGGGACACCGCCGTAATGCGAGGAATATCCACCGATGTTTCGGCAAAATTCAGGCGCCCAGTCACCCGTTCCAGCGCCGGGAAATCAGGGCCGATGGAAACATGGTTATTTACAAATTGATAACCGCCCGCCACCTGCAAATCCTTGTTGCGGCGCAGTGGCAAGGTAAGCTTCAGATTGAAATCGCCGTTGCCCGACGCGCTCATGCCTTCGGTGAAATCGTCGATCATGACGCTCACCGGACTTTTGTCGATGAACTTGAGCATGTCGCCGGTCGGCCCATGAGCCTCGCCTTCCACTTCAAGCATCTCGTCCATGGTCACCAGGTCGGGGATAACCGCGCGCACTCTGCTAACCTGCATGTCGTCGGTGTTGCCTTTGTGTGCCGTAATCTCCATGCGGGCGCCATGAAACAGGAAATCCACCTCGATATTCTCTATTTTCGGCCAGCCCGGCACATACTCCAGCACTCCGCCGGTCACCTTTCCCGCCACCTCGAACAAACCGCGCTTGCCATCGGCAAAAGGAAAGTCCGCCAGATTGCCCTTCAAACGCAGCCGCACGTCGTTGGACTGCCCGGCCAGCAGGGCCGAATTAAGCCAATCGCGCGTGGACTGGCCGATTATCAATGGAATGTAGCGGCCAACCTGGCGCGCATCGCCGCGCGTGAATTGACCGGAAAGATCGATGATGCCGGGCGTTCCGCCAACCATTTTGTAGCTGCCGAACAGATTTCCCGCGAGATCGCGGTTAGCCAGCGAAAGACTGGTCAGGTTGAACTCCATGTTGCCTTCCCGCTTCTTCCAACCTACCTGGGCAGTCAGCGCATCCAGTTCCAGCGGCTCGCGATAAAGCTCAGGAAAATCGGCGCGCACGTTATGAGAATTCAACGCCAGCGTTCCGCCCTTCTCGTTGCCATCGAGGCTACCGCTCAGGCCGGAAAGGCCTGGCAGCTTGCCATAAGGCTTCATCCCCAAGCCGGCGAAGCTGCCCTTGACGACATAGCGTTGCGGCGCATCCCAGTCGCCGCTCCATTTAACGCTGAAATCGCGAAAGCTGCCTTGGGGCGAAAGCTCCAGCAGCTTGCTCCGTGCCTCCGCCGGGAATGGCAACTGGTCGGACAATTTCAGCAACGGCTCCAGGCTCAGGCCGTTGGCGCGGATTTCACCCTCCGCAATTTTTGCGTCCTGCGCCGGAACATGGCGCAGCAGAAAATCGGTCGCCGGCAGATTGATGCCGCCTTTCGCTACCAGACTCAAGCGTTGTGTGCGGAACTCGAAACCTGCCGGCAGTTGCCGCCAGCCGAGGCGGCCATTCAGGTTTTCCAGCTCCAGTTCAGGCAGGTCGCTGGCAAAGCGGGCAGTCACCTCGTTGAGGCGAACATCCGCCGTAATTTCATTGAGCTTTCCAGCATCGAGATTCAGCCAGGACTGCACCCCGCCATGGCCGCGCTGCAAGTCAAACGGCAAGGAAATCCAAGCCTTCCAGGCGGCCATGTCGGTTCGATCCAGCCGGGTATAAAGTCGCCCGCCCCAAGTCGCCAGCTCGGCCACTTTTTCACCGACCAGATCGGCGCGAATATCCAGCGGGCCGGCCAGCTCTGCGGGTGGAATCGCCTGCATGCCCAGACGATGACGCCTGCCGCTATTTTCCAGACGAAGATTGACGCGATTCAGGATTAACGCCGGCGCCTGGCGCATATCGTCATGCCACTCGACGACCGCGTTCAGGATGACAATGCGCGATTGCTGCAACACCCAGTCGGCAAACCCGCTATCGCTGTCCGGCTGATTGAGTTCCATGCCGGCGAGAAAAATACGGCCTTCGGCATCGCGCCGAATGTTCAGCACCGGGTCGCGAATCACCAGCGAATGCAGGCGCAACTCACCCACCAGCAGCGACCACCAGGACAAGGTGCCGTCAATGCGCTGGAGCGCAAGCGCAGGTCGCCCCTGCCGGTCGTAAACCTGCACCTCGCGCAACGCCAGATGCGGGCGCAAGCCCTCCCAATTGGCGTCGATCGCGCTGATCGTCACGCGCTGGCCAGCCGCACGGGTGATGGATGTCGCGATGTCTTCGCGATACTGGCCGATATCCGGCAAAATCCAGTAGCGCAGCGCCACCACCATCGCGGCGAACACCAGCCCGGCCAGAATCAAGGCCGCAACTGCAATCCGGTAAGACCAACGCCACGAGGTTTTGAGCATTTACAATTCAACAAGAATAATTGCGGGGCGCTGACTGCGCCTCTCTAATGGGCAGATTATACCTCGGCGGAGGGGGTTGATTCACGTTACTGTTTGATGAATTTTGTTTAGTTCAGAAGTAGTTGTCGTGTGCGCTGCGCGCAAATGTTTAGATGCCGGGGGCTGCCCGGCAGCAGGTTACTTTATTTTGCTTGTCCAAAATAGAAGTAACCAAACAAAAAAACACCCACCCGCGCCGGCCCTGCGGGCTTCCCTCGATTTTCCGCAAAGATCGGGCGGCTACGGAAACTCGCGCGATGCGCTCAGACAGCCGTAGCCGATGGCTCCCGATCTTTGCGGAAAATCGAGGCGGCACAGAGGGGGATTAAGAGCGGTTTTGTGGGCGAAGCCCAACATTGCTTTTGATGCCCTTCCCGTTGGGAAGGGCGGGTGGTTTGGTTTTGCTGTTCGGTTCCCCTTGAGCCGCCGCCGAGCAGCACAGCCGAGTCGGGGGCAGTCGGCGAGGACTGTCTGAGGCCAAAGGCCGAGTTCCGCAGCCGCCCGGCTCGGCGAGCAGCGCAGGGTACCTGTAGCGAAGCGAAAGGCGGTGGATGGGGGCGGATTTCTTTGGTTAACTTTCTTTGGCCGTTCAAAGAAAGTAACCAGCTCGCCGGGCTGCCCCCGGCACCTAAATTCAGGTGCGCCATGCGCACCCTACGAAACCAACATTATTAGTGCCAAACTCCAAATAGTGCATAAAATCTGGCTGGTTAATCTGACCCTAGCCCCTTTGATTTTATATATGCATTTCTTGCTCGGCGAATTTCTTTAAGTTGAATACTAATATCTGGGGTTCTATTTTTCTTTATTTTTCTTTCAAAGTCACTTGGATGCATGTCGCTCTTATGTAGATTGCATGAGCAGCAAGTTAAAACCAAATTCGATAGGTCATTCGTTCCTCTACTAGAAAGAGGTATGTAGTGGTCAATATGATAAGTAGAACCATGGCCATTTTGTGAAATAGGCACTCCGCAGAAAAAACAAATGCCTTCTTGCAAGCGATATAAAGTGGCTATCTCACCCACAGTGTATGTTCCACCATTTCTTCTTTTAAGTTGCGCACGAAGTGCACTCCTTATACGCCCAGATTCACGTTTAAGTATTGGCTGAAAAATGGAATTATGGATATTTGTGGGAAATGTCACTTCTAAATGCATACCTTGCTCATCCGGTTTGCCACAATTGCATTTTGCTAAATCTCTTGAAATGCGTGCTCCGCAGTAAGTACAGGAACAATGAAAATGAATAAAAGCGGCGATATCAATAGGCAAATCCAATGGAAACGCATCATGAAACCAAGCATCTGCATCCGGATAAGCTAGTCTGAGTTCGCAGGTTTCAGAGCCCCAAATAATTAGTGAAAGCCGATATGGTAGGCGTTTAATTCCTTCCATGAAGACTCCAGCAGGGGCGCTGAAGCGCGTTAATTATCTTTGTCGACATAACGAACCCACTCTAGGTACTATTAGTAAATATTTTATCGGGCATATTTTCAGCTTTTAATACCCCTCCTGCCAACCCCTAAAACAACCATAAAAAAAGCCGCCGAAAATTCCGGCGGCTTTATTCATAACCCAAAAACAAAACCCTACTTCACGACTTCCTTCAACTGCTCCAGAATCGCCGGATTTTCCAACGTGGAGATATCCTGAGTGATCTCCTCACCCTTCGCCAGCGCCCGCAGCAACCGCCGCATGATCTTGCCCGAACGTGTTTTGGGCAAGTTATCGCCGAAGCGGATTTCGTCAGGCTTGGCGATCGGGCCGATTTCCTGCGCCACCCAGTTACGCAAATCGGCGACGATTTTCTTCGCTACGTCGCCTTCTGGGCGTGCGCCTTTCAGCACCACGTAGGCGACAATTGCTTCGCCCTTGATGTCGTGCGGCTTGCCCACCACGGCGGCTTCCGCCACCAGCGGATTCGCCACCAGCGCGGATTCGATTTCCATGGTGCCGAGGCGGTGGCCGGACACGTTGAGCACGTCGTCGATCCGCCCCATGATCCAGAAATAGCCGTCCAGGTCGCGGTTGGCGCCGTCGCCGGCGAGGTAGTACTTGCCGCCCAGGTCTTCCGGGTAGTAGCTCTTCTTGTAACGCTCGGGATCGCCGTAGATAGTGCGGATCATCGAGGGCCAAGGGCGCTTGATCACCAGGAAACCGCCCTTGCCTTTTTCCACGTCATGGCCGGCCTCGTCGACGATGGCGGCCATGATGCCGGGCAACGGCATGGTGCAGGAACCGGGCTTGAGGCCATGCACGCCGGGCAACGGGGTGATCATGTGGCCGCCGGTCTCGGTCTGCCACCAGGTATCGACAATCGGGCAGCGGGTCTGGCCGACGGTGTTGTAGTACCACATCCATGCTTCGGGGTTGATCGGTTCGCCCACGGTGCCGAGCAGGCGCAGGCTGGAAAGATCATATTGCTTGGGCAGGTCGCCGCCGAGTTTGATCAGGGAGCGAATCGCGGTCGGCGCAGTGTAGAACACCGTGACCTTGTGATCCTGAATCACCCGCCAGAAGCGGCCAGCGTCCGGGTAAGTGGGCACGCCTTCGAACATGATTTCGGTCGCGCCCATCGCCAGCGGGCCATAGGTGACGTAGGTGTGGCCGGTAACCCAGCCGACGTCGGCGGTACACCAGAAAATGTCGCTATCCTTGTAGTCGAACGTCCACTTCATGGTGAGCATGGCTTGGAGCAGGAAGCCGGCGCTGGAATGCTGCACGCCCTTGGGCTTGCCGGTGGAGCCGGAGGTA
The DNA here is from genome assembly GCA_021373185.1 of Betaproteobacteria bacterium. Lineage (GTDB taxonomy): Bacteria > Pseudomonadota > Gammaproteobacteria > Burkholderiales > Sulfuricellaceae > Sulfuricella. The sequence continues at coordinate 104,505 of JAJFTF010000040.1, read as the reverse complement.
TAAAGGATGAACAGCGGATGCTCGGCGCCGACCCATTCCGGTTCGCAGGTATCGGCCTTTCCCTTGATCACGTCGTGCCACCACACGTCGCGCTGGGCATCCCACACCACTTCGCCAGCGGTGCGCTGGTACACCACCACGTTTTTCACACAGTCGCAGCCGCCCATGGCGAGCGCATCGTCCACCGCGTGCTTGAGCGGCATCGCCTTGCCGCCTCGATACTGGCCGTCGGCGGTAATCACCAGGCTGGCGGAAGCGTCGGTGATGCGCTCATGCAGGCTCTTGGCGGAAAAGCCGCCGAACACCACCGAGTGGATCGCGCCGATGCGGGCGCAGGCCTGCATCGCCACAGCCGCCTCGATGCTCATCGGCAGATAGATGATGACGCGGTCGCCCTTTTTCGCGCCCAGCGCCTTGAGGCCGTTGGCGAACTGGCAAACGCGGTGGTAGAGTTCCTGATAGGTAATCTTGGTGACCTTGCCGTCGTCAGCCTCGAAAATGATCGCAACCTTGTTGGGCTGGGTGGCGAGATGCTTGTCCAGGCAATTGTACGAAACGTTCATCTCGCCGTCGTCGAACCACTTGTAGAAGGGCGCGTTGCTTTCGTCCAGGGTCTTGGTGAAAGGCTTTTTCCAGACCAGCATCTCACGGGCCAGGCCGGCCCAGAAGCCTTCATAATCCTTTTCAGCCTGCGCGCACAGCGCCTGGTAGCCCTCCATTCCCTTGACGTTGGCCTGGGCCTTGAAGGCCTCTGATGGCTCGAACACCCGGTTTTCGGTCATTACTGATTCGATCGACGACATGTTTTCTCCTCTGTGAATTTGGTACGATGCGTTTAAATTATTTGGATGATGATATCGTTTTTGCCCGGAGTTGCAAGCCCGACAAAGCGGTTTTTTTCAATGCCATGTCCCAAAAAACCCAAAAACCGGCAATCTTATAGATAAGTTATCTATTAGATGCCATGATACCAAGACGGATATCCCCATGCAAAATGCGCCCACATCACCCGCAGCATTGATCGAAAAAGCGCTCGGCCTCAGCCGCTTCGCCCGACGCCTGACGGAGAGCCATCCCGCCTTGCTCGACCAACTGACCGAGACGCTCTTCATGCCTTGGGATGCGCCAGCGATGCAGGCCGTCCTCGACGGCTGCGCAATCGAGGACGAAACCGCGCTGAAAAAAGTGCTGCGCACCTTGCGCCAGCAGGTGATGCTGCGCCTGATCGTGCGCGATCTGGCCGGCCTGGCCGATCTGCGCGAGGTCATGGCCACCGCCAGCCAGTTGGCAGAAGTCACCGTAAGTTTCGCCCTCGCCCGCCTCGATGGCTGGCTGCGCAGCCAATACGGTGCAGCCATCGGCGAAGACAGCGGCGACGAACAGGACCTGGTCGTGGTCGGCATGGGCAAGCTGGGCGGTGGCGAACTCAACGTATCCTCGGACATCGACCTGATTTTCGCCTACCCCGAGGAAGGCGAAACCGCCGGCCCGCGCAAGACCAGCAACCATGAATACTTCGCCCTGCTCGGCAAGAAGCTGATCGGCGCACTCAACGACACCACCGCTGACGGCTTTGTTTTCCGTGTCGACATGCGGCTGCGTCCTTACGGCGATTCCGGCCCGCTGGTTTGCAGCTTCGCCATGCTGGAAAACTATTACCTCACCCAGGGCCGCGAATGGGAGCGCTATGCCTGGATCAAGGGAAAGCCGCTCACCGGCAGTCTCTACCGGGAACTGGCCGACATCCTGCGCCCTTTCGTGTTCCGCAAGTACCTCGACTTTGGCGCATTTGCCTCGATGCGCGGCCTGCACGCGCAAATCAGGCAGGAGGTAACGCGCCGCGACATGTCGGACAACATCAAGCTGGGGCCTGGCGGCATCCGCGAAATCGAGTTCATCGCCCAGGTGTTCCAGTTGATCCGCGGCGGCAAGGAAACCATCCTGCAAACCCGCTCCACGCTCACCGCGCTCGACCTGATCGAGCAGCGCAATCTTCTACCGGCGCAGACCGTAGCCGAACTGCGCGACGCCTATTTCTTCCTGCGCAACCTTGAGCACCGGCTGCAATATCTTGAGGACGCGCAAACCCAAACCCTGCCGGAAAATGAGGCTGATCGGCTGATCATCGCCACTGCCATGGGCTTTGCCGACTGGCCGGCTTTCATGGCAAAACTGGACAGCCACCGCGACAAGGCGGAACGCCATTTCGAACAGGTTTTCGCCGCACCGCACAGCACCCAGGACAGCCATCCGCTGGCGACGCTGTGGCATGGTGCGCCGGATGACGAGGCAGCAATCGCCCGCCTCGCCGCTCAAGGCTACCGCCATGCCGCCGAGACGTGGCAACGCCTGCGCAGCCTGCGCGAGAGCAGCCGCTACAACCAGTTGCCGGACGAAAGCCGCACCCGTTTCGACGCCCTGATGCCGCCGCTGATCGAGGTGGCCTGCGACTTTCCCAATCCCGACGAAACCCTGGAGCGCATCCTCCATCTGGTGGAAAACATCAGCCGCCGCGGCACTTACCTCGCCCTGCTGCTGGAATACCCGCAAACGCTCAACCAGGTTGCCAAGCTGTGCAGCGCCAGCCCCTGGGTATCGGACTACCTGACGCAGCACCCGATCCTGCTCGACGAGTTGCTTGACACCCGCGAACTCTACGCCCTGGCCGATCGCGAACATCTCAGAAGTGAATTGGTTGAGCTGCTGAACGCCGCCACCGGCGACACCGAGCGGCAAATGGATATCATGCGGCACTTCAAGCAGGCGCAGACCTTCCGCTTGGTGGCGCAGGATCTGGCCGGCATCCTGCCGCTGGAAATCCTCTCGGATCGGCTTTCCGATCTGGCCGACCTGATCCTCGACGAAACCATCCGCCTCGCCTGGGCCGGGCTGCGCACCAAGCACCGCGACACGCCGCGCTTTGCCATCATTGCCTATGGCAAGCTGGGCGGCAAGGAACTGGGCTACGCCTCCGACCTCGACATCATTTTTCTCTATGATGACGACGCGCCGGATGCCGCCGAAATCTACGCCCGGCTGGCCCAGCGCATCAGCACCTGGATTTCCAGCATGACGGCCGCCGGCATCCTCTACGAAACCGACCTGCGGTTGCGCCCCAACGGCGCCAGTGGGTTGCTGGTCAGCACCGTGCCCGCGTTCGAGGAATACCAGAAAAAACAGGCCTGGGCCTGGGAACATCAGGCGCTGACCCGCGCCCGCTTCAGCGCCGGCGACGCCGATGTCGGCGCTGCCTTCGAACGCATCCGCATCGACGTATTGCGGCAACAACGCGATGCCGCGACCCTGCGCGAGGAAATCCTCAACATGCGGCAGAAAATGCTCGACGCCCATCCCAACCCCAGCGGCCTGTTCGATATCAAGCATGATCGCGGCGGCATCATCGATGTCGAATTCCTGGTGCAGTATCTGGTGTTGCGCTTTTCCCCCATCCACCCGGAACTGACCAGGGATGCCGGCAATCTGGCGCTGTTGCGCATTGCCGGGGAGCTGGGGCTGGTTCCCGTCGATCAGGCGCAACAGGTGCGCGACGCTTACCGCGAATACCGCCTGCTGCAACACCAGTTGCGACTGCAGGGCGGCGCCCACGCCCGCATCGAGCCGGCGCAGGTGGCAGGGCTTGCCAGCGCCGTCAAGCAGTTGTGGCAGGCCGTACTCGCTCCGTAATTTCGGCAAAATGCGCTACACTATGCGATCTTTATATCGATAATTAACCCAATTCTGGAGCAATCAGCATGTCAATGTCCGACCGCGACGGCCTGATCTGGTACGACGGCAAAATGGTGAACTGGCGCGACGCCACCACCCACGTCCTGACCCACACCCTGCACTACGGCATGGGGGTATTCGAGGGCGTGCGCGCCTACAAGACCGACAAGGGCACGGCGATCTTCCGCCTCAAGGAGCATACCGACCGCCTGTTCCGTTCGGCGCATATCCTCGGCATGAAAATGCCGTTCGAAAAGGAAGCCATCTCCCAGGCGCAAAAAGACGCGGTACGCATGAACAACCTGGAATCCGGCTATATCCGCCCGATGGCGTTTTACGGCGCGGAAGCCATGGGCATCTCGGCCAAGTCGCTGTCTACCCATTTGATCGTCGCCGCCTGGCCATGGGGCGCCTACCTCGGCGCGGAAGCGCTGGAACACGGCATCCGGGTCAAGACCTCGTCCTTCAGCCGCCACCATGTCAACATCACCATGTGCAAGGCCAAGGCCAACGGCAATTACATGAACTCGATCATGGCCCATCGCGAGGCCGAGCATGACGGTTACCAGGAAGCGCTGCTGCTCGACGTCGACGGTTTCGTCGCCGAAGGTTCGGGCGAGAACGTTTTCATCATCCGCAACGGCAAGATCTATACGCCGGATCTCACCGCAGCGCTGGAGGGCATCACGCGCGACACCATCATCCAGCTCGCCGCCGAAATCGGCGTGCCGGTGATCGAAAAGCGCATCACCCGCGATGAAGTCTACACCGCCGACGAAGCCTTCTTCACCGGCACTGCGGCAGAAGTCACGCCGATCCGCGAACTCGACAACCGCGCCATCGGTAACGGCGACCGCGGCCCGATCACGGCAAAGCTGCAGGCCATGTATTTCGACTGCGTCACCGGCAAGGCGGCCAATCATCAGGACTGGCTAACGTTGGTTTAAGGAGCGAAGCGATGCCATCCGAATTCAAAGCTCGCTATTACGAGGTGACGGCAGCAGACCTGCCGCTGCACTGCCCGACGCCGGCGATGCCGAAATGGAGCAGCCATCCACGCGTTTTCCTGCCGATTGAAAAAACCGGCGAAGCGCTGTGTCCCTATTGCGGCACGTTGTACAAACTGAAAGGTGATCTGCCGAAGGGGCATCACTAATCCGTTACTTGAACCGCAAAGGCGCAAAGGTGCAAAGACCAACCCGATTTGCCCTCTTTGCGCCTTCGCGCCTTTGCGGTTGCTCCTGGTTTTTTGATGCCTAAAATCCTCATCATCGCTCCTTCCTGGGTCGGCGACGCCGTGATGGCGCAGCCGCTGTTCCGGCGCTTGCATGAACGGCATCCCGACGCGGTGATCGACGTCTTTGCACCGGCCTGGGTTGCGCCGATCATGGAGCGCATGCCGGAAATCAGGCGCGTCATCATCAACCCGCTGGCCCATGGCGAACTCAAGCTCAAGCTGCGCTGGCAATTGGGGCGCGCGCTACGGCGGGAACGCTATGACCACGCCATTATTCTGCCCAACTCGCTCAAGTCGGCGCTAATCCCCTTCTTCGCCGGCATTCCGCTGCGCACCGGCTTCAAGGGGGAAATGCGCTACGGCCTGGTCAACGACCGGCGCAAGCTCGATCCGCAAGCCCTGCCCTTGATGGTGGAGCGCTTTGCCGTTCTGGCGGAACACCCCAAAGCCCCGCTGCGCCGCCCGCTGGAAAACCCGCGCCTGACCGCCGATACAAAACAAGTCCAGACCACGCTCGCCAAACTCAGCTTGGCAGCGAAAAATCCAGTGGCATTTTGTGTGGGCGCCGAATACGGCCCGGCCAAGCGCTGGCCTGCCGCGCATTTCGCCGAGCTGGCGCAAAAACTTGCCGCCACGGGCCACGAAATCTGGCTGCTGGGCTCCGCCAAGGATTTCGAAATTGGTGCTGAAATAGAGCAGGCCAGCAGCGGCGCGGCGCGCAACCTGTGCGGCCAAACCGACTTGGCCGCCGCCATCGATCTGCTCGCCGCCGCCGACTTCGCCGTGGTCAACGATTCCGGCCTGATGCATATCGCCGCCGCGCTCGACAAGCCGATGATCGCCCTTTTCGGCTCGTCCAGCCCCGGCTTCACCCCGCCCTTGTCGGGCAGAGCTCATGTCGTCAGCTTGAACCTGCCGTGCAGCCCCTGCTTCAAGCGCACCTGTCCGCTCGGCCATTTCGATTGCATGATGCGGCTCACGCCGCAGCGGGTATTTGATGAAATATTGGCGACATTTGGTATAAACTGAAACGTGCAGACTCAGGATCACAACAGGATGCCATCCGAATAACCCGGCTTTGCCTCAAAAAGCACCTCAAGGAATTCAATGAAAAGCGGTTATCCGAACGGATTCGAATTCATCGAAGGTTTGGCAAAAGAACTTTCCGCCAAAAACCTGGTTTTCCCGACTTCGCTGAATGTCACCATGAGCATTCGATCCGCGTTGAGCGACCCCGACTCTTCCGCCGAAAAAGTGGCCCATATCGTCGGCGCCGAACCGGTACTATCCGCCCAGTTGTTGCGGCTGGCCAATTCGGTGGCAATCAATATGGGCAACAAAAAGATCACCGATCTGCACACCGCCATCACCCGGCTGGGCTATGCGCTGGTTCGCAACGTCGCCATATCGGTAGGCATGCGTCAGCTCACCGAAGCCGACCCTCACTACGCAGCGCATCCGCGCATCAATGGCCTGTGGAAGCACAGCATTCTGGTTGCCGCGCTGGCCTTCGTTCTGGCGAAGAAAAAAACCCGCCTCAGCCCGGATGAAGCCATGCTGGCGGGAATGCTGCACGATATCGGCAAGTTCTACATCCTGTACCGGGCAAAGAATTACCCAGACCTGTTCGCCGACGAATCGGCCCTCGATGAAATCATCTGGCAATGGCACGCAGAAATCAGTCAGGTCATTCTGGAAAGTTGGGAAATCCCGGAAGAAATCGCCATTGCCGCACGCGATCACGAATTTCTCGACCACAACCACGGGCATCCCGGCCCGGCAGACCTGACCGATGTCGTCATGGTTGCCAACATCCTCGGCTGCCAGGACAAACCCGGCATTCCGGACGGCTTTAATTGGGAAACGGCGCCATCGGCCTTCGAGCGACTGCAACTGAACGCGGAAACCTGTATCGAGGTGGTCAAGGAATCCGAGGAGGAAATCCAGCTAATCACCCAGGCTCTGGCTTAGGAACCTGCCGAACCGTTAAATCGGCGTTTTTGGAAGCCGCTTTTACAAGGTTCGGGAAAAACGTGGAATATCTGCCGACTGCTGCTTGAGATAAGCGTCGAACGGCATGGCGATGTTGCGCAGGAAGAAACGCCCGGTCTGGGTGATCGTGACTTTTTCCGGGCTGAGCACCACCAAGCCGTCGGCTTCCATCTCTTTCAGTTCCTCCAGCGCATCGGCGAAATGAACGTCGAAATCAATCCCCCACTCCTTGCCGAATGAGGCCTTGTCCAGCTCCAGGTCGCACATCACGCGCGTGATCGCATCGCGCCGCAGCTTGTCCTCCTGCGTGACGCGCAGGCCGCGCTCGACCGGCAGCTTCCCTTCTCCGACCAGGCGGTAGTAGTCGGACAGCTTCTTCTCGTTCTGCACGAACACATCTTCGGTCTGGCTGATCGAGGACGCGCCGAAAGCGTAGATGTCGCAATTCTTGTGGGTGGTATAACCCTGGAAATTGCGGTACAGGGTCTTGCTCTGCTGCGCCTTGACGATCTCGTCGTCGGGCTTGGCGAAGTGATCCATGCCGATATAGACATAGCCCGCCGCAGTGAGCTTGTCGAGGATCAACTGCTGCAACTCCAGGCGCGTGGCAAGGCTGGGCAGTTCGGACTCGACAATCAGCTTCTGGTTTTTCTTCATCCACGGCACGTGAGCATAGTTGAACACCGCCAGACGATCCGGCCCCATGGCGATGATCTTGTCCAGCGTTTCGCGATAGGTTGCCACGGTCTGATGCGGCAGCCCCACCATCAGATCCATGTTGACGCTGTCGAAGCCTTCCTCGCGCATCCAGCCGTAAACCTGGCGGATCAGGCTTTCCGGCTGCACCCGGTTGACCGCCTGCTGCACGGCATCGTTCAAATCCTGCACGCCCAGGCTGATGCGGTTGAAACCGGCCTCCTTCATGGCTTTTACATGGTCGCGGGTCAACTCGCGCGGATCGACCTCGCAGCCGGTTTCGGCATCGGCGGCGATGGTAAAGCGGCTGGCGATGTGGGCGAACAGGCGGCGAATATCGTCGGGCGCCAGGTAAGTCGGCGTGCCGCCGCCCCAATGCAACTGGCGTGCGACCCTGGACGGATTGGTCAGCGCTGCGACCTGATCGATTTCCCTGAACAGATAATCCAGGTATTCGGTGGCGCGGCTGTAGTTCCGCGTCGCCACCATGTTGCAGCCGCAGTAATAACACAGCGTGTCGCAAAACGGGATATGCACGTACAGCGACAAATCGCGCCCCTTGTTCTGGGTCTGGCCGATTTCCTCCAGCCACTGCTTCTCGCCAAAGGCATCGGTGAAATAGGGCGCAGTCGGGTATGAGGTATAGCGCGGCCCGGCCTTGCTGTATTTTTCCAGAAGAGAGGCGGCGAGTTGCATGATGGCGTGCTTTTCCGATAGTTAAAGTAATCCGAAGATTATACTCTGGCTATGTGGCTGGTGGAAAAAACGGCGCAAAACCCGCATAATCCGGCCCGACAATCTCAACCAGACGGCGCTGCCATGAACCTACCCAAGGAAATTTTCAAAGCCTACGACATCCGCGGCGTTGTCGGAAAATCCCTCACCCCCGAAATTGTCGAAGCCATCGGCCACGCCATCGGCTCCGAAGCGGTCGCCCGCCAGCAGAGCGCCATCGCCATCGGTCGCGACGGCAGGCTGTCCGGCCCCGACCTGGCCGCTGCGCTGGCACGCGGCATCCAGAAGGCCGGCATCGACGTCGTCGACCTCGGCATGGTCGCCACGCCGATGACTTATTTCGCCGCCTACCAGCTCAACACTCACTCGGCGGTGATGGTCACCGGCAGCCACAACCCGCCCGACTACAACGGCCTGAAAATGGTGCTGGGCGGCGACACCCTGTCCGGCGAGGCAATCCAGGCATTGCGCGCACGCATCGAAAAGAACGACCTTGTCCATGGCAACGGCAGCTACGCCACTCATGACATCGCCGACGAATATATCCGGCGCATCGTGTCCGACGTCAAACCCGCACGCAAGATGAAGATCATCGTCGATTGCGGCAACGGCGTGGCCGGCGCATTCGCACCCAGGCTGTTCCGCGAAATGGGCTGCGAAGTGGAGGAAATGTTCTGCGAAGTAGACGGCCATTTCCCCAATCACCACCCCGACCCTTCGGTGCCGGAAAACCTGCAGGATCTGATCGCCCGCCTCAAGACCTCGGACGCCGAAATCGGCTTCGCCTTCGACGGCGACGGCGACCGTCTCGGCGTGGTCGCCAAGGATGGCCGCATCATTTTCCCCGACCGCCAGTTGATGCTGTTTGCGCAGGACGTGCTGTCACGCAATCCCGGCGCGGAAATCATTTTCGACGTCAAATCCACCCGCAACCTGTTCCCCTGGATACGCAAACATGGCGGCAAACCGCTGCTGTGGAAAACCGGCCACTCCTTCATCAAGACCAAGATGAAGGAAACCGGCGCATTACTGGCCGGCGAGATGAGCGGCCACATCTTTTTCAAGGAGCGCTGGTACGGCTTCGACGACGGTCTCTATGCCGGCGCGCGGATGCTGGAGTTCCTTTCTCAGCAGGCCGACATCAACGCCACCCTGCACAGCCTGCCGGACACCGTGAACACGCCGGAACTGCAGATCAAGATGGCAGAAGGCGCGCACTACGCCCTGATCGACCAGTTGCAAAAGACCGCCAGATTCCCGAGCGCCACGGAAATCGTCACGCTCGACGGCCTGCGCGTCGAATACGCTGACGGCTTCGGCCTGATGCGGCCATCCAATACCACGCCGGTGATCGTGCTGCGCTTCGAGGGGGATAATGAGGCGGCGCTGAAGCGGATACAGGCAGAGTTCCGTGCCATGCTGCTGGCGGCGGCGCCGGACGCGCAATTGCCGTTCTGAAGCCGATCGAACCGAACGTTTCTTGATTAATAGCTGAACCTTGCAGCTAAAACACGGTCATCGTAACATGGTGATCTCACCAACTATTTTCAAGCTCTTATATAAGAGATATAATATAATACCGCTTGATTCATAAACCTGTCTGCCGAGGTCGCGCATTATGTCTGTCGTCTTGTCTCGCCGCCGCTTCATCACCATTGCCGCCGCCGCTGTCGGCCTGCCGCTGCTGCTGAAGGCCGGCATCTCGCAAGCCAGGCCGGTGCGCTGGGAAGGCACCGCGCTGGGCGCACCGGCCTCGATCCAGCTTTATCACAGCGACGAAGCTAAGGCGCATGCCGCCATCGCTGCCGGACTGAAAGAACTGCAGCGGCTTGAGGCGATTTTCAGCGTTTACCGCGCCGACAGCGCGATCTCTGCGCTCAACCGCAACGGCGTGCTGGACAATGCGCCGGCCGATTTCACCACCCTGCTGACCCACGCCCTGTCGCTGGCCAGGATCAGCGACGGCGTTTACGACCCCACCGTACAACCGCTGTGGCAAACCTATTTCCGCCATTTCACCGGCTCCAATCCCACCCCCACCGGGCCGACTCAGCGCGAGCTTGACGCTACGCTTGCCCTGGTGAACTGGCGCGCCGTCGAAGTGGATACGGATCGCCAACGCATCGCTTTCGCCCAGCCCGGCATGGGCCTGACGCTCAACAGCGGCGCCCAAGGCTATATCACCGACAAAGTGACCGACGTACTGCGCGCTCACGGCTTCGACCGCATGCTGGTGGACATGGGCGAGCCACGCGCCTTGTCAACCAAGCCTGACGGCTCGGCCTGGCGCATCGGCATCGCCAATCCGGCCGACCCGAGTCGCACCGTGACCACGCTGGAAGTGGTGGACAAATGCATCTCCACTTCGGGCGGCTACGGCACGCTGTTCGATGATGCCGGCCGCTTCACCCACCTGATCGACACCCGCACCGGGCGCACCGCACCGGCGCTGCTGGGAGTCTCGGTGATCGCCAACACCGGCACCGTCGCCGACGGCCTCTCCACCGCCATGCTGATGGCGCCGACCGAGCGCCGCCAGGCCATTCTCCGGGCTGCCGGCGGCATCAAGGCCATCTACGTCACGCCCGATGGCGTGGCATCTACCGTGGAAGCCTGAGCGTGACCGCTACCGAAGAAAACCGGATGGATTTCAGCGCGCCAGCCATGGTCGAGGGCATCGCCCACGTCGTCGCAGTGGAGGGCTCTGTGGCTTGGCTGGAGCCCGAGCAGACCACCAGCTGCGGCAGATGCGCCTCGTCCTCGGCTTGCGGCGCGAAAGGCATCGGCACCACGGCCAGCCGGCTCGAAGCCCGCCGCTTCTCGCTCGACAACCAGGCCGGACTCGCCGTCGGCGAACGCGTGGTGGTCGGCATCCGCGAAAACGCGCTGGTCAAGGCCTCGCTCACCGCCTATGCCATCCCGCTGACCACCGCGCTGATCTCCGGCGCAATGGCGCAATGGGCCGAAGGCCGCGACGGCATCACCATGGCCGCAATGTTCGGCGGCCTGCTGCTTGGTTTGGGGCTGGCGCGGCTAAGTGCCAGCCGCTTGTCCACGCGAGGCGAACTGGCCCCCCGTTTTCTGCGCCGCGCCGATACGGCCAGCGTTTGTCACCCCGTCACATTGAATATGCCAAAGGCTGAAAAATGAAGGAATACATCTTATTGATGGTCAGCGCGGCGCTGGTCAACAACGTCATCCTGGCCCGCTTCCTCGGCCTGTGCTCGTTCATGGGCGTCACCACCCGCATCGACACCGCCGTCGGCATGGGTATGGCGACCACCTTCGTCATCACCGTTTCGTCGATGGCCGACTGGGCAGTACAAGCCTACCTGCTGGAGCCTTACCACCTCGGTTATCTGCGCACCGTGACCTTCATCCTGGTAATCGCTGCCGCCGTGCAGTTCACCGAGCTGACGGTAAAAAAAGTGTCGCCGCCGCTGTTCCAGATGCTGGGCATCTACCTGCCGCTGATCACCACCAACTGCGCCGTGCTGGGCGTAGCCCTGCTGTTGGTTGAAGGCAATATGAGCTTCATCGCCGCCACCCTGTTCGCGTTCGCCTCATCGATCGGTTATAGCCTGGTGATGGTAATTTTCGCCGGACTACGCGAACGGCTGGCGCTGGCCGATGTCCCACGTTTATTCGCCGGCCCGCCGATCGGCTTTATCGTCGCCGGCCTGTTGGCGTTGGCATTCATGGGTTTTTCCGGCATGAGCACGAACTGAGGATCTGACTATGTTAATGGCTGTGGGAAGTCTTACGGTAATGGGCATCGCTCTGGGCGGCATACTCGGCGCGGCGGCGCGTTTCCTCGCGGTAGAGGAAAACCCGCTGGAAGAAGAATTGAAAGCCATGCTGCCCGGCTCGCAGTGCGGCCAGTGCGGCTATGTCGGCTGCGGCCAGGCGGCAGCGGCACTGGCGCGCGGCGAAGCGCCGGTAACCTTGTGCCCGCCCGGCGGCCGGGCAGTGGCCGAAGCGCTGGCAAAAAGGCTGGGGGTCACCGCCGACCTGTCCGAGCATGAAGAAAAAGGGCCGGAATACGCCGTCATCATCGAGGAACTGTGCATCGGCTGCACGCGCTGCATCAAGGAATGCTCGGTGGACGCCATCATGGGCGCCAACAAGCTGATGCATACGGTGATCGCCGATGCTTGCCATGGCTGCGCCAAATGCATCAAGGTCTGCCCCACCGACGCCATCGAGATGCGCCCGGTTCCAATGACGCTGAGCAACTGGCACTGGGCCAAGCCTGAAACCGAACACACACTGCACTAAGGAGCAGGTTGCAAATGAAGCTTTTCCCGATTCGCGGCGGCATCCATCCCGATTACCGCAAGGAACTGGCCAGCGAGAAGGCCATCGTCGCCCTGCCCCTGCCGGCGACGCTTTACATCCCCCTGCAAATGCATATCGGCGCACCGGCCGAAGTGCTGGTCAACGAGGGCGATCTGGTCAAAAAAGGGCAGATGATCGCACGTAGCGGCGGCGCGGTGTCAGTTCCCCAGCACGCACCCACCTCGGGCCGCATCCAGGCTATTACCCAAATCGTCGCACCCCATCCTTCCGGGCTGGCGCAGACCACCATCGTTATCGAAGCCGACGGCAAGGACGAATGGGCCGAACTGCCCGAACCCATCGCCGACCCCTTTGCTGCCGACACTTTTGCCATCAACGAGCGCGTCGCCGCTTCGGGCATCGTCGGCATGGGCGGCGCGGCCTTCCCCTCGGCAGTCAAGCTGAGCCTCGGCACCCTGAAAAAGCTCGATACCCTGCTGCTCAACGGCGCCGAATGCGAACCCTACCTGACCTGCGACGACCGGGTGATGCGCGAATACGCCGACGAAATCATCGACGGTGCGCGCATCATGGCTCATGCGCTGGGCGCACCCAAGGTGGTGATCGCCATCGAGCAGAACAAGCCCCAGGCCATCGACATCATGACCAAAGCCGCAGCAGCCTTTGCCGAAATCGCCGTGGTGGGCGTGCCAGTGCAGTATCCGATGGGCTCCGAGCGCCATCTGGTGCAGGCCATCACCGGGCGCGAAACTCCGGCGCGAAAGCTTACCGCCGACATCGGCGTGGTCGTGCATAACGTCGCCACCGCCCGCGCCGTGCATCATGCCGTACGCTTCGGTCGTCCGCTGGTGTCCCGCGTGGTGACGGTAAGCGGCGGAGCGGTGCGCGAACCGAACAACATCGAGGCGCCAATCGGCGCTCGCGTGGCCGACTTGATCGCTTTCTGCGGCGGCTTCGAAGCCGAACCGGCAAGCCTGGTCAACGGCGGGCCGATGATGGGCCAGCCGCTGCCCAGCCTGGACGCGCCGGTCGTCAAAGGCATGTCGGGCATCCTCGCGCTCACCGCCGCAGAGATCAACCAGCAACCGGCCAGCGCCTGCATCCGCTGCGGCAGTTGCGTGACGATCTGCCCGTGCGGCTTGGTGCCGGTGGAAATGGCCGCCTTCATCCGCAAGGACAATTTCGAGGTTGCCGCCCGCCTCGGCGTGATGGACTGCGTGTCGTGCGGCAGTTGCTCATGGGTATGCCCTTCGCATATCCCGCTGGTGCAATACTTCAACTACGCCAAGGGCATGATTAACATCCAGGAACGCGAACGGCGCAAGAACGACCAGACCCGGATTCTGGCTGAGGCGCACACCCAGCGCGTGGAAAAAGCCGCTGCGGAGAAAGCCGCCGCGCTGGCCGCCAAAAAAGCCCAGGCGGCCGCTGCAGCCGCCGCCAAACAAAAGGATGAGACCCCCGCATGAGCTTCCTATCCACCCACCAGAGCGGGCCGTTTACCCATCAGGTCAGCAGCGTTCAGAAAACCATGTTCACGGTGCTGCTGGCGCTTATGCCGGCTACCGCCTTCAACCTTTACCTGTTCGGCTGGCCGGCGATCCTGCTGTTCACCGTTACCATCGGCTCCTGCGTGGCAGCCGAAGCAGTCTGCCTGATGCTGGCCGGCCAGCCGACGAAAGCGGCGCTGTCCGACTACTCGGCCGCACTCTCCGGCTGGCTGCTGGCAATGAGCCTGCCGCCTTGGGCGCCGTGGTGGATCGGCGTGCTCGGCGCGGTGTTCGCCATCGGCCTCGCCAAGCACACCTTCGGCGGCATCGGCCAGAACATGTTCAACCCCGCCATGGTGGCCCGCGTCGCCCTGCTGGTGTCGTTCCCGGTAGTGATGACCGCCTGGGTAATGCCGCATCCGCTGTTCTCGGCTGGCGCGCCCGGCTTGGCCGACGCCATCGCCATCACCTTCGGCGGTCAGGTGCCCGACTCGGTGAGCGCGGCATCCGCGCTGGGCTACGTCAAGACCGAGCTGTCGCGCGGCATCCCGGTGACGCAATCGATAGCCCATGTGCCCGACCTGATGGACATGGCGCTGGGCACGCGCGCCGGTAGCCTGGGCGAAACCTCGGCGGTGCTGATCCTGGCCGGCGGCCTGTTCCTGATGGCAAAACGCATCATCTCCTGGCACACCCCGGTCGCCGTGATGGGATCGCTGTTCCTGATGGGTACGCTGTTCCACGCCATCGACCCGGCGCGTTACACCGACGGCCTGTTCCACCTGATGTCCGGCGCCACCTTCCTCGGCGCTTTCTTCATCTGCACCGATTACGTCACTTCGCCGGTCTCGAAGAAAGGCCAGCTGATATTCGGCGCCGGCTGCGGCATGCTCACCTGGACCATCCGCACCTACGCCGGCTACCCGGAGGGCATGGCCTTCGCCGTGCTGCTGATGAACTCGCTCACCCCGATCATCGACCAATACACCCGCCCGCGCGCCTTTGGCCGCACCCTCAAGGGCGAGCCGCTGCCACTGGAGGGAAAGCTATGAGCATGAAAGACGGCACCCTCAAACATGCTTTCATCCTGGGCGCCTTCTGCCTGGGCTTTGGCGTCATGCTGGCGATCACCGACCAGGTCACGGCCAAGGATATCGCCGCGCGCGCCTTGGAAGACAAGGTCAACTCCCTGAGCCAGGTGATTCCGGCCAGCATCCACGACAACAATCCGGTGAACGATTCCATCGCCATGCAGGACGCCCACGGCAAGGAACTCACCGTCTACCGCGCCACCAAGGACGGCAAGGTGACCGGAGTCGCCTACGAAATCCACGGCTCGGGCTATGCCGGAGATATCAAACTGATGCTGGGCGTCGATGCGGAGGGCAAAGTTCTCGGTGTGCGCGTACTCGCCCATAAAGAAACGCCGGGACTGGGCGACAAGATCGAAGAGAAAAAAGGCGACTGGATCCTGCGCTTCGCCGGCCTGTCGCTCGGCAACCCGCTGCCGGAGAAGTGGAAAGTGAAGAAGGACGGCGGCCAGTTCGACCAGTTCGCCGGCGCCACCATCACGCCGCGCGGTGTGGTCAAGGCCGTCCACGAGGGACTGGATTTCTTCGCGGCCAACCGGGCCAAAATAACGGAGGTGAACTAAATGTCGACCCCATACAAAACCATTGCCCGCGACGGCCTGTGGGACAACAACGGCGTATTCAGCATGCTGCTCGGCATGTGTCCGACCATGGCGATGACCACCACCGCCACCAACGGTCTCGGCATGGGGCTGGCGACAGCGGTGGTGATGGCCGCTTCCAGCCTGCTGGTCGCCCTGTTCCGCAACCAGATCACGCAGGAAGTGCGCATCCCGGTTTATATCCTGATCGTCGCCGCCATGGTGACGCTGGTAGACCTGTGCATGAACGCCTGGATGCACGAGTTGTACAAGGTGCTGGGCCTGTTCATCCCGCTGATCGTTTCCAATTGCCTGCCGCTCGCCCGCCTTGAAGCCTTCGCCGCCAAGGAACCGGTGTTGCCGTCATTCCTCGACGGCCTGTTCATGGGCATCGGCTTCACCATCGCCCTCACCGTCATCGGTGCAGTACGCGAAATTTTCGGCGCAGGCACCCTGTTTGCCGACGCCTCATTGCTCATGGGCCCGGCCTTCAAGTTCATGGAAATGCGCCTGATGTCGGCTGACATGGGCGTGCTGATGATGATCCTGCCGCCGGGCGGTTTCCTGGTCACCGGCTTCCTGGTGGTGGCCAAGCGCATGATCGACCTCAAGGCCGGCAAAGCGATCCAGATGGGCGGCGCCCACAGTGTCGCAGCATAAGGAAGAAATGACACCATGAAAATCGGCATCGCCTACGCCAGCCCCAGTCGCCAAGTCTGGCTCAACACCGAAGTGCCCGATGGCGCCACCATCGCAGACGCCATCGAACGCTCGGGCATCCTCAAGCAGTTCCCCGAAATCGACCTGGAGCAGCAGAAAGTCGGCATCTTCGGCAAGCTCGCCAAGCTCGACGCCGCGCTCGCGGACGGCGACCGCGTCGAAATTTACCGCCCCATCATCTGCGACCCGAAAACGGTGAAGCGCAAGGCCAAAGCCGAGGGTGAGGAAGAGGCGGCGGAAGGCTGAGCAGCTAGTGCGACAGGGGAAATTACCTGCCGCCCTCCTCCACCTTCAACCTCACCACCCGCTGCTCCCCCGATTGCGCCGAAGCGGTTTCCAGAATCGCACGGCTGACCGCATCGCGGCTGGCGTTTATCCCGCCCAGTTCCACCCATTCCCCCAGCTTGGCGCTGACCGTGGTACGCAATTCCTGAAAGCTCACATCCTGTATTCCCCGATTGCCGACGAAGGACAAACGCGGCGAAATTTCCAGTTCCACCTGATCGCCGTTGAGGCGCGGCAGCACGTCAAAGCCGGTGGTGACGTTGAGGAATTGGGTGTCCTGCCCATACACGATGCGGTTGCCGGCATATGCCAGAAAGCGCTGCACGTAAGGCAGCGATTGGCCGACGCGAATGAAGGCGGGTGCGCCTTCCAGCACGTTGACAAATTGGCTGGTGTTGTTCTGGCTTGAGCCGGTGCTGCGGGTAATTTTATAGCGCAGGCTGTCGTCCTGCCGGCTACCAATCACCACCCCGCCGCCGGACGATGCATTGCCCGGCAGAATGATGCGCACATCTCCCGCTCTTCCTTCGCCGGATACACCCTGAAATTCGCTGTCGCCGCTACGGGCGGCATCCTGCTGCAAAGTTATCCTCAAATTCTTCCTCGCCCGATCGACTTCCGCCAGCAATTGCTCGATATCGCGCAAACCCTTGGCGGAAGCACGCACGAAAAGCCGGTAATTCATGCCGCCGACATTCTCCCCCGGCCCCAACATGGGCCGGATCACAGGGATCAGCTCCTCGGCGGAGCGGTGCTTGAGCGGGATAATATTGAGCGGGTAATCCGCCAGCGCCGCTGTAGCCAACATCGAGAACAGCAATAACCAGATCAGTCTTTTCAACACCATTTTCTCCTCCCAATCCTTATCCATTCTAGCGTCCGGGTTGCCATTTGTCGCAGGTTCGGGGGTAAAATGGCGCATGTATTCCTTTATCCGTTCCATCTTCTTCCGTCTCGATGCCGAAGCCGCGCACGGCTTCGGCCTGCGTGCGATGAAAATCGCCCACCGCCTCGGCCTGCTGGGCTTGCTTGCTCCACGTATCGAGGCAACGCCCCGCACCGTGATGGGCCTGACCTTTCCCAATCCGGTCGGGCTGGCCGCCGGACTCGACAAGAACGGCGACTATATCGACGCGCTTGGCGCGCTCGGTTTCGGCTTCATTGAAATCGGCACCATCACGCCGCGCCCTCAACCGGGCAACCCCAAGCCGCGCCTGTTCCGCCTGCCGCAAGCGGAGGCGATCATCAACCGCATGGGCTTCAACAACCTCGGCGTGGATGCTCTGGTGGAAAACGTCAAGCACAGCCGTTATCAAGGCATTCTCGGCATCAACATCGGCAAGAATTTCGACACACCAATCGAACAGGCGGCAGACGATTACCTGGCATGCTTGCGCAAGGTTTACCCCTACGCCAGTTACGTCGCCGTCAATATTTCCTCGCCCAACACCAAGAATTTGCGCCAGTTGCAGCAATCGGACGAGTTGGAAAACCTGCTCGCCGCGCTGAAATCGGAGCAAAGCGTTCTGGCAAAACAGTATGGGCGCTATGTGCCGCTCGCCCTGAAAATCGCGCCCGACCTCGACACCGAACAGATCATTACCATCGCCGACCTGCTGCTCAAACATCAGATCGACGGCGTCATCGCCACCAACACGACCATTGGCCGGGAAGGCGTAGAGGGACTGCCGCATGCCGACGAAACCGGAGGGCTCTCCGGCGCGCCAGTGCGCAAAAAATCCACGGCAGTAATCAAGCAGCTTTCCATCGCCTTGCGCGGGAAAATCCCGATTATCGGCGTCGGCGGCATCCTCAATGGCCTCGACGCGGCGGAAAAGATCAAGGCCGGCGCCAGCCTGGTACAGTTCTACAGCGGACTGATCTACCGCGGTCCCGAGCTGATCGCCGAATGCGCATCGGAAATCGAAAGCGCGGATTGCGTCTCCTGTAAATTTCCATAGGCTGAACACTCATGCTGATCGGTGTACCAAAAGAAATCAAAAACCACGAATACCGCGTCGGCATTACCCCAGCCGGCGTGCGTACTTTGACGGACGCCGGTCATGAAGTTCGGGTGGAAACCCTGGCCGGAGAACGCATCGGTTTCAGCGATGAACTATATCGCGCCGCCGGTGCCGATATCGTTTCTTCCCCTGCCAAAGCTTTTTCCTGCCCGCTGGTCGTCAAGGTCAAGGAACCGCAGCCCGGCGAAATCGCGCTGCTCAGCGAAGGACAGGTGCTGTTCACCTACCTGCACCTGGCGGCCGACGCAGAACTGACCCGGCAATTGCTGGAGCGAAAAATCATCGGCATCGCCTACGAAACCGTCACCGACGCACATGGCACGCTGCCATTGCTCACGCCGATGTCGGAAGTGGCCGGACGGATCGCCATCCAGGCTGGCGCCACCGCGCTGCAATTGGCCAACGGCGGCAACGGCGTGCTCTTGGGCGGGGTACCCGGCGTCTTTCCGGGCCGGGTGGCGGTGCTGGGCGCCGGCACGGTCGGTGCCAATGCCGCCAAGATGGCGCTGGGCCTCGGCGCGGAAGTCACCTTGCTGGACATCAGCCTGCCGCGCCTGCGTTACCTCGACGACGTGTTCGGCGGTCGGCTGCGCACGCGCTACTCCGAGGCTGCCGCCATCGAGGAACAGGTTTGCAAGGCCGACCTGGTGATCGGCTCGGTGCTCCTGCCCGGCAAGCGCGCGCCGAAACTATTGAGCCGCGACCTCGTCAAAAGAATGAAACCCGGCTCGGTGCTGGTAGATGTGGCGATCGACCAAGGCGGCTGCGCCGACACCTCGCGCCCCACCACCCACACCGATCCGACCTATACTGAGGAAGGTGTGGTGCACTACTGCGTCACCAACATGCCGGCGGCTTGCGCACGCACCGCCACCCAGGCTCTGACCAACGCCACTTTGCCTTACGTGCAGGCGCTGGCAAACAAGGGCTGGAAGGAAGCGCTAAGAACCAATTCGGGACTGCTCAACGGGCTTAACCTGCATCTGGGCCAAGTAACGCACTCCGGCCTGGCTGCTGACCTTGGGTACCCATGGATCAAGGCGGAAACGGTTCTGGCCTGAAAACTCATATTCAGCAGAACACCAAATTTGAGGTGACCCAACGTCAATGGAACACTACCTTTTCATCCTGATCGGCACGGTGCTGGTCAACAACATCGTGTTGGTCAAGGTGCTTGGCCTGTGCCCGTTCATGGGCGTATCCAAGAAGCTCAGCGCTGCCATCGGCATGGGTTCGGCGACCGCCTTCGTCCTCACCCTGGCCTCCGGGCTGAGCTATCTGGTCGATCACTATCTCCTGATCCCGAACGACCTCGCCTATCTGCGCACCTTGTCCTTCATCGTGGTGATCGCCGCCATCGTCCAGTTCACCGAGATGTTTATCCGCAAGTCCAGCCCGATGCTCTATCAGACGCTGGGCATCTACCTGCCGCTGATCACCACCAACTGCGCGGTACTCGGCATCCCCCTGTTGAACGTGCAGGAAAATCACAATTTCATCGACTCCCTGCTCTTCGGCTTCGGCGGCGCGATCGGTTTTGCCCTGGTGCTGGCATTGTTCGCCGCGATGCGCGAACGTCTGGAAGGCGCCGCCATCCCGGCGCCGTTCCGTGGCTCCGCCATCGCCATGGTCACCGCTGGCCTGTTGAGTCTCGCATTCATGGGCTTTGCCGGATTGGTGAAATGATGATGCGGCCTGCCTGCAAACTTTCTCATCGAGCCCGCCCATGCTAACCGCCATTCTGGTCATGGTATTGCTGGCTGTCGTGCTGGGAGCGGTTCTTGGCTTTGCCTCGATCAAATTCAAGATCGAGGGCAACCCGATGGTCGAGAAAATCGAGGCCACCCTACCGCAGACCCAGTGCGGCCAGTGCGGCTTTGCCGGCTGCAAACCCTATGCCGAAGCGGTTGCCAGCGGTCAGGCCGCTCCCAATCTGTGCGTGCCGGGCGGCGACAACGTGGCGAAAAGCCTGGCGGAATTGCTCGGTGTCGAGTTCCAGCCGGTCGGCGGCGCCGAGGGTGCCGGCCCCAAGCCGAAGATGGTTGCCTTCATCGATGAAAACACCTGCATCGGCTGCACTGCCTGCATCAAGGTTTGCCCGGTGGATGCCATCGTCGGCTCCTCCAAACTGATGCACACCATCCTGATCAACCAGTGCACCGGCTGCGAGTTGTGTGTGCCGGCCTGCCCGGTCGATTGCATCACGATGGAGCCCGTCAAGACAGACCTGGCCGCCTGGAAGTGGCGCTACCCGGTCTTCGAATTGAAGAAAGCGGCGTGACCAACTCGATGAGAACCCTTCACAAATTCCACGGCGGCGTGCACCCGCCTCAGCACAAGGCCGAATCGAACGGACTGCCGATCGCCCCGGCGCCGCTGCCCAAGCGTGTGATCGTGCCGCTGCGCCAGCATATCGGCGCTCCGGCCAAGGCCCAGGTCAAGGTCGGCGACCATGTGCTGAAAGGTCAGATGATCGGCGCTGCCGACGGCTACATTTCCGCTGCCGTACATGCCCCGACCTCCGGCACCGTCAGCGCCATCGACCTGCACGCCGTGCCCCATCCTTCCGGCTTGCCCGATCTGTGCATCACCATCGAGGCAGACGGCGAGGACCGCTGGATCGAACGCCAACGGATCGATTACAAAACTGCCGTGCCTGACGCCGTGCGCCATGCGCTGCGCGATGCCGGCATCGTCGGCTTGGGCGGGGCGGTGTTCCCTTCCTACGTCAAGCTCAATCCTGGCCAGCAAGCCAAGATCAAAACCCTGGTGCTGAACGGCGCCGAGTGCGAACCCTGGATCACCTCCGACGATATGCTGATGCGCGAACGTGCCGCCGAAATCGTCGAGGGAATCAGGATCATGGCGCACCTGATGCAGCCCGATGAAGTGCTGATCGGCATCGAGGACAACAAGCCCGAGGCGATTACGGCCATGCAGTCCGCCTGCCAGGGCACGAGCTTTGAAGTGGTGGCGGTTCCCACGCTGTATCCGGGCGGCGGCGAGAAGCAATTGATCCAGGTGCTCACCGGCAAGGAAGTACCGAGCGGACAGCGACCGATCAATATCGGCGTCATCTGTTCCAACACCGCCACCGCCTACACCGTGCACCGCGCCATCAACCATGGCGAGCCGGTGATTTCGCGCGTTGTCACCGTCACCGGCAACGTGCAAAAACCGCAGAATTTCGAAGCCCTGATCGGCACGCCAATCAGCGAAATCGTCCGGCAGGCGGGCGACACCAGCCACTACATCATGGGCGGGCCGATGATGGGCTTCGACCTGACCAACCTGAACGTGCCGCTGACCAAGGCGATCAATTGCGTGATCGCCGCCTCGCCGGCGTTGTTCCCGCCCAAACCCGCGGCCATGCCCTGCATCCGTTGCGGCCAGTGCGCCCAGGTCTGCCCGTGCAATCTCCAGCCGCAGGAACTCTACTGGTTCTCCCAGAGCAGAAACTTCGACAAGGCGCGCGCCTACAATCTGTTCGACTGCATCGAATGCGGCTGCTGCAGTTATGTCTGCCCCAGCCATATCCCGCTGGTTTCCTTTTACCGCTTCGCCAAGAGCGAAATCGTCATGCAGGATCGAGAGAAAATAGCCGCGGATCAGGCCAAGGAACGCTTCGAGTTCAAGAAGCAACGCGAAGAGCGGGAAAAGCAGGAAAAAGCCGCGCGCATGGCCGAAAAAGCCGCCGCAGCAACAGCGGCAAAAGCAGCGGCGGCAGCCAGCGGCGAAATGGAAGACCCTGAAGCGGCGGCAAAGAAGGCGGCGATCCAGGCTGCCGTCGAACGCGCCAAAGCGAAGAAAGCCGAGGCCGCAGCGCTTTCACCCTCTCCCCACCCCTCCCCCGTCGAGGGGGAGGGGGCAAAGAACACGGAACCCACATGAGCAGCTCACCCCACACCCTCACGCCCGGCAGCAGCGTCGGCAGCATCATGCTGCTGGTGCTGGCCGCCCTGTTGCCGGCCATCGCTGCCTACTATTTCTTTTTCGGCCCGGCCATCCTGATCAGTCTTGCATTGGCCAGCGCCACGGCCCTGGCAGCCGAAGCGCTGATGCTGAAATTGCGTCAATACCCGGTGAAATTTTTTCTATCCGATGGCAGCGCGATCCTGACCGGCTGGCTGCTGGCGCTGTCCATCCCGCCGCTGGCGCCGTGGTGGCTGGTCGTGGTCGGCACCGGCTTCGCCATCATCGTCGCCAAACACCTCTATGGCGGCCTCGGTAATAACCTGTTCAACCCGGCAATGGTGGGATTCGCCGTGCTGATGATCTCGTTCCCCGCCACCATGACGCACTGGCCAACGCCGCTGATGCTGGCACAGCATCCGATCAGCATCGGCGAGGTGCTGCAATACTATTTCAGCGGCGCTTTGCAGGGCGTCAATCTCGACGCGGTGACCATGGCCACCCCGCTCGATACCCTGAAAACCCAGTTGAGCCTGCAGCACACCGTAAGCGAAGTGAAGAACATGCCGATCTTCGGCAGCTTTGGCGGCAAGGGCACAGAGGCAATCGCCGCCATGTATCTGCTCGGCGGGCTGTTTCTGCTGCAGCGGCGCATCATCACCTGGCACACGCCGGTTTCCTTCCTGCTCGCGCTGACGCTGGTCGCCGCGCTATTCAACGGCATCGACTCCAGCCGCTACGCCTCGCCGCTATTCCACCTGTTTACCGGCGGCGCCATGCTGGGCGCCTTCTTCATTGCCACCGACTACGTCACCGCGCCCACCACACCGCTCGGCAAGCTGATCTTCGGTACCGGCGTCGGCCTCCTGGAATACGTGATCCGGGTGTTCGGCGGCTACCCGGACGGCATCGCCTTCTCAATCCTGATCATGAACGCCGCCGTGCCGCTGATCGACGCCTACACCCAGCCTCGGGTATTCGGCCACGACTCAGGGGTAAAATCATGAGCGCCGGCATCCTGCGCCACGCCGCCGCCTCCGCCGGCATCCTGACCGCCTTCGCAGTCATCGGCACGGCACTGCTGGCCGCCACTTATCTGGTCACCCGACCGATCATCGCCGAGACCGAGAAACAGGCCAAGCTCGCCCTGATCGGCCAGATCCTGCCGCCCGCCCTGTATGACAACAATATCCTGATGGATGCGGCGCTACTGCCGTCCGCCAAAGAACTCGGCAACAACGACCCGACCCCGGTCTATCGCGCAATCAAGGATGGCAAACCTTCCGCCGCCGTGCTGGAAGTGACCGCGCCGGACGGCTACAGCGGCAGGATCAGGATGATCGTCGCAATCAAGGCCGACGGCGAAATTTCCGGCGTGCGCGTGGTGACGCACAACGAAACGCCTGGCCTCGGCGACTATATCGAAATTGCAAAAAACGGCTGGATTCGGATCTTTGAAAACAAATCGTTGTCGAAATATTCGGATCAGGACTGGAAAGTGAAGAAGGACGGCGGCAAGTTCGAGCACATGGCCGGCGCCACGGTTACGCCGCGCGCCGTCATCAAGGCCGTGCACAAATCGCTGAAGTATTTCGCGCAAAATCAGGACACCATCTTCTCCCTGCCTGCCGACAACCAGGAGCAGAAAAAATGAGCGACGCAAACTACAAGGAAATCATCTGGAACGGTCTCTGGAAGAACAATGCCGGCATCGTCGCCCTGCTCGGCCTGTGTCCGCTGCTGGCAGTCAGTTCCACCGTAGTCAACGGCCTCGGCCTGGGACTCGCCACCGCCATTGTCATGGCTTTCAGCAACGGCGCCGTATCGGTGGTGCGCAACTGGATACCCAATGAAATCCGTATCCCGGTGTTCATCCTGATCATCGCCGTGCTGGTGACCATCATCCAACTGGTAATGAACGCCTACATGCAGCCGCTGTACCTGGTGCTGGGCATTTTCGTGCCGCTCATCGTGGTCAATTGCAACGTGCTGGGCCGCGCCGAGGCCTTCGCCTCGAAAAACCGTTTGATGCCCTCGGTGGTGGACGGTTTCATGGTCGGCTTCGGGCTGACCCTTACCTTGGGCGTATTGGGCGCGATGCGCGAGATTTTCGGCAAGGGC
Organism: Betaproteobacteria bacterium; assembly: GCA_021373185.1. GTDB lineage: Bacteria > Pseudomonadota > Gammaproteobacteria > Burkholderiales > Sulfuricellaceae > Sulfuricella. The sequence continues at coordinate 79,596 of JAJFTF010000040.1, read as the reverse complement.
ACGCTGTTTTCCGGTATCGACCTGGCGCTGGGCGAATCGGCCAAGGGCATGGTCATCACCGTGTTCCCGGACTACCAGGGTTTTTTGTTCGCGATCCTGCCGCCCGGCGCCTTTCTCGGACTGGGGCTGATGATCGCCGGCAAGAACTGGCTGGATCAGCGTTCCGCCGAGAAAATCCGGCAGCAACCGCAAGGCAATCTCCAGCCTGAGACCGCCCCGATCTGAACCCGATATTTCCACTGGCCGGCATAACCGAAAATAAAAAATGGAATCCTCCGCAGCGCTTGAATTAGCCAAACATACCCTGCTGCTGTTCGGCATCATTCTCGCCGTCGGCACTTTTTCCGGCCTGCTCGCCCGAATTGCGCGGGTGCCCGATGTCGTCGTTTTCCTCCTGATCGGCATGCTGCTCGGCCCTGGCGTCCTCGGCCAGGTGGACATCAAGGCGGACTCCGCGATCAACCAGTTGATCCTGATTTTCGGCTCGAGCTACATCCTGTTCGACGGCGGCGCTTCGATCCGCCTCAAGGTGCTGAAAGAAGTCTGGATCACCGTGGTCGTCATTTCCACCATCGGCGTGCTGATTACCGGTGCGATCACCGGCGCCGCCGCCTATTACGTCCTTGGCGTACCGGTCATCGTCGCGCTGCTGCTGGGCGCCACCCTCGCCTCCACCGATCCGGCCACGCTGGTGCCGGTGTTCAAGCAAATCAGGATCAAGGATCGCGTCGCCCAGACCGTGATGACCGAATCGGCTTTCAACGATGCGATGGGCGCCATCATTACCTTTACGATACTGGGCATCGCCATGGGCGCGGGTGAATTCTCCGCCGGCGATGCCGTTGCCGACCTGTTCAAACAGGCGCTGCTCGGCATTGTGATCGGCGGCATTCTGGGTTATCTGGCCGCGTTCCTGATTTCGCATGCGAAATTCGGCTTTCTCGCCGAGTATGCCCCGGTGGTCACCCTGATGGCCGTGATCGGCGCCTACATGTCGGCAGACGGCCTGCATTCCAGCGGTTTCATGGCGGTGTTCGTGTTCGGCATCATGCTCGGCAACCAGGAATCGCTCGGCTTCCAGCGCGCCCATCATGACGAAAACATCCTTGAAGACTACATCATGACCACTGCCCTGATCATGCGCATGTTCATCTTCATCCTGCTCGGCACGCAGGTTGACTTCGCCCTGATGAACCAATACCTGCTGGGTGGCGTCGCCGTGGCGACGGTCTTCATGCTGGTGGCGCGCCCGGTGACGGTGTTCCTGTGCGCCTTGCCCGACCGGCGCGCCAAGTGGAGCCTCAAGGAAATGCTGTTCATGTGCTGGACGCGCGAGACCGGCGTGATTCCGGGCGCGCTCGCCGGCATGCTGGTAGGCATGAAAGCGCCGGGCGCAAAAATCATCGCCTCGGTCACGTTCATCGCCATCCTGATGACCATCCTGATCCAAGCCACCACCACCAAGTGGCTGGCGAAGAAGCTCGACCTGCTGGTCGAGGAATAGATACCTCAACCCTCGCCATGAATGCCCAGAAACGTCGAGAAATCTTCACCCGCTTCCGCGCCGCCAACCCCAAGCCCGCCACCGAACTGGTCTATCGCACGCCGTTCGAACTGCTGGTCGCGGTGGTGCTGTCGGCCCAGGCCACCGACAAGAGCGTCAATCTTGCCACCCGCAAGCTGTTCGAGATCGCCGACACGCCGCAGAAAATGCTGGCTCTCGGCCAGGAGGGACTGGAGTTTCATGTCAAATCCATCGGCCTGTACAAGACCAAGGCCAAACACCTGATCGCGACCTGTCGGCTGCTACTGGATCAACACCAGGGGGAAGTGCCGCGTACCCGGGAGCAACTGGAGAAACTGCCCGGCGTCGGCCACAAAACGGCCAGCGTGATTCTCAACACCGCCTTCGGCGAACCGACCATCGCAGTGGACACTCACATCTTCCGCGTCGCCAATCGCACCGGCATCGCACTGGGGAAGAACGTGCTGGAGGTGGAGAAAAACCTGCTCAAGTTCGTCGCCCCGGAATTCCGCCACGACGCGCATCACTGGCTGATCCTGCATGGCCGTTACACCTGCAAGGCGCGCAAGCCGGATTGCCCGCACTGCCTGATTAACGATTTATGCGAATATCAAGAGAAAACCACCGATGTTTAATCCCAGCCGCGACCAGGCCCGCCGCTTCTTTTTCGACACCTGGCAAAAATTTCGCGGGCAGCAGCCGCTGTCCGGGCTGGAAGCCATTGCGCTCGACCTGATGCAGCAACACCCGGAATATCACGCCATTTTCGACAACCCGGATCGCCACGTCGAGCGCGACTACTTGCCGGAGTCAGGCGAAACCAATCCTTTCCTGCACCTGGGTTTACACCTGGCGATCCGTGAGCAGGTACCGATCGACCAGCCGCGCGGCATCGCCGACCATTACCGGCGCCTGCTGGAAAAAACCGGCTCGATTCATGATGCGGAACACCTGATCATGGATTGCCTCGCGGAAATGATCTGGCAGGCGCAACGCCAGGGAACCGCGCCGGATGCCGGGATTTATTTCGAATGCCTGGAAAAACATTAACCTTATAAAGCGATTAACCGCCGATAAACGCAGATGAACACAGATAATTCAAAGAGCAACCAAAGAACTTTCCGCTCACCTTTGGGGTGACACCCTGTTTAATCGGCGTTTATTGGCGTGCATCGGCAGTTAATCGCCGTTTTTCAATGACGACTTCACTGCATAGCCCGACCGATCAACCTTTGGCGGAAATGCTAAAATGAATTTTTATTTTCACACAGGAGATTCCCATGAAAAAACAACTGCTCGCATCCGCTTCACTACTGCTGGCCATTAGCGCGCCCGCCTTTGCCGACGACATGGCTCAGTATCAGGAAGAAAGCCGCAAGGTCGTCAAGGAATTCGCCGCACAACTGGGCGGTGAAATGCAGAAGGAAATGAAGGAAAACGGCCCGGTCGCCGCCATCAAGGTGTGCCGCAACGTGGCGCCCGCCATCGCTTCGGAGGTTTCGCGCAAGAACGGCTGGAACGTCGGGCGCAAATCCCTGAAAACGCGCAACGCCGCACTGGGCATGCCGGACGCCTGGGAGCAGAAGGTTCTGGCCGATTTCGAGAAGCGCATGGAAAAGGAAAACCCGGCTGGCATGGAATTCGCCGAGATCGTCGCCGAGCCGCAAGGCAAATTCTTCCGCTACATGAAGGCCATCCCGGTGCAGGATCTCTGCCTGAAATGCCACGGCAGCGACGACACCCTGGCCCCCAACGTGAAAGATGCGCTGAAGACCGAATACCCTCACGACAAGGCCACCGGCTACACGCTGGGCCAGATCCGCGGCGGCTTCACCATCAAACGTCCGCTGTAACTCGCATCCCCTTTCGCTTATCGCGCCCCGCTTTTTGCGGGGCGTTATTATTTCTACGTCGGAATCAAGGGACAAATCGGCATTAAATTTGGAAAACCCAGTAAATACGGCAAACGCCTCTTTCCAAGAAACAATTATTGGTCAATAATCCCGCAAGGACGGCAGCACGCTGAAAAACCCATGATTATTCTTTCCACGATTGACGGCTAAAATTCGCCCGTGAAGCTCAAAACCAAGACATGGCTATTGCTGGGCACCCTGATGGCCATTGTCCTGACGGTTGACCTCGCGACCAGTTACAAAAAATTGACGGCTGAACTGCGGGCAGAAACCGAATACGATGCAAGAACCGTATATGGCTTCATGATGGCCACGCGCCGGGTTTATCAGCAGCAATTTATCGAAAGCGGCATTCCGGTAACCAGCAAGACTGTCGGTTTCCTGCCAGCTCATTCTTTTTCGCGCATCTCCAAGGATTTCGCCAATTGGAACCGAAGCGGGATCATCTTCAACAACGTTTCCGATGTGCCACGCAACCCCGGCAATCAGGCCGACCGCTTCGAGCTGGAAGCCATGTCCTGGTTCCGCGCCAGACCCAAGGCGACCGAGTGGACGCAAAATATCGTCGATGACAAGGGGGTCGGCTATCTGCTTTACACCGCCCCGATCTGGATCGAGCCATCCTGCCTGAAGTGCCACGGGTCTGCCGAGGACGCGCCACCCAGCATCCGCGAAACCTACCCCACCGCCTATGGTTATAAAGTAGGCGATCTGCGCGGCGTCGTCAGCATCAAGGTGCCGACGGCGTATCTTGGCGAACGCCGTTTCCGGGTATGGAGCGAACAACTGTGGAAAAGCCTTGCCGGTTACACCATCATTTTCCTGGTGCTGGGTTTCATCCTCGACCGACTGGTGACGCGCCGCCTGTCTCGCTTGCAGACCGGTGCACAACAGATTGCAGAAGGCGACTATGATGCGCGCGTTGTTCAGGATGGCCAGGATGAAATTGCGGGTCTCGCCCGGACATTCAACCTCATGGCGAGCGAGGTACAAGTACGCGACCAGTCGCTCGGCAAGCTCTCGCTGGCCGTGGAACAAAGCCCGGAGAGCATCGTCATCACCGATCTCGACGGTTGCATCGAGTACGTCAATGAAGCCTTTGTCCGCCAAACCGGCTACTCCCGTGAAGAAGCTTTGGGCGCCAATCCGCGGATTCTCAAATCGGACAAAATGTTGCCCGAAATCTATCAGTCCCTCTGGGTAGCCATATCCCAGGGCCAGGTGTGGCAGGGAGAGATCATCAACCGGCGCAAGGACGGCAGCGAATACACCGAATCCGCCATCGTTTCGCCGGTACGGGCATCCGACGGGCGCATCACGCATTACCTGGCGGTGAAGCAGGACATTACCGACAAGAAGCAGGCAGAAGCGCAAATCCATCATCTGGCCTATTTCGATGCGCTCACCGGCCTGCCCAATCGCACATTGTTGATGGATCGCCTGGAGCAGGCGCTGGCAACGGCTCGCCGCTCGGCACACCAAAGCGGACTGCTCCTGCTTGACATCGACCGCTTCAAGAACATCAATGACGCTCGCGGCCATACGCTGGGCGACAAGCTGCTCAAGGCGCTGGGCGAGCGCCTGAAAGGGCTGTTGCGCGAAGGCGATACGCTGGCGCGATTCGCCGCCGACGAGTTCGCCCTGCTATTGCCGAACCTGAACTCGCACCCCGAGTACACCAGCCGCCATGCGCTATCGGTGGCCGACAAAATCCATAGCGCATTACGCCAGCCCTTTACCCTCGAGGGAGAAGAGTTCACCCTGACCGCCGCCATCGGCATCACCCTGTTCCCGGAAGCCCCGGACGAGGAGTCCAATGGCATCCTGCGCCGGGCCAACACCGCCCTGCATCGCGCCAAGGACGCCGGCGGCAACCAGACCGCTTTCTTTGAAACCAGCATGGGCGATTCCGCAGAACAACGCTTCAGGGTGGAGCGCGAACTGCATCGCGCCATTCCGGCGGGTGAACTGCGCCTGTACTTCCAGCCCCAGGTAGACGCGCAGGGACAATTGGCGGGCGCCGAAGCGCTGGTGCGCTGGCAACACCCCGAACGCGGACTGATTCCGCCTGGCGTGTTCATTCCGGTGGCAGAAGAATCGGACCTGATCGTCGCGCTGGGAGCCTGGGTTCTCGCCGAAGCCTGCCGCCTGATGGCGCAGGAAGACATGGCCGGCTACCCGCTTCATCTATCGGTGAACCTGAGCCCGCGCCATTTCCGCCAGAAAGGCTTCGTGCCGTGGCTGCGCGACCTGCTGGCCGCGACCGGCACCGACCCGACGCATCTCACGCTGGAAGTGACCGAAGGACTGATGATCGACAACATTAACGATGTGGTCGCCAAGATGAGTGAGCTCACGGCCATGGGCATCCACTTCTCGCTGGACGATTTCGGCACCGGCTATTCCTCCCTCGCCCACCTCAAGCGCCTGCCGATACATGAGCTGAAAATCGACAAAACCTTCGTCCAGGATGCGCCCACCGATCCCGACGATGCCGCGCTGGTGGAAACCATCCTCGCCGTGGCCCAGCACATGCACCTGAAAGTTGTCGCCGAAGGGGTGGAAACCGAAGAACAGGCGGCCTTCCTCAACGCACGGGCAACCGTCATTCACCAGGGCTATCTTTACGGCAGGCCGGAACCGGCGGAGGCTTGGATTGCTCGCTGGCGGGAGAAGAAGGATTCGTTGAAGGGTTGATGGCTGGTTTTGTAGGGTGCGCCATGCGCACCAAATTTAGGTGCCGGGGGCAGCCCGGCGAGCTGCTTACCTTTCTTGCTTCGCCAAGAAAGGTAAGCCAAAGAAGGCGAGCCCCATCCACCGCCTTTCGCTTCGCTACAGGTACCCTGCGCTGCTCGCCGAACCGGGCGGCTGCGGAACTCGGCCTTTGGCCTCAGACAGCCGCAACCGAAATCCCCCGGCCCGGCTCCGCTGCTCGGCGGCGGCTCAAGGGGAATTCAAACCATGCACCCCATCCCCATCCTAGCCTTCCCCTTGAAGGGGAAGGAACTTAGCCCCCTCTCCCCAGCGGGGAGAGGGCTGGGGAGAGGGGATGCAGTGGCGAGACCTCGCCCACAAAACCGCTTTAAATCCCCCTCTGTGCCGCCTCGATTTTCCGCAACGATCGGGGGCCGTCGGCTGCGGCTGTCTGAGCGCATAGCGCGAGTTTCCGCAGCCGCCCGATCTTTGCGGAAAATCGAGGGAAGCCCGCAGGGCCGGTGCGGGTGGGTCGCCTTCTTTTGGTTATCTTTTCTTGGCGAAGCAAGAAAAGTGACCTGCCGCCGGGCAGCCCCGGCTCCAAAACATCTGCGCGTAGCGCGTACAAAACCGAACCCCTTTTGCCGAGTTAGGGCTTTTTCGCAGGTGGGGGAAATTTCGGAGCCGGTGGTGTTGGTGCTTTTCTCACGCCATCACCTACCGAACTCCTCACTAAACGCACTGGGGGTGGGGGCGGTGGAGGCGGCGGCGCATTCTTGTCATTTGCCATTTTTCTTCTCCGGTTGAGGTTTGACGATTTCGACGCCTTCCTTAATTAGCCTTGGGGGCGGTGGCGGCGGAGGGGGCGGGATTACTTCCTTTGGTGGTTCAGGTTTCTTATCAGTCATGAAAACTCCTTGGACATCTACCGGTTTGACAATAATGACCTCGTTTGGCTTGTTGGCCTTGCTACGATCCAGATCCCCAAAGAAGAAGGCCAAGAACGAGAGTGCGACAAGCAGCGTAGCGATGATTAGCGTGCCATTGGTTCTGTGAAGACTTAGCGAACGCAAATCGTTGCAACGGGTGTTTTGCGTCGCACACTTTATGTAATTGGAACAAAGATAGTCGTTGAGATACCCTTCAGCGAGGATGTTTCCATCCTTGTACTGTTCATAGGTACTTTCGAGCACCTTTCTGTAATTCTCTGTGTCTTCAGCAGATGGAAGAAACGCATACGTATTGCCGTACCAAGAGCGGATGAAAAAGTAGATAGCACCGAGCAGCGAGATAGCACTTGCGACGATAAGCATGACAATCAGAATCGCCGCACTTGAAACCTGCTGTCTATCAATGTTCTGCATGAGAAACCCAAGAACACCAATCAATGACACGATAATGGCCATGGGAGTCTGAAGCCGGCTGCTCAGTTTTTCACGAACCTCTGTCTCGTGAAAATAAAGCTTTTCGTACAGATCAAATAGTGGGTTTTTCGACATTGTTCGCACCCGGTGGTGTGAGAGCCCTGACTAGATATAAACACCACTACAATAACAAAAAAGGCGCAGTCGCCTGCGCCTTTTTTGCCAACCGGTTAATCCCAGTTCAAAGCCCCGCCACTCTGATACTCCGTCACCCGAGTCTCAAAGAAGTTTTTCTCCTTCTTCAAGTCCATCATCTCACTCATCCAAGGGAAGGGATTCCCCGCTCCCGGATAAAGCTGATCCAGCCCGATCTGCTGGCAGCGACGGTTGGCGATGAAGCGCAGGTATTCCTTGAACATCGAGGCATTCATACCGAGCACGCCGCGCGGCATGGTGTCTTCGGCATAGGCGTATTCCAGTTCCACCGCCTTCTTGATCAGTCCGCCGATTTCCTCGCGGAAAGCCGGCGTCCACAAGTGAGGGTTTTCCATCTTGATCTGGTTGATCAGGTCGACGCCGAAATTGAGGTGCATGGATTCGTCGCGCAGGATGTACTGGTACTGCTCGGCGGCGCCCACCATCTTGTTCATCCGGCCCAGCGCGAGAATCTGCACGAAACCGACATAGAAGAAAATGCCTTCCATGATGCAGGCGAACACAATGATCGAGCGCAGCAGCTTCTGGTCGTCTTCCGGCGTGCCGGTCTTGAAGTTCGGGTTGCACAGGGTGTCGATGAAGGGGATGAGGAACTCGTCCTTGTCGCGGATCGAGGGGATCTCATGGTACATGTTGAAGACTTCGCCCTCATCCAGCCCCAGGCTCTCGACGATGTACTGGTAGGCGTGGGTATGGATGGCCTCCTCGAACGCTTGGCGCAGCAAGTACTGGCGGCATTCCGGCGCAGTGATGTGGCGGTAGGTGCCGAGCACGATGTTGTTGGCGGCAAGGCTGTCGGCGGTGGTGAAGAAGCCCAGATTGCGCATGACGATGCGGCGCTCGTCTTCGGTCAGCCCGTTCGGGTCTTTCCACAGCGCGATGTCGCGGTTCATGTTCACTTCCTGCGGCATCCAGTGGTTGGCGCATGCGTCCAGGTATTTCTGCCACGCCCACTTGTACTTGAACGGCACCAACTGGTTGACGTCGGCATCGCCATTGATGATGCGCTTGTCTTCCGCCTTGATGCGGCGGATGTCGTGGATGCCGGTGAGCGCGGAGGAAACCGGCTCAGCAGGGGCTTTCGGTGCTGTGGGTTTGGTTGTCATGGTGTCTTCGAAATTGAGCATATTATGGCCTCCTTGATTATTTATTCACCGCGGAGGACGCGGAGGGCACGGAGGAAAACAAATCTTAACGATCTTCCTCTGTGTCCTCCGCGTCCTCTGCGGTTAATCGTCTTTTACTGGCATGCCTCGCACTCAGGATTGTCAATTGAGCAAAACTTGGTCTCCGCCGCAACGCCGCCATCCACCGGCACGGCATTCAGCGCACCGGCTCTGGAAGTGGATTTCTCGGCATGGGTGGCGCCCAGGCTGCGCAGGTAGTAGGTGGTCTTGAGGCCGCGCAGCCAGGCGAGACGGTAGGTCTCGTCGAGCTTCTTGCCGGAGGGCTGGCCGATGTAGATGTTCAGGCTCTGCGCCTGGTCGATCCACTTCTGGCGGCGCGCGGCGGCTTCGATCAGCCAGCTCGGGTCGATCTCGAAGGCGGTGGCGTAAAGCTGGCGCAGATCGCCGGGAATACGGTCGATCTTGCTCAGGGTGCCGTCGAAATACTTGAGGTCGGAGATCATCACTTCATCCCACAGCCCGGCGGCCTTGAGGTCTTCGACCAGATACTGGTTGACCACGGTGAACTCGCCGGAAAGGTTGGATTTGACGTAGAGGTTCTGGTAGGTCGGCTCGATGCTGGCGGAAACGCCGACGATGTTGGCGATGGTCGCCGTCGGCGCGATCGCCAGGCAGTTGGAGTTGCGCATGCCGAACTGCTTGATGCGGGCGCGCAGGGTTTCCCAGTCGAGGCGGACGGATTCGTCCAGTTCCAGATAGCCGCCGCGCGCTTCGCGCACCAGGGCGTTGGACTCGTGCGGCAGGATGCCGCGATCCCACAGGCTGCCGGTGAAAGTGTCATAGCGACCACGTTCCTCGGCCAGCTCGGTCGAAGCCATGTAGGCGTAATAGGCCACCGCCTCCATGCTGCGGTCGGCGAACTCGACCGCCTGCTGGCTGGCGTAGGGGATGCGCACGGATTGCAGGCAGTCCTGGAAACCCATGATGCCCATGCCCACCGGACGGTGCTTGAGGTTGGCGTTGCGCGCCTTGGCCACGGCATAGTAGTTGATGTCGATGACGTTATCGAGCATGCGCATGGCGGTGCGCACGGTGCGCTGCAGCTTGGCGAGATCGAGCGCTCCGTCCTTCAGGTGCGCCACCAGATTGACCGAACCGAGGTTGCACACGGCGATTTCGTGATCGTTGGTATTGAGGGTGATCTCGGTGCACAGGTTGGAGCTGTGCACCGTGCCGACGTGCTGCTGCGGGCTGCGGATGTTGCACGGATCCTTGAAGGTGATCCAGGGATGGCCGGTTTCGAACAGCATGGTAAGCATCTTGCGCCACAATTGCAGCGCGGGAATCTTCTTGTGCAGTTTGAGCTCGCCGCACGCCGCCTTGGCCTCGTAGGCGGTGTAGGCTTCCTCGAAGTCCTTGCCGAACTTGTCGTGCAGGTCGGGTACGTCGTTCGGGCTGAACAGGGTCCAGTCGGCGCTTTCCATCACGCGCTTCATGAACAGGTCGGGAATCCAGTTGGCGGTATTCATGTCATGGGTGCGGCGGCGGTCGTCGCCGGTGTTCTTGCGCAGCTCCATGAACTCTTCGATATCGAGGTGCCAGGACTCCAGATAGGCACAGACCGCGCCCTTGCGCTTGCCGCCCTGGTTCACCGCCACGGCGGTATCGTTCACCACCTTGAGGAATGGCACCACGCCCTGCGATTTGCCGTTGGTACCCTTGATGTGGGAACCCAGCGCGCGTACCGGCGTCCAGTCGTTGCCGAGGCCGCCGGCAAACTTGGAGAGCAAGGCGTTTTCCTTGATCGCCTCGTAGATGCCGTCGAGATCGTCGGACACCGTGGTGAGGTAGCAGGAAGAAAGCTGGCTGCGGCAGGTGCCGGCATTGAACAGGGTCGGCGTCGAGCTCATGAAATCGAAGCTGGACAGCACGTTGTAGAACTCGATGGCGCGCGCGTCGCGGTCGGCCTCGTCGAGGCTCAGGCCCATCGCCACGCGCATGAAGAACGCCTGCGGCAGTTCGATGCGGCGCTCGTCGATATGGATGAAATAGCGGTCATACAAGGTTTGCAGGCCGAGGTAGCCGAACTTGAGGTCGCGTGAGGCATCCAGCGCGGCGCCCAAGCGCTTCAGGTCGAACAGTTTCCCCATGCGCTCGTCAAGCCGCTCGGCAGCAACCCCTTTCTGGATGTAGTCAGGAAAATATTCGGCATAGCGCGTCGCCATGTCGGCCTGGGTCGCGGCTTTGCCCAGCACTTCGGTGCGGATGGTGTCGAGCAGCAGGCGGGCGGTGACAAAGCTGTAAGCCGGCTCTTTCTCGATCAGGGTGCGCGCGGACAGGATCACCGACTTGCCGACTTCTTCGATCGGCACGCCATCGTACAAATTCTTCAGCGCGTGCTCGATGATCGGCTGCGGATCGACCGACTTGCCCAAGCCCTCGCAGGCGGAAGAAACCAGACCATGCAAACGGGCCATGTCGAGCGGGCGGGACTGGCCATTCTCGACGACATTGATCACATGCGGCGCGACAACGGGCTGCTCCTGCTTCTGCCTGGCGCGCTCCTGGGTACGCTGTTCGCGGTAGAGGACGTAGGAGCGTGCGACATCGTGCTCGCCCGAGCGCATCAGCGCCAGTTCCACCTGATCCTGGATATCCTCGATATGGAAAGTGCCGCCATTGGGCTGGCGGCGCATCAGCGCCGACACCACCGCCTCGGTCAGCGTGGCGACAACTTCGCGCACCCGCGCCGAAGCCGCGCCCTGGCCGCCGTTGACGGCAATAAAAGCCTTGGTCATGGCAATCGAGATCTTGCCCGGCTCGAAGCCGACTACCGCGCCGTTGCGGCGGATGATCTTGTATTGGGCGTAAACGGACTCGCGGCTGGCAGAAGTGTCGCCATAGCTAAAATCCGCAGCGGGGGCGCGTGAAACGGAATCGGCAGAAAGTTGCATTGAATATTTTCCTTCTAAATGAGGCAGACCGGGAAATCGCCGCACCAGGCATGGCCAGCCTCTATATTGTCATCTCGCACCAGGTAACGCACTTGGCTCTTGTCCACAGGTTATACAGCACATATCCACAACATATTGTGTTTGGCCAATCAATCTGACACTAATTCTAGTATCAGGGTTGATAAAACGCAATTGAAATTTGTTACCGTAACGTCATGTTTGCGACTTCCGTCATCTCTATTTAAATTTGTTAACAGGCATGGCGGAGGGAACGGAGTAAACGGCTTATGCGAATTGCTTCGCACCCCTGCCAGAAGCTGTTCACCCAACCCGCAAAGAACAAGACTTGGGCACATGGTGCCGAACCACCCGCTGGGTGGGCATGCTTAATTACGCTAACCATCTGAATTCGTTTGAGTCATCAACACCGGCTGCAGTTCAATAGCTTTTTACAGATTTAAATGAGAAACTTACAAAAAAATTTCAATGCAATTTATCACTGGAACAATCATGGCTGAGGAATATTTCCCGGTTTTCATCCAGCCAGTTTACAGCTATAGCCTGAACTGGAATGGATATAACCTGGTTTTTCGGGAAGACATTCCCATTGCAGAGAGCTTGTTTTTCCCGCTTGGGGAAGAATGGGCGGCGTTCGCATCGATACCCGATTTCAGGTTTTTCTTTTCCCTCAACCCCGACTGGTTGCGACGCGGCATGCCGGGAATGCCCTTTCCGGCCCATCAGGTGGTCTTCATCCTGCAGCCTGGACAGGTACTGGATGGCGACCTGATGGCACGCTGCGAAGAGATGGAAACCCAAGGCTTCCGTTTTGCCGTGATCAGCGATGCCGACTCTCTTCTTTCCCATAGCAAAGTCGCCAGTATCGCGGTACTTTCGGCGGCAGAGGCGAAAGAAAAAATACCTGCCGGCGTCTGGAAGCTGAAACAGAACGATATCAAGCTGTTCGTCACCGGCATAAACAGCAAGGAGCTGTTTAAATGGTGCGCCGACAAGCAGTTTGCCTTCCACACTTTCGCTTCTCTGGATGGATTCCGAAATCCGAAAGATCACCAGCAAGGCTCGTCCAAGCCGAGCCTGATGAAACTGCTGACTCTGGTTTCCCAGGATGCGGAGAACCACGAAATCGAATTGGCCCTTCGCCAGGAACCCAAGCTCTCCTTTGATTTGCTGCGTCTGGTCAATTCCGCTTCGATGGGAATGCACGCCAGGGTTTCCTCTTTCAGCCACGCCCTGACCATCCTCGGCAGACGCCAGTTGCAGCGCTGGCTGCAACTTCTGGTATTTGCACACCAGAAAGAAGGGGAAAGCGGGCCCTGCATCCTGATGCAGAGAGCGGCGGCACGCGGTCGCCTGATGGAACTGCTGACCGAGTCGGCAACCCAATCCCCTTCGCTCGAATTTCAGGAGCAGGCTTTCATGGTGGGCATTTTTTCCTTGCTCGACATCCTGATGAACATGCCGATGGCCGAGATACTGAAGATACTGCTTCTGGCCGATTCTCTCGATGCGGCCCTGTCGCGGCGGGAAGGTACGCTGGGGGAAATGCTGAAACTGGTGGAAAGCGCCGAAAACCTTGATTTCGACAGCGCAGCACAGCAAATGAGCAAGCTGAAAGTTGCCCCGGAAGCCTTTTGCCTGGCGCAGGCTTCCGCGCTCAACTGGACTCACCAGATCAACATAGCCGAATGAGCAGCCATTCCGAATAAAATGAATGCCCACCTTAATCATCCCGTCTTGTCCATCGATACCGTCTCCGATGCAGAGCTGATCCGGCGACTCACCGGAACCATACTGAATCGCGAAACAGCATTGCTGGCGGAGGAGGTTGGCGATATTTTCCGTGTGGCGTTCGGAGGAACGGAAGGATTTTGTTATCTGGCTGAAAACCCGGATCGCCCGGATGCGCTGGACGCGCTGCCGGAGCGCTGGCGTACCGACATAGAAAAAATATTGCAGCAGGAAACCGCCATATCGTTGCCGGCTAAAGGCATGGACACGCCACCGGGCTTATGCTGCCCGTTGCAGTCCGACGGCAAAAAACTGGGGGCGGTCTGCGTGTCCGGCCAAGCCGGTTCGGCCACCGAAACCTTGCGACTGCAACACTTTGCCGATCTGGCTGCGGAATTTCTCAATATCCGCTTCATACGCGACCAGCATAACCGCAACCTGCGGGAAACCGAAGAACGGAACAGTCAACAGCAACAGATCATCGACCATATCCACGACTCCGTCATTACCATGGATATGCAGGGTTACATCACCTGCTGGAACAAGGGAGCAGAAAGCCTGTTCGGCTATACCAGCGAAGAAGCCGTCGGCCTGAATATTGTTTTCCTCTACGCCGACGAGGAAGAGGACGATGCCCTGCTCTATCAGGATCTGTTCAACATGGGCGGGCGGGAGATGGTGGTGCACCGGCGCAAGAAGACCGGGGAAACCTTCTGGGCAAGCCTGACACTCTCGCTGATTCGCGACAAGGATGACCATCCGAGCGGCATCATCGGCTATCTATCCGACATCACCGAACGCCTCCAGGCAGAAGAAAAATTGCGCTTGCAGGCGGCGATCTTCGAATGCAGCGATGAAGGCATCATCATCATCGACCCCGCCGGCAGCATCGCCTCAGTCAACAAGGCATTCACCAAGATCACCGGCTACGCCTCCGAGGAAATCATCGGAAAGTCGCCAGAAATCCTCCGCTCCAGCCATCACAGTGAAGATTTCTACCTGGACGTGTCGGCCTCGCTTCACGATGCCGGTCACTGGATCGGCGAAGCATGGGGAAAGCGGAAAAGCGGCGAATCCTTCCCGGTGTGGATGTCCATCAGCAGGGTACACGGCAAGGACGACAGCATCGCCTATTATTTCGCCATCTTTACCGACATCGCCGAACGAAAGAATGCCGAGAAACAGATTTACCGCCTCGCCTACTATGACACGCTGACCGGCCTGCCCAACAGGACCATGCTTTACACCCACCTGAAGCAGGCGCTGATCAAGGCGAACCGCAACCAGCTCCACGGCGCCATCCTGTTTATCAGCCTTGATCGGTTCAAGCAGGTCAACGATTCGCTGGGGCATGACGCAGGCGACCTACTGCTGAAAGAAGTCGCCAGTAGCTTAACCGACTGCGTGCGGGAGGAAGACGTCGTCGCCCGGATCGGCGGCGACGAATTTGTGGTGGCGCTGCTTGATATCTCCGCGCGCGAACACGCCGCCACCGTGGCGAAAAAAATCCTTTCCCGGCTGTCGCAGCCCATCACGGTCAATGGCCACGAGCTGCTGATATCGTCCAGCATCGGCATCAGCGTCTATCCTGACAATGGCGACGATGCCGAGACCCTGCTGAAGTGCGCCGATGTGGCAATGCGCCGCGCCAAGCGTGACAGCAGCCACAATGGGATCATGTTCTTCTCGCAGGACATGAACCAGCGTTCACTGGAAAAACTCAAGCTGGAAAACAATCTGCGCCGCGCCATGGAGCGCAACGAGCTGAGGCTCAATTACCAGCCCCAGATCGATCTCGCCAGCGGCAAGATCGTCGGCGCCGAAGTGCTGTTGCGATGGGATCACGATGGCGCAATAATTTCCCCCACCCAGTTCATTTCAATCGCCGAAGAAACCGGGCTGATCATCCCGATCGGCGAATGGATACTCGAAACGGTTTGCGCCAGAAACAAGCAGTGGCAGGAGGCCGGGTTGCCCATCGTCAAACTGGCGGTCAACATCTCCGCGAAGCAGTTCCGCCAGAGTCTTCCGCATCTGGTAGAGCAGATCCTCGACCGCCATCAACTCGACCCTTCCTACCTCGAACTGGAAATCACCGAGAGCGTGATCATGCAGAATGCCGAGGGTGTCATTTCCATGATGGCGGAATTCCAGCGCCTGGGCATCACCCTGTCGCTGGACGACTTCGGCACCGGCTATTCCAGCCTGAGCTACCTCAAACGTTTTCCCATCGACACCCTTAAAATCGATCAGTCCTTCATCCGCGGCCTGCCCAACGATACTGACGATACCGCAATCACCAGAGCAATCATCAGCCTGGCCAAGAACCTCGGCCTGCGCGTCATCGCCGAGGGCGTGGAAACTGCCGAGCAACTGGATTTTCTTCGCCTGGCCGAATGCGACGAGATTCAGGGTTTCTATTACAGCCATCCCCTGTCGGAAGACGACTTCGTTAGCTTCCTCCGGCAGTAAACCGGGGCGCATATGAAATCGATTGTGATATTGGCAAGTATGCGATGATCAAGAAAATTTCCCTGGCGCAACTCAAGCCGGGCATGTTCATCCACGATCTCAATTGCAGTTGGGTCGTGCATCCTCTTTTTCTCACTCGCTTCAAAGTGAAATCGGATGATGAAATCGAGAAAATCGCCGCGCTGGGCGTGCGCGAGGTCTATATCGACAGCAGCCTGGGCGACGACTTGCTCGACGGATTGAGCGTTGCCGATGTGCAGGCATCCATCGAAACGGAATTGCTGCAAGTGGCGGAAGCATCGGGACGCCTGCCGCAACCCCATATTCCGGTGAGAGAAGAAATCGAAGTGGCGCTCGGAATCCACCAACGGGCAAACCAGGCAATTCGCCACATGATGTCGGATGCGCTGATGGGACGGCAATTGGCCGAGGGAGGGGTCGATGAAGCAATTACAGGCATTACCGATTCCGTTTTGCGCAATCCCGGCGCATTGATTCAGCTCAGCCAGATCAAGACCAAGGACGATTACACTTTTTTACACTCGGTCAGCGTGTGCACCCTGATGACCTCGTTCTGCAACGTGTTACACCTGGGCAAGGACATCACCCGCCAGATCAGCATCGGCGCCTTGCTGCACGACATCGGTAAAATGCGGGTGGCAAACGAGATTCTCAACAAGCCGGGGCGCCTGACCGAGAAGGAATTCGACGAGATGAAACGGCATGTGGCTTATGGCAGCGAGCTCGTTGCCGGCCTGGAATGGGTCTCGCCCATCTCGCGCGCCGTCATTGAGCAGCACCACGAACGCTACGACGGTTCCGGCTACCCTGCCGGGCTGGAATCCGATCTGATCCATCAGTTCGGCCAGATGGCGGCGATTGTCGACGTGTACGACGCCATTACCGCAGAGCGGGTCTATCATCAAGCCATGAAGCCGGTGGACGCACTACGCAAACTGCAGGAATGGAGCAAGTTTCACTTTAACGAGGAGTTGGTGCGGCACTTTATCAGCAGTGTCGGCATCTACCCCGTCGACACGCTGGTAAGGCTGGAAAGCGGGCTGCTCGGCATTGTCGTGGAACAAAACGGCGCCGACTTGCTGCGACCGAGAGTGCGGGTAGCTTACGACACGCTGAAAAACTGGGAACTTGCGCCCTACGACCTCGATCTCGCGACCTCCGCCGACCGTATCGTCAGCCATGAACCGCCAGAGCGCTGGAAAATCGATACCCGGCGTTACCTGGAGAGCGCCGTCTGATCCTCTTAAAAACCGTTCAGCCACGGATTAACACAGATAAGCACGGATTATTAACAGATTAAAACCATCACCCGCATACCTTCTGGGTAAACCACAAATTCTCAACAAAATATTGTTTTATCCGTGTTCATCCGTGGATAAAAACGGTTTGACGATTAAGCCGGAACGCACTCCACCAGCATCAAAGTCATGTCATCGAAAGCGCGGCGCCCGCCCAAGTGCGCATTCAATGCCTCGGTCAGGCCGGAAAATCGCTCGGCCGGCGCCGCTTGCCTCAGCACCTGTTCTATCCGGGATAAGCCGAAGGGTTCGCCGGCTTCATTCTCCGCTTCCGAAAGGCCATCGGAATAGACCACCAGTTGCCCCGGTTCGCTCCATTGAAAAACTTCAGTCTGAGCGGTAAAGGTGCGGTCGAGGATGCCTAGCGGCAAATTGACCGAATCGAAGGTGTGCATCCCCCTCCCGTCTTCGCCGATAAAGAACGCGGACGGGATACCGCCGTTCCAGATTTCCACCAGCCGGTTGTGCAGGTCGATGCAGGCAACCAGCGCGGCGACATAGCGCCCGGTCGGCGATTGCTCCTTCACCGCCCAGTTCATTTCCTCGACCATCATGGTCAGCGGCAAATTCTTGCTGACCATGCTGTAAAAGATATGGTTTACCGGCAGCAAATTAAGCGCAGCAGGCAATCCATGCCCGGTGGAATCGGCCAGCATGAAATAGAGCTTGCGATTGCGCGAACGGGACAGGGCGATCAAGTCGCCGCTCACCACATCTGTCGGCTTGAGCCAATAGCGCACTTGCGGGTCGCGCAGATTCTCGGGCCGCATCATACGTTCCATCAGCTCCGCGACCAGGCGACGCTCATCTTCCGCAGCCTGGTGATAGGCTTCAAGCTGCGCCCGGCTGGTCACCAGTTCGCGGTTCTTGAGCAGCAAGGCGGCAGTTTTCGAAAAAACCGCCAAAAGCTGCTTGAGGTCGATCGGTTTCAACACGTAGCCATCCACACCGAGATCAATGGCACGATGCAGATACTTGACATCGTTAAAGGCCGTGGTAAAGATCACCGGCGTGGTGCGACTCCGCTCCTTGATCGCTTCGGCCAGTCTCAGCCCATCCATCGCCGGCATCATGATATCGCTGATGACGATATCCGGCTTGTGGACGGCAAATGCAGCCAAGGCTTCTTCGCCGTTAGCGGCGACAATCAGCTTACCCACATGGCGCTCAAGAAAATGGCCGACCTCCTTGCGGATATCTTCTTCATCTTCCGCATAAAGCACGGAAAATTGCTTCAGCTCCTCGGCAGTCGCCTGACTCATGTCGCCTCCCGCTTTTCCTTGTAAGAATCATCAATCGGCAATGTCACGGCAAACTCGGCTCCCACACGATTATTGCGGAAGGAGACGGTACCCCGCATGTGGCGCTCGACGATAATTCTCGTCATATACAAGCCGATCCCGGTGCCCTTTTCCTTGGTGGTGAAATAAGGATCGAAGATTTTTTCGGCAATTTCCGCGGGGATGCCGCCAGCATTGTCGCGAACGATGATAACGGCATGCTTCCCGTCGCAGTTCGTTTCAATTTCTATTTCCGGGTTGTCCGGCTTCCTTTCCAGCAGAACATCCTTGGCATTGCCGATCAAATTCAGCAGCACCTGAGAGGTCTCGCTCTGATGACCCAGTATCTCGACATCCTCCGCGCCGCTCACTTTGACTGCAATGTTGTTGTTGCTGAGACTGGCGCCGAGTAATTTCAGCGATTCCTGCACTACATGCCGGAGGTTGAAAACGGTTTTTTGCCGGTTGGGACGGAAAAAATCGCGGAAATCGTCAATGGTGCTGGACATGAGCTGGATCGAACGGCTGGCATTGGCAACGTATTCATCCAACGCTTCCGACGTAAGCAAATGATCCTGATAATCCAGGTGGATATTCTGCAGGATCAGTCCCAATACGGTCAGCGGCTGACGCCACTGGTGCGCGATGTTGCCGATCATCTCGCCCATGGCGGCATGCCGCGCCTGATGAATGAGCATGCGCTCCTTTTCCATGCCGCTGGCTATTTCCCGTGACACCTGCTCGGCCAGATTGGTATTCAATTCAAGCAATGCCTGCTCGGCGGTCTTGCGATTGTCGATATCCATCAACGTCCAGATCGATCCTTTCGACATGTCGCGCGGATTTACCGCCAGGCCCCGCAGATGGCACCAGAACATCCGTCCGTTCTTGCGCTTCATCAAACACTCGGTTTCGAAAGGCTTGCCATCCGCCAACAGGGAATCGGCTTCCTGACCTGTTCGTTCAAAGTCCTCGCGCGTCGGATAGAATATTTCCGTGGATTTCCTGTTCACTTCGCTCATTTTGTAGCCGAACATTTCTTCCATGCGGTGGTTGATCCAGACGAACTTGCGATCCTTGAGAAAGCCAATGCCGGCCTGGGTGTTATTCAAAATGGTTTGCAATTGTTGCAGAGTTTCAGCGAGTCGCTGCTGCATGGCTTTTTTCTCGGTAATGTCGTCATAAATACCCAGGATGCCAACGACTTCCCCATTTTTATCGTGCAGCGGAACCTTGCAAGTTTGCACCCAACGGAGTTCCCCTTCAGCCCTGACCATTTTGTCTTCGTAGTTGATTTTTGGCTGGTTGCCGAGAATCACTTTGCTGTCGTCCTGACGGTATTTTTTTGCCAGCCCTTGTGAATGGAGGTCGAAATCCGATTTGCCTTTAAGCTCATCGCTGCTAGCCAAGCCCCAATCGGCCAGGTATGCCTTGTTGCCGCCAAGATAAATGGAATTGACATCCTTCCAGAACACGCGCATGGGAATATGATCGAGTACCAGTTGCACCACTTGCTTGGCGTTGAACAGCTCGTCCAGCACCTGTTTCTGGGCCGTAATGTCGCGCACGCTGGATCGGTGCCCGATAAAATTGCCCGATTCGTCATAGATGGGCAACCAGGAAACACTGCCACAAATAATGCCGCTGTCCTTGCGCAGCACGCGAAACTCCAGGTCGCCGCCACTTTGCCCATCCAGTGCAGCAGAAAAATGGTGGGCAACCCTGTCACGGTCATCAGGATGAATCAACGGAAAAGGATAATCCGGCATGGCGTAACATTCTTCCGGGGTATAGCCGGTCATCGGTTCCACCGCCGGGTTGACCCACACCAGTTTCCCGCCGGGATCGATCCAGTTCTCCCAATTATAGGTATAGTTGGCGATGGCCCGGAAACGCTCTTCGTTCTCCTTCAAGACAGCCTCGGAAAGTTTGCGCTCGGTGATGTCATCCTCAATGGACAGGAAGTGCGTGATATTGCCTTGGTCTCCGAACAATGGAGAAATACTCGCCGATTGCCAGATAAACGATCCGTCCTTTTTCCGGTTCAGAAGTTCGCCCTGCCAGCATTGGCCGGAAAGAATGCTTTTCCACATACACGCATATTCTTCGGGTGATGTTTGCCCTGATTTCAGCATGCTTGGATTACGCCCCAGCGTCTCTCCCGCCTCATAGCCATAAGTACGGCAAAAACACGGGTTCACATATTCGATGACGCCATGAATGTCGGTAATTACCATGGAATTTGAACTTTGCTCGATCGCCTGAGTGAAGAGTCTGAGCTTGTCGGCAATTTGGGTGCCCCAGGTGTGATCCTCGTAGCTGATCAGCAAGCCGTTGATCGCGCCGGATTCGTCGTGAAGCGGAACCTTGGTGATATCCAGCCAGGCCAACATCCCATCGGGCTGTTGTTTTTGCACGGCATTATGAAATTGCGGGATGCCTTTTTCCATGGCGTCCAGATCCAGCCCGAAAAAATATTCGCCATCCTCTGGCGTCCGATAGAGGTCGTGGTCGGTTTTACCCAGGATTTCCTCCGGCGAATTCAGGCCGACAGCCATCGCGCCGGCACGGTTGCATCCGCGAAAGGCGCCGCTACGGTCTTTCCAGAACAGGTGCTGGGGAACGTTGTCCAGCACATGCTGCAGGAAAGCATCTTTCTCTTCGAGTTCTTGCTGGGCCTCCAATAGCGCGAGTTCCTGCTCCTTGCGCTCGGAGATGTCGAGCCAGCAGCCGGAAATGCAGGCAGGGCCGCCATCCGGGTTGCTCTCCAGATAAAATTCGTCACGGATCCATCGGTATTCTCCCGTGCTATTCCTGACGCGATATTCCGACACATGACGGTCAGTGGCAGCAATCCGGCTCAGATCGTGAAACGCCAGTGCCTTGTCGTCAGGATGAACATGGTCGATCCAGAAATTCGGGGAGATGGCAAAATCGGCTGGTGTAACGCCAAGAATTCGCTCGACATTTGGGCTGACATAGGTAATCGAGTGGTCGCCAGTCGGCTCTCGAAGGTAGAGCACAACCGGCATTACCTGAAAATGCCGGCTCAGCTTCTCCTGCGTGAATGCTTTTTCTAACTTGGTGGATTTATCCTTGCCCATCACCATTTGGCGCTTTCAGTCAGAAATGGAACAACAATTTTTTACGGCGACCCTTTATCAAATTAACAATTACAGTTTAGGACAAAAAAATCTCGGCATCTTGAAATCTGCATATCCCGGAATCATGATTCTGTTCGCGGCAAACGTCGAAGCCGCGACACGCATTATTTCGCCGCCATCTCGCGCCTCAAGGAACAATCTGGAATAATGATGCAATTTAGCCGCTGCCATCGGACGACATGAAAAACTCCGCCATCCTGTTGATTTCCTGCCCCGACCGCAAAGGTCTGGTCGCCGGCATTGCCGATTTTCTCTACCGCCACAACGCCAATATCCTCCATGCCGACCAGCATCAGGACAGCGAACTGGGGTTGTTCCTGATGCGTGTCGAATGGGATCTGCAGGATTTCGACCTGGACACGGAGCAATTCAAGCAGCATTTCTCGCCGATTGCCGAAAAATTCGAAATGCAGTGGCATCTGGCGCTGTCGGCCCACCGACCCAAGGTGGCGATTTTCGTTTCACGCTACGATCATTGCCTGGCCGACCTGCTTTACCGCCACCAGGCCGGCGAATTGCACTGCGATATCCCGCTGATCATCGGCAATCACATTGACACGAAGTGGATCGCCGATTCCTACAACATTCCATTCCAGCATATCGCCGTTCACCAAGACGGCAAGGCAGAAGCGGAAAAAAACCAGATCGCGCTGCTACGCCACCACCACATCGACCTGGTCGTGCTGGCGCGCTATATGCAAGTGCTGTCAGCGGATTTCATCCGGCATTACCCCAATCGCATCATCAACATCCACCACTCCTTCCTGCCCGCATTTCTCGGCGCCAAGCCCTACCACCGCGCCTTTGAACGCGGCGTAAAACTGATCGGCGCAACCAGCCACTATGTCACCGAAGTGCTGGACGATGGCCCGATCATCGAGCAGGACGTAGCCCGCATTTCACACCGCGACGCCATCGACGACCTGATCCAGAAAGGCCGCGAGTTGGAAAAATCCGTGTTGTCGCGCGGCGTGCGCTGGCACATTGAGAACAGAATTCTGCTCTATGCCAACAAGACGGTAATTTTTGATTGAATCTGGAGACGGCAGAAAAAAAAACCGCCTGTCGGAGATGACAGGCGGTGAAAAAGCCGCCTTATGGGTGGCCTCGGAGGTTACTCAACTAGCCAATGAACAGGCCAACGCGCCGTGGGGGACGAACGCGTTGGGAGAATATTAGGTTGGAAGCCCGCTTGCCGTCATTGATAATTCGCAATGGCTTTCAATCAGCGGCAATCCGGTCCAGCATGGCGCTGTCGCATTTGAACCCACTGCTGCCGGGAATTTCCTGCAGTGCGCCGTTGCGCTTGAATTCGGCGATGATCCGGCTGGCCGTTTCGGTGGTAATACCCAGCATCGACCCCATGTCTTCCCGCCCGAACAGCTCACAGATCCCGTCACCCTCGCTACCCGTCAGGCGCAACAGCAGCCGCGCCATGCGCGCCCGTGCGCTGCCAGTGGAGAGTTGAGTCAGCCAGGCATCGGCCTCTTCCAGCGCATGCTGCCAACGCACCATCAATTCCTTGCGCAGCTTGTGATTCTCGTTGTCCAGCCGCTGAATCACCTCCAGCGGAATGCGGCACACTTCGGATTGCTGCAGAACAACCGCGTCGTGCTGATAGGTCTGCCCAAGCAACGCCTCCAGGCCAGTCACATCGGTGGGACGAAGCAGGCGGACGATGCGCTGGCGCCCGTCCGGCAGGTACTGCACCAGCTTGAGCAGGCCGCTGCGAATGGTGAATACCGCCTGCGCCGGATCGCCGGCGCGATAAAGCTTCGCCTGCGGCGCAAGGACGATATCGTCGATCGGACGGTGTATTTTCTCGCAATCGCTGATCTCCAGGCCGGCAAACAGCACCGACTGGCGGATGCTGCAACTTGCGCAATCCGATTCGCCCTGCATCAATTTTTCATCCATGTGGCATTTTCGGTGAGTTCGGTTCCCGTGTCACTCGTCTGACCCCACAGCGGCTACCAGGTTCCGGTATTTTTCCCAATCGAAGCAGGGGCCTGGATCGGTCTTGCGCACCGGGGCGATATTCGAATGGCCGAGAATATCCTCAATCGGGTAAGCCTGCTGCAAGGCACGGGTCAGCTCTGCCAACTTCTCATATTGAACCTCGGTGAAGGGGTCATCATCGCTGCCTTCCATCTCGATGCCGATGGAAAAGTCGTTGCAGCGAATCCGGTCATGCCAGGTCGATACCCCGGCATGCCAGGCGCGCTTGTTGCACGACACGAACTGGATGATTTCGCCGTCGCGACGAATGAAAAAATGGGCCGACACCCGGAGATCGGCAATCAGCAGGTAATAAGGATGCGCGTTTACATCCAGCTTGCCGGTAAAGAAATCGATCACGCCATTGCCGCCATACTCGCGAGGCGGCAGGCTGATATTGTGAATGACCAGCAATGGAATATCGAATTCGATTCCCGCAGGACGTTCGTCGCAGTTGGGGGTAGCGATGAAGCGCACGCCCTGTAAAAAACCCGATTTATCTATTTTCATTTTTGCCTGTTTCCTGGCCGGATCTCCGGCACCAAATGCCCGAAGATCACCGCCGTATTGATTATACCCAAGCCAATTTCTCAGGCATGCGCACGTTAAGCCGATGATACAATCATGACTTTCGTTATTTCAAAACTGCCATGTCCACTTTCGCTATTTTATTCCTGATGCTGGTCGTCATTTTAATTGCCGCGGAGGTATTTACCAATGCGCTGGAACATCTCGGCGAGAAACTAAAGATTTCAGAGGGCGTCACCGGGTCGCTATTCGCCGCTATAGGCACCGCCCTGCCGGAAACCATGGTGCCTTTGCTGGCGCTCATGGCCGGCACCAGCAACACGGCAGTGAACGAAGAAATCGGCGTCGGCGCCATTCTCGGTGCGCCGCTGATGCTCTCCACCCTGTCCATCTGCCTGATGGCCATGGCGGTGCTGAGCAAACGCGGCTTGCAGGGGCATCTGGTGCCGGAGCGCACCGGCCTGACCCGCGACCTGAATTTTTTCCTTGCCGCTTTCAGCTTTTCCGCCATCGCCCTGTTCGTGCCGCACCAGTTGACCGCAGTACGTGCCGCCATCGGCTTTGCCCTGGTGCTGACCTATTTCATCTACATCATGCTTACCCTGCGCGCTTCCGCTCACTTGGTCAAGGAAGGCCACGGCACCGAGGCCGAAGAAAAGATGTTTCTGTGCCGCATGGGCCTGCCGGAGAACATGGCCGCAATTGTGACCCAGCTTGCCCTCGGACTCGCCCTGCTGGTTGCCGGTGCCAAGGGGTTTATCCACGGCGTGGAGAGCGCCTCGGAATTGCTCGGCATCTCGCCGCTGCTGCTGTCGCTGCTGATCATCCCGATCGCCACCGAGCTGCCGGAAAAGGTCAATAGCATCCTGTGGATTCGCCGCCACAAGGACACCCTGGCCTTCGGCAATATCACCGGTGCCATGGTATTCCAGGGCACCCTGCTGCCCGCCATCGGCATCATGCTCACCCCATGGGAACCCCGCCAGGAGGTGCTGCTCGGCATCGTCATCACCCTGTTGGCCTCGTTGTGGTTACGCATCATGGTTCACCGCGGTCAGCTCAAAGTCTGGCATCTGGCTATTAATGGCGCCATGTACGTCACTTACCTTGCCGTTGTACTGATCTGAATACGCCAGCGCTGAACCGACCTTTACCACCATCCAGGTTAGCGCTATTCTGAAAATTCCACATCCGGGACGGAGAAATACGTAATGGCCAAAAAACCTGCAGCAACCGGGAATACCTCGCCAAAGTCCGGGAATGGCGAGGAGATGCCGAACTTCGGTCGTGCGCTCGCCGATCACCTCACCTATACCGTCGGCAAAGACCATTTTACCGCCACCCCCAGAGACTGGTTTTTCGCTCTGGCCCACACGACACGCGACCAATTGACCGAGCGCTGGATGGAAACCATGCGCCGCTATTATCGCGCTGACGCCAAACGCATCTATTACCTGTCGATGGAATTCCTGATCGGTCGCACGCTGACCAACAGTCTACTGAACATGGGCCATTTCGATGAATGCAGCAAGGCAATGCACAATGCCGGCAACGACCTGGAAGCAATATACGATGCGGAGCCCGATGCCGCCCTCGGCAACGGCGGCTTGGGGCGTTTGGCCGCCTGTTTTCTGGACTCGATGGCGACATTGGGGTTGCCGAGCTATGGCTATGGCATCCGTTACGAATATGGCATGTTTAACCAGCATATTGAAAAGGGCCGCCAGGTAGAGCATCCCGACAACTGGCTACGCTATGGCAACCCGTGGGAATTCCCGAGGCCGGAAGTGTTGTATCCAGTCAAATTTCACGGACGGGTAGTGGAATACCTCGGCGAACACGGCAGCATGCGCCACCATTGGGTAGATACCGAAGAGATCATGGCGATGGCCTATGACACGCCAATTCCGGGCTACGGCGGAAAATCGGTAAACAACATGCGGCTGTGGTCGGCCAAGGCTTCCCGCGACTTCAACCTGAAATACTTCAACGAAGGCAACTACATCAAGGCGGTAGAAGACAAGAACCAGTCAGAAAACCTGTCCAAGGTGCTCTACCCGGACGACACCACGAAAATGGGACGGGAACTGCGCCTGAAACAACAATATTTTTTCGTCAGCGCCTCGCTTCAGGACATGCTCTATCGTTTCAACAAGGCTCACAATAATTTCGATGAGCTGCCTGACAAAGTGGCGTTCCAGCTCAATGACACCCATCCTTCGATCGCCATCCCGGAACTGATGCGCGTACTGATGGACCTCTATCACCTCGACTGGGAGCGCGCCTGGGACATCACCGTCCGTACCTTCTCCTACACGAACCACACGCTCATGCCGGAGGCGCTGGAAACCTGGCCGGTCAGCCTGTTCGAAAATATTTTGCCGCGCCATCTGCAAATCATTTACGAAATCAATCACCGTTTTCTCACTGAAGTGGGCCACAAACATCCCGGCGATATCGAACTGCTGAAACGTATCTCGATCATTGATGAGGAAAACGGGCGGCGCGTCCGTATGGCACATCTGGCCATTGTCGGCAGCCACCAGGTAAACGGCGTGGCGAAAATCCACACCGAGCTGATGCGGCAAACCATTTTCAAGGACTTCGATCGCCTTTACCCCGGCAAGATCATCAATGTCACCAACGGCATCACGCCGCGACGCTGGCTCAACCAGGCGAACCCCGCACTGGCCAAACTGATCACCGAATACATCGGCGACGGTTGGCTCACCACCGACCTGACACAACTCAGCAAGCTTGTCCCCCTTGCCGCCGATAAGGGTTTTCTGGAAAAATTCCGCGCGGTCAAACAGGTCAACAAGGAAAAACTGGCCGGGGTAATTCTCCATAAACTGGGCATCAAAATTAACACGAACTCTCTGTTTGACGTGCAAATCAAGCGCATTCACGAGTATAAGCGCCAGCTTCTCAACCTGCTCCACGTCATTACGCTATATAACCGCATTCGCGCCAATCCGGCCATCGATCAGGTCGCTCGCACCGTGATTTTCAGCGGCAAGGCGGCGCCAGGTTATGTGCAGGCAAAACTGATCATCAAGCTGATCAACGATGTGGCAGACACCGTCAACAATGATCCTGCCATTGGCGACCGGCTCAAGGTCGTATTCATTCCCAATTACGATGTCACCACTGCAACCGAAATCGTGCCGGCGGCTGACATATCCGAGCAGATATCCACGGCGGGTACCGAGGCATCCGGCACCGGCAACATGAAACTCACACTGAACGGCGCATTGACGATCGGCACGCTGGATGGCGCCAACATCGAAATTCACGATGAAGTCGGCGCGGACAACATTTTCATCTTCGGGCTGACCACGACGGGCGTTGCCGAACTGCAAAACAAGGGCTACAACCCCTGGGACTATTACCACGCCAATGGGGAACTAAGACAGGTGCTGGACATGATCGGTTCCGGCTATTTCTCACCGGATGATCCCGCCCGTTTCCAGCCAATCGTCAAAGCGCTCACCCAGGACGGAGACCGCTTCCTGCTGCTTGCCGACTACGCCGATTATGTTGCCTGCCAGGAAAAGGTCGAGACGCTCTACCGCGAACCCGTGGAGTGGGCGCGCAAGGCCATCCTCAACGTAGCCGGTATGGGCAAGTTTTCCAGTGATCGGGCGATTGGGGAGTATGCGGAAAAAATCTGGGGCGTGAAATCGGTGCTGAGTCCCGAGTCTTGAAACTTATCTCAAAACGAGCTTTTAAAACTCAACCGATACAAAACAGTCAACCGCCGATAAACACCGATGATTCAAAGCGTTACAAGGAACATCCCATTCCCTTTTTGGGTGACGATGAGAGTGTCGACGCCATCCTGTTTTATCGGCGTTTATTGGCGTGCATCGGCGGTTAATCGTCGTTTTCAGGCTTAATCGATTCCCAGTCGTTCAAGGCGGTAGCGCAAAGCGCGGAAAGTAATGCCAAGCAGCTTGGCCGCTGCCGTCTTGTTATAGCGCGATTTTTCCAGCGCACTCATGATCGCTTCTTTTTCCATGGTGTCGAGGTATTCCTGCAAAGGCAGGCTTCCGGGCCGCACCGCCGCCTTTTCTTCTTTTTGCAATTTGGATGTGAGGTGCAGATCCGCCTTGCCAATCCTGCCGCCGGTAGTCAGCGCCATCGCCCGCTCCAGGATGTTTTCCAACTCGCGCACATTGCCCGGAAAGCTGTATTCCTGCAATACCTTTAATGCCTCTGGACTCAACTTCGGCGGTACCGCATCGCGACCCGCCATCTTTCCAAGAATTTCTCCGGCCAGCAACGGAATGTCATCGGGTATTTCGCGCAAAGCCGGCATCTTGAGGATGATTACATTGAGCCGGTAATAAAGATCCTGACGGAATTTACCTTGTTCCACGCAGAGTCCAAGATCCTGATGGGTAGCGCTGATAATCCGCACATCCACCGGGTCCTCCTGGGTATCTCCCACCTTGCGCACCATTTTTTCCTGGATGACACGCAGTAATTTTACCTGCATCTGCAGTGGCAAATCCGCTACCTCATCCAGAAACAACGTACCGCTATTTGCGGTATGGAAGAAGCCGTCCTTATCCTGAGCTGCGCCAGTGAAAGCGCCTTTCTTGTAACCGAAAAACTCGCTTTCCATCAGGTTTTCCGGGATCGCGCCGCAGTTGACCGCAACGAATGGCCCGTCCCCGCGCGGGCCATGGAGATGGATCAGTCGTGCCGCCAATTCCTTGCCGCTGCCGGATTCGCCGGTGATATGGATCGGCGCCTGGCTGCGAGCCAGTTTCTCGATCATCTGGCGAGTCTGCTGCATGGGTTGCGAATCGCCCAGTAGCACCGGATGGCCGGCACCGACACATTCGCCGGTTTTTTTCGGCTGGCCCGCTTTGGACAGTTTGAGCGCGGAATTGACCAATGGACGCAACTGTGCCAGGGAAACAGGTTTGGACAGGTAATCGAAAGCCCCCGCCTTGAGGGCGGCAACCGCATTTTCGGCACTGCCATAAGCAGTGATCACCGCCACCGGCGTGCCGGGATAGTTCTTCGTCACATGCTCCAGAAGGCCCAAGCCATCGCCATCCGGCAGACGCATATCGGTCAGGCACAGGTCGTAAATCTGTTTGCGCAGGTGCTGCTCCGCCTCGAACGCGCTGGCCGCCGTATCGGCAGCCAGCCCCATGCGCTCTAGCGTCAGTGCCAGCAATTCGCGGATATCGGCCTCATCATCCACCACCAGCACGCGACGCGGCAAAGCAGTCTCTTCGCCTTCAGAAACGGGGGCTTTCGGCTTCCGGCTCACATGGACTCCTTCACAAAGCGAATTCTGAATCTGGCGCCCCGCCCGGTCTCGACGTAATCCAGCGCCGCACCATTGGCATCGCACAATTCGCGGGCGATATAAAGCCCGAGGCCGGTGCCGGTACTGTCGGTGGTAAAAAAAGGTTCAAACAACTGGGCCTGCAATGCTTCCTCCACGCCCTCGCCATCGTCGCTCACCTCCAATTGTACAATACTCCCCAGCGCCGCTCGCGAAGCAGCCAGGCGGATACTGCCGGCTTCGCGACGACAAAAACGCCAGGCGTTACGGCACAGGTTCCATAGCACCCGATCAAGGTGCTGGCGATCGAAGTCCACCGTCAGCCCGTCTTCCGCTTCCAGTACAACAGTTTCGACCGGAATTTTATCGGTCTGACAAAAACGTTCGGCAAACTGATGCAAGGTTGCGTTCAGGTCAATGACTTCTGGCGTGGAGCGATCCCGACGATTAAGCTGCAGCACGTCCTGAACAATCCGGTCGAGGCGGTGAGTATTATCATGAATGATCTGCAACAGCCGCGCCTGTGTCGCATCCTTGCCGGGCTCCTCCTGCAGCAATTCGGTGGCATGATTGATTGCGCTCAGGGGGTTGCGAATCTCATGGGCAATATTGGCCGTCAACCTGCCCAGCGCCGCCAGCTTCAATTGCTGCGCGCGTTCCCGCATCAGGCTCAGATCCTCCAGGAAAATTACCGTACCCAGCAACTCATCCGAACCGATCGCAGTAAAGTGCGCCTGCAGCCGCTTGCCGGTGGCCGGCGCAGTCAATTCGAAGCGGTTATTGCGCCGGTCCGCATTCCAGCGGCGCAGACAGATGGATAATTCCGGAAAATAATCGTTAAGCAGCAGCTTGCTCCAGATCGCGGGCGGCTTGCCGAGCAATTTCTCGGCTTCACCGTTATGCTGGCGCACGCGTCCCGATCCGTCTACCACCAGCACGCCATCCTGCATCCCCTGAATCACCAACTGGTTGACCTGTGCCAGATTGGCAAGATCGACACTCTGCTTCTGCGCCAGATTCTCGGTTGCCGTCAGGCGTTTGGTCAAAACGTAAGCCAAGCCGGAGGTGGCAAAGAAACCCATGCTGGTGAGACTGGTTTGCAGATAGTCTCGCGGATTCCCGGCCAAGCCCAATACCTGGTAGGTTTGTTCGAGCAAAATTGCGACGCTTGCCACCGCTGCGTGAAACATGGCCAGACGTCCGCGGCTGACCATGCCGGTAGCAGCCAGGGGACCCAGCATAAGCAAGCCGAGGCCGCTCTGGATTCCCCCGCTGGCATGCATCAGCAACACGATGAACAAGATGTCGGCGCTGACCTGGGCATTCAGCAGCAGATTGAAGCGCGGCCAGCGCACGGCAATCGGCACGACCATCAGCATCGCAAAGATGACATAAACAAGACTGATGGCATAAAACAGGGATGGATTGTAGACGCCAAAAGGCTCAACAATACCGAGTAAGGGATAAGCGACGGAAAACGTTCCGGCGACAATCAGGCGAAAAAGATTGAAGTAGTGGAGCGACCGCCAGTATGTCTCAGGCTGAAGCGTGGGCCGCGTCTGCAAAAAATGCGTCAGCATGAACGCATCGCCATAGTCGGCGGTAATCGCCGGGAAAGCGGGCGATTATTTCTGGTGGAGTTGTCGATGCTCATGGGTGCAAAAGAACTCACCATGGCTAATGATGCTTTCGCTCCTCGGCAGATTGATGCCGCAATGGATGCAACGCACCATATCCTCGCCGACCACATTCGTTGACGCTTCATTCCGCTTGGTGCTACGGCCACGGCTTTTCAGGATGCGGTAAACAATCCAGAATCCCAAGACAAGAAGTATCAGCTTAATCAAACGTCACCTGTTCCATCAGCCGGTGCACCCATTCAATGATATCAGGGGTATCAATCAGGAACATGAATTTGGTCGGGGTGAGAGGATTCGAACCTCCGGCCTCTGCGTCCCGAACGCAGCGCTCCACCAGGCTGAGCTACACCCCGTATTGGACTATTCATCAGTAACTCCGCGTTACCGCGAAGTCAGCCAATTGTAGCAAAGATTGTTTGTATTTTGAATGCGGCAGGTGGGCAATCGCATCGCACGCCGCTTGCGCCTCGGCCTGCGCCCGGTTCTTTACGTAATCCAGCGCACCGGTTTCACGGATTGCCGCCATGACTGCATCAAGTTCATCCAGGCCGCCATGCTCGATCGCATTACGAACTACCGCCGCCTGTTCCGCAGTACCGTTTTTCATGGCGTAAATCAGAGGCAGCGTAGGCTTGCCTTCAGCCAGGTCATCGCCGACATTTTTGCCGGTTTCGACATGGTCTCCGGAATAATCCAGCACGTCGTCGATCAACTGAAACGCCGTACCCAAGTGCATGCCGTAGGCTGCCATGGCTTCCTCGTTGACGCTGGAAGAGCCACCGAGAATCGCGCCGAGCCGGGTCGCGGCTTCGAACAGCTTGGCGGTCTTGTAGTGAATGACCTGGACATAGCGCGCCTCGTCGATATCCGCATCATTGCAGTTCAACAGTTGCAACACTTCGCCTTCGGCAATGGTGTTGGTGGCATCGGCCAGCACTTCCATCACGCGCATGTTGCCCGCGCCAACCATCATCTGGAAAGCTCTGGAATACAAGAAATCACCCACCAGGACGCTGGCCGCATTGCCGAACAGGGCATTGGCGGTGGCGTTGCCGCGCCGCAGGTTCGATTCGTCCACGACATCGTCGTGCAGCAAGGTGGCGGTATGAATGAACTCGATGACCGCCGCCAATTCATGCTGATAACCGCCGGAATAGCCGAACGTGCCGGCAGAAAGCAGCACCAGCGCAGGGCGCAAGCGCTTGCCGCCGCTACCGATGATGTATTCGCTGATCTGGCGGATCAGCACGACGTCGGAATGCAGCCGCTTGCGGATGACTTCGTCCACGACCAGCATATCGGACTCAATGGGACTTCGAATGGTTTCCAGCGACACGAACTAACGACCTGAGGTTATGTGGAAAAGCGCTAATAGTAGGAACGAGGGCAATTCTGTGTCAAGTTTTTCTGGGGTCGCTCATGATTTACAAACATTTTTTATACCGCGCCGCAAAATTCTGGTACAATCGCGTTCCTTTTTAAAAGCAAGTTTTGGAGCTCAACATGTATGCGGTCATAAAAACCGGCGGCAAGCAATATCGCGTAGCCCCCGGCGAAAAATTGAAAATAGAACAGATACCGGCAGACATTGGCAGCGAAATCGTACTGGATCAGATTTTGATGATTACGGACGGTGAAACTGTCACGGTAGGCACGCCCTTGGTAAGTGGCGCTACGGTCAAGGCGACGGTGCTTACGCACGGTCGCGGTGAGAAGGTGCAGATTTTTAAAATGCGCCGCCGCAAGCACTATCAAAAACACCAGGGGCATCGTCAGAACTATACCGAGATCCGCATCGACGGCATCGCGGCGCAGTAAGGAGATAAGCAATGGCACATAAAAAAGCAGGCGGCAGTGTACGCAACGGTCGCGACTCTCATTCCAAGCGCCTGGGCGTAAAACGCTACGGCGGCGAGCTGGTTACCGCCGGCAGCATCATCGTGCGTCAGCGCGGCACCCAGATGTATGCAGGCGACAACGTCGGCATGGGCAAGGATCACACCTTGTTCGCCAAGGTTGCCGGCACGATCAGCTTCGCCATCAAGGGCGCGGCAAAACACAAAGTGGTTACCATTACCCCGGCTTAAATCCAGCCGGAGTTTGGAAACTTTAGGCCCTATCGGACGATAGGGCTTTTTTATTTGAGCTGGCCGCGGGCGGCTGAACGATATGAAATTCATTGACGAAGCAAAAATCGAAGTCCATGCCGGCGACGGCGGCAATGGCGTAGCCAGCTTCCGCCGCGAGAAGTACATTCCCGACGGCGGCCCGAACGGCGGCGATGGCGGGCGCGGCGGCAGCATTTTTGCCATCGCCGACCGCAACATCAATACGCTGGTGGATTATCGCTTCGCCCGCACCCACCGCGCCCAGCGCGGCGAAAACGGTCAAGGATCGGATTGCTACGGCAAGGGTGGCAAGAACATGGAATTGCGCGTGCCGGTCGGCACGGTCATCACCGACATCAACAGCAACGAGATTATTGCCGATCTCGCCCGCGACGGTGAAAAAGTCCTGATCGCAAAAGGCGGCAAGGGCGGCCTCGGCAACCTGCACTTCAAGTCCAGCACCAATCGTGCACCCAAACAGTTTACCTTCGGCGAAGAAGGCGAGCACCGGGAACTCAAGCTGGAACTCAAGGTGCTGGCGGACGTCGGGCTGCTCGGCATGCCCAATGCCGGCAAATCCACCTTCATTCGCGCTGTCTCGGCAGCCCGGCCCAAGGTTGCAGACTATCCATTCACTACATTGCACCCCAACCTCGGTGTGGTGCGCGTGGAAATGGACAAAAGCTTCGTCATCGCCGATATCCCCGGCCTGATCGAAGGCGCAGCCGAAGGTGCCGGCCTCGGCCATCGCTTCCTGCGCCATCTGGCACGCACCCGCCTGCTGCTGCATCTGGTCGATATCGCCCCGTTCAACGAAGAAACCGATCCTGTAGCGGAAGCGCGTGCAATCGTCAACGAACTGAAAAAATACGACGAATCGCTCTACCAGAAACCGCGCTGGCTGCTGCTGAACAAGATGGACATGATCGCCGAGGACGAACGTGACCAGCTTCGCCAGAAGTTCCTCAAGGACTTTGGCTGGGACGGCAAATGCTTTATCATTTCAGCCCTCAGCGGCGAAGGCTGCAAGGAAGTGACCTACGCCATCATGGAATTTCTCGACCAGAACCGGGTACTTGAACCGGAAGCCGAACCGCAGAAACGTAGTGATGCGGAAGAAGAACAAGAACAGTAAAAACCTAACAACACAATCATGAAATCCGTCATCGCCAACAGCAAGCGTCTGATCATCAAAGTCGGCAGCAGCCTGGTAACCAACAGCGGCGCCGGTCTTGACCACGAGGCCATCGCCAATTGGGCGGCACAGATCGCCGGCCTGAAATCATTGGGATACGAAGTCGTACTGGTCTCTTCCGGCGCGATCGCCGAGGGCATGCAACGCCTCAACTGGAAGAAACGCCCCCATGCCCTGCATGAGCTGCAAGCCGCCGCCGCAGTCGGCCAGATGGGGCTGGTACAAGTCTATGAAACCTGTTTCCGCAGACACGGGCTGCACACCGCGCAGATCCTGCTGACCCATGACGATCTGGCCGACCGCAAGCGCTATCTCAATGCCCGCTCTACCCTGCGCACCCTGCTTGCCCTTGGCGTCATCCCGATCATTAACGAAAATGACACCGTGGTCACCGAGGAAATCCGCTTCGGCGACAACGACACCCTGGGCGCGCTGGTCACCAACCTGATCGACGCGGATGCGCTGGTAATCCTGACTGACCAGACCGGACTATATTCCGCCGACCCGCGCAAGGATCCAACCGCCACGCTGATTGCACAAGCAGAAGCCGGCGATGCCGCGCTGGAAGCCATGGCGGGCGGCGCTGGCAGCGAGATCGGACGCGGCGGCATGCTCACCAAGATTCTCGCCGCCAAACGCGCGGCACGCAGCGGCGCCCATACCGTGATCGCCTGGGGGCGCGAACCTGACGTGCTGAACCGTCTGGCACAGGGAGAGCTGATCGGCACCCAACTGGTTGCCGGCCAAGCACCGACGGTGGCACGCAAACAATGGCTGGCCGACCACCTGCAGATCGGCGGCAGGCTCACGCTCGACGTAGGTGCGGTCAATGCGCTGCGCAAGGAAGGAAAAAGCCTGCTGCCCATTGGCGTGACTGCGATGCTGGGAAACTTTGAGCGCGGCGAAGTGGTTGCCTGCCTGGATGAGAAGGGCAATGAAATTGCCCGTGGCCTGATCAATTACAATGCACAGGAGACTCAAAAAATCCTGCGCCATGCCAGTGCAGAAATCGAAGCCATTCTGGGTTATGTGGATGAACCCGAGCTGATTCACCGCGACAATTTAGTGCTGGTTTAAACAGATTTTACTTGAGACTCACGCCCGCACCGCTAGCGTGATGTCGAAACGACAAGCAGGCACGGCTACTGAAAGCCCCGCTTCAGCAAATCCACCGCTTCCGGCGTATCCTTTACGATTATCCCGTTGGGGCAGAAAAAATCATCGTAAAGCACATGATGCTGCCGGTTACGATCCTTGTAACTAATCGGCTCCCAGTTGGCGGAACGCGCCCTGGACCAGCTTCCTTCCTTGCGACCGAACGCATAGAGCCGTCTTTCGTGACTGGCGCAGCGAATCCCCTCAAAGCTGACATTGGCCGCGCCAGCCGATGACTTGACGATCAGCGTATAGCGCACCACCCCGTCTCCGCCTACGCTGATCGAAGCACTATCGACAAAAAATTGATTGTCAGTAGCGGCGCTCACAAAAAAAGGCAGCAAATTTTCATCTTTTGGGTAAGGGGGGAGTTGCGCCTCGATTTCGACCCAGGGTTTTTCATTATCGAAATCGCCGTCGAACTTCCCCCACTGGGTGAACTGCTTGAACTCAGCGCAAACCGTCAGTGGAAAAATCATCACGATCAGCGCTGCAACGAATTTTGCTTTCATCATCTTCGGCAATCAGCCCACAAGCTGGGTTTGAATTTCAGCAAAAGTCCGGGCGATTTCGGATGTCTGGATTTCCACGCCAAGCAGTTTCGAAATCTGGGAGGCGGAGAATATCCCCCGTACTCGCTGAGCCTGTCCCGGCGCCTCGGTGTCCACCACCAGAGCGTGCTGGCGACCGCTTTTTTTCAGGGTCGCAACGATATGCCCGACCTTGGCTGCAGCCACATCTTTCATGCATAAGACTTCCAGCTTTTCCTGTGGCGTCATGATGTTGCCGACCAGAACATCCTCGCGCTTGCCGCCCGATTTCTGGATAAACTGCAATGGCTTCTCGCCCAGAATATCAGTCGCCGTGACCAAGCCAAGAATCGATTCCTGATCGTCGATCACCAGCAGCAATCGGACGCTATGCCGTATCATCCGCTCGCTGGCGGCATCCACCGGCTTGTCCGGCCCGATGGTAATCGCCATCACCGTCTTCAGGTCGGTCATCACCCGCACTGCCGCATCGCCCGGCTCGACATGGGCGGATGAAACTTGCTGGGGTTGATAATAGGTTGCTCCTGGAGCAAGTTTTTGGGGTGGCAGCGCAAAAAACTCAGACATTTTGGCTCTTTCCTGACAGATCGGATTTATTAAGATAGCCGGCCAGCTCATTGAGCGCCAAGCGGTACACGTCCCGCTTGAACTCGATCACCGATTCCAGCGGGATCCAGTAATGGTGCCATCGCCATGCATCGAATTCGGGGCGAGACGAGGCACGCAACGACACATCGCAATCGCGCCCGGTCAGGCGCAACAGAAACCAGATCTGCTTCTGTCCCTTGTAACTGCCGCGCCATTCCCGCCGCACCCAGTTCTGCGGCACATCGTAACGCAGCCAGTCCCTGGTACGGCCAATAATCTTCACATGCTGCGGCAGCAGCCCCACCTCTTCTTCAAGCTCACGAAACATTGCCTGTTCGGGCGACTCCCCTGCCTTGATCCCGCCTTGCGGGAACTGCCAGGAATGCTCCTTGATGCGCTTACCCCAAAAAACCTCATTTTTTGCATTGCATAAAATGATGCCGACATTGGGGCGATAACCGTCCCGGTCTATCATTTCCCAAACACCTCAAATCCGTTGAATTAGTAAGATTCTTCCACATTTCAGGCAGCAATGAAAGCCAAACAGAAAATAAGCCTGACAAGCATCATGGTTCGGAGGATAGCGGCTGTGAAGCGAAAGAACGGTCAAGCGAGCCATGTGACATAAGCATAACCCGCGCACTCGATAAAGATTGGGAAAGCCTGCCTGACTTTGCCGCCGATTTAGAGCCTATTCCAGTAAGTTTCATACTCCGCGCCGTTGCGCCGCGGGGCGGAGTGCTAGGCGCGAGACACGCCGCTTGGTTATTCCAAGCAAGTGGATCGCAACAACGCGATGCGCCCCACGGCGCAACGGCCCTCCGGGTTGCGGCCAGAAAGCGCGTCTGCGTTGTTGCAAAGCTTGCCAATGGAACAACCATTGGCTGCGCCTTGCGCCTAGCAGCCATCACATTCTGGCCGCAACGCGGGGTATGAAACCTACTGAAATAAGGCTCTTATTTGATATCCGACCGACGGCTAGAGCAGCAGGCGTCTTTCCGTATGAGGGTTGAGGGCGCGCAGGCTTTCGACGAACTTGAGAAATTCCAGGCCATACACCGGCTCCAGTTTCCTGGCGCGCTGGCGCAGCTCGTCCCACAACGGATTGCCGGGACTGCGCTCGAAACCGAACACAACAATGTTGCCATGCTTTTCTGTAGGCAGACACAGCGTCAAACCATCGAAACTGGTTTCAATGCGTTGCAGGTACACATCGAAATTCTTGTCGCCGCCCCACAGGTTGACCACCAGCACCCCGTGTTTGCCCAAGGCTGCGGCACAATCGTCGAAAAACTGTTGCGAGGAGAGCGCCTCGACCGGGCCGGAACCGTTGAATCCGTCCACCATCAATACATCCGCGCAGTCTGGATGATCGGCTACGTACTGACCGCCTTCAGTGATCGCCACCTCAAACCGCTCATCTTCCGGCGGCAAGTTGAAATAGGCGCGCGCCGCAGCCACAACCTGCGGGTTGAGTTCAACGACCGTAGTGCGCGCAGCCGGCATGCGATGATAAACAAATTTTGCCAGTGAGCCGCCGCCCAGCCCGACCATCAGGAATCGCACCGGCTCAGGGCCGAACAACAGGAATCCCATCATGCTGCGGGTATAGGCCAGTACAAGCTCGTCAGGCGCGCTGATCCGCATTGAGCTCTGCACTGTGATACTGCCGAGGTGCAGCGAGCGAACGCCATCGGTCTCGCTGACATCCACAACATCGCCTGCCGTTACTGCCTTATGAATACGCCGTCCAAACATTCCCATGACTAACTGCAACCGGACACCGCCGGCACTCCCGTCAAAATTCCATCTCCACAGACTCGTCAAGCGCCGCCTCGCGCAGCAGAACCATGAACAATACCAGCACGACCGGGCCGATAATCAGACCGAGAAGCCCCATTGCGGCGATTCCACCGAAAATACCGAACAGGATGGCGAGAAAAGGTAGTGCAGTCGCGCTCTGAATCAGACGCGGGCGCAGCACATAATCCGCCAGCATCAACACCGCAGTACCGAAAATGAAAACGTAGATACCGCTCAGCGGCGAGCCTTGAGCAAAAAGAAACATACCGATCAAAGCGAGTATCAACGGGCCGGCAAGCGGCACCAGGGCCAGCACCGCAGTCAGTGCGCCGAGCAGCACCGCCGAATGTACATCGGCGAATGACAACATCAGGCTGATAACCACACCCTCGGCTAACCCCACCAGAACCAGGCCATTGACCGCAGAGCGAACTGCCGATGGAATGTGGTAAGCATAGGATGGCCAGCGATTCCTCAGCCATTTGAAACCGATGAGGCTGACACGCCGAATCAATTGATCGCCATCGCGATAGATAAAAAATAACGCCCACAAGGCAAAAAACAGCTTGGCGACGCGCGAGGCCACTTCCAGCAACACTGAATTAGCCATCTCCTGAATGTAGTCGAGTTTGGCAGAGAACAGGTCGGTCAATTGATTGGGCACCGCAAGATACTGCAACCATTTGGCGGTAAGGAACTCGCCCCCCAACGGCACTTTGGCAAGCCACACCGGCACCGGCGCGCCTTTTTCATTTGCGCCAATGAGAAAACTGACCAGGGATTGAACATCTTCAGCGGCAAAGACCAGCAGCACAACCATCGGCACCGCCAGTGTCAACGCCACCACCAGCGTCGAGCACATTGCCGCCAGCGCCTCTCGCTTGCCCAGCATGGTTTTGATTTGAACGTGTAACGGCCAGGTCGTGATCGCAATCACCACGGCCCACAACAACGACAACAGGAATGGTTGCAAAACAACGAAAGCCGCAAGCAGAACCAGGCTGGAAAATAGAATATTTACCAGCGAAAAATGATTATTGTTCATCAGCTAAAACAAGGCGGAACGCTCAATTCAACTTCCCCTGCCCTTCGTCAAGCCGCGGTAGGCCTGCCACAATGTCCAGCCACGCCGGAACCATTTCAGCGCCAGTCGAGGCCGCGTCAGCACAAGAGTTGCACTTACTCCAACCAGCAAAACCGGATGTTTATGCATAAAACGCCACGCTGCCACACCTCGATCCGCCATTGCCAGCGGCAATCTCCATGCATGACAGGCGTTGCCCAGTTCAACACGCTGATCTGCACTACGAACTACCAGATCAACCCGGCGTCGATACAACTCCGTCAGGCGCTGCCGGTCGCTCATCATGGCAGTAGCCGCTGGCGATCTTTGCCAAGCTCCGCCAGGCTGGTGGAAAACAGTTTGCTTGCGGCTGAGGCATAACCGCGGAACAGCACAATCGCCACCGCACCCACACCGAGAAATAGCACGGAGAAACCACCCAG
Source organism: Betaproteobacteria bacterium (assembly GCA_021373185.1). Taxonomy (GTDB): domain Bacteria; phylum Pseudomonadota; class Gammaproteobacteria; order Burkholderiales; family Sulfuricellaceae; genus Sulfuricella. Next base: position 39,439 of record JAJFTF010000040.1, on the reverse strand, counting down.
CACTAACAAGCGGTGGCTATCCCAGAACAGAACAGTAATAAAAATAGCGAAAAACACAGCCCCCACGGCGACACAAAACAGCGCAATACCACCAAACACCAGAAGCTGCCCGACCCTGAGCTTCTCCTCTTCGATCTCGTTAGCGAGCAATTCCAGCCGTGTCTGCGCAATTGCAACCGAGGTGTGCGCAAAAATACGCAGCGAGTCGAACAACCCGGCGGGTTGCCCTCCACCCGCCTTGCTTTGTTCCGTCATGGCGGCTTAATTTCAGCGGCGCGCGATAAGGACGCCGACAACCAAGCCGAGGCAGGCGGAAATACCGACCGCCCTCCATGGATTTTCATGAACAAATTCATCGGTGACACGGGCAGCTTGCTTGGTCTTGTCGATGATCGCCGCCTCAGCCAGAGAAAGCTTCAATTTCGCGACATCCAGGCTGGCCTGGATTTTTTCGCGCGCTGCGACCACTTTTTCACCCGCATCGCTGGCAGTAGCCTTCAGCAATGCCTCGGCATCGGCCACTACCACCCTGAAATCGGCCACCAGCTTTTCCTTGGTTACATCGGGCATTTCATTAACTTCGGTATACATTTTTATTCCCTTTCATAATAAATCAACCAACAATTCCAGTGTAGCAGGCCATATTTTCATATGTAGCAGGCTACCGCTATTCGTAGTCTAAATCAACTTGCCATCCAAATAAAATCAGATCAAATCAATCTGCATGCCATCCATTTTCAGTTAAAATTAGAAAATTGAAATGAACTACTGGAAATTACATGCGTGTATCACAATTTTTTCTCTCTACCCTCAAGGAAGCCCCTACCGAAGCAGAGCTGGTCAGCCATAAACTGATGCTTCGGGCCGGCCTGATCAAGCGCATCGGCAGCGGCCTCTACACTTGGATGCCCTTGGGCCTGCGCGTACTGCGCAAGGTCGAAGCCATCGTACGCGATGAAATGAACAAGAGCGGCGCAATCGAACTGCTGATGCCCGCGGTGGTGCCAGCCGAACTGTGGCAGGAAACCGGACGGTGGGACGTGTTCGGCCCGCAGATGCTGAAAATCAAGGATCGCCATGACCGCGACTTCTGCTTCGGCCCGACCCACGAAGAAGTCATCACCGACATCGCGCGGCGTGAAATCAAGAGCTACCGCCAACTACCGGTGAATTTTTATCAAGTCCAGACCAAATTCCGCGATGAAATTCGCCCTCGCTTTGGCGTAATGCGCGCTCGCGAATTCATGATGAAAGACGCTTATTCTTTCCACGCCGATTTCACCAGCCTGGAACAAACTTACCAGGTGATGCACGATACCTACAGCCGGATTTTCACCCGCCTGGGATTGAAATTCCGCGCGGTAGCCGCCGACACCGGTGCAATTGGCGGCACCGGCTCGCACGAGTTCCACGTCCTGGCCGATTCCGGCGAAGACGCCATCGCCTTCTGCCCCGACTCCGGCTATGCCGCCAACGTCGAACTGGCTGAAGCAGTCAGCCCTGCCGCGCCGCGCCTCGCACCGACCGCAGCCATGCAAAAAATTGCCACGCCGGGCAAACACAGCATTGAGGATGTCTGTGAATTTCTCAAGGTTCCCGCAAACAAGACCATCAAGACCCTGCTGCTGGAAGGCAGCGATGGCGGGGTGGTAGCCCTGCTGCTGCGCGGCGACCACCAACTCAACGAAGTCAAGGCCGGCAAGCTGTTTCAACTTGCCCAGCCATTGCGTTTCGCCAGCGATGAGCAGGTTCGTGCCGCTGCCGGCTGCAACCCCGGCTCACTCGGCCCGCTCGGCCTCAACCTGACCATCATCGCCGACCGCGCGGTGCCGGTGATGAGCGACTTTGTCTGCGGCGCCAACGAGGATGGCTTCCATCTCACCGGCGTCAACTTCGAACGCGATCTGCCTGAACTGAAAGAAGTCGTGGATATCCGCAATGCAGTCGAGGGCGACCCCAGCCCGGACGGCAAAGGCACGCTGGAATTGTGTCGCGGCATCGAAGTCGGCCACATCTTCCAGTTGCGCACCAAATATTCCGAGGCGATGCAGGCCACTTTCCTCGACGAGCATGGCAAGGATCAGGTGATGGAAATGGGATGCTACGGCATCGGCGTATCGCGCATCGTTGCCGCCGCCATCGAACAAGGACACGACGAGCGCGGCATCGTCTGGCCGCTGGCGATGGCGCCGCTCCAGGTGGCGCTCGCACCAATCGGCCTGAACCGAAGCGAAATGGTGCGCGAAGCAACCGAAAAACTCTACGCCGAACTGGCCGCAGCCGGCATTGAAGTATTGCTCTATGATCGCGATGAACGCCCCGGCGTCATGTTCGCCGACATCGAACTGATCGGCATCCCGCACCGCATCGTTATCGGCGAGCGCGGGCTGAAGGAAAGCAACGTGGAGTATCAGGGCCGCCGCGACGCCAGCGCCACGGTCATTCCCTTGCAAAATATCGTGAGCCACATAAAATCAATAGTATGCTGAGATTCCCAAAAACCTTGCTACGGATTAACATGGATTTCCAAAGATTATCCATGGGAATCCGTGTTAATCCGTGGTTAAAAAATTTTCTCGCGCTTTTCGCCCTGCTGACCGCATCCCTCGCCTTTGCCGGCGCGCAGCATTATGAACCGTTGAGCGCCAGCGTCCAGGCGGTATTGAGCAAAACCGTCAGCGACAGCGCCGCACCACGCCTGATTTTCACCTCACAGTCTGACGCCGACACCTGGTTGGATGAAATGTCCCGGCGCTTGGAGAAGCGCATGCCGGACAAGGCCAGACGTCTCGATTTTCTCAAAACCGTGCACTATGAAGCCACCCGTGCCGGGCTCGATCCGCAGATGGTGATGGGGTTGATTCAAGTGGAGAGCGGCTTCAAGAAATACGCGGTTTCAAGCGCCGGGGCACGCGGCTACATGCAGGTGATGCCTTTCTGGACTAAACTGATCGGCAAGCCGGAACAGAACCTGTTCCACATCCGCACCAACCTGCGCTATGGCTGCACTATCCTGCGCCACTACCTCGACATCGAGAAAGGTGACTTGTTCCGCGCGCTGGGCCGCTACAACGGCAGCCTGGGAAGCCCAGAGTATCCCAATATGGTAGTAGGCGCTTGGCATGGTGGCTGGATATACCAAGGAAGAATCGGCCAAATACAAACAACTCCCGCACTCACCAAACTGGCGGCAAGCAAAACTCCCGGCCAGAACAGATGAAAAACGAATTTCCCCGGCAATCCTGCAACAAAATTCACCGCCCATAAAAAAAGGGGCAAGCCTTTAAGCTAACCCCCTGATTTAATGGTGCCGATGACCGGAATCGAACTGGTGACCTTCGCATTACGAATGCGCTGCTCTACCAACTGAGCTACATCGGCACGCAAGGCCGGCATTATATCCCGCTTCCCGCCATTCTCTCAACTTTTAGCGACTTCAGGCGGCAATTGCCTGCGGGCGGATGCGAACAATAATATCGATACCTTCGGTAATCACACCTGCAGGCAGTTTTGGCAAGCCGCTGATCTTGAAGTCGGCGGCGTCAATGTCGGTCAGTTGGCCGCTGACCACATCATAGAAATGATGATGCTCGTGCGTATTGGGGTCGTAAAAGACCTTGCTGGGATCCACGATCACTTCACGAATCAGCTTCCTTTCCACGAACAGGTTGAGCGTGTTGTAAACCGTGGCTTTGGAGGTTTCGCTGTGCTTGGTATTGACGATTGCAAGAATCTGATCGGCAGAAAGATGCTCCTGCTTTGAAAACAAGGCATGAGCAATCTCGATCCGTTGATGCGTCGGATTGATGCCATGCTGACGAAGCAGTTCAGCCATGTTGTCGCGATTGTAAATTTGCAGTCTCATGATTGTCACACTAAACCAAATTCTGGACTTTGTCTAATGTTTTTTTATTTCTGGCCAATGATAGGGTGAAACATCAAAAGGCTGTTCACGCCGGAATATCCGATTTGCCAGAATACGGGCACTTGCCGGCGCCATGGTGACGCCATAGCGAAAATGCCCGCTGTTCAAGTAAAGATTCTCTATCTTTGGATGGCACGCGATGACAGGAATATTTCCGGGTGAGCCGGGACGTAGGCCAGCCCAATGCTTTACCAATTCCGCTTGCGCCAACTGCGGCAGCAGGCTTATTGCATTGGCGTGAAGCCCGCTTCTGACTTCCTCACTGGTGGATTTATCAAAGCCAGCGTCCTCCAGCGTGCTGCCAGCCAGAATATGACCATCATCACGAGGAATCAGGTAAAAACCATTTTGCAGGACGATATGCCGCAGCAGCCCCGGCTGCGCCCGATACAGCAGCATCTGGCCGCGGATCGGCTTGATATCGACTTGCACACCCTGCTCACCCAGCAGTTTCTTGCTCCAGGCGCCGGCAGCAACGACATATTGATCGGCCTCGAAAGGGCCAACAGAAGTGTCCAGCCGCACCAACCGTCCACCCCCTGCCACAATGCCGGCGACTTCGACATGTTCCAGAATCCGCACACCCATCCGCTCAAGAGTGAGGCGCAAGGCCTTGATCAGACGCGGATTACGCACTTGGGCCACATCAGGCAGCCACAGAGCCTCGCCATCGCCCACCACTTCCGGCAGCCGATCCCGCTTCTGCACCAATTCAATCCGGGCTTGATGGCTGCGGCCCCAGTTCATGGCGCGCCCACTATCGAACTCCGGCAACACCAGCATGCCGCTTCGCCGATATTCGGGGTCAAGCCCACTGATCCCGGCGATATGCCCTGCCCACTCGGCGTAGATCTGACAGCTCAATTGCGTCAGATTCGTCACTGCCGCAGGATAATTCCACGGCAGCAACGGCGACAGAATACCCCCCCCCGCCCAGGAAGATTCACTCCCACACGCCCCGCGCTCGAGGACGGTCACACTGGCGCCACGCCGAGCAAGCTCAAGGGCGCTGCTCAGGCCAATGATGCCACCACCTACAATCAGGAAATTCGGAGTGGAAATTTTAATTGCTTTCACTATTTTGCCGCTCATTCTGGTAAACCAACCATCTGTCGGTTTATGCTAACAATACGCCCAACCATTAAGTAATATTCAAAGCATGAGAAAAAGGGAATAACCATGAAAACACAAAACGGCTTTACCCTGATCGAATTGATGATCGTTGTTGCTATCATTGGCATATTAGCTGCGATCGCAGTGCCCTCCTATAAAGATTATGTAATCAGGGGGAAAGTATCGGAAGCGCCGGCACAGCTAGCTACCCTGCGGGTAAAGCTGGAGCAATATTTTCAGGACAATAGAACATATGTCGGTGCATGCGCCGCTGGTACCGTGGCACCACTCCCCACCGGCGGTGATGCCCAATATTTCACCTATACTTGCACCCTTGCCGCCTCAACATTCACCGCAACCGCTACCGGAATAGCCGCTCAAGGAACAGGCGGTTTTGTCTATACTGTAGACCAAAATAATGCCAAAGCCACCACTGTAACCGGGGTAGCGGGATGGTCAGGCAACGCTACTTGCTGGGTCACAAAAAAGGGTGGATCGTGCTAACCACTTCCACCAGACAAGAAGGTGTTTCCCTGATCGAGTTAATGATCGGTCTGGTCATCATGGCCATTCTGCTTTCTGCCGGTTTACCCGCATTCAAACTGTGGTTGCAAAACTCGCAGAACCGCACTGCCGCAGAATCCATCCAGAACGGTTTGCAGTTGGCGCGCACTGAAGCGGTAAGGCGCAATACCAACGTGCGATTCGATTTGACCAGTGCCGCAGGCTTGGTCACATGGAACGTCGGATGCGTAACAACCTCTGCCGACTGCCCCGCCACCATACAAACACGCTCCGGCAGCGAAGGCACCTCCAACGCACGGGTTGGCGTCAGCGCTACGGCCATTCCCTCGCCAGCACCAGCGAACCAATTCAGCGCTGCGGTTTCCGCTGGGACAGGATTGCCGGCAGGCGCCACTTTCAATGGCCTTGGCCGAATTCCATCTGCCAATATCGGCACCGATATCACCCGAATCGACATCACCAACGCAATAGAAGCGACAGCCCGCAGACTAGTTGTAACGATTGGAACCGGCGGAACGATCCGTATGTGCGATCCCGCCCTTTCGTTATCTGCCAATCCCCAAGGTTGCTCTTAAGGCAAGGAACCGCATCTTGAAAACCATGACCACCCATCAAAAAGGTTCTGCTTTACTGGAAAGCCTGATCGCCATTCTGATCTTCTCCATGGGGATTCTGGCGATTGTCGGGCTGCAAGCCGCTTCGATCAAAAACACCGTAGGCGCAAAATATCGAACCGACGCCAGCATGCTGGCCAATCAGGTCATCGGACAAATGTGGACGGACGACAAAACCAATGCAACCCTGGTAGCCAACTACAGCAGCCCCAGCGGGGCCAAGTATCTCACCTGGAAAGCCAACGTAGCACTAGTCTTGCCGGGTGTCACATCGAATGCGCCAACCATCACGATCGACGCCGCAAATGCAGCGACCGTTACCATCTGGTGGCAATCGCCAGGCGAAAGCGCTCCGCACAATTACGTTGCCATCGCACGAATAAACGGATAGCGCCGGGAGAATACACCATGCCCTTGCATCAAAATCTTAACCGTAGCAATGGCTTCAGCCTGGTAGAGATCATGGTAGGCATGGTCATCGCCCTGCTCAGCATGATCATCGTCCTGCAAGTATTCACTATGTTCGAGGGGCAAAAACGCACCACGACAAGCGGCGCGGATGCCCAGACCAACGGGGCTGTCGCGCTCTATACCGTTGAGCGCGACGTACGCATGGCCGGATATGGTTTCAGCGTACCGGAAGCTCTGGGCTGCGTCATAAACCGGTCGTTCAACGGGACCACGCTCACCGCCCTATCGCTTGCGCCGGTAACGATCGCCCAAGGAGCGGGCGGGCTGCCGGACACCATCGAAATTCTCTCCAGCTCAAAGGGTAGCTGGAGCATCCCCGCCAGAGTCACGACCGACCACCCGCCGACAGCCACCAATTTCTTCCTGAACACCACACTCGGCATGGCAGTAAACGATTTGCTGATCGCCTATGAACCCGGCAAGGACTGCACCATGCTGCAAGTGACCGGCATTCCGAGCGGCAACATCCAGATTCACCACCAGAACACCAGCCCCTGGGATCCACCTGGAGGAGCAAACATTTTCCCGCCTTCCGGATACAGCGCCGGCGCAACATTATTCAACCTCGGCAGCCTGGTGGATCACATCTATTCCCTGGATGCCAACAGCAACCTGATATTTTCTGATTACAATTCCACCACCAACACCAGTGCGACTCAATCGCTTCTACCCGACATCGTCAATCTGCAAGCGCAATATGGCTTCGACACGAGGGCCGGCACACAGACCGATGCACAGATCCAGACATGGAGCGATACCATGATTGATGCGGACGGCAACGGCACGGTGGGAAATAGCGGGGATGTCAGCCGGATTTATGCAGTAAGGGTCGCCGTGGTGGCGCGTAGCGCACTGAAAGAAAAAGGCGATGCCAGCGGCGCCTGCAACATCACCACGACCACTTCCGCCAATAAGCCAACGTGGTCGGGCGGCGCAATCGATGTCAGCAAAAATCCCGACGGCACCGCAAACGCCGACTGGCAATGCTATCGCTACAAGACCTTTGAGACCGTCATCCCGCTCCGCAACCTGATCTGGAGAGCAACATGAAACCCCACTCTCGTTTCACGCATTGCGGGTCAGACGCCGCCCTTCCCATGAGCGGCAAACATGAATTTCCGAACCAGCAAAGTGGCGTCGTCCTCTTCATCGTACTCATCGTACTGGTGGCAATGACCCTGGCAGGCATCGCCCTGGTACGCTCGGTTGACACCGGCAACATGGTAGCAGGCAACTTGGCCTTCAAGCAGGGGGCGACATTGGCAGGCGATGCCGGAACGGAAGCGGCGATCACTTGGCTGCAGAACGTTGCAGGCACAGCCAGTTCCTACAATGACCAAGCCGCCTCCGGCTACTATGCCACCAGCCAGGACACCCTCGACATGACTGGCAGCAGCAACGACCCCGCCCGGGCGCGGGTCGACTGGGACTTCAACAGTTGCAGCGGCGTCAGCACGCCGGCCTGCATTACTCCCGCCCCGGCCATATCGGCCGGCGCGGGCAATACGGTCACCTTTATCATCCACCGTTTATGCCAGATTGCGGGCGACCCCAACAGCGCGAGCAATAGCTGCGCCAACTACAAATCGACCTCATCCACCAGCCCCAAAAGAGGATCACTAAGTTATGGCGACGACAAGCGCTTCGAACCGCTTCCTGTCGAATATTACCGTATCACCTCGAGAACGATGGGGCCGAGAAATACCGTCAGCTTTGTTGAAACGATCATCCATTTCTAGCCGGATAGCAATATCAGGAGGCCATGATGAAACACTTTTCCTTTAACACCCGACTCGCATTACTTTTGTCATTCGCATTCCTTATGACAAGCCTCTGCGCTTCCGCCGCCACGACCGACATTTCCAGCTCACCGCTAACCGGGTCATCGTCCATCGCCGTAAAGCCCAACCTGATGTTCATCATCGATGATTCGGGGAGCATGGGATGGGAATACCTGCCTGACTCGGTAAACAACAATGACGACAAAAATTGTTATCGAAATTATTTGTATAACCGCGTCTATTATGACCCGACCTACACTTACGCCCTCCCCGTTGATTCGGCTGGCACCAGTTATGCGAACGCAAGCTATAGCGCAGCAAAAACAAATGGTTTTAGTACGTCCTCCGGCACAACAAACCTGCACAGCCAGTTCAGAGCCGGAAACGACTCGTCAAACCAGCAGGCCTATTATTATAGCTACACTGGAGGAGGGACGCCGACAGCAGGAACTTGTTATGCCGACAACAAATACACCAAGGTTCTCGTGCCCTCCACGTCGACTGAAGCGCAAAATTTCGCCAACTGGTACAGCTATTACCGCACCCGCATCCTGACAATGAAAACTGCGGCAGGCAGGGCCTTCAAGACCATTGACAGCAACTACCGTATTGGCTTTACCACCCACAGCTATACGGGGGTTGATTCCACCAGCACCGAATTCCAGAAAATCGCCGACTTCAATTATGTCGGCGACGGAACCGGTCAGAAGGAAATCTGGTATTCCAAGCTCTATGCCACTGGCACCGGTGGCGGAACGCCCCTGCGGACAGCGCTGTCCAAAGTAGGCCGCATCTTCGCCGGCAAGCTGCTGACCGGCGCCAGCGATCCCGTCCAGTATTCCTGCCAGCAGAACTTCGCCATTCTTGCCACTGACGGCTACTGGAACGGTGGCTCTGGCTACCAGATAGACGGAACCACCGCCGTCGGCAATCAGGATGGCGGCACGACGGCACGCCCGATGCTGGATAGCCTGAACAAGAGCGACACCCTAGCGGATGTGGCCATGTACTATTACCAAACCGACCTGCGGACATCGGCCCTGGGGAACTGCACAGGCGCTCTGGGTTCCGGCACAGACATCTGCGAAAACAATGTGCCCGGCTCCGGCTCCGACATCAACACCCAGCAGCACATGACCAGCTTTACGCTGGGCCTTGGCGTAAATGGCAGCCTGGGTTACACGGAAGACTATCTGTCTGGCGGTTCAGCCGATTACAACAGCATCTTGCAAGGAACCAAGAACTGGCCGGCGCCAGTAGCGGATACCAATACCGCGATTGACGACCTGTGGCATGCCGCCGTCAATGGACGTGGTATCTATTTCAGCGCGCAAAACCCGGACTCTCTGGTAAGCGGTCTCAGCAAGGCATTGTCGGGTGTTACCGCGCGCACTGGCTCCGCTGCGGCAGCAGCAACCAGTAACCTGGAACCGGTGGCTGGCGACAATTATGTCTATATCGCCCTTTACCGCACAGTCAAATGGGACGGCGATCTCCAGGCAAAAACCATCGACCCCGCTACTGGCGCGATTTCCGCAACAGCGGTCTGGGCGGCCCAATCGTTACTTGATGCCAAAGTATCCACTACCAGCGACACCCGCACGATCTACACTTTTGACAGCGCAGCAGCCAACAAATTAAAATCCTTTGCCTGGGGCAGCCTGAGCGCCACCGAACAGGCCTATTTCAACAGCATGTGCTCACCCACCGCCAAACTTTCCCAATGCACCACCCTGACTGCCGCACAACAAACAGCGGCCTCAGGACAAAACCTGGTGAATTTCCTTCGCGGCCAGGATGGTTATGAAGACCAAGCCACGAATACAGATCGCCTCTATCGCGACCGGGAACATGTACTGGGCGACATGATCAGTTCACAGCCGGTTTATGTGAAAGCGCCGCCGTTCGCTTATGTGGACACGAATTACGACACCTTCAAGAACACCACCCAGAAAAACCGTACCGCCATGGTCTACGTCGCGGTCAATGACGGCATGCTTCATGCGTTTAGCGGGGATACCGGTCAGGAACAATGGGCCTACATTCCTCCGGTGCTGATGCCAAATCTATACAAGCTGGCGGACAAAAATTATTCTTCCAATCATCAATATTATGTCGACGGTTCGCCCACCATCGGCGATATCTGCCCGAACGCCCCCTCATCGACCTGCACCGGCAACCAGTGGAAAACCATCCTGGTCGGCGGATTCAATGCCGGCGGCAGGGGTTACTATGCGCTGGACGTCACTAATCCCGGCAGTCCTAAGGCCTTGTGGAATTTCACCGTAGCCGATGACGCCGATCTGGGACTCACTTTCGGCAACCCGATCATCACCAAGCGCAAGGACGGCACTTGGATTGTCGTGTTCACCTCCGGCTACAACAACGTTTCAACCGGCACGGGTATTGGTTATTTGTATGTCCTTAATGCAAACACTGGCGCCGTACTCGAGAAAATCTCCACCGGCACGGGCAGCACGACGACTCCCAGCGGGCTGGGGAAAATCAACGCATGGATCGAGACCACCACAGACAACACCGCCGAACGCTTCTATGGGGGCGACCTGCTTGGCAACGTCTGGCGCTTCGACATTGACGACGTTGTCCCACCTGCCGGCAAGGAAGCTTTCCTGCTCGCCACGGTAGGACAAATCAATGGCGCCGGAACACAATCCATCACCGCCAAACCGGAGTTGACCGAGATCACAGCCGGGGGTGCCGCTCACGCCGTCGTCAATGTCGGCACGGGCCGCTATCTGGGTATCAACGACCTGAGCGATACCAGCCAGCAATCGGTTTATGCTTTCAAGGATGATCTGACAACAACAGGTCTTGGATTGGTGCGCACAACCGGGACTTTGGTTCAACAAACGTTAAGCACCTTTGCTGGCGCCAGCGGCGAGCTATTGCGCACAAGTTCGACCAATCCCGTGGACTGGGCCACCAAATCGGGATGGTACGTGGACCTGAACCCCAACAGCGAATCTCCCGGCGAACGCGTTAACGTCGACATGCAAATGCAGCTCGGCCTGCTGACCGTGGCTGGCAACGTGCCCAATGCGAACGCCTGCAATCTGGGCGGTTATGCCTGGCTATATTATTTCGATTACAAAACAGGCCAGTATGTCCAGTCATCGACCGGCAATATGGTGGGAAAACGGCTTAGCACCAATGCCTTGGTCGCAGGCCTGAAAACCATTAAGCTGACGACGGGCAAAACCCTGACGATCATTACAGACACCGGTGGTGGAATCACCGGCAATGACGACCCGACTTCATCAGGTAGTGGTGGAGCCGGAGGGAAACGTGTCTCGTGGCGCGAACTGATTGATTAGCAGGGGAATTTCATCAAAAATGTAAAAGCGGCCTTAAAGGCCGCTTTTACATTTTTGAATCTGCTTTTTGCTACAAAAGATTCTTCGGAATTGGAAACACCACATTCTCGGCGATACCTGCTGCCTCCTCGACGGAACTGGCACCCAAGGTTTCAAGCTGCGCAACCACTTCCACCACCAGCACCTCCGGCGCAGAGGCGCCGGCGGTGACGCCAACCTTGTTCTTGCCATTCAGCCATGCCGGATCGATCTGGCTGGCGTTATCTACCATGTAAGCTTCTATACCCATGTTGCGGGCGACTTCGCGCAGACGGTTGGAATTGGAACTATTGGGCGAGCCGACCACGATCACCAGGTCGCATTGCTCCGCCAGTTTTTTCACTGCGTCCTGGCGATTCTGCGTGGCATAGCAGATGTCGTCTTTTTTCGGGCCGCTGATCCCGGGATAGCGGCTTCTCAGCGCCGCGACAATCTGGCTGGCATCATCCACGGACAAGGTAGTCTGGGTCACATAGGCAAGCTGGCTCTCGTCCCGCACCTTGAGCTTTGCCGCGTCTTCCGGTTTCTCCACCAGATGCATGCCGCCTTCGGCCTGACCCATGGTACCTTCCACTTCGGGATGCCCCTTGTGGCCGATCATGATGACCTCCTTGCCCTGGGCACGCATCCGCGCGACCTCGAGGTGAACCTTGGTCACCAGCGGGCAGGTGGCGTCGAACACCTTCAATCCGCGCGCCTCGGCTTCCTGCCTCACGGCCTGAGAAACACCGTGAGCGCTGAAGATCAACGTACTGCCGGATGGCACTTCCGCCAGATCCTCGATGAACACCGCGCCCTTGGCGCGCAGGCTATCGACGACGAATTTATTATGGACGACCTCGTGGCGCACATAGATCGGCGCACCGAACAATTCCAGGGCGCGCTCCACGATCTCGATGGCACGATCCACGCCAGCACAGAAACCACGTGGGTTGGCAAGCAAGACTTCCATGCTTACTCCAGAATTTCGATTACTTCGACTTCGAATTTCAGCGAGTAATCGCACAACGGATGGTTGAAATCCACCAGCGCATCGGTTTCGGTCTTGTCGAGGATCAGCCCCATCACGCCATCGCCGCTGGGCAGGTTGAATTCGATCAGGCTGTCGACTTCGACCTGAATGTGATCCGGGAACATTTCCAGTTCGATCCGCTGCACCAGCTCCGGGTCGCTCAGGCCAAACGCCTGTTCGGGTTCGAGATTGAAAGTGCGCTCATCGCCCGCTTCCAGGCCGTACAGGCATTTCTCCAGATTTTCTGCGATTTCCCCCATGCCCAATTCAAGAGCGACCGGCTCATCATCATGAGTATCGATGATGACATCCCCGTCCGGGATGGAAATGCGGTAATGCACGATAATTTTGTCGCCTGTGGCGGTTTGTTTGCTCATTATGTCTCCTGTTTTACCGGTTTTTTCAGGCTATCCCAGATCAACAATCCGGCACCGCCGGTGATCGCCATGTCGGCGACGTTGAATGCCGGCCAATGCCAGGCCTGCACATAAAAATCGAGAAAATCGATCACATGACCGAACAGGACGCGATCGATCAGGTTGCCAAGCGCGCCACCCAGAATCAGCACCAGCGCCAGGCTGAACAGTTTTTCCCCGTAATGCTTGCGCAGGAGGTGAACGATCACTACCGCCGCAACCAGCGCAATCAGGCTGAAGAAGCCGCGCTGCCAGCCGCCAGCACCGGCGAGGAAGCTGAATGCCGCGCCGGCATTATGCGCCAGCACCAGGTTGAAATAGGGCGTCACCGGAATCGCGTCCATCAACCCCAGCGATTGCGACACCCACTGCTTGGTAATCTGGTCGAGCACGATCACCGCCACGCTGATCGCGAGCCAGTGCCACCAGTTACGCATATTGGCGTGCCTCGCCTTCGCCGTAAAGATTGGACACGCAACGTCCGCACAAGGTCGGGTGAGCGGCATCCGCCGCGACATCTTCGCGGTAGTGCCAACAGCGTTCGCACTTCTGCTGCGGGCTGGGGCTGACCCGGATGCCCACATCGGATTCGCCCGCCACCGCATCGGGATGGCCGCCCTGATGCAGACGCGCCTGCGAGGTAATCAGCACAAAGCGCAGGTCGTCGCCGAAAGAATCGAGCAGATCGAAAATCTCGCCGATGGCGTAAATATCCACCTCGGCAGCCAGCGACGAGCCGATCTGCCCGTCCGCACGCACCTCTTCCAACCGCTTCTGCACGTCGGCCCGCACGCGGCGTAACTGCACCCAGCGCTGCTTGAGCACATCCTCCGACGGCTGGGCCGGAAGCACCTCGTTCCAGGTATGCAGGAACACGCTGTCGTCTACGCTGGCCAGCGTCTGCCACACTTCCTCGGCAGTGAAGGACAGCACCGGCGCCATCAGGCGCACCAGGCTGTGGGTGATGTGGTGCAGCGCATTCTGCGCCGAGCGGCGGGCGCGGGAATCGGCCCCGGTGGTATATAGGCGATCTTTCAGGATATCCAGATAAAACCCGCCCATGTCTTCCGAGCAGAAAGCCTGCAACTTCTGGATGACATAATGGAATTCATAGGCCTCGTAATGCGCCTTGCATTCGTTCTCGAAATCCCGCGCCATGACCAGCGCATAGCGGTCGATTTCCAGCCATTCTTCTACCGGCAGGGCATGTTTTGCCATGTCGAAATCGGCAATATTCGCCAGCAGGAAGCGCAGCGTGTTGCGGATGCGGCGATAGCTCTCCGTCACCCGCTTGAGAATCTCGTCGGAGATGGTCAGTTCGCCGGAGTAGTCGGTGGACGCCACCCACAGGCGCAGGATGTCGGCGCCGAGCGAATCCACCACTTTCTGCGGCGCGATCACGTTGCCCTTGGATTTGCTCATCTTGTGACCGTTGCCATCGACCACAAAACCGTGGGTGAGCAGCGCCTTGTAGGGCGCATGCCCATCGGTAGCGCAACTGGTCAGCAGCGAAGATTGGAACCAGCCGCGATGCTGGTCGGAGCCTTCCAGATACAAGTCCGCCGGGTAAGCCAGGTAGTCGCGCCGTTTCAGCACGCAGGCATGGGTCGAACCGGAATCGAACCAGACATCGAGCGTGTCGCTCACCTTCTTGTAAATTTCCGCCTCAGCGCCAAGCAATTCCGTCGCATCCAGGCTGAACCAGGCTTCGATGCCCTGCTGTTCCACGCGCAGCGCCACCTGTTCGAGCAGCTCCGCGGTGCGCGGGTGCAGCTCGCCGCTTTCCTTATGGACGAACAGCGGCATCGGCACACCCCAGTTGCGCTGGCGCGACACGCACCAGTCCGGGCGATTCCGAATCATGGCTTCGAGACGTGCGCGGCCCCAGGCGGGGAAAAATGCGGTATTCTCGACGGCCTTCAACGCGGCGGTGCGCAGGCTGCTGTGCGAGCCGGAAGCTTCCATGCCGATGAACCACTGATGGGTAGCACGGAAAATAATCGGCGTCTTGTGCCGCCAGCAATGCGGGTAGCTGTGCTTGAGTTTTTCTTCGAGCAACAACGCGCCGTTCTGCGTCATCGTCTCGACCACTGTCTTGTTCGCCGCCCAGATCGATTGGCCGCCGACCAGCGGCACGCTGGCGTAAAACTTGCCGTCGTCGCCCACCGGGCATTCCACCGGCAAATTGTATTTGCCGCCGACAGCGTAGTCTTCCAGGCCATGCGCCGGCGCGGTGTGAACCAGACCGGTACCGGCATCGAGCGTGACATGGTCGCCGCAGATCACCGGCACGGTGCGCTCATAGAAGGGGTGCTGCAATTGCAGATGCTCCAGCGCCGAGCCCTTCACCGTCGCCACCACCTCCACCGAATCGTAGCCGTAGCGCGTGATGCAGGCCTCGGCCAAATCGCGCGCCAGGATCAGGATGCCTTTCGGCGTCTGGATCAGGTCATAGGTAAAATCGGGATGGACGCACACCGCCTGGTTGGCGGGCAGGGTCCACGGCGTGGTGGTCCAGATCACCGCATAAACCGGCTGGTGCGGCTGTTTCATGCCCATCGCCTTGGCCAGCGCGGCGACATCCTTCACCGCGAAGGCGACGTCGATGGCCGGCGAAGCCTTGTCCTCGTATTCCACCTCGGCCTCAGCCAGCGCCGAACCGCAGTCGACACACCAGTGCACCGGCTTCTGCCCCTGCTGGAGGTAGCCGTTGGCGTGGATGCGGCCAAGGGTGCGCATGATGTCGGCCTCGAACCTGAAATCCATGGTGAGGTAGGGATTGTCCCATTCTCCCAGCACGCCGAGCCGGATGAAATCGGCCTTCTGCCGCTCGATCTGGGTCTTGGCATAATCGCGGCACAGCTCGCGGAATTGCGCTGCCGGAATCGACTTGCCGTGCTGTTTCTCTACCTGCAGTTCGATCGGCAGGCCATGGCAATCCCAGCCCGGCACATAGGGTGCATCGAAACCCGCCAGCGTCTTGCTCTTGACGATGATGTCCTTGAGCACCTTGTTGACCGCATGACCGATATGGATGTCGCCGTTGGCGTAGGGCGGGCCGTCGTGCAGGATGAATTTGGGCCGGCCTTTGCAAGCTTCCCGTATCTTCTGGTAACGTTTTTGCTCCTGCCATGACTTGAGCCATGCCGGCTCGCGCTTGGCGAGATCGCCGCGCATCGGGAAGGGAGTATCGGGCAGGTTCAGGGTGTCTTTGTAATCAGCCATAATTTTTTCAGTGCATTCACAAAATCGGGGGTATTTGTAGGGTGCGTTCCACGCACCATTCATTGGTGCGCATGGCGCACCCTACGATCTTTCAGCGGTTCAAAAAGAATTTCTTCGCGTTTTCCACATCCGTCGCGATCTGCGCCGTCAGCGCTTCCAGGCCGGAGAATTTCATTTCGTCGCGCAGCTTGAGCAAAAAATCCACGCGCAGATGCTTGTTGTAAATGTCACCATCGAAATCGAACAGGAACACCTCCAGCGTCGCCTTGCCCTTGTCGTGAATCGTCGGGCGCACACCCAGGCTGGCTGCACCTTGCAGCGGTTTGTCGCCGAGGCCGTAAACCTCGACCGCGAAAATCCCCGCCAGCGGCGGCTTGTTGTGCTTCATCTGGATGTTGGCCGTGGGGAAGCCGATCTTGCGGCCAAGGCTTTCGCCATGCACCACCTTGCCGCTGATGCTGTAGTGGCGACCAAGGTAGCGCTCGGCAAGGGCAAGGTCGCCAGCCGCCAGCGCTTCGCGCACGATGGTGCTGGACACGCGCCGCTCCTCGACGGTCACGCTGTGCATCGCTTCAACCTCGAAATCGTGACTTTTCCCGGCCTGTTGCAGCATGGCGAAATCCCCGGCGCGCTTGGCGCCAAAGCGGAAATCGTCTCCCACCAGAATCCAGCGGGCTTGCAAACCGTAATGCAGGATGCGTTCGACAAAATCCTGCGGGCTGATGTGGGCAAAGCGCTGATTGAAGCGCAGGATGAATACCCGCTCCACGCCGAATTTTTCGAACAAATCCAGTTTTTCGCGCAGGTTGGAAAGACGCGCCGGCGCTTGCTCCGGGGTGAAAAATTCACGCGGGTGCGGCTCGAAGGTCATGACGCACGGCGCAAGCCCGCGCTCGCGCGCAGCCGCAGTCAGGCGCTTGAGCATCGCCTGATGGCCGAGGTGCACGCCATCGAAATTGCCGATGGTGAGCGCGACCGGAGAAAGTGGCTGGGCGGGTGTTCCGCGGTAAATCAACATAGCCGGATGTAAAAAAGATTGGATTATAACTCAAAAAGCCGCATTTCACCGCAGATGGCGCGGGGGACGCGGAGGAAAAACAAGGGCTTAAGGCCTGCTCTGGGGAGGGTTTTATTTGGCGCCGTGGCGGATGAAATCCTTGAGCCTCACGCCGAACAGCGCCAAGGCGGCGAAATACGCGCCCGCTCCGGCGACGACGCACCAACCCAGATGGATGACGCGGGAAAGGATGCCACCCTTGAGCCACGTGTCTTCCGCTCCCATGGCGAACCACAGCACCCCACCCATTACCGCCAAAGCCACGGTCACTTGCAGGAAGAACTTCAGCCAGCCCGGTTGCGGCTGGTAAATCTCGTGTTTGCGCAAATGGTAAAACAGCAGGCTGGCATTGACGCACGCACCCAGCCCGATGGAAAGCGCCAGCCCGGCATGCTTGAAATGCCAGATGAAAGCCAGGTTCATCAGTTGCGTCATCAGCAGGGTAAACAGCGCGATCTTGACCGGTGTGCGGATGTTCTGCCGGGCATAGAAACCCGGCGCCAGCACCTTCACCATGATCAGGCCAACCAGGCCGAGGCTATAGGCCAGCAGCGCCTCGCGGGTCATCCACAAGTCGTTGAGGGTGAACTGTCCATAATAAAACAGCGTGGAAATCAGCGGCACCGCCAGAAGCGCCAGCGCCAGCGCGGAGGGCAGCGCCAGCAGCAGGGTCAGGCGCAGACCCCAGTCGAGCAGCCGGGAATATTCATCGGTGGATTCGTCGGCATAGTGGCGGGCGAGGCTGGGCAACAGAATGGTGCCCAGCGCCACGCCGAGTATGCCGGTGGGAAATTCCATCAGGCGGTCGGCGTAATAAAGCCAGGAAACGCTGCCGGTGATAAGAAACGATGCAAAGATGGTGTTGATCAGCAGGCTGATCTGGCTGATTGACACGCCGAAAACCGCCGGCCCCATCTGTTTCAGGATGCGCCACACCCCTTCATCTTTCAGGTTCAGGCGAAAGCGCGGCAGCAGGCCGATCCTCGCCAGATGAGGAAGCTGAAAGCCCAACTGGAGCAGTCCGCCCAGCAACACCGCCACCCCCAGCGCCAGCACCGGCGGGTTGAAATACGGCGCCAGCCACAGCGCACAGCCGATGAAGGACAGGTTGAGCAGCACCGGCGTAAAGGCCGGAATCGAAAACTTGCTGTAGGTATTGAGAACGCCGCCGGCCAGTGACACCAGCGAGATGAAGAAAATATAAGGGAAGGTCAGGCGCAGCAGTTGCACCGTCAGGTCGAACTTGCTCGGCACCGCAGCAAAGCCGGGGGCGCTGACGTAGATCAGCAGCGGCGCGGCCAGCACACCGATCACGGTCACCGCCAGCAAAATCAGGGCCATCAGGGTCGCGACATGGTCCACCAGATCGCGCGTGGCATCATGGCCGCGCCGGGTCTTGTATTCCGCCAGAATCGGCACGAACGCCTGGGAGAACGCCCCTTCCGCAAACAGCCTGCGCAGCAGGTTGGGAATCTTGAAAGCCACGAAAAAAGCGTCGGAATAAAGTCCCGCACCGAACACCCGCGCGATGATGGTGTCGCGCACAAAACCCAGAATCCGCGAGATCAGGGTCATGCTGCCGACAGCGGCCAGAGCCTTCAATAAATTCATGGGTAAGGTAGGGAACTCAAATGCGGCTATGTTATAGGGTTTGCCGGTTGCTTTCCAGACACGCAAATTGGTCTATATTGTTAACTGGCTTGCCACTGTGGGTGAATAACGCTAGAATTAAACCAAGTCTAAAGCGGCGACTTAATACAAACCAAAACAGAATGGAGTAAAAAATGGAACATAAATTACCCGACCTGCCTTACGCCATGGACGCCCTGCAACCCCACATGTCCAAGGAAACCTTCGAATACCACTACGCCAAACACCATCAGGCCTACGTCACCAACCTGAACAGCCTGATCAAGGGCACCGAGTACGAAAACCTCGACCTGGAAGCCATCATCAAGAAGGCGCCGGCTGGCGGCATCTACAACAATGCCGCCCAGGTCTCGAACCACACCTTCTTCTGGAATTGCATGAAGCCCAACGGCGGCGGCGAACCCACCGGCGCCCTAGCCGATGCCATCAAGGCCAAGTGGGGTTCCGTGGACGACTTCAAGAAAGCCTTCCAGACCTCCGCTGTCGGCAACTTCGGCTCCGGCTGGACCTGGCTGGTGAAGAAAGCCGACGGCACCGTCGATATCGTCAACATGGGCGCTGCCGGCACCCCGCTGACCACCGCCGACAAAGCGCTGCTGTGCGTCGACGTGTGGGAGCATGCCTACTACATCGACTATCGCAACCTGCGTCCGAAGTTCGTCGAGACTTTCCTGAATAATCTGGTCAACTGGGATTTCGTGGCGAAGAATTTCGCCTAAATTCTATGCTCAGTTCATTCTGAGCATACTGGAAGGATGAAACAGATTAAAAAGGGTGCCGATTTTGGCACCCTTTTTCATTGTATTTTGCGCCCCCGCTCCATCTGTGACGGTCGCCTATGCATGGTGAGTGTAAATCGGGTATCGCAAAAGTGCCGCGAGAAGACATTCAAAGGTGCCGCGTGGAATGACCGTTTATCGGCCTAAGCAGACTATGGAGGTGGGACATGCAAAATTGCTTATGTCCGCTTTGCGAGTGCTTTACCCATTGTTCACTTCGTGCCATATATAGCGCTACCCACAAGCATAATTTCCGCATTAGCCAGTAATTAGCCGAAATCTGCTAGCATTCTCTTTTGGCGGCTATATCTCTTCGGCATGGCTGACCGAGAATAAAAAATTCAGGGAAATCTGATGGCAAAAGTAGCAACTAAAAATAGTGACTCTACCGCCAATATCGGCTTCGAAGCCAAGCTCTGGCTCGCCGCTGACAAGCTGCGTAACAACATGGACGCGGCAGAATACAAGCACGTTGTGCTTGGTCTGATCTTCATCAAATACATATCTGATGCCTTCGAGGAAATGCGCGCCAAGCTCATCGCTGGCAAAGGCGATTATGAAGGCTCCGACCCCGAGGATGCCGACGAATACCGTGCTGAGAATGTTTTCTGGGTGCCGAAGGAGGCGCGCTGGTCACACCTCATGGCGTCGGCCAAGCTGCCCACTATCGGCAAGGTGGTGGATGATGCGATGGTCGCCCTCGAACGCGACAACCCGCGCCTCAAGGGTGTGTTGCCAAAAGACTATGCACGCCCAGCGCTCGACAAGCACCGCCTCGGCGAACTGATTGATCTCATCGGCACCATCACGCTGATCGCCACCGCGACAGAAGGAGAGGATGCAAAATCGCACCGCTCGGTTGATCTGCTCGGTCGCGTTTACGAATATTTCCTCACCCGCTTTGCCAGCGCAGAGGGCAAGAACGGCGGCCAGTTTTACACGCCCAGTTCCGTCGTCCGCACCATCGTCGAAATGCTCGCCCCCTACAAAGGCCGCGTCTATGACCCCGCTTGCGGCTCCGGCGGCATGTTCGTGCAGTCGGAAAAATTCGTCCTCGAACACGGTGGACGCATCGGCGACCTTAGTATCTACGGTCAGGAGAGCAACGCCACCACACGCCGCCTGGCCGTCATGAACCTCGCGATTCGCGGCATCGAAGCCGACTTCGGCCCCGAGCAAGCCGACACCTTCCGGCGCGACTTGCACAAAGACCTCAAGGCGCAATTCGTCATCGCCAATCCGCCTTTCAACGATTCCGACTGGCACCGCGTGGATGACGACGTGCGCTGGCAATACGGTGTGCCGCCCAAGGGCAACGCCAACTTCGCCTGGGTGCAGCACTTCATCCACCATCTCGCGCCCGATGGCTACGCCGGTTTCGTCCTCGCCAACGGCAGCATGTCCTCCAACCAATCCGGCGAAGGCGATATCCGCAAAGCCATCATCGAGGCCGACCTGGTGGACTGCATGGTCGCGCTGCCCGGCCAGCTTTTCTACTCCACGCAAATTCCCGTCTGCCTGTGGTTCCTCACGAAAAACAAAAACGACGGCAAACGCCGCGACCGGCGCAAACAGACGCTGTTCATTGACGCCCGCAAACTCGGCACGTTGGTTGATCGTGTGCATCGCGAATTGACCGATGCCGACATCGCCAAGATCGCCAGCACCTACCATGCTTGGCGCGGCGATCTATTAACAGAGGGGTATCAAGACATCC
The DNA here is from genome assembly GCA_021373185.1 of Betaproteobacteria bacterium. Taxonomy (GTDB): domain Bacteria; phylum Pseudomonadota; class Gammaproteobacteria; order Burkholderiales; family Sulfuricellaceae; genus Sulfuricella. The sequence continues at coordinate 17,780 of JAJFTF010000040.1, read as the reverse complement.
CCGGCTTCTGCAAATCCGCCGACCTCGATCTGATCAAACAGCACGGCTACGTCCTCACGCCGGGCCGTTACGTTGGCACCGAAGAGGTCGAGGACGATGGCGAACCCTTCGAGGAAAAAATGGCGCGCCTGGTCGCCGAACTGAGCGAGCAGTTCGACGCATCCGAGAAGCTGGAAAAAGCCATAATGAAAAATCTGAAAGGCTTGGGCTACGAAATAACGAAGCAGGGGAAATGAGCCATGATCGACTACGACAAACTCCAAAAATCGCTCAAGCATCTGGAGCAGCAATTTGCCAATTACCAACTGGCGCAGGATAGACCAGAGCTCACCGACATAGACCGCGAGGCTATCGCCGAATCCGTCATCCATCGCTTTGAAACCTGCTACGATACCCTGTGGAAAGACCTCAAGCGTTACCTCATCGATGAAATCGGTTTGGCGGATGTCCCCAACAGCCCCAAGCCGCTGCTGAAACTGGCCGGACAGAACGATCTGTTCGCCTCCTCCGTCGAGCAGTGGCTGATATATGCGGATGCCAGAACCAGCACCGCACATGACTATAGCGGAGACAAGGCGGAGGAAACACTCTCCGTCGTTGGCGACTTCATCGACGATGCTATTGGCCTCTACCAGACGATGACTGGAACCACTTGGGAATGACCGCCGCGATAGACATCACGAAGGAGCAGCGAAAAACGTTGCTCGTGCTGTTGCGCCAGTTCATTCCCGGCGTCGAGGTATGGGCCTATGGTTCACGCGTGAAGTGGACTGCACGCCCCAACTCCGACCTCGATCTCGTCGCCTTCACTACACCTGCGCAAAGCCCTCTCGTATCAGAACTCAAAGAAGCACTTGCCGAAAGCGATCTTCCTTTTCTTGTGGATTTCCATGTCTGGGACGAAGTGCCTGAGCGCTTTCACGAGATCATTCGCAAAGAATATGTTGTCTTGCAGGAAGCTAAGCAACAGGAAGTAGGGTTAGGTATGTCGGGTAGCGGATTCAAAGAATGCACGCTCGGTGACATCGCCGAATTTCGAAATGGCAAGGCACTTTCTCCAGATAAGTATTTGCCATTCGGGCAACACCCCGTTTTCGGATCAAATGGTCAAATAGCTCGAACCAACGAGGTGCTGACCAAAGAACCTCTTGTTGTTATTGGACGTGTAGGTGCTTATTGCGGTTCAGTACACCATGTCGATGAGCCAGCATGGGTGACTGATAACGCGATAATTGCAACAGGTAAAGATCAAACCAATGTGCGCTTCCTTTATTACCTGCTCGGCTCACTCGAGCTTCGTCGGACAGCAATAGGGAGTGCTCAACCATTGATGACACAAGGGGGGCTCAAGGTTGTACCCACTATTGCTCCACCCCTAGTTAAACAAAAAGCCATTGCGCGCATCCTCGGCACGCTGGATGACAAGATCGAGTTGAACCGGCGCATGAATGCGACGCTGGAGGCGATGGCGCGGGTGCTGTTCCAAAGTTGGTTCGTGGATTTCGACCCCGTCCGCGCCAAACTCGATGGCCGCAAACCCGCTAGCCTCGACGCAGCCACCGCCGCGCTTTTCCCTGCCCACTTCCAAGAATCAACGCTCGGCCATATCCCGCAGGGATGGCGTGTTGTTGCTTTGCATGAGCTCACAAGCTATCTGAGTCGTGGAATCGGCCCTGCATATATAGATGCTGGCGGAGTCTGCGTTTTGAACCAAAAATGTGTGCGTGATCATCGCGTGGACTTCTCTAAGGCACGACAACACGATCCTTTGAAGAAAACGATAGAGGGACGGACTCTTCAGTTGTTCGACATTCTTGTAAACTCTACAGGTGTTGGGACGCTTGGTCGTGTAGCCCAAGTCATGCATCTTTCCGGAGAGGCAATCGTCGATTCTCACCTAACGGTAGTCCGTGCAGCTAATGAAGTAGATGCCATTTTTCTCGGCATTGCCCTCATGCTCCGTGAAAATGACATTGAGGAGCTTGGTGAAGGCTCAACAGGGCAAACTGAGTTAAGCCGCACAAGACTGGGCGGACTGCTATTAGTTACGCCGCCCCCCCAACTCCAGAAAGCGTTTGGATCAGCAGTTCAACCACTGCTCAAACGCATCGCCGAGAACGACCTTCAATCATGCACCCTCGCCACCCTGCGCGATACGCTACTGCCCAAGATGCTGAGCGGGGAGTTGAGTGTGGCTGAGCGCATCGCGGAAGAAACCACATGAGCACCGCCAAGCGCGTTCGCCGAGTATTCTCCGTCAAGGAAGAACTGCTGAATAAATCTCGCGAAGCTGCGCTTGCGGCAGTTCAGATTTTCAATAATCCGAATGTAACGTTCAAGTCTGAAACCTATATTGTCCTGATGAACATCGCGTGGACATATCTCCTCCATGCGCATTACCGCGCCAAGAAGATTGATTACCGGTACTTCACTCAAGGATCGAAGAGAAAACAGTACGACCGCACCAAGAACGGCGCCTTCAAGCATTGGGAGCTGGAGAGGTGCCTGAACGAGGAGGAGTGCCCCCTTGAGCGTGAAGTAGTTCAGAACCTAAAGTTTCTAATCGGTCTTCGGCACGAGATCGAGCATCAAATGACAACACGGATCGACGACCTCCTGAGTGCCCGCTTTCAGGCTTGCTGCATCAACTATCACCATGCAGCCGCATCGCTGTTCGGCGAAGGGTACGGCATCGCCAAGCACCTCGCGGTTAGCCTGCAATTCTCGTCTCTCAGCCAGGAGCAGGTCGATACGCTTGAGCAACAAACGGGGTTGCCGGGCTACATCAAAAAGTACATTGAGGGATTCGACGGTGCGCTGACGTCTGAAGAGTTTGCGAGTGAGAAGTTTGCTTACCGCGTGATCTTCGTGCCGAAGACCGCGAACCATCCGAATCAGGCAGATCAAGTCATCACCTTCGTTAAAGCCGATTCTGAACTTGCCAAGAGTATCAACGCCACTTACACAGTGATCCGAGAGACCGAACGTCAAAAATGGCTTCCATCGCAGATAGTGTCAAAGGTCAAGGCTGAGGGTTTTCCAAAATTCGGGATGGCGCAACACACCGATTTTTGGAAAAGTTGCGAAGCAAAAAACCCGGCAAATGGGTATGGCGTCCAGGTCGCCAAAACTTGGTACTGGTACGACTCTTGGCTCGTGGCCGTCCGCAAACATTGCACGGATAATTCGGGGGCGTACCGATGAAGCTTACTCTCAACGAATCCATCGTCGAAGATGCCGCCCTGACCTGGTTCGGGGAACTGGGCTATGCCATCGGCCACGGGCCGCACATGGCCCCTGGCGAACCGGCGGCGGAGCGGGATTCGTTTGCCGATGTGGTGCTGGCTGGGCGCTTGCGTGAGGCGATCTGGCGCTTGAATCCGGCGATGCCGGAAGAGGCGCGCGAGGATGCGCTGCGCAAGGTGTTGCGCGTCGGCACTCCGTCGCCCACACAGACCAATCGGAGCTTTCACGCCATGCTGCGCGATGGTGTGCCGGTGGAATACCGGCGCGCGGATGGCAGTATCGCGGGCGATCATGCGCGGCTGGTGGATTTCGATAACGCCGGCAACAACGACTGGCTGGCGGTTAACCAGTTCACGGTGGTCGAAGGCCAAAACAACCGGCGGCCTGACATCATAATTTTCGTCAACGGCTTGCCGCTGGCGGTGATCGAGCTGAAGAACGCGGCGGATGAGAATGCGACGATCTGGTCGGCGTTCAATCAACTGCAAACCTACAAGCAGCAGATCGGCAGCCTGTTTAACTACAACGAGGTGCTGGTGGTGTCCGACGGCACGAACGCGCGCATCGGCTCGCTGACGGCCAACCAGGAATGGTTCAAAGTGTGGCGCACCATAGACGGCGAGGGTGATGCGCCGAAGACGGCACTGGAACTGGAGGTGTTGGTGCGCGGGGTGTTCGAGCCGAAGCGCTTCCTCGACCTGCTCCAGCATTTCATCGTGTTTGAGGAAGACACGGACAGCGACCGGTTGAACAAGATCATCGCGGGTTATCACCAGTTCCATGCCGTGAATGCTGCCGTGGAAGAAACGGTGCGCGCGAGTGGCATGGCGGATGAAAATCTGCTGCGCCAGGATCAAGGCCACTACTGGGCGGGCAGGATGCACGGCGGCAAGCCGGGCGACCGGCGCGCGGGGGTGGTGTGGCACACGCAGGGTTCGGGCAAGAGTTTTTCAATGCTGTTCTATGCCGCCCGCGTGGTGCGCCATCCGGCGATGCAGAACCCGACGCTGGTGGTGCTGACCGACCGCAACGATCTGGACGACCAGCTCTTCGGCCAGTTCCAGCGCTGCCACGAACTACTGCGCCAGATGCCGGTGCAGGCCGATAGCCGCGAACGCTTGCGCGAGTTGCTGCAAGTAGCCAGCGGCGGCGTGGTGTTCACCACGATTCAAAAATTCATGCCCGAAAAGGGCGAGAAGATGCAGGAGCTTTCGCCGCGCCGGAACATCGTGGTCATCGCCGACGAAGCGCACCGCAGCCAGTATGATTTGATCGACGGCCTCGCCCGCAACTTGCGCGATGCGCTGCCGAATGCCTCGTTCATCGGTTTCACCGGTACGCCCATCGAGAAGAACGACGCCAACACGCGGGCGATCTTCGGCGACTACATCAGCATCTATGACATCCAGCGCGCGGTGGCGGACAAGGCGACGGTGCCGATTTATTACGAGAGCCGCATTTCCAAACTGTCGCTGAATCAGGCCGCGTTGCCGGAAATCGACGAAGAGTTCGATGAGATCACCGAGGGCGAAGAAGACGCCAAAAAGCAGAAGCTCAAGACAAAATGGGCCGCGCTGGAAGCTCTGGTCGGTGATCCAAAGCGCATTGCGCTGGTCGCTGCAGACCTGGTGCAGCACTACGAGCGCCGCCTCGAAGCGATGGACGGCAAGGCGATGGTGGTGTGCATGAGCCGCCGCATATGCGTTGATCTTTACAACGCCATCATCAAGCTGCGGCCCGATTGGGCGAGCGCCAAGGATGACGACATCGAAGCAGAAAAGAAGCAGAAGTGCGTCGCAAAGATTGTGATGACCGGCAGCGCCGACGATGGCCCAGACTGGCAGCCGCACATCCGCAACAAACTGCGTCGCCGCGAATTGGCGACGCGCTTCAAGGATAGCCTTGACCCGTTCCGCATCGTGATCGTGCGCGATATGTGGCTGACCGGCTTTGACGCACCGTGCCTGCACACGATGTATGCCGACAAGCCGATGCGCAGCCACGGCCTGATGCAGGCCATCGCCCGCGTGAACCGCGTATTCCGCGACAAACCCGGCGGCTTGGTGGTGGATTACCTCGGCCTTGCCGATCAACTGAAACACGCGCTCTCCATTTACACCGAAAGCGGCGGTCAAGGCAGCCCGAGCATCGACACCGCGCAAGCCATCGCGATGATGCAGGAAAAGCACGAGGTCGCCTGCGCCATCCTGCACGGCTTCAACTGGGACAAGTGGATGACGGGCACTCCCGCAGAACGCCTCGGCTTGATTCCCGCCGGGCAGGAGCATGTGTTGCAGCAGGAAGACGGCAAGCAGCGTTTCGTGCAGGTGGTGACCGACCTCTCGCGCGTATTCGCGCTGTGCGCAGCAACGGATGAGGCTATCGAGTTGCGCGACGATATCGCGTTCTTCCAGGCGATCAAGGCGCAGCTCGCGAAGACTTCCGGCACGCAACGTCCGCCGGAAGAAATTGACGCCGCAGTTCGCCAGCTCGTCTCCAAGGCGATCATGGCCGACGAAGGCATCATCGATGTTTTCACCGCTGCCGGATTGAAAAAACCGGACATCAGCATTCTCTCCGATCAATTCCTCGCCGAAGTGCGCGGATTGAAACACAAGAACGTCGCCGCCGAGTTGTTGGCGAAATTGCTCAAGGACGAAATCAAGCAGCGCTCGGTGCGTAACCTTGTGCAGAGCCGCGCATTTTCAGAGATGCTGAAGAGCACGCTCAACGCCTACCATAACCGCGCTATTGCGACACAAGAGGTGATCGAGGAACTGATCAAGCTGGCGAAGGAGATGGATGCCGCAACGAAGCGTGGCGAGAATCTTGGCTTGAACGAAGACGAAATCGCTTTCTACGATGCGCTAGCTGCCAACGAAAGTGCAGTCAAGGCAATGGGTAATGATGAGTTAAAGGTTATCGCAGCAGAACTCGTAACCCAAGTGCGCAAGAACGTGACCATCGACTGGGCCGTTCGTGAAAGCGCACGCGCCAGAATCAAAGTGATGGTGAAACGCATCCTCAAAAAATACGGCTACCCGCCAGACTTGCAGGATGAAGCGACCAAGACGGTGTTGGCTCAGGCGGAGTTGCTGTCGGCAGCGTGGGCGGTGGTGTAGGCATGGCAAGACAACGTTCAATAAGCAGACGTTCGCAGCAAATGGAATCAGATGAGCTGTGAGCGGCGGTTTTGGCCGAGGAGCGGTCGTTGCAGCACCAGCCTTCAGGTGACCGCAACAGGTCGGTTTGAGTCGGTAATTGCTACTGATTTATAGCTTTGATGGTTAGTTCAAACCCTTCCTGCAACCCGTTCACAATTCCTCTAAAATAAGCGCCCCACAACCGCCAAACAAACCATGCGCCTGATTCTCGCCCCGATGGAGGGCCTTGCCGACCCTAGCCTGCGCGACATCCTGACGCACCTGGGCGGCATCGACTTGTGCGTGGCCGAGTTCGTGCGGGTCACCAACCATTTGCTCAGCGAGAAAAGGCTGCTGCGCACCGTGCCGGAATTGGCCAGCGGCGGTTGCACGCGCGCCGGGGTGCCGGTGCGGGTGCAACTGCTGGGGAGCGACCCGGTCTGCCTCGCCGAGAATGCCGCATTCATCGCCGGCCTGGGCGCGCCGGGCATCGATCTCAACTTCGGCTGCCCCGCCCCCACGGTCAATCTTCACGGCGGCGGCGCGGTTCTGCTGCAATACCCGGAACGAATCCGCGCCATCGTCGCCGCCGCTCGCCGCGCCGTGCCGGCACATATTCCCGTCACCGCCAAGATGCGCCTCGGCCTGGAAGATACCTCGCTGACGCTGGATTGCGCCCGCGCCATCGAAGCGGGCGGCGCCGACGAGATCACCGTCCACGCCCGCACCCGAGCCGACCGTTACCGCCCGCCTGCACGCTGGGAGTGGCTTGCGCATATCCGCGAAACGGTGAAGCTGCCGGTGGTGGCCAACGGCGAAGTGTGGACGCCGCAGGATTGGGAAAATATCCGCCAGGTCAGCGGCTGCAGCGATGTGATGATCGGGCGCGGCGCCATCGCCCGCCCGGATCTGATGCGACGCATCAAGACCGGAAGTGAGGCCATGCCTTGGCCGGAACTGCTGCCCTGGATCGCCGACTTCTATGACCAGCTACTCGCCAGGATGGATGCGCGGCACGCGCCGGGGCGGCTCAAGCAATGGCTGGGAATGATGCGTAGCGCCTACCCGGAAGCGGAAGCCCTGCACCGGACATTGCGTGTCGAGCGCGACCCGGTTGCGGTTGGAAAAATGCTGGCGACCTGCCTAGCTTGAATAAAACGGCAGCGAACCCGCTACCATTTCAACAGGACTTTCCCCAGCCACAGGCCGAGGATTCCGAAACCGATCATCGGCAGGTAATGCCACTGGATGACGTGGAGAAGCGAGTCGTTCTGTTCGTGCAGCCTGAGCCACAACGCTCCGATACTGAAGGCATACAGCAGCGCGATGCTGCCCGCCAGACGGTAATGCGTACTGGCAAATTTTCGCATGCCATAAATCATCCAGACCGCAGGCAACAGGGCGAACAAGGCGATGCTGACGGTGCACTGATAGCTATGCTCGGGTAGCGGCGCAGGCGGTGAATCCGCCTGCCAGGAAAAAATCACGATCAGCGCGAACAACACCAGAATTACCGCCGGAGAAAAAGCGGCACGGCGTTTCTGGTGCAGATCGGGAAACGCCAGCAAAGCGGCGCTCAAGGAAGTGGCTGCCAATATGCCGGCAAGCAAAATGATTTCCGCCAGAAACCATGGATCGCCGACCGCGGCCATCAGACCCGGACGCAAGCCGGAAATCGCCAGCGATACGCCGACATAAGCCGCCGCAACGGCCAGCCATTTTGCCGCCAGCACGAATGGATGCGGGGCAGGCTGCACGGTTGCGGCACCCTCGGCCAGCGATTCAACCAGTTCTTCGATATTGACCATTATCTTTCCAGTTTCTCTCTCAAAATCTTGTAAGCGCGATGCGCCGCAACTTTCACCGCGGACTCGTTCATCCCGACCTTCTCGGCCACTTCTTTTGCGGTATATCCTTCCTGATGCATCATCCGCAGAATTTCAGCCTGTCTGGGCGGCAGTTTTTCGACTTCCCCGCTGATAGATTCGTAAGTCATGCCGGATTGGGTTACATTTTCCTGCAAATCATTTTCCACTTCGGACAATTCAACGGCATGCCGCAAGTGGTCGGCATAATGCGCCCGCAAATGATCCTGCAGGCGAAATTTGGCGATAGCATAAACCCATGGCTTGTATGGCCGGTTGCCATCGTAGGTGTGGCGCGCCTTGTGGATGGAAAGCAGAATCTCCTGCAATACGTCATCCACCTCGGCGCTGAAATTGAGGTGTTTGGCCAGAAACGGGCGGAGAAAGCGCGCAGTTTCCCGCAGCAAATCCGCATAGGCGCGTTTGTCTCCGCCTTGGGCCTGCCTCATCAGCGCTTCAAAATGTTCCGTCTTTTCCGCCGACATGGTTCCTTGAGCTTTCGATGTAACCTTTTTTAAATCCTGTTCGAATAAGCCAGCACACAGGGCAGCAACGACCGTAAGAATTGCCCGGTGATATTTACCTTTCGACATCAAAGCATATTGCAATGATGCCACTTTTCATTATCCAAGGAGATTCAAATGAACAAAATTTCTTCCGCATTACTCTCGATCAGCCTGATGTGTGCAACCAGCCTCGCGCTTGCCATGGAACCGATGGACAAAAGCAGCGCAATGGAAAAGAGCGCCATGAGCAAAGACGACATGGGCAAGGATGCCATGAAAAAAGAAGGGGCCATGATGAAAGCCGCGCCAAATAAAATGAAAAAGAAAGGCGACAAGATGGAGCAAGGCGGAAAAATGGAACATGGCGGCAGCATGTCGATGGAGCCAAAGAAATAAGGCCCGCCTCCCGCCTCACCAAGAGGCGGGAACGCCAGCCACATAGGCTCACGGTTATTGAAATGCTGAATGCCGTCGGATCGATTTCATACGGCAATGCCCCAAGCGCCGGCGCTTCAACCGCCGTCCTTGAAGCCCAGCTTGTCCAGTGCGAGAGACAATTGTCGGATTGGACCCATTGCAGCTCTGCCAAAACCCCCGAAGGCAAAGATATCATTCAAACACTGACGAACAGAATCAGCGAGATCAAGGTTCGCCTGGAAAAATCCGTCACTGCAAAATCGGACGCACCCTCAGTTACGGTTGTGCCGACAACCGCAATCAATCCGGCAGCAGCGCCGAGACCAGCGAATGGCGGCGTGGGCAGCCTTTTGGACGTATTCGCCTGATCTCTGCGCCAACAGTGCAACCAGACTTGGAAAATGCCTTAAAATAACGCTTTCCCCATCACGACCAGCAAACACCAGCATGACTGAAAGCCATCCAGATTCGGATCCCTACGCCTATATGGCCGAGCTGCAAGACGGCCTGACCGATGCCGAAAAAATCGAATTCGAGCAAAAGTTGAGCGGGAAAAAACTCCAATTGAAGAACTGCTCAGGCACCGATCCGATGGAACGCGCCCGCTTGCAACTGGATGTCGCCGAAATTCTGGTGTTTCTGGAGCGCAAGGAAGAAGCCTGGAGTCTGGCGCGTTCGGCGTTCGATACCGCGCTGGCAAACGAATCCTGGCAGGATGCCGTGGAAGCGTGCAACGTGCTTTACCAGACCGAACAAGCCGCTTCGATTCCCGCGCTGGGCATGGGCGTCTGGCTGGCGGTGACCTTCCCGGTCGCACCGGAACTCACTTATGCCATGCTTGACCATGTGATCACCGAAACGCCCAGCCATTCGGATGGCGCAGCGCTTGCCGCCGTGACGATCCGCTATGTGATCGACCTGCGCGCCGACGATGAAAAACACGGTGACTGGAGCCTGCTGGCCAACAACCTCATCGCCCGTGTTGCCGCACGCCACAGCAACGTGCAGGATCAACAAGCGCTCGATGCGTGGATGGACAAGCTGGGCCTGCGCGATCCGCAGGTATTCCTGCCCCGGCTGAGCCAGGTGGTGAATGCCATCGTCGGCGACTCATGGTGGTTTGATCGTAACGCGCTGCGCGATAAATTGCCGGATTAGTCGCGGCGGATTATCTGCCAGGCAGAAGATGGCAGCATCCTCGATGATTAACAGGCAAAATCAATGACGAAGTTCTTCCAGCGCTATCACCAATCCACGATGTAACAGTTCAGGCGTTACGGGTTTGTGCAGCAGCAGTATGCCGCTGCCTTGCGCTTCGCGCAGTCGATCCGGCGCGGTATCGCCGGTAATCAGCATGGCCGGCAAGCGGCTCCCCAGCAATACGCGCAAGGCAACGATTGCCTCCAGCCCGGTGCGCTGCTCGCGCAGACGATAATCGCTGATGACCAGGTCAGGGGCGCGAACACGCGCAAGTTCGAGCGCTTCTTCGATAGATTCCGCCATATCACACTCACAGCCCCAACCGCGCAGCATAAGGTGCATGCTGGCACGCACGATGGCATCGTCGTCGATCACCAGCACGCGCACATTGAACGGTATTTTGCCATGTTCGAAAGCCCCCCGCTCCAGCGGTAACTCTGCGGTGGCGATGGGCAAGGTCAGTCTGAACACGCTGCCGCGATGCAGCGTGGAAGTCAGCGACAGTGCGTGTCCCAGTGTGCGCGCCAATCTCTCGGCAATTGCCAACCCCAAACCCAAGCCATTGTGCCTGTCCCGTTCGGGATTGCCCAACTGGTGGAATTCGCGAAATACGTCTTGCTGATGAGCCGGGGCAATACCGATACCGGTGTCCCATACCTCCAGCACGGCTCGATCGCCTCGCTTGCGACATGCCACCAGCAGCCCGCCGCTCCTGGTATAACGGATCGCATTGGAGATCAGATTACGCAAAATCAACTCCACCAGCATTGGGTCAGACTGCACAGCCAGATCTGTCTTGCGCGAACGGTACGCCAACTTTTTTATCTCGGCTTGAGAGGCGAATTCCTTTTCCAGTTTGTTCAGCAAAGGCTGCAAGGGGAACGGCTCCGGTTGTGATTGGATCACACCCGCCTCAATACGCGAATAATCGAGCAACGTATTGAGCATTTCGCTGGAAGCTTTGGCAGCAGCATTGGCGCCAGCAAGTATCTCGCGTTGATGCGTAGTCAATTCCGTGCGCGCAAGCACACTTAAAAACAAGCCTTGAGCATGAATTGGCTGGCGCAGGTCATGGCTGGCAGCGGCAAGAAATTTTGACTTGGCGAGATTGGCCTCTTCCGCCCGGAGCTTTGCCGCCACAAGATCCTCTCCCAGCTTCTTGTGGCGCACAGCAACGATAACAATTGAGACCGCCACCACGATGGTGAACAGAAAAATCAGCGCATAGATAATGACATCGCGTTGCCACTTGGCGAGAACTTCATCGAGCTGCCGGGAAAGAATCAGGCCGAGGCCCGTGTCGCCCACATCCCGCACAAGAAATAGCCGGGTCTTGCCATCGTGGGCAGAGGGGCCGATATGGCGCGTCACCTGCCTGCCCAAGTGGTAATGCTCTCTAAATACCGAACTGACCTTGACGATGTTGTTGCCGAAAAATTTCTCCGAATCGCTGCGTCGGTACACGAGATCGCCGTCATGATTGAAGATGACAGACATGCTGGCGGAATCATCCGGGTTGATTGCCTGCAATATGCCAGGAAAAAACCGGAAGCCGATGGTGACACCCACCACGCCAAGAAATTGGCGGTCGGCACCGACAATGGGCAGCGTGAAGACCACTGCGGTAGTGCCGAGAAGATGCTTATCCGGGCGAGACATGAACAGTTTGGAGGTCTGCCCAGGCTTGAGGAAAGCAGCAAAATAGGGCTCATGGGAAATATCGCGCCCGACTATCGCCGCATCGGTGGCGGTATGAATGCGCCCGGCAGCATCGGTCACCAACAGCGTGCCAAGTTCAGGAATGGCTTTCCTCTGTCGGGCGAACTCAGCGGCGAACGTCCTGCCCTGAAGCGAGCGGTCGGCCAATCGCGCTTCGGCAATCTGATTGAGTGAGTGGCCGATTTTATCCAATGCCTTGGTAATTTGTACGTCAGCATTGCGAGCATGGGCTTCGAGCAACCGGTATTCGGACTCCTGCGCCTGCTGAAACTCATCATAGGCAACCCAACTGAGCGTGGCCCCGACGATAAGCAGCACGGTAATGGCAAAGATGCCGATGTACCAGAAAAGTTGCTGACGAAAGCCAAAACGGCGGCCCGATTGGCGCAACAAAAAGGCCATGAATTTACCTGGCAAGAGCGCGATGGATGGCATATTTAGATAACCTGCCCCATCACATTGCAGCAACGGGAGTGGTAAAGATTGATTTTCTCGATGTGTCGTGACGATATTCGATCAAAAGCCACCGCTGTGCCTGGCTATGATGTAGGTGGGGATACCGCCGGAACGAAGATCGCAATCTCCGCGCCGTCCTCGACGTTGCGCGCCTCAATGCGGCCATGCATGTGTTCCAGAATCATCCGGGTCATGTAAAGGCCGATGCCCGTGCCATTTTCCTTCGTGGTGAAATAGGGATCGAACACCTTGGAGAGGGCTTTCTCAGGAATGCCGCCGCCATTATCGCGAATTCGAATTATCCCCATGTTGTCCTCATGCGCCAGCCAGATGAGGATGACCCCGTCAGGTCTCCCCTTCGCCTTGATAGCGTCTCTGGCATTGACCAGCACATTGAGCAACGCATGGGACAATTCGTTGAACATCCCTTCGACAAAAACATCCACGGGCGTTTCCACCGCGATGGCAATTTTGCCGACCTCGAAACTGGCGTCCATGATGCTCAAAGCCTGACGCACCGATTCCACCAAATTGAAGCGGGTGGATTTTTCGGCGGACTGGAAAAAATTGCGGAAATCGTCAATGGTTTTCGACATCTTCTGAATGTAGCGCTCGCCATCTTCGGTGTATTTAACGATGGATTCCCGAGTCAACTCGCCGTATTCGAAGGCGTCCTTGATGTTGGCCTGGAGCACGGCCAGTGCGTTGAGCGGCTGACGCCACTGATGAGCGATGTTGTGCAGCACCTCGCCCATGGTGGCCAGGCGGGACTGCTGGATCAGCACGAGGTCTTTCTCGCGGTTCTTTGCCAGTTCTTCCTGAACACGCTGTTCCAGCGTTTCATTGAGCAGCCGCAGACGCGATTCGAGCGCCCCGCGCACCCGCGCGTTACGCACCGCGCGTTTCAGCGCATCGACATCGAATTGGCCCTTGACCAGATAATCCTGTGCTCCGGCTTCCAGCGCGGCAATGGAAAGCCAACTGTCGTCATGTCCGGTAAGCACCACGATAGGCACATCGGGCAGGGCGGTACGCATCGACCGTACCGTGGCGACCCCCGACGAGTCGGGTAGCGACAGATCCAGCAGCACGACATCGGGTTGCTGCTGCCCGGCTTTGGTTAGGCCATCGACCAGCGTTTGCGCCCAGATCACTGGCTCCTCGTCATCGCTCTGCACATGATGGGCCAGACGAATCAACGCCCGAATCAAGCCGAAATCACCAGGGTCGTCTTCGACGACCAGGATGGTCTCTGCATGCTGAAAAGTTTTATTCATTGGGTTTTACTCGTTGATTGCCCTTGCTACATCGGTGCAGATGCTGCAATTTTCCGGCAATCTTATCCGTTCAAACCAATATTGGCCAAGTTTATTGATAGTGCCCGCGAATTCATTGATGTCCGCCGGCTTGAGCACATAGCCTGCCGCGCCATGATGGTAGGCGGCGCGCACATCGGCTTCGAGTTCGGAGGTAGCCATGATCACCACCGGAATAGCACGCAAATGCTCGTCCTGCTTGGCGGTAACAAGAAACGCCAGATATTCCTGGCCAGACATCTTGATGTCCAGCAAAATCAGATCCGGACGGGGTGCACACTGGAAGCGCTCGCCTTGCTGGTGCAGAAACTGGAGCGCTTCAAGATAGTCGCTGGCAACGTACAATTTCACGGCAAAGCCGATCTGCTGCACAGCCAGTTGCAACTGGCCGGCTTCTCCGGGATCGTCAACCACCGCCAGGAGACACAAGTTGCGTTGCGAGTTCATGACTGCTGGGGCAGGCGCACCAGGGAAAACCAGTAATCGCCAAGTTGGCGGACAGCATCAATAAATTGGTTGATATCCACCGGCTTGGTGACATAGCCGGAGGCGCCGAGATGATAGGAAGCCACGATGTCGCGCTCGACATCCGAGGTGGTCAGCACCACCACCGGAATGTCTTTCAGGGCTGTATCCTGCTTGATCGCAGCAAGAAATTCCCGTCCATCCATGCGCGGCATGTTGAGGTCGAGCAAAATCAGGTTGGGACGTGGCGCATCGGCAAAGCGCGGCCCCTGGCGGCGCAGAAACTCAAATGCTTCGCGGCCATCGACGACCGTGTGCAGGTCCGCCAGGATGCGGTTTTCGGAAATGGCCAACTTGACCAGATTGGCATCTGCCGGCTCGTCTTCAGCCAGCAGGATAATGAAAGGTTGAATTGTCGTTTTCAAGAGAGTTCTCCCGCAGGTACTTCAAATAATACGCGGCAACCGCCACCCGGCGTTTCTTCGATCCAGGCGCGTCCACCCGTGCTTTCCGCCACGCGACGCAGGATAGCGAGACCGATGCCCGTTCCTTCGCTTGTCGCCGTCAGCCGCTCGAAAACGCGGAACACCCGCTCGCGATATTCCGCTTCCACCCCCGGCCCATTATCGCTGATGCTATAGCGCACGTAATCCCCCTGACGTTCACCCGCGATGATAATACGCAAGGGCCGCTCACTGCCGCCAAAATTGAAGGCATTATCCAGTGCCACCGTAAACAAGTCTTTCAACCGTGGCGCATCGATATGCGCCGCCGGCAAGTCGTTTAACGTGATTTCGGCGCCCGCCTCGCCGATGCGCCCAGCCATGCTCTCCAGTATTTCCGCAACTGCCCGTTGGGTGTCAATATCCTTAAGCTCGCCACGCGGCTGGCTAGCCGCCAGGTAGCGCTCGATATCGTGCAGCAAATTTTGCTGGCGACGCGCCTGCTGTCCAATGTATACGAGAGACAAATTGGTCTGGGCATCCTCCAGCCGTCCGGCCAGTTGCGCGCTCAGGCGCTCCGCGTAGCTGGCTATGCGGCGGGCAGGTTCCTGCAAATGATGCGCTGAAATTTCGGCAAAGCGCTGCAGCTCGGCGCGGCTACGTGCCAGTGCGTCCGCGGCCTGCTTGCGTTCGGCGATTTCCGCCTCGAGCTGCCCGGTAAAAGTTTGAAGTTTGCCCGTCATGGCGTTGATGGACCGGGCAAGTTCGGCAAATTCATCAGTACCGTCGCACTGAATCCGGTAATCCAGATTGCCGTCTGCAACAATTATTGCGCCATCGTGCAGCGGAGCCAAGCGCTTGCGGATTAGCCTGCCGATCTGTCCCGAGATCAGAATGGTGGCAAACGCCAGCATGACCGCGAACAAACCCATAATGATGGTCAGGTGTTTGTAAGCCTGCTCAACGCGCCGTGCGCTTGTATCCTGCAAGGCAGTCGAGGTATCGCGGACAGTTATAGCCTTCAGTAACAACTGGCTGAAAAGCCTTTTGTCGAGTTCTTCATAAACATGGCGGTTGCCGGTGGCGGCTCTCAATACTTCATTGTTGTTGACGATGCGCTGGAAAATAATCGCGCTGTCTTCGATATTTTTGCGCAGCCGTTCCAAATCCTGCTGGTCTTCGATATGGAATTGGGCCTTGGCCTGGAGTAACAGGCGGTCGGCCATTTCCCTGTTTTTCTCCCACAGTACCCGCGCGCGGTCTTCGCGATACAGGAAATACTGATCCCTGAATGAGGTGCGCTCGAAAAAATTAACCTTGATCGCTTCTGCAAGAGCGTAGTCTTTCTTTGCGCTCTCAAATTCGATAAATGACCAGATGAGAACCGGCGCCAACACGACGAGAGCGGCTATCGTAGCTGTCGAAATGATCCTTAATCGGGTAGTGATGCGCATATATGGCCTACCGGTTCATCTTGATCGCTTCCGGTTTGATTTCCCTGAGGCTATCGAGATGAATGAAGCTCAGGTAGTCGGGCATGACGGTCCGGTCAGTCAACTTGTTTTTCATCGCCCACCTGGCTTCGTCTTCCAGGGTGATCAGGAGTGTCTGGTCGAGCACGACATGATAGTTGAAAGAATTCCAGACTTCGTGGATGAGGCTTTTGTCTATTTTCGTTGCAGCGGACATGATGGCTTGCGCTTCATCCGGATTCTTCGCCACAAAATTCTCTGCCTTGATCAAGGCGCGGAGAAAGCGTTTGACCGTCGCCGGGTTTTTTTGGACAAAATCCTGCTGTGCGGCGATATTGAATGTTTCGGTATAAATTTCCCGATCATAAAGAATCGTTCCGTCAGATCCAAGCTGCCGCTTGATTTGCGTCAGCGGATAATTCCAGGTGGAAACCGCATCGACCCTCTTCGCCATGATGGCATCCTGCATTTCCTCGGGCTTCATGGCGACAGGCTGAATTTCCTGCCGGGTGAGACCGTTTGCCGTCAACAGCGAATCCAGGAAAAAATCGGATGTGGTGCCGGGCGTGAATCCGATGCGTTTTCCCTTCAGGTCGCCGGGCGCATTAATCCCCGAACTTTTTCTTGCCACAATCGCGTTGTTCATACTGCTTGCTTCTATGTTGGCGATTACAAAAATCTTCTCGCCCTTGAGGACGTTGAACATGACTGGAGTCTCTGCAACCGTTGCAAATTCAGCCTTGTTCTCGAGAACCGATTGCAGCGCAGCCTTGCCATAGGTGTGCATTAACGACTGGGCATCGAGTCCTTCCTCGGCGAAATACCCCTTTGCCAGCGCGACGTGGACGAGAGTACTTTGTGGCTGGTTGGTATAAGCGACAGTAATTTTCTGCAATGATCCTGCGCCTTGTTGTTCTGCATTGGGCGTCGATGGCTTCTGACAACCCGCGAGTGCCGCGATAAACAGCAAAGTGAAAAATGTTTTCCACATGAGATGCTCCTTGATTTAAGTAGCTTGATGCATTCCAACAGATGACCAAGGGTCACCTGTAAAAAAATCGCCCCGGATTAAACCACATGCCGGCGAAAAAAGGGACACAGGTGCTTTCATCATGGTTATTCTCCGGCGGACTCATCCCGCCGGATCGGCAGGTGAACACAAAAGCGGCTGCCCAAACCTTCCCCGGCGGATTCGGCTTCGATGCGCCCGCCGTGATGCTCGGCGATCTTGCGGCACAGCGCCAGCCCGATGCCGGTACCCTCGTAGGCGGCGCGCGTTTGCAGGCGCTGAAACATCTGGAATAGCCGGTGAATCTGGCTGGGGAGAATGCCGACGCCGTTGTCGGCGACACTCAGACGCCATTCTTGGTCGATTGTTTCGCTGCGCACGGTGATTTCCGGCTTGCGCCCGGCAACGCGGTATTTGACCGCATTGCCGATCAGGTTCTGGATCAGCCGCATCATTTCGTCGCGGCTGACGAAAACACGCGGCCAGTCCCCGGTGATTTTTACTTCTGCCTGCGCTTCGGCGA
>JAJFTF010000039.1 GCA_021373185.1 Betaproteobacteria bacterium | reverse complement strand
GATGGAGCGGTTTGCGGACATGATCCCATCGTCGTCTCGGTCAGGGCGCATTCTGCAAGCGTCAGGGAGCCTGCGGTTTGCAAGGCACCATGTCCGTGAGTTCATGCACCCAAAGGACGTGGAGGCAACCAAATGACGGGGCGCCAGGATCATGAGTACGCTCTTGTCCCATGTCCGTGCTGCGATGGCGCTGGCGAGTGGGACGAAGGTCCGCTTCCAGCATCGAGCGGTGCAACCGAACCTGACTATCGGCAGGTGATCTGCCCAGAGTGCGAAGGCACCGGTAAAGTCTTTGTCGATACCGAGCCCAGAACACTCGATGACATGGGCGAGGAATACCGCGCATGAGCACGCACTGCAAATGCATGGACGGGCCGAACGATCCCGATCCGGCTTGCCTCTACTGCGGCGGCACCGGGGAATGGGTCAGCGACGAACGGCTGGCCGAGTTGGTTGAGCGCTACACTTGGCTGGTGGAGAACTCTGACGGTATTAGCCGTCGCGACTTCAAGACCAGCGACCGGCAGCACGTCGCCATCTTCAAGGCATTGCAGTACTGCCGCGCCGCTCTCGCCAAGGAGGGGAAGTGAGATGGTCCCGAAGAAGGTGACGTTGCAAATCGTCGTTCCCGGCTTGGAGAAATCCAAGCTGTCCAGCGACTATGCAGAGGCGTGGGTGCCGAACGATCTGTTCGAAGCGCACACGCCGCGTTCCGTGAAGATGCGGATTGCTGACGCGCAGCGCTACGGACTGGAGGATGGCGCAACATGACCAACCGCGAGATCACAGCCATAGGCGGGGCTATCGTGTTCGGTATCCTACTGGTGTCCACCCTTGTGTTTGAGATGGGGAAGATGAGGGGATGGTGGGGATGATAGCTCTACCGACATGGGCCGAGAAGATGACGCCCGTTGACATGGACGGCGCGGCGGCATTGCTTGGCGTTTCCCGCCGCTTCCTCGTGGACGTGCTGCGCACCTTCCCACACTACGAAAGCCGGGGCATCAAAAAAGTGTTCTACCCAGAACACATTGCGCGCCTGAGGGAGGCAATATGCGAGCAAAGCCACATCAGCAAGGTCTCGTCCTCCGTCTCGTCAAAGGGGTCTATCACGTCGATGGAACCATTGGCGGACAGCGCATACGACGAAGCCTTAAGGCTCGCGACGAGCAAACCGCCCTCAAGCTTAAAGCCGCGCTCGAGACCCGGCTATGGAACCGTCATCAGCATGGCGAAGAAGCCGTAAGGACATTCGAGGAGGCCGCCGCGTCCTACATGAAGCAGGGCGGCGAGCGGCGATTCCTGCCGCCAGTCATCAAGCACTTCAAGGGGCGGCTGGTGGCCTCGATCAAGCCGGCCGAGCTGCGCGCCATGGCGAACATTATCTATGCCGGGAAGGCGCCAGCGACCAAGAACCGGCAAGCGATCATCCCTGCCCGCGCCGTCATCATGCACGCCCACGATATGGGCTGGTGCGGGGCGATTACGGTCAAGCAGTTCGATGTGCCCAAGAGCCGCAAGCACAAGGCCGTCGACCGGGCATGGCTGGAGAAGTTCATGGCCGAGGCGGACAAGAGCAAGCTGCCGCACCTATCGGCCATCGTCCTGTTCATGCACCATACGGGCGCCAGGGTCAGCGAGGCCGTTCGGTTGACCGGCGACCATGTGGATCTAGGCAGGCGGGTAGCGATGCTGGAATGGACCAAGACCGAGGAATGG
Source organism: Betaproteobacteria bacterium (assembly GCA_021373185.1). Taxonomy (GTDB): domain Bacteria; phylum Pseudomonadota; class Gammaproteobacteria; order Burkholderiales; family Sulfuricellaceae; genus Sulfuricella. The sequence goes on along the minus strand of JAJFTF010000039.1, from coordinate 393 downwards.
TCGCCGCGCATTCTTACGGCCGAGCTGGTCGGTCGCATGTCGGGGCTTGGCCTCAAGGATGACGAGCCGGTGTTCGGCTACACCGATCCGAAGTCGGTCAACAGGGTAATGAAGCGGGTGGCGAAGCGCGCTGGCATTGAGCCGCTGACGACGCATTCAGCTGGCCGGCACTCGTTCGCGACGAACGCATTGAAGGCGGGGAGCGACATCAAGGACGCCATGGAAGCAGGTGGCTGGAAGTCGGCCAAGCTGTTCATGGAGACGTATGTTCATGCCGACAAAGCGGGGCAGAACGTAGCGGCGCGGTTCGATGCGCAGACCGGGCCGATTGACATAAACGAGGCAGGTGCTAGATTGGAGAGGCGCCGAAAGGCGCGGAAAACCTAGGGTTTT
>JAJFTF010000032.1 GCA_021373185.1 Betaproteobacteria bacterium | reverse complement strand
GCTGCGCGGCTACCTGGCGCGCTACGGTTCGCTGGATATGCTGAATGTGATTTTCCAGGCCGTGCTGGAAACCGATGGGCCGCAGGTCGCCTACCAGTTGGCGCGCGACGAGCTGCGGCGCAATCCCAGCATGCGCGGCCTAGATCGGTTGCTGGAGGCGCAGTTGCTGGAGGTTCCGGCTGAACGCAGGCAGGATCTGCAACTGGTTCACAACCTGATCCACCAGCATTCCGCCGGGCTGGCGCTATATCGATGCGATAATTGCGGGTTCAGGGCGCGCCAGTATTTCTGGCATTGCCCGGCATGCGGCAAATGGGAGACCTACCCGCCGCGCCGCAGCGAGGAAACCGAAGTGCAGGGCAAGAAGCCCAGCCTGAAAATCTGAAATGAATATGACCAATCCCAGAATCATTGTCGCCCTCGATTTCTCCTCTAGCCAGGAAGCGCTGGCGCTGGCGCAAAGACTCGATCCCGCGTCGTGCCGCCTCAAGGTCGGCAAGGAGCTGTTTACCGCTGCCGGCCCCGCGCTGGTGGAAAAACTCAACGCGCTTGGCTTCGAAGTGTTCCTCGACCTGAAATTCCACGACATCCCGAACACCGTCGCTGCCGCCTGCAAGGCCGCGGCTCGGCTCGGGGTGTGGATGTTGAACGTGCATGCCCTGGGTGGCCGACGCATGATGGAGGCGGCGCGCGAGGCGCTGGAGGGGGCGGCTCACCGTCCCAAACTGATTGCGGTGACGGTGCTGACCAGCATGGGCCGCGACGATCTGAACGAACTCGGCATCGCCGGGGAACCCCGCGAAACCGTGTTGCGCCTGGCCGGCCTGGCTCAGGCAAGCGGTCTCGACGGGGTGGTGTGTTCGGCGCAGGAAGCCTCGTCGCTGCGACAGGAACTGGGCGCGGATTTTTGCCTGGTGACGCCCGGCATCCGCCCGGCCAACGCCGCGCAGGATGACCAGACCCGCATCGTCACGCCGACCGAAGCCATTCGTCTCGGCTCGCATTATTTAGTGATTGGCCGGCCCATTACCAAAGCCGCCGATCCGCTGCAGGTTTTACAGCAAATCAACCTTGAAATTAATGGAGTGAAACAATGAAAGTAAGCGTGATCGGCACCGGCTATGTCGGCTTGGTGACAGGCACCTGCCTGGCGGAAGTGGGCAACGACGTGCTGTGCCTGGACGTGGATGTGAACAAGATCAACATCCTCAATAATGGCGGCATCCCGATTTACGAGCCCGGTCTGGAAGATATGGTCAAGCGCAACGTGGCGGCAGGCCGCTTGCGTTTTACCACCGACCCGGCTGAGAGTGCCAAACATGGCGCGATCCAGTTCATCGCCGTCGGCACTCCGCCGGACGAAGATGGTTCCGCCGACCTGCAATATGTGGTGGCAGCGGCACGCGCCATCGGCCAGAACATGCAGGAATACACCGTGATCGTGGACAAGTCCACGGTACCGGTTGGAACCGCCGACAAGGTGCGCGCTGCGGTGCAGGAAGAGCTTGCCAAACGCTCCTCCAAGATCGAATTCAGCGTGGCTTCCAATCCGGAGTTCCTCAAGGAAGGCGCCGCGGTCGATGATTTCATGCGCCCCGACCGTATCGTCGTCGGCACCGACGACGATCGCGCGATACAGTTGATGCGTTCGCTGTATGCGCCATTCCAGCGCAACCACGAACGCCTGATCATGATGGACATCAAGTCCGCCGAACTGACCAAGTACGCCGCCAACGCCATGCTTGCCACGCGCATTTCGTTCATGAACGAACTCGCGCTGCTGGCCGAGAAAATGGGTGCGGACATCGAGAACGTACGCCATGGCATCGGCTCCGATCCGCGTATCGGCTACCACTTTCTCTATGCCGGTTGCGGCTACGGCGGCTCCTGCTTCCCCAAGGACGTGCAGGCCCTGCAGCGCACCGCCAAGGAATACGGCAGCGACCTGAGGATACTGAATGCCGTCGAGACCGCTAACGAGCGCCAGAAGGAAGTGCTGCTGGACAAGATCACCGCCAAGTACGGCAACGATCTGACTGGCCGGAATTTCGCCTTGTGGGGCCTGGCATTCAAGCCCAACACCGACGACATGCGCGACGCCCCTAGCCGTGTGCTGATCAAGGGCCTGTGGGCGCGCGGCGCGACCGTGACGGCCTATGATCCGGTGGCGATGCACGAAACCACACGCATTTTCGGCGACGATCCCCGCCTGAAACTGGTGGAAGCGCCGATGGATGCGCTGGCAGGTGCCGATGCCCTGGTCATCGTGACCGAATGGCAGGTGTTCCGCGTGCCGAACTTCGCCGCCGTCAAGGCCAGCCTCAAGGAACCGGTGATCTTCGATGGCCGCAACTTGTACGAGCCGAAAGACGTGCGGGCTGCGGGAATTGAGTATTTCGCGATTGGTCGTTTATAAAAAAACGTAATGGGTGATGAGGGATGGGTGATGAAAAACGCCGCCCATCACCCATTGCCCATCACTCATTACTAAGCTATGAACTTACCTAACTTTGAAAATGCGCGTGTCCTAGTCGTCGGCGACATCATGCTGGATCGCTACTGGTTCGGCGAGGTGAGCCGCATTTCACCGGAGGCGCCGGTGCCGGTGGTGCATGTCGGTCGCACCGAGGAGCGACCGGGTGGCGCCGCCAACGTGGCGCGCAACGCGGCGGCGCTGGGGGCGAAAGTTTCCCTGCTGTCGGTGGCCGGCAGCGACGAGGCGGGCGACAGCCTGGCTCGCCTGTTGCACAACGAAAACGTCAATGTGGTGCTGCACCGCGACGAGGGCCTGGATACCACCATCAAGCTGCGCGTGATCGGGCGGCAGCAGCAGTTGCTGCGCATCGATTTCGAAACCTCTCCGAGCCATGAAGTGCTGCTCAGCAAACTGGCGGATTTCGAGAAAATGCTGGCGGATGCCGACGTGGTGATCCTGTCTGATTATGGCAAGGGCGGGCTGACGCATATCCGGCAAATGATCGCGCTGGCCAATGCCATGAAAAAACCGGTGCTGGTCGACCCCAAGGGCGACGACTACGAGCGCTATAGCGGCGCCACCTTGCTGACGCCCAACCGCAGCGAGTTCCGCGAAGTGGCGGGAAGCTGGAAGGGCGAGGAAGAACTGACGCGCAAGGCGCAGCAATTGCGTCATGAGCTCAATTTGCAGGCGCTACTGGTCACCCGCAGCGAAGAGGGCATGACGCTGTTCCGCGAGTCGGGAACGACGCACGAACATGCCTTGGCGCGTGAGGTGTACGATGTCAGCGGCGCAGGAGACACCGTCATCGCCACGCTGGGCGTGATGCTGGCGGCAGGTGCCGACCTGCCGGAGGCGGTGCATATTGCCAATCTCGCTGCCGGCATCGTGGTCGGCAAACTGGGCACAGCAGTGGCAAACCGTGAAGAATTAATCGCCGAATTGAACAAATAAAAGGAAAAACCATGCATTACATCGTCACCGGCGCAGCCGGCTTCATCGGCGCCAACCTCGTCAAGGGTCTGAACGACCGCGGCATCACCGACATCATCGCGGTCGACAACATGAAGAAGGCCGACAAGTTCAAGAATCTGGTGGACTGCGAAATCGCCGACTACCTCGACAAGGAAGATTTCATCGACCTGATCTTGGACGGCGCTTTCGAAGGCGAAGTGGCGGCCATTTTCCACGAGGGCGCCTGCTCCGACACCATGGAGACCGATGGCCGCTACATGATGGAAAACAACTACCGCTACACCGTGTCGCTACTGGACTATTGCCAGAACGAAGGCGTGCCCCTGCTGTATGCCTCTTCCGCCAGCGTTTACGGCGGCGGTACGGTGTTCAGCGAATCGCGCGAGCATGAAGCGCCGCTCAACGTCTACGGTTATTCCAAGTTCCTGTTCGACCAGTACGTGCGCCGCATGTGGCAGAACAAAACTGCGCAGATCGTCGGCTTCCGTTACTTCAACGTCTATGGCCCGCGCGAGCAGCACAAGGGGCGCATGGCTTCGGTCGCGTTCCACTTCTTCAACCAGTACCAGGCTGAAGGCAAGGTCAAGCTGTTCGAAGGCTGCGACGGTTATGCCAACGGCGAGCAGCGGCGCGATTTCGTGTCGGTGGAGGATGTGGTCAAGGTCAACATGTGGTTCCTCGATCATCCCGACCAGTCCGGCATCTTCAACCTCGGCACCGGCAACAGCCAGACTTTCAACGACGTGGCCGTGGCTGCCGTGAATAGCTGCCGCAAGGCCAAGGGCGAAGCGCCGCTCAATATCAAGCAGATGCAGGAACAGGGGCTGGTCGAATACGTGGCCTTCCCGGATGCGCTCAAGGGCAAATACCAGAGCTTCACCCAGGCGGGCATTTCCGCCCTGCGTACTGCCGGTTACACTGATCCGTTCCTGACCGTGGAACAGGGCGTAGAACGCTACATCGAGCATCTGCGTCAACGCGGCTGATATTCTGGCGTTATGATTGGGGTAGTCTGTTCATTATGTAATCAATACTAAAAAGGGGAGTGCTATGAAAAAACTGCTTCTGATCCTGATCGCCTGTTTTGCTTTTGCAACCGCTGCGTTTGCCGGCCCGGTCAACCTGAATACCGCCACCCAGGCGGAGCTCGACACGCTGAAGGGCGTCGGCCCGGTCAAAGCCAAGGCTATTGTCGATTACCGCACCCAGAATGGCCCATTCAAATCGGTGGACGATCTTGAAAAGGTGTCCGGGTTCGGCAAGAAAACCGTGGATAAACTGCGCGCCGATTTGACCGTAAGCGGTGGCGCCGCACCCGCCAAAGCGGAAGGCAAGGGCAAGAAGGAAGCCGCGCCCGCCAAGGTCGAAGAAAAAGCCAAGCCTGCCACCGATGCCAAAAAGGATGCAGTACCGGCCAAAGGCGACGACAAGGCCGCCAGGAAAGATGGCAAGGCCAGCAAGAAAGAGGCCGACAAAAAAGGCGCTGCTGCGAAGTAAGCGCTTTCACCTGCCTGTTTTCAACAGCCCCGCTCGCGGGGCTGTTGTTATTTGAGTGTTTCGGATAATTGCGATAGATTGGACGTTGAGTCATTCTTCGGGAAAGTGAGCGCGCGTTGTCTGACACGAGGGTTTCGCCGATACCGGCCTGGGCGATGGAGCTTCATGCGGTAGCCATTGCGGCGCTGGATGAGTCGGGCCGGGTCGTCGAATCCAATCAGGGTTTTCTTGCTGCAGTGTCCGCAGCGCGCCTGACCCAGCCCGATATGGCAAAACTCGGGCAGACCGCGGTGGGAGCGGACGGCAGGGCATATTCCGGTACGATTATGTTTGCCGATTCGCAGGGTGGCGAATGCACCCTGACCGGCAATATCTATCGTGCCGGGTCGGGCTGGCTGTTTGCCGCCGAGCCGGGTATTTCGGCATACCGGCAACTGACTGGAACGATTGAGCGACTGGGTCGTGAACTGGAAGAGGCCGAGCGCACACTGACGCGGCGTAATCAGGCGGTGCAAAAGGCGCTGGCAACGGTCGAGGCGCTCAAGCGCCAGGATGCCGTAACCGGCTTGGCCAACCGCAAGAGCCTGGATGATCGGGTTAGCGAGGAAATCAGCCGGTGGGAACGATATCACCGCCCACTCGGACTGATGCTGATGGAGATGGACGATTTACGCGGGGTGAATGAAACTTATGGCCGCGAAGTCGGCGATGAATTGCTGCGACATGTGGCGACGATTATTACCCGTTCGTTGCGCGCTACCGATCTGGCGGTGCGCTATGGCGATCAGGAGTTCGCCGTGCTGCTGCCGGAAACCAATGAAATAGGCGCACTGATCGTGGCCGAGCGCTTGCGCATGGAGCTGGAAAGCCAGATTATTCTGCCCATGGTGAAGCCGCTCACCGCCAGCTTCGGCGTCGCCATGCTGGTGCAGGGAGAAGGTCGCCAGGAGCTGTTTGCCCGTGCAGGAAGGGCGACTGCGCATTCAAGGAAGAGCGGCAGAAACTGCGTGACCATGGCTGGCGTAATCGAGGAATGCGACCAGCTTTACCAGTCTCGCCATGAGGGGAGTGACAAAAATGTTTAAGACGATAGAAGATTTTGTCGGCAGCACGCCGCTGGCGAGATTGAAATACCTGCCGGGCGATACCGGTAATATCGTGCTGGTGAAGCTGGAAGGCAACAATCCGGCCGGCTCGGTCAAGGATCGGCCTGCGCTGTCGATGATCCAACGGGCGGAGGAACGCGGCGAGATCAAGCCCGGCGACACGCTGATCGAAGCGACCAGCGGCAATACCGGCATTGCCCTGGCGATGGCGGCGGCGATGCGCGGCTACAAAATGGTGCTGGTGATGCCGGAGCACATGAGCGTGGAGCGGCGTCAGGTGATGCGCGCCTTCGGCGCTGAAATCGTGCTGACGCCGAAAGCGGGCAGCATGGAGGCGGCGATCGACGCCGCCAACCAAATGCGCGACGAGGGCCGGGGCGTGATCCTCGACCAGTTTTCCAGCCCCGACAATCCGCTTGCGCACTATGAAGGCACCGGCCCGGAAATCTGGCGCGACACGGCGGGAAAAATCACCCATTTCGTCAGCAGCATGGGCACCACCGGCACCATCATGGGCTGCTCGCGCTACCTCAAGGAACAGAATCCGGCGATTCAGGTCGTTGGCGTACAGCCCAGCGACGGCTCGCAGATCCCCGGCATCCGCAAGTGGCCGCTAGCTTACTTGCCGAAAATCTGCGACTTCAAGCGGATCGACCGGATGATCGAAGTCGGCCAGCAGGAGGCCGAGGAAATGACACGGCGGCTGGCGGCGGAAGAAGGTATCTTCGCCGGCATCTCGTCGGGCGGCGCATTGGCGGCTGCGCTCAGGCTTTCCGCCGAGGTCGAGAATGCGGTGATCGTCTCCATCGTCTGCGACCGCGGCGACCGCTATCTCTCTACCGGCGTATTTCCCGCCTGATTTTCCCCATGCGGTTTCTGGCGCTATGGCGCGGCTATGTTCTTTGCATTCTTTGCCTGTTGCCGATATTTGCCCAAGCCGGGCAAATTACCCTGAGCATCGACGATATCGTCGCTCCGACATTTCATGTCAAGACCATCAGCGCCAAGCTGGACGGGGCCGGTTTTTCCCATTTCGAGGCGCGCATCGGCGAGCTTTCATGGCGCGACCAAACTTGGCGCAATGTCCGGCTGTCCTGCAGCAAGACCCGGCTGGACAATGGCGCGATCCGTTGCGATCAAGGCGAACTGGGCTTGACAGAGAAATTGCCGGTGCGCTTTGCATACCAGCCGCAAGCCAAGGTGCTGGATCTGTCGGTGAATTTTTCGCGCGATGAAATCTGGCGTGTTCGCGCCAAGTGGGGTAATCCCGGCTGGAATGTCCGGGTCGAGGCTGACAATGGACAGGTCAGGCGGCTGGTCGGTTTCCTGCCGCATAACTCCGTCAAGCCCACTGCCGGAACATGGAACGGCAGCATCGGCATTGACGGCGGCCAGATTGGCATGGCAAATGTCGTTGCCGATGTGAAGCTCAAGGAATTGGCCTTTGCCGATGCCAGCGGCCTGCATGCCGGCGAGAAAATCGGCGGCGCAGTGAAGCTGGATATTTCACGCGGGAAAGCCGGTTGGCAATGGCGTGGCGATGTGGACTGGCAAACCGGCGAAGCATTCTGGCAGCCGCTGTATTTCCCTCAGGGCGGGCAGCATTTTTCCGGGCAGGGCAGCCTGGAGGGCGACATGCTGCGCGTCAGCCAGGGCAGTTTGCGGGTGGCCGGAGTGGGTGAGGCGCAGCTTTCCGGCGGCTGGAAGATGGCGGGCGGGGGGCTGGCCGATTTCGACCTGAAAGCAGCAGGACTCGATCTGGACGGGCTGTACCGGTTGCTGCTCAAACCCTTTCTGGAAAAAACCGCTTTCGCCAAGCTACAGGCCAAGGGTCGAGGCGATCTGGCATGGCGCTACCGCGATGGCGCAACTACCGATTTCGATTTAACCCTGCGCGCTGCCGAACTGGTTGACGAGGAGGGGCGCTTCGCCCTGCGTGGCGTGGATGCCCGCGTGCCTTGGTCGAATGTGGCGCAGCGCGAGGCGGAGATTCGTTTCACCGGCGGCGAGGTGCTGCATCTGGCGCTGGGTGAAACGCGGGTGCCGCTGACGATGCAGGGCTGGCGCTTCACTGCGCCGGGCTTTTCGGTGCCGCTGCTCGATGGCCGGTTGAATCTCGACGGCTTCGCCGCCAGCCGTAGCGCTGGTGGCTGGCAGTGGAACTTCAGCGGCGGGCTGGCGCCGGTTTCGATGGAGCGCTTCAGTGCGGCTCTCGGCTTGCCGCCCATGCACGGCACGCTGTCCGGCATCATTCCCGCTGTCGACTATGCCGGCGGCAACCTCAAGGTAAACGGTGCGCTGTTGTTCAGGATTTTCGACGGCACGGTGGTGGTCAAGGATCTTTCGTTGTCCGAGCCGTTTGGCCGGACGCCGCATTTATCGGCCAATCTCGATATGCGCAATCTCGACCTCGATCTGCTGACCCGCACCTTCTCTTTCGGCAACATGCAGGGGCGCATCGACATCGGCGTGGACGGACTGGAAATGTCCAACTGGCACCCGGTCAAGTTCGATGCCAGCGTGGCGAGCAGTCCCGGCAGTTATCCCCGGAAAATCAGTCAGGGCGCGGTACAGAACATTTCCTCACTGGGCGGCGCCGGTGCGGCTGCGGCGATCCAGCGCAGCTTTTTGCGGTTTTTCGAACAGTTCGGCTATGAGCGGATCGGGCTTTCCTGCGCGCTGCGCAACGGCGTGTGCCTGATGGATGGCGTCGAGCCCGCGCCGCATGGCTACGTCATCGTGCAGGGGGGCGGCATACCGGCGATCAGCGTAATCGGTTACAATCGCCAGGTGGGCTGGGATGACTTGCTGGAGCGGCTGAAGCGGATCACGCAAAAGAACGTCAAGCCGGTTATCCAGTAAGCAGGAAGCCTCACTTGAAAAATATTTTTAGCCACGGATTTACACAGATATGAGTGGTAGGAATAACATTGTTCCTCCCGAAAGTAAGTAAGAGGTAAATGCCATGCAGGCTTTTGATAATCCGTGTACATCTGTGTTAATCCGTGGCTGGCTTCTTCTGGATTGAAGCGTTCGGACTAAAAAGGAGGCGCATGAAAAAATTATCCATGGTTGCCGCGGTTTTGCTGGCAAGCAGCGTTTCGGCGTGCGTCACCATCAATATTTATTTCCCTGCAGCCGCCGCCGAAAAAGCGGCTGACAAGATCATCGACGAAGTCTGGCAGTTGCAGAATCAGGGCGGCGCGCCTGCGCCCGCCAAACCGAACGAACAGAAATAGGAGGCCACAATGCACAGCCAGAATCTTCGTTTATGGGTGGTTGCCATGTTGCTGTGGCTGCCCGTGCTGGCCTTTGCCGCCGCCGACCTGGAAATTAATACACCGGCCATCAGCAGCCTGAAAATGGCGATGCAGTCGCGTCACAGCCAGTTGGCGAGCCACTACGCCAGCGGCGCGGTGGGCCTGACGCGCGACGGATTGGTGGCGCTGCGCGATGCCGCCTTGGTGCCTCTGGCGCAACGGCAGGCGGTGGGTAGCTTGGTCGCGGCAGAGAATCAGGATCGCAAGGCCTTGTACCGCGAGATTGCGCGCGCCAACGGCCATCCAGAATGGGAAGAGGAAATTCACTCGACCTTCGCCCAGCGCTGGGTGCAGAAGGCTGCGCCGGGGTGGTGGTACCAGAACCATGGCGGAGCCTGGGTAAAAAAATAGTGACTCCAGTACTGGTATTCGATATCGAGACCGTCCCCGACGTTGCGGGACTGCGCAAACTGAACGGCTTGGGCGAGGAGATTTCTCCGGCCCAAGTCGCCGAGCTGGCTTTCCATCAGCGCCGCCAGACCAGCGGCAACGACTTTCTGCAACTGCATGTGCAGCGCGTGGTGGCAATCTCCTGCGCCTTGCGCGAGCGCGACAGCTTCCGCATCTGGTCGCTGGGCAGCGCCGAAGACGATGAAGGCGAAATCATCCGCCGCTTTTTCGAGGGCATCGAAAAATACACCCCGCAGATCGTCTCGTGGAACGGCGGCGGCTTCGACCTGCCGGTGCTGCATTATCGCGCGCTGGTTCACGGCATCCAGGCGCCGCGCTACTGGGACATGGGCGAGGATGACCGCGAATTCAAGTGGAACAACTACATCAGCCGCTACCATACCCGCCATCTCGACCTGATGGATTTGCTCGCGCTCTACCAGCCCCGAGCCAACGCGCCGCTCGACCAGATCGCCCAGTTGCTGGGTTTTCCCGGCAAGCTCGGCATGGACGGCTCCAAGGTCTGGGATGCGTTCCAGAACGGCGAAATCGACGGCATCCGCAACTACTGCGAGACCGATGTTGCCAATACCTATCTGGTTTACCTGCGCTTCCAACTGATGCGCGGCGTGCTGACCCGCGAGGCGTTCCAGTCCGAGTGCGATCTTGTGCGCAACACCTTGTCCAAATCCGATGCGCCGCACTGGCAGGAGTTCCTGGCGTTGTGGCAGTGAAACCCTTTTTTTAGCCACGGATGAACACGGATTACACAGATTGAGATTCGCTAGTCTTTGAATGTTTATCTGTATAAATCTGTGGCTAACTGTTTTTTAGAAATGAATCCCATGACCATCATTGAATCACTCGACCACGAAGGGCGCGGCGTCGCCCATGTCGAAGGTAAGACCATCTTCATCGAAGGCGCCTTGCCCGGCGAAACGGTGGAGTATTCCACCTTCAAGAAGAAGCCCAGCTACGAGCAGGCCACGGCAATCAAGATTCTCAAGCCGAGCTTCATGCGGGTTTCTCCCGGCTGCGAATATTTCGGCCTGTGCGGCGGCTGCAGCATGCAGCACCTGGAAGCTTCGGCGCAAGTGGCCGCCAAGCAGCGCGTGCTGGAAGACAACCTCTGGCATATCGGCAAGGTGAAGGCAGAGGCAATGCTGCCCGCCATTTACGGCCCGCCCTGGGGCTACCGCCACCGGGCGCGGATTTCGGTCAAGTATGTGCGCAAGAAAGAGCGCGTGCTGATCGGCTTTCATGAAAAGCGCAGCAGTTTCATCGCCGACATGGAGCGCTGTAAAGTTTTGCCGCCGCGCATTTCCGCGCTGCTTATGCCGCTGCGCGGACTGGTCGAGGGGCTTTCGATCCGCGAGCGCATGCCGCAGATCGAGATCGCCCTGGGCCAGAATGTCGATGCGCTGGTATTGCGCATTCTCGATCCGTTGAACGAGCCGGATGAAGTTTTGCTGCGAACCTTTGCCGACCGGCACCGGGTTCAGTTTTTCCTGCAGCCCAAAGGGCCGGAAACCGTTTATCCGTTTTACCCGCTGGATGCGCCGGAACTCAACTACACCCTGCCGGATTTCGGCATCGTCATGCCATTCCAGCCGACCGAGTTCACCCAAGTCAACCCGGATATCAACCGCGTGCTGGTGCGGCGCGCGGTAAACCTGCTCGACCCGAAGCCGGGCGAGCGCATCGCCGACCTGTTCTGCGGCCTGGGTAATTTCAGCCTGCCAATCGCCCGGCGCGGCGCCGACGTGGTGGGGGTAGAGGGCAGCGCTCAATTGGTGCGGCGCGCGCAGGCCAATGCGGAATACAACGGGCTGTCGGCGCGTGCGCAGTTTGTGGTGGCGAACCTGTTCGAGACGGATGCCGTCGGCCTGAAGCAGTTGGGACATTTCGACAAGATGCTGATCGACCCGCCACGCGATGGTGCGGCGGCGGTGATCGCCGCCTTGGCGGAAGACGGGCCGCAGCGCATCGTCTACGTGTCGTGCAGCCCGGCCACGTTGGCGCGCGACGCGGGGACGCTGGTGCATGACAAGGGCTACAGGCTGAAAGCCGCCGGCGTGGTCAACATGTTCCCGCACACCGCGCATGTCGAATCGATTGCGCTGTTCGAGAAATAAACCCGCAGAGGAATAAAAGCAGGGCAATAAAAAAGGCGGCCAGTTGGCCGCCTTTTTTCATTCTGGTGCGAATGTTCAGTCGCGCTCGCCGGACAGCGCCATCAACAACTGCAGCAGGTTGACGAACAGGTTGTAGATATCCAGGTAAATCGCCAGGGTAGCCATGATGTAGTTGGTTTCCCCGCCAGTGACGACGCGGCTCACATCAAACAGGATGAAGCCGGAGAAAATCAGCACGGCGATTGCGGAAATGGTCAACTGCATCATCGGAATCTGGAAGAACATGTTCGCCAGCGAGGCGACGATCAGCAGAATCAGGCCGATGAACAGGAACTTGCCCATGAAGCCGAAATCTTTCTTGGTCACAGTGGCAATCGTCGCCAGCGCGAAGAAGATCACACCGGTGCCGCCAGCGGCGATGCCGACCAGTTGGGCGCCGTTCCTGAAATGAAGCGCAACCTGCAGGATCGGGCCGAGCATCAGGCCCATGAAGAAGGTCAGGGCCAGCATCAAAGCCACGCCGAGGCCGTTGTCCTTGTTCTTGCTGATACCCCAGAACAGGCCGAACATTACCGCCAGCATGACGATGAAGCCAAGAATCGGGCTTTGCGCCATGAACGAGAAATTCATGGTGACGCCAATCATTGCGCCGATCACGGTCGGAACCATGCTCAAGCCGAGCAGCATGTAAGTGTTGCGCAGAACCTTGTTGGTCGAGAGCGCCAGTTCGCTGGTTTGTGCCGACATTTGCAGTTCAGGTTGCATCTAATGACTCCTTGATTACGATTAAGACGTGTTCTAAAACTTGGCAATTGCTAAGACTACGCAACTACCGTAAAAGTTGCAACTCGACCTCTTTTAAAGAGATATGGGATGAAGTTTCTATTCGGATAGCTTTAAGATATGAACAACGTTCGGATATAATTGCGGCTTGGAGGGTTGGCCGAGTGGTTTAAGGCAGCAGTCTTGAAAACTGCCGATCTGAAAGGATCCGTGAGTTCGAATCTCACACCCTCCGCCAATTCAATACCACACTCCCGTTATACCCAATTGATACCGGTTATTATCATTGCGGGTCAAATCTGTCCTCTAATTGCGTCAGCCCAGTTGTTGGGCGTTTCGTAGATGCGTACCTGTTCGAGGCGAAGATTGTTGCCGTAGGTGTTGCGGTAGGCTGGGTCGAGGATGCGGAATGCCAGCGCGGCGAGATTCTCGGCGGTGGGCACGCAGTCGAGCACGACCGTCTTGTGTCCTTCGAGCGATCCCAGAAAATCGGCCACGACCGTGTCGCCAGCATAAACCAGAAAAGCATGATCCCACGGCTCGATGACGTGCTTTTGGGCGATGGCCTTGATGTCGGAATAATCCATCACCATACCTTCTTCCGATGCGCCGGGCGTGTTGATGACGCTGCCGGAAAGGGTGATTTCGATGGCGTAGCGGTGGCCGTGCAGATGGCGGCACTGGCTTTTATGGTGCGGGATGCGGTGACCGGCATCGAATTCGAGTCTGCGCGTGACGAGCATGTTTGGGTGCCATGGGCGGTGGTCAATTAGCGGTGGATTATATCATTGCGTTGAATTGTAATGGCGTGCCGGATGACGAAGCTTTAAAATCCGCCACATGTCCAATGTGCTGAATGTTCACGATCATGACCGCGACAGTGCGGGGCTGACTTATGTCTACCCGGTGGTCTCGCGTCGCGCCGGCGGTGTCTCCGTGGGTATCAACCTCAATACCAATAATGCCTGCAACTGGCGCTGTGTCTATTGCCAGGTTCCCGGTCTCAAGCGCGGCAGCGCGCCGGCAGTCGATCTGGAGAAACTGGCGGGCGAGTTGCGCGGGTTTTTGCGGGAATTGTTGCAGGGCGATTTCATGCAGCAGCGGGTGCCGGTCGAGGCGCGGCGGCTCAACGATATCGCCCTGTCCGGCAACGGCGAGCCGACCAGCGCCAGGGAATTCGACCTTGTCGTCTCCCTGATTGGCGAGATCATGGCGGAATTCGATCTGATCGGGAAGATCAAGCTGGTGCTGATTACCAACGGCAGCCTGATTCAGCGTCCCAAGGTCAAGGCGGGGCTGAGAAAAATGGCGCAGCTTGGCGGAGAGGTGTGGTTCAAGCTCGATAGCGCCACGGCGGAAGGCTTGCAGCGGATTAATGGCAGCCGCCAGATGGTGCAGAAAATGCAGGAAAATTTATGCGCCGCCGCACTGGTGTGCCCAACCTGGCTGCAAACCTGCGCTTTTGCATTTGACGGGCAACCGCCCGCGCAGGCGGAACGGCAAGCCTATTTGGATTTCATCGGGAAATTGCAGGCTGGCAGCGTGCCGCTACAGGGCGTGCTGCTATATGGTCTGGCGCGGCCATCAATGCAACCCGACGCGGCGCGCTTGTCGCCATTGTCGAAAGAATGGATGCGGAGTTTCGCCGCAGAGATCGAGGCGAAGGGCCTGACCGTCAAACTGAACAGTTAGGCCGTGCCTCGACTCAGGCTGCTTTTTTATTTTTGGCGCGAGCTTCTTTTTTCAGATTTTTGTACAAATCCGGGTGCTCGGCTTTCATGAAGCTGATGACTTCAAAATCGTCTTTCTTGACCCGTGCCAAGTCGATCTGCTCCACATGCACCAAGCGCAGCAGCTCCCTCACCGGTTTTGGCATATTGCGACCGCTTTCATAGCGGGAGCCGCCGCTTTGCGTAACGCCGATCTGGGTCCAAAACTCTTGTTGATTTAGCCCGAGTTTGCGTCGAATTTCCCGTGGGTCTGATATTTTGTCAAATAATTTCATGGTATTAGCATTCATGTCTGATCCGTCCCAATCGTTAGGTTGTAAGCAAAAACCCTATTTACAACTAGGGGTTTCCCCTAGCAAGTGCGTGAAATTCTACCATGATTATTCTGGAAGTTACACAAATTTAATGACATTTGATTCGCCGGAAAGTTCCGGTTGTTTTTTGTCATGGCGTTTTTTTATCAGACTCTAAATGGATGGAGATTTGCCATGGACTCGTCATCTGGCCGTAATTGAATTAAAATCATCAATTTTTTGCGGGTGTGCATATGGCACTGATTGTTCAGAAATACGGCGGTACGTCGGTCGGAACCCCCGAACGAATAAAGAATGTCGCCCAGCGCGTAGCTAAATTCAAGATGCTTGGCCATCAGGTCGTGGTCGTGCTTTCTGCCATGAGCGGGGAGACCAATCGTCTGATTGCCCTGGCAAAGGAGGTTCAACCTAATCCCGATTTGCGCGAAATGGACGTACTGCTTTCCACTGGCGAACAGGTGACCATTGCCCTGTTGTCCATGGCGCTGATGGAGCTGGGATTGAAAGCCAGGAGCTATACCGGCTCACAGGTCAAGATCGTCACCGATAACGCGCATACCAAAGCGCGCATCCTCGATATCGAGGAGGGCAACATCCGTGCCGACCTGGATGCGGGTTATGTAGTCGTGGTGGCGGGCTTTCAGGGCGTGGACGAAAAGGGCAGTATTACCACGCTTGGCCGTGGCGGCTCGGATACCACCGGCGTGGCGCTGGCCGCGGCGCTGAAGGCCGACGAATGCCAGATTTATACCGACGTGGACGGCGTATACACCACCGACCCGCGTGTCGTGCCGGAAGCGCGTCGGCTCAAGACTATTACCTTCGAAGAAATGCTCGAAATGGCGAGCCTGGGCTCTAAAGTCCTGCAAATTCGCTCGGTGGAGTTCGCCGGCAAATACAAAGTCAAGCTGCGCGTGCTTTCCAGCTTCGATGATGAAGGCGAAGGCACCCTGATCACCTTTGAGGAAGAAGACAATATGGAACAAGCAATTATTTCGGGTATCGCGTTTAACCGCGATGAGGCCAAAATCACCGTACTGGGTGTGCCGGATCGCCCCGGCATTGCCTATCAGATCCTTGGCCCGATTGGCGAGGCCAATATCGACGTGGACATCATTCTCCAGAACGTCGGCGCAGACGGCACCACCGATTTCACCTTTACCGTCCATCGCAACGAATACAAAAAAGCGCTGGAAGTGCTGAAAGGGGTGCAGGCTCATATCGGTGCTCGCGAGGTGTCCGGTGACGATCATATCGCCAAGGTTTCCGTGATTGGCGTCGGCATGCGCTCGCATGCGGGGATCGCCAGCACCATGTTCAGGACTCTGGCGGAAGAAGGCATCAATATTCAGATGATTTCCACCTCCGAAATCAAAATCTCGGTGGTGATCGACGAGAAATACATGGAGCTGGCTGTTCGCGTGTTGCACAAGGCGTTTAATCTGGAGCAGGCAGCCTGATTGGTTTGACCTTTCCAGTCAAAAACGGTATCCTTGCGCGCTTCGGAGAGATGGCCGAGTGGTCGAAGGTACTCCCCTGCTAAGGGAGCGTGGGGTTTATTGCCTCACCGAGGGTTCGAATCCCTCTCTCTCCGCCAGTTGTTTGGCGGCGGTTTTTATCATATAATGCCGCCTTCGCAATGCGCCGGTAGCTCAGCTGGATAGAGTACTTGGCTACGAACCAAGGGGTCAGGAGTTCGAATCTCTTCCGGCGCACCAGTAATTTAAAGGGTCTACAGAAATGTAGGCCCTTTTTATTTTATGCGCCGCGGAAAATTGTAGAGATCTTATCCCCTTGCCCTGCGGCGTAGGATGCAAATCCGGCATACCCATTTCCGCTTGTTTGCCAATAACAAAATCAAGCCCATCTCGCTAGACCAGCCCATTCGCTGTGGCCTGCATCGCTTTTTTCGTATGATTATCCTGCCCCTGCCGGCTGATTTTTGTGTTGCTATGCACATGGCGTTGCGCTACCGATGGATTACAATCATTAATTGTGTCATCAGGCAGGATGACACTCTCCTTCGAAGCCGCATTGGATTTTGATTTCTTGTCTGTTGTAAAAAAGGGAAGGTAGTTCTTATGCAAACCATGTTTTCCAGGTTGAGTGTTGTATTTGCCTTGGCGATTTTCTCCGCCCCGTCTTTCGGTCAGAGCAGACGCCGAAGAAGAGGCCCATACATACCTGGTGAGAGGCATGGCGGCCATCGAAATGGCCAAAAGCGATGACGAATTAGTGGCTGCCGTAGAGGAATTCAAAATAGTGGCGATTAAAATTGAGAATTGAGTTGGCCGGTTGCCGGGCTAAGAAACAATCATGAACAGAATCAGAATCTTTATTATCGTGTTGGCGTTCATCGCGCCCCAGTTTGCTCTTGCCGACTGGAAAGTCTATTACACCGGCAAGGCGGCAGGCATGTTCGGCTCCTCTGGGCGGGGGAACTTTGCTACCAGGTCTCAATGCGAGGCATACCAGGCGACTCGGCCCGGATTCGAGCGGAATAATTCCCATTGCAGCGGATTTAACGCACCCTCCAGCAACTCCGCCGCACCGGGCGGAGCCAAAGGGGACGGCGGTGCTGCGGCGCGCGAGCAGGAAAAGCAGAAGCAACTCCAGCTACAAAAGGCACAGCAGGAAAGGGAGCTGGAGATTGCGCGGCAGAAGAAATTCGCCGAGGACAAGGACCAGCTTCTGGGGTCGCTCAAGGGGGTAACTGGAGGCAATCCGAACGCCTTGACGTTGAAGCTGGATGCGCCTGAAAAGGCTGTTGCGAGTGCTGCATGGACGCCGGAGCAATGTCGGCTGGCACAGCGTCGCGTTGCCGCATACCGTGAAGCGTTGCAGCAGACTGTTGATGTGGCGGAACGTTTCAACCGCATCATCGCCAAGGATCAGGCGTTGCGCGCGGAGTGGGAAAAGGCCATGACCGATGCCTCGGATCGAGCCAAGAACCGTGGCCAGTTCCTCTGGCTGGCTCTGCCCCTTGGCAAGCTGGCGCAGTTGAATGGTGTCGCGGACGACTTGATCAAAAAGGATGGTTCTGCTCTTGCCGATCTTCTGGCCGGAACGACAGACCCTGCAAAGCGTGAACAGATTCGCGTCGCGCGGCAGTTCGTTGCACGTGAGAAGGCGGCGGTGGACAAGCTCGGCAAAAGTTATGCCAACATCAATGATGCGCAGAGCTTGGGCGGGAATGCCATGCTCATGGTCGATGATCCCGATGAATCGCCGACATCGCCTTTCAAGGGGGATGGCATGAAATTGCGCGAAGCAGGTGAAATGCTGTTTGGCGTGATCGTTGAGCGCGACAAATGGAAGCGGCTTGCGGCCAACGCGCCTTGGGCAAAATATCTGGCCGGAGGTCTTTCTACCGCCTTCGCCGCAGAAGCGGCGGCCCGCGCCATGTTCGATTCGTGGTACGACGCTTTTGATGCCGGGTTGGCATGGGAGCAACTCAACAACATGAACCAGAATTCTGATCGTTACTTGTTGGCAGTTCGAAAGCTTGCTGTGGAAATGCGCAAGCGAAGCGACCGGCTCAATAATGCAGAAAAAGAATTTGCCGCTGAATGTTCCAGGCCGCAATAAGCAGTTTGGAGAACCCGGTGCAGGCAAGAGAGTAACCGGCCCCCATTAGAAGTGCCGTCGGCATCCTGATAAAATCCAACGTTGTAATGCTTCGAATTTTAATCCCAACAAGAAAGATTCCCATGAAGAAAGTAAACACGCTAATCGCATCAATGTCCCTCGTCTTATCGCTAGGCGCTCATGCTGCGGCGCCAGCCACCTCGGCGCCCGAGGCCAAGGAAACAAAGACTCTTTCCGGCATCGGGATAACCACCCTGAAAGAAGGTTCGGGCGTCACTCCAAAATCGACGGATACGGTCAAGGTTCATTATCGCGGCACCCTTACCGACGGCAAGGAGTTCGATAGCTCTTACAAAAGAGGCCAGCCGGCCAGTTTCCCCCTGAACCGGGTCATTCCCTGCTGGACCGAAGGCGTTCAAACCATCAAAGTCGGCGGCAAGGCAAAGCTGGTTTGTCCGGGCAACCTGGCTTACGGCCCGAACGGCATTCCGGGAACAATACCTCCCAATGCCACGCTGATCTTTGAAGTGGAACTGCTGGAAATTGTGAGGTAATCAGCTTGGAGTGAGTGGCCGCCATAGCGGCGGCTTTCACTCCACAAAACCGACATTCAAATGGTGAAAGAGCCCGGTTTTCGCCCATGGCTCGTCAGGATGCGCCATTATGGAGCGTGAGCCTTTCTCCATACGTCGGAATTGTGTTGCGAACAGATTCATGAAGTCACTCCCCCCAGCTTAAGAAGCTTGCCTGATGCCAGGTTGACCTATTAGGCAGGCGACTTGGCGCGAAACTTGCGTATCCCGATTATGAAGCAATAATTTATTCGGGATCGGACATGGCGCAAGACACTTCATCGGTGCAATTAGTCACCATTTATGAAATCAGCAAGGTGCTCGGCTCCTCGCTGGATTTGCATAAAACCCTGCGCGGCGTGCTCAACCTGCTGTCTTCGCACTTGCACATGCAGCGCAGCATGGTCAGCCTGGTGCAGGAGGACGGCGATTTGCAGGTGGTGGCCGCCGTCGGGCTGACGCCGGAAGAAATTCAGCGCGGGCGCTTCCTGGCCGGCGAAGGCGTGACCGGGCGCATCTTGCAAAGCTGCATGCCGGCGGTGATTCCCGACGTCGCCAAGGAACCGCTGTTTCTCAACCGCACCGGTTCGCGCAAGGGCGCGGAGGGCGAGCTGGCCTTCATCGGCGTGCCGATCAAGGTGGGGCGGCGCTGCATCGGCGTGCTGGCGATGGATCGGGCGGCGGGCGAGTCGGGGCGCTTTCAGGGCGACGTGCGTTTCCTCGCCATGGTCGCCAACCTGATCGGCCAGAACGTGCGCCTGCACCACAATGTGGCGGCGGAGCGCGAACAGTTGATGCAGGAAAAGTTCCGCCTGCAAAAGGAACTGCAAGGCAAGTTCAGCCTGGAAAACGTCATCGGTGTGAGCAAGCGCATGCAGCAGGTCTTCTCCGACGTGCACCAGGCCGCGCCGGGCAAGGCCACCATCCTGCTGCGCGGCGAGTCCGGCACCGGCAAGGAAGCCATCGCCCGCGCCATCCATTACCTCAGCCCGCGCAAAGACGGCCCCTTCATCAAGCTCAACTGCGCCGCCCTGCCGGAGAGCCTGCTCGAATCCGAACTGTTCGGCCACGAAAAAGGCTCCTTCACCGGCGCCACCGCCGATCGCAAAGGACGCTTCGAGCAGGCCCACGGCGGCACGCTGTTCCTCGACGAGATCGGCGACATTTCGCCGGCATTCCAGGCCAAGCTGCTGCGCGTGTTGCAGGAACGCGAGTTCGAGCGGGTCGGCGGCAACCGCACCATCCGCGTCGATGTGCGGCTGATCACCGCCACCAACCGCAACCTCGAAGAAATGGTGAGCAAGGGCGAGTTCCGCGCCGACCTGTATTTCCGCATCAACGTGGTGTCGATCTTCCTGCCGCCGCTACGCGAACGGCGCGACGACATTCCTTTGCTGCTCGAACATTTCATGGAGAAGTTCAACCGCGAGAACAAGCGCAACTTCACCATCAGCCAGGAAGCGATCCACACCATCACCCAATGCAACTGGCCGGGCAACGTGCGCGAGCTGGAAAACTGCGTCGAGCGCATGGCCACCATGACGCGCGGCAACCTCATCCGCCAGTCGGATTTGCTTTGCGAAAAAGGGCTGTGCTTCTCGTCGGCGCTGAAAGATTACGGCAAGGAACACCGCTCGATTCCCATCGTGCCGCAACGGCAATCCGCGCCTGAAGCGCCGGCCATCGCGGAAGACCTGGCGGAAGCTTATTCGGAGTCGGAAAGCATGGGCGAGCCGCAGCCCGCTTCAGAGCGCGACCGGCTGATGTGGGCGATGGAAAAGTGCGGCTGGGTGCAGGCCAAAGCGGCGCGGCTGCTCAACCTGACGCCACGGCAAATGGGTTATGCGTTGAAGAAATTTAATATCGAGATCAAGCAGTTGTAGTGGGGATGGAGTGGTATATAGGTTATGCTACTTTAGCGATTTGTCGATTTAAGTGTAATGTTAAGGTAGCTAGATTGATTGGCTTGTTAAGACTTGCTAGTTGCTAAAACAAGCATTCATTAATAAACGCGCAAATGGAGTGATTTCGATTTTTCCTCGTGGAAAAGCTAGAGCTAGATCCCCATCTGATTTTTCAAATATGGAGTATTGCGTTCTTGCGTATTCTTCAAGTGGCTCGTATATATTCTCTCCCACCATATAAATATCCTGCCTGATTTGAAAAACACCCAATCCTTCCAAATTGCTCATATACGCATGAATGTTATTTGGATAATGAAGTTCTGATAAGCAAGCTAAACCTGGCATCATCGAATTTAACGTATTCCATTCGTTCTTATTTTTGAGCATTAACCGTACTTCAATAAAAGGAATTCCAGGTATATTTCGCACGGATTTCATTAGAATTGCTTCGTCAGGTGAAATGTTATTAATGATATTAACAAAGCCGGGATGGGCAATGTTTGCTTTTTGGTTTTGTGAAGCGTTTGTAAGGAGTTCTGTGTACATTTCGCTTAGCTCTTCATTCGTAACATAGGATAGTTTTTCCGCTATTGGAACACCAACCTCGGGGGCAACCTCACAAACATCCTCTACAGAGATGCCTTCCATTTTTTTGCGATACTTCTCTAAATTTTCTTTTAATGCAATTTTTGCCTTTTCATTCAATAAAGCAATAGGCCATAGCATCGTATTTCCCAGTCCAATAATTGTGCTCAGTGCTTTGCCCGCTTGTTGCACCCCAGGTTTTGCTAAATCGCCATAAACTTCCTTTAGTATGGCTGGTGATTGCGCAATTTCATTCAGCAAATCCATTGGTATCTCCTTAGGACATAACGGTTACTTGGCTGGGCGTATGCGCCCGTGTATTCATTAATAATACGGACACCAATATTGCCATCATAATTGTTCGATATGCAAAATGATTGGCAAGCCGAGCTGCGCCCTATGTTGTTATCTGTATCTCAGGCGGCTAAAGCGTCTTCCTTCGCCAGAGGGTAAGGCTTGATCAACACCTCGGCGGGGATGCCCAGGTTGTCGTGGAGTTTTCTGATCTGTTGCATGGAAAGGGGCCGCTTCCGCTCCAGAATTTCATGCACGCGCTGCCGGCTGCCTAAAATCGTGGCGAGATCCTTGCGTTCCAGCCCCTTTGCTTCCATCAAATATTTGATTGCTTCAATCGGGTCAGGTGCGTCTATCGGATGATGCTTGGCTTCATAGGCTTCGATGAGCGTCAGCAATATGTCAAAGCGGTCGCCATCCGGCGTGCCGGGTTCCGGTTCATTTTCGAAGCAGGGCGATACTTCACGCAGGGCGGCGCGATAGTCGGTTTCGGTTTTGATGGGGTGAATGTCCATTTCAGTCTCCTGGTGCTTCCGGTTCTATGGTTTCAGCATCTATCGCGTCGTATTGCGGGTGTGTGCCGATGAATTTCACGTATACCGCGCCAAGGCGAAAAGCGATTGCGACAATCAGGCGGTAGTTATTCCCTTTGATGTTGAATACGACCCGCCGGTTCTTCAGGATGCTGGCGTTGCGATACTGCGCCTTGATCTGGTGCGGCGTTTGCCAGTTCGCCATGACGGTATCGGCGTACCACGCCTTAAGCGGTTGCTCGGCGTCGGGATGCTGTTGCCAGAACTCGCGTAATAAACGCAATGAGATGATTCGCATGATGCATTATAGGTCGTCACCGAAAAGGTGACAACGGGTAATGCTGGAACTTCAGCCAAGATCGACGGCTTGTCGTGTTCCCCACTTCCAATCTGGCATTTGTCGCATTCGAGACAACGCGGAACATTCCGCATCTACCTGTATTTAAAATGATTAAACCGAAATAACCACGTGGCACGCTTGTTGCAGAAAGGATAGCAAAAGCCAACAAGGAGCAAGCGATGCCACCAAAAGTCATTCCCATTTTTGCCAACCAGGCCGCCCCTGCTTCGGGCTGCGGTGCGAAGGGCGGTTCCGGCAAGTCCAGTTGCGGTTCGTCCGCCAAGCCGGGCGATTTGTCGCCCGAGGTGTGGGCCAAGGTCAAGGATCATCCCTGCTACAGCGAGCAGGCCCATCACCATTTTGCCCGCATGCACATCGCGGTGGCGCCGGCTTGCAACATCCAGTGCAACTACTGCAACCGCAAGTACGATTGCGCCAACGAAAGCCGTCCTGGCGTGGTGAGCGAGAAGCTTTCGCCGGAGATGGCGGCGAAGAAGGTGCTGGCAGTGGCGGCGGCGATTCCCCAGCTTTCGGTGGTCGGCATCGCCGGGCCGGGCGATGCGCTGGCCAACCCGGAAAAGACTTTCCGCACTTTCAGCCTGATCCAGAAAGACGCGCCGGACATCAAGCTGTGCCTGTCCACCAACGGGCTGGCGCTGCCCGATCACGTGCAGGCCATCGCCGATCTCAACGTCGATCACGTCACCATCACCATCAACATGACCGACCCGGAAGTGGGCGAGCTGATTTATCCGTGGATTTACTTCAACAAGAAACGCTGGACGGGTCGCGATGCGGCAAAGATTCTCGCCGAGCGGCAGATGCAGGGGCTGGAGATGCTCACGGCCAAAGGCATTCTGGTCAAGGTCAATTCGGTGATGATTCCCGGCGTCAATGATATGCATCTGGCGGAGGTGAACCGGGCGGTGAAGTCGCGCGGCGCTTTCCTCCACAACATCATGCCGCTGATCTCCGACCCGGCCCACGGCACCCATTACGGCCTGACCGGACAGCGCGGCCCTTCGCCGCAGGAACTGAAGGAATTACAGGATAGCTGCGAAGGCAGCATGAATCTGATGCGCCATTGCCGCCAGTGCCGTGCCGATGCGGTGGGGCTGCTGGGCGAGGACAGGGGCGAGGAATTCAGCACCGACAAGATTGCGGCGATGGATGTGGCTTACGACCCCGAGCCGCGCCAGGCCTACCGGGAATACGTCGAGCGCGAGCGCAGCGATCAGGAGGCCGCGCGCGCGTCAGAACTCGCCGCCATGACCGGGCAGGCGGGTGCGGCCAAGGTGCTGGCGGCGGTCACCACCAAGGGCGGCGGTCGCATCAACCAGCACTTCGGCCACGCCAGCGAGTTCCAGATATACGAATTGAGCGGCGCGGGCGCCAAGTTCGTCGGTCACCGCAAGGTAGAAAACTATTGCCAGGGCGGCTGGGGCGAGGAAGACGTGCTGGAGGACGTGACCGCCGCGATCAAGGATTGCGCCGCAGTGTTCACGTCCAAAATCGGCCTGTGTCCGCGCAAGGATTTGTCCGCCGCCGGCATCGAAGTGGTGGACGGCTACGCCCACGAATACATCGAATCTTCATTGATCGCCTGGTTCCGGCAGCGCATGGAAACGGCGCAGCCGGCGGCGTCGGCGGCGTGAGCCAAAAACCAATTTAGCCACGGATGAACACGGATTTACACGGATCAAAGGCAAGAATACCTGGCGTTCTATCCAATCGTCAGTTGCCCGCTGATTTGGAATTTATCGGTGCTAATCCGTGTTCATCCGTGGCAAAAAGTTGTTGAATTTTTTGTATATTACCAAGGAGAACACCATGCCTTACAAAATCATCTCTTCCACCTGCACCGCCTGCACCGCCTGCGAACCGGTTTGTCCGAATGTGGCGATCAAGGAGAAGAACGGTACCTACATCATCGAGGCGAAGAAATGCACCGAATGCGAGGGCGAAGACCCGCAATGCGTCGAGGTCTGCCCGGTGGACGGCTGCGTGGTTATCGACAAGAGTTTGCCGCGCTACGCGGCCTGAGAAGGAGGTGATCATGGAACTGACTATTACCGTCATGGCGGAAAATTTCATGCGCCGCATGGTTCGCATCGGCAATGCCGGCGCGACGGCGGGGTTTCGTCTGGTCGTTAGTCCCGGCGGCTGTTCCGGTCTGGCTTCGGCGTTCTCGATTGAGGGCGCGCCGCAATTCGGCGATTACGTGATCGAGCGGGAAGGTCTTCGTGTGTTCATGCCCCAGCCCAGCCGCGATTTGCTGGATGGTTTCATCATCGACTTTGCCGACAGCATGATGGAAACCGGGCTCAAGTTCTTCAACCCGAATGCGCGCAGCGCCTGCGGCGGCAGTTGCGGCAGCAGCGCAGGCTTCGGCTCCGAGCCGGGCAAGGCGACCATCAGCATAGATAGCATCGGTCGCAGCTAGTAGTTAGTCATGTTGAATCTGCATGATGCAGGAGCGACCTCCCGATCGCGATTTCGGTGGTTCGCGGTCGGGAGGTCGCTCCTGCAGTCGAGCATGAGGAGGTGCAAGGATGAAAATCAGCCGCGATAGCGATGTGGTAGAGATCGACGGGCCGCCGCAGTTTGCCTACGGCCAGAAGGTGCGCTCGCTGATGAACGTCCGCAACGACGGCACGTTTCCCGGCATGGAGATCGGCGACGTGCTGGTGAAAAAAGGAGAAGTGGGTTACGTGACCAGCATCGGCACCTTTCTCCAGCAATTTTACATTTACGGCGTGGATTTCTACGAGCGCGGCCAGATCGTCGGCATGAAAGCACGGGAATTGGCGGCGGAAGAATGCGATAAGCTCGCGCACCATGAATAGGCATTTCGCATAAAAAATGGTCGGGTTTGGTGCGTGCGAAGAAGGCGATGGATAGCGATCCGATATTCGAATCCTCTGGCAGGCAGCGTTGACGCCATTTGCATGCAAATGGCATGGCGCTTGCTTTCCTCTGTGTTATCTGTGGCTACAGCTATTTTCAGGATAAAAAAACAGGGGGATAAGGATGGATTTGAAGAGCAAAAACATGCAGCTTGCATCTGGGGAAAAAGGCTGGCTGCCCTGGTTCGGAAAAACCGGCAAGTTGATGATGGGCTGGTCGTGCTTTCTCAATCGCGCCACCTATCCGCTGGTCGAGCAGACTTTCGAAGGCATTGCCAACACCCGCAGGAAAATCCTGATTCACTGGACGGAAGGGCACTGGCAATTCCTGCAACGGCTGGCCAACGAACTTGCGGTGGATTTTTCTGCGTTGAATGCCGGCCTGCTGGCGGAGAAGAAGAAACAATCGCCGGATTTTTCCGAACTTTACGTGGTGGACAAGAGCGGCAAGATCATTGCCTCGACTTATTCTCCCCGCATCGGGCGCGCTGACATTTCGCAGAAGGCGGTTGCAGAAGGCCTGCGCAAGCCTTTCCTGCTGGGGCCTTACGCTGACTCGGCGACGGAGGCGATCGGCCCTTCCTCCTCCAAGTTCAACGACGAAGTCACGCTGATGTTTTACCAGCCCATCGTAATTAACCGCGAGGCTGTTGGTTGTCTGTGCGGGCGCGTGCCCAACGACGTGATGAGCGACCTGATTCAGCGTGAGGCGGGCCATGTTTACCGGGATTCCGGCGACAACTATATTTTCATGGCGGAGTCGCGTTTCGATCCGTCGATCAAGCCGGGCACCGCCCTGTCGCGTTCGCGCTTCGAAGACGGCGCCTTCACCCTGGGCGACAACCTCAAGCAGGGCGTGCACACCGATTTCGGCACGGTGCGCGTGACCAAGCATACCGAACTGGAACTGGTGTTCACCGACCCGGCCACCATGCAATTGCATCCGGGCGTGCGGGAGACCATTCGCAGCGGCGAAAACCTGTTCGTGATCTACCCCGGCTATCCCGATTATCGCCGGGTTCCGGTGATCGGCAAGGGTGTCACCTTCCAGTTGCCCGGCTCGCCGGATCGCTGGGGCATGATGTGCGAAGGCGACCTGGAGGAGGTCTATCGGCGTCGCTCGATCAACTACAAGCTGATGCGCCTGGCGGCGCTGATCGGCGGCATTACCTGGGGCACGCTGACCTGGTTGTGGCAGGAGGTTCATCTTGATCCGCTGACCATGCAGGCCATCATCGTTTCGCTGCTGGTCACGGGAGGATTGGCATTTTACTTTCGCGGGGTTTGCCCGATCATCCACCGGCTTAACCTGATGTCGGGCTTTTTCCTGCAGGTCGCCGAGTGCAGCGGCAGCCTGAAAAACCGTCTCGATCAAACCCATTTCGCCAACGACGAATCGGGCGAACTGGGCGGCTGGATCAACAGCTTCGTCGACAAGATGGACGATACGGTGCAGCAGGTGCTGAAAGTGGCCGGTCGCGTATCCAGCTCATCGGCGGAGCTTTCCCGTGTTTCGACCCAGGTGGCGGATGGCTCCCGCCGCCAGAGCGAATCGGCCCAGACTACCGCCGGCGCGGTCGTGCAGATGACTGGCAGCATCGATACCGTGGCTTCGCAGGCGGAAGCGACCGAGGCAATTTCGCGCAAGGCGAGCGATTTGTCCGATCAGGGGCGGCGGGTGGTGCAGATGGCATCGGACGAAATGGGCAAGATCGCCGATTCGGTGGCGACATCGTCCGGCCTGATCCGGCAGTTGGGCATGCGATCCAACGAGATCAGCGGCATCGTCAAGGTGATTCGCGAAATCGCCGACCAGACCAACCTGCTCGCGCTCAACGCCGCCATTGAGGCGGCACGCGCCGGCGAACAGGGGCGCGGCTTCGCGGTGGTGGCCGACGAGGTGCGCAAGCTGGCGGAACGAACCTCGAATTCGACTTCCGAAATCACCCAGATGATCACGGCGATCCAGAGCGAAACCGGCCAGGCGGTGACCACCATGGACGAATGCAGCCGCCAGGCCGAGGAGGGCGTGAAGCTGGCTACCGAGGCGGCCCAGTCGCTGGTGCAGATCAACGCCGGGGCCAACGAAACGCTGTTGATGGTCGGGGATATCGCCAACGCCACCAAGGAACAGAGCGCATCCGGCAACGAGATTGCCGGCCACGTCGACAGCATCGCCCAGATGGCGGAACAGAACAACGCCTGCGTTCTCCAGGCATCCAGTTCGGCGCGCCACCTCGAAGAATGCGCCGCCGATTTACAGAATGCGGTAAGCAAGTTCACGGTTTAGTTTCAATTATTGGGAGCAGCAAATGAAAGTCATGATCCGGAAAGATTCCACAGGTGCGTTGACTGCCTACATCGCCAAGAAAGACCTGGAGGAGCCCATTGTCGAGATGGAGAAGCCGGAAATGTGGGGCGGCGTGGTGACGCTGGCCAACGGCTGGAAGTTTGCCCTGCCGGAGATGGCAGCCGATACCCGGCTGCCGCTGACTGTCGAGGCGCGAAAACTGGGAGAATGAGCATGGAAGCCACTCTGCACGAAATCACCGCCGCATTGGGCGCGGGGAATGTGGTGCCTTATCTGGGGCCGGATCTGCTGGGCGAAGGCTCGGTGCCGTCCACCTTCGAGGCGCTGGCGACTCGGCTTTCGACCAGGGTGACCGTGCCGTTCAAGATCCGCACCAACATGACGGCGACGGCGCAATACATCGAGAACTTCAAGCATCGCAAGACGCTGGTCGCGGTGATGAAAGAGATTTTTGACTCTCCGGTCGAGCCGTCCGCGCTGCACCGCTATTTCGCATCCCTGCCGAACCTGCCGCTGATGGTGGATACCTGGTACGACGCCGCTGCGCAGGCGGCCCTGGCGGATCGCACTGGCTGGGGAACGATACAGGGCGTGAGCCGCGCCGAGCACCGCGATATCTGGGTCAAATATTACCGCGCCGACGGCGTCGAATGCGGCGCGGAGCAGGCCGCCGACTGGCAGACCGTGCTCTACAAACCGTTCGGCTCGATTGCTCCGGCGGCCAACTTCATCGTGTCCGATTCGGATTTTGTCGAAGTGCTGACCGAAATCGACATCCAGACGCCGATCCCGCCGCGCGTGCAAGCGCTGCGCAGCGGGCGCAGCTTTTTGTTCGTCGGTTGCCACTTCCGCAACCAGCTCGAACGCGCCTATGCCCGCCAGGTCATGAAACGCTCAAGCGATGGCCCGCACTGGGCGGTGCTGCCGGGCGAGCTAACCAAAAACGAAATCAAGTTTCTGGAAGAGCAGAACATCGCTCGTCTCGACATGAGCCATGACGTTTTTTTGCATGCGTTGAGCGACGCTTTGCCGCTGGCTGCCTGATGGGGGGCTGTATCGAAATCGGCGCCGCCACGGCGGCGGATATTTCGGTGTTGGTTGCCCTGCTCGGCGAGCTGTTCAGCATCGAGCGCGATTTCATGCCCGATGCCGCCAAGCAGGAACGCGGCTTACGGCTAATCCTGGAAGATTCCGCTATCGGGCGCATTTTTGTGGTGCGGGTAGGCGGAACGGCAGTGGGCATGGCGAGCTTGCTGTTTACCGTCAGTACCGCCGAGGGCGGGCGCGCCGCCATACTGGAAGACGTCATCGTGGCGGCGCCGTATCGCCGTCTCAAGCTCGGGCGAAAGCTGGTGCATCACGTGCGGCAATGGGCCGGGGAGCAGGGCATTGTCCGCCTGACCCTGCTCGCCGACTGCAATAACGGCGCGGCGCTGCGTTTCTACGAGTCTGAAGGATTCAGTCGTTCGGAGACGATGGTGGTTTACCGCTACCACCTGGATAGGGAAGATGCGGCAGCACGGTAGGAGCGACCTCCGGTCGCGATTGTCGCTGGCTGCGGCCAGAGGCTAGCTACAGACCGGCTATGAGAAAAAGCGGTTCGAAGCACAACAAGGGGGGAAGATACATGGAACTGTTTCAAAATCTCAAGCTGTCGCAACGCTTCGCCGCGCTGATCGCGATTTTCACGCTCGGCTTCGTCGTTTTTGGCGTATGGTCGTTCATGACGCTCAATGAACTCAAGGTCAACGGGCCGCATTACCTGCGCATCGTCCAAGGCAAGGACCTGATCGCGGATATTTTGCCGCCGCCGGAATATATTCTCGAATCCTACCTGGTCAGCATGCAGATGCTGGATGTGGCCGACAAGCCTGAACAGGACAAGTTGATCGAGCGCTTCAAGGCGCTGAAAACCGATTACGATGCGCGTCACGAGTTCTGGATCAAGGAAGGGCTGGGGAACGAGCTGGACGAAGTTTTTCTCAAGCAGTCGTATGAGCCGGCGCTGGTTTTCTACAAGGCCGCTTTGGACGAGCTGATTCCCGCCGTGCAAAAAGGCGAGCGCGAAGCAGCAGCGGCGGCGATGGCGCGCATGAAAGCGGCTTACCAAACGCACCGCCAGGCTATCGATCGCGTGGTGGAAATCACCAACAAACGCAATGGGGCCGATGAGGCGCGGGCAAAAGAGCGCATTCATTCGGCCAGCGTGTTGCTGCTGGCGATTCTGGTGATTTCGCTGGGAGCCGGCGTTGTCGTGGCCATCTTGATGGTTCGCGGATTGCTGGCCAAACTCGGCGGCGAACCGGAATACGCCGTGAGCATTGCCCGCGCCATTGCCGATTGCGACCTGACCGTGAGTGTCGAAACCCGCCCTGGCGATAACACCAGCTTGCTGGCCGCGATGAAGAGCATGCAGGGCAGCCTGTCGCAAGTTATCCGCAACGTCAACGATAGCGTCGGCCATCTGACGCAGGCAGCCTCGCGCCTTTCGGCCTCGGCGGGGCGCGTCGCCGAGAGTTCGGAACAGCAGCACGACACGACCCAGTCGATGGCCGCCGCAGTGGAAGAAATCTCCGTCGGCATCGAGCAGATCACCGATAACGCTAAACAGGCGCACAAGGCGACGCTGGACGCAGGCGGCATTTCCGAACAGGGGGTGCGGGTGGTGAACGATGCCAGCCTCGAAATGTCCAAAATTGCCGAGGCGGTAAGCGCCTCGTCGCGGGAAATCGTGGCGCTGGGCGAGCACTCGGAGAAGATATCGGCCATCGTCAGCGTCATCAAGGAAATCGCCGACCAGACCAACTTGCTGGCGCTCAACGCCGCCATCGAAGCTGCGCGCGCCGGAGAGCAAGGGCGCGGCTTCGCCGTGGTGGCCGATGAGGTCAGGAAGCTCGCCGAGCGGACGTCTCAATCGACCCAGGAAATCGGCAGCATGATCGGCAGCATCCAAAGCGGCACGCATAGCGCCGTGGCCAGCATGGCGGATGGCAACGCCAGGGTCGAGCAAGGCGTCAGGATGGTGATGCTTGCCAAGGAGTCCATCGAGCGCATCCAGGGCAGCTCCGGCCAGGTTATCGCCGAGGTGAGCGGCATCAGCGACGCCCTGCGCGAGCAAAGCTCGGCGCATGGTCAGGTTGCCGACAGCGTGGCCAGAATCGCAGGAAAAACCGAGGAAAACAGCAACGAGGTCAACGCCATCGCCCAGGATGCAATCGAATTGGAAAGGCTCTCCACAGTACTGCAAGATTCGGTCAGCCGCTTCAGGGTCGGCTAATCGGAATTTTAGCGGCTCAAGCGGTTTTTTGCGCAGCGTCCGGTGGAATGAGGGTTGGGCGTTTGGTTAAATGTGGACTGCTTCAGCATGCAGCTTTAGACCTAGCGCACTGACCACTTTCAGGATGGTGTCGAAGCTTGGTGCGCGATCACCTGAAAGTGCCTTGTAAAGGCTTTCGCGTGACAATCCGGCATCTCGCGCAACTTGAGTCATGCCTTTGGCTCTTGCTATGTCACCTAATGCTTTTGCAATGAATGTGGCATCGCCATTAGCCTCTTCCAGGCTGGCTTCCAGATAGGCAGCCATTTCTTCTGGTGTGCGCAAATGCTCTGCGACATCGTAACGTGTGGTTGTCGTTTTTACCATCATGCGTTCCTATAGATTGCGTGCAAGACGCAAGGCGATTTTGATATCAGCAGCCTGAGTGGTTTTATCTCCACCAGCCAGCAAAATCACAACCTCACGCCCATGTTTCGTAAAGTACACCCTATAACCGGGGCCGTAATCAATACGCAGTTCAGAAACCCCTTCTCCAACAGTCTTGGCGTCACCGGCATTGCCAGCCGAGAGGCGCTCGATTCTGACCTGGATGCGCGCACGAGCCTGAAGGTCGCGAAGGTTGTCGATCCACTGGGCATAGGTTTCAGTTTTGCGAATTTCCAGCATGATTAACTGTAGCCTCGAGGATACGGATTGTCAATAGTAAGATTGCCTCGAGTAAGGCGCGCAACGTGGAGCTAAGGGGCTGCGCGCTTTTGCGTAGTCCCGCTTGAGTAGGGTTAGGGCTGCTCACGCTTATCTAACCTTACCAGCACTTCACTGCTGGAGTAGAAACACATGAAAAAAATTGCTGTGTTCGCACTTTCTTCAAACTTGTACCAGAATACACTTGGATTCTCTCCCTTAGGCGGATGGCTGGCGAAGTAGGTTCTGGTGGTGTCAACACTGGAAGTGACGTTTGCTTGGAATTTAGTATCTGAATACATCGTGAAGGCAGTAATTACCTGAACTGGCCCGACGAATTTTTGTTCTGTTTCGTGAAAATAAAGTGCTCGAGCACAGTTCCCGAGAACGAGATCAAGACGCTGGGCCTCGACGATCACCTGAGCGCCCTGTTCCCATTCGTCCTCAGTGTGGCGTTTGAGTAGAATGGGTTCAGAACGCCGAATGAAGGAAGTTGCTTTTGATGGGACTTTCTCGAACGCTCGGCGAACCTTGCTCATGAATTGTGTAAGCCCAACTGGGCTTGACGTAAATGATCCAGACAGCACATGGAGGAGGTACTCGTCATCATGCGACTTAGAACTGTTGTGTTCCTCACAAGATGGGACGGTGATGAGATTTACGCGATAGTCGATGCCATCCGGCACGTCTTTTCGTTCCGGGAAGAGACATTTGGGCGGAGTGTGCTCGTCTGAGGTTGCCTCCAGCTCGCACATATAACAGGTACGGATAGACATTAAAGCCCTAACAGTTATTCACTGTGACCCACAGGCCAGTACTATTGAAATTCTCAGAACATGCCGATCATTTATAACCATTTGATTCATTGCGGTTGTCCTGATGCTGTCTGTCCGCATATGTCATGATAATACAGGCAGATGATCGAGTGGCTGCTTTGGGGGAAATATTCGACTATCTCTTCACTTGTCGCGGTCAGGCGTCGTCCTTCTCGCGGTATCTTTGCGCTATCGGTAATTGCCGGCCAAAGCCGAAGGCGCGCTGGTGGACGCGCACGATGGGCGGCGCCTGCTTGCGCTTGAATTCGGCGTTGTCCACCAAGCGGCATATTTTTGCGATGTCGGTGAATTCGTTATCTGCCAGAATCCGGCGTTGCGCGTCGGCTTGGTCGCTGTCCATCAGATCGTGCTCGATATACAGTTTGAGCACGGCGTCCAACACCGGGTAGGGAGGCAGGGAATCGCTGTCCTTCTGGTTCGGCGACAGCTCGGCGGACGGTTCCTTGTCGAGGATGGCGGCAGGGATGATTTCGCTGCCGGCCAGGCGGTTGACGTAACGCGACACGGCATAAACTTCCATCTTGTACAGGTCGCCGATCAGGTTGATCCCGCCGTTCATGTCGCCGTACAGGGTGGCGTAGCCGACGGCCAGTTCGCTTTTGTTGCCGGTGGAGAGCACCAGTGCGCCGAACTGGTTGGAGAATTCCATCAGGATGGCGCCACGGATGCGCGCCTGGATGTTCTCCTGTGTCAGGCGCGACGCTTCCTCGCCGAAGGCACCGCCAAAATCGCTGCGGTACTGGTTGAACAGGGCGCCGATCGGGTGCGTGATCAGGTGCACTCCCAGCCGTTCGCACAAGGTTTGCGAATCCAGTACGCTGCCGGCGCTGGAATAGGTCGAGGGCATGGTGATCGCAGTCACATTGTCCGCGCCGAGCGCGTCGCGCGCCAGAGCCAGGGTGAGCGTGCTGTCGATGCCGCCGGAGGAGCCGACCACCACGCTGCTGAAGCCGCACTTGCGCACGTAATCGCGCAGCCCGAGCAGAATCTGGCGGTAAGCCATCTCCTCGAACGAGGCGGGAAGCGGGGCGATTTTACCGTCCTGTTCCGTGCCGGGCGCAATGGTGACGGCGGCGATGGCTTCGGCATAGCCGGGCAGGCGCGCCCTGATCCGTCCGTTCCGGTCGCAGAAAAACGAATGGCCATCGTAGACGATGGAGTCGTTGGCGCCGACCTGGTTGACGTAAATAATCGGGCGTTGGTAGCGCTTGGCCAGTTGGCGGAACAGGCCTTCGCGCAGTTCCGCCTTGCCGGTGTCGGCGGGGGAGGCGTTGATGCTGACGATCGCATCGACTGCCAGTGCGGCCAGGTCGGCGACCGGGTTTTTGGCGTAGAGCGGAGAATACGCCGGCCAGCCGTCCTCGCAAATCAGGAAACCCAGTTTCACGCCGCGAAAATCCAGGGTTCCCGTGCCGGCGCCGGGTTCGAAGTGGCGGGATTCGTCGAAGATGTTATAGGTGGGCAGAAGCTGCTTGTGGTATTCGGCCAGTTGGGCGCCGGCGGAGAACACCCCGAGCGCGTTGAAATAGGGCTTGCCGACCTGGCTGGCGTTGCGGGCGACATAGCCGACCACGGCGGCGGCGCGGATGTGTTGGGTAGCTGCCATGATCCGCGCCAGATGGCGTTCCATTGCGGCGATGAAGTCGGGCCGCAGGATCAGATCCATCGGGTAATAGCCGGTCAGGGCGAGCTCGGAAAACACCACCAGATCGGCATCTGCATTCGCCGCCAACGCGCCGATGATTTTGTCGGCATTGCCGCGCAGGTCGCCCACCGTGTAGTTCAATTGTGCCAGTACGATATTCATTTGCAGGATTATGCCGCGCTTGCGTCGGAAACGGCGCAAATCCCGAAGGTTTTCCTGAGATGCGCCAGATAGGCGGCGTCGCGGCATATCGTCTTGCCGGGCGCGTCGCTCAGTTTGGCCACCGGCTGGCCGTTGCATTCAGTCATTTTCATCACGATGTTGATCGGCTGGCAGCCCAGGTCGTTGGTCAGGTTGGTGCCGATGCCGAAAGCGGTCGCGGCTCGCCCGCGAAACCGCCGGTGCAGGTCGATGGCCAGGGGCATGGTCAGGCTGTCGGAAAATAGCAGGGTCTTGGTTCTCGGGTCGATGCCCAGCCGCTGGTAATGGCGCAACGCCTTTTCACCCCAGGCGAAAGGATCGTCCGAGTCGTGGCGCATGCCGTCGTAGTGCTGGCTGAATGAAAGGTCGAAATCGTTCAGGAAAGCCTCGAATCCGATCACGTCGGAGAGCGCGATGCCCAGCTCGCCGCGATATTCCTGTAGCCACACGTCGAAGGCAAACCGCTGGAATTCCTTTAGCGACGGGCCGAGCGCCTGCATCGCTTGCAGGTATTCGTGCGCCATGGTGCCGAGGGCTGGCAGGCCGAATTTTCGGGCGAGCATCAGGTTGCTGCTGCCGGAAAAATTCTGCGGTCGGGTGGATGCGATATGGCCGACGACCTGTTCCTGCCAGTCGCGAGAATAGCGACGGCGCGTGCCGAAATCGCCGAACCTGAAGTCCAGCGCCACGTTTGGGTCGGCCCCGATCAGCGCCAGCTTGGCGCTCAGCCGCCGGAGCCCTGCGCTAAAATCTGCGGCGGGCGCCGCGTGGCGGAAATAAATCTCGTTGACGATGGCCAGTATCGGCACTTCGAACGGGATGGTGTTCAGCCACGGGCCGCGCACCACGATCTCGATTTCGCCGGCGCAATCGCCGGATTTCTCAACCCGGACATGCGCCGGGTCGGGTTGAAAGTTTGCCAGGAAATCAAGGTAATCCGGCTGGAAGAAACGCATGCCTGCCAGATAGCCCAGTTCCTCGCGGCTCACCCGCAACGTGCAGAAAGCATCGATCTGGTGCCGAATTTCGCCGACATGGGGGCGCAGATCGATGCCCGGCGTGCGGCATTTGAAGCGATATTCCACTTCCGCCGAGGAGAAGCGGTGCAGCACCACCTGCTGCATGGTGAATTTGTAGAGATCGGTGTCGAGCAGAGACGCGATGATCGGTTGCATGTTCAGCTTCGTGCTTGCAACAAGTCTTTCGCACTCGCCGTGAGGCGGATGCCCGAACGCTGCATTTCCGCGACCGATGCCTGCACGGTTTCGGTTGCAATGCCACGGCAGGCTCCCAGGTTCACTACCACATCGAAGCTGGCGCGCACCAGTTGCAGCGCCGTGGTTCTGACGCAGTAATCGGTCGCCAGCCCGCCGACGATGACGGTTTCGATGCCGCGCGACTGGAGGAATTCGATGGCCCCGGTGCTCAGGCGTTCGGCAAAATCATGGAAGCACGCGCCGTAAGGATGCATGTCTGGTTCGATACCTTTCCAGACGAAATAGTCGTAAGCCGTGATGCCTGGCAGGCCGGAGATCAGCTTGAATCCTTCGGTGCCGGGCACGGCGTGCAGCTTCCAGCGGATGTCGGCGTTGGGCTGGTTTTCGACCGGCGAAAACTGCGGCTGGCCTTCGCTCGCTACCCACACGGCGGAAGGACTGTGGGCGTCCTTCGACCCGATTCGGAAGGCGGCAAATTCGGCCTGACGGTTCAGTTCGGCGACGATTTCGCTGCCGTCAGGCACCGGCAGTTCGTCCGGGCAAACCGGGGTAAAGGTGTTCTGGGCATCCACGTCGAAGCTGGCGACGCGGCGTTTTTCAGGAATGAGGGTTTTCTTGCCGGTCATGGCGCGCCTCCAGGTGCCATTTCAAGCAGCCCGTCTACCTGCTCGCCGATGCGGCGGAAAACTTCGGGGTCGAGGTTTTTCAGCCAGCGTTGCGGGATCGCCTCAACCCCGTACAGCGCCCCGGCGAGCATCCCGGCCAGTGCGCCGGTGGTGTCGGCGTCTTCGCCTCGATTGACGGTATCCACCACGCAATCCTCGAAATTGTCGGTGTAGAAGAAGTGGTGCAGCACGGTCTGCACCGTGTCCACGATATAGCCGGATGCGCGTCCCGGATAAGGGTCGAGGCGGAACTGGCGGTGCTGGGCTATCAGCGCATTGGCGATGGCGCGGCATTCCTTGATGCCGCCGCCGAGGATCAGTGTCTGCACCATGCGCCCCAGCGCCACGGTGCCGACGTCGGACAGCGGGTGGTGGTGGGTAATGCGGGCCTGCTCCAGGCTGTAGCGCTCGAACAGTTCGTCGTTGCCCAATGTATAGATCGCCACCGGCAGGTTGCGCATGGCCGCGCCGTTGCCGCCGTCGGAGTCGGATTCCGGGCCGTGAATGACGCCCTGCAACATATAACGGCGGATGCCGCGACGGCAGGTCGCGCCGACATCCACCGGCCTGGTTTTGAGCCAGGCAGCGAAAGCATCGGCCACGGCGGCGAGGTTCCAACCGCCGCTGTCGAGAATCGCCTGCCCCAGATATAGCGACATCTCGGTGTCGTCGGTCACCTGTCCCGGCTTGAGGCGCAACCAGCCGCCGCCGGTGATTTCCCGATGGACGCCATACTGCGCCTTGATCTCGCGCGGCATCAGGAACTCCACCGTGGCGCCGAGAGCGTCGCCGCAGGCCAGGCCGAGATAGGCGCCGAGGGCGCGGTCGCGTAGTTTCGACATTTTTTAAATCCTGTTTACCGCAATCGAGGTAGAGTTGGTTAGGCACGCAGTTTGTGCCGTAACCCACCAGATGTGCCGTCAGGCACTCATTAAAAATGCATTGTGTTGCTACGCAACGCTTGGTGGGTTACGCAAAAACGCTAACCCACCCTACATTTGACGGTAGTGCCCTCATTAACCATCGCCCCATCAAACCGGTCGATTTTCCGCCACTTTTACCGGCCCCATTTCAGCCAGCGCCTGCGCATAGGGGACGGCAGCGAACTTGCCGGAAAATTTGGCGGCGGCATTGGCGATGGCATCGATTTTGCCCTCGCCGCCCACTTTTTTCAGGTCGCCTTTGTCGAGGTAGAACAGTTCGATCAGCTCGTTGTACACCGTGGCCTCGTCCAGCGGCAGGATGTGGATGGGGATGCCGTCCAACTCGATCAGGTATTTTTTCGAGATGTCCACGTTGCCGGCGAAGATGAAATATTTCCCGCCTGGAACCAGAGATTTTCCCAGCAAATTCTTAACCAGGTCGAGGTGCGCCAGGGACATGACATGACAGGCGAAGAACGGGATCGTTTCGCCTTCCGCCGTGATGATGACCTGGTCTGCCTTGATTTCCGGCGGGCGTTTTTCGCCGGCGATGGAGGGGGTGAATTTGAGCGCCATCTCGCCGCGAAAGGCGAAGCGACCGGGGGCTTTGGTCGCTCCTTTGAAAACGGGTGAATAAAGCTGTTCGCCAAGGTTGGTCAGTGGGTTTGCGTCGGACATTTTGATGCTCCTGGTGGGGTTGAAAAAAATCAGAAATAACTCATCGTTACCCGGTAATCGCCGCCGATGACCAGATATTCGCCCTCGCCCTTGAGCGGGTGGCGTTCCAGCAGTTCGTTGCAGAACAACACTTTCACCGCCGGCACATTGGCTTCGAGAATGGTGTCGCCGAATTCGTCGGCGATGTAGCGGTTCGCGGTGAACGACACCAGGCTGTTCTGGCGGATCACCGCGGTACGCTTGTCGATCCGTTCGATGACCGGGTGTTCGCTGAAATTGTTGATGCCTCGGTAGAGCGTGATGTGCCTGCGGCCCGGCGCCAGCCAGCGCGCCAGCATCCATTGGCAGAATTCATACAGGATGTCGAGCTGCAGGCTGATGCTGTTGTTGTGAAAACGGCTCGACATCTTCTCCTCGACGTAGCTTATCCAGGCCGGTGAAGGAAACCTTCCCAGCCGCTCCTTGTGAAAGGTCGGCAGCAGGCCGAAGCGGCTTTCCACCCAGCCTTTCAGCACCGCGCCTTCCGGCCCGCTGGAATCGAATCCCCAGCCTTCGAGCAGGCGCCGGTAGCTGGAGCGGAAGCGCCGCTTGCCGGCGTTTTCGTCGCCCACCATGGCGCTGCCGTCCAGGCCGAACAACAGATTCATGTAGTGCTCGAAAATCTCTCCCGCATGGGCGCTGTCGCGGGATTGCGCCAGCATCTCGAAAAATGGCCGGTTCATTTCACGCACCCCGCTGATCGACAGCGGCAGCGGAAAGTCGTTGAAGGCGGCGCTGGCCAGCAAGCCGGTGGGGATGCCTACCAGATTGGTGCTGTGGCCTTTGAAATTGTCGGTTTTGCCGTCCATTACGGGCTATCAGCAAGTTCCGTTCCCGCATTGGCCGAAGTCGTTTTTTACCGCAGAGGCGCAAAGGCGCAGAGAAAGGCAAAGCATTGGAAGGGGCGGCGGATAAGGCTATCGGGAGATGTTCTTCTCCGCGCCTTTGCGCCTCTGCGGTTCATGTTTTCGGATATGAGAGTTCGAAGACTTTCCGACATCGTCATCCTGTTTGTCGGCTTTGCGACACAACATTTCAGGCGCAGAAAAAACAATAAATATCAATTGCAAACAATGTGTTGTCGTCATTTATCGGCACCTGGCACAGTGGTTGCATTACGTTGATTGCACGGCGACAAACCGAACCGAATTTTTAATTTATTGACGAAGGAGAAACACAATGAGCGCACTTAGACAAATCGCTTTTTATGGCAAAGGCGGTATCGGCAAATCCACCACTTCTCAAAACACCCTGGCGGCCCTGGCCGAGATGGGGCAGAAAATCCTCATCGTCGGTTGCGACCCCAAGGCCGACTCCACCCGCTTGATCCTGCACGCCAAGGCGCAGGACACCGTGCTTTCGCTGGCCGCCGAAGCAGGCAGCGTGGAAGACCTGGAAATCGAGGACGTGCTGAAGTACGGCTACCGCGACATTCGCTGCACCGAGTCCGGTGGCCCTGAGCCTGGGGTTGGCTGTGCCGGTCGCGGCGTGATTACCGCCATCAACTTCCTCGAAGAGAATGGCGCTTACGACGGCATGGATTATGTTTCCTACGACGTGCTGGGCGACGTGGTGTGCGGCGGTTTCGCCATGCCGATTCGCGAAAACAAGGCGCAGGAAATTTACATCGTGATGTCCGGCGAGATGATGGCGATGTATGCCGCCAACAACATCTCCAAGGGCATTCTGAAATATGCCAACGCCGGCGGCGTGCGTTTGGGCGGGCTGGTCTGCAACGAGCGCCAGACCGACAAGGAACTGGAACTGGCCGAAGCGCTGGCGAAGAAGCTGAACACCCAGTTGATTCACTTCGTGCCGCGCGACAACGTGGTGCAGCACGCCGAACTGCGGCGCATGACGGTGCTGGAATACGCGCCGGAATCGAAGCAGGCCGAAGAGTATCGCCAGTTGGCCCAGAAGATTCACGCCAACGCCGGCAAGGGCACCATCCCGACCCCGATCACCATGGACGAACTGGAAGAGCTGCTGCTCGAGTTCGGCGTGATGGAGCAGGTGGACGAGTCGATTGTCGGCAAGGCGGCTGTCGCGGCGTAAGAGGTTCAACCGCAGTCACGTAGGGTGCGCCATGCGCACCGTTTGGTTGGTGCGCGCGGCGCACCCTACATTTAGTTATTAGGAGTCCAAATGGATACCAAAACCAGAAACAAGGCGCTGATCGAGGAAGTGCTCTCGGCCTACCCGGAGAAATCCGCCAAGAAGCGCTCCAAGCATCTCAGCGTGCACGAGGAAGGCAATTCCGACTGCGGCGTGAAATCCAACATCAAGTCGCTGCCCGGCGTGATGACCATTCGCGGCTGCGCTTACGCCGGTTCCAAAGGCGTGGTGTGGGGCCCGATCAAGGACATGATTCACATCAGCCACGGCCCGGTTGGCTGCGGCCAGTATTCCTGGGCGTCGCGCCGCAATTACTTCATCGGCGTGACCGGGGTTAACGCTTTCGGCACCATGCAGTTCACCTCGGATTTCCAGGAAAAGGACATCGTGTTCGGCGGCGACAAGAAGCTGGACAAGCTGATGGACGAGGTAGAAACCTTGTTCCCCCTGAACAACGGCTTGTCGGTGCAGTCGGAATGTCCGATCGGCCTGATCGGCGACGACATCGAAGCGGTGTCGAAGAAGAAGGCCAAGGCGATCGGCAAGACCATCGTGCCGGTACGGTGCGAAGGCTTTCGCGGGGTGTCGCAATCGCTCGGCCACCATATCGCCAACGACGCGGTGCGCGATTATGTGCTGGAAGGCTCTGAGGGCAAGACCAAGGGGTTCGAGAGCACACCCTACGACGTGGCCGTGATCGGCGACTACAACATCGGCGGCGACGCCTGGGCCTCCCGTATCCTGCTTGAGGAGATGGGCCTGCGCGTGATCGCCCAGTGGTCCGGCGACGGCACCCTGAAAGAGATGGAAGCCACGCCCAAGGCCAAGCTCAACCTGATTCACTGCTATCGCTCGATGAACTATATCTCGCGTTACATGGAAGAGAAATACAACATTCCATGGCTCGAATACAACTTCTTCGGCCCGACCAAGATCGCCGAAAGCCTGCGCGCCATCGCCGCCCAGTTCGACGACAAGATCAAGGAAGGTGCGGAGCGGGTCATCGCCAAGTACCAGCCGATGGCCGACGCGGTGATCGCCAAATACAAATCGCGCCTCGAAGCCAAGACCGTGATGCTCTACGTCGGCGGCCTGCGTCCGCGCCACGTGGTCGGCGCTTACGAAGACCTGGGCATGGAAATCGTCGGAACCGGCTACGAGTTCGGCCACAACGATGACTACCAGCGCACCACGCATTACGTCAAGGATTCCACCCTGATCTATGACGACGTGACGGCCTACGAGCTGGAAAAATTTGTCGAGACGGTCAAGCCCGACCTGGTCGGTTCCGGTATCAAGGAAAAATACGTGTTCCAGAAAATGGGCATCCCTTTCCGCCAGATGCACTCCTGGGATTACTCCGGCCCGTATCACGGCTACGACGGCTTCGCCATCTTCGCCCGCGACATGGACATGGCGATCAACAGCCCGGTATGGAGCAAGACCAAGGCCCCGTGGAAGAAGTAAGCAAATGTAGGGTGCGCCTCGCGCACCGTCAGGTAAAGGTGCGTACGACGCACCCTACACGTAAAGGAGAAACATCATGAGTCAAAGTGCAGAGAAAGTTCTCGATCACATGAACCTGTTCCGCGCGCCGGAATACACGGAAATGTTCGAGTCGAAGAAAACCTGTTTCGAGGGCGGCCACCCGGACATCAAGGTGCAGGAAATCGCCGACTGGACCAAGAGCATGGAATATCGCGAGAAGAATTTTGCCCGCGAAGCGCTGGTCATCAACCCGGCCAAAGCCTGCCAGCCGTTGGGCGCGATTTTCGCCTCGGTCGGCTTCGAGGGCACGCTGCCCTTCGTGCACGGCTCGCAGGGTTGCGTCTCCTATTTCCGCAGCCACTTCAGCCGCCATTTCAAGGAGCCATCCTCGGCGGTGTCCAGTTCCATGACCGAAGACGCGGCGGTGTTCGGCGGCCTGAACAACATGGTCGATGGCCTAGCCAACAGCCATAGCCTGTACAAGCCGAAGATGATCGCGGTTTCCACCACCTGCATGGCGGAAGTCATCGGCGACGACCTCGACAGCTTCATCAAAACGGCGAAACAGAAGGGCTCCATCCCGGAAGAGTTCGACGTGCCTTTCGCGCATACCCCGTCCTTTGTCGGCAGCCACATCACCGGCTACGACAACATGATGAAGGGCGTGCTGACTCACTTCTGGGAGAAAGCCAAGCGCAAGGAAAACAAGAAGATCAACTTCGTCGGCGGATTCGACGGCTACACCGTGGGCAACCTGCGCGAGATCAAGCGCATGTTCGACCTGATGGGGCTGGACTACACCATCCTCGGCGACAACAGCGACGTGTTCGACACCCCGACCGACGGCGAATTCCGCATGTACGACGGCGGCACCAAGCTGGAAGACGCCAAGGCCGCGCTCAACGCCAAGGGCACCGTGTTCATGCAGCAATACGGCACGGAAAAAACCGCCGAATACGTCAAGAGCAAAGGCCAGGAAGCGCTGGTGTTCAATCACCCGGTCGGCGTCACCGCTACCGATGAATTCCTGATGGCGATTTCCAAGCTTACCGGCAAGGAAATTCCCGATGCGCTGGAAAAAGAGCGCGGTCGCCTGCTCGACGCCATGGCCGACTCACAGGCTTATTTTCACGGCAAGCGCTTTGCGATCTACGGCGACCCCAGCCTGTGCATGGGCCTGACCGCCTTCCTGCTGGAAATGGGCGCCGAGCCGGTTCACGTGCTCGCCACCAACGGCAACAAGGATTGGGGCGTGGCGATGCAGGCATTGCTCGATGCTTCGCCGTTCGGCCAGGGATGCAAGGCATGGGCCGGCAAGGATCTGTGGCACATGCGTTCGCTGCTGGCGACCGAGCCGGTGGATTTCCTGATCGGCAACACTTACGGCAAGTTCCTCGAACGCGACATCGGCACGCCGCTGATCCGCATCGGCTTCCCGGTGTTCGACCGCCATCACCACCATCGTTCGCCGGTGTGGGGTTATCAGGGTTCGCTCAACGTGCTGGTGAAAATTCTCGACAAGATTTTCGACGAGATGGATAAGTCCACCAACGTGGCGGGCAAGACCGACTACAGCTACGACATCATTCGCTAACGGCGGTGAGGAGTCCCGTTTCACGGGATTCCGTCTTTCTACGCAAAAAGTTGCGTGAAAGGTCGTATATGAGAGGGTAGAGGTGAGGCGCAGCCTTGTTTCTACGCCTCACCCTTCACGCCTAACCCCTCACGGAGTTAAAAAATGGCCAATATCACCTTCAGTTCCCCCGCGATGAAAAAGGATGTCACCGTCTATGCCGTCGCCGGCGACCGCAGCACCCTCCTGGCGCTGGCGCAGGAACACAAGATTCCGATTCATTTCGAGTGCCAGGACGGCGAATGCGGTTCCTGTACCGTGCAAGTTACCCCCATCGGCAACAAACCGCCGATGGCGGTACACCTGACCGAAAAGGAAAAATCCGTGCTGCAACTGGCGGGCAAGCTCAGCAAGAAACAGTGCGAGCAGATCGAGATCACCGACATCGCGCCGATGTGGCGGCTGGCTTGCCAGTACATCGTGCGTGACGAGGATGTCCTGGTGGAATTCTGATCGGGCCGGCTGCTCGACCATTCAACCCACTGCGTGCTTGGTGGGTTTTTTATTTTAATGGCTGGCAGCCCTTGTTTTTTTCTGATCAGCCCATATTCAGAAGCTTCCCGTTTATCCAGGCAATGACATGACTACACTCGATCAGCAGTTTTCCGAAATCGTTGCCAAACAGCGCGTGCTCGAATCCCATCCGGTTTTTTCTTCAATCAGGGATATCGAAGACCTGCGTTTGTTCATGTCCTGGCATGTGTTCGCGGTGTGG
The DNA here is from genome assembly GCA_021373185.1 of Betaproteobacteria bacterium. GTDB lineage: Bacteria > Pseudomonadota > Gammaproteobacteria > Burkholderiales > Sulfuricellaceae > Sulfuricella. Next base: position 10,174 of record JAJFTF010000032.1, on the reverse strand, counting down.
GACTTCATGTCCCTGCTGAAACAGCTCCAGCGCAAGCTGACCTGCGTTAATCTGCCATGGACGCCGCCGGGCAACCCTGTGGCGGCCCGGTTGATCAATGAAATCGTGCTCGGCGAGGAATGCGACGACATGCCGGGCGGCGGCCACCTCAGCCACTACGAGATGTATCTGCTGGCGATGAAGGAAATCGGCGCTTCCACAGAGCAGATCGAGGACTTCGTGCAGCGCATCCGCGCCGGCATATCGGTCGAGGCTGCGCTGAAAGCAGTGAAAGTCGATCCGGCTGTCAGACACTTCGTGACCGGCACGCTCAACACCGCCAGCAAGGGCAGCGTGCATCACGTTCTGGGCAGCTTTTTCTTCGGGCGGGAAAACGTCATCCCCGCCATGTTCCGCAGCCTGCTGGCCCATTGGCAGATGGATGAAAAAGATGCGCCGATCTTCGTCTATTACCTCAATCGCCATATCGAGCTGGATGGCGACAGCCACGGCCCGGCGGCCTGGACAATCATCAACGAACTGGCCGGCAACGATCCGGCAGCCATCGCGCAGATCAAATCGGCTGCAGAAGAAGCCATCGATGCGCGCATCGGCCTGTGGGACGGCTTGGCCGAACGCTTGAGCAAATAAGCGCGGGCCGTCAGGCTTTGTCGCAGAGTATAAATTTGATATTGCAGGGGGCCGATATGCCGATTTACGACTACCGTTGTAACGACTGCGACAAAACTTTCGAGCTGCTGATTCGGTCGTCCAGTGTCCCGGTTTGCCCGACGTGCGGCAGCCAGCAACTGGAAAAACTGCTATCGAACCCCGTAGCGCGGGGACAGACTGCCAACCTCATTTCACGGGCGCGATCCCAGGCTGCTCGCGAGGGGCATTTCAGCAACTACAAGGCATCGGAGCGGCCACGCAAGGGGCGGAGTTGATATCCGGGTTAAGGCTGGTTGGATTAGGTGCGGCATGAAGCTGAACGCTGTAAAGTGCCGGAACACGCCAAACTACGGCAGTGGCTGCTCGTCACCCTGCCAAGGGTTTCACCTTTTTTGCTGTCAGCCAGGTTCGGCCAGAATCGAATAGCCATGCCGGCATTTCCGGCAGGCGGCGGTCGATTTTCACATTCAAAATGTGAAAATCGACCATGTTGTTTGGATCGCCATGTTTGTTGCCGGGTAGCGCCGATGCACGGCTTAAACCCGTTACTTCCCTCGTGCTAAAATGGCCGCCGTGCGAGTTTATAAGGCGATGAGAGGCGGAATATGAAGAAACTTCTGGTGGTGACAGTCGTGTCGTTTGTTGTCGCGGGCATTTTGATTTTTATCGGCTTGAATTTCATGACCTGGCTGACCAAGGAAATCGAAGCCAGCAACCGTCCTCAACACACACCGCCTTCGCAACAGCCCGTGCGGCCTTTGTAGGGCGCGGCAGCCTACGAGGGAATTACAAGGCATCGGAGCGACCGCGCAAGGGGCGGAGCTAATCATGGTTAGAGATAGGCTGATTTCGACCCGTTTCAGCCGGTCATGGTCTGCTCGCTGAAAGTCAGCTAGCAGCATATGTCAGTCGTTAACGTGAAGTTGAGGGGCGGCGCCCTTTTGCGCCGTCCCTCTCGAACGTAAGGTTAGCAGTTTGATATATTACCCTTGCGTTGACTGTCCTTTTGCTCAGCAATGCCGGAAATTGCCAACAGACGTGCTCTTCGTTCTTCTCGAGTTACGTACCAATCCTTGAATAAAGTCTCTATCAAGTTAATCAGCAACTCTGCTTCATGGGGTTCGACATCAACAATAAGGTTGATGTCCTTTTCCATGTGCGCACCAATGTTCCCAACCTTGCGAACAGCGTCAATTGCATCCCAGGTCAACGGATCGATTTTGTCCTTAATGGCTTCGATCTCATCAAAAAGCTTACCGGGTTTGACAGCCCAATAATCTCTGATAATTCCTTGAAGGCATCTTCTCGCAAGTGTTGCTGAGGCTTTCGGGCTGAGATCCCTAATTAGGCATGCCTCGAAATAGTCGGAGAGTATTTGCTGGGGAATAAAATCAGGAAAAGATTTCGCGCTTGATGGCGGTATAAGATTCCAACGTTGGATTTCTTTATCAAGATTTTCGCCGCTTTTGTAATGGCTTTCAAATAGAGCGCAAGACAATGTGTATTTCTTGCACTGTGGATTTGGACAAATAATAAACTTGCTAACAAGAGTGTGCCTACCAAAGGCATTTTTGATGTTGTTCGTATGCCACTGCGACGTAAGGCGCTCATCGGTAATAGTGACATCTCTATCGCAGTGCGGGCATGTCCAATTAAAATCTGCCATAGCGTTCCTTTAAAAACTGCTAACAGTTAATCAAGAGCCCCATGGGTTCGGACGTTTATTAATATAGAGACGGCCATTATGCGATCCTATGATTATGAATGTTAATGTTTTTGTTAATCATCTGTCAGGTTATTACGTTATGAAAAAGGAGACCGGGGGCAGACACATTATGCCCCCGTTATAAGCAAACTACTATGGGAATAATGCTAATAATTCTAGCGCCGGAGGCGGCTCATGGAGGGAGAGCATCTAACAAGTGATTGGGTGACTGTTTTTCGACGCATACCAGACCTTGGTTGGCTGCAAGTGAAGGCCTGGAACTGGCACAAAGCAGCCTCATTGGCCGACTCCGAAAAGGCGGGCGATCTCCGCGTTGCCGGCATCGATGTCGTCCGGCATTTCAGCCCGGCCTTTGGCGATGCCAATGCGCTTCCCCACCAATTTTTCAGCGAAACGCACCAGCTTGGCGGCGGGCTTGCCATTGCGGGCAATAACGATTTCAGGCACTTCACCCGATTCTACTTGTGCCACTAGCTTGGACAGGTGGGTCTTTGCGTCCAACATGTTGACGATAAGCATGATTGATTCCTGATCTGCGATGACTTGACTAAGTGTAACCAAATTCAAGCAAGACGCCTCAATAACTTGGTTCCAACACTTGACCTGATTGTCGGCCTGAAATTTGTCGCAAATCCGACAGTTTGTTTGCGACAAAGCCCCTGACAATTACCCCGCACTTCTTCTTAACATCAAGTAAAGACTGAATTTTTATTGCACCACTGCGGATGGGCATGGGACTTGCATTGGGTAAGCCAAACAGGACTTTTGTCGGGATGATCGCAATGAGCGTATTAAGCAGAAAAGTCGAGACGGTGTTCAACGAGCCGGCCTGCCCCACCAACCAGGGCAAGTCGGACAAGGAACGCAAGAAGGGCTGCGGCAAACCGCTCACGCCCGGCGCGGCGGCGGGCGGCTGCGCTTTCGACGGGGCGAAGATCGCGTTGCAGCCGATTGTCGACGTGGCTCATCTGGTGCACGGGCCGATTGCCTGCGAGGGCAATTCCTGGGATAACCGCCATGCCGCTTCCAGCGGGCCTAAGCTCTACCGTACCGGCTTTACCACCGATATCGGCGAACTGGACGTGATCTACGGCGGGGAAAAACGGCTGTTCCGGGCGATTCGCGAAATCATCGAGAAATACGATCCGCCGGCAGTATTCGTTTACCAGACTTGCGTCACCGCCTTGATCGGCGACGATATCGAAGTGGTGTGCAAGCGCGCGGCGGAAAAATTCGGCAAGCCGGTGATCCCGATCAATGCGCCGGGTTTCGCCGGCAGCAAAAATCTTGGCAACAAGCTGGCCGGCGAGGCGCTGCTCGATTACGTGATCGGCACCGAGGAACCGGCGGTCACCACGCACTACGACATCAATATCTACGGCGAATACAACCTGGTCGGCGAACTGTGGCAGGTGCAGCCCTTGCTGGATGCGCTCGGCATCCGGGTGCTCGCCAACATCTCGGGCAATGCGCGTTATCGCGAAGTGGCCTGCGCGCATCGCGCCAGGGCGGCGATGATGGTTTGCTCGCAGGCGCTGATTAACCTGGCGCGCAAGATGGAGGAGCGCTATGGCATTCCCTGGTTTGAAGGCTCCTTCTACGGCGTTTCGGATACCAGCCAAAGCCTGCGCACCATCGCCGGTTTGCTGGTGCAACGCGGGGCGCAGCCGGACTTGCTGGATCGCACCGAGGCGCTGATCGAGCGCGAGGAGGCGCGCGCCAAGGCCCGTCTCGAACCCTACAAGGCCAGGCTCAAGGGCAAGCGCGTGCTGCTGTTCACCGGCGGGGTGAAATCGTGGTCGGTGGTTTCGGCGCTACGCGAAGTGGGCATGGAAATCGTCGGCACCAGCACCAAGAAATCCACCTCGGAAGACAAGGCGCGCATCAAGGAAATCATGGGCGGCGACGCCCACATGTTCGACGATCTGCCGCCGCGCGAAATGTACCGCATGCTGAAAGAAGCGCGCGCCGACATCATGCTGTCCGGCGGGCGTTCGCAGTTCGTCGCGCTGAAGGCCAAGACGCCCTGGCTCGACATCAATCAGGAGCGCAATCACGCCTATGCCGGTTACGAGGGCATGGTGGAACTGGTCAAGCAGATCGACCTGGCGATTCATAACCCGATTTGGGAACAGGTTAGGCAGCCGGCGCCTTGGGAAGAAGAATGTTAAAGCGTAGGAGCGACCTCCAGGTCGCGAACCATCGAATTCGCGACCGGGAGGTCGCTCCTACCGCAGTTCAAATGAGGTGAATGAAATGGCCATCGTAACCACATCGAAAAAAGCCTGCGCGGTCAACCCGCTCAAGATGAGCCAGCCGATTGGCGCGGCGCTGGCCTTTCTCGGCCTCGACAAGTGCATGCCGCTGATGCACGGTTCGCAGGGTTGCACCGCGTTCGGCCTGGTGCTGTTCGTGCGCCATTTCCGCGAGACCATCCCGCTCCAGACTACCGCCATGAACGAGGTCACCACCATCATGGGCGGCATGGAAAACATGGAGCAGGCGATCCTGAACATCTACAAGCGCGCCAAGCCGGACATTATCGGCATCTGCTCGACCGGGCTGACCGAAACCAAGGGCGACGACGTGCATGGTTTTCTCCGGCTGATCCGCGACAAACACCCGGAGCTGGCCGAGACTGCGCTGGTGTATGTGCCGACGCCGGACTATCTGGGCGCTTTTCAGGATGGCTGGAGCAAGGCGGTCACCGCCATCGTGGAAACCTTGTGCGTACCGGTGCCGAAGACCGCCTGGCAGGTCAACATCCTGCCCGGTAGCCACCTGACCGTGGCGGATATCGAGGAAGTGCGCGAAATCGTCGAGTCCTTCGGGCTTTACCCGATCATTGCGCCAGACCTGTCCGGCTCGCTCGACGGCCATATTCCCGAGACTTTCCTGCCCACCACGCTGGGCGGGGCGCAAGTGGCGCAAATCAAGCAGATGGGCGGATCGGCGGTGACCATCGCCATCGGCGAGCAGATGCGGCCCGCCGCGCAAGCGCTGGAGACCAGGACAGGCGTGCCTTACCGGCTGTTCGACCGGCTCACCGGGCTGACCCAGAACGATGCGTTCATGGCTTATTTGTCGGAGCTGTCGGGTACGCCGGTGGCGAGCAAATACCGGCGTCAGCGCGGGCAACTGGTGGACGCCATGCTGGACGGGCATTTTTTCTTCGGCGGCAAAAAGGTCGCCATCGGCGCGGAGCCTGACCTGCTCTGGCAAATGGGATCGTGGCTGGCGGAGATGGGCTGCGAAATCGCCGCTGCCGTCACCACCACGCTGTCGCCGCTGCTGGAGAAAATGCCGGCGGCGGAGGTTGTCATCGGCGATCTGGAAGACCTGGAAAATCGCGCCGCCGGCTGCGACCTGATGATTACCCATTCCCATGGCAGGCAGGCGGCGCAGCGGCTCGGCATCCCCTTCATCAAGATGGGCCTGCCGCTGTTCGACCGGCTGGGCGCGGCTCACCGGCTTTCGGTGGGCTATCGCGGTACCCGCGATCTGGTTTTCGAGGTGGGCAACCTGCTTATCGAGAATTTGCCCGAGCATCATCAGGAATCATGGCCCTTGCCGCACCCAGAGGGCACTCCGACTTTCTACGCCCCAGAGGGCGTGAAAGATCGTATGCCGGAGGAACGCCGTGCGCAAGTTGAAACTCATCACTAACCGCGATTATCAAGGAGCGAACAGTATGAAAGTCGCCTTTACGACTCAGGACATGCAGCGCGTGGACGCCCACTTCGGCTGGGCGAAGAACATCGCTATTTATGAAATCTCAGCCGAGGGGCACCGGCTTGGCGAGGTCATCCAGTTCGACGGCGACCTCAAGGAGGACGGCAACGAGGACAAGCTCGCCGTGAAAATCGACGCCATCCGCGATTGCGCCATCGTCTACACCTCGGCCATCGGCGGCTCGGCGGCGGCGCGGGTGGTGGCGGCAAGAATCCATCCGCTGAAAGTGACGGAAGACACTGAAATTGCCGGCCTGCTCGACAAGTTGCAGCAGGTATTGAAAGGTACGCCGCCGCCCTGGCTGCGCAAGGCGCTGGAAAAGGGCAAGGAAAAGACATTCGATTTCGATGAAGAAGAGGAGACGGATCATGCCTGAAGCCGCTTTGCTTTCAACCCCGGTTGGCGGGGTAAATAAATCGGTGTTCCTGGCCGATCTGGTCAAGTTGTGGCGCGCCCAGGATTCCTACGGCACATGGGACAACAAGAGCGATGCAGAATTGCTTGAGCCTTATGTCGTCGACAAGGAAAAGCGCAAGGAGATTCCGATTATCGGCGACCCCGATCCGGAAATGCTGTGGCGGCTGGAGCTGTTTTACGGCGCGGTGGGCCTGGCCATTGAGCGGCAGACCGGCAACATGGTCACGCCGATGATGAAAATGCACCACGAAGGGTTTGGCCGCATCGTCCTGATCGCAGGTCGCCTGATCGTGGTCAACAAGCAGTTGCGCGACGTGCATCGCTTCGGTTTCCTCACCATGGAAAAACTGGTGGAAGAGGGTGAAAAGCTGGTCAACGCCGGGGTGGAAATGATCCGCAAGTTTCCTGACGTGGCGAATTACAGTTGATTCATAACCGCAGAGGACGCGGAGGACGCAGAGGTTAAGAGCCTTTTGTTTTTCCTCAGCGTCCTCCGCGTCCTCTGCGGTGAAAAAGATTTTGAAGGAATAAGCGATGAGCGAAGAAGAACTGAAAGCGCAGATCAAGAAGCTGAACGCACGGGCGACGCAGCTCAAGATGGATCTGCACGATTTGTCCGAGGAACTGCCGATCAATTGGGAGCGGATTCCCGAGGTGGCGGCAAAAACCTTCGAGGCTTACCAGGCGCTGGCTGAGGCCCGCGCAAATTTGAAAGGAATTTAATCATGAGTTTTGCAAGTGTAGTGATGCCGGATGGCCGGAGCTGGATTCCAAAGTTCGTCAAGGCGATCAACAAGGAAAAATGCATCGGCTGTGGCCGCTGCTTCAAGGTCTGCGGGCGCGATGTCCTGCAGTTGATGGGGATGGACGACGAAGGCGAACTGATCGCGGTGGATATCGACGGCGATGACGACGACGAGTACGAAAAGAAAGTCATGACTGTCGCCAACGAGCAGAACTGCACCGGCTGCGAGGCGTGCGCCAAGATTTGCCCGAAGAAATGCTATAGCCATGAGGCGATGAGCGCGTGAGTTGGAAGCTGTCTTTGAAATAAGGAGACATCACATGGAAATCCTGAGCTATGAATGGCTGATCGCCCATGCCAAAGACCCGTCCGACCGCCTGACCCAGGCTTTCGCCGGCGCGATTCATTCTTCCCGTCACCATCCCGGCATGGAGCCTCGTGCCATGTTTGGGACGGACGAGGGCTTCGAGGACATCATGGATCGCTATTTCCCCGATGCCCTGCGGAACGCCGGGATGGTGAAGCGGGAAACCGCCGCCGTGGGCTGCGAAGCGCTATGCGGAGAAGAGTTCGGCGACCTGCTGAATCTGCTGATGGAGCACCGCACCCGGCCCGACATCGAATCGGAATGGCTGGCCTTCGCCATCGCCACCGCCTGCATGGGTAACGACCACCTCTACCAGGACATGGGCCTGCCCAACCGGCAAGTGCTGTCCGGGCTGATGGAGGAATACTTCACCAGCCTGTTTGTCCGCAATAGCGGCAACATGAAATGGAAGAAATTTCTCTACAAGCAGTTGTGCGATCGCGCCGAAGTCCAGGCCTGCCGCGCGCCCAGTTGCGGTGTGTGCATCGACTACCTGAAATGCTTCGGCCCGGAAGAAGGCCCGGCCAACTGATTTTTCATTACTTCAAAGGAAACAACCATGGACGAAAAAATCGGCTATATCAATTTCAACAGCGCGGAAGATGTGGCGCTGAATGCCCTCAAGTTTGCCCGCGATCCCGTTGCCGGCCACGGCAAGCTGGTGCAACTGATCTACGAACTGATGAAGCAGCCGGAACCCGGCGCGGAAGCTGTGGCGCATTTGCTCAAGAGCTAAGGGCTGGTGGCCGTCTTGCCGCACGGCTGATGGTGAATGCCTCGTTTAAAGGACGACTTGCGTTCCCATTTCCACCACCCGGTTCGGCGGGATGTTGAAGAAGCTGGCCGCGCTGCTGGCGTTGCGGAACATCGCGATGAACAGTTTTTCGCGCCACAACGGCATTTCGGTACCCAGCTTGGGAATCAGGGTTTCGCGACCGAGGAAGTATGAGGTGGTCATCGGATCGAAGATCAGCCCGTATTGTGCGCAGCGCTCCAGAGCCACGGGGATGTCGGGGTCGTCCTTGAAACCGTAGCGAACCAGGATGCGGTAGAAATTGTTCGGCAGGGCCTTTACCTCGACCCAGTCGATGTCCGGGACATGGGGTACGTCTTCCACCTGCACGGTCACGATGGCGATGCGCTCGTGCAGCACCATGTTGTGTTTCAGGTTGTGCAGCAGGGCATGGGGCACGGCGTCGGGATCGCCGGACAGGAATACCGCCGTGCGCGGCACCCGCGTTATCGAGCCGGAGTCCAGGCCCTGGACGAAGGGATCAAGGGCAATGGCTTCGCCCGCCATGCGGGTTCGCAAGAGCTCGCGTCCGAGTTTCCAGGTGCTCATCAAGGTGAAGATGCCAAGGCCGAATACCAGCGGGAACCAGCCGCCATCCTCGATCTTGGTGGCATTCGCGGTGAAGAAGGCGAGGTCGATGGCAAGAAAGAATGAAATCAGCAATGCGCTCCTGATCCATCCCCAACCCCACTGATGGCGCACGACAACGAAGGCGAGGGCAGTGGTGATCACCATCGTGCTGGACACCGCAATGCCATAAGCCGCCGCCATGTTGGTCGAGGTGCGGAAACCCAGCACCAGCGCAACGACGGCGATAAACAGTGTCCAGTTGATCGTCGGCATGTAGATCTGGCCGATCTCCTTCTCTGAGGTGTGCTGCACTTCCATGCGTGGCGAATAGCCGAGCTGAATCGCCTGGCGGGTGATTGAGAACGCACCGGAGATCACTGCCTGCGAGGCGATCACCGTGGCCGCCGTGGCCAATGCGACCAAAGGATAGAGCGCCCAGTCAGGCGCCAGCAGATAGAACGGGTTCTGAATCGCAGACGGGTTATGGATCAATAGCGCACCCTGACCGAAATAATTGAGTACCAGGGCAGGCAGGGCGACGGCAAACCAGGCAAGCTGGATCGGCTTGCGACCGAAGTGCCCCATGTCGGCATACAACGCCTCGCTGCCGGTGGCGACCAGAAATACTCCGCCCAGAGCGAGAAAGCTCATCCTGGGGTTGGACAGAAAGAAATTCATTGCGTACATGGGGTTCAGCGCCTTGATTACACTTGGCTCAGCCGCGATATTGACGATTCCCAAAACGGCGAGAGCGCCGAACCAGACGCATACTATTGGCCCGAACAGTGCGCCAATGCCGGCTGTGCCCTTGCGCTGGAAAGCGAACAGGGCGAACAGTACGCCGATGGTGACCGGGATGACATAGGCTTTCAGCGCCGGGGTGGCTATTTCCAGCCCCTCGACGGCGGACAGCACCGAAATGGCCGGCGTGATCACGCCATCGCCGTAAAATAGCGCCGCGCCGACGATGCCCGCCAGCATGATCGTTGCTCGCCCGCGTTGGTTTTTGGCCTTGCGCAGGGTCAGCGCCATCAGCGCCATGATGCCGCCCTCGCTGTGGTTGTCGGCGCGCATGATGAAGGCTACGTATTTGATCGACACCACGATCACCAGCGTCCAGAACACCATGGAAAGAATGCCGAGGATGTTGTCAGGCGTAATCGGCATTGGATG
>JAJFTF010000009.1 GCA_021373185.1 Betaproteobacteria bacterium | reverse complement strand
GTGGCGCGCAGCTTTTCCATCCCGTCCGGGGTTTTGGGGGGGAAGAATTCGAAACTGAGTATGGGTTTTTTCATAAGTCAGGCCATGGGCTATAGGCAATGGGCGAGAGGCAGGCTTTGCCTGCCTCTCGCCGCTAGCCTGATCAATATCGATAGTGATTCGGCTTGTACGGACCATTCTTCGGCACGCTGATATAGGCGGCCTGCACATCGGTCAGTTCGGTCAGGTTGACGCCGATCTTCTTCAGGTGCAGCCGCGCCACTTTCTCGTCGAGGTGCTTGGGCAGCACGTACACCTTGTTCTCATAGTTCTCCGGATGGTTGAACAGCTCGATCTGGGCGATGGTCTGGTTGCTGAACGAGGCCGACATCACGAAAGAAGGATGGCCGGTGGCGCAGCCCAGGTTCACCAGGCGGCCCTTGGCCAGCACGATCAGCTTCTTGCCGTCGGGGAAAATCACGTGGTCGACTTGCGGCTTGATTTCGTCCCACTGGTATTTTTCCAGCGAAGCGATGTCGATTTCGGAATCGAAGTGGCCGATGTTGCAGACGATGGCTTCATTTTTCATCTTCGCCATGTGGTCGTGGTTGATCACGCTGAGGTTGCCGGTGCAGGTGACGAAAATGTCGCCGAGGCTGGCCACGTCGTCCATCGTCACCACGCGGTAGCCTTCCATCGCCGCCTGCAAGGCGCAGATCGGGTCGATCTCGGTCACCATCACGGTCGCGCCCATGCCACGGAAAGCCTGGGCGCAGCCCTTGCCCACGTCGCCGTAGCCGAGCACCACGCAGATCTTGCCGGCGATCATCACGTCGGTGGCGCGCTTGATGCCGTCGAGCAGCGATTCGCGGCAGCCGTACAGGTTGTCGAACTTGGATTTGGTGACCGAGTCGTTGACGTTGATCGCCGGGAACTTCAGGCGGCCTTCTTCGGCCATCTGGTAGAGGCGATGCACGCCGGTGGTGGTTTCTTCGGTCACGCCCTTGATGTGCTTGATGCGCGAAGAGTACCAGCCGGGCGAAGTCGCCAGCTTGTTCTTGATGGCGGCGAACAGCACGCGCTCTTCTTCGCAGGTCGGCTTGGCGACCACGGAAATGTCGGCTTCGGCGCGGGTGCCCAGATGCAGCAGCAGGGTGGCGTCGCCGCCGTCGTCGAGAATCATGTTGGCAGGTTCGCCCGGCCATTCGAAGATGTTGTGGGTGTATTCCCAGTACTCTTCCAGCGATTCGCCCTTGTAGGCGAACACCGGCACGCCGGTAGCGGCGATGGCGGCAGCAGCCTGATCCTGCGTCGAGTAGATGTTGCACGAAGCCCAGCGCACTTCAGCGCCGAGTGCCGTCAGGGTTTCGATCAGCACTGCGGTCTGGATGGTCATGTGCAGCGAACCGGCGATGCGCGCGCCTTTCAGCGGTTGCGCCTTGGCGTTTTCTGCACGGATCGCCATCAGGCCGGGCATTTCCACCTCGGCCATGAGAATTTCCTTGCGGCCCCAAACGGCCAGGGACATATCGGCGACTTTGCAGTCGGTAAAGTTTTTGGTATCAGCCACAGCGAGCTCCTAACGATGTGGCCGGGGGGATGCGGGGGGTGTCGCTCACCTGGCATCCCGTGTCCGGCACGGGTTAAATACAGGTAAGCGCGGTGTTTGGAAGCCGAGCCTGACGGACGAAATCCGTTGCAGCGCTCCTCGGTTGGATTGAATTATAACTGAATTTTTGGGATTTTTGGGTGGGGAGAGAATGTGGGTTTGTAGGGGTGAATCGCCCCGATATTGTTTAATGTTCGAAACCACCGACCCTGCGCGGTTTTTCGCGCTGGTCCGGTTGGGTGCCGGGTTATACCTCTCGCTTCGGTAAAGCTTCAACGGTAGCCTTCGCTTTATTTTCGAGGAGGTACAAGCCCTGAACTAAGTTTTCCAATATGTCGAGCGCAACCTCAATCTGGTGGTTTTTCGGTATAAAACCTCGATGAATGCTGGCATGGCCCAACTCTAGCGCCGCCTCCAGATTCTCGAGTTGAAAGGACGAGATATATCCCTTTGCTTGAAATGCTTTGAGATTTCCTTTGAACGTCCCACTGTCACCAACTTTGTCGATCATGATTGCCTCAATGATCGCTCGGACACCCATTGCAGCAAGAGACGGGGCATCATTCTGAAGAGCCTGATATGTTTCCTTCACTAGTTTGGTTATGTGCCACTCTGTATCCAGCGAAGTAAACCAGCGTGGTAATGGTCGAAAGATCGACGACGGGTAGTACGTCTGGTGAATATTGATATGACCTTCGAAGTCAGTATCTTCGCTGAACCATGATTCTTGAAGCAATCTGACACTTTCACAGCCGCCACACTCAAGGACGTAGTAGGTATCACCCCAGGAAATCGGGTACTGGTCGCCGACTAGTTCTTCTCCGCTTTTCATAATCTTGTTCAAGAGAAGGTGAGTTCGCTCTCCACCACAGGTATTGCAATGCGCTTTTTTCTTTTCGGCGACATCAGTCATTTGTGAATCTCCGACACATATCGCTAGATCGGCCTTGTTAGGCCAATCCATATGTGTAAATTAGCTGTTTGTTCATTAAGTCGAGCAGAGTTCATTTGTTCAGTTTTATAAGATTGAACTCGATTTCCTTAAAATTGAAAACAAATTGTCTTTTGTCTTCAGTCGAAGCGCCTTTTTCTTGGTACCCAAGGGAGCCAAGGCAAGACCGAAAGAACTCTTCTTTGCTTTTTGGCTCTAGAACAAGGGGTGACGATAGGTGGCTTTTGTAGCGAGTGTTACAGGTCAGAAGATCGTGATTAAACTCATTTTCAGAAACCACTTGGTTATCTTTATATTTAACGTTGCTGCTGTCACTTGAGTGCATCGAAGAGCATGCAACGAGCGTTGAGACGAAACCAAAATAAATAATTTGTTTGAACATTCTTGTGATCCTTGAGATTAAAGTTTGTGTACGGTAAATCCAGCACTCATGATGCCATTGGAATTGGTTGGTGTGCAATGGGATTGATTCTTCATCTCTGGCGGAACTGGTAGTAAGCTTTGTGTGCGCTACGCGCTGCTGCTTAGATGCCGGGGGCTGCCCGGCAGCAGGTTACTTTATTTTGCTTGTCCAAAATAGAAGTAACCAAACAAAAAGACACCCCGCCGCGCCGGCCCTGCGGGCTTCCCTCGATTTTCCGCAAAGACCGGGCGGCTACGGAAACTCGCGCGATGCGCTCAGACAGCCGCAGCCGACGGCTCCCGATCTTTGCGGAAAATCGAGGCGGCACAGAGGGGGATTAGAAGCGGTTTTGTGGGCGAAGCCCAACCATCTTTGTTCATTAAGTGCAGCTCTATACTGGGGATTAAGGGCGGTTGTGGACGAAGTCCAACATTGTTTTTGAAGTTCGGTTCCCCTTGAGCCGCCGCCGAGCAGCGGAGCCGAACCGGGGGATGTCGGCTGCGGCTGTCTGAGGCCAAAGGCCGAGTTCCGCTGCCGCCCGGCTCGGCGAGCAGCGCAGGGAAGCCCGTAGGGCCGGTGGATAGGGGCGGATTTCTTTGGTTAACTTTCTTTGGCCGCTCAAAGAAAGTAACCAGCTCGCCGGGCTGCCCCCGGCACCTAAACATTGGTGCGCATGGCGCACCCTACAAAGCCAGAACTACACAGAGGGGTGATTAAAAGCGGTTTTGTGGGCTGCGCCCGTGGGTGATTTTATGAAACCAGATGTTTCCGGGTTTGGTGAAGATCAGATACAGCGCATAGGCTTGCAGGCTGAAACTAACCAGAGAAAGCACACCGATCAGGGAAATCGCTTCAACCGTTGGCGGCATCGGCAACCCTTTCACCATGGCTGCCTGCACGGGCAGTACGCCAACCAGAAACTGGAGAAGAAACACGATGCGCGCCCAGTTTTTTCCGGCGGACAACTTGACGATCAGGAATGAGATGAGGCCAAACCCCAGAACCAGCGCGGCAATTCTGAATTCAACCGGCATTGCTATTCTGAGAGTGGAAAGGGCCATGTATAAGCCGAATATCGAAGATGCCCAGATAAAATATCCTGCCGTCAAGACGGATTGTGGTTTCTGAATTTCGTTTTGAGTTGCCATGAGTCGTTCCCCGAATTCTAGCCGTATATTTTAAACACTACGGGCGCTCATGATGCCATTGGAATTGCTTGGTGTGCAATGAATTTGGATATTAACTGGCAGCAGACCTTGTTTGACCTGTGCCTACGTTGTTATTTTTTCTGTTCGGCATGTCGCATGCCGTTAGTGATCGCGAAGGCGGAAATTTGCGCGATTAGCTGCTTGAGGGCGCGGTTGGCGGCGGCAGCGCCACCGTCGGGGTTATCCTGGTCGGCGTTTTCGAAGGCTTCGAAAGTCTGGGTGGCGAGTACGCGGTAATGAGTTTGTTCGACCAGTTGCGCGCGCAGGGTGATGTGCATTTTGCTGGGGGTCGAGGTGAATTCCTGCTGTATCTGGATGATTTCGGTGTCCAGCCGGAGGTCGCCGCTAACCAAGCCGGAAGCGGGCGCGGCGGCGCTGAATCCCGGCTTTTGTTCCATGGCGCGCACCAGCAGCGGCCAGAGCATTTTGGCGGGGGTGTCGGCCCACTGGTTTTTGGCGAAATATTCCAGCACATGCGGCTGGCGGACGTAGGCCATGCGTGGGGTGTCGAAGCCGGGGGCGGCGCGCGGCGCGCTGATCAACAGGGTGAGCGGCACGGCTTTGGCCGGATTTGCCGGTTTCACCTGAACCTCCAGCATGTGGTTGCGCGGGGAATCGGTTTCTGTCGGGCGCAGGCCGGTGCAACCGGCGAGCATTACGGTTAAAAGCAGTGCTGAATATTTGATGTTCAGGTAAGGCATGATCCTATTCCTCTATTCGCCCGGCCCGGGCTTGGGCGGCGCTTTGCCAAACAGCAGCGTGCTCGGGTTGCGTTCGAGTTGCTCGCTGACCCGCCGCAGGGAGGCGCTCAGATCTTTCAAGTCACCCACCATCAGTTGCGCATCCTGCACGGCGGCGGGGATGCCTGCCGTCGAGCGCGAAGCGTCGTTGGCCATGCGTTCGACGGCTTCTGCGCTGCGTCCTGCACGCTCGATCAGGCCGCTCAGTTCGGCGCTGGCGCGTGCGGTGTGTTCCATCGTTTTGGCCGCATTGCTCATGCCGGCTTCAATCGAGGTCGAGCGCGCCGCCAAGGCGTGCGTCACTTGTTCGATCTGCGCCAGGCTGCGCTTGAACGAGCGGCGATTGTCCTCGTCCAGCACGGCGTTGACATTGTCGGACATGCGGTTGATGTTGGTCAGCAGGCTGGTCAGGGCGGTGTCGAGCCTGGCCATCAGCGACGGGCCGGTGCGGATTACCGGATATCTTTCATCGGTCTTTGCCTTGAGCAAGGGCGACTGGGCGCTGCCGCCGGCAAGTTCGAGATAGGATATCCCGGTCAGTCCCTGGGTGCGCAGCAAGGCGATGGAGTCTTCCTTGACCGGCGTGCCGCGTTCGATCTTGAGCAGCAGTTGCACTCTTTCGGAGTTGGCGGGGTCGAGGCGGATTTCCTGCACGTTGCCGACATCGACGCCGCGGTATTTGACCGGCGCGTTGGGGTTCAGGCCGGAAACCGATTCGCTCATGTAGACATGATAGCGGTCGTAATTCTTGTAATATTCCCCGCCCGTGCCGAGCCACAGGACGATGGCGATCAGCGCGGCGCCGAGTCCCAGGGCGAACAGTCCGACCAGGGTGAAATTTACTTTTGCTTCCACGTTTGCTCCCAGGCGGCGCGTCCGCGCGGCCCATAAAAATATTCGCGAACCATGGGGTGGTCGGATTTCGATAATTCATCCATGGTGCCCACCCCCAGCACATGGCCTTCGCCCAGTACAGCGACCCGGTCGGCCACGCGCCAGAGCAGGTCGATGTCGTGGGTGACCAGAAAAACCGACAGCCCCAGCAATTTTTTCAAGTGTCGCACCAGTTCGTCAAGGCCGCTGGCGCTCAGGGGGTCGAGGCCGGCGGTGGGCTCGTCCAGAATCAGCAGCTCAGGATCGAGCGCGATGGCGCGCGCCAGGGCCGCCCGCTTGCGCAGTCCCCCGGAAAGTTCAGCCGGGTATTTTTTCCCCGCATCGGCGGGCAGGCCGGTCAGCGCAATCTTGATCGCCGCGATTTGGTCGATCAATTCATCGCTGAGGCCGGTGTGTTCGCGCAGCGGCAAGCCGACATTTTCCGTCACGGTCAGCGCGCTGAACAGCGCCCCGCGTTCGAACATTACACCCACTCGGCGGCGCATGGCGAGCAATTCATCCTCGTTCATGTCCCATACTTCCTGGCCGAATACCTTGATCGAACCCGATACCGGCTGCTGCAGCCGGATGATCTCGCGCAGCAGGGTGGATTTGCCGCAGCCGCTGCCGCCGATCAGGGCGAAAATCTCGCCGCGCTGTATGGAAAGATGGACGTCTTCGTGCACCACCGCCGCGCCGAAGCGGGTGTGCAGTTGGCTGATTTCGATGATCGGGGTGTTCTCGCTCATATTTTCAGCCAACTGAAGACTACCGAAAACAGCGCATCGACCACGATCACCAGAAAGATCGCCTGCACTACGCTAAGCGTGGTTTGTGCGCCGACACTGTCGGCGCTGCCGCCGACCCGAAAACCCTGAAAACAGCCGACCAGTGCGATGATCGCCGCGAATACCGGCGCTTTGCCCAAGCCCACCAGAAAAGTCTTCAGGTCGATGGCATCGCCGAAGCGCTCGAGAAAATCGGTAAAGCTCACATCGAGTTGGGTTAGCGCCATGACCATGCCGCCCAGCACGCCCATCATGTCGGCATAGACCGTGAGCAGCGGCAAGGCCACGATCAATGCCAGCATTTTCGGCAACACCAGCAGTTCCATCGGCGGAACTCCGATGGTGCGCAGCGCATCGATTTCCTCGGTTACTTTCATGGTGCCGATCTGGGCGGCATAAGCGGAGCCGGAGCGCCCGGCGACAATAATGGCGGTCAGCAGGGGCGCCATTTCGCGCAGCATCGAAAAGCCCACCAGGTCGGCGACATAAATATTGGCGCCATAGCGGGCGAGTTGAACCGCGCCCTGATAGGAGACCACCACCCCGGTGAGAAAAGCCAGCATGCCGACAATCGGCAGCGCGTTGAAACCGGCGAGCTGCATGTTGTAGAGGATGGCGCGCCAGCGGATGCGTGACGGCTGGGCAATGCAGCGCAGCAGGGCGGTCGAACTCTCGCCCAGAAACGCCAGGATGCCGAGAAGCTGATCCAGGTGGAACCAGACCAGACGACCGATGCGCTCGGGAAAACTCTGGCTTGGCATGCCCAGCAGGGAGATATCGATCGATTGCGCTTGAACCAGATGCAATAACGCTTCATGTTCGGCGCGAAATCCTTGCCGGGATAATGTGAACTTCCCGGTTTCGAACCGGTTCATGGTGCGGAACAGCAGCCAGGCGCCAGCCGTGTCCATCGCGGTAATGGCGGAAGCATCGAACCGGATCTGGCCAGACTCGGGCCAGGGGAGTTGTTGCAGGCGGCGTTCCAGGGACGGGATGCCTTGCAGAGTCCAATTGCCGGTGCAGCGCAAGGCAAAACCCTCTGGCGATTTGTCAAGATTGATTCCGGCTTCGGTGGTCGGGGGCGGGGTGCTCATGGGAGAAGGCAGAATCGACAATGCTCTTGGCTTAATGGGCTTCTCTAATCATAGTGCAATGCACTGCAAAATTCTCGTGATATTTATTGAGTCGGATGCCCGGAAAGTCCTGGCCTCATCAACTCGCGCCATGCGCTGAGCTTTTGCGTAAAATTTTGGGAAGCATTGGCCGGGCTGGTGGAGGGGAGGCGCAGGTAGACGACGGAGCTGTCGGCGAATTTTTGCAGTCCGTGCCGTTTGAAGCATTCCTCGGCTTTTGCGCCGTTGAAAAATACATGGGTGATTTTTGGGTGGGTGCGGAAAAACGTTTGGAAGTCGTTTGCCGTGTGCGTGTCGCTTTCAATCGCCGCATCCAGACTGCCTTCCCGGCTGCATGACTGGAGTACGTCCCAGAGAGCGATCCGGGCCGATTTCAGGGCTTGTGTTTTTACCTGGTAGGAAGATGCTGCATCGAATTGCAGCAGTTCGGCAATGATCCGCCAGAAGGCATTTTGCGGGTGAGCGTAATACTGGTTTGCGGTCAGCGACGCCAGGCCGGGCATGCTGCCGAGGATCAGCACCTCGGCGTTTTCATCGGCAATCGGTGCAAAGCTATGAACGCGCGCCATGCTCATCGGCCTGAGGCAAGATCGGTTTAAAAACGGTGTTTAACCGCCGATGCACGCCAATAAACGCCGATAAAATGGGGCGATATTGACACTCATGCGATCACCCAAAAAATGAATGGAAAAGCCATTGTTACGCTTTGAATCATTTGCGTTCATCTGCGTTTATCGGCGGTTGATTATTTCAGGAGAAGTTAACCTGGTTGCCGTTGCGGTCGTAGGCCAGAAAATTGGAAACTGCGCCGTTCTGGATGGAATTGACCATGTCTTTCAGCGGTTTTTCGGCATCCTCGGCGCTCGGCATGACGCCGTTGCGACCCGACAGGCAGGCGACGAACACGATCTTCCAGTCCTGTTCGGTCTGCAGGGATTCCTTGACCAGGTCGGCAAAGCTGCCGAGTTCATTCTGCGCCTTGTCGGTGCACATTTTTGGGGTCAGCACGCCGCCGTGTCCGGCATGGAAGCGCTCGATCTGCGCTTTGGTATAACCTTCGGGCAGCTCGGCGACGGTAAAAACGAAGAGGAAGCGCTGCGGTTCGGGCTGTTGCCTGGCGGCGGCCTGAAGTTCTTCAAAACTTGAAATGTTCATGCTGTCTTACCTTGTTGTCTAAATCAAACCTGATTTCAGCCACAGATTAACACGGATTAGCGCAGATAAAACAATGTGTTGTCGGGTATTAGTCATTCACCAGAAGTGAGGAGAGCTATTCGTTAACAATCCGTGTATATCCGTGTTAATCCGTGGCTGAACTTGCTCTATACAAACGCCCAGAAAAAAGCCCTGCCTCGCAAGGCAGGGCTTTTTGTCAGGCAGGAATCAAATCCCGGCGTCGGCTTTGAGGGCTTCCGCCTTGTCGGTCGCTTCCCAGCTAAACTCCGGCTCTTCGCGGCCAAAATGGCCGTAGGCGGCGGTCTTGGCGTAGATCGGGCGCAGCAGGTTGAGCGTCTGGATGATGCCTTTTGGCCGCAGGTCGAAGTGTTTCTCGACCAGCTTGGCGATTTTCTCGTCGGCGATCTTGCCGGTGCCGAAGGTGTCGACCATCAGGCTGACCGGCTTGGCGACGCCGATGGCGTAGGCAACCTGCACTTCGCATTTCGACGCCAGCCCGGCGGCGACGATGTTCTTCGCCACGTAACGACCGGCGTAAGCGGCGGAGCGGTCCACCTTGGATGGGTCCTTGCCGGAGAATGCGCCGCCGCCATGGTGCGCGGAGCCGCCATAGGTATCGACGATGATTTTGCGCCCGGTCAGGCCGCAGTCGCCCATCGGGCCGCCGACCACGAAACGACCGGTGGGGTTGATCAGGTAGCGGATGTCGCCGGCGCGCAGGCTTTCAGGAATTATCGGCTTGACGATTTCCTCGATCACCGCCTCGGACAATTCGGCATGGGAAATATCGGGGTGGTGCTGGGTGGAAATGACCACGGTGTCGATGTGCACCGGTTTGCCATCCACATAGCGGATGGTGACCTGGGATTTGGCGTCGGGGCGCAGCCAGGGCAGGCGGCCATCCTTGCGCAGTTCGGCCTGGCGTTGCATCAGGCGGTGCGCATAATGGATCGGCATCGGCATCAGTTCAGGTGTTTCGTCGCAGCCATAGCCGAACATCAGTCCCTGGTCGCCAGCGCCTTGGTCGAGGTCGAGTCCCTCGCCCTCGTTTACGCCTTGGGCGATGTCGGGTGACTGGCGGTTGATGGCGGTGAGTACGGCGCAGGTGGCGTAGTCGAAGCCGATGTCCGAGCTGTTGTAGCCGATGCGCTTGACTGCTTCGCGCGCGACGTCGATGTAATTGACCGTCGCATTGGTGGTGATTTCGCCGGAAATGACCACCAGTCCGGTGCTGACCAATGTTTCGCAGGCTACCCGTGCTTTGGGATCATGCGCTAGAATAGCGTCGAGGACGGAATCGGAGATCTGGTCGGCGACTTTGTCGGGATGGCCTTCCGAGACGGACTCGGAAGTAAACAGGAATTCTTTCATGCTGCTGCTCCTTGGTATCGATACTTCCCCGTATTTACTGGCGAAGCCGGCTCCGGGGCGGAAGCAGACGACGCTTTAGCTGGATTTATACCCCGCCCGCAAGTTGTCTCTTAACACGGCGGCACGGTAATTCTATATTTTTTGAAGAGATTTAGTCAAATCAAGCCCTGATGGCCTACCTGCTCCGCGCTCTTTCCCGTTTGCCGCTCTGGCTATTGCACTTTCTCGGTGCGGTGGCCGGCTGGGCGACGTATCTGGCTTCCCGGCGCTACGCCGCGAGGATGCGCGAAAACCTGACGGCCAGCGGCGTGTGCGCGCCAAACGAATGCGGCAAGCTGTTGCGCCGCTCGGTGGCCGAGGCAGGCAAGAGCGTGCTGGAACTGCCCGCCGTCTGGCTGCGCCCGGAGCAGCAGGCGCTGCAACTGCTGAAAAAATGCCACGGCTGGGAGCATGTCGAGGCCGCCCATCAGCGCGGCAAAGGGCTGATTTTCCTGACGCCGCACATGGGTTGTTTCGAAATCACCAGCCTGTATTATGCCGCGCGCCATCCGATCACCGTGCTGTATCGTCCGCCCCGCCTGCCCTGGTTGCAGCCCTTGATGGAGTTCGGTCGCAAGCGCGGCCTGGTCAGCCTGGCGCCGACCGATCTGGGCGGGGTGCGGGCGCTGTTCAAGGCCTTGCGCCGAGGCGAGGCGATCGGCGTCCTGCCCGATCAGGTGCCGAGCAAGGGCGAAGGCGTGTGGGTGGATTTCCTCGGGCGCCCCGCCTACACCATGACGCTGGTGTCGCGCCTGGCGCGCTCCACCGACGCGGCCATCGTCTTTGCCTTTGCCGAACGTCTGCCGCATGGCGCCGGCTTCGATCTCTGGCTGGAGCCGCTGACCGCCGAATTGCCGGAAGACCCTGCCGCTGCCGCAGGCGTGATCAACCGGGCGGTGGAAGGGGTGATCCGCAAGAAACCCGAGCAGTATTTGTGGAGTTACAACCGTTATAAAGTGCCGAACGGCGTCGAGAGGGGCGAGGCGTGACATTGGCATTATTTAAGTGGGAACGCGACAAACGGGTCTTACTCCTCACCCCTTACTCCGCACTCCTCACGGCATCCACATGATGGCCCGGATCGGCATCTTCCTCATCTGGCTGCTGCATTTCCTGCCGCTCGGCCTGCTGGCCTGGTTCGGCGAAGGCTTCGGCCTGCTCCTTTACCTGCTCGGCAGCGAGCGGCGGCGCGTGGCGCGCACCAACCTGCGGCTGTGCTTCCCGGAAATGAGCGATGGCGATCGGGAAAAGCTGGTGCGCCGCCATTTTCGCGCCTTTGGCCGCAGCGTGCTGGAGCGCGGCATTCTGTGGTGGTCGCCGAAATCGCGCGTGCAGAAGCTGGTTCGTATCGAAGGGCTGGAGCACTGGCAGGCCGTCGCCGGCAAACCGGCGATCTGGCTGGCGCCGCACTTTGTCGGGCTGGATATGGGCGGCGTCAGGCTGACCACCGATTACCCGCTGGTGTCGATGTACAGCAAGCAGAAAAATCCGCTGTTCGACGCGCTGCTGCTGCATTCGCGCACTCGTTTCGGCAATTCGCCGATGGCGTCGCGCCAGGACGGGCTCAAACCGGTGGTGCGGGCGATGCGCAACGGCCTGCCGTTCTACTATCTGCCGGACATGGATTTCGGCGGACGCGATGCGGTATTCGTGCCGTTTTTCGGCGTACCTGCCGCCACCATCACCGGCCTGTCGCGGCTGGCGAAAATCACCGGCGCGGCGGTGGTGCCCTGCGTTACCCGTCAGCTTCCCGGCGGCGCGGGCTATGTGCTGAAATTTTATCCGGCCTGGGCCGACTTCCCGAGCGAGGATGTCGAGGCCGACGCCCGCCGCATGAACGCTTTCATCGAGGAACGCATCAGGGAAATGCCGGAGCAATATTTCTGGCTGCACAAGCGCTTCAAGACCCGCCCGCCGGGGGAACCGCGCTTCTATGGCTAAGCTGTGGTAATCTGGCTGTTAAATTTCAGGATGCCTTGATTTTATGTTCACCAATCCTCCTCCAGAAGAGTGCCGCGCGCTGCTGAAAAAGGTCAGGAATATCGCCGTGGTTGGGTTGTCGCCTAATCCGGGGCGGCCCAGCTATTTCGTGTCGAAGACGATGCAGGGCTTCGGCTTCAACATCATCCCGGTGCGCCCGGCCACCGTCGAGGTGCTCGGGCAGAAGGCCTATCCGTCGTTGAGCGACGTGCCGGTGCCGATCGATCTGGTCAACGTGTTCCGTGCCGCAGAGTTTCTCGACGTGATCGTGGATGAATGCATTGCCTTGAAAATACCGGCGCTGTGGATTCAGGAAGGCATCGTCAACGAGATCGCGGCGCTGCGTGCGCGCGAAGCCGGCATGACGGTGGTGATGGATCGGTGCATCTACAAGGATTACGTCAGCTTATGCAGTTGAAATTCACCAAAATGCACGGATTGGGCAACGATTTCGTGGTCATCGACGCGATCTCCCAGAATGTGAGCCTGACTCCCGCGCAATTCAAATTCATCGCCGACCGCCATTTCGGCATCGGCTGCGACCAGATCTTGCTGGTTGAACGTGCGACCCGGGCCGATGCGGATTTCCGCTATCGCATCTTCAATGCCGATGGCGGCGAGGTCGAGCAGTGCGGCAACGGTGCACGCTGCTTCGTGCGCTTTGTCCATGAGAAAGGGCTGACCCCGAAAACCGCCATCCGGGTGGAGACCGCCTCCGGCATCATCGAGCCGCAGCTTGAGCCGAACGGCCAAGTGACGGTGAACATGGGCCTGCCGCGCTTCGAGCCGAAGGACATTCCGTTTGTCGCACCGCAACGCGCGCCGACCTATCTGCTCGATCTGAGCGAGGGGACGGTCGAAGTCAGCGTGCTATCCATGGGCAATCCCCATGCGGTAAAACTGGTGGCAGATGCCGACGGCGCGCCGGTGGCGGAGGAGGGACCGCAAATCGAACATCACCCGAGCTTTCCCGCCAGGGTCAATGCCGGGTTCATGCAGGTGCTCGACCGCAGCCATATCAAGCTGCGGGTTTACGAGCGCGGCGCCGGGGAAACACTGGCTTGCGGCACCGGCGCTTGCGCCGCCGTGGCAGCAGGCATCATGCGCGGATTGCTGGATGGGGAAGTGCGCGTTTCTACCCGTGGCGGCGAGCTGACGGTACGCTGGCAAGGCGAAGGCCAGCCGGTATGGATGACCGGCCCGGCAGTGACGGTATTTGAAGGTCAAATCAATCTTTAATTCAAGAGAGGGGAGCTAAGTTGAGCCTGAATTCGGAAGATGTCGCACGATACATTGAGGAGCACCCTGAGTTCTTCGAACAGCATGCCGCACTGCTGGCGGAAGTGTTCATTCCGCACCCCCACGGCGGGCGGGCGATTTCCATTGCCGAGCGCCAGCAGTTGGCGATGCGCGACAAGAACCGCTTGCTGGAAACCAAGCTGCGCGAACTGATCCAGTTCGGCGAAGAGAATGATGCCATCAGCGAAAAAATCCATCGCCTCGCGATGTCGCTGCTTGGCGCAAAAGATCTCGACAGTGCGCTGAATACCGCCTACTTCAACCTGCGCGAAGATTTCGACGTGCCGCATGTGGCGATCCGCATCTGGGCCGGCGAAGGTCTGCCGACGCGGCCTGAATTCATCGGCGCAACCATCGACATGTGCGCGTTCGCCGACGAACTGTCCACGCCAAAATGCGGCCCGCAACTCCTGGAAGAAGCGCCATCCTGGTTTGGCGAGGCCGGTTCCAACCTTCGCTCCTTCGCTTATGTGGCGCTACGCTCGGAGCAGTCGTTCGGCCTGCTGGCGATGGCGAGCGAAGATGCACAGCGCTTTTACCCGGAGATGGGCACGCTCTACCTGAAGCGGCTGGGCGAATTGATCAGCGCCGCGCTGCTGCGTTATCTTAAGTGACCTTCATGCCTTTTTTAGCCACGGATTAATACAGATGAACGCGGATTATCAGGGCGAAAAGTCCGGTACTTCGTTTTTTCATGGGGGATGCGCATACACAATCATGCGCAGATTTATCTGTGTAAATCCGTGTTTATCCGTGGCTAAATTCAAGAAGTTAAAAACTTCTCAATGAGCGCAGGCACAGATTACCTGCAAAGCTACCTCGTTCACCTCGCCAGCGAGCGCCGCCTGTCGCCGCTGACCTGTACCAATTACCGCCGCGACGTGACGGAACTGCTCAATCTGGCGGCTGATATTCCTCTCGATCAGTTGCAAATCCATCAGGTGCGTCGCTTCATCGCGCAGTTGCACGGTCGTGGCCTCGGTGGCAAGTCGTTGGCGCGTATGCTTTCCGCCTGGCGCGGCTTTTATGCCTGGCTGGCGCGCGATCACGGCTTTACCCAGAATCCCTGTGTCGGCCTGCGCGCGCCAAAATCTGTCCGATCCCTGCCGAAAGCCTTGTCGCCGGACGAGGCGGCGCGCCTGATGGAGGTGCCTGCCGACGATGCGCTGGCGGTGCGCGACAAGGCAGTGATTGAGCTGTTTTATTCTTCCGGCTTGCGCCTGTCCGAGTTGACCGGCTTGCCGCTCGCCGATATCGACCTTGTCGACGGCATCGTGCGCGTCACCGGCAAGGGCGGCAAAACCCGCGAAGTGCCGGTGGGCCGCCAAGCCGTGGCGGCGATCCGTAGCTGGCTGCCGTACCGCGACCAGTTGGTCAAGCCGGACGAAGCCGCGCTGTT
The DNA here is from genome assembly GCA_021373185.1 of Betaproteobacteria bacterium. Lineage (GTDB taxonomy): Bacteria > Pseudomonadota > Gammaproteobacteria > Burkholderiales > Sulfuricellaceae > Sulfuricella. The sequence goes on along the minus strand of JAJFTF010000009.1, from coordinate 21,860 downwards.
CGTCGGCAAGAACGGCCTGCGTTTGACATCGCGTGCCGTGCAATACCGTATCAAGCAATGGGCGATCAAGCTCGGCATTTCGGCCGAGGTGCACCCGCACGTGCTGCGCCATTCCTTTGCCAGCCACGTCCTGCAATCCAGCGGCGATCTGCGCGCGGTGCAGGAAATGCTCGGCCATGCCAATATTTCCACGACGCAGGTGTATACGCATCTGGATTTTCAGCATCTGGCAAAAGTTTACGATGCCGCGCATCCCCGTGCCAAAAAGAAGTAGCACCTGGATTTTGGCTTTGGCCGCCGCTTCGCGGCTTAACATCCGCGTTGCGGATGTTAGCCTACGCCGCAACAAGCCGCTGCGCGGCGTGTTGTCAGCATCTGGCAAAAGTCTATGACGTGGCGCATCCGCGAGCGAAGAAGAAACCTTGACACCTTTTGCCTATTTGCACGATGATAAAAAAATGAATTCGCGTCTGTTATTATCCCTGTGGCTTGCCTTTGTCCTGCTGTTCGCGCAGCAGGGCGCGGCGCTGCACGCCTTGTCGCATCTCGCCGACAGCGTGCCGGAGCAGTCGCAGCAGGAAAAGCATCTGCCCCATTCGCCGGCCTGCGACAAGTGCGTGGTTTATGCCGGCATCGGCAGCGCGGCGGCGTCTGCGCCACCGATTTTCGCTGCCCAGGAAACCATGTTCGTCCTGGTCGCGGCGCTGTCGTTCCTGTTCTTCTCCGTCTCGCGCCACGCCTACCGTTCTCGCGCTCCGCCTCGTTTGAAATAAGTCACGTTTTGTTTCGGCAACCGGCCCTTAACGTCGGCTGCCGCCGTTGATTTTTTCACGAGGTCATCATGTCATTCAAACGTAAAGTCCTTGCGGCGAGCATCGCGCTCGCCCTTGCCGCGCCGCTGGGCGCTCAAGCCGCCGATAACGCCGAACTGGCGCAAATCCGCGAGCAGATCAAACAAATGAAGGAAGGTTACGAAGCGCGCATCCAGGCGCTGGAGAAACGTCTGCAACAAGCCGAAAGCACTGCCGGAAGCGCGCTGGACAAGGCGGGGAAGGCCGAAGAAAAAGCCGTTCAGGCCGCCGCTGCGCCTGTGGCGTCGCCGTCGGCGTCCGCCAGCGCTTTCAACCCCGAGATCTCGCTGATTCTCTCCGGCACTTACGCCAATCTGTCGCAAGACCCGGCGAAGTACCGCATTGCCGGCTTCCTGCCGAACGGCGGTGAAATCGGGCCGGGGCAACGCGGCTTTGGCCTGGGCGAATCCGAACTAGCCGTCGCCGCCAACATCGATCCTTATCTGCGCGGCCAATTCACCCTTGCCGTCACGCCGGAAGACACCGTGGCTGTAGAGGAGGCCTTCGTGCAATCTCTCGGCCTCGGCAACGGTCTTACCGTCAAGGGTGGGCGCTTCCTCTCCGGCGTCGGCTACCTCAACGAGCAGCATGCCCACACTTGGGATTTCGTCGATGCGCCACTGGCCTACCAGGCATTCTTCGGCGGCCAGTTCAAGGACGATGGCATCCAGATGAAATGGCTGGCGCCGACGGATACCTTCGTCGAACTCGGTGCCGAAGTCGGGCGCGGGCGTAACTTCCCCGCCAGCAACCGCGCCAAGAACGGCTTCGGTTCGGCAGCGCTGTTCGCCCACCTTGGCGGCGATGTCGGCGTCAGCCACAGTTGGCGCGCCGGTCTCTCAATGTTGCGCACTTCGCCTCGGAATCGAACCTACAGCATCACCGACAATCTGAATGTGGCGGTGGACAACAGCTTCCGCGGCGACAGTCGGCTGGAGATCGCCGACTTTGTGTGGAAATGGGCGCCCAACGGCAACCCCGTTTTTACCAACTTCAAGTTGCAGGGCGAATATTTCCGTCGCCATGAAGACGGCAACCTGACCTACGATACTGGCGCGGCCTCGGCTGGAACCGGCACCGACCGCTACACCTCGGCGCAATCCGGCGGCTACCTGCAGGGCGTCTACCAGTTCATGCCGCGCTGGCGAGCAGGGCTGCGGCGCGACCAGATGGACGGCGGCAGCGTCGATTACGCCGCCAACAGCGCCAATCTGGGGCAGGCTGCGTACAACCCGTCGAAGAACAGCCTGATGTTCGATTACAGCCCGAGCGAGTTTTCCCGTTTCCGCCTGCAATTCGCGCAGGACAAATCGCGCCCGGAAGCCACCGACAACCAGATGTTCCTGCAATACCAGATGAGTCTGGGCGCCCACGGCGCACATAAATATTAAGGAGAATTCGCATGAATTTAATAAAACCGATGAAATGGCTGGCCGGCGGGCTGCTGGCGCTGCTGTCCGTTCCCGCCTTCGCCGCGCTCAACATCTTCGCCTGCGAGCCCGAGTGGGGCGCGCTGGCGCAGGAGCTGGGCGGCGACAAGGTATCCGTGTACAACGCCACCAACGCCATGCAGGACCCGCACCGCGTCGAAGCCAAGCCCAGCCTGATGGCGCGTGCGCGCACTGCCGACCTGCTGGCCTGCACCGGGGCGGAGCTGGAGGTCGGCTGGCTGCCGATCCTGTTGCGCCAGACCGGCAACCCGAAAATCCAGCCAGGGCAGCCCGGCCATTTCGAGGCGGCGCAATACGTGCACATGCTGGAAATTCCCAGTCGCCTCGACCGTGCCGATGGCGACGTGCATCCGGGCGGCAATCCGCACATCCAGACCGATCCGCGCAACATCGCGCTGGCGGCGGATGCGCTGGCGAATCGCTTGGCCGAGCTCGACGCCGCCAACGCCGATTATTACCGGCAGCGTCATGGCCAGTTTGCGGCGCGCTGGAAAACAGCCGTCGCCAATTGGGAAAAGCAGGCCGCACCGCTCAAGGGAATTCCTGTCGTCGTTCAGCACAAAGGATTTCCTTACCTGGAGAATTGGTTGGGGTTGAAACAGGTGGCCGCGCTCGAGCCGAAGCCCGGCGTCGAGCCGAGCAGCGCCCATTTGTCCGGGGTGCTGGCGCAGTTGCAGCGGCAGCCGGCGAAAATGGTGATCCGTGCTGCCTACAACGATGCGCGCGCTTCCGAGTGGCTGGCGGAGCGGACGAAAATTCCGGCGGTGGCGCTGCCGTTCACCGTCGGCGGCTCGGATCGCGCCAAGGACTTGTTCGGTTTGTTCGACGATACGGTGCAGCGGCTTTTGGCGGCGGGCAGATAAGCTTAAAAAGCGATTAACCACGAATTAAAGCGCCACGAATGTTCACGAATAATCGAAGAATTAGCGATGTTTGCCAAATCTGCCAATTTGGCGAGATGTTATTTATTGTTAGCTATTTGTGTTCATTCGTGAGTATTCGTGTCATTCGTGGTGTGTATGGCTTTAAGGATAAATCATGAACTTAGACACGCTCAGTTTTTCCATCCTTATTCCGGCTTTCCTCGCCGGCTTGCTGGTGCTGGCTACCCATGTGCCGCTCGGCCTTCAGGTGTTGCAGCGCGGCATCGTGTTCATCGACCTGGCCATCGCCCAGATCGCCACCCTCGGCGTGATTGCGGCAGATCGTCTGGGCTTTGAGCCGGATGGCTGGATCGCGCAGGCGGCGGCGGTGTCGGCGGCCTTGCTCGGCGCGCTGCTGCTGACCTGGACGGAAAAGCGCTGGCCGGAAACCCAGGAAGCGCTGATCGGCGTGCTGTTCGCGCTGGCCGCCACCGGCGGCATGATCCTGGTGGCCAACAATCCGCATGGCGGCGAGCATCTCAAGGACTTGCTGGCGGGCCAGATTCTGTGGGTGAACCAGGCGCAACTGTTGCCGCTGGCCGCGCTCACCGCCGCCATCCTGGCGCTGTGGTTCGGCATCGGACAGAAAAAGTTAGGCCGCTTCGGCTTTTACGGGCTGTTCGCTTTCGCCGTCACTGCTTCGGTGCAACTGGTCGGCGTTTATCTGGTGTTCGCCAGCCTGATCGTCCCGGCGCTCGCCATCCGTTCCCTGCCGCCACGCCGCCAACTGGCCTTCGGCTACCTGCTCGGCGCGCTAGGCTATCTGCTCGGCCTGCTGCTTTCGCTGCTGTTCGACCTGCCGTCCGGCGCGGTGATCGTCTGGTCGCTGGCCGCGCTGGCGCTGGCACTCAACTTTTTGCTGCTGCCGAACAAGCGGTCAACCCGGTGAACACATAAACGGATTTTAGCCACGGATAAACACGGATTTACACAGATACCCAGCACAAGTAAAACATCTGGTTGACGTAATGCCATCACTTGCCAAAAAGGTAAGCAGTGAACGACATGCCCGCCTCTGAACAATCCGTGAACATCTGTGTTAATCCGTGGATAACTGCTTTTCAGGGTGAAAGGCAACACTGATTTTTTGCCGGTATAATGAAATCCATATATCAAGAGGAACGACATGGAGCAATTTCGCGGAACAACCATTCTTTCGGTGCGGCGCGGCAATAGCGTTGCGCTCGGCGGCGACGGCCAGGTGACTCTCGGCAACATCGTGGTCAAGGGCAGCGCGCGCAAAGTGCGGCGCATCCATCACGACAAGATTCTGGCCGGATTTGCCGGCGGCACGGCGGACGCCTTCACCCTGTTCGAGCGCTTCGAAGCCAAGCTGGAGAAGCACCAGGGCCATCTGCTGCGCTCCGCCGTGGAGCTTGCCAAAGACTGGCGCACCGACCGTATCCTGCGCCGGCTGGAAGCGATGCTGGCGGTGGCGGATCGGGAAAGTTCGCTGATCATCACCGGCAACGGCGACGTGCTGGAGCCGGAGCTGGGCCTGATCTCGATCGGCAGCGGTGGCCCTTATGCCCAAGCCGCCGCGCGCGCCCTGCTGGAACATACCGAGATGCAGCCGGCGGAAATCGTCAAGAAAGCGCTGACGATTGCCGGCGATTTGTGTATTTATACCAACCAGAATCACATCATTGAAGTGCTTGAATAGGTGAGGGGTTAGAAGGTGAGGGGTGAGGCGCAAAACCTGGTGCGGTGCGTGGTTTTGACTTTCCGCCTCACCCCTCCCACTTCACCCCTCACCTTTAACCTCTCTCTGTGAGCGCAGCGAACCATGACTCAAATGACTCCCCAGGAAATCGTCCACGAGCTGGACAAGCACATCATCGGCCAGCATGCCGCCAAGCGCGCGGTCGCCATCGCCCTGCGCAACCGCTGGCGGCGCCAGCAGGTGGCCGAGCCGCTGCGCCAGGAAATCACGCCGAAAAACATCCTGATGATCGGCCCGACCGGCGTCGGCAAGACCGAGATCGCGCGCCGCCTGGCTAGGCTCGCCAACGCGCCGTTCATCAAGGTGGAAGCGACCAAGTTCACCGAGGTCGGCTATGTCGGGCGCGACGTCGATTCGATCATCCGCGACCTGGTGGAAATGTCGATCAAGCAGACCCGCGAGCAGGAAACCCTCAAGGTGCGCCACCGCGCCGAAGACCATGCCGAGGAGCGGATTCTGGACGTGCTGCTGCCCGCTGCCCGCTCGACGGAATTCGGCGCGGAAGGAAGCGTCACGGCGGATGAGGCGGAAAACGCCACGCGCCAGAAATTCCGCAAGATGCTGCGCGAAGGCAAGCTCGACGACAAGGAAATCGAAATCGAAGTCGCCACGCTGCAGGCGCACATGGAAATCCTCGCGCCGCCCGGCATGGAGGAAATGACCTCGCAGATCCAGAACATGTTCCAGAACGTCGGCGGCGGCAGGCACAAGCTGCGCAAGATGAAAATCGCCGAGGCGATGAAGCTGCTCACCGAAGAAGAAGCGATGAAGCTGGTCAACGACGAGGACATGAAAATCCAGGCGGTGCGCAACGTCGAGCAGAACGGCATCGTGTTCCTCGACGAGATCGACAAGATCACCAGCCGCTCGGAAGGCTCCGGCGCTGAAGTGTCGCGCCAGGGCGTGCAGCGCGACCTGCTGCCGCTGGTCGAAGGCACCACCGTCTCCACCAAATACGGCATGATCAAGACCGACCATATCCTGTTCATCGCCAGCGGCGCTTTCCACCTCGCCAAACCGTCCGACCTGATCCCCGAGCTGCAAGGCCGCCTGCCGATCCGGGTCGAACTGGAGAGCCTGAGCGTGGGCGATTTCGAGCAAATCCTCACCAACACCGATGCCTGCCTGACGCGCCAATACGAAGCCTTGCTCGGCACCGAAGGCGTGAAGCTCGACTTCCAGCCCAGCGCCATCAAGCGCCTCGCCGAAATCGCCTTCGAGGTCAACGAAAGAACCGAAAACATCGGCGCGCGCCGCCTCTACACCGTGATGGAAAAGCTACTCGAAGAAATCTCCTTCGAAGCCGGGCGCAAGGCCGAAGAAAGCCTCGCCATCGACGCCGACTATGTCGATGGCAAACTGAAGGAACTGGCGAAGAGCGAGGATCTGGCGCGGTACGTGCTGTAAAGTGTTTGCCCTGTCCGGCTGCCGCGCTACAATGGCGGCAGGGGAGTGAAAATGCCAGCGGAATCCTCTGCCGGATTGAACCGGGTTCGGCTGCTGGAGCCATTCCCCACATTCTCAGCACTTGCGGATTAAACAAGCAACGGTCATGACCGAAAACCAGAACCCCGAGCAAAAGGCCCGCGATAACATTGACGCGCTTCTGAGACAGGCGGGCTGGTCGGTTCAGCACAACAAAAAAATCGATCTGAATGTCGGCATGGGCCAGGCGGTGCGCGAATACCAGACCGATGCCGGCCCGGCGGATTACGTGCTGTTCGTCGATAAAAAAGCGGTGGGCGTGATCGAGGCCAAGCGCGAGGAAGAAGGGCAGCGCCTCACCGCTCATGAGCCGCAAACCGAAGGTTACGCCGCCGCCAGACTGAAGTGGGTCAACAACAAAGAGCCGTTGCCGTTTCTCTATGAAAGCACTGGCATCATCACCCGCTTCACCGATGGCCGCGATCCCAAGCCGCGTTCGCGCGAGGTGTTCAGTTTTCACCGCCCGGAAACGCTCAGGGAATGGCTGTCGCAAAGCGATTCATTGCGCGCGCGCCTGCACCATATCCCGCCGCTGAATCCGCATCACCTGCCCGCCAGTGAACTGCACCTGCGCGATTGCCAGGAAACCGCCATCGCCAATCTGGAAGAATCGTTCAAGGCCGACCGCCCGCGCGCCCTGATCCAGATGGCGACCGGCGCGGGCAAGACCTACACTGCCATCACCGCCATCTACCGCCTGCTCAAATACGCGCACGGCAAACGCATCCTGTTCCTGGTTGATACCAAAAACCTCGGCGAACAGGCCGAACAGGAAATGATGTCCTACGTGCCGCTCGACGATAACCGCAAGTTCACCGAGATTTACACCACCCAACGCCTCAAGTCCTCGTTCATCGCCAAAGATAGCCTGGTGTGCATCAGCACCATCCAGCGCTTGTATTCCATCCTCAAGGACACGCCGCTCGACGAGGCTGCCGAGGAAACCAACCCGGCCGAGCTGAAGCAGCCCAAGGTGCCGATGCCGGTGGTCTACAATGAAAAAATCCCGCCGGAGTTTTTCGATTTCATCTTCATCGATGAATGCCACCGTTCGATCTACAACCTGTGGCAACAGGTGATCGACTATTTCGATGCCAGCCTGATCGGCCTCACCGCCACGCCGGACAACCGCACCTACGGCTTCTTCAAGAAGAACGTGGTGAGCGATTACAGCCATGAAAAAGCCGTGGCCGATGGCGTCAATGTGGGCAACGAGGTCTATCTGATCGAAACGCAGATCACCCAGCAAGGCGCGCAGATCAGCGCGCAGCAGCAAGTCGAGCGACGCGAGAAGCTCACCCGCAAGAAACGCTGGGAACAGCAGGACGAGGACGAAGCCTATTCCGCCACCCAGCTCGACCGCAACATCGTCAACCCCGACCAGATCCGCACCGTCATCCGTACCTTCCGCGACAAGCTGCCGGAGATATTCCCCGGTCGCCGCGAAGTGCCCAAGACCCTGATTTTCGCCAAGACCGACAGCCACGCCGACGACATCATTCAGAGCGTGCGCGAAGAGTTCGGCGAAGGCAACGCCTTCTGCAAAAAGCTCACCTACAAAACCGAAGAAGACCCCAAGTCGGTGTTGCAGCAATTCCGCAACGAGTATTACCCGCGCATCGCCGTCACCGTCGATATGGTCGCTACCGGCACCGACGTCAAGCCACTGGAATGCCTGCTGTTCATGCGCGACGTGAAAAGCCGCAACTACTTCGAGCAGATGAAAGGCCGCGGTACGCGCACCTTGGACATGGACGACCTGAAAAAAGTCACCCCCTCCGCCGTCAGCGCCAAGACCCACTATGTCATCGTCGATGCCATCGGCGTCACCAAGTCATTAAAAACCGCCAGCCAGCCGCTCATCACCAAGCCCACCGTGCCGCTGAAAGATTTGGCGATGCAGGTGATGATGGGCGCGGCGGACGAAGATACCGTAAGCTCGCTCGCCGGTCGCCTGGCGCGGCTCAACAAGCAACTGGACGCTGACGACCAGCGGCGCATCCGCGAAGCTGCGGGCGGCCTGGAGTTGACCCAACTGGTCGGCAAGCTGTTCGGCGCCATCGACGCCGACAACATTGAAGCTCGCGCGCTGGAACTGGCGGGCCAACCCGCCGGCAGCGACCCCGGCGACGACAAGCGGTCACAGGCGCAACAACAACTGGTGTCCGAGGCGGCAAAAGTGCTGAACGGCGAACTGGTCGAACTGATCGACACCATCCGCCGCGACAAGGAACAAACCATCGACCACGACAACATCGACACTGTGTTGCGCGCCGGATGGGAAAAGGACGCCGCCAGCAATGCGCAAGCTATCGCCGACGAGTTTGCCGATTACCTGCGAGCCAATCAGGACAACATCGCCGCCCTCACCATCTTCTTCAGCCAGCCGTATAGAAGGCGCGAACTCAGCTTCGACCTGATCCGCCAGGTGCTGGACAAGCTCAAGGCCGACAAGCCCAAACTGGCTCCCCTGGCCGTGTGGCAAGCCTACCGCCAGTTGGACGATTACCAGGGCGCGCAGCCGGAGAAGGAACTGGCCGCGCTGGTGGCGCTGATCCGCCGCGTCTGCGGCATGGATGCTAAGCTCGCCCCCTTCGACGACACCGTGCGTCGCAACTTCCAGAACTGGATCATGAAGCACCACTCCGGCGGCAGCGAAAAATTCAACGAAGAACAAATGGACTGGCTGCGCATGGTGCGCGACCACGTCGCCAGCTCCTTCCACATCGAGCGCGACGATCTCGACATGACGCCGTTCGACGCGCAGGGTGGGCTGGGCAGGATGCATCAGTTGTTCGGCGCGAAGCTGGAACCGCTGCTGGATGAATTGAATGAAGTGCTGGTGGCGTGATGAAATCCCCCCTAGCCCCCCTTTTTCAAAGTGGGGAACGACAGCGCTCCACCTCACCAGCTTCCCCCTTTGAAAAAGGGGGAGTGAGGGGGATTTATGGAACGCTATAATCCAACGCTGAAAGAAAACTCCCGCACGCTCAGAACCAACATGACCGATGCCGAGCAAGTACTGTGGCATCGGCTTCGGCGCAAGCAAATACAAGGCGTGCAGTTCTACCGGCAGAAACCGTTGCTCACATTTATTGTGGATTTTTATTGTCCGGCGGCAAAGCTGGTGATCGAGCTTGATGGCAGCCAGCATTTTGAAACAGAGCATCAGGCCAAAGATCAGGCACGTGATGCAGCTTTGGCAGGCTTGGGTTTGCGGGTGTTGCGGTTTGATAATCGGCAGGTGTTGCTGGAGACGGAAGCGGTGCTGGAAGTGATAGATAGAATGGTGAAAGAACAACTTTGAAGAAATCCCCCCTAGCCCCCCTTTTTCAAAGTAGGGAACAAAAACCAGCGCCGTGGAATCGGTTGTATTCCCCCTTTGAAAAAGGGGGATTGAGGGGGATTTGCCGTTGCACATTCCAGCGCCCATTGAATGATGGGTGGGTGGCGTAATGAATTTATCAATACCTGATACATGGCAGACAACAAAACTTTCTGAGTTGGCGATTTTCGTCTTAGGTGGTGATTGGGGAAAAGATGCTGATTTTGAATCGACCGATTACGCGACTGCGCTTTGCATAAGAGGCGCAGAGTTTCGCAATTGGAATGAAGACAAGGGCGCTACTGCATCGCCACGAAAGATTAAGAAATCTAGCCTTGCCAATAGAGCGCTTAAAGATGGCGATATTCTCGTTGAGATTTCTGGTGGTGGGCCGGAGCAGCCAGTAGGGCGAACGGTTTTAATCGACAAGGTGGCGCTATCTCATGCTCCTAGTTTGCCAAAAATATGTACTAACTTCGTCCGGTTGTTGAGAACCTCTGACGAGATTGACTCCCGTTTTTTGAATTCATACCTAACGTTTTTTTATACGAGCGGTGAGATTAGGGACTATCAAGCAGGCAGCAATAATCTGAGAAATTTGAAATTCAATGACTACCTTGGCATTGATATTCCTATTCCACCATTTAACGAACAACACCGCATCGTCGCCAAAATCGAGGAGCTGTTTTCCGATTTGGACAAGGGCATCGACAGCCTGAAAACCGCGCAGGCGCAGCTCAAGGTGTATCGCCAGGCGCTGCTGAAGCACGCCTTCGAGGGCAAGCTCACCGCAGCGTGGCGCGAACAGAACCGCGACCAACTGGAAACCGCCGCTGCCTTGCAGCAGCGCATCCAGCAAGAGCGCGCAGCGCGCTACCGGCAACAACTCGCCGATTGGCAAGACAAATCCCCCTCAGTCCCCCTTTTGCAAAGGGGGAAGACAGCCAGCACCGTGACATCACCGACAGTTCCCCACTTTGAAAAAGGGGGGCTAGGGGGGATTTGCCGTGGAACTTCCAAACCCAAAGCCCCGAAACCCCTGCCGCCGCTCACCGCCGTAGAACTGGCCGAATTGCCCGAACTGCCGGAGGGGTGGGGGTGGTTTGCAATGGGTGACATTTGCTTGGAATCCATACTAGGGAAAATGTTGGATAAGGAAAAAAACAAGGGGCAGTTAAAACCATATTTGAGAAACATCAATGTGCGTTGGGGCAGGTTTGATTTGGACGATTTGCTTGAAATGCGCTTTGAAGATTCTGAGTTTGTTCGGTACGGCTTGGAGGATGGCGACCTGGTTGTTTGTGAAGGTGGTGAGCCTGGTCGATGTGCCGTATGGAAAAAAGAGTTTGGGCTGGATATGCAAATTCAAAAAGCTCTACACCGAATTCGTTTTACCAACTCTATGAACTCATCCTTTGTGCAGATGTACTTTGAATTGTGCGCATCAAACCGCAAACTTGAAAAAATGTTTACTGGGACAACCATCAAACACCTGACAGGGGAGAAGCTGACAAGAATGGCAATACCGATTTGCTCTATTGCAGAACAGATTCAGATTTTGCTGGCACTTGAATCGAAATTCTCAGAGATTGACCAACTCGACCAAACCCTCACCACTTCCCTGCAACAAGCCGAAGCCCTGCGCCAGTCGATCCTGAAAAAAGCTTTCTCCGGCCAGCTCGTGGCGCAAGACCCGCACGACGAACCCGCCGCCGCGCTGCTGGCGCGCATCCGGGCGGAGCGGGCGGCTGTTGCCGCCAAGCCGCGCAAGAAGTCAGTCCGTGACAAATTGTCACCGGTTGAAATTACCCTCTTGGCATCCATGAACAGGAAATCCTGACTATGCCCCACCAGCCCGCCATTTTTGAAGCGCACGAAATCCGCCGCGTGTATGACGAGGAGACGGAAACATGGTGGTTTTCGGTGGTGGATATTGTTCAGGTACTCACCCAGCAGCCGGATTATCAGACCACCAGAAAGTACTGGAACAAGCTGAAAGAGCGGCTGAGCAAGGAAGGCAGCCAACTGGTGACAAATTGTCACCAGTTGAAAATGACCGCAGAGGACGGCAAGCAACGGCTCACCGATGTGGCCACTGCCGAGACATTGCTGCGGCTGGTGCAGTCTGTGCCCAGCCCGAAGGCCGAGCCGATCAAGCTGTGGCTGGCGAAGGTTGGCTATGAGCGGATGCAGGAAATGGCCGACCCCGCCCTGTCGCTGGATCGCGCACGCGAGACCTGGCAAAAACATGGGCGCAGCGAGAAGTGGATTCAGCAGCGCATGACCGGGCAGGAGACGCGCAACAAGCTGACCGATTATTGGAAAGAGCATGACATCAAGGAGGGTGAGGAATACGCGATCCTGACCAACATTATTCATCAGGAGTGGGCCGAGGTGGATGTGAAGGCGCATAAGACGATGAAGGGCTTGAAGTCGCAAAACTTGCGCGACCACATGAGTGAGGCCGAGCTGATCTTTACCGCGCTGGCGGAATTGTCCACGCGCCAGATCGCCGAGAGCATGGATGCTACCGGGATGAATGAGAATGAAGCTGCGGCGAAAACCGGCGGCGGCATCGCTAAAAAGGCGCGGCTGGAGCTGGAAGGTAAAACCGGCAAACGGGTCGTTTCGGCAGAAAATTATTTGCCTTCGGGCAAGAAGAAATTGGCGAAGGAATAAGCATGAACGCAACCGCATCTATCGTTTCCAAAGTCTGGAGTTTCTGCACCACGTTGCGCGACGACGGGGTGAGCTATGGCGATTATCTGGAGCAACTCACCTATCTGATCTTCCTGAAAATGGCCGATGAGTACAGCCAGCCGCCGTATAACCGCAAGGTGGGCATCCCCGCCGCGTACAACTGGCAGAGCCTCAGGGCTAGACGCGGCGCGGAGCTGGAAGTGCATTACGTGACACTGTTACTGGAGCTGGGCAACAAGCCGGGCATGCTGGGGCAGATTTTCACCAAGGCGCAGAACAAGATTCAGGATCCGGCCAAGCTGTATCGCCTGATCGACATGGTGAACGAAACCGAGTGGGTGACGATGGGCGCGGATGTGAAGGGCGACATCTACGAGGGCTTGCTGGAACGTAATGCCGAGGACACCAAGTCCGGCGCGGGACAGTATTTCACGCCGCGCGCCCTGATCCGCGCGATGGTGGAGTGCGTGCGACCGGAGCCGGGCAAGACTATCGCCGATCCGGCTTGCGGCACGGGAGGCTTCTTTCTGGCGGCTTACGATTTTCTGGTGGCGGCGCACCGGATGGACAAGACGCAGAAAGCGTTTCTCAAGCACGAAACCTTTAACGGCAACGAGATCGTGGCGGGCACACGCCGCCTGGCCTTGATGAATATGTTCCTGCACAACATCGGCGAGATCGACGGCGACAGTATGGTGTCGCCCAACGATGCGCTGGTGGCCGACTCCGGCAAGCGCTACGACTACGTGCTGGCGAACCCGCCGTTCGGCAAGAAGAGCGCGATGAGCTTCACCAACGAGGAGGGCGAGCAGGAAAAGGACGACCTGACCTACAACCGCCAGGACTTCTGGGCGACTACTGCCAACAAGCAGCTCAACTTCGTGCAGCACATCCGTACCATGCTGAAGACCACTGGTCGTGCGGCGGTGGTGGTGCCGGACAATGTGCTGTTCGAGGGCGGCGCGGGCGAAACGGTGCGCAAGAAGCTGCTGGAAACCACCGAGCTGCACACCATCCTGCGTTTGCCCACCGGCATTTTTTACGCCAACGGCGTAAAGGCGAACGTGCTGTTTTTCGACAACCATGCCGCCAGCAAGGAGCCGTGGACGAAAGCGGTGTGGTTCTACGATTACCGTACCAATATCCACCATACGCTGAAAAAGAAGCCGCTGCGCTTCGAAGACTTGCAGGAGTTTATCTCTTGCTACAATCCGCTTAACCGCCATGAACGCAAGGAAAGCTGGAGCGAAGCCGCCAGCCCGGAAGGCCGCTGGCGTAAATTCAGTTATGAACAAATTGTCGCGCGCGACAAGACCAGTCTGGATATTTTCTGGCTCAAGGACAAGAGCCTTGCCGACCTGGATAACCTGCCCGAACCGGATGTTCTGGCGCTGGAAATTATCGACAACCTTGAGGCGGGATTGAACAGCTTCAGGGAAATTGCGGCTGCGCTTTAACTTGAGATAACAACAATGAAATTCCACGATTTATCCATCGGTCAGCGCTTCGAACTGGACGGTGCGGCCTACGTCAAGACCAGTCCGGTGTTGGCTTGCCGGGAAGACGGCGGCACCAAATTCATGGCGCGCTCCGCGCTGGTCAAGCCGCTGGATGGCGCCGAGCAGAAGCCCAAGGCGGTGAAGGAGCGGCTGGTGCGGGCGAACACGGTGCTGGCGGCGTTCGAGGTTTACCATGCGCGCTGCCGCGAGGTGCTGGAGCGAAGTGAAGTGTCGGTGGATAAACGCGCGGATAATACCGATGCGCTGGAGCGTGGGCGACAGGATTTCCTGGACGCGCTGTCCGCAGACTAGCGTCCATGCTCACTCCCGCTCGGCAAGCCCACTATTCTCGCCTGCGCTGGGCGACTTTTACCTTGGTGGCGTTGGCCTATATCCTGTCTTTTTTCCATCGCTTCGCACCCGCCGCCATCGCCGCCGACCTGCAACTGGCTTTCCAGGCGAGCGGTGCGGAACTGGGCGCGTTGGCCGCCACTTATTTCTACATTTACGCGGTGATGCAGATCCCCACCGGGGTGCTGGTGGATACGCTCGGGCCGCGCCGGATTCTGGCGATCGGCGGGCTGGTGGCGGGCGCCGGCTCAATTCTGTTCGGTCTGGCAGACAGTCTGGTGCTGGCGGCGGTGGGGCGTTTGCTGGTCGGGCTGGGGGTGTCGGTCACGTTCATTTCCCTGCTCAAGCTCAACGCCGTCTGGTTTCATGAGCGCCATTTCGGCACCCTCACCGGCCTGTCGATCCTGCTCGGCAATATCGGCGCGCTGCTGGCAGCGGCGCCGCTGGCTTGGGCTCTGGCGTTCGTTTCCTGGCGCACGGTGTTCGTGCTGGTGGGCGTTCTTTCCCTGCTGGTCGCCGTGCTCGGTTGGGTGGTGGTGCGCGATCATCCCGGCAAGGCCGGCCTGCCGACCATGCGCGAACTCGATGGCAAGGAGGCGCATCCGCCCCACGACGGCCACTGGTTCGACGGCCTGCTGGTCGTGGCGAAGAACCGCGCAACCTGGCCCGGCCTGTGGGTCAATCTGGGGATGTCGGGTTCGTTTTTCGCGTTCGGCGGGCTGTGGGCGGTGCCGTTCCTGCAGGACGTTTACGGCATGGATCGGGCTGCCGCCACTGCCCACACTTCCCTGCTGCTGGCGGGTTTCGCGCTCGGTGCATTTTTCGTCGGCACCTTGTCGGATCGCCTCCGGCGGCGCAAGCCGGTGATCGTGGTTGCCGCGCTGCTGTATTGCCTGTGCTGGCTGCTCCTGCTGTTCGGCGGGCGCCTGTCACCGGCCATGGGTTATGTGCTGTTCCTGGCGATGGGGCTGGGCGCTTCGGGCTTCACCCTGACTTGGGCGTGCGCCAAGGAAGTGAACCGCCACGCGCTTTCCGGCATGGCCACCAGCGTGGTGAATACCGGCGCGTTTCTCGGCACCGGCTTGTTGCAGCCGCTGGCCGGCTGGATGATCGACCGCGCCGCAAGCGCTCATCCGGCAAGCGCCGCGCACGTTCTGGCCGATTATCAGGCCGGGCTCGGCGCGATGCTGGCATTCGCCGCGATGGGGCTGGTGGCGACGCTGTTCATTCGCGAAACTTACTGTCGTTACGTTTACCTGGATTGAGATTCAAAATCCACCGCAAAGGCGCGAAGGCGCAAAAGAAATACAATAGAACCGCCCTTGTTTTATGTATTTTCTTTATATGCTCTTTGCGCCTTCGCGCCTTTGCGGTGGGTATTTAGGTTTTATTCACAACTGCTGATATATGGAAAAAATCGTTTTCCTGGATCGCGCCACGCTGGAAGCGAATGTCCGTCGCCCGGATTTCCCGCACCAATGGCAGGAGCATGCCACCACCGCGCCCGACGAAGTGGTCGAGCGGCTGGCCGACGCGACCGTCGCCATCGTCAACAAGGTAGCGCTGCGCGCCGAGACGCTGGCGCGGTTGCCTCACCTCAGATTGATCGCCGAAGCCGCGACCGGCGTCAACAACATCGACGTGGACTGGTGTCGCGAGCATGGCGTGGCGGTGTGCAATATCCGCAACTACGCCGTGCATGCGGTGCCGGAGCATGTGTTCATGATGATCCTGGCGCTGCGCCGCAACCTGCTGGCCTATCGCGCCGATTTGCAGCAAGGCAAGTGGCAGCAATCCGACCAGTTCTGTCTGTTCAGCCATCCGGTTCGCGACATTCACGGCAGCACGCTGGGCATTGTCGGCCATGGTGTACTGGGAGAAGCGGTGGCTGCCATGGCGCGAGCCTTCGGCATGACCGTGTTGTTCGCCGAGCACAAGGGCGCGACAGCAATCCGCCCCGGCTTTGCGCCATTCGAGCAGGTGCTGGCGCAAAGCGATGTGCTCACCCTGCATGTGCCGCTGACGGATGCGACCCGCAACCTGATCGGCGCGGCAGAGTTCCAGCGGATGAAACCCTCCGCCTTGCTCATCAACGCCGCGCGCGGCGGCGTGGTGGATGAAACGGCGCTGGTCGATGCGCTGCGTGAAGGGCGCATTGCCGGAGCTGGCTGCGACGTGCTGTCGGTGGAGCCGCCGCGCGATGGCAATCCGCTGCTGGGATTCGATTTGCCGAATCTGCTCATCACCCCGCACGTCGCGTGGGCGAGCCGCGAAGCGATGCAGATACTGGCCGACCAGTTGATCGACAACATCGAAGCATTCGTGCGCGGCGCGCCGCAAAACCGGGTTGCTTGATATCCCGATGGGTTTGGGATCTCTGGATTGCGGCAAATCCGCTAAAGTTCAGAAAGCGGCATTTTGAGCGCTAGGTTTGCGCTTCCTGGTAATCCAGTATTTCCTCGATATGATGCATCACCTCGTCGCTGATCTCATTCGCGTGCCATAGCCGGATCAACTCCCCGCGTTCGGCGGTAATGGCCGCACGGCGCAAACGGGCCAGTAGTTCAGCCTTGGGAGTCAGGCCCTGGCCCCCTGAGGCGACAAGCTCGATCCGGTCGGTAATCTCGGCTCGCAGTTGTTCGGCCCACTCCGCCGGCGCGTTCTCGTTGCGCATGATGTCGTCAATGGCCGCGATGGCAACGGCGCTCATGGTCGCCCGCACGCGCTGCTGTTCCTTGTGGATGCTCCAGTCCGAGCCGACCTTGAGTCGCCGGATAAATGAAGGAAGCGTCAGCCCTTGCCCCACAAGAGTCATCGCGATGACGAAAAAGGTGAGAAACACCACTAGGTCGCGGTGAGGAAACGCCTCGCCGTTGGGGAGCGTAACCGGGAGCGCCAGGGCCGCCGCAAGGGAAACGATGCCGCGCATCCCGCACCAACTGATGACGAACAGTTCCCGCCTGGGCGGCGGGGGCATGCTTTCGCGCTCTTTTTTGCTTAGCAGCCTGGGCAGGTAAGTGGCGGGGTAGACCCAGGCGAAACGAACGATGATCGCTACCGCGCTGATGAACAGTCCCCAGACGATCAGGTTGGTAACCGAATACATGCCCAGCTTTTCCAGCACGTCCGACATCTTTATGCCGATCAGCATGAAAATCAGGCTGTTGAGCATGAAAACGAGGATGTTCCAGACTGAGCGCGCGAGGATGCGCATCTCGGCAGATACGAGTCCCGGCGTGTAGCGCCCGCGCACGAGTCCTGCTGCAACCACGGCAAGCACGCCAGACACATGCAAGGATTCGGCGATGATGTAGACGGTGTATGGAATGGTCAGCGAGGTTAACACCTCGATAAAGGGGTCGCCCAGACGCCGATGAATCGCGATGAAGGCAAAGGCGATGCCGATGCCGGCGGCAATGCCTCCCAGGGACACGCCTACAAACTGGAGGCTGGCGTCGGCGAGAGAAAAAGTTCCCGTCAATACGGCGGCGACCGCAAACTTGTAGAGCACCAGGCCGGAAGCGTCGTTGACCAGACTCTCGCCTTCGAGCACGGTGACGATCCGCCGTGGGATATTCAGCCGCGACAGGATGGCTGTTGCCGCCACCGCGTCCGGGGGTGAAACGATTGCGCCCAGCACGAACGCCACCGCCCATGGAACCTCGGGTACAACCAGCTTCAGCGCAGCGCCCACCGCGAGCGTGGTTGCGACCACCAGGCCGATGGCAAGAAGGCCGATCGGGCGGATATTCACCTTGAAGTCATTCCAGGAGGTCAGCAAGGAAGCCTGGTAAAGAATTGGCGGTAGCACCAGAACCAGAATCAACTGGGGATCGAACGGGAGTTGCGGCAAATTCGGTATAAAGCTGAGTGCGGCGCCACCCACCACGAGCGCGATGGGATAAGGAAATTTAAAGTGCCGGGCGACCCAGCCCAACGCAACGGCACACAACAGCAACATGAGAATAATTTCGAGTAATAGCATGAATTTGGCAGTTAGAAAATTGAGTTTCCTTCGGTTTCTCTTCCCTCATAGAGAAGGTTTCACACCGGCATTTTTTATTTCTGCCGGGTTGCCGGGCCAATCGGGTGTTTGTTACACCGCTTCTTCCAGCGCCATTTCCAGTTCCAGCCAGCTTTCTTCCAGCTCGGCTTCCCTGGTCTCCAGACTTTCGCGGCGCGCGTTCAGGTTGCCGATTTCATCGCCGGACTGGCTGGCGTAAGTCGCCGGGTCGGCAAGCTGGCGGTTGATCTCGGCCAGTTCCGCCTGGGTTTTTTCAAGCTCGGCTTCGAGTTTGGACTGCTTCGACAGCAATGCTTTCTTCTTCGGCCTGGCGGCGGTCTCCGCGCGCGGCTTCTCGGTTTGTGCTGCAGCGGCCTCGCGCGGGCGGCGGGCCTCGATCCAGCTTTTGTAGTCTTCCAGGTCGCCGTCAAACAGCTTGGCTTCGCCGTCTGCAACCAGCCACAACTCGTCGGCTACGGCGCGGATCAGGCTGCGGTCGTGGGATACCAGCACCACCGCGCCGGCGTATTCCTCCAGCGCCAGAGTGAGGGCGTCGCGCATGTCCAGGTCGAGATGGTTGGTCGGCTCATCGAGCAGCAGCAGATGCGGTTTTTGCCAGGCCAGCAGGGCCAGCGCCAAGCGGCTTTTTTCGCCGCCGGAAAAACTTGCCACCGGGCGGTCTTCGCTGTTGCCGGCCAAGCCGAAGCGGCCAAGGAAAGTGCGTAAGGTCAGCGTGGTTTCCTTGGGCGCGAGCCGCTCCATGTGTTGCAGCGGCGTCGCCGCGCTGTCGAGGTTTTCCAGTTGATGCTGGGCGAAGTAGCCGATGCGGATGTCGGGGGTGATTTCCAGCTTGCCCGAAGTGGGCTGAAGCTCGCCCACCAGCAGTTTGATCAGGGTCGATTTGCCCGCGCCGTTCGGCCCGAGCAGGGCGATGCGCGCGCCTGCCCGCAAGGTCAGGCTGACATTCTGGAACAGCGTTTTTTCGCCGTAAGCGAAGGACATTTCGTCGGCGCGCAACAGCAGGTCCGGGCTGCGCTCCGGCGCTTCGATCTCCAGGTCGAAATGGCCGTCGGCGACATGCGCCGGGGCAATGCGCGTCAGCCGCTCCAGCGCCTTGACGCGGCTTTGCGCCTGCTTGGCCTTGGTCGCCTTGGCGCTGAAGCGGCGCACGAAATCTTCCAGATGCGCGATCTTGGCCTGCTGTTGCTGGAACGCCTGGTTTTGCTGGGTGATTTTTTCGGCGCGGGTACGCTCGAAGTCGTCGTAGTCGCCGGCGTAGCTGTCGATCACGCCGTCGTGGACATGGGCGATGCGGTTGACGCAGGCGTTGAGGAATTCGCGGTCGTGCGAGACCAGGATCAGGCTGCCGGGATAGCGCGCCAGATATTGCTCGAGCCAGAGGATCGCTTCGAGGTCGAGGTGGTTGGTCGGTTCATCGAGCAGCAACAGGTCGGCGCGGTGCATCAGCGCGCGGGCGAGGTTCAGGCGCATCCGCCAGCCGCCGGAGAAACTGGTTACCGGGCGCTCCAGGGTGTCGTTGGCGAAGCCCAGCCCGTTCAGCAGTTGCGCGGCGCGCGCCTTGGCGGCGTAGCCGTCGATGGCTTCGTAGCGGTGCTGCGCATCGAACCAGGCGGCATCGTGGTTTTCCTGCGCCAGCGTTTTTTCCAGCCGGCGCAGTTCGACATCGCCGTCGAGCACGAACTCCAGCGCGGGCTGCGGGGAGTTGGCGATTTCCTGTTCGACGAAGGCGATGGTCTTGCCGGCCTGCATCGAGATTTCGCCGCCGTCCGGCTTGATTTCGCCGCGAATCAGCCGGAACAGGGTGGATTTGCCGCAGCCGTTCTTGCCGACCAGGCCGATGCGCTGGTTGGCGTAAGCTTGCAGATTCACCTGCTGGAGTAGCGGCACGCCGCCTTGCAGGTAGATCAGATTCTGGATATTGAGCATGGTGCAATGATACCAGACGAGCCGACGGTTTTCCGGGCCGGCATGGTGCGGCGGTGCGAAGCCAGACCAGGGAAACTGGCGGCATTTCTAGGCGATGCCGCTGGCCCAGCGCTGAATTTTCTCCAGAGCCTGCAAACCTTTATAGGTTTCGACGTTTTTATGGCCGGCCTGTTCCTGCGCGACCAGGTAGAGTTGCGCGGTGGAAAGCGCATCGGCCAGCGCGTTGTGGCGGGCGTAATTCTGGATGTCGAAATGGCTGGTCCAGTCGTCCAGCGCACGGAAGCGGTGAGCGAGCGGCGGGTTCAGGCCGGGCATCACGTAAGCCAGATCCAGCCAGGGGTGCTTGAAATCGAAGCCGAGATAACGTTTGATTGCGCCCTTGATCATGGTTTGGTCGAAAGTGACATGAAACGCGATCAGCGGGTCTTTGCCGAGGAACTCGAGGAACTGCAGCAGCGCTTCGACCGGCGGCATGCCTTCGGTCTGGGCGGTTCCGCCGATGCCGTGGATCAGGATGTTGTCCTTGTCGCTGGAAGATTGCTGTTGCAGGATGATTTCGAAGCTGTCGCCGAGGTCGATCCTTCCGTTCTCGACGGCTACCGCGCCGATGGCGATGAGCTTGTCGCTGGAAAGATTCAGTCCGGTGGTTTCCACATCCGCCACGACGAAACGCGAGGAAGCGCAGGCCGCCGAGCGGTTCGATTCCGGCAGGCGGCGCCATGCGTCAAGGCGCATTTTCTCTGTCGCGCTCAAGGAGGGCGTGGCACGGAAAAGCAGGCGGGCGAACAGGCTCATAACTGGTAATCCATGGCCAGCCGGGACTGGAGTTTTCGCGCCTGGCGGAACGCTTCTTTCAGGATGCGCTGGTCGAGGTCGTTGAGGCTGTCGGGATCGATCCGGTTGCTGGGTTCGCTGCCGGCCTCGCACTGCTGGTGCTGGATGCGCAGGCGCAGCAACTGGATGAACTGGAAGGCATCGATCCAGGCATCCGTTTCCGTCTTCTGGATGTTGAGTGTAGCGGCGCTCAGGCGCTGGGTGGTGTGGGTGTGGACGCTACCGGCAGCCAGGCTGTAGATCCGTGCGGCATCGACGAACGGCGTGATGCCGTTGAGCTTGAGGTCGAGGGTGTGGCCGTCGCCGACCACGAAGTCGCGGATCAGCCCGAGCGGGGGGCGGTTGCGCAGGGCGTTGGCCGCCATCTGGTGCAGGAAGCGTGGATTGGCGGCAGCTTTGCCTGCCAGCCATTGGCGCAAATCGCCTGCCAGGTGTTGTGCGCCGAACAATGGGCGAAAATCGAAGAAAATCGCCGCGTTGAGCAAAGCTTCCGGGTCGCCCTGGTCGATCCAGCCTGCGAAGCATTCCCGCCACTCGCCGAGCGAGAGACACCATTGCGGATTACTCGCCATGATATTGCCCTTGCACAGCGGAAAACCGCAGGCATCCAGCACCTCATTGATGCGTCGCGCCACGGGCAACAACTGCTGCCGCACCTGATCGGGCGACATCCCCGCCGGCGTGGCAAAAATGATCCCGTTATCCTGATCGGTATTCAACGTCTGCTCGAAACGCCCCTCCGAACCCAGCGCAATCCAGCAGAACCCG
>JAJFTF010000006.1 GCA_021373185.1 Betaproteobacteria bacterium | reverse complement strand
CGTGCCCAATACGGCGCAGGCAGCGTGCACGGCAAACCGGTGGCGGCCTATCAGGACGATCCGGAGGTGGAAAAGCATTCCATCACCGAAACTTTCGTCGCCGCCAAGTTCTACATCGACAACTGGCGCTGGCGCGGCGTGCCGTTTTACCTCCGCACCGGCAAGCGCCTGGCGAAACAGATGTCGCTCATCGCCATCCGCTTCCGCCATCCGCCGCAGCAACTGTTCCGCGAAACCCCGCTCGAATCGATCGAACCCAACTGGGTGCTACTTTCGATCCAGCCATCCGAGAGCATGCATATGGAAATACACGTCAAGCAGCCCGGCCTGGGCATGAATACCCGCGTCATCCAGCTCAACGCTTCCTATCGCAAGAGCCATGAAGTGCAGCTCGATGCCTATGAAACCCTGCTGCTCGACATTATCGAGGGCGATCGCACCCTGTTTATCCGTTTCGACGAGGTGGAATGGTCGTGGCGCGTGGTCGACCCGATCCTCAAGTACTGGGAGCAGGAGCGCGATTTCATCCACACCTATCCGGCCGGAAGCTGGGGTCTGGAAGAGGCCAACCGCCTGTTCGACAGTGAGGATCAGGAATGGCGCAACGAACTTTAGCGAAACCTGGCACCAGCCGGATTGTCTTATAGGTAATCATGGCGCCTCCTCAACTTTGCCGCTGGTATCTCTTCTCCTCGGTGCAGTCCTTGCAGACTGAAGCCGTCGGCATGATCGCCCGTGCCGCCGAGCAGGCGATCGCGGACTATGGTGCCTTCCGCATGGTGCTTGCCGGCGGCAGCACGCCGCATTCGCTGTATGAGCGGCTCTGCACCATGAAGACCAACTGGGCGGCTTGGCATATCTACTTCGGCGACGAACGCTGCTTGCCTGCCGCCGATCCCGGGCGTAACAGCAGCATGGCGCGGGATGCCTGGCTGGATCATGTGCCGGTGCCGCAAAAGCAGGTTTATGCGATTCCGTCCGAAATGGGGGCAAAAGCTGCGGCCGCGGCCTATGCCGCCACCTTGCGGCAGGTCGGGGAGTTCGATCTGGTGCTGCTCGGTCTGGGCGAGGACGGCCACACCGCCAGTCTGTTTCACGGACACGATTGGGGCCAGGAGGCGGATTCGCCCGTGGCCTTGCCGGTGTTCGATGCGCCCGTTCCCCCGATGGAGCGGGTAAGCTTGAGCGCCTGGCGCTTGAGCCAGGCGAAGCAGGTGCTGTTTCTGGTGACCGGGGAGAGCAAGCATGAAGCCGTGATGAACTGGCGCGCCGGTGCCAATATCCCGGCCCGCGCCATTACCCCCCGGCATGGGGTGGATGTGCTGGCGGAAAGTATCCTGCTGGAGGGATAGTCCGCCGTCAGGAGCCCTTGTAGGTGTCGTAAACTTCCTCTTCGAATTCTTTGAGTCCCTCCGCGCTGATGCCGAGCTCTTCCAGCACCTGCGGGCGGTTGTTTTCCCATGCGGAATCCGGGTTGCCGGCATAGACATTGTGGATGTGCGCGGCCATCTGCAAGATCGCCACCATGGTTGTGGCTTTGTGCTCGGTACTGGGGATGTCGTGATGAAAGCGCACTGCCTGGCTGATGAAATCGGGCAGATGCCAGTAGCGGGCGAGAAGGAAGCCGGTAACGCAATGATCAGTTTTAAAGTGGAGGTTTTCTTGTGCCTGGTCTGGCCACATCTTGCTGTCGGACAAACGGAAGGTTTTGCCGTAATCGGGGAAGCGCTGCATCAGGATGGGAACGCCACATTCCTGGAATAGTCCTGCCATATAGGCCTGGTCGGGGAAGATGTTGCATACCGAGCGCAGCTTCCAGGCGATGATGGAAGCAAGCTGGGCGATATCCATTGAATGATCCCAGAACCATTTGAAGTCGTGGGTGCTGTCGCCGAGAGCGGTGCGCAGCGCGGCGCACTTGATGATGTTTGCCATCTGCTTCAGCCCGATGACGGAAATTGCTTTTTCCAGCGATTCCGAAGGCTTGCGCACGCCATAAACCGGCGAGCTGATGATCTTGTACACCATGGCGGCCAGCCCCGCATCCTTGGCGACCAAAGTGGCCACGTTACCTATATGGACCTGCGATTGGCCAAGCAGTTGCTCGATCTCGGCCAATATGGTCGGCTGTGGCGGAATTTTGATGCCATTGTTGAGCAGCTCTTTGAGCTGGTTTTGCTCCGAATCGGTAAGCGATGATTTCATCGGTTGTTCCGCCTGAAATAATTGATCAGTCCGTTGGTAGAGGAATCGTGAGAAGTGACGTCTTCCGTGCCGGCAAGCTCGGGCAGGATTTTCTGCGCCAGCTGCTTGCCCAGTTCTACGCCCCACTGGTCGAAGGAATTGAGATTCCAGATCATGCCCTGGACGAACACCTTGTGCTCGTAAAGCGCGATCAGCGCGCCCAGCGTCTTTGGGTCGAGCTTCTGAAACAGGATCGAGTTGGTCGGGCTGTTGCCGGGGAACACCTTGTGTGGCAGCAGTTCCTCCAGCGCGGCGCCTTGCATGCCCGCCGCTTCCAATTCGGCGCGCGCCTCCTCGCCGGTTTTGCCCTTCATGAGCGCTTCGGTCTGGGCGAAGAAGTTGGACAGCAAAATGGCATGGTGTTCGCCGAGCGGGTGCTGGCTTTCGATCGGGGCGATAAGATCCGCCGGCACCAGCCGGGTGCCCTGGTGGATCAGCTGGTAGAAGGCATGCTGGCCGTTGGTGCCGGGTTCGCCCCAGATCACCGGGCCGGTGGTGTAATCCACCGCTTCGCCGTTTCTTGCCACGCGCTTGCCGTTGCTTTCCATGTCGAGCTGCTGCAAATAGGCCGGGAAGCGCGCGAGGGATTGATCGTAGGGCAGCACGGCGTGGCTGTGGGCGTTCCAGAAATTGGCATGCCACACCCCGAGCAGGGCCAGGATCGACGGCATGTTGCTTTCCAGCGGCGCTCTGCGGAAATGCTCGTCCATCTCGAAAGCGCCCGCCAGCAGTGCCTCGAAATTGTCCATGCCGATGTAGACGGCGATCGGCAGCCCAATTGCCGACCACAGCGAATAGCGCCCGCCCACCCAGTCCCAGAACTCGAACATGTGGGCGGTATCGATGCCGAACTGGGCGACTGCTTGGGTATTGGTGGAAACGGCGACGAAGTGCCGGGCCACCGCCGCCTCGTCCCGCGCCGATCTGAGCAGCCAGTCGCGCGCAGAAGCCGCGTTGGTCATGGTTTCCTGGGTGGTGAAGGTCTTCGAGGCGACGATGAACAGCGTGGTCGCCGGATCGAGCCGTTTCAGCGTTTCCGCCAGTTGGGTGGCGTCCACATTGGAGACGAAGTGGGCATTGAGCCCAGGTTGGGCGTAAGGCGCCAGCGCCAGGCAGGCCATCGCGGGGCCCAGGTCCGAGCCGCCGATGCCGATGTTGACGATGTCCGTGATCGGCTTGCCGGTGTGGCCCTTCCAACGGCCGGCACGCACGCTGTCCGAAAATTCGCGCATCTTGCCGAGCACGCGCCGCACTTCAGGCATGACGTCGAGCCCATCGACCATGACCGGGCGGCTGGAGCGGTTACGCAGCGCGGTGTGCAGCACCGCGCGGCCCTCGGTGAAGTTGATTTTCTCGCCGCCGAACATCTTCCCGCGCCAGCCTTCGACGTCCACCTCGCGTGCCAGCGCCGCCAGCAGCGTCATGGTCTCCGTATTAATGCGGTTTTTCGAGTAATCCAGCAGCAGGCCGCAGGCTTCCAGGGAGAATTTATCGGAGCGCTTAGGGTCGGCTGCGAACTGTTCGCGCAGGTGGGCGGGGGCCAGTGCTTGCTGGTGCACCTTCAGCGCCTGCCAGGGTTTCGAGCGGGTGAGGGCTGACATTGATTATTCCTTTTGCCGCGTCCTCCGCGGCGTTTTTTATTTTTTCATTCGGCCAAGGCCAATACTATCCCCGCCAGCGGCGGTATGGTGATTACGATGGATTGAGGATGGCCCATCCAGGGAATATTCTCGGTGGCGAGTCCCTCGCCGTTGCCCTGGTTGGAGCCGCCGTAATACTGCGAGTCGCTGTTGAACAGCTCGCGGTAAATGCCCGCCTGGGGCACCCCGATACGGTAGCCGCGCCGCAGCACCGGTGTGAAATTCAGCACCACCGCCACGAACGAGCCGTTGCGGGCGCGCCGCTGGAAGGAAAGCACCGACTGGTCTGCGTCGTGGCAATCGATCCAGGCGAAGCCATCCGAAGTGAAATCCAGCTCGTGCAGGGCGGGCAGGTTGCAGTAGAGGCGGTTGAGGTCGCGCGCCAGGCCTTGCATGCCCTGGTGTTGCTCGCGCTCCAGCAGCCACCAGTCCAGCTCGCCGTCGACCCGCCATTCCCGGCCCTGGGCAAATTCATTGCCCATGAAGTTGAGCTTCTTGCCGGGATAGGTCATCTGGTAGGTAAGCAGCAGGCGCAGGTTGGCGAACTTCTGCCAGCCATCGCCCGGCATTTTGTCGAGCAGGGAGCGCTTGCCGTGCACCACCTCGTCGTGGGAGAACGGCATCACGAAGTTTTCGGTGTAGGCGTAGAGCTGGCCGAAGGTGAGCTCGTTGTGATGGAAGCGGCGGTGCACCGGGTCGTGCTCGATGTAGTACAGGGTGTCGTTCATCCAGCCCATGTTCCACTTCATCGAGAAGCCCAGGCCGCCAAGATAGACCGGGCGCGACACCATCGGCCACGCGGTGGATTCCTCGGCGAAGGTGAGGGCGCCGGGGAACTCGTCATGCACCATGACGTTAAGCTGGCGCAGGAAGTCGATGGCTTCCAGATTTTCCCGTCCGCCGTATTTGTTCGGTAGCCATTCGCCGGCCTTGCGCGAGTAGTCGAGGTAGAGCATGGAGGCGACCGCATCGACGCGCAGGCCGTCTAGGTGGAACTCCTCCAGCCAGTAGTAGGCGCTGGATAGCAGGAAGCTTTTTATCTCGTGCCGGCCATAGTTGAAGATATGGGTACCCCAGTCGCGATGGAGGCCCAGGCGCGGGTCTTCGTGTTCGTACAGGGCGGTGCCGTCGAAGCGGGCCAGTGCCCAGGAGTCCTGCGGGAAATGGGCCGGCACCCAGTCGAGGATGACGCCGATCTCGGCTTGGTGGCAGGCGTCGACGAAGAAGCGCAGGTCGTCAGGTGAGCCGTGGCGGGAGGTGGGGGCAAAGTAGCCGGTGGTCTGGTAGCCCCAGGATTCATCCAGCGGGTGTTCGGAAATCGGCAGCAGTTCGATGTGGGTATAGCCCATTTCCTTGACATAGGGAACCAGGCTTTCGGCCAGTTC
The DNA here is from genome assembly GCA_021373185.1 of Betaproteobacteria bacterium. Classification (GTDB taxonomy): domain Bacteria; phylum Pseudomonadota; class Gammaproteobacteria; order Burkholderiales; family Sulfuricellaceae; genus Sulfuricella. The sequence continues at coordinate 94,200 of JAJFTF010000006.1, read as the reverse complement.
GCGCCAAGTGTAGAAGCGCCCGTCGGGGTGGCGTTTCCACGAACCGGCATGAATTTCATAGACGTTGAACGGTGCATGCAGCCAGTCGAGATTCTGGCGCTTTTCCAGCCAGTTGCCGTCGTTCCAGGCGTGCTGCGAAACGGGGGTAACCTGCGATGCGGTGCCGGGTCGCAGTTCGGCGCTTTTTGCGTAAGGGTCGGCTTTGACCAGCACATGGCCGCTGTGGCGGTTGCGGATCTCGAATTTATACAGGCTGCCGGCAGCCATTTCGGGGATGAAAATTTCCCATATGCCGGAGCTGCCCAGGCTGCGCATCGGATTGATGCGGCCATCCCAGCGGTTGAACTCGCCGACGACGCTGACCCGCTCGGCATTGGGCGCCCATACCGCGAAGCGTACCCCGGCGATGCCGAGGCTTTCCATCGGCTGCGCGCCGAGCATGCGGTAAGCCTGATACAGGCGGCCTTCGCCAAACAGGTAAAGATCCTGTTCGCTGACCGTGCTGGGAAAGGAATAGGTATCGTAACTCGTTTTTATCACCCCGTTTTCCAGGTGACGCAGCCGGCAGGGCGTGGCGGGCGCTTCCTTGTCTTGCCACTCGAACAGGCCGTGCGGGTCGCTTTTCGGCACATCTTCCCAATCGTTCCCAATCTGTATCCAGACTTTTTCGGAAAACGGGGCGAATACCCGGACAGTCCAACCGGACCTGGTCTGGTGTGCGCCGAGAAAAGCAAAGGGGTCAGCCGTGCGGGCTTGAAGCAAGGACTTTAATTGTGAATTGACTTTCATGGCGGGGGCATGTTTCCATAAGGCCGAATATGTTTGGATTATAACGGCTGCAGGGCGGTTTGCGGGAGTTTTTAGCCTGCTATAATAATAAGGTTTAGTCTGTGCTTTGTGCCAGCCGTACCTGGGTGGTTTTGATGTGATTCCAGATTTTTAAGAGGGAGGTTGGTCTTGCAAAAAGAATATCCCCGTTTTGTCAGCGTGTTGACGAAAAATACCGTTGCATTGATTCTCGCCGGCGGGCGCGGCTCCCGTCTGAGAAACCTGACTGATTGGCGCGCCAAGCCGGCAGTCCCTTTTGCCGGCAAGTTCCGCATCATCGACTTTCCGCTTTCAAATTGCGTCAATTCGGGCGTTCGCCGCATCGGCGTGGTAACGCAGTACAAGGCGCACAGCCTGTTGCAGCATCTGCATCGCGGCTGGAGCTTTCTGCGTGGCGAATTCAACGAATTCGTCGAGCTTTTGCCCGCCCAGCAGCGTATCGAGGAAAGCTGGTACCGTGGCACCGCCGATGCGGTGTTCCAGAACCTGGATATTATTCGCGGTTATGATGCCGCTTATGTCCTGATCCTCGGCGGCGACCACGTTTACAAGATGGATTATGGCGAAATGCTGGCTTTCCACGCGGCCAGTGCCGCGGATATGACGGTAGCGTGCATCGATGTCCCTCTCGAGGAGGCCAAAGAATTTGGCGTAATGTCGGTAGATGCCTCGCAGCGTGTGGTTGCCTTCCATGAAAAGCCGGAACATCCGCAGCCGATGCCGGGAAGCTCTGATAGAGCGCTGGCGAGCATGGGCATCTATGTATTCAATGCCGATTTCCTGTATGAGCAACTGACCCGCGATGCCGACGATCCGAAGTCCTCGCACGATTTCGGCAAGGACATCATTCCCTACATCATGTCGCGCTACCAGATTTTTGCCCATCGCTTTTCCGACAGTTGTGTGGGCAGCCCCGGCGATGCGCCTTACTGGCGCGATGTGGGAACGGTGGATGCTTATTGGGAAGCCAACATGGAACTCACCAAGGTCACGCCGGATCTCAATCTGTATGATAAAACCTGGCCGATCTGGACCTACCAGGCGCAATTGCCGCCTGCCAAATTCGTGTTCGACGAGGATGATCGTCGCGGTTCTGCGGTGGATTCCCTGGTCTCCGGCGGCTGCATTATCAGTGGCGCATCAGTGCGTCAGTCGCTGCTGTTTTCCAACGTGTATGTGCACAGTTTTGCCGAAGTGAAGGATTCCGTGATTCTGCCCGATGTGGAGATCGGGCGCGGTGCACGCTTGAACCGGGTGGTGGTGGACAAGGGTTGCCGAATACCGGAAGGAATGGTGGTGGGCGAGAACCATGAAGAAGATGCCAAACGTTTCCATGTGACACCCAAGGGAGTTACCTTGATTACGACCGACATGCTCGGCCAACCGGTGCGGCGTGTGAGATAAAACAGTGAAGAACGGGGGGAGGCCGATGCCTTGCCCCTGCTAATGCAGATATTTTATCGCTGTTTTTTTGTGCCATAACTTCCTGAAATCTATGATTGAAAAAAAACTCCACCTGATTCTGTGCTGGCATATGCACCAGCCGGATTACCGCAATCTCACCACGGGCGAATACATCCTGCCGTGGACTTATTTGCATGCCATGAAAGATTACACCGACATGGCCTATCATCTGGAGAGCCATCCCAATGCCCGCGCCGTGTTCAACTTTGTGCCGGTGTTGCTGGATCAACTGGAGGATTACAGCCGGCAATTCGAAGATGGTAAATTGCGCGATCCGCTGCTTGCCCTGCTCGGTGAGGAGGACATGGATCATCTCGCTACTGAACAGCGCAAGCTGATTTTTGACAGTTGCTTCCGTTGCAACCATGCCATGATGATCGACCCCTACCCGGCATACAAACGGCTGCATGACCTTTACAAGTTTCAGGAAACACACGGCGAGGCGGCACTGGATTTCCTTTCCGGGCGATACCTGACGGATTTGCTGGTCTGGTACCACCTGGCCTGGTGCGGTGAAACAGTGCGGCGAAACAATGAACTGGTCGCCAGTTTGATGGCGAAGGGGTCGCATTTCACCCAGAAAGATCGTCGCAACTTGCTGGACTTGATCGGCAAGACGATCCAGGGGCTGATTCCGCGTTACCGCAAGCTGGCCGATGCCGGCCAGATCGAAATTTCCACTACCCCCCATTACCATCCGATCGTGCCATTGCTGATTGATTTCAAGGTGGCGCGGGAGGCGATGCCTGGCGTCACTTTGCCCGAGGCTGCGTGTTATCCGGGGGGGCTCAAGCGGGCATCGTTTCATATCCAGTCGGCGATCGAAAGCCACCGCACCCGTTTCGGTGTTGCACCGCAGGGCGTGTGGCCTGCCGAAGGGGGCGTGTCGCAGGCCGCGGCAACGGTGTTCGCCGAATATGGCTGCCGCTGGATGGCAAGCGGGGAAACCACGCTGGTAAACAGTTTGCGCGGGCTGGACGGAAGCCAGCCATTGCCGGGTAGAATGGATTATCTTTATCGGCCCTATCGGCTGGCTACCGGCGAGCACGAGATCATTTCCTTCTTCCGCGACGACAACCTGTCGGACAAGATTGGTTTCGAATATGCGAAGTGGTTTGGCAGGGATGCAGTGGCCAACTTCATTCAGGAGCTGGAGAAAATCTGGCAGAATACGCCGGGAGATGAAAGTCCGGTGGTCAGCGTCATCATGGACGGGGAAAATGCCTGGGAATACTTTCCCTACAACGGCTATTATTTCCTTTCCGAGATGTATGAGGCGCTGGAGACGCACCCTTTCATTCGCACCACTACCTTCAAGAGTTATCTCGATAACAGCGTCGAGGATAGCGGCGTGCAGGGAGAGCTGCCACTGGGTCTGAACAATGGTTCAGGAGGACATGTGGCGATGGGCGAATTGCCTTATCTGGTCGCCGGTAGCTGGGTATATGGCACCTTCTCCACCTGGATCGGATCGCCGGACAAGAATCGCGCATGGGATTTGTTGTGCGCAGCGAAGCAGAGCTTCGACCTGATCATGGGCAGCGGTCGCCTGAACAAGCAGGAAATCGAACTTGCTGAAAAACAGCTAGCCGATTGCGAGGGTTCGGACTGGTTCTGGTGGTTCGGCGATTACAATCCATCGCACAGCGTCGAGAGTTTTGACAAACTTTATCGCGACAACTTGGCGAACCTCTACCGGTTATTGAAGTTGCCTGTTCCGGAGGAACTGGACGTGCCAATCAGCCGCGGCGGTGGTAGCCCGGAGGCGGGCGGCGCAATGCGGCGAGCAAGCTGACGGCAATATTTCACCGCGGAGGACATAGAGGACGCGGGGGAAAACCATAAAACAAAATCGCATTTTCTCTGCAGTTAATTAAGGGTTAGTTTATTACATGACACGTCCAATTTCCCTCTTGCTAGGCGTTCACGCCCACCAGCCTGTCGGCAATTTTCCCGAAGTGCTGGAGGATGCGCACCTGCGCTGCTACCGCCCGTTCATCCATACCCTGCATCGTTTCCCGGACTTTCACTTTGCCGTGCATTTTTCCGGCTGGTTGCTGGATTGGCTGCTCCAGCATTACCCGGAGGACATGGCATTGCTGCGCGAGATGGTGAAGCGCGGCCAGGTCGAGATGTTCGGCGCTGGCGACACTGAGCCGGTGCTGGCGGTAATTCCCTACCGCGACCGTGTCGGGCAAGTAAACCGACTGTCGGACAAGCTGGAAAAGAAATTGGGTCAGCGGCCTGAGGGCGCATGGCTGACCGAGCGGGTATGGGAAGCCACCGTAGTGCCTGCTCTGGCCGATGCGAAGATACGTTATGTGACAGTGGACGACTACCATTTCCTGTGCAGCGGCAAATCCGCCGCCGAACTGGATAGCTTTTATACCACCGAGGAAGATGGCCGCAGGCTCGATCTGTTCCCGATTTCCGAGGAATTGCGCTACCGCTTTCCCTTCTCGCCCGCCAACGAGGCGGTGGCCTACCTGGAGCACCTGGCCGACGCCGGTCACGAGTCTGCAGTGTACTTTGACGATATCGAGAAATTCGGCATCTGGCCGGAGACTTACGAATGGGTGTACGAAAAGGGCTGGCTGGTCAGCTTTATCGAGGGCGTACTGGCTTCGCCGAAAATTCGCACGCAGCGCTATTGTGATTATCATGCCGCGGCCAAGACGCGCGGCGTAATTTATCTGCCCACCACCTCCTACATCGAGATGAACGAATGGACGTTGCCGGCGCCGGCGGCCAATAAATATGCCGACATGGTTGCCCAGGCCAAAGCCGACGGACGATTTGACCGGGACAAGGCCTTCTTGCGTGGCGGCATGTGGAAAAATTTTCTTTCCCGCTACCCCGAAGCCAACTGGATGCACAAGCGCATGCTGAGCCTGTCGGAACGTCTGGACAAGCTGCCGCAAGCCAAGAAAAAGCCGGCAATGCTCGACGCGCTTTACCGTGCCCAGGCAAACGATGCTTACTGGCACGGCTTGTTCGGCGGGCTGTATCTGCCCCATCTGCGGCGTGCGGTGTATCACGCCATCGTCGAATTGGAGGGCAGCCTCGATCAGTGCGATCCACGCCCGGCTAGGGTGAAGCTCGATTTCGATCTGGATGGCTATGACGAGGTGATCATGCACAATGCGGCCATTCAGTCGGTGGTGCGCCTGGATGGAAATGCCTGCGTGGGCGAGTTCGACAGCTACTCGCTGCGTCACAATTTTGCAGATAGCCTGATGCGTCAAACCGAGCACTATCATCGCAAGATTCACCTGCGCGAAGATCGGGCGCAACACCAGGGGGCAGGGATCGCTTCGGCGCACGACCGCGTGGTGTTCAAGCATGAAATCCTGCCGCAGGATCTGACTATCGATGTGCGTCCGCGCGGTTTGTTCATCGATAGTATTCGGTCGGAGAATGGCGACTTGGCCGCATTGCAGGATTATCTGGTCAAGACGGAACGTGATCTGAGCCTGACTTTCGCCGGCGATGGCGTGGAGAAGCGGGTGCATTTGTCGGAGAATCGCCTGGAAGTGAGCTACCGCTTCAGCCCCGGCGCGCGCGGCACCTTTGTCACCGAGATCAACCTTGCCATGCCTAGTTGCGATGGCCCGGCAGGAAAATTCATTTTTGCCGGACAGATTCCCGGCGGTTTCGGACAGGCGATGGAGCTGGCTTCGGTCAAGGAATTGCTGCTCGACGACGATGTCCTGGGTGGAGCGGTGAAACTGACCTCGAACATCCCGGCGCGTTTGGTGAGCCAGCCCCATTTCAGCGTGTCGCAGTCCGAGGCTGGCTTTGAGAAAATCATGCAGGCGGTGACGCTGACGCTGGAGTGGCCCTTGGCGGGGATGTCGCATGAATTGCATGTGGCGCTGGAAGTGATGCCTAACTCTTAAGGTTTCACGAGGTTTTTAAGGGTATACTAGCCGCCTTTTTTACCTGTGCCGTTAATCGGCACCCGATCAGGAATAGCATTCATGGCAGAGCAAAAAATCGGTCGCAACAAGACGGTGCATGTGACTTACACGATTTTGGACGAGCGCGGCAATGTCTTTGAGCAGTACGACATGCCCATCGGCTACGTGCATGGCGCCAATAGCGGATTGTTCGAGAAGATCGAGGCGGCGCTGGAAGGCCGCGTTGCTGGCGACAAGGTCGAAGTGACCCTGACTCCGCAAGAAGGTTTTGGTCCGCACCACTCCGATTTGACCTTCACCGACGATGTCGAAAACGTTCCGCCGGAATTCCGGCGTATCGGCGCTGAGGTGGAGTTCGAGAACGACAAGGGCGAGGCCATGAAGTTTTTCGTCACCAAGATCGAGAATGGCAAGCTGACCGTCGATTCCAATCACCCCATGGCCGGACAGACCGTGACCTTTATCGTGACCGTTGTATCGATCAAGGATGCGACGCAGGAAGAAATCGCCAAAGGTCGACCGGGCGACGAAAGTATGCCCAGCCTGCACTAACCTGTGATTTAGGGCATCTGCTTGTGGCGCCCGAACGCCACAATGTCTGCAGAGTGAAGCGGATACCCGGACTCCGGGTTTGTCAGCTCCCTGATTGTCGATACCAGCCCATGTTTATCGTAAACCAGTTTCCACATCATATTGCTGAGGCGGACGCAGGCTGACAGCGGTGTACCCGCACGGGCGCGCTCCATGTCGATGCGCCATTGCAGGGCGCGCAGCCTGGGCTGCATATCCGGTTGTGCTCGTGCGATAACCTCTTCGATGGCATCTTCACGCATCTCATCAACAGCATCCGGGTCAGACTGGGCGAGCGTCATCCATGCGTCGAAATCGAAAGGTTTTGAACGGGATGCACACATGGGCCACTCCTTTCACGCATTAATGCGCCGAATCAAAGGGTGTTGATGAAACTGCTGCTTTCATTCTAGTTCAATAATTTAAAAATATTGAGAATGTTGCCGGGGAGGGGTGATGCGCCGCCCACTCCGGGTGGGCGGGCGTTGCGGTAGTGATTAGTGCATGTTCTTGTGATCGTGCATCATTTCCTGTTTCATTTCCATCTTCATCTCGGTCTGGATCATGCGCGCCGGCACTTCCACCTTTTTGCTGCTGCCGTCCTCGAAGGTCAGCGTGATCGCTACATTGTCGCCGACTTTAAGTTCCTGCTTGAGGCCGATCAGCATCACGTGCAGGCTGCCGGGTTTGAGCACGGCCTCGCCTTTGGCCTTGATCTCGATATCCTTGACCGGACGCATTTTCATCACCCCTCCCTCATTGGTGTGGGTGTGCAATTCCGTTACCTTGGAGGCGGAGCTTTCGGCCTTGACCAGTTTGTGATCTTTGCCGTCAGCGTTCTTGATTGCCATGAATGCGCCGGTATTGGTCATGCCGGGAGGCACGATGCGCACGTAGGGGTTGTCGACGGAAATGCTTTCCGCGGCGGTGCCGGCTAAAGCCGGGACGGCGATCAGGGTGCCCATCATGCAGGCGGCGATACGAAGGGAATGGAACTTGCCGGTCATGTTTTTCTCCTTAAAATTGCAGTTAATGAAATTGAAACTCAGCCTTTTTTCAAAGCGGCACGGATCGTTTCGACAACTTGTGCCGGCGGGGCGCCATGGTCAAGGGTTTTGAGCAGGTTGCCATCGGGTGCGATGACGTAAGTATAGGCTGAATGATCCACCACATAGCCTCCGGCTGAGCCGGTATCTTGCCTGGCGTAGCCTACGCCGTACAATTTTGCCGCCTTGGCGATCTCTTCAGGCGTGCCGCTCAGGCCCATGATGCTGGGGTGAAAATAACCGGTATAGGATTTGAGCTTATCCAATGTATCGCGCGCAGGATCGACCGTGACAAACAGCATCTGCACCTTGTCGAGTTCGGTTTTGTCGAGGGTAGCCAGAGCTTGGGAGGTGAACCCCAAGGAAGTCGGGCAGATGTCCGGGCAGGAGGTGTAGCCGAAATACAGCAACACTACCTTACCCTTGAAGTCGTGCAGTGCGACCGGGCCGTGAGCTGACTGCAGAGTGAAATCGCCGCCCCTGCTTTCGCTCGGCTCGGACAGGGCATGCTTGTCGGCGGTCTGCGGCACGATCAGGACCCAGAACAGCAGCAAGGTGAGCGCCACGATGATTCCGATAAGGATTTTTTTCATGTTTTTAAAATTGGTTGCTTACGTTTCAAGGTCAGGCTGCACAGTCAGTAATCTCAAATTCTATGCAAACGCTGTGCCAGAAATAGATTCAATTAAATCAATGCGCCTTGGTGTGCCGTGTGTGGCATATGCCGCAGATTGTGCGGTGACGCACGCCGGCCAGCATCCTAACTTGCTTTGCCCCGCCTTGCCAAGCGTTGAAAGATTGCCGTTGGCATGATCCCGGACTAGAATGCGCTAGTGAAAAAGAGATTACAAAATTTCCGCCTGATTCTGGCGCTGGCATTCCTGCAATGCCTGACGCCACTTCTGCATGCCCATGCGGGCGGTCAGCATGATTCATCTCATGCGCATGTCCATCTCGGCGTGGCGGTTTCAAATCATTCGGCACATTTCCCGGAGCTCACGGCAGATGCGGGCGACTTTCCCGTGGTCGGCGCCGTCAGCGAGTTCAAGCGTGACCCGGCGAGCGATGATTTTGCATCAGCGCCGCTGCTCCTTTCCCGCTGGCTTATGCTGCCGCCACGGGCTTCTTCCTCTTTCCGTTCATCATCTATACTTTCAAGGAGATCCTTTTTTGGGGTATCTCCACCCTCCCAGGCGCCGCCCGCCATTTCTTAAGCTGTTCTTAAGTTAACTGGTTCAGAATCGGTCCGTTGCTCCTGTTCAGGACGTAGCGGGCATCAAGTTTTGCAAGGAGATGAATATGTTGAAAGCGCCAGCACTGCGTGTCTGCCGTGTGGTTTTGCTTCTTGGCGGTCTTTGTGCCGCCGCGCCCCTTTTCGCCGCAAATGAAATCAAGTTGTCGGCAGCTCAAGCCAAGGCAATGGGCGTGGTTACAGCGGCGCTTTCCAGTTCCATTACGGAATCCGGCAAGGGTTTGCCGGCACGAGTGGTGGTACCCAATCACCAGTTGCACATTATCAGCGCACCGCTTGCCGGGTTGATCGAATCGGTGGCGGTGGCACCCGGACAGGCAGTGAAGAAGGGACAGGCTTTGGCCCGGCTGCAAAGTCCCGGCCTGGTGGAAATTCAGCGCGGGTTCCTGCAGGCGGCAACTCAGGCGCATCTGGCGCGTGAAAGCATGAATCGCGATGAAAAATTGTTCAATGAGGGAATCATCGCCGAAAGCCGCTACCTTGCCGCCAGGAGCCATTATGCCGAGGCCGGAGCGGCGCTGTCGGAGCGCCGTCAGGCTCTGCGCCTGGCGGGCTTGGGCGATGGCGCGTTGCAGCGGTTGGAAAGAAGTTATGCGATGTCTTCTGTTGTCGAAGTTAGCGCGCCGGTCAGCGGCGTGGTGCTGGAATCGATGGCGGTTCCCGGTCAGCGCGCCGAAGCGGCGACGCCGTTGTTCAAGCTGGCGCAACTGACGCCGTTGTGGCTGGAAATCCAGGCGCCGATTGCACTGATCATCGGCCTGCAACCGGGTGCTGTCGTCAGCGTGCCAGCCTATTCGGCAAATGGAAAAGTGACGCAAATCGGGCGTGGTGTCGAGGAAGGCAGCCAAACCATCACGGTGCGTGCCGAGATCCGCCAGGGCGCGGAAAACCTGCGTCCGGGCCAGTTCGTCGAAGCAGTGCTGGCCGCCAATGGCAGCGGCAAGCACTGGCATCTGCCCAACTCGGCGCTGGTGCGTTTGCGCGACCAGCCTCATGTGTTTGTCCAGACCGCAGCCGGGTTCCGTATCCAGCCCGTCAGTCTTTCCGGCGAGTCCGCCGACAGCAGTGTGGTGAGCGGCGATCTCAAGGGCGACGAGCGCATCGCGGTGCGTGGTACTTCCTCGCTGAAAGCCATGCTGCAAGGTTTGGCGGCGGGAGGCGAATAAATGCTTTCCCGGATTATCGAATTTTCCCTGACCCAGCGGCTGGTGGTCGTTCTGACCACCTTGATGCTGATTGGCGCAGGTTCCGTGGCTTTCAACCAGTTGCCGATCGATGCATTCCCCGATGTGGCCTCGACCCAGGTCAAAATCATCCTCAAGGCACCGGGCATGACGCCGGAAGAGGTCGAAACGCGCATCGTGGCGCCGATTGAGGTTGAACTGCTAGGCATCCCGAACAAGAAAATCCTGCGCTCGGTGTCGAAATATGCGGTCACCGATATTACCATCGACTTTGAAGATGGCACCGATATCTACTGGGCGCGCAGCCAGGTGGCGGAGCGCTTGGGCGGTGTGATGAAGGACCTGCCGTCCGGCATCAGCGGCGGTCTCGCGCCGATCACTACGCCGCTCGGCGAAATGCTGATGTTCACCATCGAGGGCGGCGACCTCACGCAGATGGAACTGCGTTCCCTGCTCGACTGGGTGATCCGTCCGGCGTTACGCACTTTGCCGGGAGTGGCGGACGTCAATGCGCTGGGCGGGATGGTGCGCAGTTTCGAGGTGGTGCCGGACAGCGCAGCCCTTCAGGCGCGCGGAATTTCAATCGAGCAGTTGCAGAAAGCCCTTGAAACCAACAACCGCAACGATGGCGCAGGGCATTTGACCGATGGCGAGGAAGTGCTGCTGGTGCGTAGCGAAGGGGCGATCAAGACGCTCGACGATTTGCGCGCCATCACGATTTCCAGCCGCGACGGCCAGATGGTGCGGGTAGGCGACGTGGCGACGGTGCGCATCGGCAATCTGAGCCGCTACGGCGCCGTCACCAAGGACGGCAAGGGCGAAGCTGTGGAGGGGCTGGTGCTGGGCTTGCGCGGTGCCAATGCCAGCTCGGTGGTGGCGGGCGTCAAGGCGCGGCTGAAAGAGATCGCACCCGTGCTCCCTACCGGCGTCAAAACCGAGATTTTCTATGATCGCGGCAACCTGGTGGAACGGGCTGTCGGCACGGTAGCCAAGGCGTTGATGGAAGCGATCGTGCTGGTGGTGATCCTGCTCCTGCTTTTTCTCGGCAATTTGCGCGCGGCCATCGTGGTGGCGGTGACATTACCGCTGGCCGCGCTATTTACATTTATTTTGATGCGTCAGTTCGGCATGTCGGCCAATCTGATGAGCTTGGGCGGGTTGGCTATCGCCTTGGGTATGTTGGTGGATGCGGCAGTGGTAGTTGTAGAGAACATCGTATCCCATCTTGCCCATGATGCAGGTACGAAAAACATTCCGCGCCTGCATGTGATTTACCGGGCGGTCAAGGAGGTGGTGACGCCGGTGACTATGGGCGTGGTGATCATAATTGTGGTGTTCCTGCCGCTGATGACCTTGCAGGGGCTGGAAGGCAAGTTGTTCATTCCGGTAGCGCTGACCATTGTGTTTGCGCTGGCGGGCTCGTTGATTCTGGCGCTCACCTCGATTCCGGTACTGTCCTCATATCTATTGAAACAAAGCGGTCACGAAGACCCTTGGCTGGTGCGCAAGCTGACGGCGGTCTACATGCCGGCGCTGGACTGGGCGCTCAAGAATGGGAAAATCGTTGCGACTGGCGCCGTTACTTCTCTTGTCTTGACGGTTGCGGTGTACCCGTTGATCGGCAAAACCTTCATGCCGGTGATGGACGAAGGCGACATCATTATCGGCGTCGAAAAATTGCCTTCGATCAATCTTCAACAAAGCTTCGAGCTCGACCTGAAAATCCAGCGCGCAATCATGGAAAAAGTGCCCGAGGTGAAGGGCGTCGTTGCGCGGGTTGGGGCGGACGAGCTCGGTCTCGACCCGATGGGCTTCAATCAGACCGATACATTTCTGGTGCTCAAGCCGCGCGACCAATGGCGCAAGCCGGACAAGGAATGGCTTACCGACCAGTTGCGCGAGGTGTTGAAGGATTTTCCGGGTATATCCCACAGCTTTACCCAGCCGATCGACATGCGTGTTTCGGAAATGGTCATCGGCGTGCGCGGTGATGTGGCGGTGAAGATTTTCGGCCCCGACCTCGCCACACTCAACCAGCAGGCGGAAAAGATCGAAACAGTGCTCAAAGGTATCAAGGGCAGCGAGGACGTCTACCGGGTGATGAACGAAGGCGTGCAGTACCTGAAAATCGATATTGATCGCCTGGCCGCCGGGCGCATGGGCCTGTCGGTTGACGAAATCGGCGATCGCCTGCGCTCCCAGCTTGAAGGCAAGGTTCTGGGCGTGGTGCTGGAAGGCGTGCGGCGCACGCCGGTGCTGCTGCGCGGCAGTGATGCCGTGCGTGATGCCCCGGCGCTGTTCGCCGATTTGCGACTGGCGTTGCCTTCTGGCCAGAGCGTGCCGCTGGCCGCAGTGGCAAAGCTGAAACGGGTCGATGGGCCGGTCAAGATTGATAGGGAAAATTCGCAGCGCTATGCCGTGGTGCAAACCAATGTGCGGGGCCGTGATCTGGTCGGCTTCGTTGAAGAGGCGAAGCAAGCGGTGGCAAAACAGTCGCCTTCGCCAGCCGGTTATTCTCTGACTTGGGGTGGCCAGTTCGAGAACCAGCAGCGCGCCGCAGCGCGGCTTGCCATCGTGGTGCCGATTGCGCTTGGCCTGATCCATCTGTTGCTGTTCGCCACTTTCGGCTCGATGCGCCAGGCGTGGCTGGTGTTCGCCAACATTCCCTTTGCCCTGGTCGGCGGCGTGTGGGCGTTGTGGCTGTCGGGTGAGTATTTATCGGTGCCGGCGTCGGTTGGTTTTATTGCGCTGCTGGGTATCGCGGTGCTGAATGGCGTGGTGATGGTGAGCTACTTCAACCAATTGCGGGCGCAGGGCATGGCGCTGGCCGAAGTTGTGGTGGAAGGCGCCAAGCGACGCCTGCGGCCAGTCATGATGACTGCCAGCATCACTGCCTTCGGTCTGATTCCGCTGCTGTTCGCCAGCGGCCCCGGTTCTGAAATTCAGAAACCACTGGCGATCGTGGTGATCGGCGGGCTGATCAGTTCCACGCTGCTGACGCTGATTATTTTGCCATTGCTGTATCTGCGGTTCGGATTTTCCGATGTCAAAAATGGTACTAATGGGGTAAAAAAATGAAGCAATTCGATTGTTGTTTGACCATTGTCTTCCCCAAAGGGTTGGAAGAAAACATGATCGACCATCTGCTTGAACATTCTGAACTGGCAAGCGGCTTTACTACCTATGAAGTGGAAGGGCATGGCCAGGCGACCGTGTATACCAGCGCCAACGAGCAAGTGCGGGGCCGGGCGCGCAAGGTGAAGATGGAAGTGGTGATGGCGAGCGAGGACGCGCAGACCCTGATTGCCCATTTCAAGGCGGCCCTGCCGAGCCCGGAGATCGCCTACTGGATTGTGCCGATCAATGAATTCGGGAGGTTCGCATGAAGCAGATCATCGGGCTGATATTGCCTGTGTTTGTTCTGGCCACTCCAGCGCTTGCTGCAGAGCCGTCTTCCTATCCTGATTTGCCGCCGGCAGCAGTTGTTGAGGCAGCGATCAAAAACAGCCCGGAAGTGCTGGCCGCACAATCGGGCATCAAGGTTGGAGAAGCCATAAACCGGCGCTTGCAGGCGGGCGAGCACGAGGTCAATTTGCGGATGATGGGACAGCGGCGCAGCATCAACCCATCCGAGCGTTATCGCGAATGGGATGTCGGGCTGGAGCGGGCGATTCGCCTGCCCGGCAAGGCTACGCTTGACGGCAAGTTGGGCGAAGCCGAGATCATGCGTTCGCAGACGATGTACGGGGATGCCTTGCACGAGTCGGGGCGTAGCCTGTTGAAGTCCTGGTTTACCTGGAACCGTGAACGTGTCCAGGCGCAGCAATGGTCCGATCAGGTCGATCTGCTGAAGCAGCAGGCGCAGATCGTCGCCAAGCGGGTGCGGGCGGGCGATGCGCCACGGCTAGAAAGCGATTTGGCCGAAGCCGCAGTGGCACAGGCGCAGAGCATGCTGCACCAGGCGCGACTGCGCGAGCAGGTGGCCGCCAATGACCTCGGTCAGCGTTTCCCCGATATCGCTTTGCCAACGGCGGTGGTCCTGTCCACGCCGCAACCGCTGCAACAAGGGCTGGATTACTGGAAAGAAGAGATACTCAAGCATAACCACGAACTGAGCGTGGCGCGCAACGACTCTTCGCTTGGCCGTCTGCACTCTGAGCGTTCATCCGCCGACAAGATTCCCGATCCCTCAATCGGGCTGCGTTTCGCCGGCGAGCGCGACAGCGCAGAGCGCATCGTCGGCCTGCAATTTTCCATTCCTTTCTCCGGCGGCGCACGTTCCGCCCGCGCGGACGAAAATCTGGCGCTGGCGGAAATGGCGGCGCAACGCGAAGCCGCCGTGTTGCGTCGGGTGACCGCCGAAGCGATCAACAGCTTTGCCGCCGCACAGGCGGCCTATGGCGGCTGGCAAAGCGCCAGGAGTGCAGCCGACAAGATGGGCGGCAATGCCGAATTGATGTCGCGCGCCTATGCGCTCGGCGAGATGGGTCTGCCGGAAGTGCTGACGGCACGCAGGCAGGCGCTGGAATCGACGCTTTCGTCGGCAATAGCGCAACTGGACGCAGTTGAGGCGCGTTATCGGCTGCTGCTTGATGCCCATCAGTTATGGGATATCGATGGCGAGGACGAGAATCACGCTCATCAATAAGGGGATTGCTGCGAATCGGCCATGCCGTTAACAGCTTTGCCTGTCAGGCTGCGATGGCATCCAATCCTGTCGTCACCGGAGTGTCTTCGCGGTTGCCCCATTCCGACCAGGAGCCTGCGTAGCCTCTGACGCGGGGGTAGCCCAATGCTTTCAACACGACATAAGTGAAGGCGGAGCGGTGGTGGGTGTGGCAATGCACGATTACTTCCTTGTCCGGGGTGATGCCGAGCCGATGCAATTTGATTTCAAGCTCTTCCTTCGGCCTGAGTTTCAGGTTGTTTTCAAAATCCATGGCGAATGACCAGTCCAGATTGACCGCGCCCGGCATGTGACCGTTGCGCAGCGCCGTCCGGGTCAGTCCCAGATATTCGTTAGCGCTGCGCACGTCGAGGATGACGGTGTGCGGATCATCCAGATGGGCAAGAACATAGGGAGTGTCGGCTACCGCCGTCTTTTCATTTTTGCCTTCGATTTCATATGCGGTTTTTGCCGGCGGTGCAGTCATTTTGCTGCTGCCGGTGTGCCCCTCGTTGTGCCACGCCTGCAAGCCGCCGTTGAGCAGCGAAAAACTCCGGTGGCCGATTGCGTCCAGCGTCCACAGCAGGCGGCCCGCCTTGCCGCCGCCTTCATCGTCGTAGGCGACAACATGGGTTTCCGGGGTGAGTCCAAGCGAGGAAAATAGCTCGGCCAGATGCTCATCATCGGGCAGCAATCCGCGCGCCATGCTGCCTTGCTCCGTCAATCGGGCGTAATCCAGATGAAGCGCGCCGGGTACATGGAAGCTCGCATAATATTCCGGCTTGCACAGGTCGACCACGAGGAAGTTTTTTTCACCCAGGCGCGGCTCCAATTGTTCGGAGTCGAGGATCAGGGGAAAAGTTGGAGTGGCTTTTGCTGGCATGACGGCTCTCCGAGCGAGGTTTGTAATTGTTTATACAATGTCAGACTAAATTAGTCAACAATTGGATCGAGCTTGATGGTTTGGGCGAACGTCCGGCAAAAGCCGTACGCCAAGCGCTCGAAAAAAGTTTTTAACAGGAGTGCGGTCGACCGTATTGCGGGAGGGTTTTCAGAGCGGGATGCGAGTGGTCGCTACCATTTCACGACGTGCACATTCGATAGCGTTCGACCGAGAAAGCGTTCGCCGATGGTCTGGAATCGCAGCGGTACATCGGTGACATAAAATTCGTAGCGCGGTGGCGTGCGTTGCGGGTTCGCCATGTTCATTTCGGCGAGCAGGGCGGCAGTTTCTTCCGCCATGGCCTCGGCTGAATCCACCAATCGCACACCGCTACCTACCACGTCCTGCAACAGTGGCTTGAGCAGGGGGTAGTGGGTGCACCCCAGTACCAGGGTGTCGATATTCTGGGCCAGCACCGGCTTGAGGTATTCCTGCGCGGTGAGCCGGGTGACGGGGTGGTCGAGCCAGCCTTCTTCCACCAACGGCACGAACAGCGGGCAAGCCTGGGAAAAAATGCGCGCCTCCGGTTCGTATTGGTGGATCGCCCGTGCATAAGCGTTGCTGTTGATGGTGGTGGGGGTACCTATGACGCCCACCTGTTTTTTGGTCGAAGTCGAGATGGCGCCGAGTGCGCCGGCATCGATCACGTCCAGCACCGGCACCGGCGAAAGGTCTTTGACGATCTGCGAGGCTACGGCTGCCATGGTGTTGCAGGCGACAACCAGCAGTTTGACATCCTTGGCGAGCAGGAATTCGGCGATCTGGGTGGTGTAGTGGGCGATGGTTTCAACCGACTTCACGCCGTAGGGTACGCGTGCGGTGTCGCCGAAGTAGACGATGTTTTCGAATGGCAGGCGCTCCATCAGGGCGCGCACTACGGTGAGGCCGCCGACGCCGGAATCGAATACGCCGATGGGGTTGCCTGAACTAGGATTCATAGGGAGGTGTCTAAAGTTTTCCACAAAAGCAGGCTGCCATTCTGATGGCTCCGGCAGCCACGGTCAAGGTGCCGGAATTTGGCCTGATCATGGCTTTTGTCGTAAAATTGAAAAGGTTGATGTGAATCATTAAATTTTCAGGGGTGTCTTCAAAGTGCGGGTTAATGCGAGAAATGGTTTGTTGGTGTTGCTGGTTTGTCTGGCGGGGGTTTCAGTAAGTACGATTGCGGCTGAAAAAGTGGCGGCCAAACCGCCTGCGGTGAAGGTCGATCCGGAAATCGGACGCCAGATCAATGGCGTGTGCGCAGCCTGTCATGGCGATTCCGGCCAAGGCGGCAAGAAGGGCGAGTATCCACGCCTTGCCGGCCAGCACATGGAATATTTGGCGGAACAGTTGCACCAGTTCAAGGATCGCAATCGCCACAATATTCCAATGTTCCCATACACCCTGGAGCGCGAGTTGCCGGACGAGGACATCGTCCATATTTCAGCCTATCTTTCCGCGATCAAACTCGATACTGAATTTCCGGTGTTCAAGGATACGGACGATGCGCTGACGCGTTTGCTGGCGGTGGACAAGGTGCTCAATATTCCTCGTTCCGAAGGTGATGTGGAAGCGGGCGCCAAGCTTTACAAGGAACAATGTTCCGGTTCATGCCATGGGAAAACCGGCATGGGCAAGCGCAATGTGCCTATGCTTGCCGGGCAGTATACGAGCTACCTGAAACGTCAGATCGACCGGTTTACCAAGGGTGAGCGCATCCACGACAAGGATGTCAAGGATATCTCCAAGGAAACCCTGAATCAGCTCAAGCCGGAAGAAATCCGCGATATCCTGGCTTATCTGACTACGCTCGACGATTGATCTGCTGGAGGTCGCTCCTACATACCAGCCTGTTGTTCCAGCGCCCATGTCACATGTTCGCGCACCAGTGCGGACGGGTGATCGAGGCGTAATTTCAGTGCGGCGCCGATCGCCGATGCCGGCGGGGCATTGCCCAGCGCGACGGCGATGTTGCGCAGCCAGCGCTCGTGGCCGATGCGGCGGATCGGGCTGCCGGCCAGCCGGGTGTCGAATTCTTCCTGATTCCAGATGAAAAGCTCGGCCAGTTTGGCGCTGTCCAAGCCGTGGCGCACGGCAAAGTCGGTTTCCTGCGTGGGCTGGCCGAATTTGTTCCATGGGCACGCCAGTTGGCAGTCGTCGCAGCCGTAGATGCGGTTTCCGATCAGCGGCCTGAGTTCAAGAGGGATGCTGCCTTTCAGCTCGATGGTGAGATAGGAGATGCAGCGCCGCGCATCCACCTGATAGGGCGCGATAATGGCTCCGGTCGGGCAGGCGTCGATGCAGCCGGTGCAGGTGCCGCAATGGCTGGCTTCGGGTGCGTCTGTCGGCAATGGCAGGCCGACGTAAATTTCGCCGAGAAAAAACCACGAGCCGGCGGCGCGCGACAGCAGTAAAGAGTGCTTGCCGCGCCATCCCAGGCCGCTGCGGCTGGCCAGCTCCACTTCCATGACCGGCGCGCTGTCGGTGAAAACGCGGTACTGAAACGGGCCGATCTCGTGCTGAATCCTATCCGCCAGCTTTTGCAGGCGGGCTCGAATCAGCTTGTGGTAATCGCGTCCCAGCGCGTAGCGCGAGATGAAAGCTTGGTCGCCTTGTTCGAGCACTGCTGCGCTGTCTTGCGCCTGGGGCGGGAAGTAGGCCATTCGCGCCGTGATCACGCGCAGTGTACCGGGCACCAATTCTTGTGGGCGGCTGCGCTTGACGCCGTGGTTTGCCATATAATCCATCTCGCCATGGCAGCCTTGTTTCAGCCATTCCAGCAGGTGCGTTTCGGCTTGGCCAAGATCGGTGCCGGCGATGCCGACGGCCTGAAAGCCGAGTTCCATCCCCCATGCCTTAATATTTTCGGCGAGTTGCCGTAAATCGGGTTGAGGGTTATCGATGAGTGTGTCCACGTGCATAGTTTAGATGAAAACCGCCAGACGCCGAAAATAACCCGCCATCTGGCCGACGAGAGCGCCACCGATGCGTTCGGTGCCGAATTGGCCGCGTTGCTCAGGCCGGGCCTGATGATCACGCTGAACGGCGATCTCGGCGCCGGCAAGACCGCACTGGTGCGCGCCATACTGCGGGCGCTCGGTTATACGGGAAAAGTCAAAAGCCCAACTTATACTTTGGTTGAGCATTACGTGATTTCTAGCTTATACTTATATCACTTTGATTTTTATCGCTTCAACGATCCAGACGAATGGCACGAAGCGGGCTTCCGCGAATATTTCAACGAGAGCTCGGTGTGCCTGGTCGAATGGCCGGAAAAAGCCGGCGGCCTGTTGCCGTTGCCGGATATCAAGATTTCCCTGGACATCCGGGGAACGGGGCGCGATGTGACGGTGGAGGCGGGTAGCGAGAAGGGCAGTCAATGCTTGAAAGATTCAAATTTGTCGTAAGTTTTGCAGTTCTTTTGATCATAACGGCAAGTGCGTATGCCGAGATGAGCATCACTTCGGCCCGGGTTTGGCCGGCGACCGACTACACGCGCTTGACTCTCGAATCCGCAAAGCCTGTCAAATATCAATTTCTTGCTGTCAAGAACCCGGATCGGCTGGTCATCGACCTTGAAGGCGTGGATGTTAACGCCGCGCTCGAAGGCCTCGCCGCCAAGGTCGCGGCCAACGATCCCTATATCAAGCTGGTGCGCGTCGGTCGCAACAAGCCCGGCGTGGTGCGGGTGGTGCTCGACCTCAAGGCAGAGGTCAAGCCGCAACTCTTTACCTTGCCGCCCTATGGCGAGTACGGCCATCGCCTGGTGCTCGATATTTACCCGTTGCAGCCGATCGACCCGATGATGGCGCTGCTGGACAAACGTGAAGCCGGAAGCCTGCCCGAAGTTGCCAAGACCGAGAAAATTGACGAGAAGCCTTTGGGGCTGACTATTGCCAAGTCCATGGAAAATACGGACAAGGCAAAGCCTGTTGAAGAGAAATCTGTTGGGGAAAAGCCTGTCGAAGTCGCGAAGGCGGTGGGCAAGCCCGATGTGATACGCCTGATCACCATCGCCATCGATGCGGGACACGGCGGTGAAGATCCGGGTGCGCGCGGCAAGAACGGCTCCAATGAGAAGGATGTGACGCTGGCGATTGCGCGTCGCCTGAAGGCTCAGGTCGATGCCGAGCCGAACATGCGCGGCGTGCTGATCCGCGACGGCGATTTCTTCATTCCCCTGCAAGGTCGGGTGGTCAAGGCGCGCAACGTCAAAGCCGACCTGTTCGTTTCGATCCATGCCGACGCTTTCGTTAAGCCGGATGCGCGCGGCTCTTCGGTGTTCGCCTTGTCGGAACGCGGCGCAACGTCGGCTGCTGCGCGCTGGCTGGCAAAGAAGGAAAACGATGCCGACCTGATCGGCGGCGTGAATATCGACGTCAAGGACGTCTATCTCAAGCAAACCCTGCTGGATCTGTCGCAGACCGCCACCATCAACGATAGCCTCAAGCTCGGCAAGGCCGTGCTGGGCCAGCTTGGCGGCATCAATCATCTGCACAAGGGGTCGGTGGAGCAAGCCGGTTTTGCCGTGCTGAAATCGCCGGACATCCCTTCCATCTTGGTGGAAACTGCGTTCATTTCCAACCCGGAGGAAGAGCGGCGGCTTAAGGATGAGGATTATCAGGACAGAATGGCAACGGCCATCCTCGGCGGCGTGAAACTCTATTTCGCCAAAAACCCGCCGCTGGCACGTTCAAAAATGGCCAGCATCGAACAATAAGATTCGCACCGGCGAGCGCCGGTGCGAAGCGAAATATCAAACACAGCCAGTGGGCTTGGGCAGGCCGCCGTACTTGGTGATCGGCTTCATCGGGCCGGTCATCCACAGTTTGAATACGTTGTTCTGTTCCTCGCCAATGTATTTGGCGAATTTCCGTATCGGCGGCACGCTGCCGAATTCATCGAAGAATTCGCGGGCTTTGATAATCTGGGCCCATTTCACTTCATCCAGCTTGTAGCTATCCGCCTCGGCCATTGCGCTGCCGATTTCCGGCGTCCATGCGCTCATGTCGGTCAGGTAGCCGTCGCCATCGCGTTCCGGTAGTTCCATGATGATTCCTCCTCAAAAAATTCAGATTTCCGATAATCGCACCAGAGACAAAGCCGCCTGGAGCCACCGTAAAGATTCAATGTTGCCTACCTGACCGTTTTAGATTCTGTCTAGGTGTTAGCATTAGACTATAACCTACAAAAATAGTCAACAATTATTTGAGGCCGGGTTTCAGATGGCTTCCAGGCATTGAATCGACACCCTGTGCATCAGGGTATAATCCGAAAATTACATTTATTGCAGGTTATCGATGTCTGTTATCCGTGTCTTGCCCGACTTGCTTATCAACCAGATCGCTGCCGGCGAAGTGGTGGAGCGCCCCGCTTCGGCCCTCAAGGAAATGCTGGAAAACAGCGTGGATGCAGGGGCAGGCGAGATAGCGGTCAACCTGATGCAGGGCGGAACCAAGCTGCTGCGCGTCGCCGACGATGGCGTCGGCATTGTCGCGGAAGAACTGCCGCTGGCGCTGGAGCGCCATGCCACCAGCAAGATTTCCTCATTGACCGATCTGGAGTCGGTGCAGAGCCTGGGCTTTCGCGGCGAGGCGCTGGCCAGTATCGCTGCGGTCTCGCGCTTGGCGTTAACCAGCCGGCGGCGGGGCGAGCGCCACGCCTGGAAAGTGGAGGCGAGCGGCGGCGAGATCGGCGGCTTGCAGCCCGCCGCACTGGATTCTGGCACGCTGCTGGAAGTGCATGATCTTTATTTCAATACCCCGGCGCGGCGCAAATTCCTCAAGAGCGAGGCGACCGAATACGGCCATTGCGAGGAGATGTTTCGGCGCATCGCATTGGGTCACCCGGAAGTCGGTTTTTCCTTGCAGCACAATGCGCGCAAGATCTGGCACCTGCCAATCGGGACGATGGAGCGGCGCGCTGCCACCTTGCTCGGCGAGGAGTTTTCCGCCGCTTCCGTGGTACTGGACGAGCGTGCGGGAAACCTGCGCTTGTGGGGATTGGCGAGCCTGCCGGGGTTCACGCGCGGCGGGCGCGATGCCCAGTATTTTTACGTCAATGGCCGTTTCGTCCGCGACAAGTTGCTCAGCCATGCGATCCGCGAGGCCTACAAGGATATCCTGCATCACGACCGCCATCCGGCCTTTGCGCTGTTCCTCGAAATCGAGCCGGAAGCGGTTGACGTCAACGTGCACCCGACCAAGATCGAAGTGCGTTTCCGCGATGCCCGTGCGTTGCACCAGTTTATTTATCACGCCCTGAACAAGGCGCTGTCGGCGCCGATCAGAACCCGGCAGATAGCGCCCGACAAACCCGCGTCAAGTATCACCCACGCCGGGGGCGGGTCTTTCTACGCCACCCCGCAGCAGCAGACGCAAATGCCGCTCGGCGTGGCGGAGCGCGCCAATCTCTACGAAACCATGTTTGGCCGGATCGGCAAGCCGGAGGCACCCTCCCAGCCCGAACAACCGGAGCTGGAAATGCCGCCTTTGGGCTTCGCGCTGGGGCAGTTGCACGGTGTTTACATTCTGGCGCAGAACGCAAAAGGGCTGGTGATTGTCGATATGCATGCCGCCCATGAACGGATCACCTATGAGAAGCTGAAAACCGCTCTCGACCAGCGCAGTATCGCCATGCAGCCCTTGCTGATCCCGGTGTCGTTCCATGCCGGTGCACTGGATGTCGCCGCAGCGGCTGAGCATAACGCCGTGCTGCTCGAACTGGGCTTTGAAATTGCCGCATTGTCGCCCACCACGCTGGCGGTGCGCGCACTGCCGGCGCTGCTTGGCGATGCCGACCCGGTGTTGCTGGCGCGCGACGTGCTGAAGGAATTGCATGAATCCGGCGCCGCACAAGTACTGGCCGAACGGCGCAACGAACTGCTGGCGACGCTGGCCTGCCATGCCTCGGTTCGCGCCAACAGAAAGCTCGTCGTGCCGGAGATGAACGCGCTGCTGCGCGAAATGGAAAGCACCGAACGCGCCGATCAATGCAATCATGGCCGCCCCACCTGGCGCGAAATCACCATGGAACAACTGGACGGCTTGTTCATGCGCGGCAAATGAACGCGCCGGATTTGTTGTTAGTCTTTGCCAAAATATAAGCGCTCATGCCTACTCCGCATTTAGCATTGCCGCCGGCTATTTTCCTCATGGGCCCTACGGCCAGCGGCAAGACCGGGGTGGCGGTGGAGCTGGTGCAGCGCTTGTCCTGCGAGATCGTCAGCGTCGATTCCGCGCTGGTTTACCGCAGCATGGACATCGGCACCGCCAAGCCGGATGCGGCGACGCTGGCGCTCGCCCCGCACCACCTGATCGACATCATCGACCCGACCCAAAGCTATTCCGCCGCGCAATTCCGTGCAGATGCCCTGCGCCTGATGGCGGAAATCACCGCGCGCGGCAAGATTCCCCTGCTCACCGGCGGCACCATGCTGTATTTCAAGGCGCTGCAACAGGGGCTGGACGACCTGCCGCAAGCCGACCCGACCATCCGCGCCGCAATCGACGCAATGGCCACGGAAAAAGGCTGGCCCGCCATGCATGCCGAACTGGCGCGACTTGATCCGACGACGGCTGCGCGCCTCAATCCTGCCGATAGCCAGCGCATCCAGCGCGCGCTTGAAGTTTGCAAAATCACCGGCAGGCCGATGTCGGCGCTGTTCGGGCAGGGCGCGGCTGCCGAATTGCCCTATCGCGTGATTGCCCTGGCCTTGCAGCCGAGCGACCGTGCCGTGCTGCACCAGCGCATCGCGCAGCGTTTCGATGCCATGCTGGCGCAGGGATTGATCGAGGAAGTGCAGCAGTTGAGGCGAACGTTCGCGCTGGAGCCGACCATGCCGTCGATGCGCTGCGTCGGCTACCGCCAGGCTTGGCAATATCTCGATGGCGAATTTGGCTTGGCGGAACTGCGCGAAAAAGGCATCGCCGCTACCCGCCAACTGGCAAAGCGGCAACTGACCTGGTTGCGCGGCATGGAGGGCGTGGTTTCATTCGACTGCCTGGGGAAGGATTTGGCTGTCGAGGTGTTCGACTGGCTCAGCAGGGAGCTGTGAGCAAATGAATTTTTTGGTATCCATAATGCGTGGCTTTTGCATGGCGTCCAAGGTCTCTAATCGACCCATAACAGTCATGCACGTTTATGCGTTCTACCACCCCGCAAGTTTACTGGCTACGTGGTTGATATGATTTGCGCGTGCCTGAATAAATGCGTCATAGTCGTCTACAAGCGCTGCTTTGATCGCGTTTTCGTCGATAAGATTGCTGTCGAGCCATTTCAATGCTTTCTCACCATTATCATCAAGTATTTTTTTGAGGTAGATAGAAGGAGCACTTTCACTGATCTCTTTATTGCTAGAAGATGATAGATAAACAATATTAGCAAGAGCAGATGCTTTGTTTAATGCTATACCTTTCTTTTTCAGAAATGCCTGAGGGAAGAAATGATGGAATTCTTTAGAATTTTGCCATGCCAACGCCTTGCTTGTATCGATTGCCTGCCCGGTCAAAATATCTATGGGATTTTGGTATGCAAGGATTAAAGCAAGAATTTTAGAGTGCGCATTATTAAGTCTAAATGCCCGCCCTGACCATAGTCTACTATCAGGTTTTTGAGTTGGAATTTCAATTTCTACGCTTTTACTTTGCGTGAAATTAACCACTGCAGCCAAGTCAGTCGACATCATTCCAGAATTCCAGCCGCCAAAATAACCCGACAATCCCGTACGCCAGAACCAATTCTCAATTGCTATCCATTGCTGTGGAGTTGGCGTGGGTAGCCTTCGAAGTATCTCAGCAAGAACTACAATTTGATTACTGTATGGCACTACTTGTGCGGATGGCACTTTAATATGCGTCGAGAGGAAGTCTACTGTGCGCTTTAAGCTTTCTTCTGTGGCATTTACGGCAACCTTTAATTTGTCAGTAGTCGATTTTCGAATATCATCAATGTTTTCTACTGTAAAGCCGCCGCCAATAGAAGCGGAAACTATCCGCAATATAGCCTTACGTTCTATTCCATCAAATGATTTTGCTTCGAGAGCATCGCGAATCTCATCAATCGAATCAACTAGGTCAAAATCCTGACTCCAAGTCGCCGCTCGCATCAAGTCAACAATTGTTAGTCGAGTACCCGTGCTATTGATGCGTTCAAATATAGGAGCGACATCCGCTAAAGGCATGTCACCAAGCGTTACAGTTGCCACTTTGTAGTCTTTAAAACGATCAAATAATTCTCGAGCATTATTTGCGAGCTCAGATTCCTTAGCCGCATCAAGCGCTGCAACATGAAGAAAAAATACAGAGGGATTCGGCAGCTTATTAAGTCTAACAAGGTATTGTGCAGGTTCTTCGAGAGAATCAAGATGCACGAATGTTTTTGTCCGCAGATCAAAGGCAACATTCCAAGGGCTATCTACATTCCCACCTTCCCAATACAACGCACCGCAAATCGAAGATAGGCGCTGTTGACCATCGAGCAAATAGTTAACTGGATAGTCAGGTTTCGGTAGCTTTATCTCGAGATCAGCAATTCTGCTTTCACTCCGTAGTTCTTGTTTGCTCTGCCAAAGTAAGATGCTACCAATCGGATAGTTTCTAGCTACTGAATCTAGCAAGTCGATAACTTGTCGCCGTTGCCAAACAAACTCACGTTGAAACTTTGGAAGATAGATATCTCCGTTCAAGATGCGTTTAGCCAAATCGTCAATACGGTCGACTGAAGGCTGAGGATCTTTGATTGGCTTAACTACCTTAGCAGCAATATTGTCATTCATAATCAAGTCCATTGGTTAAGCATTTAACTGATTGTAGCAGGGGGGATTTGTTTCCCAAAGAACCGTACTCCGCTCCGGCTTCCAACGACAGCAATTGGCACGACTGAGGCATTCGCGGTTTTGCAAATCAACACAAATACAAAATTTGCATCATCCAGCCCGCGCTTAAAATTAACCGCGGACTGCGGATGTCCATAGGGTTATTTTGCCGGTTTCTGCTCGCGTTTGATGCCGGACGCGGCATTCATTTCTTCAATGACTTGCTTCAGCCCCTGCGTGCTTTCCTTGGTGTTTTTGCCGTTGATGATCAGCACTTCCCCGGGCGATCTTGCCGCAGCGCCTGACGGTCTGGTTGGGGGGTGGCTCTGGCTTTTCAGCGATTCCAGTTGCGTTTGCATTTCCTGATTTTGTTTTCGCAATGCTTCGAGCTGCGCCTGGACGTTGGTGTCGGCTGAGGCGGGAGTGGCCGTTTCAGCCTGTTCTGCTGCTTTCGCCTGCGCGGCAGCCTCCGCTTCGGCTTTGGCTTGCGCAGCCGCTTCGGCCTGTGCGGCGGCCTCGGCTTGTGCCTGTTCTGCTGCTTCGGCCATGGCGGTTGCTTCGGCTTGAGCTTTTTCAGCCGCTTCAGAAAGTGCGGCGGCCTCGGTCGGTTCTGACGCGGGCGTCTCCCCGGCTTTTTCCTGTTTTTGCGCGGCAGTTGGCGGCGCTTTGTGATCTGATGGCAGCCATTTCCAAGCGGCAAAGCCGCCGCCGATGAGCAGGATCAGGAGCGCAAGAATGAGCCATTTTTTCTTGCCATGTTTGTGGACGGACTGCTCTGCTATCTCTTCCTCTTCCGATTTTCTGAGTTCTCGCGTACCCGATTTTTTGTGGTGCGGATCGGGTGCTTTTTTGTCAGCGTGTTTGGCGGGATGTTCTGGCACGCTTTCTTCATCGGGCGCGCCTTTTTTGCGCGAGAGGTGCAGCGTGTCCTTCAGCCGAACCAGGAAGCTTTTTCTGGCCGGTTTGGATTCCTCGTCATCGTCGTCGGTCGCTTTATGCGGTCGAGACTGTTTGTGGTCTTTGTGATCTTCGCCAGCATGTTCGGCACGAGTTTCAGGCTCATCCTTGTCGCCGGGCTCGCCTTTTTTGCGCGAGGGGCTAAGTGCATTTTTCAGGCGAGTCAGGAAGCCGGCCTTGACCGGTTTGGATTCATCCTCATCGATGCCGGCTGATTTGTCAGACCGGGGCGGTTTGTGGTCTTTGTGATCTTCGTCGGCACGCTCCGCGCGGGTTTCAGGCTCACCCTCGTCTTTCTTGCGGGCGGGCTTCAGGGCGCTTTTCAGGCGTGCGAACCAGCCCGGCTTGGCCGGTTTTGGATCGGTTTCATCGGCGACGGCTGTTTTGTCGGTAGTCTCCTCGCCCTCTTTCTCGGCAATAGGTTTCTTTTTCCAGAATCGAAAATTCACCGGTCGTCCTCCTTGCTGATGACTTTGGCGACAGCGCTGCCGTGTGCAAAGGTGATGGACAGCCCGTCATTCAGCGCAATTTCGGCACTGTCGCGGACAATCTTTCCTTCGGGCGAGCGCACGAGACTGAAGCCGCGTTCGAGTACCGATTGCGGGTTGAGATGGGCGAGGCTGGTCTGCAGCCCTTGCAGCACGGTTTGGTGGCCATGCATTTGTCTGGACAGGGCATGCTGCAGGCGTTGCGCCAATTCCCGCTGCTGCGCTAGCCGCGATTCGATGTCGGGCGTGGCCGCAGCCAGGCGATGGGCCAGTTTTTGCAAGCGCCAGCCGTTTTCGGCGAGTGCGTGGCTCGTGGTGGTACTCAGGCGCTGGTTCAAGTGGCCGAGGTGCGTCAGGCGCGCGTTCAGCCGTTCACCCGGATGAACCAGGCGGCGCGACAGGTAATCCACTTTTTGCATGTGCTGTTCAAGCCTTTGCGCCATACGGCGGTTTAATCGGCCATGCACGACTTCGAGCCGGTGCAGCAAGTCGGCGCGATTGGGGCTGACCAGTTCTGCGGCGGCAGTCGGCGTGGGCGCGCGCCGGTCGGCGACGAAATCGCTGATGGTGACATCGGTCTCATGGCCGACGCCGCTGACGACCGGGATGGTGCAGGCATGGATCGCCCGCGCCACGACTTCTTCGTTGAAAGCCCACAGGTCTTCGATGCTGCCGCCGCCGCGGCAGACGATCAGCACGTCGCATTCATTGCGCTGGGCTGCTGCGCGTATCGCCTCGGCGATTTTGGCTGCAGCACCTTCGCCCTGCACCGGGGTGGGGTAGAGGATCAGCGGGATTGAAGGCATGCGCCGCCGCAGGGTGGTGATCACATCGCGCAGCGCGGCGGCGGCGGGGGAGGTGATAATGCCGATCTGGCGGGGAAAAGCGGGCAGGGGCTTTTTGCCGGTCTCGTCGAACAGCCCTTCCTTTTCCATTCGTGCCTTGAGCTTGGCATAAGCTTCGTACAGCGCCCCCAGCCCGGCACGCCGGATATTTTCGATGGTGAGTTGGTATTCGCCGCGCGGTTCGTACAGGGTGACCAGGGCTCGCACTTCGATCTGGTCGCCGTTGCGGGGGAGCCAATCGAGGTATTGGTTTTTGTGGCGGAACATTGCACAGCGCACTTGCGCTTGGCCGTCCTTGAGGGAGAAATACCAGTGCCCCGATGCGGCGGCAGTAAAGTTGGATACTTCGCCGGAGATCCAGGTCAGAGGAAAATTCTGTTCCAGTAGTTGTTTGGCGCGGCGATTCAGTTCGCTGACGCTGATGACTGGAGTTTCGGCTGTAAGTGCAGGGGGTAAAAGCATATTTGCATTCTACATTAATCCACAAGTTTGTTGCGTTTCTGCGGTGGTGATTTGCTATCTCCATGAGACCATTGTGTATTTAATATGCCATTGATTATAAATAACAAATTTGCTGTCTGTTTTTTGGTCAGCAGGAAATTCTTCTTTTTGCCGGGTGGGTTAAGGCAAGTGCATACAATTTGCCCACAGTGTTATCCACAGTATTTGTGGATAGTAATAAATTTGTCTTGGTGGCAATGGGTTAACAAAGTTTCCTCATGCCGAACTTAACCATACTTGCCGAAAACACTGAGGCAGGCTAAAGTTATGGGGTTTTCCGGGTGCTGAAATCATTGGGAGTAAGGGCGCGTGTTATCGATTATTCAAGCGGCGGGCTGGCCGATCTGGCCTCTGATTATTGCATCGGTGATTTCATTGACGATCATCGGTTGGCATTTGTGGACGTTCAACCTGGTTGCACCCAAGGTGCTTTTGCCGCAAGTGCAGGAATGGATCAAACAGGGCGCGATGAATGCCGACAAGGTGGCGCAACTTGAGCGTCATTCTCCGTTGGGGCAAATTTTCGCCGCAGGCTTGAGGAATACCAAGAGTTCGCGCGAGGTGATGCAGGAGGAGATCGAGGAGGTCGGACGTCGGGTCGCCCACGAGATCGAGCAGCCCCGCCTGAAATTCGGCCTGTCTTTTCTGGTTTCGCTCAATACGCTCGGCACCATCGCCTCGGTGAGCCCGTTGCTCGGGCTGTTCGGCACCGTCATCGGCATGGTGGAAATTTTTGGCGCGCTCAGACCGTCCGGCGGCAGCCCCGCCGAACTGGCGCACGGCATTTCGGTCGCGCTGTACAACACCGCCATGGGCCTGATCGTGGCAATTCCCAGCATGATTTTCTATCGCTATCTACGTGCCCGTGCCGAAGCGCTGGTGCTGGAAATGGAACAGCAAGCGATAAAGTTGGTGAAAATCATCCACGGCGAGCGGAAGTGAACGTCTGACTATGGATTTCCAGCGCGGCAAGGCCAAGGAAGACCCCGAGATCAACCTGATTCCCATGATCGATGTGTTGCTGGTGATTCTGATTTTTCTGATGGTCACCACCACCTTCTCCCAGATCGCCGAATTGCAGATCAACCTGCCGACCGCCGAAGCGGAAAAATCGGCGGACAAACCTCTTTCTATCAATGTGGCGGTGGATGCGGGCGGACGTTACCTGATCAACAATTCTGCCATGGCCGATTCCGGTGTCGAGGCGATCGGCCTCGCGCTACGGCGTGCCGCAGAAGGCAAGCCGGACCCGGTAATCATTATCAATGCCGACGCCAAGGCGACACACCAGTCTGTGGTGAATGTGATGGAGGCCGCGCGCCAGGCGGGCTATAGCCATATTACCTTTGCCACCCAGTCGAGCCCTGCAAAATAAGGGTTGGGATTGTTGATCCCGGATGACGTGAGGCACCCATGAGTTGGCTGCAACGACAGTGGCAGCATCTGACACTCTGGCATTTCGCCCTGCTTCCTCTGGGCATCCTGTTCTGGCTGGTTTCGGCGTTGCGGCGCTCGCTTTATCGCGCCGGGCTATTGCGTACTGTTCGCTTGCGGGCGCCGGTAGTCGTGGTCGGCAATATCAATGTCGGCGGTACCGGCAAGACCCCTTTGGTGCTTTGGCTGGCCGATTTTTTGCGGCAGCATGGGTTCCGCCCCGGAATTATCAGCCGTGGCTATGGCGGCGGCGCAGACCGCGCGATGCCGGTCGATGCCGGAAGCGATCCGGCCATGGTGGGCGATGAGCCGCTGCTGCTGGCGAAAAAAGGCGGTTGTCCGGTCTGGATCGGTCGTGACCGGGTCGCGGCGGGGAAAGCGTTGCTGTCGGCGCACCCGGAGTGCGATGTGTTGTTGAGCGACGATGGCTTGCAGCATTACCGCCTTGGTCGTGACGTTGAAATTGTGGTGGTGGACGCCGAGCGCCGCTTTGGCAACGGCCTACCGATGCCAGCCGGGCCATTGCGTGAAGGCGTTTCGCGTCTGCGCTCGGTCGATGCGGTGGTGGTGAATGGCGGTAGCCTGCAACCGGGTGCGCCGCTTCGCAACGAGTTTGAAATGCGGCTGCAAGGCCGGGTGTTTTACAATCTGCGCAACCCGGATCTGCATGTTGAGGTCGATGCTCTGCGCGGCAAGAAACTCCATGCCTTGGCCGGTATCGGCAACCCAAACCGGTTTTTCGCCCACTTGCGCGGGCTTGGCCTGGAATTTGAGGCGCATGCTTTCCCGGATCACTGCGCTTATCGGTCGCAGGATCTGCGTTACGACGATGCCGATGCGTTGCTGATGACCGAGAAAGACGCGGTGAAGTGCGGCGCTTTCGCCGCCGAAAATTATTGGGTGCTGGCGGTAGAGGCTATATTGCCGCCGGCTTTCGGACAAATGATAGTGCAAAAATTGAGGAATATTGATGGACGCAAAACTACTTGAAATTCTGGTATGCCCCCTGTGCAAAGGGCCGTTGGTCTACAAGAAAGCCGAGCAGGAACTGATTTGCAAGCCCTGCCGGCTGGCCTTTCCGGTGCGCGACGATATTCCGGTGATGCTGGAAGATGAGGCGCGCAAATTGCCGCCCGAGGAAGAGATTTAGCTTGCAAATTAACCACGAATAACACGAATGTTCACAAATGCACTTGAATTATTCGTGAACATTTCTGCCTATTCGTGTCATTCGTGTCATTCGTGTCATTCGTGTCATTCGTGTCAAAGAAGTTGAATATGAATTTCAAGGTTGTCATCCCGGCGCGTTTCGCTTCCACCCGTTTGCCCGGCAAGCCGCTGCTCGATATCGGCGGTCGTCCGATGGTGGCGCATGTGGTCGAACGGGCGCTCGAAAGCGGCGCGGATGAAGTCTGGGTGGCGACCGACCATCAAGGCATTGCGGATGCGGTACGCGATCACGGTTGTCAGGTTTGCATGACTTCGCCCGACCATCCCTCAGGCACCGACCGGATTGCCGAGGTGGCGAGCCAGCGCGGCTGGAGCGACGAAACTATCGTCGTCAACGTGCAGGGCGATGAGCCGCTGATCGCGCCGTCCCTGATCCGGCAAGTGGCGCAGCAATTGCATGATCGTCCGCTGGCGGCGATTGCCACTGCCTGCCATGTCATCCATGATGGCGCCGATCTGTTTAACCCGAATATCGTCAAGGTGGTGACCGACCGAGAGGGTTATGCACTGTATTTCAGCCGTGCGCCGATTCCTTATGCCCGCGATGCCTGGTCTCAATCTGCATCCATCACGCCTTACCCCTCGCTCCCCGATGGCTTGCCGGCGTACCGTCATATCGGCATTTACGCTTACCGCAGCGCATTTCTGAAAGTCTATAACCTACTGGAGCCAGCCGCCATCGAGCAATTCGAGGCTCTGGAGCAGTTGCGGGCGCTGTGGCACGGCTATCGTATCGGTGTTGCGGTCGTCGCGGAGGCGCCCGTTGCCGGAGTGGACACGCAGGAAGACCTGGAACGGGTGCGCAGGCTGGTTTCCATGAACCCTTAACAAGTTTTTATGGGCGGATACAAAATTTGAATGTGCAACTGCAGGTGTTTTTGAATATCCTTACAGCCAGTATATAAAAGCATAGTCTGGCTGGACTTGTGTCCGGTCAGCTTCAACATTAACGATAACGGGAGATTTTCATGCGTATGATTCTATTGGGCGGCCCTGGCGCCGGCAAAGGCACTCAGGCTACTTTCATCAAGGAAAAGTACGGCATTCCTCAGATTTCCACCGGCGACATGCTGCGCGCTGCAGTCAAGGCCGGCACCGAGCTGGGTGTCGCCGCCAAGAAGATCATGGACGCGGGCGGTTTGGTGTCCGACGAAATCATCATCGGTCTGGTCAAGGATCGCATTCAGGAAGCCGATTGCGCCAAGGGTTTCCTGTTCGACGGTTTCCCGCGCACCATTCCCCAAGCTGACGCGATGAAGGCTGCCGGCGTGCCAATCGACTACGTGGTCGAAATCGACGTTCTCGACGAAGAGATTGTCAAGCGCATGTCCGGTCGTCGTGCCCACCTGGCTTCTGGCCGTACCTATCACGTCATTTTCAACCCGCCAAAAGTGGCCGGCAAGGATGACGTGACCGGTGAAGATCTGATCCAGCGCGACGACGACAAGGAGGAAACCGTCAAGAAGCGCCTGGACATCTACCATGCCCAGACCGAGCCGCTGGTGAAGTACTACTCCGATTGGGCTGCTTCCAAGGCCGCCGGCGCACCGAAGTGCATCAAGGTTTCCGGCACCGGTAAAGTGGAACAGATTCGCGACGCCATTTTTGCCGCACTGGGTTAATTAGCGAAGCATGAGCGGTATCCCGGACTTCACCGAAACCGAGCTTTGGGTGGTCGACGCCACCCTCAAGGAGCGCTACGGTCATGCGGTAGAAGTTCAGCAGGCCGATGTTGAGTTGCGTCTCGATCCCGCCGTGCCGGAATTGATGGTTTGTCCGGCGCTGGTGTGGAAGGAGCGGGGAGCCGGTTTCGTGCTTTCCAAGGTTGGCGATAACCGCTTCCGCTGCCAGTTCTTCTATTCGGTGCGCGAGCAGTACGGCACCGGCAAGTCGGAATACGACGACTTGCTCGAGTGTGTGGTTGCCCTGCTCAAGCTGCAGGCGGATCACGAAGCCAAGCGTCAGCAGAATCAGTAATTCATTAGGGAGTGTAAAAATATGGCGAAGAAAAACGCATTTTATGCCCAGTCCGGCGGTGTGACCGCAGTGATCAATGCTTCCGCCTGCGGGGTGATCGAGACTGCGCGTCTGCACAAGGACAAAATCGGCAAGGTGTACGCCGGTCGCAACGGGATTATCGGCGCACTGACCGAAGACCTGATCGATACCAGCAAGGAGTCGGATGCGGCGATTGCTGCCCTGCGCTCCACGCCTTCCGGTGCTTTCGGCTCCTGCCGCTTCAAGCTGAAAAGCCTGGAAGCCAACAAACGCGAATATGCGCGCCTGATTGAAGTGTTCAAGGCTCACAACATCGGTTACTTTTTCTACAACGGAGGTGGCGATTCCGCCGATACCTGCTTCAAGGTCTCGCAGTTGTCGGAAGCCATGGGTTATCCGATCCAGGCGATCCACGTGCCGAAGACCGTGGACAACGATCTGCCGATCACCGATTGTTGCCCGGGCTTCGGTTCGGTTGCCAAGTACATTGCGGTGTCCACTCTGGAAGCTTCCTTCGACGTCAAGTCGATGGCCAAGACTTCCACCAAGATTTTTGTTCTCGAGGTGATGGGCCGCCATGCCGGCTGGATCGCTGCTGCCGGCGGCCTGGTGGAAGATCATGGCATTCCTGTGGTGGTGTTGTTCCCCGAGGTCGAATTCGACCAGAAGAAGTTCCTTGCCAAGGTGGACAAGAACGTTAAGGAACATGGTTTCTGCACCATCGTGGTGTCCGAAGGTTGCCACTACCCCGATGGCCGCTTCCTGGCCGAGCAGGGCACGCGCGACGCTTTCGGTCACGCCCAGCTTGGCGGTGCCGCTCCGGTCGTGGCCAACATGATCAAGGACGCACTGGGCTACAAGTTCCATTGGGCAGTTGCCGATTATCTGCAACGCGCAGCGCGTCACGTGGCTTCCAAGACCGATGTCAAGCAGGCTTACCAGCTTGGCAAGGCGGCAGTGGATCTGGCTCTCAAGGGCCGCAATTCGGTCATGCCGACGGTCGACCGTATTTCCGATGAGCCTTACAAATACAAGATCGGCGTTGCCGACCTCAAGGATGTGGCCAACGTCGAAAAAATGATGCCCAAGAGTTTCATCACCAAGGATGGTTTCGGTATTACCGAGAAGTGCAAACGCTATCTGGTGCCATTGATTCAGGGTGAAGATTATCCGAAATACAAGGACGGTCTGCCGGTCTATGTGACGTTGAAAAACGTGGCTGTACCGAAGAAGTTGGGCGACTTCAAGATCTGAGTCTGAAAAAATGAATCCACTACTGCCAATGAATAGTTTGTTGACTCAGTGGCGGATTCTTTCCCTGAAGCACCGCTTAACGGCTGTGTTTCAGGGATTTTTTAAGAGAACAAAGTCGAGTTCGGGATATATGTTATCTGTCCTGGATCAGGGTTTTTAATAAAAAGTGGTTTTTTAGTGTTCGGGCGATTGGCCGGCCCTGATCGGTCGGTTTAACTTGGGGAGGGGAAGTTCATGTCAACAGGTCTCATATTTGCGTTGGTTTGCGCAATTGCGGCGCTTCTTTATGGAGCGGTATCGATTAAATGGATTTTGGGCTTGCCGACCGGCAACGACAGAATGCGGGAAATTTCCGCTGCGGTGCAGGAAGGCGCACAGGCTTACCTCAACCGGCAATACACCACCATTGGTATCGTTGGCGTAATTCTGCTGGTCGTCATCTTCGTTGCGCTGGGCTGGCAAACCGCCGTTGGTTTTGCACTGGGTGCTTTCCTCTCCGGTCTGACCGGTTACATCGGCATGAACGTGTCCGTGCGTGCTAACGTACGCACCGCACAGGCCGCCAGTGAAGGGCTGAATGCCGCTCTCAACGTCGCCTTCAAGGGTGGTGCAATTACCGGCCTGCTAGTGGTCGGCTTGGGCCTGCTGGGCGTCGCCGGTTACTATGCTTTCCTGACCCTGTCGGTAGGCGCAAGCGCCGCTGAGGCAACCCACTCTCTGGTGGGCTTGGCTTTCGGTAGCTCGCTGATTTCCATCTTCGCCCGTCTTGGCGGCGGCATCTTCACCAAGGGTGCAGACGTCGGCGCCGACCTGGTGGGCAAGGTCGAAGCCGGTATTCCTGAGGATGACCCGCGTAACCCGGCCGTTATCGCCGACAACGTTGGCGACAACGTTGGCGACTGCGCCGGTATGGCCGCCGACCTGTTCGAGACCTATGCTGTGACCATCATTGCCACCATGGTTCTGGGCGGTTTGATGATCACCGGTTCTCCGAGTGCGGTGATCTATCCGCTGGTTCTGGGCGGTGTTTCCATCATCGCTTCGATCGTCGGTACCTTCTTCGTCAATACCCGTGAAGGCGGCAAGATCATGAACGCGCTGTATCGCGGCCTGATCGTTTCCGCCGTGCTGGCGGTGATCGCGTTCTACCCGGTGACCACCTGGATACTGGGTGAAGGCGTGATGATCGGCGACAAGCTGGTGACGTCGATGAGTCTCTACCTGGCCTCCCTGATCGGCCTGGCGCTGACTGCGGCGATGGTGTGGATCACCGAGTATTACACCGCCACCGAATTCAGCCCGGTGCGTCACATTGCGCAAGCTTCCACCACCGGTCACGGCACCAACGTGATCGCCGGCCTGGGCGTGTCGATGAA
Organism: Betaproteobacteria bacterium; assembly: GCA_021373185.1. Lineage (GTDB taxonomy): Bacteria > Pseudomonadota > Gammaproteobacteria > Burkholderiales > Sulfuricellaceae > Sulfuricella. The sequence continues at coordinate 58,448 of JAJFTF010000006.1, read as the reverse complement.
ATCCACCGCAGCACCAGTGCTTGCCGTGTGCTTGGCAATCTATGGCGCCTATGCATTGGGCGGTCTGTATGGCATCGCCATTGCAGCAACCTCGATGCTGTCCATGGCCGGTATCATCGTGGCGCTTGACGCTTATGGTCCGATCACCGACAACGCCGGTGGTATCGCCGAGATGGCCGGTCTGGATGACAAGATCCGCAACATCACCGACCCGCTCGACGCCGTGGGTAACACCACCAAGGCCGTGACCAAGGGCTACGCCATCGGTTCCGCCGGTCTGGCAGCTCTGGTGCTGTTTGCCGACTATACCCATGCGCTTTCGTCTCATGCTACCCCTGGCGGCATGGCGCTGACTTTCGACCTGTCCAATCACATGGTGATCATCGGTTTGTTCATCGGCGGCATGGTGCCTTACCTGTTCGCTGCCATGGGCATGGAAGCCGTCGGTCGCGCCGCTGGTTCGGTAGTGGTTGAAGTGCGTCGCCAGTTCAAGGAAATCCCTGGCATCATGGAAGGCACCGGCAAACCGGAATATGGCACTTGCGTGGACATGCTGACCAAGGCCGCGATCAAGGAAATGATTGTTCCTTCGTTGCTGCCTGTCGCGGTTCCGGTGATCGTCGGCCTGACCCTCGGTGCGCAAGCGCTGGGTGGCGTGCTGGTCGGCACCATCGTGACCGGTATCTTCGTGGCGATCTCCATGACCACCGGCGGTGGCGCATGGGATAACGCCAAGAAGTATATCGAAGAAGGCAACTTTGGCGGTAAAGGTTCCGAAGCCCACAAGGCTGCAGTGACCGGCGACACCGTTGGCGATCCCTACAAGGATACTGCCGGCCCTGCCGTCAACCCGCTGATCAAGATCATCAACATCGTGGCGCTGATGATTGTGCCATTGCTTTGATTCCGAAGCAGGCCGGCAGGCCTGTTAGGTGACTGAAAATAAAGCCGGTATAATGCCGGCTTTATTTTTTGGGCCTAATCCATGAATCTTGACCGAGTCAGTTCCGGGCGCGACTTGCCCAATGATTTTAACGTCATCATCGAAATTCCGATGCATGGCGATCCGATCAAATACGAAGTGGACAAGGAAACCGGCGCGATGTTTGTGGATCGCTTCATGTCGACGGCGATGCACTATCCTTGTAACTACGGTTATATTCCTCATACTTTGTCGGATGACGGCGATCCGGTGGATGTGCTGGTGATTACGCCGGTGCCGTTGATTTCCGGTGTGGTGGTGCGCTGCCGTCCGATCGGCATGCTCAAGATGACGGACGAGGCGGGCGAGGATGCCAAATTGCTGGCAGTGCCGATCGACAAGCTGTGCAATCTCTACCGGAATATTGAATCGCCACGCGATCTGCCGGAATTGACCCTGGCGCAGATCAGCCATTTTTTCGAGCACTACAAGGATCTGGAAATGGGCAAGTGGGTCAAGGTAGAAGGCTGGGTCGGGGTGGAAGAAACCAAGACCGAGATTATGGCCGGTGTGAAACGATATCAGGAAGCTGCTGTTAAGCCGATGTTTTAAAAATCCGTGAGGTGGGAGGGGTGAGGCGTCAGGCGTGCGCCTTTGGTTTTTTCCTCACCCCTCACTCTTCACCCCTCACGAATATTTATGAAACTTTGCATACTTTCCGATAGCCACGATAACCGCGATTTGCTGGCTTCCGCCGTTGAGGACGCCAAGGCGCGCGGCGCTGTCGCCACGCTGCATTGCGGCGACATTGTCGCGGCCAATACCCTGGGGATATTCAAGAAGCTTGAGATGCCGGCGCACGTGATTTACGGCAACAATACCGGCGACCTCTATACTTTATCCCGCATGGCGCATGAGTCGGGCAACCTGATCCATTTTTATGGCCAGGATGCGGGCATTACCCTGCATGGCCGCACGATTTTTATCGTGCATTACCCGCATTACGCGCGCGCTCTGGCTTGTACCGGCGAGTGGGACATGGTTTGCTGCGGCCACGATCACCGTGTTGCAATCGATCAGGTCGATAATATCCGTGGCGGCAAGACCTGGCTGGTGAATCCCGGTACGGTAGGCGGGGTGGGCAAGCCGCCGACCTATATTCTGGGCGACCTCGATGCGATGACTTTCGAGGTCGTTCCGGTTCCCGCAATGGGATAGGCGGGTCTTATTTATTTAATCTATTCAAACATAAGAAAATTCAATTCTATTTTGTGAGCGGGGCGGTGGATTGGGGTTCCAATTCGGAGTAACATTGCCCCCGATCTTAGTAGCCCAATTAATGCCTAATCCGGCCTAGGTGCAATTTGTGCCAAAGCCCTTAAAGTATCCGTGATGGAGGTAACCTGATGACGGACGTTATTGCAACCAACCAGACCATTCTGGTCGTCGGCGGCGGTATCAGCGGCATGACAGCAGCCCTGGAAGCGGCTGAATGCGGTAAGAATGTAGTGCTGGTTGAAAAAAATGCGGCCCTTGGCGGTCGTGTTTCCCAGCTCTACCGCTATTTCCCCAAGCTGTGCCACCCGGTATGCGGCCTTGAAATCAACCAGCGTCGCCTGAAGCAGAATCCGCGCATTCGCGTTCTGACCATGGCCGAAGTGACCGAGATCACCGGTGGCGAAGGCGATTACACCGCCACCGTCAAGCTGGCTCCACGCTATGTCAACGAAAACTGCACCGCCTGCGGCGAGTGCGGCAAAGCGGTTGACGCCGAAGTGCCGGACGCATTCAACTACAACCTGAGCAAGGTCAAGGCGGCTTATCTGCCGCACAAGATGGCCTACCCGCAACGCTACGTGATCGATCCGTCGATCATCGGCACCGCCGATGCAGACAAGGCCAAGGCCGCCTGCAAATACGGCGCGGTCGACCTCGACATGAAGGAAGAGTCGGTTCAGTTCAAGGCCGGCGCAGTGATCTGGGCAACCGGTTGGAAGCCTTACGATGCGGCCAAGATTCAGCCTTACGGTTATGACCGTTTCTCCAATGTCATCACCAGCGTCGAGTTCGAGCGTCTGGCCGATATTCACGGCCCGACCAAGGGCAAGATTCTGCGTCCGTCAGATGGCAAGGAAGCCAGGAACATCGCTTTCATCCAGTGCGCCGGTTCGCGTGACGAGAACCATCTGCGTCATTGCTCGCGCATCTGCTGCATGGCTTCCCTGAAGCAGACCAACTATGTGCGTGAAGCTTACGGTGACGAAGGCAAGTCGACGATTTATTACATCGACATTCGTGCGATTGACCGCTTCGAGGATTTCTACCAGAAGGTGCAGAAAGACAAGACCGTGACCTTCATCAAGTCCAAGGTCGCCAAGGCCGTCCAGGACGAGAAGACCGGCGATGTCGTGCTTCATGGCGTGAATACCGAAGGTTATCACCGCTACGCAACCCCGCATGATCTCGTGGTGCTGGCCGTCGGCATGGAGCCGTCCGTCATGGCTGCGAATTTGCCGGCTGAAATCGTGTCGGACTCGAGCGGCTTCATCGAAGCCGATCCGTCCAACCACGCCTTCTTCGGCGCGGGCTGCGCATCCAATCCGCTGGACGTGAACCGTGCGGTGCAGAGTGCTACCGCGAGCGCCTTGCGTGCGATCCAGGTGGTTAACCGTGTTGCCAGAGTGGAGGGTTAATAAATGGCAGATATGAAAGTAGCAGCCTACATTTGCCAAGGTTGTGGTTTGGGGGAGCGCCTGGATACGGCGGCCCTGGCCAGCGTGGCAAAGAAGGAAGGCAAGGCCGCCCTGATCAAGGAACATGAGTTCCTGTGCAACGCTGACGGCATCAAAATGATTCGTGACGACATCGCCAACGAAGCCGTTACCCACGTCATGATCGGCGCCTGTTCGCGCCGCGCCAAGACCGAAGCGTTCGGCTTTACCGATGTATGCGTATCGCGCGCCAATTTGCGCGAGGGCGTGATCTGGTCCCAGCCTGAAACCGAAGAGGCACGCGAAACCACTCAGGAAATGGCGGAAGACTACATCCGCATGGGCTGCGCCGAAGTCAAGAAAATGACCTTGCCCGAAGGCGACCCCGCAGCCGTTACCGAGCGCACCTTGCTGGTGGTGGGCGGCGGCGTGTCCGGCATGACCGCAGCACTGGAAGCTTCCAAGGCCGGCTACAAGGTCGTGCTGGTGGAGAAGTCCGGCGCCCTCGGCGGTTGGGCTGCCAAGTTGCACAAGCGTACGCCGGGTAAATCCCCTTACAAGGATCCACAAAATACGCCGGTGGCTGAAATGGCCGCAGCGATTGAGGCTGACGCCAATATCAAGGTTTACCTCAATGCGTCTACCAGCAAGACCAGTGGCGCGCCTGGTCGTTTCGAGATCGAAATCAGCACCGAGTCTGGCTCTACCACAATCGAGAAAGTCGGCGCGATCGTTCAGGCGACCGGTTTCGAACTGTACGATGCCAACAAGCTGCCGGAACTGGGTTATGGTAAGTCCGCCAACGTAGTCGATCAAGCCGGCCTGGAAGCGCTTGCCAAAGCCGCCAACGGCAGCCCGATCAAGCGCCCTTCCGATGGCGGCGAAGTCAAGACCGTGGTGTTCGTGCAGTGCGCGGGCCAACGCGACGATTCTGGCAAGCACCTGCCTTACTGCTCCGGCTCCTGCTGCCTGACTTCGGTCAAGCAGGCGATGTATTTCAAGGAAGCCAATCCCGACATCGATACGGTGGTGATCTACACCGATTTGCGCATGCCCGGCAACGGCGAAGATTTCTATCGCAGCGGCCAGGAAAAGGGCGTGATCTTCACCAAGGGCAAGGTCTCCGGCGTCGAAGCTGCCGGCAACCAGTGCAAGGTGAGTTTCCAGGATCTGATCCTCAACGATCAGGTTGCGATCGACAATGCCGACCTGGTGGTGCTCGCCACCGGCCAAGTGCCTAACTCCGGCGTCGACATCGACACCAAGCTGAAGGCGGAAATTGCTGCAGCAGCCGGCGACAACTCGCTGATGGAAGCCTACACCGCTTCGCAGCAGGAAGGCGCTGTTCAGCCGATTTCCATGCTTAACCTGACCTACCGTCAGGGTCCGGACGTGCCGCAACTGAAATACGGCTTCACCGACTCGCACTTCATCTGCTTCCCCTATGAAACCCGCCGTACCGGCATTTACTCCGCCGGCCCGGTGCGCCGCCCGATGGACATGGTGCAGGCGATGGAGGATGCAACCGGCGCTGCGATGAAGGCGATTCAGGCGATCGAAAATGCCGGTCTGGGCCGTGCCGCCCATCCGCGTTCCGGCGACCTGTCCTTCCCCAAGGTGCGCCTTGAAGGCTGCACCCAATGCAAACGCTGCACGGTGGAATGCCCGTTCGGCGCCATCGATGAGGACGAGAAGCGCTTCCCGTTGTTCAACCAGGCACGCTGCCGCCGTTGCGGTACTTGCATGGGCGCCTGCCCGGTGCGCGTGATCTCCTTCGAGAACTACTCGATTGATACCGTCGGTTCGCAGTTGAAAGCGGTCGACGTGCCCGACGAGTTTTCCGAGAAGCCGCGCATCCTGATTCTGGCCTGCGAAAACGACGCCTACCCGGCGCTCGACATGGCAGCGATGAATCGCAACGTCTACAGTGCTTTCGTCCGTGTCATCCCGGTGCGTTGCCTCGGTTCGGTCAACACCATCTGGATCAACGATGCGCTCAGCAGTGGTTACGACGGCGTGATGATGATGGGTTGCAAGCACGGCGATGATTACCAGTGCCACTTCGTCAAGGGTTCCGAGCTTGCCAACATCCGCATGAGCAAGATCGGCGACACGCTGAAGAACATGAGTCTGGAAGAAGAGCGGGTTTCCACCTTCGAGGTGGCAATCACTGACATCGAGCGTGTGCCGCAACTGATCAACGATTACGCGGCATTGATCCAGAAAATCGGCATGAGCCCGATGAAGGGCTTCTAGGAGACGGCATTATGAGCGAAAACTACCGTAATAATTTCCTCAAGGAAGTCGAGGAAAGAGTCGAGGAAGGCCATTGGGTCAAGATGTGCATGCAGTGCGGCGTTTGTGCCGGTTCATGCCCGCTCGGCGCGCACTGGGCGCATCCGCCACAGGAACTCTTCATGATGATCCGTGCCGGCAAGCGCGAGGAAGTGCTGACTTCCGACTCGATGTGGATGTGCACTTCCTGCTACAACTGCGTGGTGCGCTGCCCGCGCAAGCTGCCGATCACCCACATCATGCATGGCCTGGCAAACCTGGCTTATCGCCTGGGCTTGTCGCCGAAGAACCAGACCACGCAGAAGTTCGCTTCGATGTTCTGGAACAACCTGGCGCAGACCGGTCGTGTCAACGAGTTGAAACTTTCCCTGGGAATGTATTTCAAGGACGGTTTCGGTCAAGGCATCAAGAACGCCATGGCGATGCAAAGCGTTGGTCTGGGCATGGTCAAGGCCAAGCGCCTGAACCCGATGGAGCTGTTTGGTGGGCATGGCATCAAGGACAAGAGCGGTTTCCATGCCATGCTGAAAAAAGCGCGCGAGATCGAAGACCGCCGCAAGAATTTCGCCTAAGGAGTCAATGATGGCAAAGAAGACCTATTCGTTTTACCCAGGCTGCTCGTCACAGACCAAGGCGTCCTCGGACAACTACCTGAAGTCGACCAATTCGATGTGCAAATACCTCGATATCGAGCTGAAGGAAATTCCGGACTGGAATTGCTGCGGCGCATCCATCGGTTATGCCGAAGGTGGCGAACTGCCGCGCATCGCGCTGTCCGCCCGCAACATGGCACTGTCGGAACAGCACAATCCGGGCATGGATCTGGTCGCGACTTGCGCCGCCTGCTGGCTCTCCACCCGCGAGGCCAAGGAGCGCATTGCGCACAGTTCGCAGACCCTGAGTGAAGCCAATACCGCATTGGCAGAAGCCGGCTTGAGCTACAAAGGCAATCAGGCGGCGCGCCACATGGCGGAAGTGCTGGTTGAAGATTTCGGCTTCGATGAACTGAAGCGCGGTGTGAAAAAGCCGTTGCAGGGCATCAAGTTCGCCGGTTATGTCGGCTGCCAGACCAACCGTCCTTTCGGTCTTGCCGGAGAGTCGTTCGAGAACCCGAAGTATCTCGACAATCTGGTCGAAGCGATGGGCGGCGAAGCCGTGCCCTACGACCAGAAAGTGACCTGCTGCGGCGGCGCGCTGGCTTTCTCCGAGCCGGAAAAAAGCCAGAAGCAGATCAAGGATATCATCGAGTCAGCCTATGATCACGGCGCCGAGATGATCGTCACGCCTTGCCCGCTGTGCCAGGCTAACGTCGAAATCTATCAGGGCGAAGTGAACAAGCGTTTCGGCACCAAGTTCAATATCCCGGTGACTTACTATTCGCAGTTAATCACCGTCGCCTATGGCGGCACAGCGGCTGAAGCAGCGCTGGATGGCCAGTTGATCCGCGCCACCAGGCTCGAGGATATCGCCAAGAAGTAAAGACTAAATCTTTACGGTAGTCATTTTGGGGGCGTCCTGCGGGTCGCCCCCAGTTGTTTTGCAGAAGCACAAGGAGTGAGCATGAAAAACCCTAAAACTGTAGATGAATATATCGATCTGGTTCACCAGGCTGTCTATGAAGTGGACGAACTGCGTGCGGTCATCGAAGACGACCCCGATCGCAATGGCATGATCCTGCCTTGGGTAGATGCGATGGACAAGGAACTGCGTGGCATGTACGAAACCATGACCAGCGGTACCTACCAGTTCGATCCGAATGGCCCCGATCTGCCGTTCATGGAGATTGTCAAAAGATTTGGCCCAAATATTCCCTTCAAGCAATTGCTTAACGTGATCAACCATACCCATCGCTTTGGGCTGGATATCGAATAACTTCCGTCGGCACCGTTAAGGGGCGTGGATTGCCTGCGGGCACTCAATTGGTGCGCCATGAGTGCACCAATTTTGGGATATTCCTTTCAATAACAGTGCGTTTTATTCTGGCCCAATTATTGCTATCAGAGGTGAAACCTTTATTTCTGGAGTGGTAATGGAAAATCTCAAGACCGGTAGCGATGTACTGTTCATTCTTCTTGGCGCTATTATGGTGCTGGCGATGCATGCAGGCTTCGCCTTCCTTGAGCTGGGCACGGTGCGCAAAAAAAATCAGGTCAATGCGCTGGTGAAGATCATGACGGATTTCGCCATCTCCACCATCGCCTATTTCTTTATCGGTTACAGCGTCGCCTATGGGGTGAATTTCTTCTCCGGCGCCGAAGTACTGGTGCAGAAAAATGGTTACGAACTGGTCAAGTTCTTCTTTCTGCTGACGTTTGCTGCAGCAATCCCGGCGATTATCTCGGGTGGCATTGCCGAACGCGCGCGCTTCAATCCACAGTTGGCGGCCACTTTCCTCCTGGTCGGTTTCGTTTACCCCTTCTTTGAAGGCATTGTCTGGAATCACCATTACGGCGTGCAGGAATGGCTGAAAGTGACTTTTGGCGCGGAATTCCATGACTTCGCCGGCTCCGTGGTGGTGCATGCCATGGGCGGCTGGATTGCCTTGCCGGCGGTGCTGCTGCTCGGCGCGCGGCACGGGCGCTACACCAAGGACGGCATGGTCGCCGCGCATCCCCCATCAAGCATCCCATTCCTTGCGCTGGGCGCGTGGATTCTGACGGTGGGCTGGTTCGGCTTCAACGTCATGTCGGCGCAGACCATCGACGCCGTGAGCGGCTTGGTGGCGGTCAATTCGCTGATGGCGATGGTCGGCGGCATCCTCGCGGCGCTGGTGGTAGGCAGGAACGACCCCGGCTTCGTGCATAACGGCCCGCTTGCCGGTTTGGTAGCGGTTTGCGCCGGCTCCGACCTGATGCACCCGATGGGTGCGCTGATTACCGGCGGCGTGGCCGGAGCGCTGTTCGTGTGGATGTTTACTCTGACCCAGAACAAATGGAAAATCGACGATGTGCTCGGTGTCTGGCCGCTGCACGGCCTGTGCGGCGCGTGGGGCGGGATTGCCGCCGGCATCTTCGGCCTCAAGGCGCTGGGCGGCGTCGGCAATGTGAGCTTTGCCGCGCAGTTGATCGGCACTCTGATGGGCATCGGCATCGCACTAGCCGGCGGTTTTGTGGTTTACGGATTGCTCAAGACGTTCATGGAGATTCGTCTCGACCAGGAAGAAGAGTACAACGGCGCCGACATCAGCATCCACAAGATTTATGCGACTCCCGATAGCGAGGGTTAGAATTCAGTCTATTCCGAGCAGTAATCGAGGGTAGAATTAATAAGCAATAGCGCCACGCGGCTGTTCAGGCCCATGCTTGACAGCTTGTGTGCCGCTTCAATCTTGCCTCTACGTTGCACCTCATTGCGGCCCTGACCTGGCCATCGCGCAGATGGCAAATCTCCCCCGGAGCTGATGAAGTTACTTCATGGTGTTACCTGAAGCGCGGGCGCAATTTGCCAGATTTCGGTGGTCAGGCTGCCTTCGCGATAGACCATGACGTGCCTGACCTTGACCGGCTTGGCATCGCCATATTCTGCGCTGGCTTCGATGGAGACGCCCTTCGGGTTGATATATGACTCGAGTTTGCCGAATTTGGCCGGGCGCGGTTGTCCATTGTTGGCAGCGATAAATTTCTGCCACATTTCGCGAATTGCGGCTTTGTCGCGGTAGCGACCGTCAAGCGGCCCGCCGACCCAATCCATGTAAGCATCATCGGGATAGTCCGCCATCAATGCATCGAGGTTTCCGGCGGCGACCGCATTGAGATGCGCCTGCGCCTTTGCATCGTCAAGCGGGCCGGCAAATACGGGTTGGACAAGGGTGAGCGACAAGCTGAAAGCGGCCAGGTATAAGCGCTTCATAATCATCTCCTGTGGTTATTGTCTGCCGGGAAAATATCGAGTGGATCGCCTGGCTTAGGTGCTAATCGACACACCCATAATAGACCGCGCACCCCACTTTCCCATTCCAGCTTTCCGGGTGGGTTGAATCAATGATGTGCTTGGCAAGGTCAATTTCATCGGGCGTGCCATGCGTGACCAGGAGCATTCGATTGACACCCAATTCAGCTTCGTAATCGTGAATCCGTTCTCTTGGAATACAGGCATATTGTGTGGCATCCAGCGCTCCAAGGTTGTCCAGCACGGTAGCGCCTTCCATTTCTTTCGCGCTTTGCAGGTTTTTGCCAAGGATGGACAGCTTGTTCATGTTGAAGCCGGCACGGTGGAGTTCCTTGATGGTGGTTTCAGCCAGATGATGGTTGGCATAGGTCGCCACTAATGAATTATTTCCGGACATGGTATGAACCTCCATTGGTTAAAATCGGGCGCCTGTTAAGAGGATGCCCGAACCGATCAAGTCTGCTTGCTGCTCATGTCGTCCAAAGGTACACAAGCTTCCTCGCTCGGGCTGTGCGGGTCGCGCAGGGCATTGATCTGGCAGAGGTACTCGTTGCCGCTTTTGTCCCGCAAATTGATATACGGACTGGGTCCATAGGGTTCGAAGGCGCTGGAATCGCCGAAGATAAAATCGTATTCGCCGTTGATATCCACTTCCAGCTTGCCGCCGTGGCTCTTGCCGTAATCGTGCCAGCTTGTGTTGATATCACAACCTTCGATCACGGGAGACATCCGGGCGGCTTTCTTGTCATGCCAAGCCACCATGACAGGTTCTATGAGATTTTCATCGCTGTCAGCCAGCGATGCCGCCAGCACGCTGGCTTTCCGGTAATTCAGGTCGATGCCTGCATAATTGATGTGAGCTTCTTTCATTTGATCCTCCTGACTGGCTACCCCGATCCAGGGGCGAGCCGATTAACAGATGAATGACAAACGGCGGAATGACGCTATCCGCTCCACAAGGAAATGGCGGATTGACTGAGCTTGTCGCAGTTCAATCAATAATTCCGTTTCGTCGAATCTCAGTATAGCAGTAGTTGATAAAAATACTATGGTATTAGAAGGGCGGTCGGATTTTTGGCGTGGCAGGCTTTAAATGGATTTTATTTTCTTTAATATACAAGCCATTGGCGCAAAGCCGAAGCTTAAGGCCTGTCGGAAGGCAGGAATAAACGGGAGGTGTGTCGGCTATTCGCGTGCGTCCTTTATCCCTTGGCGCTCATATGATTTTGACTTCGACCAGTTCTTTGCCATCGGGGTCGGTGACATGCACCGCGCAGGCAATGCAGGGATCGAAGCTGTGGATGGTGCGCAGGATTTCGATCGGCTGCTTGGGGTCGTGCAGTTGATGGCCTTTCAATGCGGCCTCATAAGGGCCGTCCTGCCCCTGCGCATCGCGTGGCCCGGCATTCCAGGTGGAAGGCACCACCGCCTGATAGTTGTCGATCTTGCCGTCCTTGATGACGATCCAGTGGGCCAGCGCGCCACGCGGCGCTTCCATGAAGCCCGCGCCCTTGGCGGTCGCGGGCCAGGTAGAGGGATCCCATTTGTTTTCGTTGAACGTCTTTACGTCGCCGCTCTTGATGTTGGCGATGAGCTGGTCGTACCAGCCTTGCATGGCATCCGCGATGATCTTGGTTTCCAGCGTACGCGCGGCGGTGCGTCCCAGTGTCGAAAACAATGCCGTCACCGGAAGATCCAGTTTCTTGAGGGTCATGCCGACCAGTTCTTTGGTCTGCGGATGGCCTTTTGCATGCAGCATCAGCACGCGCGCCAGGGGCCCCACCTCCATCGCCTTGCCTTTCCAGCGCGGCGATTTCATCCATGAATAATCCTTGGCGGTATCCAGATGCTCGTAAGGGGGTTTGGGGCCGGTGTAATCGAACTCGGTTTCGCCCTGATAAGGATGCAAGCCCTTATCCTTGCCGACGCTGTATTTGTACCAGGAGTGCGAGACATATTCCTGAATCTGGTCGGCGGCATTCAAATCCACCGGATGGATGACGGATAGATCGCGATTGAGGATCACGCCGGAGGGAATCAGATAGCTGGAAGGGTCGCTGATGCCTTTTTCGGGGAAGTCGCCATAGGTCATGAAGTTGCCGATGCCCTCGCCCTGCGCGCCCCACTCCTTGTAGAAACCGGCGATGGCCAGCGTGTCCGGCACATAGACCTGATCGACGAAAGTGCGCATCTGCTCGATGATGCTCTTGACGTTTTGCAGCCCCACCATATTGAGCGAAGTGGCGCTTTCGCCGCCCCGGTAGTGCGGCCCTTTGCCGCGGCCTTTATGTTCGGGATGGATGCTGATGGCGCATGGGACGCCGCCGACCAGAAAATTGGGGTGCGGATTCTTGCCGCCGAAGATGGTGTGCAGCTTGGCGACATCGCGCTGCCATGCGAGCGCATCCAGATAGTGGGCGAGCGCCATCAGGTTGGCTTCCGGCGGCAGCTTGTAGGCGGGGTGGCCCCAGTAGCCGTTGGCGAAGATGCCAAGCTGGCCGCCCTCGACAAAGGTTTTCACCTTTTTCTGCACATCGGCGAAATAGCCGGGCGAGGAACGCGGGTAGGACGGACTCACGGTCTGCGCGAGCTGCGAAGTGGCCTTGGGGTCGGCCTTCAGCGCCGACACCACATCGACCCAGTCCAGTGCGTGCAGGTGATAGAAGTGCATTACATGATCGTGCACATATTGTGCGCCGATCATCAGGTTGCGGATCAATTGCGCATTGGCGGGGATTTCGACTTTCAGCGCATCTTCCACTGCGCGCACCGAGGCAATGCCGTGTACCAGCGTACACACGCCGCAGATGCGCTGTGCAAAAGCCCATGCATCGCGCGGGTCGCGCCCGCGCAGGATGATCTCGATGCCGCGCACCATGGTGCCGGCGCTGGAAGCGCGCGTGATGCGGTTGTCGGCATCGGTCTCCGCCTCGATGCGCAAGTGGCCTTCGATGCGGGTGATGGGGTCGACGACGATGGTCTGGGTCATGGCGGCTAATCCTTCTTATTTTGACGCAGGAGCGAGATGCTCGGCAATGAGTTCGGTCAATCCCACGACGTTGAGATTCATGCTGTTGTGTTCCAACCCGTCCAGCAGCATGGTGCGGCAGTTCGAGCAGGAGGTGACGATGGTGTCCACGCCGATGGCATCCAGTTGCGCCTTCTTGCGGCTGAACACCTTGATGCGCAAAGGCTCGGCGCGCTCGTTGGCGCTCACGCCGCCACCGCCGCCGCAGCACCAGTTCTGGATGCCGGCATCCGGCATCTCGACAAAATTCGGCGCAACCATATGGAGCAGATTGCGCGGTTGTTCCACCACGCCGCCGCGCCGCACCATCTGGCATGGGTCGTGAAAAGTCATGCGGGTCTCGTCCAGCCCTTCGGTGCGCAAGCGTCCCTCGCTACGCAACTGGTCAAGCAGTTCGATGATATGGATTACCTCGAAGTGATATGGCCGACCGATCAGGTTCGGTCCCTCCCAGCGCAAGGCGGTGTAGGCATGGCCGCATTCCGGGCTGATCACGTATTTCACCTTGAGCCGCTCGGCGGCCCGCACCACACGGCTGAGCAACTCCGCCGCCAGGTCGGAAGAGCCGATCTGGATGCCGCTGTTGGTTCCCTCGAATCCGTCCGAAGCCATGGTCCACGACACACCCGCCTGATGGAAAATGCGCGTCACGGCAGAAACGATTTCGCTGTATTCCGCGATCTCGGCGGAGGACAGCACCATCATGTAGTCCGCGCCTTCCTTGTCGAGCGGCACGCTGAGGCCGGTTTCCTTCTCGGTATTATGGATATGCGCCATCAGCGTGTTCAGGTTCACGCCCATCGGGCTACCCAGGCCGATGGCGCGCTGGGTTGCGCCTTTCAGCCCCTCCGGCGCATGGCCGGAGGCCACCATGCCTTCGCGCATCTTGCGCACCATGTAGACGATATCGTTGCCCACCGGGCAGGCCAGAGAGCAGCGACCGCACAGCGTGCAACTGTCGTAGACCAGCGGCTCCCATGCCGCCAATTCGGCATCGGTGACCGGTTTGCTCAATCCCAGTTGGGACATCAGCTTGCCCCAGAATGTGTACTCCTGTTGCCAGATGCGCCTTAGCGGCTCGAGTTTGTAGATCGGCGTGAATTTCGGGTCTTGCGTTTCGGTGTAGAACAGGCAGGAATCGGCACACAGGCCGCAATGCACGCATGAAGTAAAGAAGGTCGCGATGGGCGCGTCGATCTGTTCGATCATGGCGTTGATGCCGCGCTGGAGCGTGTTCATGCTTTTACTCCTCTAAACCCAGCGGAAGCGCCGTTGTACCAGCGCGACACGAAAGTGGAAAACATGTGCGCGAGCTTGGTGAACGGTATGGCGATCAACAGCAGTTCGACGCTGAGGATATGCAGGGTCAATAGCGTTGTATAACCGAAACCGATGCTGCGCAATAACATGAAGCCGGTCAGCAGGGGCAAAAAGGTCAGCGCCCAGGTCAGGTAGTCCTGAAAATCGGACAGCAGGCGTTTGACCGGATCGATGATGCGGTGCACCAGCAGGGCGATCATTGCCGCGATGGAAAGAATGGCGGCGATGTCGATCACGCTGCGCGGCAGGGCTGGCCAGCCGAATTTTAGTATGGCGCGCAGCATGTCGATGTGCTGGCTGAGGAAGAATAGCGTAATCAGGAAGCCTAGATGGAAAATATACCCGGCGACAACGGTGAACTTGCCGCGTGCGCTCAATTCCGGCAAGACGAACGAGCGCTGCCACATGATGCGCAGTCCGTACGCCCATTCGGAACCGCGCGGGATGGCGAGGGATTTCTTGCGTCCCAGCAGCACCAAGTGCAGCATGCGGTAGCTCATCCCCAATACGAATATGGCGGCGGCGATCTGCAATCCCGTACCGCGTACCCAGTACAATAGATCTTGCGGGTTCATATGCGCGTCTCCCCCGGGTTAAAGGTCCTTGACGGTCAGCTTTTCATGCGCCTGTTGCGCACGTTTTTTCTTGGCCCGATCCAGTGCGCTCAATGCCACGGCAGCGGCTGCGCCGGTAACGGCGGCGACTTCGGCAATGGTAGTGACATCGGCGCTGGGTGCCGGGAGCGGGGCGTAGAAACTGCCTGCATCCCAGAAATTTGGCTCCGAGCAGCCGAGGCAGCCATGGCCGGCCTCGATCGGGAAACCCGCGCCGCCGTTCCATTTGGTGGTGGCACAGGCATTATGGGTGGTCGGCCCTTTGCAGCCCAGCTCATAGAGGCACCAGCCATTGCGCGCACCTTCATCGTCGAAGGTCTTGGCGAATTTGCCCTGGTCGTAGAATGGCCGCCGGTAACAATGGTCATGGATGGTCTCGCCGTAGAACGCTTTGGGCCGCCCCAGTTCATCGAGTGCGGGCAGTTCGCCGAACGTGAGGTAATGCGCTAGTACGCCGGTGATGACGGCGGGAATCGGCGGGCAGCCGGAGATGTTGATGATCGGCTTGTCCTTGATGAGGTCGGACACCGCTACCGCACCGGTCGGGTTCGGCTTGGCCATCGGAATGCCGCCGAAGGCCGCGCAGGTGCCGACCGCGACGATGGCCGCTGCGCCCTTGGCGGCTTCATGCAGCAAGTCGAGATTGCTCCTGCCGGCGATGGTGGAGTAAACACCACCATCCTTGGTCGGGATCGAGCCGTCGACCAGCAGAAGATATTTGCCGTAATAGGCCTGCATCGCATCGTCGCGCGATTTCTCTGCGGCGAAGCCGGAAGCCGCTTGCAGGGTATGGTGGTAATCCAGCGAGATCATGTCGAAGATCAGACTTTCCAGCGTCGGCGAATGCGAGCGGGTGAGCGACTCGGTGCAGCCGGTGCATTCCTGGAATGAAAGCCAGATGACCGATGGGCGTTTGGCTTTGGCGAGTGCTGCGGCAATCGCAACTGCGCTGCCAGGCGGCAAGGCCATCAGCGAGGCCATGGCGGCGCAGAATTTGAGGAAGGCGCGGCGGCTGATGCCTTGTTCCGCCAGCCGATGTTCCAAACTGTCATGGTCAGCCATCGTATCACCTCAATCATGGGATGAAGCAGGTCGGGAAATGATTGCGTGCAAGAGCGCCAGCCCGGTGCGCATGTCTTCCGGCTGGCTGAGCAGGATATTCGGGATCGTCGCGATCTCGATCAGGTCGGCGACGATGTCGCCCTGGTCGTTGTAGTGCGTGATCCACCACACGCCAGAAAATTGGGTTTCGACGATCTCGGACATGCCGATGGCGTCGAGGCTGGCGGTTACTTCTCCGCGCCCCAGGGTGAAACGCAGATGCTCATATTCGCCGGAGGAAAGCGGCAGGCTCTTCAGGTCGATCAAGCTGGTTTCGCCGCCGTCTGCGAGCGTCCCCAGCCGCGATGCGATTTCGCTGAGGATTGCTGCGATATTGCCGACCGAGTACGGGTCTGCGACTTCGACGTTGATGATCATATTTTCCAGGCTCATGTCTGCCACGCTTCAATTAGTTGCCGGGCCTGGTCGCATATCTTCGGCATTGCTGCCGCGACCGCAGGGGAGGGGTGTTCGCCCCAGTCGATCTCTGCCGGCTGGATGCCGATCAGCGCCCGTTGCGGCGGCAAATGGCCGCTCAGGTGGGCGATTGCCAGCAGGTCGAGCAGGCTGACTTCATGCACGCTGCATTTGCGGTTGCTGCCGATGAACGAGTCCATCTCTGCACCTTCGAAAACCAGCGAGTGTCCGGGCGTGGCACCAAGCTGCGCGGCATCGAGCACGATCAGTTGTGAGGTATCTTCGATTGCACCGGCCAGCGTGAAGCTCAAGGTGCCGCCATCCAGGAAAGTGATGTCGTTACGGTCGGCCAGTTGTTCGCGCAAGCAGTTCATCGCATGGATGCCTGCGCCTTCATCGCGCAACAAACTGTTGCCGATGCCCAGTATCAATACATTGCGACGGATAGTCATGGCGACAGGCACGGTTGAGGTTGACCAGCAAAATCCGGCAAGGCCACCGCCGGTTCATGGGTACAACATACGCTCCAAAACACATTTTAACTATCGGTAAAATCATGGCAAAAGTCAATGTATTCGAAACATATCAGCCTTGCCAATAAATGCCGACAGAGTATGATTTTCATTCTTCCCGATTATCCACAAGAAAATGAGCATATATGCTATTGCTTGGACTTGATCTTGAAACAGGCGGTGCTTTCAATACGCCGCCGGAAACGAACTTCATCACCGAAATCGGCTTGGTACTGTGGGACACCGAGTTTTCGCAGCCGGTCGATTTTCTTTCCCTGCTCCTCAAGCCAGATCATCCCGTTGCGCCGGAGTCGGTAGAATATACGGGCATCAGCGATGAACTGCTGAAGTGTCACGGGCGTCCTGCCGACATCCGCACCTTGCAGCCGATTGCCAAGTTGATGAAAAAAGCAGACTACATCGTCGCTCATAACGGTCGCGAATTTGATCGACCACTGATCGAGGCCGCCTTTGCCCGCTTCGGGCTCAAGATGCCCGCAACCCCGTGGCTCGACACTCAGTACGATGTTGATTACCCGCGCAGTTGCACCAGCCGCAGCCTGATTTATCTGGCCGGTTTCCACGGCATGGTGAACCCGTTCCAGCACAGGGCGGTAACGGACGTCCTCACCATGTTCACAATCCTGTCGCACTACGACATCCAGCAGGTCATTGCCAACAGCCAGCGCAAATGGCTGATCGTCCAGGCGAACGTCAGCTACGACGAGCGAGATAAAGCCAAGGGGAAGGGGTTTCGCTGGCAGAGCGATGGTGGCAAGACCTACGAGAAATGCTGGGTCAAGCGGGTGCGAGAGGATCAACTGCACTCGCTACAAGTCGATTGTGATTTTCACCTGACCGTCTTGGAGAAGCCTTAATGACGCAAAGAAACCCACTTTGCAGGCCTGAAGACGTTATCAAATAACACTCTCCGCATTTATCAATTTTCTGGTAGCCAACTTGAAACTATGGGATATCATCTAATAATCAAGCATCCTGATGGCACGATTACCCCCAAATTTTCAGCGACCTTTGATGGGTTGGTGGAATACGCGGACATATCTGCAGATTCGATTGTTTATCAAGGTGAGCAGCATTGGAGCCCAGTTGTTGTCGGCCAAGATGAACGATACAAAAATCTCGCGGAAGATTGGTTCAGGGCAGGAGTCAAAGCCCAAAAGCTGTTTAAGAGCCAAGCAATAGATCATGGCTTAATGATTGAGGAGTTATCCCAAGACATAGATAGCTTCAAGGCATATACATCCAGTGCCGATGTACTCATTAAACGGGGAGACTTCCTGCTTCGTAATGTCAGAAATATTGAAATCGAAACAAAGTGCTTTACGTTCTATAACGACAGCTTCTACATCGAATACACTGATGTGAAACGGCATAATAATATGCAGAATTATTCTGGTTCCCCCGTGGTTTTGGCTATTTATGAGCGTAACGGAGATGCCCCTATTCCTGGCAGCCTAAAAATGATAAACATCCAGACGATCCTTGAAAAAAAGAATAAATCATCTATTAAATATGACGATAAGAGTAAGTGCTTGATTGTTCCTCTGGCTCTTACCAAGCAAGGATTCTCTTTGATTGATGAGGTAAGGCAGGTTATTGAAGAAGAGCATGGCTTACCAGCCGTTCCATTGGATAAGCACTAAAAAGCCGAGCAAGCCGGGTGCTTTGAATTTTGAATGTCCACATGGAGTCGCACGGAAATCAGTGATCTGACGTTACACGTTAGTTGAAGTCTGGTTTAGTACGAGTTATGGAAATGGGAAATATGGTGTTAGACAGGCCTTGCCAGAGGTCGCCGGGCGGGTTGCAACGCTCGGTTTACATGAATTTCGATACGTCGATACCCCATTTTTCAGGCGATTCGTGGCTGACGATCTTGTCGCCGCCGCCTTGACCCAGCGGCTTGGATAGATACACATCTTCAGGTTTGATGTAATAATTTTTCTTGGCGTTAAAGACTGTGCGCACCAGTGGTAGCGCAAGATTCTTCTCGTACTGTTCGATAACGATGGCGACCCTGCCGCTTTCCAGCATCACCAGCGTGCCGACCGGATAAATGCCGATAGTGCGGATGAAGGCGTGCACCAGTTTGGGGTTGAAGTGGAATTTGCTCCAT
Organism: Betaproteobacteria bacterium; assembly: GCA_021373185.1. Taxonomy (GTDB): domain Bacteria; phylum Pseudomonadota; class Gammaproteobacteria; order Burkholderiales; family Sulfuricellaceae; genus Sulfuricella. The sequence continues at coordinate 39,503 of JAJFTF010000006.1, read as the reverse complement.
TCCAGCATCTTCCTGAGCGCCTCGGTGGGCGCCATCCCCTTGTGGTAGCAGCGGTCCGAGGTGATCGCGTCATAGACGTCGACAATTGACGCCATTTGACCATAGACGGACATTTCTTCGCCCTTCAGCCCGTGCGGGTAGCCGCTGCCGTCGAAACGTTCGTGATGCTGGGCGGCGACATCAATCGAAACCTGGCTGATGCCTGGCGTTGCCTCCAGTATGGTGCGGCTATGCACCACGTGGGATTTCATGAGCTGAAACTCATCGTCGCTGAACTTGCCGGGCTTGTTCAATACCTCATTGGCTATCTGCATTTTGCCGACGTCGTGCAGCATGCCGCCGACGCCCAGTAGCTGGATAATGTCGCGGTCGAGTTCAAGGGCGCGGGCAAAGGAGATCAGCAGCGCGCCGACGCTGACCGAGTGCAGGAAAGTGTAGTCGTCCTTGTTTTTGATCCGGCACAGGCTGAGCAGGGCGTCCTTGTTGCGGAAGATCGAGCTGGTCATTTGCGCCACCAGCGGATCGACTTGTTCCAGTTCGATCTGCTTGCCGATGCGGATGTCTTTCATGATGCTGTGCACGATCTTGTTGGCTTCGCTATGCACCCGGCGCGATTTCTCCAGTTCGTCGCGCAGCGAGGCGGTTTCGACGGGCTTGGCTTTCTGGATAATTTCGATTAGTTCGTGATCGATTTCTGCCTTGACCTCGCTTTCGGTCGGTGCATCCTGCACATCCAGGCCCTTGTCGGTGTCGATGTACACCTCATGGATGCCATTGTCGGCGATCTTTTTGATTTCCTGGTCGTTCTTGATCTTGAGGGTGCCGGTCAGAAAGGGATGTTCCATCCAGCCGCAGTTCATGTCGTGGATGAACATGCCGGGTTTTAGCTGGTGAACACTGACTTTCTTGATCATTTCTTCGGCTCTCGAGGTGATCCGAAAATGATAACCGAATATGGGGCGATCAGGGAATAGGTGAAACACCTATAAAGGATGTTCCTGAGTCGCTTACAAATATCTTGCCAGCATTGCCCTGTCGAGATGCTCGCTGAGCGGGATGCGAACGATCCAGCCGTTGCCCGGCGCTTCCGTGATGGGAGCGCCTTTCTTGTCGAATATCTGCGTCAGCACGATTTCGCGATTGCCGGCAGGGTGAATGATCTCCAGGCGGTCGCCGATGGCGAAGCGGTTTTTTACATTGATTTCCGCCATGCCGGATGTCGTGTCGTAGCCGACGATATCGCCGACATATTGCTGGCGATTGCTTTCTGATTGGCCGGTGAGGTAGTTCTGGTATTCGACGGTGTGATGGCGCTGGTAGAAGCCGTCGGTATAGCCCCGGTTGGCCAGGTTCTCGAGTTCGCCCAGATAGGCCGGGTTGAAAGCGCGCCCCGCCACGGCATCGTCAATCGCCTGGCGGTAAATCTGGGCGGTGCGCACGACATAATAAGCCGACTTGGTGCGCCCCTCGATCTTCAACGAGTCCACGCCGATTTCCGTCAGCCGCGCGACATGTTCCACCGCGCGCAGATCCTTGGAATTCATGATGTAGGTGCCGTGCTCGTCTTCCAGCACCGGCATCAGTTCGCCGGGGCGGCCACCTTCCTCGATCAGCCAGGGCTGGTCGGCGAGAGGGTGGCGCTGTTGCTCGCCGCAGGCGGTGAGACCGGACTCCGCCATGGCCTGGTTGATGTTGAAGTCGGCTTCCCGGATCACGCCGGCGGCATCTTCCTGTGCATCCTTGACTTTGTAATCCCAGCGGCAAGAGTTGGTGCAGGTTCCCTGATTGGCATCGCGGTGGTTGAAGTAGCCGGACAGCAGGCAGCGCCCGGAATAGGCGATGCACAGGGCGCCGTGGACGAATACCTCGAGTTCCATGTCCGGGCATTGCTGGCGGATTTCGGCGATTTCATCCAGCGAAATCTCGCGCGACAGGATCACCCGTGTCAGCCCGAGCTTCTGCCAGAACCTGACCGCCGCGTAATTGACGGTGTTGGCCTGAACCGACAGGTGAACCGGCACTTCCGGCCAGGTTTCGCGCACCATCATGATCAGGCCGGGATCGGCCATGATCAGGGCGTCCGGTTTCATCGCGATCACCGGCGCCATGTCGGCCAGATAGGTCTTGAGCTTGGCGTTGTGTGGCACCAGATTGCTGGCGACGTAGAATTTTTTCCCCAGCACATGGGCCTCGGCAATGCCGGTTTCCAGTTCGTCCAGCCCGAATTCATTGTTGCGGGCGCGCAAGCTGTAGCGCGGCTGTCCGGCATACACCGCGTCGGCGCCATAGGCGTAGGCGTAGCGCATTTTTTCCAGGGAGCCGGCGGGAAGTAGGAGTTCGGGAGCTTTGCTCATAGTGGTAGAATTATACCATCATGCCCGATCCCACCTTTATCCACCTCCGGCTGCACAGCGAGTATTCGATTGTCGACGGCATCGTGCGCATCGGCGATGCCGTTGCTCTGGCTGTTTCAGACCAGATGCCGGCGCTGGCGCTGACCGATCTTTCCAACCTGTTCGGCATGGTGAAGTTTTACCAGGCCGCGCGCGGCAAGGGCATCAAGCCGATCATCGGCTGCGACGTGTGGATCAGCAACGAAACCAACCGCGATCAGCCCCATCGCCTGTTGCTGCTATGCCGCAACCGCCAAGGCTATCTGCAGTTGTGCGATTTGCTGACCCGCGCCTATCGATCCAACCAGCACCGGGGGCGGGCGGAGGTACGCCGCGACTGGTTCGAGAATGGCGGCAGCGATGGCCTGATCGCCTTGTCCGGCGCGCATTTCGGCGATGTCGGCGCAGCGCTGTTGCAGGACAACAATGCACAGGCCAAAGAGCTTGCCAGTGCTTGGTCGCAGCTCTTTTCGGGTGCGTTCTATATTGAATTGCAGCGCACTGGCCTGCCCCAGACCGAAGCCTATGTGCGCCAAGCGGTGAGGCTGGCCTCGGAATTACATTTGCCGGTGGTGGCGACGCATCCGATAGAATTTCTTGCACCCGACGACTACAAGGCGCATGAAGCGCGGGTGTGCATCTCCGAGGGCTACATGCTGGCGGACAAGCGCCGCCCGCGCGTTTTTACCGAGCAGCAGTATTTCAAGACCCAGGCCGAGATGGCGGAGCTGTTCGCCGACATTCCCGCTGCGCTCGCCAACAGCGTGGAAATCGCCAAGCGCTGCAACCTGACGGTCGAACTGGGCAAGAGCAAGCTGCCGCTGTTCCCGATACCGGGCGGGATGAGCACGGACGATTATCTGTGCCAGCGCGCGGCAGAAGGGCTGGCCGAGCGCATGGTGACGCTCTATCCCGACGAGGCGGAGCGGGCGAAGCAGTATCCGACCTATACCGACCGGCTCAAGTTCGAGACCGACACCATCATCCAGATGGGTTTCCCCGGCTACTTCCTGATCGTCGCCGACTTCATCAACTGGGCCAAGCACAATGGTGTGCCGGTCGGGCCGGGGCGCGGTTCCGGCGCGGGTTCGCTGGTGGCCTACAGCATGGGTATTACCGACCTCGATCCGCTGCGCTATGCCTTGCTGTTCGAGCGCTTCCTCAACCCGGAGCGGGTATCGATGCCCGACTTCGATATCGATTTCTGCCAGGAAACCCGCTACCGGGTGATCGAGTACGTGCGCGAGCGCTACGGCACCGATGCGGTGTCGCAGATCGCCACCTTCGGCACTATGGCGGCCAAGGCGGTGGTGCGCGACGTCGGCCGGGTGCTCGATCTGCCCTACAATTTTTGCGATCAGTTATCCAAGCTGATTCCCGCCGCGCCGGGCAAGCAGTATTCGCTCGACGAGGCGCTGGACATGGAACCCCAGCTCAAGGAGCGATACGACAACGAGGAAGAGGTGCGCGAGCTGTTCATCCTCGCCCGCAAGCTCGAAGGCCTCACGCGCAACGTCGGCATGCATGCCGGCGGCGTGCTGATCGCGCCCGGCAAGCTCACCGATTTCTGCCCGTTGTACGTGGCTTCCGGCTCGGAAGCGGTGGCGGTGTCGCAGTTCGACAAGGACGACGTCGAGGCCGCCGGCCTGGTCAAGTTCGACTTTCTCGGCCTGCGCAACCTCACCATCATCGAGCTGGCGGTGAAGTACATCAAGAAGCTCGACCCGAGCTTCGACCTGCCGCTCGACACCCAGTATTTCAACGATCCCGCGACCTACGAGGTATTGAAGAAAGCCAATACCACGGCGGTGTTCCAGCTTGAATCTGAGGGCATGAAAAAGCTGCTGGCGAAACTCCAGCCCGACCGTTTCGAAGACATCATCGCCGTACTCGCGCTGTACCGTCCCGGCCCGCTGGGTTCGGGCATGGTGGACGACTTCATCCTGCGCAAAAAGGGCAAGCAGACCATCGACTATTTCCATCCCGATTTGCAGCCCAGCCTCGCTCCGACCTATGGCGTGATCGTGTATCAGGAACAGGTGATGCAGATTTCCCAGATCATCGGCGGTTATACGCTGGGCGGCGCGGACTTGCTGCGGCGGGCGATGGGCAAGAAGAAACAGGAAGAGATGGACAAACACCGCAGTCTGTTTGTCGAGGGCGCGCTGAAGAAGGGCTATCAGGAAAAGCTCGCCAACGGCCTGTTCGACCTGATGGCGAAGTTCGCCGAATACGGCTTCAACAAGTCCCACACCGCCGCTTATGCGGTGGTTTCCTACCAGACTGCCTGGCTAAAGGCCCACCACACTTCCGCCTTCATGGCGGCGACGCTGTCCTCGGAACTGGACAATACCGACCAGCTCAAGGTGTTCTACGAGGATACCCTCGCCAATAAAGTGAAAGTGCTGCCGCCGGACGTGAATAGTTCCGGCTATCGTTTCGAGCCGGTATCGCGGACGGAAGTCCGTTATGGCTTGGGTGCAATCAAGGGCACCGGCGAAGCGGCGATCAACGCAATCGCCGCCGCCCGCGAGAAGGACGGGCCGTTCACCAGCCTGTTCGATTTCTGCCGTCGGGCGGACAAGCGCATCGTCAATCGCCGCGTCGTCGAATCCCTAGTGCGGGCGGGCGCTTTCGACAATTTGAACGGCAATCGCGCCAGCTTGCTGGCCAGTGTTGGCGTGGCGATGGAGGCCGCCGAGCAGGAAAGCCGGGATGCGCTACAGAACAGCTTGTTCGATGCCATGGACGACGGCGGTGCGGAAAGCCGGCCCGATACGCTGGTTGAAGCGCCGCCATGGGATTTGCTGGAACTGCTGCTGAACGAGAAAAAGGCGCTGGGATTTTATTTCAGCGGCCATCCTTATGACGCTTACCGCGAGGAGCTGTCCGGCTTCATCAAGACGCGGCTTGCCGATGTCGCGCCGCAGCCGCAGCCGGTATTGCTGGCCGGGGCGATTTATGCGATCCGCACCCAGATGACGCGGCGCGGAAAAATGGCCATCGTCACCCTTGAGGACGGCGTGGCACGAGTCGAGCTTACCGTGTTCAGCGAGCTGTTCGACGCGCACCGCGATATCCTTAAAGAAGACCAGTTGCTGATCGTGGAAGGGAAGGTTACCTCCGACACCTATTCCGGCGGGTTCCGGGTGGTTGCCGAGGGCCTATTTGATTTGGCCGGAGCGCGGACGCGCTTTGCCAAATTGTTGCGGCTGTCCTGCGTGGCGCCTACCAGCGGCCACGCCGAATCCTATGCAGAGAAGTTACGTGAAATATTGTCCGGTTACCGCGACGATCAGGGGTGCCGGGTGCGGATCGGTTATCGCAACAGCGTGGCAAGCTGCGATCTTGATTTGGGCGATGGCTGGCGGGTCGGGATAAAGGATAATCTGCTGTTGTCGTTGTCCGATTTGCTGACGGCGGAGAATATCGCCGTTCAGTATTAGCCGGCAGAAATTTTCTAATAAGGGCTTGCCAAGAGAATTATTATATTAGATAATGCTAATAACTTGAATTGCTCATTCACTTGAGTAGTTCCAGCGTTGTCTCCTCCATTCCACCTTAATCGGTGGATTTCAGGCGCGGCCAGCTTAAATGCTCGCCGCGTTTTTTTTGTCCCGCGTTTCTGCTCTCCGGTATCATGGCGCTTTTTACGGGATAAAGAAAAAACCAATATGGATTGCCCTCGGATCATCAACCGCGCATTGCTGGATCGTGTTGTCGCGGAAGCCAATGCGTCCCCGCGCCGGCGCAAAAACTTCAATTTCCATGGTTCCGAGTCGGATGCGAGCCATCGCCTGCTCAATGCGATGGAGTCCGATTCCTACATTCAGCCGCACTGTCATATGAGCGCGGACAAGGATGAATCCATCATCGTGCTGGCCGGGCGCATCGGAATGATTTTTTTCGATGAAGCGGGAAATGTGACCGAGGTGGCGGATTTGTCGCCGAATGGCGAGGCGGTCGGGGTCAATATTGCTCACGGCGTGTTTCATTCCGTGGTGGCGCTTGCGCCTGGCAGCGTATTTTTCGAGGCCAAAGCCGGCCCTTATCTGGCGCTCAGGCCTGAGGAAAAAGGCGCATGGGCGCCTGCCGAGGGTGATGCTGGAGCGAGTGCCTATCTGGCAGAACTTAAAAGCCTGTTCGCCTAAACGGTATCCTGTCGGGCGAAATCGGCATATTCGCTACTGGCTTCGCTGATTTCAATATTTTCAACCTGGGCTAGTTCCGGCCCGCCCCAAGCCCACTTGATGATGGCGGCAACTTCAGTTGCCGTTCCCTGCACCACCGCTTCTACCGTGCCGTCCCGGTTATTCCTGACCCAGCCGGTGACGCCGAGATGTTGCGCCTCGCGACACATGGATTCACGGAAATAGACCCCCTGAACCCGTCCGAAGATTTTTAGTTGTTTGGTGGTTTTCATGCGCTGATTTTTCCATTCAACCCGGCTAACAAGATCGGATTGTCTTTAATTACTTAATTAAAATCAATGTATTGTGTGCGTATCGGCGGTTTACATTTGTGCCGTCCGGTATTAGAGTGGAACGACAATCGAAATTCAATAAACGGAGGCTCGCCATGATAAAACATTTTGGAAACTTGTTCATTGCTGCGGTTTGTATCGGCTGGTTCAGTATCGCGGCCGCCGCCGCAGGCGAAGAAAAAGTGCTTTACCATATCAACGATAGCGTTGTGGCCAGGGCCGCTCTGGGAAATATCCGCAATCATCTCAATGCCACGGAAGACAAAGTAAAAATCGTGGTGGTGAGCCACGGAGCGGGAATCGATTTCTTGCTCGAAGGCGCGCAGGACAAGAACGGCAATCCCTACAATATTGCGGTTGAAGAATTGATGGCGCGCGGAGTCGATTTCCGGGTATGCAACAACACGCTCAAGGCTCGCAAAATCGACCCGAAGACGGTGCTCCAGGGCGCCAAAGTCGTTCCTTCGGGCGTGGCTGAGATCGGCAGGCTGCAGTCGGTCGAGGGTTACGCCTACCTCAAGCCCTGATGCCTACTTCTGGCGCGCCGGTGCCGGTGTTGGTTCAGGGCCGGACTGGCGCGGGGAAATGTTAATGGAAACGGTCGATCCATTCATCGTGGTCGGCTCGATCTGGATCGATGCCACGCGGTCGCCGCGCATGAAGATCAGTGTGCTGATTTTGGACTGAATGGCCGTGACTACCGTCCAGCCGAAGGTCGGCATGCCATTGTTGAAGTGATTGTAGGCTTCGGTCGGCGATATGTCCGCCTTGATCACAAGGCGGCCCAGCCAGCGATCCTGGGCACCCATGATCAGTGAATTCTCGGTGTCCAGACGGGCGCCGGCAGGAACCGGGATGTCGGAAATCGGCAGTGCGTTGGGCGGCGGTGAGCCGGCCTTTTGATCCGCCGATGAAGGGCCGACCACCGGTTGGTTGAGAGCTGCACAACCGGCCAGAAATGTGGCGGCGACCAGCATTAGCATCAAGACGGAGCGGCGTGTAGCTGTTTTCATTTTTGTTGTCCGGGCTTGGTTTTGATATTGAATATGATTCGTCAGCCGTGGCTTGATGTCAAGCAGGCCGGGTCTACTTGACGCGCATTCCCGGCTTTGCGCCTTCGTCCGGGCTGAGAATGAACAGGCCGGGTTCACTGCCGGAAGCCGCCAGCACCATGCCTTCCGACATGCCGAATTTCATCTTGCGCGGCGCGAGGTTGGCGACCATCACCGTGTGCCGACCGATCAGGCTTTCCGGCGCATAAGCCGACTTGATGCCGGCGAACACATTGCGCGTATTTTCTTCGCCGATATCGAGCGTCAGCCGCAACAGCTTGTCTGCACCTTCCACATGTTCGGCATTGACGATTTTGGCAATGCGCAGGTCGATCTTGGCGAAATCGTCGATGCTGATGGTCTCGGCAATCGGCTGGATTTCGTGTTGCTGCTTCTCGGCGTGGCGAGCCGGCGACGCTTGCGGCGCGGGCGCCAACGAGGCCTTGTTTTCTTCGATCATGGATTCCACCTGTTTCGGGTCGATACGGGTCATCAGATGCTGGTAGGGGTTGATGGCGTGGCCCGCCGGCAGCAGGGCGATTGTGTCCGCCCATTGCAGCGGCGGAATGTTGAGGAAGGTTTCCACATCGGCGGCAAGTTTTGGCAACACCGGCTTGAGGTAAAGGGTGAGCAGGCGGAAGAAATTAATGCATACAGAGCAAACTTCGTGGAGCTTCACTTCTTGCCCTTCCTGCTTTGCGAGTTCCCACGGTTTCATTCTGTCCACATATTGATTGACCTCGTCTGCCAGAGACAAAATCAATTTTAGTGTCTTGCCATACTCACGGGACTCATAAAATCGTGCAATCTCTATCGCTGAACGTCTTATGTTTAGCCAAGTTAGCGATGGAGTCTCAAAGTTGCCTGTGGGTTGGAAATCTGGGGGCATTAGGTTGCTAGGTGTACGAATAAATATTTCAAGCGTTTTTTCCCTGTCACTTTGAGGTGATAAAGACGCAGTGCAATCGCAGAGTACTCCTCCAAACTTCTTGTGAATAAACCCCGCCGCTCTTGAGGCAATATTCACGTACTTGCCGATCAAATCGCTGTTCACTCGCGCCGTGAAGTCCTCCAGGCTCAGGTCGATATCCTCGATGCTGCTGTTGAGCTTGGCGGCGAAGTAGTAGCGCAGTTGTTCCGGGTTGAGGTGTTTGCGGTAGCTGGCGGCGGTGATGAAGGTGCCGCGTGACTTGGACATCTTCTGGCCGTTGACGGTGAGGAAGCCGTGGGCGAATACGCCGGTGGGCGTGCGGTAGCCGGCATGTTGCAACTCGGCGGGCCAGAACAGGGCGTGGAAGTAGAGAATGTCCTTGCCGATGAAATGGTAGACGTCGGCAGTGGACTCCTTGCCCCAGTATTCATTGAAAATCGTTTCGGCGGGCTTGCCGCTGGCGGCTGAGAGCTTGTCGCACAGGTTCCTGAAACTGCCCATGTAGCCGATGGGAGCATCCAGCCAGACATAGTAGTACTTGCCCGGTGCGTCGGGAATTTCAAAACCGAAATAGGGCGCGTCGCGCGAGATGTCCCAGTCGGACAGGCCGGATTCCAGCCATTCATTGAGCTTGTTGGCGGCTTCGGACTGGACGTGAAGCGGGTCGGCGATCCACTGCTTGAGGAAATCGCGGCAGCGCGGGTCGGAAAGCCGGAAAAAGTAATGGCCGGACTCTTTCCGCACCGGCGTCGCACCGGATACGGCGGAATAGGGCTCGATCAGGTCAGTGGGGGAATAGGTGGTGCCGCAGGCCTCGCAGGAGTCGCCGTACTGATCCTTGGCATGGCATTTGGGGCATTCGCCCTTGATGAAGCGGTCCGGCAGGAACATTTCCTTGACCGGATCGTAGTATTGCTCGACCGAGCGTATCTCGATCAGGCCCGCTGCCTTTAATTTCAGGTAGATATCGTCGGCATAGTGCCGCGTTTCAGGCGTGTTGGTTGAGTAGAAATTGTCGAAATTGACATGGAAGCCGTCGAAATCAGCCTTGTGCTCGTGCCAGACGCGTTCGATCAGCGCTTCCGGGGTGATGCCCTCGCTTTGGGCGCGCAGCATGATGGGGGTGCCATGAGTGTCGTCGGCACACACATAATGGCATTCGCGCCCTTGCATTTTCTGGAATCGCACCCAGATATCAGTCTGGATGTATTCGACCAGATGGCCGAGGTGAATGCTGCCGTTGGCGTAGGGCAGGGCGCTGGTAACCAGTATCTTGCGTTTCATTGCGGTTTCTGAGGAAGCTTGAAAGAGTCCAATTGTAACAAACCGTGGTAGCAAGCCCAATTATTCGTTAAACTTTCGTTTTCTGCCTCTTGATGCCCTCCGGGTATTCGGGCAATAAGCAAAAAAATGAGTTTCACTCAAGGAGTCAGCATGTCCGTTTCAGAACAACAGGTGCAAGCCGCACTGAAAGAAATTACCGATCCGAATACCAAGAAGGATTTTGTCAGCGGCAAATCGGCAAAAAACATCAAGATCGATGGCGACAAGGTTTCCCTCGATATCATTCTCGGCTACCCGGCCAAGAGCGTGATCGAAAGCATCCGCACGCTGGTGAGCGACAAGCTGAAAAGCATTCCCGGCGTGGGCAGCGTCACGGCCAACGTTTCTTCCAGCATCGTTTCCCATAGCGTGCAGCGCGGCGTGAAACTGATCCCGGGCATCAAGAACATTATCGCCGTGGCTTCCGGCAAGGGCGGCGTGGGCAAGTCCACCACCGCAGTGAACTTGGCGCTGGCGCTAGCCGCCGAGGGCGCGAATGTGGGCATTCTGGATGCCGACATTTATGGCCCGTCGCAACCCCTGATGCTGGGCATCAAGGATGACCGCCCCGAAACCTCCGCCGACGGCAAGAAATTGGAGCCGTTGAAGGCTCACGGCCTGCAGGCCATGTCCATTGGTTTCCTGATCGATCCCGACCAGCCGATGGTGTGGCGCGGCCCGATGGTCACCCAGGCGCTGGAGCAACTGCTCAACGACACCAATTGGGATAACCTCGATTACCTGGTGGTGGATTTGCCGCCAGGCACCGGCGACATTCAGCTTACCCTGGCGCAGCGCGTGCCGGTTACTGGCGCGGTGATCGTCACCACGCCGCAGGACGTGGCCATGCTGGATGCGCGCAAGGGCCTGAAGATGTTTGAAAAGGTGGGTATCCCCATCGTCGGCATCGTGGAAAACATGAGTCTGCACATTTGCTCGAACTGCGGCCATGAAGAGCGCATTTTCGGCACTGGCGGCGGCGAAAAAATGTGCAAGGATTTCAACGTCGAGTTTCTCGGCGCATTGCCGCTGGACATCAATATCCGCCAGCAGACTGATGATGGCAAGCCGCCGGTGGTGGCCGATCCGGACGGGCGCGTATCGCAGATCTACAAGGAAATTGCGCGCCGCACCGCGCTGAAAATTGCCGAGCAGGCGCAGGACTTCAGCGCCCGCTTCCCCAATATTGTGATTCAAAATACGTAAAACGACGTTCAACAGTCAGCTTTTAGCGGTCAGCCCCGGTGCTGGCCGTTTTAGCTGGAGGCTGACCGGTCTTGCCAGGGGCGAATGATGAGTATAAAAGCAGACAAATGGATACGCCGGATGGCGGAACAGCATGGCATGATCGAGCCGTTCGAGCCGGGTCAGGTGAAGCAGGTCAACGGTCAGCGCATCGTTTCCTACGGCACTTCCAGCTACGGTTACGATATTCGCTGCTCGGACGAATTCAAGCTGTTTACCAACATCAATTCCACCATCGTCGATCCGAAGAATTTCGATCCCAATTCGTTCGTCGACATCAAGAGCGATGTCTGCATCATCCCGCCCAATTCGTTCGTGCTGGCGCGCACCCTGGAATATTTCCGCATCCCGCGCAACGTGCTGACGATTTGCCTGGGAAAATCCACTTATGCGCGCTGCGGCATCATCGTCAACGTGACGCCGTTCGAGCCGGAGTGGGAAGGCTACGTGACGCTGGAATTTTCCAACACCACGCCGCTGCCAGCCAAGATATACGCTAACGAGGGCGTGGCCCAAGTGCTGTTTTTCGAGTCGGACGAGGTCTGCGAAACCTCGTACAAGGATCGCGGCGGCAAGTACCAGGGGCAGCACGGCGTGACGCTGCCGAAAATTTAAATTGCGTGAGAGGAAGGCGGAAAATCAATCCGCCTTCCTCTTTTGATGTTCGTCTCACCCCTCATTCTTAACTAGGAATTTAGATGCGCTTTCGTTTCCCCATTGTCATCATAGATGAAGACTTCCGCTCCGAGAACGCCAGCGGCATTGGCGTTCGCGTACTGGTCAAGGCGATCGAGGAGGAAGGGCTGGAAGTGCTGGGTGCGACCAGTTACGGCGATCTGACTTCATTTGCGCAGCAGCAGAGCCGTGCTTCGGCCTTCATCCTGTCGATCGACGATGAGGAATTTACCACACCGGAACTGGCGGAGCAGGCCGTGGCGCAGGTTCGTGCTTTTGTCGTGGAAATCCGTCGCCGCAACGCCGATATCCCGATTTTCCTGTACGGCGAAACCCGCACCTCGCGCCATATCCCGAACGATGTGTTGAAAGAGCTGCACGGTTTCATTCACATGTTCGAGGATACGCCGGAGTTCATTGCGCGCTACGTGGTGCGGGAAGCGAAGGATTATCTGGATACGCTGGCGCCGCCGTTCTTTCGCGCGCTCACGCATTACGCGGCGGACGGCTCTTACTCCTGGCACTGCCCCGGCCATTCCGGCGGGGTGGCATTCCTCAAGAGCCCGGTGGGGCAGATGTTCCACCAGTTTTTTGGCGAGAACATGCTGCGCGCTGACGTGTGCAATGCGGTCGATGAACTGGGCCAGTTGCTGGATCATACAGGCCCGGTCGCTGCCAGCGAGCGCAATGCTGCGCGGATTTTCAACGCGGATCACCTGTTTTTCGTGACCAACGGCACGTCCACATCCAACAAGATGGTGTGGCATTCCACGGTGGCGCCGGATGATGTCGTGGTGGTGGATCGCAATTGCCATAAATCGATTTTGCATGCGATTATCATGACTGGCGCAGTGCCGGTGTTCCTCACGCCCACCCGCAACCATTACGGCATTATCGGGCCGATTCCACTGGAAGAATTCAAGCCGGAGAACATCCGCAAGAAAATTGCCGCCAACCCCTTCGCCAAAGGCGGGAAAGCCAAGCCGCGCGTACTCACCCTGACCCAGAGCACCTACGACGGCATCCTCTACAACGTGGAAACCCTCAAGCAGATGCTGGACGGAGAAATCGACACCCTGCACTTCGACGAGGCCTGGTTGCCCCACGCCACGTTCCACGATTTCTACCGCAACATGCACGCGATCGGTCGCGACCGTCCGCGCTGCAAGGATTCAATGCTGTTCTCCACCCAGTCCACCCACAAGATGCTGGCCGGTTTGTCGCAGGCTTCGCAAATTCTGATTCAGGATTCGGAAACGCGCAAACTCGACCGGGATATCTTCAACGAAGCCTACCTGATGCACACTTCCACCAGCCCGCAGTACGCCATCATCGCCTCTTGCGACGTGGCTGCGGCAATGATGGAGCCGCCCGGCGGCACTGCGCTGGTGGAAGAGTCGATTCTGGAAGCGCTCGATTTCCGTCGCGCCATGCGCAAGGTGGACGAGGAATTCGGCGATTCCTGGTGGTTCAAGGTCTGGGGGCCGGATCATCTCGCCGAAGAAGGCATGGGCGAGCGCGACGATTGGATGCTGCGCAAAGGTGACCGCTGGCATGGCTTTGGTAACCTTGAGTCGGGTTTCAACATGCTGGATCCGATCAAGTCGACCGTCATCACTCCGGGACTGGACGTGGACGGCGATTTCGCCGATTCCGGCATCCCCGCCGCGATTGTCACCAAGTACCTGGCGGAACACGGCGTGATCGTCGAGAAAACCAGTCTTTATTCCTTCTTCATCATGTTCACCATCGGCATTACCAAGGGCCGCTGGAACACCATGTTGACCGCCTTGCAGCAGTTCAAGGACGACTATGATCGCAACCAGCCGCTGTGGCGCGTGTTGCCGGAATTCGTCGGCAAGCATCCGCGCTATGAGCGGATGGGGCTGCGAGACCTTAGCGACAGCATTCACGGCATCTACAAGGCCAACGACGTGGCGCGGCTGACCACCGAGATGTACTTGTCCGACATGGTGCCGGCGATGAAGCCGGCCGATGCTTTCGCCCGCATGGCGCATCGCGAGATCGACCGGGTCGAGATCGACGATCTGGCCGGTCGCGTCACCAGTGTGTTGTTGACTCCCTATCCGCCGGGGATTCCCCTGCTGATTCCCGGCGAGCGATTTAATGAAACCATTGTTCGCTACCTGAAATTCGCGCGCGATTTCAACGAGCAATTCCCCGGTTTCGAGACGGATATCCATGGCCTGGTAAAGGAAGGCGTTAACGGAAAATCGCGCTATTATGTGGATTGCGTGCGGCAAGGGTAAGCATGTTTCTACATCAATAAAAATGGCGGCCAAGGCCGCCATTTTTATTGATGAATTTTGCCGATTCAAAGCTTGAGCGTTTCGCCTACCTTCATCTCATGCAACTTGGCTTTGCTGCCCTGCTTTTTCAAAGCTTTGGTCAGGTTGACGACGGTGCCGTCCAGCACTGGGAAAGTGCCGAAGTGCATCGGCACGACCATGCCGGGTTTGACCAGTTTCACCGCTTCCGCCGCACGCTCCGGCCCCATGGTGAAATGGCCGCCGATGCAGGCGAGCATCACATCGACTTTGTGAAATTGTGAAATCAGGGCCATGTCGGAAAATACATCGGTATCGCCGGTATGGTAGAGGGTGGGGCCGTTTCTGACCGTGATCAGGAAGCCGCCGGGGTTGCCGCCGTCATGGATATCCTTGTCGGCGCTGCCTTCAGGAGCCATCACTGTCGAGCTGTGGATCGCCGGGATGAAGGCGATTTTTACTTCGCCGTCGAGCAGCGAGAGTTCGCCGCCGAAATTTCCCTGGCTGTCGAATCCCATCTGTTTCTCGGGGTAGCCGCCGTAGGTGGCGAGCGCCTTGCCGAGGTCGAAGGTGCTGACCAGCTTGGCGCCGGTTTTTTTGGCGATTTCCACGCTGTTGCCGACATGATCGAAGTGCCCGTGGGTGATCAGGATCAGATCGGCCTTGTCGAGCTTGGCGAGGTCTTCCTTGCCGTTCTTGTTGGCCGGATTGGTGAGCCAAGGATCAACCAGCAATACCTTGCCATTCGGGGTGGTCAGCTTGAAGGCGGCGTGGCCGTACCAGGTCAGTTCGGTCTGGCCTGCCGCAAACGCAAGCAGTGGAAACTGCAGCAGCAGGAATACAAAAAACAATCGTAGCAGGTTCATAACGTCTCCCCAAGTTTCGACGGTGAAATTACTGCTTTTTATCATAGATCACAAAATCGTATGCCAGTCCGTTTTTCGATTTGCCCGATCTGCGTTCACTCTCCTGCCACAGCCCACTGTCGAACTTCGGGAACCAGGCGTCCCCTTCGAATTCCGCCTGAATCTCGGTGAGGTAGATGCGGTCGGCGAAATCCAGTGCCTGAAGGTATAACTCCGCGCCGCCGATAATGAAAATCTCATTGTCCTGATTACAGGCGGAGATGGCGCTCTCAATCGAGTTCGCCACGATGCAACCGGGAAGCCGCAGATCCATGGAGCGGGTAATGACAACCGAGGTTCTTCCCGGCAATACCCTGCCAAGGGAATCGAAAGTCTTTCGCCCCATGAGGATATGGTGACCGATAGTCAGGGTCTTGAAATGCGTCAGGTCTTCGGGTAGTCGCCAGGGCAGGGTGTTGTCGATGCCGATGACCCGGTTTTTCGCCATCGCGGCGATGATGGAAAGGCGCGGACTGCTCATGTTCTGCTGGAACTCGATCAAACCCTGAAATGGCGCACCATTCCTTGCAGCGAGTCGGCCAATTGCTCCATGCGATGTGCTGCTTCCAGATTTTCCTGGATAGCCGAGCGGTTTTCTTCGACCATTTGCGCGATTTTTTCCACATTCTGCGCGATTTCCTGGCTGGCCGCTTTTTGTTCATTCACGGACATGGCGATGTTGTCCACACCCTCGGTGGTCTGGGATATGGAATGGTTGCCCTCGCCCAATACCATCGCGACATTTTCAAGATAGTCCTGGCTGGTTTGCAGTGATTTCTGGCTATGCTGAATTGCATTTTCCACGGCGCTGGATTGAGCGCCCAGCGTGACCGTGACCTGATCGATCTGGCTGGCGGATTGCGCCGATTTCTCCGCCAGTTTGCGTACTTCGTCCGCCACCACGGCAAATCCTCGCCCCTGTTCGCCGGCACGAGCTGCTTCGATCGCCGCATTGAGCGCAAGCAGATTGGTTTGTTCCGCGATGTCCTTGACCTGTTGTGTCATGTTGGTGATCACTTCGGTGCTGTGGACGAACTCGGCGACTGAATCTGCGATTCCGGCAACGGAAGTTTCCACCGTGGTAATTTCCCCGATCAATTCGGACAGGCTTTCGTTGCCTTTGCCGCTTTGTTCCAGGCCGCGCTGTGAAATTTGATTTACGTTGTCTGCATTTTCTGCGACGGAGGCGATGCTGACGGCCATCTCTTCCACCGATGCCGCCGTGGCCTCGGCCACTTCGCTCTGCTGGCTGGAACCTGACGCAACCTGGTTTGCCGTGGCAGAAAGCGAGGATGCGGTGCTGCAGACTTCTGTCGTAATCTCGTTGATTTTGGTGAAGATGCCGCCGAGGTCTGAGCGAATGAGTTCTGCGCTGGCGGCAATATTGCCGATTTCATCCTCGGTGGTGCGGGAAACCGGGACGGAGAAATCGCCCTTGGCAAGTCGCTCCAGGTCATGCACCAGTTGATTCGCGGGGGTCAGGATATTCTTTTGCACCATCCATAAAAAAGCGATGAAAGCGATCGCCACGGCAATGACCATTAGTCCGAGGCTGATGCGGATACCTGTATAGGCGCTGGCAATCGTTTCTTTAATCTGGGTGTTGGAGGCAACTGGCGTGGTCTGAACCTGTTGTGTGCCAGTCTGTAGTTTCCCGATTTCCTGCTCAAGTCCGAGAATGCTGTTCCACGATAGCCACAATCCGGTTAGCGCGGCGGCGAGCAGGAGCGTCGTTCCGGTTCCAGAGATCAGAAGTAGTTTGTTGCGGATGCTGTTGTTGATCCAGTTCATGGTTGCTGTCTCCGTGTCGGTAGCTGGAAATGCTTTTTTTATTTTTTTAGTACTGTCGATTTTATACCACGATATGGAAAATTTTACCGCAATAATTGTAGAGCCTGACTAATATCAAGGCCGGGCGAATGAAGCCAGGCGGACAATCGTTAAACCAGATCACACCGCTACCGGTGCCTTGATGGCGGGGTGGGGGTCATAGCCTTCAAGAGTGAAGTCGTTGAACTTGAAGTCGAAAATATTCTGCACCGCCGGGTTGATTTGCATCGCTGGCAGCGGGCGCAACGGGCGCGATAGTTGTTCGCGGGTCTGGTCGAGGTGGTTGAGGTATAAATGGGCGTCGCCCAGAGTGTGAACGAAATCGCCCGGTTTGAGGCCGCACACCTGTGCCACCATCAGCGTGAGCAGGGCATAGGAGGCAATGTTGAACGGCACGCCGAGGAAGATGTCGGCGCTACGCTGGTAGAGTTGGCAGGATAATTTGCCGTCCGCCACGTAGAACTGGAAAAATGCGTGGCAGGGCGGCAGTTTCATTTTGTCCACGTCGGCCACGTTCCATGCGGAAACGATCAGGCGCCGGGAATCCGGGGTGCGCTTGATCTGTTCGATCACCTGGCTGATCTGGTCGATGTGGCCGCCGTCCGGCGTCGGCCAGGAACGCCACTGGTAACCGTAAACCGGGCCGAGGTTGCCGTTTTCATCGGCCCATTCGTCCCAGATTTTGACACCGTTTTCCTTGAGGTACTGGATGTTGGTGTCGCCCTTCAGGAACCACAGCAGTTCGTGAATGATGGATTTGAGGTGGCATTTCTTGGTGGTCACCAGCGGAAATCCGGCGCTCAGGTCGTAGCGCATCTGGTAGCCGAATACGCTGACCGTGCCGGTGCCGGTGCGGTCGGTTTTTTGCTGGCCGTGGTCGAGGACGTGCTGCATCAGGTCTAGGTATTGGCGCATTCTGGTTTTATTCCGGTTTGGTCAGTTCAGATTTCGGGGGCAATCGCTGCCAGCGGCCTTCGATCAGGCCTTCCAGCGGTTGGTAGTTGATCTTGTAGGTCATTTTGCGGCTGTGTTCTACCCAGTAGCCCAGGTACAGGTAAGGCAGGCCCAGTTCGCGGCACAGTGCGGCCTGCCAAAGGATGTTGTAGGTGCCGAAGCTGGCGCGAGGCAGGTCGGGGTCGTAAAAAGTATA
Organism: Betaproteobacteria bacterium; assembly: GCA_021373185.1. Lineage (GTDB taxonomy): Bacteria > Pseudomonadota > Gammaproteobacteria > Burkholderiales > Sulfuricellaceae > Sulfuricella. The sequence goes on along the minus strand of JAJFTF010000006.1, from coordinate 21,228 downwards.
AACCGAGGACAGGCCATCGCTTACTTTGTCGATCAGGCTGACCATGCGCAGAACATCGCCTTCGCGGAATTCGATCAGGTGCGTGGCGACATGGCTTTGCAGCAGGAAGCGCTCATATTGTTCCCGGTCATCCTGATCCATGCCGCCACCCGCATGGCGCGTCGCCTGGTAACGCAGGTAGAGTTCGTGATGCTCGGGTTTATAGGTCAGTTCGCGTGGTACCGCCCTGAGTCCTGAGAGGGCTTTCCATGCGCGGTGTTGAGTGCGGTTTTTCCTGAATTCGTCTACGATCAGTCGAACCGGCACGCAGGCTTCACACAAGCTGCACTGCGGACGGTAATTATATGTCCCGCTACGGCGGAAGCCAAGGCGGATCAGTTCGTCATAAACGGTGCTGTCGACCAGCTCGTTGGGCGTGGCCACCAGCGAGCGCGCCATTCGTCCCGGCAGGTAGCTGCACGGGTAGGCGGAGGAGAGGTAGAACTGTACCTCGCGTGTGGAGAAGTCATTCAGCAAGGTCATTATCGAAACGCCAGGGCCCTGTTATTCCGGCCAAGTTTACCAGTTTTGCCAGATTTTTGCCGAACTCGGCGCGGGGGATTTCGCGGGCGCCAAGCGTGGCGAGATGGGCGGTTTTCATCTGACAGTCGATCATGCCAAAGCCCCATCGTTCCAGTTGCCGGGCCAAGTGGACAAAAGCGATCTTGGAGGTGTCGCTGGCGAGGCTGAACATCGATTCGCCGTAGAACATCCGGCCCAGAGCAACGCCATAGAGTCCCCCAACCAGTTTGCCATTGGCCCAGGTTTCGACCGAGTGGGCGATGCCTTGCTCATGAAGTTCGGTATAGGCCGCGATCATGGCTGGAGATATCCATGTGCCCGGCTGGCCATCGCGCGGTGCGGCACATTGTTGCATGACTGTGCGGAAGGCGGTGTCCGCGCGAACTGCGTAACCGGATTTTTTCAGGGTCTTGCGCAATGAGCGTGATATCTTGAGATCAGCCGGGAACAGCACCATGCGCGGGTCGGGACTCCACCACAGGATCGGTTCGCCGGGGCTGAACCAGGGGAAAATGCCTTTTGAATAGGCGGCGACCAGTCGCCGTGGCGACAGATCGCCACCCGCCGCCAGCAGACCGTTGGGCTCGCGCAGAGCCGATTCGAGCGGCGGGAAAGGCGTGGCGTTGTCGAGCCAGGGAATCACGCCTGTTACAAACTGTCGCGCACTCTCTCCAGACGTGTTTTGACTTCCTTCGCCAGCTCCTCGACGCCCGGCTTATCGACCAGTTTCAGCACCGCAGCGGGATCCATGAAGGCGACCGTGATTTTGCCATCGGCTTCTTCGCGCACTACTACGTTGCAGGGCAACAGCAGGCCGATATCGGGGTCGGCTTCAATGGCGCGGTGCGCCAGCGGCGGATTGCAGGCGCCGAGGATGCGGTAGGGGCGACCGTCGATGTTGAGCTTGGCTTTCATGGTGGCTTTTACGTCGATATCGGTGAGGACGCCAAAACCCTCGACTTTAAGCGCTTCGATGGTTTTTGCTACGGCGGCATCGAAGGGCATGCTGACTTGCTTGCTGAATCCGTACATGGCTTGCTTTCTTTGGAGGTGTTGAAGAAGAGGAAATTATAGTGGATCGCTGCAGTTTTCGCTGCCACCGTTTTTTATTTGATTTTGCCATTCTTCCAGGCAATCCAAGCCGCAAAAATAGTGCACGTAAGCGGGCCCGTCAAAAGTCTTTGCAACCGTCGCCGGAACCTCTTTCAGGCAGATTCGGCATTTTATCATTTCATGTGGAGCGTTCATGTCCACATTCTTGTCGCTCCTTATTTCGCCCATTTTGGACCTCCTTTCTTTACTCCAGGGGTCAAGGCGGTCGCCTACCCGGGGCAGCGCCTCTCGTCGACTGCGAGATTTCCCGCCTCGCATTCTTCTTCGTAATGCACAAATGCCCGGTGCAGGCGGTCTGCCCAGCCTTCCCCCAGTTGCACGCCGATTTCCGCCAGCCTTGCCTCGATTTGTTCGGCGGTTGCCTGGAGCAGGTCGTAGGTGATTTCAATCTGATTGCCGTCTGCCGCAATTTTTTGGATACCCCGCATCGCCCTCAGTGCCAAGGTGAGCACGTTAGTCTGTGCGGAGGTCAGGGGCGAAGCGAGGCGCAAACGCCGCCGCTTGATAACCTCGATGCCTTCTTGTTTTGGCGCCTTGCAGCCAGGCAAGCCGACATAAAGATGGGGGTTGGCGGTGAAGCGATCCCTGCATTGCTCGGAACAAAATGCATAGTGGATGCCCAGATATTCGACCGCAATTTTTTTTGCGTCCACCATCATGCCGCAAACCGGGTCTGAAATCAGATCGCGTTGATTGCTCATCGTCTGTCCTTTCACCTGAAAAGCGCCGATTATGCGATTCGGTCAGTGGGCGCAACCGCACTAGCAGGAAGCAGCCCTCAACAATTGGACATTTCCCCTGAAATTGAAGTTCCCCGCAATACGGATACTGCATATTTAAGGCGAATTTGCCTGTTCTACCTGGGTAATCCAGATCAGGTGGACTGCATCCGACCATAGAGAAGTGACATAGGTAACCACTTCATCCATTTCCTGTTCGGATAACTTGCCCTCCCATGCCGGCATATTGCCTTGCCCGGTCGGGCTGCCGAGGGAAACCATTTGTTTCAGCCATGCGCGGGGATGATGCCAGGCGTGGCCGCTGTCATCCAGCGGCGGTGGCGGCATCTTGCCGTCCGCACCACGGATGCGCCAATTCGGTTTTGCCTCGCCGTTAAAGCCGTGGCAACTGGCGCAGTTGGTCTGGTACAGCCTTTCCCCACGCGCCAGTACATTCTTGTCGTATTGACGCCGGCCTTTGTCCTGGCTGTCCGGTTTCGCGCCATCGCCGCAGCCGGCGATCAGCGCGGCGCAAAGCGCGCCCATGATGAGTTTGCCGTTCAAGTTAATTCCTTCTGAAAAGTGTCCATTCTTTTACCAGGGCATAGATTGCCGGAATAACGATCAAGGTCAGGATCGTCGATGAGATCATGCCGCCCACCATGGGCGCAGCAATGCGGCTCATCACCTCCGACCCGGTGCCGCTGCTCCACATGATCGGCAGCAATCCGGCCATGATCGCCACCACGGTCATCATCTTCGGACGTACCCGTTCCACCGCGCCCTCCATGACTGCCGCATAGAGGTCGGCAGGGGCGATAGGCTTGCCCTCTGCCGCGCGCCTGGACGTGATTTCATTCAGGGCATGGTCGAGGTAGATCAGCATCACCACGCCGGTTTCCGCCGCCACGCCCGCCAATGCAATGAATCCCACCACCACGGCGACGGACAGATTATAGCCCAGCGCCCACATCAGCCAGACGCCGCCGACCAGGGCGAAAGGCACGGAGAGCATCACGATCAGCGTTTCGGTCAAGCGCCGGAAGTTGAGGTAGAGCAGTGCGAAGATGATCACCAGCGTAACCGGCACCACGATTTTCAACTTCGCCTTGGCGCGTTCCATGTACTCGAACTGGCCGCTCCAGGTGGCGTAATAACCCGGTGGGAACTTTACCTGCTCCTGCACGGCCTGTTGTGCGTCATGCACGTAGCTGCCGATGTCGCGACCGCGGATGTCGACGAAGATGTAAGCAGAGAGCAGTGCATTTTCGGTGCGGATCATCGGCGCGCCCTTGACGACTTCTATATTGGCCAGTTGGCCGAGCGGAATCATCAGGGGCGGTCCGCCCATGATGCTGTCGAGCGGGATCAGCACCTGGGTGGCAATCGCCTGCGGGTCGGAACGCAGCTCGCGCGGGTAGCGCACGCTGATGCCGAAACGTTCGCGGCCTTCGACGGTGGTCGTGATGACGTCGCCGCCCATTGCGGTGGCGATGATCTCCTGCAGATCGCCGACCGCGAGCCCATAGCGGGCCATTTGCTCGCGCCTAAGCTCGATGTTGAGGTAGTAGCCGCCGGTGATGCGCTCGGCGAAAGCGCTGGTGGTGCCGGGTACGGTCTTGACGACGGTCTCGATTTGTTGCGCCAGTTTTTCGATTTCGCCCAGATCCTTGCCGAACACCTTGATGCCGATGGGTGTGCGGATGCCGGTAGAGAGCATATCGATGCGCGCCTTGATCGGCATGGTCCAGGAGTTGGAGATGCCGGGTATCTGCAGCGCCTGATCCATCTCGGCAGTCAGCTTGTCGATGCTCATGCCGGGCCGCCATTCAGCTTCCGGCTTGAGATTGATCACGGTTTCAAACATTTCCAGCGGCGCCGGGTCGGTGGCGGTGTTGGCGCGACCGGCTTTGCCGTAAACCGAGGCCACTTCGGGGAAACTCTTGATGATCTTGTCCTGGGTTTGCAGCAGTTCCGCCGCCTTGGTCACCGACATGCCGGGCAAGCCGGTCGGCATGTAGAACAGCGTGCCCTCGTTCAAAGTCGGCATGAATTCGCTGCCGAGCCGGGACGCGGGATAAGAGCTGACCGCGATGGCCGCCAGCGCGATGGCGATGGTCATTTTTTTCCAGCGCATCACCCAAGCGATCACCGGTCGGTACAGCCAGATCAGGAAACGGTTCACCGGGTTTTTCGCCTCGGCCATGATCTTGCCGCGCACGAACAGCAGCATCAGCACCGGCACTAGCGTCACCGACAGCAGTGCGGCGCCGGCCATGGCGAAGGTCTTGGTGTAGGCTAGCGGCGAGAACAGACGGCCTTCCTGGGCTTCCAGCGTGAATACCGGCAGGAACGAGACGGTGATGATCAGCAGCGAAAAAAACAGCGCCGGGCCGACTTCTTTGCAGGCCTTGACGATGGCATCAACCCGCGAACCGTCCGGCGGCAATCTCTCGAGATGCTTGTGGGCGTTCTCGATCATGACGATGGCCGCATCCACCATAGCGCCGATGGCGATGGCAATGCCGCCCAGGCTCATGATGTTGGAGTTCATGCCGAGCAGCCGCATGGCGATGAAGGCGATCAGCACCCCCGCCGGCAGCATGATGATGGCGACCAGGGCGCTTCTTACGTGCAGCAGGAACAGCACGCACACCAGCGCGACGATGGCGCTTTCTTCCAGCAGCGTGCGCTCGAGGTTGGCGATGGCGCGCAGGATCAGGTCGGAGCGGTCGTACACGCTCTGAATCGTCACGCCTTGCGGCAGGCCGCTGGCGATTTCGGCGATCTTGGCCTTGATGTTGCCGATCACTTCCAGCGTATTCTGCCCGTAGCGCGCCATGGCGATGCCAGACACCACTTCGCCCTCGCCGTTGAGTTCGGTCAGGCCGCGGCGTTCGTCGGGGCCAAGCTCTACCCGCGCCACGTCACGCAACAGCACCGGCACACCTTTTTCGCTCTTGACCACGAGCAGTTCAAGGTCGTCCTTGCCGCGCAGATAGCCTTTGCCGCGCACCATGTATTCGGTTTCCGCCATTTCGATGACGCGTCCGCCCACGTCGCGGTTGGAATCCCGGATCACCTGCGTAACCTTGGTGATATGCACCCCATAGGCTTGAAGCTTGCGCGGATCGACCACCACCTGGTATTGCTGGACGAAGCCGCCGATGCTGGCGACTTCCGCCACGCCTGCTGCCTTGGTTAGCTGGTAGCGCAGATACCAGTCCTGGATCGAGCGCAGTTCGGCCAGCGAGCGGTTTTTCGCCAGCACAACGTACTGGTAGACCCAGCCGACCCCGGTGGCATCCGGCCCGAGCTCGGGGGTGACGCCGCGTGGCAGGCGACCGGCGAGCGTGGTGAGGTATTCCAGCACCCGTGAACGCGCCCAGTAGATATCGGTGCCATCCTCGAAAATGACATAAACGAAGGATGCGCCGAAGAACGAAAAGCCGCGCACCACCTTGGATTTCGGCACCGACAACATGGCGGTGGTGAGCGGGTAGGTGATCTGGTCTTCCACCACCTGCGGCGCCTGGCCTGGGTAACCGGTGTAAACGATGACCTGGACGTCGGAAAGATCGGGCAGGGCGTCGAGCGGCGTCTTGACCACGGCGTAGATCCCCGCGCCGATCAGGAGCAGGGTCGCGAGCAACACCAGGAAGACGTTGCGGGCCGACCATTCGATAAGGCGGCTGAGCATCTTAATGTCCCTTGTGTTCGGTAGCAGGCGCTGCCGCCGGGCTTGCTCCAGGCTTGGCCGGCTCGCCGAAGCCGCTCAACGCCGCCTTGAGGTTGCTCTCGGAGTCGATCAGGAAGTTGGCGGTGACCACCACCTTTTCGCCTTCGCCCACGCCTTCCAGCACTTCGATATAGTCGTTCCCCTTTACGCCGAGCTTGACCTGGCGCGGTTCGAAACGGCCTTCCGCCAGTTCCACCAGCACGGTTTGCCGGGTTCCGCCGTAAATCACCGCCGAGATCGGCACGGTCAACACTTTTCCGCTGCCCGGCGCGGCCAGTTCGACGTCCGCATACATCGCCGGCTTCAGATGCCCATCCGGATTGGCCAGTTCTATCCTTACCGGAACCGTGCGGGTCTGTGCATTGAGCGTCGGGTAAACGTAAGTGACCTTGGCGCTGAATTCCTTGCCGGGGTAGGCGTTGATCCTGACTTGGGCGTTCTGGCCCGGCTTCACCAGCGCCAAGTCCTGTTCGAACACGTCGGCGATGATCCATACCGATGACAGATCGGCAATCTGGTAAAGCACCTCGCCGGGCTGGAAGCGCATGCCTTGCACCGCTTTCTTCTCGATCACGATGCCGCTTACCGGCGAGCGGAAGGTGAGGGTGTGCCGGGCTGTCTCGCCTTTGCTCAGGGTTTGCAGTTGCTCATCGGAAATGCCCCAGTTTTTCAGGCGGGTCAGGCTGGCTTCGGCAAGCTGTTTCATGGTTGCCAGGGCATCCGCTCCGGCATTCTGCAAGTCATGCTGGCCTTGGCGGGCAATCGCATATTCCTGCTGCGCCGACACCAGCTCCGGGCTGTAAACCTCCAATAGAGGCTGCCCGCGCCCAACTGGCTGGCCGGTGGTGTTGATATGCAGCCGTTCGATCCAGCCTTCGAATTTCGGCGCGATGGTATAGGTCAGGCGTTCGTTCGCTTCGACCCGGCCCACTGCGCGGATGCTGCGCGTGAGGTTGCGCATGGCGGCGGCTTCGGTGCGAACCCCGAGTTTCTGGATCTTTTCGGCGCTGATGCTGACCTGATTCCTGCCTTCTGGAGAACTCGCTTCCTCGCCTTCGTAGACCGGGATGTAGTCCATGCCCATCTGGTCTTTCTTCGGTGTTTGCGAGGTGTCCGGCATGCCCATCGGGTTGCGGTAGAACAGGATTTTTCGTTCTTTCGTTACCGCTTCCTTGCCGGCAGTCGTTTGCGGCGCAGCCGTTGTGGCGCGGTCGAATGTTCCCGTGCTGCCCAGCCAGTATCCGGCGCCGAGCGCCCCGATCAGGACAACGATTAAAGCGACTCCAACGCCCTTGTTCATAGGTCTTCTCCCAACAGTCTTTCGATTTCGGCCAGGCGTATTTGCGCATTGGTCTGTGCATTGAGTTTGTCCAGCCGTGCTTTGCGGATCTGGCGCTGCGCTTCGAGCAGGGTGGCGAAATCGACCTTCCCTGCTTCATAGCCGGCCAGGGCCGCCTTGAAAGCCAGTTCGGCTTGCGGCACCAGGCTGGTTCGCATCAGGGTTTCGATCTGGCGCGCCGCTTCCAGTGCCGAGAGACTTTCGGCAAGGCTGGCGAGGAGCTGGTTTTGGGTGGCATCCCGGCGCGACTCTGCTGCCGCCAGCATCGCCTGCGCCTCGCGTTCCTTTGAACGGCGACTTTCCTGTTGCAACGGGATGTTCAGTTCGATCATCAGCCCCCAGGTATTGACCCTTTCGCTGACCTGCGTCGGCGAAATTCCGAGGTTGAAGTCGGGGTAACGATCCTTGTAGGTGAGCTCACGTTTTTTTTCGGCAGCGGCCACACCGGCTTCATCACTGAAAAGTTGCGGGTTGCCGGTGCGCAGGCGTTGTTCCAGCGCGGCATAGGCGAGCCGGGCTGGCTCCGGCAATGGGCGCAACCGGTCGGGTTCGGCCAAGGGCGCTGTAGCGGGGCGGTTCAGCAACAGGTTCAGCCTGACATGGGCGTGATGGTGTTCCGTTTCGATGGCGACCAGGTCGCTGCGGATGGCGGTCTGTTCGACTTGGGCGCGAATGGCGTCCTGTTGCGGAACCAGACCGTTGGCATAGCGTGAGCGGGAGATTTTTTCCAGGCTGTCCACCAGGCCGAGTATTTCCCGCGTCAACAGCTCGGCATGGGCGATCTGGTAATACTGCGCGTAGACGGTTTTGACGCGCGTCGAAAGTTCCGCCCAGGTCTCTGCGGCGCGGCCTTTAGCCTGGCTGGCCTCGGCTTCGGCGACCTCGCGCTTCAGGTCGCGCTTGCCCCAGAACGGGATCGGCTGGATCAGCGTGTATTTGGTGCTTTCGATCCGTCCTGGCAGGAGGTTGGGGCTGGCGTCGACGCCCTGATTGGTGATGTCCTGGAGTTCGGTGCGCAGCGTCGGGTCGGACAGGGCGCCGGCGGGGTAAATGCGCTCCGCTGCGGCATTCTCCTCGTGGCGTCGGGCGGCGAGTTCGGGATTCTGGCTGCGCGCCAATTCCAGAAGGCTTTCCAGGCTGGCCCCGGGGGGCGGGGCGACAGGTTCGGCCAGCACCGGCATGGCGACCAGAATTAGAGCGAGCGCGAACGATCGCAGCATGGGATGGCGATGAGGTTTCATTTGACTCCGTCCTTGACGATAAGGAGGTAAGGCAGCAATGGACGAGAGATTCTGAAATTTCTCGTCCGAAAGGGCTATTTTTTCGCTGGTTCGATATGCGAAATCACGTAACCGGCTGCCGGTTCCTTGACCAGGCCGAAGCTGACTTTCTGCCCTGCCTTGAGATTCTTCAGCAGATTTTTGTCGGCGACCTTGAAGTCCATGGTCATACCCGGCCATTTCAGGGCCGGGATGGCCTCGTGCGAAATATTGACGATGGCAGAGGCCGCGTCGATTTTGTTGAGCGTACCCTGCCCCGTGGCGTCATCTGCCGCATACAGGCTGGATGAGTCGGCCAGCATGACAAGGGCGGAAATGAGGATATTCAGTTTTGTTCTCATGATATTTTCCTTAATGGTGGTCTTGCGGCGTAACGGCCAATCAGCGAATTAAGCTATTCGTGCCAATAGGCATGCATGGTTGCATCGCCATTTTACTGCTCTGGATGGAACCTAGGATAGAATCAGGAGAGATGTGCGAGAGGGGGGCGTTGCGGCTGTTCCGGGAAAAATAGCGACCGATGCGAGTCGAAAGTGAATTTGAAAGAGAAGCCAGCGGTATCATTAAAGCCGAGAAGCGTCGGCAACAGAGCGGGTGCGCCGCCCAGATAACAATAGCCGCAATCATCGCACTGCGTTTGGGATGAAGGGGAGGGGGTGTCTTGCCCATGGCCGCAATCGTCGCCGTTATGGCCGTGGTGCATTTCGACCTGCGCTGCCGGCGGCGGTGTATGGTCATGGCGACAGAAAGACATGCCGCTTGCGGCAAATCCCTGTAGCGGGAGCCACAACAACAGAAAGCCGAGGACAAATTTGCGCAACAGTTGTTTCATGTTTTCTTCGAGTTATGCCATCTTGCTTATGGAAGCGCTAGTTAATTAGATAGCAAACCTGTTAAAAATTCAAGGCCATAACATTTATGTAATGAAATTTAATGCGTAGCAATGGCATGTTAAAATCACCAAAATAGATTTATCAAGGGCTGTAAGTGTTAGAAAGATATATAAAATTATTTACGGGCGGAACGGCGGCCAGCAAAAAGCCAGGCGAAAAACCGTCGTCTGCCCCGGTGCCTGCGTCGCCAACGCCTGCCTCTTTGGGTAGCGCCATTCCCCTGCTCGAACCCATTTCGCCGGCAACGGGCAACGAATTGATCGATACCGGCCATTTTACGGCGAATAACGTGGTTGCCCGTGTTCCGGAAATCCAGACTGACGGTCCGCGCACCAATGTCGAAAAATTACGTCAAAAAATCATTGGGCGCCAGCCGCTGCTGGATCGCTCTCAACACATCATCGGCTACGAATTGCTGCTGCGCAGCAAGGCGTTGCTTACGGCCAAGGAACCCGATGCCGCCTTGCTGAGGATGCAGGATGAGGCCTTGATCCGCTGTCTGGCGGATTTGCATCTTGAGCGTTTGCTCGAAGACAAACTTGCTTTTGTCGCAATTTCTCCCGATATGCTGCGAAGCCGGTTGTTGCTGAATTTGCCCAGCAAGGGAATGGTGCTGATGGTTCGCCATGACCCGGCACGGGTAGAGGATAATCTGCTGCGCTGCAGCGAACTCAGGGGGTTGGGCTACCAGATCGCACTCGATGATTTTGAACCCAAGCAGGGTCTGGGATCTTTTCTCGCACTGGCGAGTTTTGTCAGGGTGGATGTTTCCCGGTTTAACGCTATTGAGCTTGGCAAACTGGCTGACCGTTTCCAGGATAAGCCTGTACCTCAGTTGATCGCGAAGAACGTGGAAACGGAGGATGATTTCAAGGCTTGCCACAAAATGCGGTTCCATTGTTACGAAGGCAACTATTTCACTCGCTTGCGCCCCTCTTCGCCGCCCTGTGTCGACAGCAACCGCATCCGGGTTCTGGAGTTACTCGACATGGCGAGAAACCAGGTCGAGGTTTCCCTGCTGGAAGAAGGTTTCAGGCACGATGCCGTGCTTGCCTACAAGTTGCTGCGCTACATCAATGCGCCGGTCAATGGTTTGCAGCAGCAGATTCGCTCCATCGCCCATGCGCTGATGATTCTCGGTTATAAACAACTGTATCGTTGGCTGACGCTGCTGCTGTTCACCAGCGGCACGCAGGATGCCCGCAGCAGGGCACTGTTGCAGAATGCGCTGGTGCGTGCCCGCATGACCGAACTGTTGGGCTTTGACAGGCTGCCCCCTGCCGAGCAGGAAGGTCTGTTCATCGTCGGGATTTTTTCTTTGCTGGACGCATTGCTGAATGTGCCGATGGCGGAGGCGCTTGGCCAAATTAAGTTGCCGGAGTCGGTGGTGGTGGCGCTGACGCGCCGCGAAGGCATCTATGCACCTTTCCTGTCGCTTGCCGTTGCCTGTGAAGAGGCGGACCAGGAGGCGATTGTCCAGCATGCCGCAACTTGTGGATTGACTGCCGACGAGGTCAATATTGCACAGGTCAAGGCGCTGATCTGGGCAGAAGAACTCGACCGGTAGTATCTCAATCTCTTCCAAGCCTTTATAATCGCCGTTTTCTTTCCAAAACAAGACAGAGAATTCGTATGAACTTGCATGAATATCAGGCCAAGGCGCTGTTGCGCGAATATGGCGTCGTCACGCCGCGCGGCGTGGCAATCGACGGCGCTTCCCAGGCAGACAGCGCAATGGCGGAATTGGGCGGCGAAGCCTGGGTGGTAAAGGCGCAGATCCACGCAGGTGGCCGTGGCAAGGCGGGCGGTGTGAAGCTGGTCAGGTCGCGCGAGGCGCTTCACGAAGCGGTGAACGCCTTGCTCGGGAAGAATCTGGTGACCTACCAGAATGCGCCAGACGGCCAGATGACGCTGCGTTTGCTGATCGAGGAAACGCTGCCGATCGCCCGCGAACTTTACCTCAGCCTGACCGTTGACCGGGAATCCGAGCGCGTGGCGCTGGTGGCGTCCAGTGCCGGCGGCATGGAAATCGAGGAAGTCGCCCACGCCACGCCGGAAAAGATTCTCAAGGAATTTTGCGATCCGCTGCTCGGCTTGCAGGATTTCCAGTGCCGCGCACTGGCTTTCGGCCTTGGGCTGGAAGGCAAGCAGATCGCCGAGTTCGGCAAGCTGGCCAAGGGCCTGTATCGCCTGTTCATGGAGAACGACCTGTCCATGGTCGAGATCAACCCGCTGGTCGTCACTGCGCCGGGCAACCTGGTTGCGCTGGACTGCAAGATCGGCGTGGATGACAACGCGCTCTATCGGCACAAGGCGCTGGCGGAATTGAGCGATACCACCCAGATCGACCCGAAGGAAGTGGCGGCGAAAGAGTTCGACCTCAACTACATCGCCCTGTCCGGCAACATCGGCTGCATGGTGAACGGCGCAGGCCTGGCGATGGCGACCATGGATCTGATCCAACTGCACGGCGGCCAACCCGCCAACTTCCTCGACGTCGGTGGCGGCGCCACGGCGGACACCGTGGCCAAGGCATTCAGGATCATTCTCTCCGACACCAACGTCAAGGCTATCCTGGTCAATATTTTTGGCGGCATCATGCGCTGCGACATCATTGCAGAAGGCATCATCACGGCGGTCAAGGATGTCGGCGTCAAGGTGCCGGTGATCGTGCGCCTGGAAGGCACTAACGTCGAACTGGGGCAGAAAATGCTGGCCGAAAGCGGCGTCGGCGTGATTTCCGCCAGCGACTTGACCGATGCCGCCAAGCAGGCCGTGGCGGCGGTGCAATAATTTTTGAACCGCAAAGGTGCGAAGACGCAAAGTTTCATGATTTCTTTGCGCCTCTGCGTCTTTGCGGTAAAGATTTTTAAGGATTTTTCATGAGCATTCTCGTCAACAAAAACACCAAAGTCCTGTGCCAGGGCTTCACCGGCAAACAGGGCTCTTTCCACTCCGAACAGGCGATTGCTTATGGCACGCTGATGGTCGGCGGCGTGACGCCGGGCAAGGGCGGGCAGACTCATCTCGGCCTGCCGGTATTCAATACCGTGCGCGATGCGGTCAAGGCGACCGGCGCCGAGGCTACGGTCATTTACGTGCCGCCCGCGTTTGCGGCGGACGGCATCATGGAAGCGGCGGATGCCGGCATCAAGGTGATCGTCTGCATCACCGAAGGCATCCCGGTGCTGGACATGCTCAACGTCAAGGCGGCGCTGCGCGCCAACGATGCGGTGCTGATCGGCCCCAACTGCCCCGGCATCATCACGCCGGGAGAATGCAAGATCGGCATCATGCCCGGCTTCATCCACCAGAAAGGCAAGGTCGGCGTGGTGTCGCGTTCCGGCACCCTGACCTACGAAGCCGTTTATCAAACCACCAGGCTGGGCTTGGGGCAGTCAACCTGCGTCGGCATCGGCGGCGATCCGATCAAGGGGCTGGATTTCATCGATTGCCTGAAAATGTTCCAGGACGATCCGCAGACCGAGGCCATCATCATGGTCGGCGAAATCGGCGGCAACCGCGAGGAAGCGGCGGCGGAATTCATCAAGGCCCATGTCACCAAGCCGGTGGCGGCCTACATTGCCGGCCAGACTGCGCCCAAGGGCAAGCGCATGGGCCATGCTGGCGCGATCATCGCCGGTGGCAAGGGGTTGGCCGTGGACAAGATCGCCGCGCTGGAAGCAGCCGGCGTGGTGGTGGCGAAATCGCCGGCAGGGCTGGGCGAAGCGGTGATGGAATCAATCAATAAGTCCAATTCGAATCGCTAAGACGGCAAAAACGCAAAGATGACGATAATCGAAACATTGCTCTCTTTGCACCTTGGCACCTTTGCGGTGAAATTTCGATGAAAGTCGCCATCGCCCAAATCAATTGCCTGGTTGGTGATCTTTCCGGCAATGCTGCAAAAATCCTCGATTACGCCAATCGTGCCAAGGCTGAGGGCGCGCAGATTCTGGTCACGCCGGAGCTGGCATTGACCGGCTATCCGCCGGAAGATTTGCTGTTGCGCGATGGGTTTTACGATGCCTGTGACCAAGTCTTGTATCGCATGGCTTGTGAAACGCAGGGTATCGTGATGGTCGTCGGTCATCCTCACCAGTTTGCTGGTAATCGCTACAATGCGGCTTCCGTGTTGCGCGACGGCAAAGTCGTCGCCACCTATCACAAGCAGAAACTGCCCAACCATTCGGTCTTTGACGAAGTGCGCTACTTCGTTCCCGGCAGCGAGCCGTGTGTGTTCGAGGTCGACGGCATTAAATTCGGCATCAATATCTGCGCCGATATCTGGGAAGAGGGAGCCGCCGCTTGCGCGCTCAACGCCAATGCCGACGTGCTGCTGGTGCTGAACGCCTCGCCTTATCATATGAACAAGCAGGTGTCGCGCTACGAAGCAGTACGCGAGCGCGTCGGCGAGTGCGGTTTGCCGATATTTTATGCCAACCTGATCGGCGGTCAGGACGAGTTGGTCTTCGACGGTGCGTCTTTTGTCATGAATGGCGCAGGCGCTCTTGTGCATCAGCTTCCCGCATTCGAGGAAACGTTGCGCATTGTCGAACTGGAAAGCGGTCAGCCTCAGATCGGCGAGATCGCGCCGCAGATGTCGATCGAGGCCAGTATCTACCAGGCGCTGTGCCTTGGCGTGAAGGATTATGTGACAAAAAACGGCTTTCCCGGCGCGGTGCTGGGATTGTCCGGCGGGATCGATTCCGCGTTGACGCTGGCGATTGCGGTGGATGCGCTGGGCGCGGAGCGGGTGCAGGCGGTGATGATGCCATCCGAGTTTACCGCCGATATCAGCTTGCAGGATGCGCAGACCATGGCAGAGCATTTGAAGGTGCGCTACAGTGAGCTGCCGATCAAGCTGGCATTCGATTCCTTTCTCAGAACGCTGTCTGAAGAATTCGACGATTTGCCGTTCGATACGACCGAAGAAAATATTCAGGCGCGGATCAGGGGAACGTTGTTGATGGCGCTGTCCAACAAATATGGTTCCATCGTGCTGACCACCGGCAACAAGAGCGAAATGGCGGTGGGTTATGCGACGCTGTATGGCGACATGGCGGGCGGTTTCGCAGTCTTGAAGGATGTACCGAAAACCATGGTTTACCGCCTGTCACGCTATCGCAACAGTCTCGGCGAGGCGATTCCTGAGCGCGTCATTACCCGTGCGCCTTCCGCTGAGTTGCGGCATGATCAGACCGACCAGGATGCGTTGCCCCCTTACGAAATTCTGGATGCGATCATGGAGCGCTATGTTGAACATGACATGTGTCCGCACGATATCATCGCTCAGGGCTATGATGAAAAAGATGTGCGGCATGTGGTGAAATTGATCGACTGCAACGAGTTCAAACGGCGTCAAGCGCCGATAGGAGTGAGGGTGACGCCGCGCGGATTCGGCAAGGACCGGCGTTATCCAATTACGTCGAAGTACCGTCCGTGGGTTGAATAAATAATCAGGAGCTAAAATGAAAAAAATCGAAGCGATTATCAAGCCGTTCAAACTCGACGAAGTGCGTGAAGCCTTGTCCGATATCGGCGTGACTGGCCTGACCGTGACTGAGGTGAAGGGTTTTGGCCGGCAAAAAGGACATACTGAACTCTATCGCGGTGCAGAATACGTGGTGGATTTTCTACCCAAGGTGAAGATCGAGCTGGTGATCGCGTCCAGCCAGGTTGAAGCGGCCATCGATGCCATCATCAAGGTGGCGCGCACCGGCAAGATCGGCGACGGCAAGATTTTTGTGACCAGCGTGGAGCAGGTGGTGCGCATCCGCACCGGCGAAACCGACGAAGCCGCGATCTAGTAAATCCAGGATCGCAGCCCCGCCAGGATAATTCTTACCAGATTTTCCACCACGGCGTATCCGCCTGTTTCAGGATGGCGAAGAAGCGGCTATTGGGGAAATTCTTCTGCATGATGCGCAGGGTGTCGTCGCGCAAGTCGGTCATGCCGAGTTCATTGTAGGACTTGATCATGATCGTCAGCGCTTCCTCCGTGGCGGGAGCCTGGGGGAATTCGAGCAACGCATTCTGGGCGCGGTTGAGTGCGGCAACGAAAGCCTTGCGCCGGTAATAATAATTCGCTACGTGAACCTCATGCATGGCGAGCGTGTTGACCAGGTACTTCATGCGGGCGATGGCATCCGGCGTGTATTTGCTGTTGGGGAAACGGGTCGCCAATTCCTTGAAGGATTCGAACGCTTCACGCGCTGCTTTCGGGTCGCGTTCGGTCATGTCCTGTTTGGCGAGGGGTGCCAGAGTTTCTGAGGTTTGCGCCACTTTTTCCGACAGCACGCCAAGCAGTCCCAGGTCGTCGTTGAAATTCACCAGACCTTTCAGGTAATAAATGTAATCGACGCTGGGGTGGTTGGGGTGCAGCTTGATGAAGCGGTCACAGGCGGCGAGGGCGGAGGCCGGTTCGCCTGCCTTGTGGTAGGCGTAGGCGACTTCTATTTGCGATTGCTGGGCGAAGCGACCATAGGGGTAGCGCGCCTCCAGTTTTTCGAAATACGTGATCGCCTTCTCGTAATTGCCGTCAGCCGCTTCCGATTTGGCCTCGGTATAGAGTTTCTGGGCCGACCAGCCCTTGGTTTCATCTGCTACTTCCGGCAGCAAGCCGCAAGCCGTTAGCAACAATGCGAGAATTAACGCTAAACTAAGCCTCATGACTATATCCAATGCCCCTAAGGGCGCAAGTGACAATTCGCTCGATTATAACCCAAATCCTGCAACCATCAACTTGGTGATCTTGCCGGAATTGGCGGGATTGCGGCTTGACCAGGCGTTGCAGCAATTGCTGCCGGACTTTTCGCGCAGTCGCCTGCAAACCTGGATCAAGGAGAAGCGAGTCACGCTCAATGGCCAGCACGTGACGGCCAAGCAGGCAGTGTGGGGCGGCGAGCAGGTGCAGGTCGAGCCGGAGTTGCATCCTTCCGAAACACCCTACCTGGCGGAGGATATCGCCCTCGATATCGTGTACGAGGATGATGAGCTGTTGGTGATCAACAAGCCGGCTGGCCTGGTCGTTCATCCGGGCAGCGGCAACTGGCAGGGCACCATGCTCAATGCATTGCTGCATTATGCGCCGCAGCTTGAGGGCGTTCCCCGCGCCGGCATCGTTCATCGCCTTGACAAGGACACCAGCGGCCTGCTGGTGGTGGCGAAAACCCTCATTACCCAGACGGCGCTGGTGCGCCAATTGCAGGCTCGTAGCGTGAAGCGCGACTATCTGGCCATCGTGCAAGGCTCCGTCGTGCGCGATAGCAAGGTGGATGCGCCGATCGGGCGGCATCCCAGCCAGCGCGTCAAAATGGCGGTCGTCCACAGCGGCAAGCCGGCAGTAACGCATTACGCCGTGCTGGAGCGCTTCGATTACCACACCCTGATCCGTTGCAGCCTGGAGACGGGGCGTACCCACCAGATCCGGGTGCACATGCAGTCAATCGCTCATCCGCTGGCGGGCGACACGGTTTATAGCGGCCGGCCAATCCAGTTGCCGCCGCCGCTGCGCGAGGCGATCAAGGTGCTGGGTCGCCAAGCGTTGCATGCGGAGCGGCTCGGACTGATTCACCCGACATCCGGCGAGCAGATGGAATGGCATGCTGATTTGCCGGCGGACATGGCGGCATTGCTGAAAGTGTTGCGCCATGAATGAGAGTTGGATTATCCCCGACTGGCCGGCGCCAGCCAATGTGCATGCCGTGCAAACGACTCGTGCCGGCGGCGTGAGCACAGGAGGATATGCGTCCCTCAATCTGGGCGACCATGTCGGCGATGACCCCGCTGTGGTGGCGACGAACCGGGCAATATTGCGCTTGGCCTTGCCGGCGGAACCGATATGGCTGAAACAGGTGCATGGCAATGTCTTGGCGGATGCGGATCGAGCAGTTGGCATCGCCGAGGCCGATGCCGCAGTTGCCAGAAAATCGGACGTCGTGTGTGCGGTGATGACGGCGGATTGCCTGCCGTTGTTGCTGTGCGACGAGTCGGGCACGGTGGTGTGCGCAGTCCATGCCGGCTGGCGCGGCTTGGCGGGCGGCGTGATCGAAGCGGCGGTGGCGGCGATGAAGGTGGCCCCGGCTTCCCTGCTGGTTTGGCTCGGCCCGGCAATCGGGCCGCAGGCCTTTGAGGTGGGCGAGGAGGTCAGGCAGGCTTTCTTGGCCTACGACCCGGACGCCCAAAAAGCCTTCGTTCCGCATGCAGCCGCCACCGAACAAAAATGGCTGGCCGACATCTATTTGCTTGCGCGCCAGCGCCTTGGCCTGCTTGGTGTAACCAAGGTCTATGGTGGCGGTCTATGCACCTTCAGCGATGAGGAACGGTTCTTCTCCTACCGCCGCGATGGCGCCACCGGGCGTTTGGCGTCGCTAATCTGGCTTGATTCGTGATTATCCGTATAATGATGCGCCTATGTCCACATTGACCGGCATCATCCTGGCCAGCCTGTTCGGCGGCGTTCTCAGCATTAGCGTAGCAGCGGCGTTCGCCATGTCGGCACGCGCCGAGTGGGTGCCGATGCTGGTCAGCTACGCCATCGGCGCACTGCTTGGCGCGGCATTCCTCGAAATCCTGCCGCATGCCTTTGAACTCACCAAGAGCATCGAAAATACCGCAGCTACCATCCTGTTCGGCATCATGTTGTTTTTCCTGCTGGAAAAACTGGTGTTGTGGCGCCACTGCCATGCCGATCATTGCGAAGCACACGTTCCGATCCCCGGTCATGATCACAATCACGGGCATGAAAACGACCATGGCCGAAGCGGCTTGATGATCATGGTGGGCGATACCTTCCATAACTTCGTCGACGGCATCATCATCGCGGCCGCTTTTATGGCGGATTTCCAGATCGGAGTGGTGACCTCATTGGCGATCATCGCGCATGAAATTCCGCAGGAAGTGGGGGATTTCCTGATCCTGCTGCATTCCGGCTATACCAAAAAGCACGCGTTTATGCTCAACCTGCTGTCCAGTTTGGCGACCGTAGTGGGCGCAGTGCTT
This sequence comes from Betaproteobacteria bacterium, assembly GCA_021373185.1. Lineage (GTDB taxonomy): Bacteria > Pseudomonadota > Gammaproteobacteria > Burkholderiales > Sulfuricellaceae > Sulfuricella. The sequence goes on along the minus strand of JAJFTF010000006.1, from coordinate 2,581 downwards.
GCCTACTTCATGTTGCAATCGATGCATGAATGGATCCCCTTCTGCCTCGCCATTGCCGCAGCAAGCATGATCTACGTGGCGGTGGCCGATCTGATTCCGGGCCTGCACAAGCGCCCGGAATTGCATGCCACGCTACAACAGGTGTTGCTGATCGGACTGGGGATCGGTTCGATCTGGCTGACCAAGGCGCTCCTTGGCGGCCATGCGTGAGCGCTGCATCTGCCGTACGGTGATATAGAGCACCAAAGCCAAAGGCAGCAAGCCATAAAATACGAAAGTCAGCACGCCGGCGACAATACTTTTTTCCGTGACGGCCATCATGAGCACAACGTAGGCCCAGCCGATTGCGATGATGTAAATGTACATGGGCGACAGTATACGCAAAACTTGATTGGACGTTTCCCTCAACTGCCCAAGTGATGCGCAAGCCAGATGCTGGCCGATAACATGAAATGTTTGTGGGGGTGCGGGGGAATGTTTGCGGCGGGTCAGGAGGAGCGAAGCACTGACTCTATCCCCCTTCTTGGAGGGTAAATCAATGCTCGCAATCCGCCATGCTTGCCATCTGAAAACAAATAATGGCTATGTTTCTCTCAAGAACCGCTCGGCTTTATATTCGGGAATACTCAGGGCATCCAGCAAACGGATGGCCATAAACCAACTGCATTCGCCGCACTGAAACATTCTCTTGATATGATTCATCCGGGTTTCCATGCTGGTCTCCTTTGTTATGCGGCTGTTTCAGGGTTATCGGCGGCTTTCTCGATTTATTTAGTTTGGCGCTCAAATTCAGGCTGTAGCCGCCAATGGCGGCAATTAACGAATTACTGAAACAGGCGATCGCTCAATGACTGAAACCGAACTCAACCGATTGGAAACCTGGCTGGAATCCCCTGTATTCAAGGGCAAAGCCATGCGTTTGGACAAGCTTCAGGGTTTTCTGTGCGCCGTAATTAGTGGCCCGGAAATGATTGCCCCCAGCCAATGGATGCTGGAGGCGCTGGGAGCTCAGCCTGAATGTGAATCATTGGCGCAAGAGAAAGAATTCATTGCGTTGATGCTGGGCTTTTATAACGACGTGGCCAGCGCCTTGCAAAATAATCAGCCGCCTAAACTTATCCTGAAACCCTGTGCCTCAAACGACACGCGGCTGGATTATCAAACCTGGTGCGAGGGCTATATTCTGGGCTGGGGGCTTTCGACTCAGGAATGGCTGCAACCCGGCAATGAGCCCCTGAAAAGGCTGACATTCCCGATTCTTTACTTGTCTGGAGCGTTCAGAGAAGAAGCGGAACGACAAGGAAAAAAATATGAACCGGGGAAGGAAGATCAAAAAATCTGGCAAGACTGCGTCGATGCACTTCCTCAGGTGATAACGGCAATTTGCAATTTTTGGCTAGCAAAGCGAAAGCAGGCTCCAGTGCAGCGGGGGCAGCCCAAGATAGGCCGCAACGAACTGTGCCCCTGTGGCAGCGGCAAGAAATTCAAGCAATGCTGCGGGAATGGCCATACGGTTCATTGAGCTTGCCTGTCGTAGCGCAGGTAGGGTAAAAATACTTGTGTATCAGCCTATTACGATATAATAACCAGGTGTGGTGTTCATGTTGCCAACTGTTGGGCATCGCTACCTTTTTTGCGCTTTCAGATGGTGAGTGTCGACATAAATTTTGCCGCTATTGCAATCCTGATTTCCGCTGCAACTGTCGCTTAAATGAAAAGGAATTATCATGACGAAGATTAATAGAAAAGTGTCGCTTCGCCTTGCCGCACTTGGTGTCGCCCTGGCTCTGACGGCGGGCGGGGCATTCGCGGACAAGCCGAATTGGGCCGGCAACGGCAAGCACGAGGAAGAGCGTGCGCGCGGTGATCGAAATGATGATGAACGACGCGGCAGTACGGTTACGTTTAGCTTCGGTAGTGATGATCGCCGCATTGTCAGTGAGTACTATGGCGCCCAAATGCGCAAGGGCAAATGCCCGCCGGGGTTGGCAAAAAAGCACAATGGCTGCCAACCGCCGGGGCAAGCGAAAAAATGGCATAGGGGCCAACCGCTCGCCAACGATATCAGGTACTACGAACTACCCAAGCGATTGCGTGTACGCCTGCCGGCGCCGCCGCCCAATCACCGCTATGTTCAGGTTGCCGGCGACATCCTGCTGATTGCGGTAGGCAGCAGCATCGTGGTCGACGCCATCGAAGATATTTTGCGCTGAGCAAGCCAATCAAGAAATCAAAGGTTCAGGAAACCCGTCGCTTCTCATGCAGTAAAGCGGCGGGGTTTTTCAATAGGCAACCTTCGATGTTAAGGGCTGGCTTTGCGGCCAGTTGCATGGATGTAAATCAGAATTCTTAAATTGCAAAGCACGTTATGCCCAAACCCAAAACCATAGGTATGGTTTCTCTCGGCTGCCCCAAGGCGCTGGTCGATTCGGAGCAAATCCTCACCCAACTGCGCGCCGAAGGCTACGATATTTCGCCCAGCTACCAGGCCGCCGACCTGGTGGTGATCAATACCTGCGGCTTTATCGACGCGGCGGTGGAAGAGTCGCTAGACGCCATCGGCGAGGCGCTGGCCGAGAAT
>JAJFTF010000051.1 GCA_021373185.1 Betaproteobacteria bacterium | reverse complement strand
ATAGCCGCGTTCCTTGCCTAGCACGATCAAGGTTTTCAGGCGCATCCGCCGTGCATCAACATCGTTCATCCGCGCTTCAGGTTTGTCGTTTTCAGTCGCCATAACAATCTGTTCCAACTATAGATTTTCGTTAAGAAAAAGTGCTAAATTATACACTATTATTGGGCGGTTTGGTCACTTTTTGTCGAAGCGGGGCCGCCCTGCAGCAAACGCTGCAACTCCTGCTTCTCTTCCATGGAAAGTCCCTGCGTGCGGGAAAGCGCAAGCAGCTCGTCGATCCTGCGGTTGCGTCCACCTTCGCGCAACTGATCCAGCGCCCCGGCGAATTCCGCCGCCACCTCAAAACCCTCGTCCCATTGGCGAATTTCACCCGAAATCTTTCCCAGCAACTCATCGTGACGCGTTCCGCGGAAATACTCCAATACGGCTACCGTCGTATTGGCTTGGGCATGGTGGTTTGCGATGAAATCAAGCAGGGCCTTCAAGGTCTTCAGCTCTTCCGAGCCGTCACCGATCAGGCTCATATCGATATCCGCCCCCAACTCGGGTTGATGTAGCAGCAACTGCAACAATTTTCTGGTTAGCGAGGGCGGCTTGCGGGAGGTTCGAGGCCGTATGACATCGGGCTTTACCGGCGATTTGACCGGCATTAGCCCATCGAGTTCATTCCGCGAAACGCCTGCCAGTTCCGCCAAGCGCTGCTGCAGCATCAGGCGCAACGCCGGGGCAGCAACCTGCTGCACCAGGGGCTGCGCCAGCTTGAGGAAATGCGCCCGCCCTTCCAGGGTTTGCATTTCCACCCCGGCGGCCAGTTCGCGCAGGAGAAATTCCGACAGCGGCAGCGCGCCCTCGATCAGCGTCTCGAATGCCGCCTTGCCTTCCTTGCGCACGTAGCTGTCGGGATCCTCGCCCTGGGGCAGGAACAAGAACTTCACGCCCTTGTCGTCGCCGACCAGCGCCAGGCTATTCTCCAGCGCGCGCCATGCCGCCTTGCGGCCGGCCGTATCGCCGTCAAAACAGAACACCACGTTGTCGCTCTGGCGCAGCAGCTTCTGCACGTGCACCGGGGTGGTCGCAGTGCCGAGGGTCGCCACCGCGTATTCGACGCCATGCTGCGCCAGTGCCACCACATCCATGTAGCCTTCGACCACGATCACCCTGCCGGCGGCGCGAATTGCCTGGCGCGCCTGGAACAGGCCGTACAGCTCGCGGCCTTTTTCGAACAGCGGCGTTTCCGGCGAATTGAGGTATTTCGGCTCGCCCGCACCCAGCACCCGCCCGCCGAAGCCGATCACCGCGCCGCGCTGGCTCAGGATCGGGAACATGATGCGGTCGCGAAAGCGATCGTAGCGCTTACCCTCGCCTTCGATCACCAAGCCTGCCTGAACCAGGGATTTGGCCTGATAGTCCGGAAACACCGCAGCAAGATTCTGCCAGCCGCCCGGCGCATAGCCGACACCAAAACGCGCCGCGATTTCCCCGGAAAGCCCGCGCTTTTTCAGGTAGTCAATCGCGGTTTCGGAGCGCTTCAGCTCCTCGCGGTAGAAACGGGTGGCGCGCTGCAGCACATCGGGCAGCACATCGAGATCGCCGTCCGCCCTGCGTTCATGCGTTCCTGACTCCTCTTTTGGTACTGCCATGCCCGCGCTTCTGGCCAGCTCTTCCACCGCCTCGACAAAGCCCAGCCCCTGATGCTCCATGACAAAGCCGATGGCGCTGCCGTGGGCGCCGCAACCGAAGCAATGGTAGAACTGCTTGGCGGGACTAACGGAAAACGAGGGAGTTTTTTCGCCGTGGAACGGGCAGCAGGCGACGTAATTCGCGCCCGCCTTCTTGAGCGGGACATAGCGGTCCACCACGTCGACGATATCCAGGCGATTGAGGAGATCCTGGATGAAGGACTGCGGAATCATGGCTCACCCGATCTTCCCGAATCAACGGGAAGGCATGTCATTTCGATGTTGGAAGGCAGAAAATCCGGTAACTGCTACCGCCTGAAACCGGAGAACCCACGTTCAGCATAGCGAGTCCCACAGAATTTGTGAGACCGCTTCTGAAACAGCGGCTTATCAGCCCAGTTTGGCCTTGATCAGGGCGGACACCTTGCCCATATCGGCGCGACCGGCCATTTGCGGCTTTACCACCGCCATGACCTTGCCCATATCTTTCACGCCAGCCGCGCCGGAAGAACCGATCGCGGCAACAACCAGCGCCTCGATCTCGCCTTCGGTCAGGGCTTGCGGCAGGTAATCCTGCAGCACCGACACCTCGAATTTCTCGATATCGGCCAGATCCTGCCGCCCGGCCGATTCATACTGCGAGATCGAGTCGCGACGCTGCTTGAGCATTTTCTCGATCACCGCGATCACCTGATCGTCGGCCATCTCGATACGCTCATCCACCTCGCGCTGCTTGATCGCGGCCATCAACAGCCGGATCGCCGCAAGGCGTGGCACATCCTTGGCACGCATCGCCGACTTCATATCTTCGGCGACTTGAAGCCTGAGACTCATACGACTCAGTAGAGCTTGGGAGGAAGCGTCTGACCGCGCAGGCGTTTGAAGTGACGCTTGACGGCAGCAGCCATCTTGCGCTTACGCTCGGCAGTGGGCTTCTCATAGAACTCGCGAGCGCGCAACTCGGTCAGCAGACCGGTTTTTTCTACGGCGCGCTTGAAACGGCGCAGGGCTACATCGAACGGTTCGTTTTCCTTGACGCGTACACTCGGCATGAGCAATGACCTTTATTAAACAATTGATTGGGGAAACCGCCAATTATATCGGCAAACTTTATTTTTTCATAGCCAAATTTACCATGGCAGGCAAAACCGCTATGATACCGGGCTCATGCTTGTTCTCGGAATAGAAACCTCCTGCGACGAAACCGGTGTTGCCCTGTACCACACAGAGCGCGGCCTGGTCGCCCATGCCCTGCATTCCCAGGTCACCATGCATGCTGAATATGGCGGCGTGGTGCCGGAACTCGCCTCGCGCGACCATATCCGGCGCGTGCTGCCGCTGACCCGGCAAATCCTGCAAACCGCCAACTGCGCCTTGAGCGACATCGACGCCATTGCCTACACCGAAGGGCCAGGGCTGGCCGGGGCGCTGCTGGTCGGCGCCAGCATTGCCGCCTCGCTCGGTTTTGCGCTCAAGGTGCCGGTCATCGGCGTCCACCACCTCGAAGGCCATTTGCTCGCCCCGTTGCTGGAACCCGACCCGCCCGCCTTCCCCTTTGTTGCGCTGCTGGTCTCCGGCGGCCACAGCCAGTTGATGCGCGTTTCCGCTATCGGCGACTACGAAACCCTGGGGGAAACCCTGGACGACGCCGCCGGCGAAGCTTTCGACAAGACCGCCAAATTGCTCGGCCTGGGTTATCCCGGCGGGCCGGCGTTATCCCTGCGCGCCGACCAGGGCGTAGCGGGGCGCTTCAAGCTGCCACGGCCAATGCTCAACAGCGGCGACCTCAATTTCAGCTTCAGCGGCCTGAAGACTGCGGTGCTGACTTTGGCCCGGCAACAAACGCTGGACGAACAAACCGTCGCCGACATTGCCCTCGCCTTTCAGGAAGCCATCGTCGAGGTACTTGCCGCCAAGGCCCAAGCCGCACTGCGGCAAACCGGCCTGGATCGGCTGGTGGTGGCCGGCGGCGTCGGCGCCAACCGGCAATTGCGCGCCACGTTTTCGGCAAACGCAGCGCGCCGGGGCTTTGAAGTGTATTATCCAAAACTGGAATTCTGCACCGACAACGGCGCCATGATCGCCTTCGCCGGCGCGATGCGGATCAGGCACGCAACGCCCAAGGGCTGGAAATTCAACGTAAGGCCGCGCTGGGAACTGTCGACTACTTGACCCGGTGCAATCCGCCCAGCCAGCGCACCAGAGTATCGCTACCGATCACTTCACCCAGTTCCTGCGGAAAAAACAGCACCGCATACAAAGCCAGCAAAATCACGATCAGCAGCATGTGGCCGAAGATGCTTTCCGGTCGCAGCACGCCCCAGTATTTCATGGCGAGGAACACCAGATCCTTCTTGTGCTCCGACATGCTGCGGTATTTGAGCACCAGCCTGACCAGCAGATAAACGCCGTAACCGCCGCTCAACGACAGGAACACCACGCGGAACAGGCCGTACATATCCATGCCGCCGAGCAGTGCGCGGTGGTACATCAGTGACAGCCCGCCCATGACGATGGAGGCCGCCACGGCGATCAGGATATTGGCGATCAGCCGCCGCCGCTCGCGTGCCAAGTCCTGCTGGCGCTGGATGAAGAAATCGTCCACCTCGCGCTTCAGGTACTCGATCCGGTCTTGCACCAAGCCGGTGATTTCCGCTTTCATCACCCGCACGCGCTCGTCGATGGTCGCCCCCAGCTTGTCGGCAGCATAATCCACCAGCTCGATCACGTCGTCCTTGGTGAACTGGCGCTGGCTGTGCAGTTCGGCGGATATCTTGTCGAGCTTGAGGTCGACCTCGCGGCTGGCACCCTGTATCGCCTCGCGCAGTTCGCTGCTAGCCTGAACCAGCCCACCCTGAACCACCCCGGTCAATTTCTCCCCGGCTTGCTCGACTGCAACGCGGGAAACCTGCTCCAGGCTTTCCCGCGCATAATCCATTTCCTTTTCAAACCAGGCCATGGCCGCCTCTCCTTATTCCCAGTATAGGCACTCCCGGGACTACGTCTTGCCGATCGCACCTTCCTTACCGGAAAGCAGGTTGCCGATATTGCTTTTGTGCCGCCAGATCAGCAGCAGCGACAACACTCCCACCGCCGCGACCAACATGCCGGAGTCCAGCAACAGCCAGCCGTAAAGCGGCGTCAGCGCTGCGGCAATCAAGGCGGACAGCGAGGAAATACGCCAGATGACCGCCACCAGCAGCCAAGTTGCGAAAGCCGCCAGACCCAGCCAGGGATTGAGCGCCAGCAGGATGCCCAGAATAGTGGCCACGCCCTTGCCGCCATAAAAACTGAAAAACACCGGATAGGCATGGCCGAGAAATACCGCAATGGCTGCCGCAGCGATGGCGGCATCGCCCAGGCCGTAGCCCGGAGCCAGCCTGACCGCCAGAAACACCGCCAGCCAGCCCTTGGCGCCGTCGCCCAGCAAGGTCAGCGCGGCAGCCAGTTTTTTTCCGGTACGCAGCACGTTGGTTGCGCCCGGATTTTTCGAGCCGAAGGTACGCGGGTCGGGCAGGCCGAAAAGCTTGCTGGTGACGACCGCAAAGGAGACCGACCCGATCAGGTAGGCGGCGAGGACGAAAATTACCGTATTCATATCAAATCACTTAAAATGACCACTTTTGGATTTTACGGCATTTTCCCTGCCTGAACACTCAATGGACATCGTTTTTCTGGAAGAAATCAAACTCGATATCGTCATCGGCATTTACGAATGGGAACGCAAGGTCTCGCAAACCATCCGCATCGACATCGAAATCGGCCTGCCGCACAGCCGCGCCGGAAAATCGGATGATATCGCCGACACCATCGACTACGGCGTAGTGATGGAGCGCATCCGGCAAACCGTGGGGGAAAAGCATTTTTCCTTGGTGGAAGCCCTGGCGGAGCATATCGCCGAACTGATCCGCGGGGAATTCGGCGCGCCCTGGGTCAAGGTATCCGTCGCCAAGCTGGGCATGCTGCGCGGCGTCAAACGGCTGGGCATCGTCATTGAACGCGGGGAACGGCCATCAGCTTAGAAACTCTGAGCGTCGCTCTACTGATCCTGCTTTTTGCCTACCTCATCCGCGGCATTACCGGCTTCGGTTCCGGCCTGATAGCCGTGCCGCTGCTGGCACACCTCCTGCCCCTGCAATTTGTCGTTCCGTTCGTGCTGGTGCTGGATTTCAGCGCCTCGATCACGCTTGGCGGCAAAACCCGCAAGCAGATCAACTGGCGGGAAGTGAAGCCCCTGCTGCCTTTCGGGACGATTGGCGTGATTCTGGGCGCCACGCTGCTGCTGCGCATGCCGCGCGAACCGCTGCTGATCGGGCTGGGAATTCTGGTGCTGATCTTCGGCGTTCGCAACCTGCTCAACATCCACGGCGAAAAAATCATCTCCCGCTGGTGGGCGATACCGGCCGGGCTGACCGGCGGCACCGTGGGCGCACTCTTCGGCACCGGCGGCCCGCCCTATATCATTTATTTGTCACACCGCCTGAAAGACAGAACCGAATTGCGCGCCACCTTCTCCGGCCTGTTCACCATCGAGGGCGGCCTGCGCATCGTCACCTTCCTCGCCACCGGGTTGCTGCCGCAAGACGGCATGTTCACCGCCCTGCTTGCCGCCCTGCCGATCATGGCGCTGGGGCTTTATCTCGGCCACCGCATCCATCTCGGCATTTCCAGCGTGCAGATGCTCAGGCTCATCGGCTTGCTGCTCGTCGGCAGCGGCGGGTCGCTGATCTGGAAAGCCTTGGTATAAAAAGCGCGGCTATCCGCGCGGATGGTGTTCCGCATGCAATTGCTTCAAGCGCTCGCGTGCCACATGGGTGTAAATCTGCGTGGTGGAAATATCGGCGTGTCCCAGCAGCATCTGCACCACGCGCAGGTCGGCGCCATGATTGAGCAGATGGGTGGCGAAGGCATGGCGCAGAGTATGCGGGGACAGCGGCTTGACGACCCCGCCTTGCACGGCGCGGCGCTTGATCATGTACCAGAAAGCCTGGCGCGTCATGGCCGTGTACCGGGCCGTGACAAACAGCGCATCGCTGGTCTTGCCGCCAAGCAGGTGCGGGCGGGCTTCATCTCGATAGCGCTTGATCCAGCCGATCGCTTCCTCGCCCAGCGGCACCAGCCTTTCCTTGCCGCCTTTGCCCATGACGCGCACCACGCCCATTTCCAAGCTCGCTTCCGCCACCTTCAGCGCTACCAACTCCGAAACCCGCAGGCCGGTCGCATAGAGCGCTTCCAGCATCGCCCGGTCGCGCAATCCCAATGGCTCGCCGATGTCCGGCGCATTCAGCAGCGCTTCGACGTCAGCTTCGGTCAGGCTTTTCGGTAAAGCCCTGACCTGTTTCGGCGAAGAAATATTAAGAGTGGGGTCGGCGTTGATTCGGCCTTGGCGCAGCAAATAACGGTAAAACCGCCGCAAGCTGGAAAGCTCCCGGCTGGCAGTGCTGGCGCGGGTCTTCGCCACATTGAACTGGTGCGACAGATAGCCTTCCAGTTCGCCATGGCTTGCTCCCAGCAAATCCTTGCCGCATTCCTGCTGCAGCCACGCGGAAAACTGCTGCAAATCACACCGGTAGCTCTGTAAGGTATTGCGCGCCAGGCCTTCCTCCAGCCACAGTGCGTCGCAGAATTCGTCAAGCAGGCTGTCGACACTCATGCTGCAACAGCCATTTCTTGATCGCCAGCGGCTCGCCGCCGGTGCTGTTCATGAATCCGCCCAAGCCGCCCCGCGCCAGCACGCGGTGGCAGGGAATCACCAGCGGAATCGGATTGGCGCCGCAGGCTTGCCCCACGGCGCGCGGCGCCGAATCGATCTGGCGCGCAAGTTCGCCGTAACTTTGTGTCGAGCCAACCGAGATCTGGCGCAGCGCCTGCCATACCCTGGTTTGAAATGCCGTGCCATGCGGTGCCAGCGGCAGATCGAAGTGAAACGAGGGGTCGTCGAGATAAGCCTGCAACTGCGCACAAACTCGCCGGGAAATTTCATCCTGCGGCGGCAGCGGCGGCGTGCCCAGCGGCAAAAACGTGATGGCAGTCAGCGCAACGCCATCGGTCATGATGCCGAGTACGGCGAAAGGCGTAAGGAATCGTGCCTGATAATCCATCATCTCACAACCGCGCCAACGCACGCCGGATGGCGGCCTGCTGGGCCGCATCCCGGGTGGTTTTCAGCAGCAGGAGATATTGTCGTTTCGCATCCTCGCGCAAGCCGGCACGAACCAAACTACGAGCAGCTTGCCAACGCGCTTTTTGCGCCATGGCATCGGTGGCCTGTCCTGCCGCCAGCAGATAATCATCGGCGGCCGATGCCGCTTCGCCCTGGTCTTCCGCCAACTCGCCCAACGCCAGAAAAATTTCACGCTGCTCTGCCGAATCAGCCACAGGCAATATCTGCACCGCTTCTTCGGCATCCGCATGAGTACCGCCAAAAGCCAAAACCTGTGCCCGCTGAATCTGCCATTGCTCCGGCTGCATCCCGTCAAATGTCTGGGTCAGCCCACGCCAGAACCGGGCGGCGCGAACATAGTCCTTGCCTTGAACGGCAGCTTGTCCCAAGGCAAAACTCGCCTGTGGCGACAACCCTTTGTTCTCTGGAAAATACCGGTCGTCGGCAAACAGCTTGACGGCGGTCCGCTCCAACCCGGCGTTCAGCAACAGTGCCGCGAGGCCGGCTTGGGCTCCCTCGCGTAGCGCCGGTTCCCTGGCATGCACCGCAAGATGAGCGAACAAGGCGCGTGACGCGGCAGGGGCGGAATCGCGCAATTGTTCGGCCAGCGCAAACCATGCCGCATCGTCACCGCGCAATAACTGCGCCTCGTTGCTGTATTTTAATGCGAGGACAAAATAACCCTGCCAGAGATCACCCACGGCAACATCGGACAAAGGACTCCCGGTTCCGCCCAAATTCAGCAGTTGCTCGCGCGCCTCGGCCAGGAGCGCAACGTCCTCGCGCAGAGCCGCAGCATGCATGATCACCGTCCAGCAAGCGATCGGATTAACCACTTTGGCCGGCAATTGGGGAACGATCCGGGACGGCTTTTTCGTCTTGCTCTTGATGGGTTTGCCGACTGGCTCGCTGACCGGATTAAGCGCGGCCCGGGCTTCCGCAATCGCCTGCTCCGGCGTGACCAAGCCGCTTTGAAGCCTGGCCAGCGACTTGACCATATCACCCTCGCTCAGTTGCACGAGCCAGGTAGCCGTTTCCGTTTTGGCGCCGACAATCAGCAGCCCCTCGGTAAAAACCGCTGCTTCATCATGCATAAACGGCTGGAAATCCTGGCTGTAACGCAACATGACGAGATAGGCGTCGTTTGTACGCCGTTCCTTGAGATAGCTCTGCACCACCATGCGGCGAGCCGCCCGGTATTGCGAATCGGAAAGATCCGAGCGCCACAACAGTTGCGACAAGTAGGTGCGTGTCCGTTCCCCCTGCCCGAGTAACAAAGCCGCGCGCGCGCCCTCCCAATTTGTTTGTTGAGCCGCTTCAGCGGGCAGTTCCGCCTGCACCGCCGCAATATACTCGATCACTTCGGCGGGCCTGTTCAACTCGTTGAGCAGAGATAGGCGCAACAGTTCCCGCTTCGCCCATTGCCGATTATCGGTGCGACCAGGCTGATCGCGCTCGATACGCGCCAAGGCAGACTGTGGCGCGCCGGCTTGGGCAAGGCGCGCGGCAATTTCGAAGGAATCCGTAGCCGCAGCAACGCTGACAGGCAGGATGAAAAGAAGGGAAACTTTGATTGAGTAGCGCATGGCGCCATTCTAGCCCATCAAAATAACAAAGGCCACGAGGGTTGAACCTCGTGGCCTTTGCTTGAATCGGAACCGCTTACTGTGCCGAAGCAGGCTTGCGGGCGACCAGTTTTTCCTTGATACGTGCGGACTTGCCGGAGCGATCACGCAGGTAATACAGCTTGGCGCGACGCACATCGCCGCGGCGTTTCACTTCGACGTTCTCGATCTGCGGCGAGTAAGTCTGGAAAGTACGCTCGACGCCTTCGCCATTGGAAATCTTGCGAACGATGAAGGAGGAGTTGAGTCCCTTGTTGCGCTTGGCAATCACCACGCCTTCGAAGACTTGGACCCGCTTGCGGGTGCCTTCAACGACGTTGACGCCGACGATCACCGTATCGCCAGGGGCGAAATCGGGGATAGTTTTGCCCAGGCGGGCGATTTCTTCTTGTTCCAGTTGCTTGATGATATCCATTTAAAACTCCTTATGATTACTTATCGGATTCCTGTTCCTGCTGGTTTTCTGCCTGAAATGCAGCCAGCAGCCCGGATTCCTCTTTTGTCAACTGACGGGCAGCCAATAAATCCGGTCGCCTCAGCCAGGTCCTGCCCAACGCCTGCTTTAACCGCCAGCGCTGAATTTCCGCATGGTGCCCGGACATCAACACATCCGGCACCGCCTCGCCCTGGTATACCTCGGGGCGGGTGTAGTGGGGACAATCCAGCAGCCCATCCACAAATGAATCCTGTACTGCCGATTCAGCGTCACCAAGCACGCCCGGCAACTGCCTGACGATGGCATCGACCAGCACCATCGCCGCCAACTCTCCGCCGGACAACACATAGTCGCCGATCGAGATTTCCTCATCGACGTGGTTGCGCAACAAGCGCTCGTCCACACCTTCGTAGCGACTCGCCAACAGCACCAGACCGGGTTCACGGGTCAGTTCCATCACTCGCTGGTGGGTCAGCACCCGGCCTTGCGGGGAAAGATGCACCACTCTGGGGTTTGCCACCCCGGCTTGCTGCTGCCGCGCTTTTGCGGCTTGAATCGCTTTTTCCAGCGGTTCGGCCAGCATCACCATGCCTGGCCCGCCGCCGTAAGGTCGGTCGTCGACCGTACGGTAATTGTTCTCGGTGAAATCTCGTGGATTCCAGAAGTGCAACTGGTAATGCGCCTGCTCCAGCGCGCGCCGCGTAATGCCATGCTGGCCAATCGCGTCGAACATCTGCGGAAACAGGGTGACGATGTCAAAATTCAATAATCAGCGCCCCAGTCCACGTTGATCCGCCCTGCCTTCAAATCGACCTTGAGGATGACCTGGGCAATGAACGGGAGCAAGTGTTCGCGCTCCCCTTGCACCACCAGCACATCGTTGGCGCCGGTTTCCAGGAGTTCGGACACTTTGCCGAGAACCTCGCCCTGTACATTCACGACTTCCAGCCCGATCAAATCGGACCAGTAATACTCGTCTTCTTCCGCCTCCGGTAGCGCCGCACGCGGCACAGCGATATCAAGCCCCTTCAGGGCTGCGGCAGAATCGCGGTCGTTGCAACCATCCAGCCTGACGACCAAGCCCTTGCTATGCACTTCCGATTCCAGCACCGCAATTTCACGCCACTGATCGCCGCGTCCCAGATGCCAGACCGGATAATCCAGCAAACCATCGAATTCTTCGGTAAACGACTGGATTTTGACCCAGCCGCGAATACCGAACGGGGCGGCGATCCGCCCCATCACCACCAGATTCTCAGCCGGCGATGCGTCCAACTTGTCCAGCGACACGCCTGAATCAGGCAGCAGCGCGCTTGACGAGCTTGGCCACGGCGTCGGACAGCAACGCGCCGTTCGACTGCCAGAAAACGATACGCTCGCTGTTAAGACGCAGAGCTTCCTGACCTTCTGGCGCGACTGGGTTGTAGAACCCTACGCGCTCAATGAAACGGCCATCGCGACGATTGCGGGAATCGGCTACAACAACGTTGAAAAACGGGCGCTTCTTGGCGCCGCCACGGGCAAGTCGAATCACAACCATTGGTTTTACCCTTCAAAATTCGGTCTAAAAAGCCGATGATTTTACGCTAAGCATTGGAAAGAAAGCAAGAAACATTTGCCGGGACAATCAGAAAGCCGGCCTCAGCGCATGCCGGGCAGCATGCCTTTCATATTCCGCATCATCTTCGCCATACCGCCCTTGGAGACCATTTTCATCATTTTCTGGGTTTGCTCAAACTGGCTGAGCAGGCGGTTCACATCCTGCACCTGCACGCCGGCGCCGGCGGCGATACGCCGTTTGCGCGACGCCTTGAGAATGACCGGGTTGCGGCGCTCGCCCGGCGTCATCGAATTGATGATGCCCTCGATGCGGTTCATCGACTTGTCGTCAGCCATGCCCGCAGCAGCCTGCCCCATTTGCGCCGGCAGCTTGTCCATCAGCGAGGCGATGCCGCCCATTTTTTTCATTTGCAGCAATTGCGCCTTGAAGTCCTCGAGATCGAAATCCTTGCCGGATTTGATCTTTTTCGCCAGCTTGACCGCCTCTTCCTGGTCGACGCCGCGATGGGCCTCTTCGATCAGCGACAGCACATCGCCCATACCGAGGATGCGCGAAGCCATGCGCTCGGGATGGAATGCTTCGAGCCCATCGACCTTTTCGCCGACACCGGCGAACTTGATCGGCTTGCCGGTGACATGGCGCACCGACAGCGCTGCACCGCCGCGCGCATCGCCGTCCAGCTTGGTAAGCACCACGCCAGTCAGGGTCAGCGCATCGTTGAAGGCCTTGGCGGTATTGACCGCGTCCTGCCCCTGCATGGCATCCACCACGAACAGGGTTTCGATCGGCTTCAGCACTTCCTGCAGGCGCTTGATCTCGGCCATCATGGCCTCGTCTATCGCCAGGCGGCCAGCGGTATCGATGATCAGCACATCGTGGAAATGCTTATCGGCGTAATCCCGAGCCGCCAGCGCGATCTGTTCCGGGCTTTGCCCCACTTCGGCGGCAAAATAATCGGTATCGAGCTGCTGCGCCAGAGCGCGCAGTTGCTCCATCGCCGCCGGACGGTAAACGTCGCAACTCGCCAGCAGCACTTTCTTCTTTAAGTTCTCGCGCAGATATTTGGCCAGCTTGGCCGAGGTGGTGGTCTTGCCCGCGCCTTGCAAACCGGCCATCAGGATCACCGCTGGCGGCAGGGTGGCAAAGTTGAGCGCGGTATGCTGGCCGCCCATCAATTTGGTCATTTCCTGATGAACGATGCCGATTACCGCTTGGCCCGGCGTCAGGCTGGCCAACACCTCCTGGCCCTGTGCCCGCTCCTTGACGTGGGCGATGAAATCCTTCACCACCGGCAAGGCGACGTCGGCTTCCAGCAAGGCCACGCGTACTTCGCGCAAGGCATCCTGAATGTTGGTTTCGGTCAGGCGCGCCTGGCCGCGCAGGGTCTTTATTACGCCGGAAAGGCGATTGGTCAGATTGTCGAACATGGCTCCGCAGTTCCCGCTGAATGTTAATCCGGATTCGGATGGTGTAAACTTGGTGCTGTATAAATAGCCGACAATTCTACAACACAATGAGCGGTTCACTCCATTTCCTCGGTTTCCTGCTGTACAGCGCGCTTGGCCTGCTTTTCTGGCGCTCGGTATGGCATCCTACTGGCGCAGAAATAGCGCAACATCCCGCCGAGGCTTCCGCAGCCTGCCGCCTTGCGGTACTGGCACCGCTCGCACTGCATGGCTGGCTGCTTTACCACACCTTGTTCACCGGCGCAGGACTGGACCTCGGCGTCGGCAATGCCCTATCGGCGATTTCCTGGCTCACGGTGCTGATCTACTGGGCCGCAAGCTTCCGCTACAACATGGAAGGACTGCAAACGCTGGTATTGCCCGGCGCAGCAATCTGCCTGCTGCTGCCGCTGGCATTTCCGGAGGCGCACACCATTGCGCATACCGAACTGCCGCTGTTCAAGGTTCACCTGCTGATTTCCCTGCTCGCCTCCAGCCTGTTCACCATCGCAGCGGTGCATGCGGTGCTGATGGCCTTCGCCGAGCGTCGCCTGCACGGCCACGCGCTGTCGCACATCCTGGGCAAACTGCCGCCGCTGCTGGCGATGGAGTCGCTGCTGTTTCGCATCATCACCGTCGGCTTCGTGCTGCTCACCCTGTCGATACTCAGCGGCGTGCTGTTCTCCGAGGAGATGTTCCACAAGCCGCTGCAGTTCAGCCACAAATCGCTGTTCGCCCTGCTGTCATGGGGCATTTACGCCGCACTGCTGGGCGGCAGGCAGATCTACGGCTGGCGCGGTCGCACCGCCATCCGCTGGACGCTCGCCGGTTTCGCCATGCTGCTGCTGGCTTATATCGGCAGCAAATTCGTGCTGGAAATCATTCTGCACCGTTGAGCACCCTCGCGAAGGTTCGCCCTCTTGGATGAAACTCCACTAAGTATCCTGCTGACCGCCCTGGCACTGATCCTGATCGTTTCCGGATTCTTCTCCATTGCCGAAACCAGCATGATGGCGCTCAACCGTTATCGCCTAAAACATCTGGCGATGCGCGGTCATCGCGGCGCCAAGCTGACTCTCCAATTACTGGAAAAAACCGACAAACTGCTCGGCATCATTCTGCTCGGCAACAACCTGCTGAATGCGGCGGCCGCGGCACTGGTCACCGTTATCGCCATCAGGCTATTTGGCGACAGCGAATGGTCATTAACATTGGGCACGCTTGCCGTCACCTTCTTCATCCTGGTATTCAGCGAAATAACACCGAAAGTGTTGGGTGCAGCTTACCCGGAACGCATTGCAATCCCTTCCAGCTACGTTCTCACACCATTGCTCAAGCTGTTTTATCCGGTGGTATGGTTCATCAACCTGTTCGTCAACCTGCTGCTTTGGATATTAAGACTCAAGCCGACCACGGTCGATACTCGCCTCAATATGGAAGAACTACGCACCTTGGTGCTGGAAGCCAGCCATTACATTCCGCCAAAACACCAAAGTATTTTTCTCAACCTGTTCGAGCTGGAGAACATTACGGTCGATGACGTCATGATCCCGCGCAACCAGATCGAAGCGATCGACCTCGACGCTGCCGAGGAAGTGATTCGTGAACAGCTTGCCACCAGCCACCACACCCGCCTGCCGGTCTACCGAGGCAGACTGGACAACATTGCCGGCGTGATCCATCTCCGCCATGTTCTGCACCAGGTTCGCAATAACGAGATCAATATCGAAATGCTGCAGGAAATCATCCGCGAGCCTTACTTCATTCCTGCCGGCACCTCGCTGCTTTCCCAACTTCAGCATTTTCAGGAAAATCGCCACCACATCGGCTTGGTCGTCGACGAGTATGGCGAACTGCTCGGGCTGGTGAGCATGGAGGATATTCTGGAAGAAATTGTCGGCGAATTCGCCGCACGACCCACCACCCATAGTGGTATTTACCCACAGGATGACGGTAGCTGGCTGGTAGACGGCAGTTGCACGCTACGCGACCTGAACCGCAAACTCAAACTGGAACTTCCCCTGGACGGCCCGAAAACCCTCAACGGACTGGTGCTCGAATATTTCGAAGACATCCCGGACGCCGATACCAGCTTCAAAATTGCCGGCCATCTGCTGGAAATCGTCAAAACACAGGATCGCGTCGTCAAAGTCGTGCGTATTTTCCCCGCCCCGCCGGCCCCGAAATAGGCTTCCGCCGCCTTTACAAAAAAATTTGCCAAGTGCATTATTGGGCTGTTTTCAACCTCATGTAATTCGGGCAACTCCTGATGGCATCTGCAACGAGTTCAACCAAGCTTAGCGGACTGGCCAACGCACTGGTGCAGAACAGCCTCCTGCAGGAAGCCGATGCCGACGCCATTCAGTCGCAAGCTGCCATCAACGAAATCAGCTTTATCGCGCAACTGGCGCGCAGCAAGAAAATGACCTCCCGCGAAGTGGCGGAATTCGCCGCGCGAACCTTCGGCTTCCCCCTGCTGGATCTGGCCGCAATCGATGCGGATACCCTGCCAAATGACATCCTCGACAGCAAACTGATCAAGAGCCGGCACGTACTGGCCCTGCAAAAACGCGGCAACCGCCTGTCCATCGCCGTCTCCGACCCGGCTGACCTGCGCGCCCTGGATGACGTCCGTTTCAATACCGGCCTCACTGTCGAACCGGTGGTGGTGGAAGAGGACAAGCTCGACAAGCTGATTGAAAAAATTATCGAGGCAACCGACACTTCGCTGCAAAACCTGGCGGGGGATGACTCCGACCTGGAGTTTGCCGAAACCGATGTCGAAACCGACATGCGGAAAGATGAAGCTGCCGATGCCGAGGTCGATGATGCACCCGTTGTCCGCTTCCTTCAGAAAATTCTGCTGGACGCGATCAACGCCGGCGTTTCCGACATCCATTTCGAACCCTACGAGAAATATTACCGCATCCGCTACCGCCTCGACGGCATCCTCTACGAGGCCGCCAAGCCGCCGCTGGCGATCAAGGACAAGCTCTCCTCCCGCATCAAGGTCATCTCCAAGCTCGACATTTCCGAAAAACGCATCCCGCAGGATGGGCGCATGAAGCTGGTGCTGTCCAAAAACCGTGCCATCGATTTCCGCGTCAGCACGCTGCCCACCCTGTACGGCGAAAAGATCGTGATGCGGATTCTCGATCCGGCGATCGCCACGCTGGGCGTCGATGTACTCGGCTACGAGCCGGAGCAGAAAGAACATCTCCTCAACGCCGTCAAACGGCCCTATGGCATGGTACTGGTAACGGGGCCGACCGGCAGCGGAAAAACGGTATCGCTCTATACCTGCCTGAACATTCTGAACGAACCGGGCGTCAACATCTCCACCGCCGAAGACCCGGCGGAAATCAACCTGCCCGGCGTCAACCAGGTCAACGTCAACGACAAGGCCGGGCTGTCCTTCGCCGCCGCGCTCAAGTCTTTCCTGCGCCAGGACCCGGACGTGATCATGGTGGGCGAAATCCGCGACCTGGAAACCGCCGATATCGCCATCAAGGCGGCGCAAACCGGGCACATGGTCATGTCCACCCTGCACACCAACGATGCGCCGGGTACCCTGACGCGTCTGATGAACATGGGCGTCGCCCCCTTCAACATCGCCTCCGCAGTGATCCTGATCACCGCGCAGCGCCTGGCAAGACGTTTGTGCAAGTGCAAGCAACCCATCGACATTCCCAAAGAAGCCCTGCTGCGCGCCGGCTATAATGAAACAGATCTCGACGGCAGTTGGCAGCCTTACGGCCATGTCGGCTGCGAACTGTGCAAGGGCACCGGCTATAAGGGCCGCGTCGGCATCTACCAGGTCATGCCGATCAGCGAGGAGATGAGCCGCATCATCATGAAAAACGGCACCGCTCACGACATCGCCGACCAGGCAAAGCGCGAAGGCGTGCGTGATTTGCGCCAGTCCGGCCTGCTCAAAGTAAAAGCCGGTCTCACCTCGCTGGAAGAAGTCGAAGCCATCACCAACGAATAAAGGAAACGGATATCCATGGCGACCGCAAAAAAAGAAGAAGTAAAAAATCTCCTCTTCAACTGGGAAGGCACCGACAAAAAAGGCAAAAAGGTCAAGGGGGAGATGCGCGCGCCCGGTGAAGCGGTGGTAAAGACCAGCCTGCGCCGCCAAGGCATCAACGTGATCAAGGTCAAGAAACAAAGCGGCCTCAACAAAGGCCAGAAGGTCACCGACAAGGACATTACCCTGTTCACACGGCAGTTGGCCACCATGATGAAGGCCGGCGTACCGCTGCTGCAATCCTTCGACATCGTCGGCAAAGGCCACAGCAACATGGCCGTTTCAAGGCTGTTGAACGATATCAAATCCGACATCGAAACCGGCAGCAGCATGAGCCAGGCCTTTCGCAAATACCCGCTATATTTCGATACGCTGTACTGCAACCTGGTCGGCGCCGGCGAGCAGGCCGGCATCATCGACACCGTGCTGGATCGCCTCGCCACCTACAAGGAAAAAATCCAGGCCATCAAGGGCAAGATCAAGTCCGCACTGTTCTACCCGATTTCCATTCTGGTCGTGGCTTTCGTCATCACCGCCATCATCATGATTTTCGTGGTTCCCGCGTTCAAGGAGCTGTTCTCCAGCTTCGGCGCCGACCTGCCCGCCCCGACGCTGATCGTGATGTCCATTTCGGATTTCTTTGTCGCCTGGTGGTGGGCGATTTTCGGTAGCATTTATGGCGTCTTGTGGTTCTTTTTCTACACCTGGAAACGCTCGAAAAAAATGCAATACTTCATGGATCGAATCTCCCTCCAGGCCCCGATCTTCGGCGAGGTAATCAGAAAGGCCACCATCGCACGCTGGACCCGCACCCTGTCGACCATGTTCGCTGCCGGCGTACCGCTGGTCGAAGCACTGGACTCGGTCGGCGGCGCCGCCGGCAACGCCTTGTACTCCGATGCCACCAAAAAAATCCAGAGCGAAGTGAGCACCGGCACTAACTTGACGACCGCAATGCAGAACAGCAATTTATTCCCCAACATGGTTCTGCAAATGGTCGCCATCGGCGAAGAATCCGGCGCACTGGACGCCATGCTCTCCAAGGTAGCAGACTTCTACGAGGCGGAGGTGGACGATGCCGTTGAAGCGCTTTCCAGCCTGATGGAACCGATCATCATGGCGGTTCTGGGCGTCATCATCGGCGGTCTGGTCATCGCCATGTACCTCCCCATCTTTAAAATGGGCGCAGCTGTTGGCTAACACGCACTGGCCGCGATAAGCCTATCGCGGCCAAGGACTGCTCTTACACCAGAACCCAGGACTCCAAATGTTTTTCGATACCTTGCAATCCTCCCCGATATTTTTTGCCGGCACGGCAACCGTTCTCGGCCTGCTCGTGGGCAGCTTTCTCAACGTCGTCATCCATCGACTGCCAAAAATGATGGAGCGCGAGTGGCACACGCAATGCAGCGAGCTGAGAAATGAAGAAGCTCCCCCGCCCGCCGCATCCTACAACCTGATCATCCCGCGCTCGGCCTGCCCGTCTTGCGGCCACCAGATACGCGCATGGGAAAATATACCGGTGCTTTCCTGGCTGGTTCTGCACGGCCATTGCAGCCATTGCCGCGCGCCGATCAGCCCGCGCTACCCGATCATTGAAGCCCTGAGCGGCCTGCTTAGCGGTCTCGTCGCCTGGCATTTCGGCTTTGGGGCTATCACCCTGGCCGCCCTGTTATTCACCTGGACGCTAATCGCCCTCACTTTCATCGACTTCGACACCCAGTTGCTGCCGGACAGCATCACCCAACCTCTGATCTGGCTCGGCCTGTTGTTTAACCTCAACAACCTGTTCACCAGCCTCGACTCCGCCCTGATCGGTGCAGTAGCTGGCTACCTGGCACTCTGGAGCATCTACTGGATGTTCAAGCTGATCGCAAAGAAAGAGGGCATGGGCTACGGCGATTTCAAACTGCTTGCCGCCATCGGCGCATGGCTGGGCTGGCAGATACTGCCGCTGGTCATCATGCTTTCATCGCTGGTTGGTGCAACAGTCGGGATTTCGCTGATCCTGTTCGCCGGCCATGGCCGCCAGGCCCCCATCCCTTTCGGCCCCTATCTCGCAGGCGGCGGCTTGATCGCCCTGCTATGGGGCAAACAAATCACCCAAGCTTACCTGAGCTTCTAAAATGCTCACTATCGGGCTGACTGGCGGCATCGGCTGCGGCAAGACCAGCGTCGCCCGGATTTTTTCCACGCTGGGCGCAGCCATCATCGATACGGATGAAATTGCTCGTCGCCTGACAGAAAAAGGATCCCCTGCCCTTGATGCCATCGCCGAACAATTCGGCGCAACCTGCCTGCTGCAGGACGGAAATCTCGACCGCGCCGAATTACGCAAGCGGGTATTCTCAGATCCATCCGCAAAGAAAAAACTGGAAGCGATTCTCCACCCGCCAATCAAGCAACAAGTCATTGCTGAAATAGCCGAGGCACGTGCGCCCTACCTGCTTCTGGTCGTCCCGCTCTTTTTTGAAACCGGCGCTTACCGCGATCTGGTCAGCCGCGTGCTGGTGGTCGATTGCGACGAAAGCCAGCAAATTTCCCGCACCATGAACCGCAGCCAGTTATCCGCCGATGAAGTGCGGGCCATCATGGCGAATCAAATACCTCGTATGGAACGTCTCGAACAGGCCGGCGATATCCTGTCCAACAAGGGCAATCAGGAAAATCTCGAAGAGCAAGTCAGGAGCCTGCACCAGCGCTATCTGGCACTGGCATTGCAAAAGCAGGATGCGGACAGCAATCGCCACTCCGCGAAAACCCGACCCATTTGAAATTTTTTAATTATTAAATCCGTATAAACGATTGTCAGATCAATCATAATTCGTCAAAATCAAGCTTTGCCAAACTCAGGCCTGACAGTGATCACCTACGACCACCCTCTCAACGAGCGAATTCGCACCCTGCTGCGATTGGAAGATCTGTATGCCAAGGTGCAATATTACTGCTCCTTGTCGCATCGGCTGGATCACCATGCCGCCCTGTTGGTTCTGTTCGAAATCCTGGAAGTTGCCTGTCGCGCCGATCTCAAATCCGACCTGTTGCAGGAACTGGAACGGCAAAAACATATTCTGGAAGCCCTACGCAACAATCCCGCCATTTCCGAAGACGCCTTGAATGAAGTGCTGCGTGACATCGACAACGTGTCCGGCCACCTGCTCGGCACTCCCGGCAAGGTTGGCCAGCACCTGCGCGATAATGAATGGCTGATGAGCATCAAGCAGCGCACCGGCATTCCCGGTGGCGTTTGCGAATTCGACCTGCCCTCCTACCACTACTGGTTAAACCAGGATGAAGATCTGCGCCGACAGAATCTGACTGATTGGCTGATGCCGATGTTGCCAATCCGGGACGGCCTGAGGATCGTTT
Source organism: Betaproteobacteria bacterium (assembly GCA_021373185.1). Lineage (GTDB taxonomy): Bacteria > Pseudomonadota > Gammaproteobacteria > Burkholderiales > Sulfuricellaceae > Sulfuricella. The sequence goes on along the minus strand of JAJFTF010000051.1, from coordinate 145,648 downwards.
TACGCATGCTGCGCGACAGCGGAAAATCCAGTCGCCATACCGCAGCACAAGGTTCATTCCAGCAGATGTTGAGCGGCAGGGTTGCACAAATGCTGCGTGTTACGGTAGCGGGAAACTTGCCTTGCTTCCCCGAAATCAGCGCCAACAAATATGCCATCAATATTCGCTTCACTGCCCTGGATGGCCCCCAAAAACCACGGGGTTGCGAAACCGATGTCGAATTCGACCTGACGCTCTGCAATTTGTAAAATCACCTCAGACCGGCATCCGGCCATGCAACTCGCGCTCGAAAACAAGTGAATACCGCCACAAAACCCGCTCCTAACGTACCCTGCCCGATTTGCGGCAACCTCGCGCCCTTCAGCCCGGCGAATCCATTCCGCCCGTTTTGTTCGGAACGATGCAAACTCATCGATCTGGGCCAGTGGGCCACGGAATCCTACCGCATCCCGCTGTCCGAGGAAGAAACAGAAAAAGACGGGGATCTGAATTAGCCACAAAACAGCCACTCCTGCTCTTAAAAGCAGGAGTGGCTGTTCCTTGACAAACCTCTGCGTCTAAGCTTTTCCAGCCTAAAACTCCTTCCACTCTTCATCTCCGGCAGGAGCGTGGGCGTGCACCGTTGCACCCTTCGATTTGGCAACCACTGCCACCGGCTTGGCGCGTTTATGGAGCTGCACTATCGATGCGCCCTTGCCACTTCCTGCCGATTCTGCCGGTCTCGGTGCCGCGATGCGCGTCATGCCGCTCTTGGCGTCAATCTTGAACACACTGACCGAAGTGGACAGATTCTGCGCCTGCTCCTCCAGCGACTCGGCAGCGGCAGCCGCTTCTTCCACCAGCGCGGCGTTCTGCTGGGTCACCTCGTCCATCTGCGTGATCGCCTGATTGACCTGCTCGATACCGGCGCTTTGCTCCACCGAAGCGGCTGAAATCTCCGACATGATATCGGTGACGCGCTTGATCGAAGTGACGATCTCTTCCATGGTCTGGCCGGCTTGTCCCACCAGCTTGGAGCCACTATCCACGTTTTCCACCGATTCGGCGATCAGGGCTTTGATCTCCTTGGCAGCCGCAGCGGAGCGCTGCGCCAGGTTGCGCACCTCGGCGGCCACCACGGCAAAGCCGCGGCCCTGCTCGCCGGCGCGGGCGGCTTCGACCGCCGCGTTGAGGGCAAGGATGTTGGTCTGGAAAGCGATGCCGTCGATCACCGAAATGATATCCACGATTTTTTTCGAGGATTCATTGATTGAATCCATCGTATGAACCACCTGGGCGACTACGCCGTTGCCCGATGCAGCGACATCGGAAGCACTGATGGCAAGCTGGTTGGCTTGCTTGGCATTGTCGGCATTGGCCTTCACCGTGCTGGTCAGCTCTTCCATGCTGGAAGCGGTCTCCTCCAGGCTGGAAGCCTGCTCTTCGGTGCGTTGCGACAGGTCGGTGTTGCCCTGGGCGATCTCTTTCGAAGCCGTGCCGATGGAGTCCACCGCTTCCTTGATTTCGCCGACCAGTTTTTTCAAGTTGTCCACCGTAGTATTGCTGTAATCCTTGAGCTGGCCGAAGGTGCCGTGGTATTCATTGTCGATGGTTTCGGTGAGGTCGCCCTGGGCCAGCGCTTCCAGAACCCGCAGTACTTCGCCCAGCCCGATGGCGCTGGTTTCCACCAGTTGGTTGATGCCGGAGGAAAGGTCGCGCATGAAGCCTTCCTTGTCGGACAGGTCGAGGCGTTTGGTGAAATCGCCTTGCAACGCTGCCTGCACGATTTCCTGCACTTCGCCCTGCACCTTGAGTTCCTGGCTGGCATCCACCCATTCCACCGCGGTGCCGATGCGCTGGCCTTTCTGGTTGGTGACCGGAATGGCGGCCAGATTGAAGGTGCGCCCGCCGATGCGAACGACTGTTTTGTGTATATCGGTCAGGCCAGCCAGGATTCCCCGCTGATGCGCCGGGTTCTTGTGGTAGCTGTCGAAATTGGAACCCAGCACCTTGTCGGCGTCGAAGTGGGGCATGGCCGTGCGGATGGCGTCCTGGTTCTCGCTGAACATGCGCTGCACGGCCTTGTTGACGTAGATGATCTTGCCGTCGGGATCGGCGATGGTCACGCTGGCAGTGGCGTTGTCGAGCGCGGCTCTGATACGCAGCGATTCTTCCGTGATGCGCTGGCTTTCCCGCAGCATGTAAACCAGCGTGTCGCGCATGTTTTTCATGGCAACCAGCAGGCTGATGGTGTCGCCTTCCTGGGTCTTGATTTCCATGTCGAGGTTGCCGGAAGCGATCTCGCGCGCGACTTCGCGGGCATAGTTCGGTTCGCCGCCCAGTTCGCGCAGCAGCACGCGAATGATCCACATGCCGAACAGCAGGGTGGCGAGCAGGGCGCCGATGGAAAGAATCAGGTATGTCCACCACAAGCGCCGCGCTTCCGCTTCCAGGCGGGCGGCCAAGGCATGCATGTCGTCGGACAGGAAGTTTTCCACATCCTTCATGGCATCGATTTTCTGGGTAATGGCTTTGAACCATGCCGCCGGATCGACGCCGAAGCCGCCGGTCAGCGCTTTTTCAAGTGCGATCTGGCGGAATTTTTCCACTTCGGCAATGACTTCACCTGGAATTTTTTCTTTATAGGCGACAACGGCTTCCGGGCTGGCATAAGCGTGGAACAGCTCGAAATAGGTTTTCTGGTTGGCGATCAGCGCGACGAAGCGCTGAAAGACATCCCACTCGAATTTGTCGGCGGAAAAGGCGGCGTTGACCGTGGCGCGTTCGCGCCCGGCCATTTCCTTGCCGTTGAGGAACATCAGGTAAGCGTTGGTGGTGCGCGCCAGTTTTTCGTTAGTGCTGATCCTGGCGCTATAGGAGATCACATCCAGCCAGGAACCGATCAAGCCGGTGTAGAGGTTGAACGAATCCTTTGGAGCCAGCTTTTGGTCGGTGATGGCCGTTCTGCTGTCGCCGAGCGGTTTGAGCTGATCGAGCGCCTTGTCCAGCGTTGAGCGGAAGCCTTCGTCCAGCTTGGCCTGATCGAGAGCGGAGATCGACTCCTTGAGCTCGGCGATGCGCCGGTCGGTTTCCGTGCGCTGTTTGGGCAGTTCGGCGGCAAACTTGACACCTTTTGAGGACAGGTAGCCGGCGGACATGCCGCGTTCCTTCTGGGCTTCGTGGATAACCGCGCTGGATTTTACCGCCAGTGCGGTGATAGTTTGCATAGCCTTGATGTCGGCCAGGTTCCTCGATTTCTCCAGAACATTGCTGACCGAGAAATAGAGCAGGCCCAGAATCGGGAAGGCCAGCAACATGAGCAGCCGATAGCGCATCGGTACCTTGGACAGCAGCGAATATTCGCCTTTGTGCAGATCCACGTGTTTGCCCTGGTTGATGGCATGATAAAGCTTTTCGGCGCGCTCGATTTCGGGCCGGGTGGCGCGACGTCGTACCGAGGTGTAGCCGGTGACCTGGTTGCCTTCATGGATCGGCGTGACGTGGGCATGCACCCAATAGTGGTCGCCGTTTTTGCAGCGGTTCTTGACGATGCCTTCCCATCCGTAGCCGCTCTTGACCGTGTTCCACAAATCTTCGAAGGCCGCCGCCGGCATGTCCGGGTGGCGAACCATGTTATGCGCTTGCCCGATCAGCTCTTGTGCGCTGAAGCCGCTGAGATCAACGAATTCCTGGTTGACGTAGGTGATGACGCCTTTCAGGTCGGTCTTGGTGACGATGGTGACATCCTCACCGACTTGGATTTCTTTTTGAGTCACGGGTTGATTGATGCGCATGATATTTCCTTAGGGTCGCGGGCTAATTTTGGCTACGGCACTCTCATTGCTGGCTCATTTTCACCAGAGCGGCGATATCCAGGATCAGCGCCACCCTGCCATCGCCCATGATGGTTGCGGCGGAAACGCCCGGCACCCTGCGGTAGTTGGTTTCCAGCCCCTTGATGACGACTTGGTGCTGGCCGACCAGTTCGTCCACCAGCATGGCGGCTTTTTTGCCTTCCGCTTCGAGCAGGACGACGATGCCCTGATGGGGTTCGGTGATTTTGGACTGGATGCCGAACACATCATGCAGCGCCAATAGCGGCAGGTATTCGCCGCGCACGTGGATGACCCGACCGGCGCCGGCGATGGTCTTGACCTCGTGCTCGGTGGGTTGCAGCGATTCGGTGATGAAAGTCAGCGGTACGATGAATATCTGGCCGCCTACCGCAATCGACATGCCGTCGAGGATCGCCAGCGTCAGCGGCAGGCGGATGGTGATTCGGCTGCCCCATCCGGCGGAGGATTCGATATCGACGCGACCGCCCATAGCCAGGATGTTTCTCTTTACTACATCCATGCCGACGCCGCGACCGGATACATCGGTGACCACGTCGGCGGTGGAAAAGCCCGGCGCAAAAATCAGTTGCCAGATTTCGCTGTCAGGCGAGGCGTCGTTTACCGGGATTCCTTTTTCCTTCGCCTTGGCGAGAATTTTTTCGCGGTTCAGGCCGGCGCCGTCATCGCTGACCGAAATGACGACATTGCCACCTTGATGGGCGGCTTGCAGCGTGATGGTGCCTTGGGCGGGCTTGCCGGCGGCGATGCGTATCTCGGGCAATTCGATGCCGTGATCCAGGCTGTTGCGCACCAGATGAGTCAGCGGGTCGGAAATTTTTTCGATCAGGCCCTTGTCCAGTTCGGTGCCCTCGCCGACGGTGACCAGTTCAACTTTCTTCTTCAGCGTGGAGGCCAGATCCCGGACGACACGCGGGAAGCGACTGAAGGCAAAGCTGATCGGCATCATGCGGATCGACATCACGGATTCCTGCAGGTCGCGCGTATTGCGCTCCAGTTGGGAAAGACCGTTCAGCAGCTTTTCGTAAATGACCGGGTCCACTTCGGAAGCGGTCTGGGCCAGCATGGCCTGCGTGATGACCAGTTCGCCCACCAGGTTGATGAGTTGATCCACCTTGTCGATGCCAACGCGGATTGAAGCGGACTCGGTTTGTGCGCTGGCGGAAGCTTTGTCGGTGGCGCGGCGGTGCGGCGCTTCCGCCTGGCCGGGTGTCGGTGTGGCGCTTTCTGGTGCCCCAGCTTCAGGAGTTGGCGGGGTGATTGGCTGGAAGAAGCCGTAGCCATCGCCGTCCTGGGCTGTTGATTCGGCTTCCGGCGTCGAGACATCGACAAAGAAGCCATATCCCGCATCGTTGTCTGCGCTGGTTGCAGGTTCATCATCGAAAAAGCCATAACCGGGATCTTCCTCGACTGCGGTTGCTTGCTGTGGTGCTGATTCGGCTTCGATCCTGACCTGCTCCGGCTGGGCGAAATAGGAGAAGATGTCGATGATGCCGGCCTCGTCTGCGGTGGTTTGCAAGGTCATCCGCCAAGTGGAAGGGACGATTTTCTTTCCTTTTTTCGGCTTGGCGGGCGGGCGTTCGGTGATTTCCAATTTCCCCAAAGCGCCAAGATCAGCAAACAACGGGTCTATGTCCTTGATCTGGGCAAGGGTCTGTTGATCAGGCGTAAATTCAATATGGTAAACGTGCTCCAGACCAGAACCGGCGTCTTTTACGTTCGCCCCTTCTCCCTCAGGCGGGAGAAGGTTGGGGAGAGGGGAGGCTGTTGTGGAAGTGGGCTGCGCGGCAGCGGACGGGTGATCGCTGGCCAGATTGTTGAGTTTTGCGCATACGTCAACGGCAGTTTGAGGATCAACTTCCTCATTATTCTGGTGTCCATTGAGCATTTCGCGCAGCACGTCGCCCGCTTCGAGAAACGCATCGACCATTTCGCTGCGCAGCGCCAATTCATTTTTGCGCAGCCGATCCAGCAGTGTTTCCAGAATGTGCGTCACTCCGGTCATGTCGGTGAAGCCGAAAGTGCCGCTGCCGCCCTTTATCGAGTGAGCGGCGCGAAAAATGGCATTGAGGTCGTCCGGGTTGGGAGCGTCGACATCCAGGCTGAGCAGGAGGCGCTCCATTTCAGTCAGGTGTTCTGCGGTTTCGTCGAAAAATACCTGAAAAAACTGACTCATATCGATGGACATGTGTACCTCTCTAGAGACTATGGGTTAGTCTCTGACCGCCCAATTCGTTACATTGTCGTGCCCCGGAACTTCGAGAAAATTCCCGGTGCAGATGATACCGAGGAAACCAAAAATCAGACGGCTACCATTTCCATTTCGCTTGCAGATGAATTCACGAGAGGAGGGTTGTTTTTGGTTTGCTCAACTCAGGGAGGCCAGGGAAAAACTGCTAATGTTTAACCGATCACTTTCTTTACCACTTCCAGCAATTTTTGCGGATCGAATGGTTTGACCAGCCAGCCGGTGGCACCTGCTGCCTTGCCTTGGGCTTTCATTGCGTCGCCCGATTCAGTGGTCAGCATCAGGATCGGCACGGCCCGGTATTGCGGGGTGGCACGCAATGTCTTGATCAGGGTCAGTCCATCCATATTGGGCATGTTCTGGTCGGTGAGGATCAGATTGAATGCCTTGCTTTTGGCTTTGCTCACGCCGTCCTGGCCATCTACCGCCTCCACAACTTCGTAGCCTGCACCTTTGAGGGTGAAGGCGACCATTTGTCGGATAGATGCTGAATCGTCCACAGCAAGAATTATTTTTGCCATTATTCGGTAACTCCACTCATAACGTAATGTTTGTGCCGGTACTCTATCACGAAAAGAATTATGCGACCTTGTTTGAAGAAGCATTAACGAAGGTACAAATGCCTTTACTAAAACAACTCGATATCCCCGGAATCCATCTGGCTTTGCGAAACGGGATTGTGCTTGGCCGACTTGACCAGTTCCGATGCCTGATCGATCGCCACGTGGAAACATTGCAGACGATGGATGCATTCGGCGCGCGTATCCATGTCGTCGGTTACATCGGCGACAGGGATCGCGGCGATGCTGTGGATGATCGATCCCATGTTTTCAATGCGCGTGTTGATGTGCCTTAGCAGTTGGGAGGCCAAATCCTGGAACTGCAACGAGGTGACTGCGATATTGACGTTGGTTTCGACTTCGCCGGCGATGGTGGAAAGCTGATTGACGGTGTCGCCCATGTTGGCATTGAGCTGTCGAATTTCCCCCATGGTGTCCTGAACCTTGGTTTTCGATTGCAGGGCGAAATTCATGTCGCGCGAGGCCATCTGTGTGATGGTCTGCTCTGCGGCATGCACCGAATGGTAGACCGAGTCCATGTGTGCCCGTATTTGGCTGCTGAACTGGTTCGAGCGGTTCGACAGGCTACGGACTTCATCCGCCACGACCGCAAACCCGCGCCCGGATTCGCCGGCGCGAGCGGCTTCGATTGCTGCGTTGAGCGCGAGGAGGTTGGTCTGTTTGGAGATCGACTCGATTTCGCTGAGTACGCCGACAATTTTTTCCACATCGGCGCTGATGTTGTCCATCATGGATACCAGTTCCATGCCGGTCTTGCTGGTTTCGATGATCGAATCGACAAACTGGGTCAGGGTTTCGGAGGTCTCGTGAACAAAATCCTCGAAACTGACCGTATTGTTGTTACCCTCATGGTGCGAAGTCATTTCCAGCGCAAGATCCTGCTGTTTGCGCGTGCTGTCCTGCATGCCGGTAAAACTGGTCAGCAATTTGTCGATGGCATCGCGCAGCAGATCCTGCATTTGGGCGATTTCCGAGTTGGTGATCGTCATTTGCTCGGTAAATTCGGTGGAAAGCTGGGTGAATAACTCATGGGTGCGGTGGCTGAGGTCGCTGATTTCCGTATCGGCTGATTTCCATTCCTTGGAGACCTGCACTTCGAAGCGTTTCAGGGTAACGAGAAAAACCACCATCCAGCCGAAATAAACGGTGCCGATCAGATAAACATGAGGGTCGCGGAGCAAAGACATCAGGTCGCTAAAGCGGGCGATCGACTCCGTATACCATGCAAACAGTACGACAATCAGGAAAATGGCAATGCCGATGGCCATGCCGTTGATGAAGTAACGCGTTGATTTTGAAGGCAGATATTTTGACATGGCTTATTATTTTTTTATTCGAAGTTCGAATATCTTCCTGAATTAAAGCAGACCGTTATCTGTTGATATTAAAGTTGTTTGCATTGCGGTATCTTCTGATTTCATAATTACATACCAAGCGGGCCAATCAATCAAGAGAAAATATGACGGCAATGCAATATCCATCAGAAATACAGAAGCTTTCTGCAAAATCCGTTGTGGCCTTGCTGTTACTGATTATCGCTGGAGCGTCGGGTAATTATTTCACCCTGCGTCTCTTTCCCGGCACCGAGTACCTTTTTGGCAGTATCGCCGTCCTGCTGGCCATTCGTCTTTTTGGTCCCGCATGGGGAATGGTTGTTGCGGCGATTTCCGTCCTTCCCTTTGCGCTCTCCGGGCATCAGCCCATCTGGCTGATTCTGTTCGGTGCGGAAGCGCTGGCAGTGGGCTTGGCCTATCGTTTTTCCCGGTATAACGTGGCATTGTTGAGTGGCATTTACTGGGTGCTTGTCGGCATGCCGGCTACTTGGCTGCTCCATCGCCACTTCGGCGGCGATGGCGTTGCGATCTATTTCGTTCTGCGCAATGGCGTCAACGGCATCATCAACGCCTTTCTTGCCGGCCTGATACTCCAGCTCCCGGCTTTGCTTGGCTGGTCATTCACTGAAGAAAACAAGATACCGTTGCGCCGAGTGGTATTTACCCTGCTGGTGTCGTCGGCGCTCGTGCCGGCATTGCTTCTGACTGTCGTGAGCATTCGCCAGCAGCATGCGATTGTGGAGGGTGGGCTTGTCAGGGAATTTGAAATCGCTACCGTGGCGGTATTCAATGATTTGGCGGGTGATGCCGGGTTGCAGGAGGGCAAACTGACGACCTCCGATTATTCGCGGATTGCCCGGATATTGTGGCGGCATTCGCGTAACGGCGAGCTGCGGATCACTTTGCTTGAATCCGGGCGGATCGTTGTTGCGTCGCATGGCGAGCTATTGCCCGGACGGGTTCATGCACATGGTCGGAATGTCAGCTTGCGGGCGATCCACCCGGAGAAACAGGAGGATGTGCGTCGGGATGAAATGGCGGACATTTCTCACGGAAAAGACTTCAATTATGAGATGGAAACGCCGCTTCCGGGCAGCGGCAACCTGGTGCTGCTGGTGGAAATTCCTGCCGCATCCTATCAGGACGCAATCCGGAAATCCCTTGCCGGCGCACTCTCGCTGACGCTGGGGATCGTCCTGCTGGCCTTTTTGTTTGGCCGGTTCTTTAGCGGCAGGCTGACCAGTCCGCTGGCCAAGCTGGCGGAGGCATCGACCAGTCTCAGGATGAAAGTGATTGAAGGGGATGAGTTGCACCTGCCCGCCAGTCCGATTGCCGAAGTCGATACGCTGGTCGAAAATTTCAGCGACATGGCGGCTGGGCTGGGAGGCAGCTTCAAGGAGGTTTTGCGTTCCAATGATGAGCTTGAACAGCGGGTCAACGAACGCACAGAGGCCTTGTCCGAAATCAACCAGCAAATGGAGGTTGAAATCGCAGAGCGTCGATTGTTCGAGGCCAAGTTGTCGGAACACTCGCTGATGCTTGAAAAAACCTTGCAGGAACTGGAGTCCCAGAAATTCGCTCTGGATCAGCACTCGATCGTTGCGATTACCGATCGTAGCGGCAGAATCACTTACGTCAACGATAAATTCTGCGAGATCAGCCAGTATGCACGCGAAGAGCTGCTGGGACAGGATCACCGCCTGCTCAATTCCGGTTACCATCCGAAAAGTTTTTTTGCCGAGATGTGGAAGGCCATAGCACGAGGAGAGGTGTGGCGGGGCGAAATTCAGAATCGCAAAAAAGATGGCAGCTTTTACTGGGTGAACACCACGATCGTTCCTTTTCTGGATGGCGCAGGAAAACCTTATCAATATGTGGCGATTCGCACCGACATTTCAGCGAGCAAACAGGCGGGGACGGCGCTGGTCAAGCTCAACCGCACTCTGAAAACTCTGAATGCATGTAATGAGGCGTTGGTGCGCATCGATAATGAAAATGATCTGCTACAGGAAATTTGCCGGATCTGCGTGGAAACCGGCGGTTATCGCATGGCTTGGGTGGGATTGACCCTGCATGATATTGAGAAAACCGTGCTGCCGATCGCGGTGGCGGGAATGGATGCGACGTGCCTGGACAAGGCAAGGATTATCTGGGATGCCGACGATGAACATGGTCGGGGGCCAGTCGGCGAGGCGATACGGACGGGCCGGTACCGGGTGATTCAGGATATTTTCAGCGATCCCGTCATGTCGCCCTGGTACAACGAGGCAAAGGAACATGGCTTTGCCGGAGTCATGGCGTTGCCACTGTTGCTCGACAATGTTTCGATTGGCATGCTGGCTGTTTACACCTCAACCATCAACGGTTTCGATCGGGAAGAAATTGGTTTGTTGTCCGAGCTGACAGGGAATCTTGCCTATGGCATCAAGGCGCTGCGTCTGGCCGATGATAACCGGCGCGCCATGGATCGGTTGAAAGCCTCGGAGGCGCGGATATCGCAGGCATTTAATGCCAGCCCGGAAGTGTTCACCATCAGCAGCCTGTCGGATGGCAAATTTATCATGGTTAACGATGCGTTCACCCATTTTTCCGGGTGCCAGCCTGAAGAAGCCATTGGTCGAACAGCGCTGGAGTTGGGAATTTGGTCTGACCCCGATAAATATAACAAGATGGTCGCCCAGTTGCTGCATTATGGCCACTTGCGCGATTACGAGGTGGTATTCCGCTCGAAATCCGGCAGCATGCGGGATGTCCTGCTATCGGCGGAAGTCGTCGAATTCCATGGTGAGCGCTGCATGTTGGCGATCAACCACGATATTACCAGTCGCAAACAGGTCGAGCAGGAATTGCTGCATGCCAAAGAGTCGGCGGAGCAGGCCAACCGCGCCAAGTCTGAGTTTCTGTCGCGCATGAGCCATGAACTGCGCACGCCGCTCAATGCCGTCCTGGGTTTTGCCCAATTGCTGGAAAGCGATCCGACCGAACCGCTGACCGCTTCTCAGGATGTCAGCGTCAAGCACATTGCCAAGGCCGGCTGGCACTTGCTGGAACTGGTCAATGAAGTGCTCGACCTTGCGAGGATCGAGGCGGGCAAGATGCAGCTGCATGTGGAAACGGTGGCGCTGGATCAAGCATTGCAGGAGTGTATCGATCTGATCGCGCCGTTGTCGAATGAACGTCATATCTCGATAGAAGATCGGGTATCCAGTTGTGCTCAGATGCTTGTCCGGGTCGATCGTACCCGCCTGAAACAGGTGTTGCTCAACTTGCTGTCCAATGCGGTTAAATACAACCGCGAGGGCGGTTCGATCACGCTGGAATGTTCGCATCTGGAAGGTGATCTGCTGAGAGTCAGCATCAGAGATACCGGCGCCGGTATTCCGGAAGAGAAACTGAGCGAATTGTTTGTTCCATTTAACCGGCTGGACGCGGATAAATCCCAGGTTCAGGGCACGGGCGTCGGACTGGCTGTCGCCAAGCGGCTGATGGAACTGATGGGCGGCGGAATCGGGGTTGAAAGCTGTGTGGGCGAGGGTACTACCTTCTGGATCGACCTGCCGGAACAGTCCGGGCAAATGGAGCCGGAAGTGGTTGTCGAAGAGGCCGAGGGCGGGTCGCATGTGCATGCCACCCATACCTTGTTGTACGTTGAGGACGACGAGGCTGATCTGGCATTGGTGACCGATATTCTGAAAAAACAGCGCCCTGGTATCAGACTGATTTCGGCTTCGACAGCGGAGCGGGGGATGGCGCTTTTGAACGGCGTCAAGCCAGACGCCATATTGATGGAATTGAACCTGCCGGGCATGAGCGGCTTGGCGGCGTTGGGCATGTTGCGGGAGGATGTGGCTCTATCTTCCATCCCGGTTGTTGCCGTGAGCGTCGGCGAATCCCCGCGCGAAATCACTCTTTTGCTGGAAGCCGGTTTTGCCGATTATGTGTCCAAGCCGGTCGAGATCGGCAAGCTGCTCGCCACTGTCGACCGGGTGATAAATCCTGTCGCCGGGTCATGAGAAGAAATATAGATGCTTGACTGGCCTTCTATTCAGAGTGTTTTTCTCGACATGGACGGCACTCTGCTGGACTTGCATTTCGATAATTATTTCTGGCTGGAACATGTGCCGCGACGCTATGCCGAGAAACACGGCCTGAGCCATGAGGCGGCACAGAATGTGCTGGCGCCGGGCTATCGCAAGGTAGCGGGCACCATGGACTGGTATTGCGTGGATTACTGGTCGCGCGAGCTGGATCTGGACATTGCACGGCTCAAGGCCGAGGTGGAACACCTGATTGCGGTGCATCCGCATGTCACCGGTTTTCTGGAAGCGGTGCAGGCCAGTGGCCGTCGCAATGTGCTGGTGACCAACGCCCATCACAAGAGCCTGGCGCTGAAGATGCGCAAGACCCGCCTGGAAGGTTATTTCGATGCAGTGGTTTGCGCCCACGACATCGGCGTGCCCAAGGAGCACCCGGAGTTTTGGGATAGGCTGCAGGCCGTGGAACGCTTTGATGCCGCCCATACCTTGCTGGTGGATGACAGCCTGCCTGTGTTGCGTTCGGCGAAAAATTACGGCATCGCCCACTTGCTGGCGGTGCGCCAGCCGGATACGCGTCAGCCGGAAAAGAACGTCGAAGAGTTCGACGCCATCGGCAGCTTCAGCGAAATTTTCCCCTAATCATGTAGGTTGGGTTACGGCGCAAACCCCCGCGCCTAACCCAACCTACATATCTAGCGCAGCAGCAGCGCTGCAGCCACTTTGCGGCCTTCCGCCGCGAGAATGTTGTAGGTGCGGCAGGCCGCCGGATTGTTCATCACCTCGATGCCGATGTGCGCACGAGTCAGTGCCTCGGTCAGGCTCGGATGCGGGAAGCGCAAAGTATCGCCGGTGCCGAACAGCACGATCTCCGGCTGGAACTCCAGAATGAATTCGAAGTGCGTCGCTTCAAGTGCCGCGAAATCGCGCGGTGGCCAGTTCTCAACGATCCGGTCCGGCAGCACGATCAGGCTGGTCTGGTAGCGCTGGCGGTTGACGGCGACGTAATCGGCATCGTAGCCGGTGAACAGGTTTAATCCGGCGGCGTTGTCCAGATGGAGCTTCAAGGCAGGCCTTTCAATTGCGGGACAAGGGGTGGTCGGGTAAGATTATACCTTTTAAGCCAATTTCGATTAAGCCGATTCTGTGAAGCGACAACACCGCCAGCGAAAGAAGGGGCTCGAGGCCATGCAACCTGTACTTAAATCCACCAAGCTCGCAAACGTCTGCTACGACATCCGTGGCCCGGTGATGGAGCGCGCCCGGCAGATGGAGGAGGATGGTCATCGCATCATCAAGCTCAATATCGGCAACCCGGCGCCGTTCGGCTTTGAAGCGCCGGAGGAAATCCTCCAGGACGTGATTCACAACCTGCCCAATGCTTCGGGTTATTCCGAATCCAAAGGGCTGTTCGCCGCGCGCAAGGCGATCATGCACTATACCCAGCAAAAGAAAATTCGCGACGTGCAGATGGAAGACATCTACATTGGCAACGGCGTGTCCGAGCTGATCGTGATGGCAATGCAGGGCCTGCTCGACACCGGCGACGAAGTGCTGGTGCCGGCGCCGGACTATCCGCTATGGACGGCGGCAGTGACCCTGGCCGGTGGTACGCCGCGCCATTACCTGTGCGACGAGCAATCCGGCTGGCTGCCCGACCTCGACGACATTCGCGGCAAAATCGGCCCGAATACCCGTGCGATCGTGCTGATCAACCCGAACAACCCGACCGGCGCGCTATACCCGGAGGAGCTGCTGCTGGAGGTCGTCGAGATCGCGCGCCAGCACCAGCTCATCATCTACGCCGACGAAATCTACGACAAGGTGCTGTACGACGGCGAGACCCACACCTCGATTGCTTCGCTGGCCGACGATGTGCTGTTCATTACCTTCAACGGCCTGTCGAAGAATTACCGCGCCGCCGGTTATCGTGCCGGCTGGCTGATCGTGTCGGGCGAAAAGCGCCATGCCAAGGACTATATCGAAGGGTTGACCATGCTCGCCTCGATGCGGTTGTGCGCCAACGTGCCGGCGCAATACGGCATCCAGACCGCGCTCGGCGGCTACCAGAGCATCAACGACCTGGTCGCGCCCGGCGGACGTCTCGCCAAGCAGCGCGACCTGGCCTGGAAACTGCTGACCGACATTCCGGGTGTTACTTGCGTCAAGCCGAAAGGGGCGATGTACCTGTTCCCCCGGCTCGACCCGAAAATGTACCCGATCACCGATGACCAGGAATTCATCCTCGAACTGCTGCTCGAAGAAAAAGTTTTGCTGGTGCAGGGCAGCGGCTTCAACTGGCCGCATCCCGACCATTTCCGGGTGGTGTTCCTGCCCAACATGGACGACCTCACCGAAGCCATCGGGCGCATTGCGCGCTTTCTGGAAGGCTACCGCAAGCGGCACGGGACGTAATAAAAAACAGTTTAGCCACGGATGTACACAGATTTACACGGATAAAAACAAACGATTTCATCTCGGCGACAATTTGAATATCGCGCCCTATCTGTGTAGATCCGTGTTAATCCGTGGCTGATTTTAGAATTTAAAATTTGAGACAAAAAGAAATCAATATGAAACCCATCAATGTAGGTCTGTTAGGTCTGGGCACTGTCGGCGGCGGCACCCTCACGGTATTGCGGCGCAACGCCAAGGAAATCACCCGCCGTGCCGGGCGCGACATCGTGGTGAAAATGGCGGCGGTGCGCGATCTGGAAAAGGCGCGCAAGATTGCCGGCAACGACCTGGAGATCACCACTGACGCGATGGCGGTGGTGAACAACCCGGATATCGATATCGTCGTCGAGTTGATCGGCGGCTGCACCCTGGCCAAGGATCTGGTGCTGCAGGCAATCGCCAACGGCAAGCACGTGGTCACTGCGAACAAGGCGCTGCTGGCCGTGCATGGCAATGAAATTTTCCAGGCGGCGCAGGACAAGGGTGTGATGGTGGCTTTTGAAGCCGCAGTGGCCGGCGGCATTCCGATCATCAAGGCATTGCGCGAAGGCCTTACCGCCAACCGCATCGAATGGATTGCCGGCATCATCAACGGCACCACCAACTTCATCCTGACCGAGATGCGCGACAAGGGACTGGCCTTCGATACCGTGCTGGCCGAAGCGCAGCGCCTCGGTTATGCCGAGGCCGACCCGACTTTCGACATCGAAGGCGTCGATGCCGCGCACAAGCTCAGCATCATGGCGGCAATCGGCTTCGGCATCCCGATGCAGTTCGACAAGGCCTACACCGAAGGCATCAGCAAGCTGACCAAAGACGACATCGTCTACGCCGAACAGCTCGGCTACCGCATCAAGCTGCTCGGCATCGCCAAGCGCACCGACAAGGGCATCGAGCTGCGCGTCCATCCGACGCTGATCCCGGCCAAGCGCCTGATCGCCAACGTCGAAGGCGTGATGAACGCGGTACTGGTGAAGGGCGATGCCGTCGGCGCAACCATGTTCTATGGTCGCGGTGCCGGCGCCGAGCCGACCGCGAGCGCGGTGGTGGCCGATCTGGTGGATGTCACGCGGATGCTGACTTCCGACCCGGAACATCGCGTGCCGCACCTCGCGTTCCAGCCGGATGCGCTGTCCGACGCGCCGATCCTGCCGATAGACGAAGTGCGCACCTCCTACTACCTGCGCCTCAAGGCCTTCGACAAGCCCGGCGTGCTGGCCGATGTGACACGCATTCTGGCCGATCTCGGCATCTCGATCGATGCCATGATCCAGAAAGAGCCGTCGGAAGGCGAGGAACAGGCAGACGTGATCCTGCTGACCCACGAAACCGTGGAGAAATTCATCAACCAGGCGATTGCCAAAATCGAGGCGCTGTCCTCGATTTCCGGCAAGGTGACGCGGATTCGGCTGGAAGAACTGGGATCGAACTAAATCAACCTGAAAAAGCAATTCAGCCACGGATTACACGGATAATTATTGAGTGTGTTTCGCATCTTGTGCACTTTTCTGGTGAATGCTGAGCGCTATGCAACGCATTGTTTTATCTGTGTTAATCCGTGTTTATCTGTGGCTAAAAGCAGTTTTTAGGATCAACGGCAATTTGGTGGTTTAACTATGAAATATCTAAGCACTCGTGGCGGCATGCCGCCCAAGACTTTTACCGAAATCCTGCTCGGCGGCCTCGCCACCGATGGCGGCCTGACCATACCCGAGGCTTATCCCAAGGTCAGCAAGGAAGATCTGGCCGCGATGCGCGACATGGGCTACCGCGAGCTGGCATTCGAAGTGATCCGCCGTTTCGCCGACGATATTCCCGCTGCCGATCTCAAGGTCATTGTCGACAAGACCTATACCGCGGCGACGTTCCGCAGCGACGACATCACCCCGGTAAAGACGCTGGAGCCGGGCCTGCATATCCTGGAATTGTCCAACGGCCCGACGCTGGCCTTCAAGGACGTGGCGATGCAGTTGCTCGGCAATTTGTTCGAGTATGCGCTGGCCAAGGACAATGCCGAGATCAACATTCTCGGTGCCACTTCCGGCGATACCGGTTCGGCGGCGGAATACGCCATGCGCGGCAAAAAGGGCGTGAAGGTGTTCATGCTGTCGCCGCTCGGCAAGATGAGCCCGTTCCAGACTGCGCAGATGTATTCGCTGCAAGATCCGAACATCTTCAATATTGCGGTGAAGGGCGTTTTCGATGATTGCCAGGATATCGTCAAGGCGGTTTCCAACGATCTCGAATTCAAGGCAAAACACAAGATCGGCGCGGTCAATTCGATCAACTGGGCGCGCGTGACGGCCCAGGTGGTGTACTACTTCAAGGCCTATTTTGCAGTGACCAAGAACAACGACGAGAAAGTATCGTTCTCGGTGCCGTCCGGCAATTTCGGCAATGTCTGCGCCGGCCATATCGCCCGGCAGATGGGCCTGCCGATCAAAAAACTGATCGTCGCCACCAACGAGAACGACGTGCTCGACGAGTTCTTCCGCACCGGAGCTTACCGCCCCCGGCCAGAAACTTCGCATACCAGCAGTCCCTCGATGGACATTTCCAAGGCATCCAATTTTGAGCGCTTCGTCTACGATCTGGTAGGGCGCGACCCGGCCATCGTCAAGGCGCTGTGGCAGCAGGTGGATGGCGGCGGCAGCTTCGACCTCGCCAAGACACCGTATTTCGCCAAGGTCGGTGAATTCGGCATGACCTCCGGCGTAAGCAGCCATGCCGATCGCCTGAAAACCATCCGTCAGATTTACGAGCAATACGGCGTGATGATCGACACTCACACCGCAGACGGTTTCAAGGTCGGCATCGAACATCGCGAGGTCGGCGTGCCGCTGGTCTGCCTGGAAACCGCGCTGGCGGCCAAGTTCGACGAAACCATTCGCGAAGCGGTGGGCCGCGAGCCGGAACGCCCGGCAGACCTGGTCGGCATTGAAAAACTACCGCAACGATTCGAGGTGATGAACTCCGATGCCGAAGCGATCAAGCGTTTTATCGTGTCCCACACCGGCTAAATTCCTGGCGCAGATGGCCTTCGGGTCTCTGCGCTAAGCTGATCCCCTGCAGGCAATGACCAACCTCATTCTTCTCGTCACCTGCTTCCTGCTTGGCGTGGCCCTGCATCAGACGCGCAGGATGCCGGCCAGCGCACCTGCCGCGCTGAACAGTTTCATCATCCATATCTCGTTGCCGGCACTGACGCTGCTCTATATTCACGATATCCGTCTGGAGCCGGAATTCGCCTACGCGGCCATCATGGCGTGGCTGCATTTCGGTCTGGGAGCCGGATTCTTCTGGGTAGCGGGAAGAGCCCTTCATCTTTCAAGACCAACGACCGGCGCACTGATGTTGACCGGTGGGCTGGGAAATACCTCTTTCCTCGGCCTGCCGATGATCGAAACCTTCTATGGCCATGAAGGGCTGGCCGCGGGCATCGTCGCCGACCAGCTCGGCTCCTTTCTTACCCTCTCCACATTAGGTATCATCACTGCAGGGCTTTATTCAAGCGGTGCGCCGGACGCGCGCACGATTCTGCGCAAGATCGTGCTGTTCCCGCCTTTCATTGCGCTGATCGTGGCGCTGGTGTTGATTCCGGTCGATTACCCGGTGTGGGCTGTGGCGGTACTGAAGCGTTTGGGCGATACCTTGGCGCCACTGGCGCTGGTTTCGGTGGGGTTCCAATTGCGGCTCGGCCATCTTGCAGGCAATGGCCGGAATCTCGTGCTAGGATTGGCGTTCAAGCTGTTGCTCGCGCCCTTTGTGCTGTACCTGTTGCTGGCAGGCGTTTTGGGCGCAAAAGGGCTGGTGGCGCAGGTGACGCTGTTCGAGGCGGCAATGCCACCGATGATTACCGCCGCAATCATTGCGACCGAGCACGACCTCGATCCCCAGTTGGCCAACCTGATGGTGGCGGTGGGGATCATGCTGTCTTTTTTTACGCTCACCGGTTGGTGGTGGGCGCTACGCGGAATATGATCTTCCGTAACCGAATTCACGACAGGAACATATCTTAATGGAACCCACAATCAACACCAGCGAACAGCAGCAGATCGACGCCATTCTCGGTAGCGGGGTCGGCATTCCGCCGCAACCGACTATCCTGCTGGAACTCGACAAGTTGATCAACCGTCCGGGAAACAGCCTGGTGGCCATCGGTAACCTGATCGGCAAGGATGTCGGGCTGACTGCCGCCGTGTTCAAGGTCGTCAACTCATCGTTTTACAAGCCGCGCTCACGAGTGGAAGACATCACCAAAGCCATCACCATTATCGGGCTGACGCAGGTGGTCAACATCATCAAGGGCGTATCGCTGCGCAAGGTATTGGGCGGGCATGAGCCGATCTACGATAAATTCTGGGAACGATCAGGCGAAATTGCGACGCTCAGCGCCATCATTGCCAGCAAGCAGATTTCGGCTTGCAACATTGCGCCGGATCAGGCTTACATGGCCGGGCTGTTTCACGAATGCGGCGTGCCGATACTGATGCAGCGCTTCCCGGAGTATTGCCGGGCCTTCCGCTTGAATCAGGGGGTCAATTGGCCGAATTTCAGGGAGGAAGACCGGCGCTTCAATACCGATCACACCGTGGTAGGTTCCCTGGTGGCCAAGCATTGGGGTTTGCCGGATTTCATCTGCAAGGCCGTGCGTTTCCATCACGACAGGCTGCATGTTGGCCATGCCGCGCTGACCATGGTGTCGATACTCCAGATGGCGCGTCATCTTCTGCATGTCATGCATCAGTTACCCGATGACCAATGGCCGGAAATGCGGCAGCAAGTATTCGATGAGATTGGTTTAAGTGAAGAGGGTGCGCGGGAGTTCGAGGAAGACGTGCTGGATACTTTCCGCAACCCGTAACTCTTCTGGTTCGTGGTTTGATTTGGTTTTGTGGAACGCGGGCCTGTAGGAGCGGGCTTGCCCGCGAACAGTCCTGGGTAACGGGTTGATCGCGGGCAAGCCCGCTCCTACTGCTAGTATTAAGCATTGGGAAAGCAAAATCTTATACTCGACAAGGAGAATTAAAATGTCGCTCCACACCAGCAGAAAAACAGGTTTTGTCCGCGCACTACTTTTATTAGTCACACTGTCGTGCGCACTTCCCGCTCAAGCCGACACAGCACCGATACAGATTACCCTTAGTGCACCCGGTCCACGCAATATTTCCTATTTGCCAGTTGATCTGATCCCGAAAATCGGCGCGGACAAGGAGGAAGGCGTAATCCTGCACCTCATTCACACTGGCGGCGGGGCTGTCGCGATGAATAATCTGGTCACCCGCAACGCCGATTTTTCCGTGGCTGGAGTTCCCGCTGCGATGTCGTTGCGCGCCAACGGCGGCGACGTGGTGGTCATCATGCCGGTGGACGATGCGCCGCTGTTCGTGCTGATGGTGCGCGCCGGCCTTAAAGACAAGGTCAAGCGCATCGCCGATCTCAAAGGCAAGGTGATCGGGGTGAACACCAGCACCAAAGCCAGCAAGACCACATCGCAGCAGTTGGCCGAGTTGCTGCTCAAATCCGGTGGCGTATCACCGGATACCGTGCGCATCGTGCCTGCCGGACAAAGTTGGGTGGAGCAATCGTCGTTGATGATTTCCGGGGTCGCCGATGCCGTAGTGGGTGACGAGCCTTTCGCTTCGCGTCTGTTGGCGGACAACAAGGTTTATTTCCTCGCCCACCTGGCTAGACCGGAAACGGTAAAAGGGATCAAGGGTATCAATTTTCTTCATGCCGCCCTGGAAACACGTAGCGATGTAATTGCGAGGGAACCGGCAAAGGTGGAGAAAATGACGCGCATGCTGAAAAAAAGCCTGGTCTGGATTGCCAGCCACACACCGGAACAGGTGGTGGACGCGCTGGGTGTCAGCGATCCGGAAGAACGCAATGCCTTGCTCCTGTCCTTGAAGAATTACCCCAGGGCATTTAGCCGCGATGGCAAGTTTTCCGCCGCCCAGTTGAAGGAAACCAACGACTTTTTTCACGGCGACCCGGACAGCAGCGCCGCTGCCAAAGCCCTCAAGGTGGAAAGCATGATCGATGCCCGCTGGGCGGGACAAGGTAAATGATCAAACACCGTTCCATCTCCCGCCAGGTCGCGTTCCGCCTGCTGCTGAGCCTGGGATTGTTCGTCACGCTGATTGCATTCACCTCGGCGAGCCTTTACCAGGCCGCGCTAAACAAGGCCGCTCACGAACGGGCGGAAGACCTGGTCACATTTTATAAGGCACGGGTGGCTCAGGTCGAACGCGACTGGGAGCTTCAGAGCCGCGATTTCAGGGTGCGCCTTGAGTTCACTCGGATGCTTGAAGATCCTGCCACCGCGCGTGATAACCTGCAAGCATTCATTACCGTTCAGGGTACGGATCGGCGCTTCAATTATCTAGTTGTACAGAATAAAATCGGGAAAAAAGTTTTTGATTTCGGCAAAGATATCTCGCTGCCGTCTCTCTCGGCGGCTGCCGGCATAGATGGAGAGCACTATCTCAACCCCGATGATGGACAGGTGTATCGGGTATTCGAGGACAAGATATGGCTGGGTGACAAGGAGGGTATGGGGACGATTGCACTTTTCTTCCGCATGGACAATGCCTTGCTCAGACAAATCAGCGCACCGGGCATCACATTGAGCTTGTTCCATGATGGAATTCCTGTGTCCAGTTCTGGCGGGCAGGTTGAGATTGACCGTTTGCGTCAGGGCAGGGCGATGGAGATGGCGGAAAGTCGGGATCTGACGTGGAACGGACAGGCGGACGATGATATACGTTTGCATCTGGAGGCGCCGGTAAAGCCCTTGTTCACGAATACCGAAATATCCTTGGGGATGAGCTTGATCCCCATTCTGGACGCCCTGATCCTGTGGTTTACCCTTGGCAGTTGGCTGATTCGCCAGACCAAACGCATTACCGAACTGGGCGGAGCGGTGGTTGTTTTTTCCTCGACGCGAAAGCCCGGCGAGGACATGCAGGTCAAGTTGAATAACGCCAAAAAAGGTTATTTCGACGAAATCGGAGAAGTGGCCGATGCCGTGGGCGATATGACGCGTTCCATCAGCGAACGGGAACAGGCGCTGGAACAGTCCATCTCTTCGTTGCAGGAGTCCGAAGCGCGCTTCCGTCTGCTGTTTAACAGCGGCAGCGATGCCATTTTTGTACTTGAAATCCAGCCGGATGGCGGCTTGGGCCATTTTATCGAAGTCAACGACGTCGCTTGTCAGCGCCTGAGTTATACCCACGAAGAACTCATGCAGATGACTCCGGGCGATGTCGATGCGCCTGATTTTCCATCTGACCTCGACCAAATCATTCAGCAGCTCCAGAAAAATCACCACGCCATCTTCGAACAGTGTCACGTGACCAGGAACGGCAAGCGCATTCCGGTGGAAGTCAGTGCGCACCTGTTCACTCTGGAAGGCAAGAACACCATCCTGGCCGTGGCCCGCGACATCACCGAGCGCAAACAGGCCGAAGCAGAATTCAAGACGATTCTGCAAACCACCGCAGATGGTTTCTGGATCGCTTCGACGCAGGATGCCCGTCTGCTTGATGTCAACCAGGCGTATTGCGCAATGAGCGGATATAGCCGGCAAGAGCTGCTGCAAATGCGGATATCCGATCTCGATGCCAATGAAGACCTGGACGATGTGCATCTACATATGCGGGCGGTGATCGAGGGGGGCGGAGACCGTTTCGAATCGCAACATCGGCACAAGGATGGTCACCTGATCGACGTGGAGATCAGCGCCAAATACATGGAGGTGCGCGGCGGCGTGATCGTGGTGTTCGTGCGGGATATTACCGAGAAAATACGAGCGGAGGCCCAGCTTAACGATTTGCTCGATTTCAACCAGAAAATCATTTCAGAATCCCCGTTGGGCATCGAGGTGTTCCGCGCATCGGGTCCGTGCGTCTCGGTTAACCAGGCCGCCGCCAATATTCTTGGCGTAATCAAGGATCGTTTGCTGCAGGAAAATTTCCGCCAGTTACCATACTGGGAAACTTCCGGTCTTCTGGATACGGCGCTGCAGGCGCTGCAGGAAAATACATCCCGAACCAGGGAGGTGCATACTTTTACCTCTTCCGGCAAGGAAGTCTGGCTGGACTATGATTTTACTCCTTTTATCAGCGGCGGTGAGCCGCACCTGTTGGTGCTGGTGCATGACGTATCGGAGTTTCGGCGCGCCGAGGGCGCACTGGTCGAGGCGAAGGGCGCGGCAGAAAAGGCCAGCCGTTTCAAGAGCGAATTCCTTGCCAACATGAGCCATGAAATCCGCACACCGATGAACGCCATTATCGGTCTCTCCGACTTGGCTCTGGGCCTGGATCTGCCACCCAAGCTGCGCGATTATTGCCGCAAGATACATATTTCGTCCAAGGCGCTGCTTTCCATCATCAACGACATCCTCGATTATTCCAAGGTCGAGGCGGGGCGGTTGGAACTGGATTCGGTGGAATTCTCCCTGGAGGAAGTGCTGGAGAATGTCGTCAATCTGTTCAATATTCGGGCCGAGGAAAAAGGTCTGGAACTGGTGTTCGATGTGGCGCGCAACGTGCCGCAAATCCTGCTGGGCGATCCGTTGCGCCTCGGCCAGGTAATGAACAACCTGGTAGGTAATGCGGTGAAGTTTACCGATGCCGGAATGGTTCACGTCAAGGTGGAACTGGTAACCGAAAAATACGGTTCCGCCACCTTGCGGTTCGCGGTGCAGGATACCGGCATCGGCATGACGCCCGAACAGGCCGGGCACTTGTTCGAGGCGTTCACCCAAGCCGATGGTTCCATCAGCCGGCGATTCGGAGGTACCGGGCTGGGACTCGCCATCAGCAAGCGGCTGGTGGATTTGATGGGCGGCGAAATCAAGGTTGAGAGCGAATTCGGCAAGGGCAGTATTTTCAGCTTCACGCTTCGTTTCCCGATCCCCGGGGAGAAACGGATTGGTCGCTCGCCGGCAGAACTGCGCGGCATGCGCGTGCTGGTGGTGGACGATCTGGAAATTTCCCGCCAGCTACTTTGCGAGCTTCTCGAAGCCTGGGGTTTCCGAGTCTCGGCGGCGAGTTCCGGGCCGGAAGCCCTACAACTGCTGGAGGAGAACCTATCCACCGACTTTGCTTTTGAGCTGGTGCTGCTCGACTGGAAAATGCCGGGAATGGACGGGGTGGAAGTGGCCAGAAAAATGCAGGATAACCTCCGCGCCAAGGGCGCTCCGTCAATGCCGCTGATTATCATGGCGACGGCGTTCAGCAAGGATCAGTTGTTGCTGGAAGTGCGGAGGCAGCACGTTCACCTGGACGATATACTGACCAAGCCGGTGACGGCTTCCGGGATGTTCGATACCATCATCCGCCTGCAGGGGGATGACAGGCGCAGCCATGATGAACCGGCTTTGCCGCCGGAAAATCTGGCGGCAGCCCTCCAGGGGGCGCGTATTCTGCTGGTGGAAGACAATGAGATCAACCAGCAGGTAGCGCAGGAACTGCTGGAACGTTCCGGCTTGCATGTCGTGTTGGCCAATAACGGACGGGAGGCGCTGGATGCCTTGCAGCGCGAATCCTACGATGCGGTGTTGATGGATTTGCAGATGCCGGTGATGGATGGTTTCGAGGCGACGAAACGCATCCGCCAGGATGCCCGCTTCCGGGATTTGCCGGTCATCGCCATGACTGCCGCCGTGATGGTACAGGACCGGGAGGCTTGCCGCATCGCCGGGATGAACGACCATGTGGCCAAACCCATCGTGCCGGAAGATTTGCTCAATACGCTGGTGAAGTGGATCAGGCCGGGCAAACGCATTCAGGCCTTGAGCGAGTCGGTCATGGTTGTTGATGAATCGTTGCCAGATCAATTGCCCGGTTTCGATCTGGTCGCAGCATTGAATCTGCTGGGCGGCAAGCGGGCTCTTTTCAAGAAATTGCTTGGGCAGTTCGTCGAGCGGTTTGCCGGTGCGGCGGATGAACTGGATAAATTCATCCTGGCCGGTGAAATGGATGAGGCTGTCGCGCTGGCGCATACGATCAAGGGCGCAGCCGGAAACCTGGGGATGGTGGAACTCCATGCTTGCGCCGAAGCGCTCGAACAGGAACTAAAGTCGGGCTCGCTTCAAACAGGGCGAGAGTGCTTTGCCGCAGCATTGGCGCGGGTTGCCGAGGCTGCCGCGCAACTTGCCGTGCCGGTTCAGGATCGGGATGAAGCGCCTCTGGCCGAGGAATGCGAAAAATGTGATTGGGAGCACGCGATCGAGGTTTTCAGGAAAATACGGCTTATGCTGGAAAATAACGATTTCGTGCCGCATGAAATGATTGCCGAATTGAGTGTATTCCTGAAGTGCCGGTCTTTACATGGCAAGCTGCGCGTTCTTGATCGTTATGTGGATAATTTCGATTACGGCAATGCGCTGGCGACGCTGGATAGCATGGCTTGTACCATCGGCCATGATTTCAAGGGATGAGTGTTAATGGAAAATGAAATTGTCAAACCCCTGATCCTGATCGTGGATGACACGCCGACCAATATTCAGGTGCTGGCGGAAGCCCTTAGAGAGGATTACCGGGTCAAGGTGGCGACCAGCGGTCAGGCGGCGCTTGATCTGATCGACAAGCAGGGGCCGCCCGACCTGATTCTGCTCGATGTCATGATGCCGAGAATGGACGGTTTCGAAGTGTGCATCCGGCTTAAGCAGAATCCCGCCACCAAGCAAATTCCGGTGATCTTTGTTACCGCCAAGAACGAAGCGGCGGACGAGGAATTCGGTCTCAAGCTGGGTGCGGTGGATTACATTTCCAAGCCTTTTCATTTGCCAATCGTCAAGGCGCGAGTGCAAAACCACCTGACTCTGAAGTTGAAGACCGACCTGCTGGAATCGATGGCGATGCTCGACGGCCTGACCAATATTCCTAATCGGCGTCGCTTCGACGAGGCTCTGGATGTGGAATGGAAGCGCGCCCTGCGTGCCGGTTCTTCGCTGGCTATCATCATGATGGACATCGATTTTTTCAAGAATTATAACGATCGCTACGGCCATGGGGTGGGCGACGCCTGCTTGAAGAAGGTCGCCTCGGCGCTGGCCGTAACCGTCAGCCGGCCAGGAGACCTGGTGGCGCGTTATGGCGGCGAGGAATTCGTTGTGCTGTTGCCGGAAACCGGCGCCGAAGGCGCCAGGTTGCTGGCGGAAAATTTGTGTAACCAGATCGAGGCGTTGAAAATTCCCCACGAATATTCGGGCGCCTCAACCTGGGTGACGATCAGCGTCGGTTATGCGTCGGCCACTCCGAGCCAGGAGGGGAAAGAATCCGAACTGCTCGATGCCGCAGACCAGATGCTTTATCGCGCCAAGGAATCGGGGCGTAATCGGGTGTACGGGTAACCGGCGCCGCTCAGCGAAACGGGTTGGAAAGCTTCACGGCATAACTGGCTGGCGCCGCACGCTCGCGGCAGTCGCCTTCTTCTCCGCCCCGGAACAGGTAGGTGAGCCAGCGCCCGTCCTTCAGGCGCCACGCCCGGGCTTTTTCGAAGTAGGTCACGACCTCGGTGAAATCGTCGTCATCATTGAAACGCTCGGTCGTGACTGCATAGGCGTGCTGGTAGAAGCAGCGTTCGTTCGCCGAATCGTAGCCGTGGCTTTTTTCAGAGCATGCCGATGGATCGGCGAAGGTCTCCAGCTTTACGGGCGGTACTATTTCGACGGCATATTCGGCGGGCAGCGATTTCATCCATTCATGTTCCATTGAGTTTCCTTCCCCTTTTTTCAAGACAGCAAGGCAACGCTCTTCACCTGGGCAAAAATCGCCATCCCCGGCTTGAGTCCGAGCAGGGCGCTGGACTTGCGCGTGATGCGCGCGAGCAGCGGGACGCCTCCGGCATCGAGCCGTACCATGACATGGGCGGGCGTTTCATCGGCAATTTCCACCACACTGGCCGGCAGGACGTTAAGGATGCTGGAATCGCCGTGCCGCTCCAGTGCAAGGCTGATGTCGCGGGCAGGGATGCGCAAACGCACATGATGCTCCAATGCATAAGGCTGGCGGGCGACGCTGATGCCGCCGCCGGCAAAATCGAGGCGGGTGAGATGATAGATTTCGTCGTGTTCGCCTACCGTCGTGTCGATCACCACCCCGGCTTCGTCGCCGTGAGCTAGGGGCAGGTCCAAACGTGTCAGCATTTCGTGAATCGGCCCGCTTGCCACGGCTTTCCCCCCTTCCATCAGCACCATGTAGTCGGCCAGCCGCGCCACTTCGTCCGGCGAATGGCTGACGTAGACGAGCGGAATTTCCAGCTCGTCGTGCAGGCGCTCCAGATAGGGCAGTATTTCCTGCTTGCGCGCCAAGTCGAGCGCCGCCAGCGGCTCGTCCATGAGCAGTATCCTGGGGCTCACCGCCAGTGCGCGGGCGATGGCCACGCGCTGGCGTTCGCCGCCAGAAAGACGATCCGGTATGCGTTCCAGCAGGTGGCCGATGCCGAGCAATTCGATAGCGCTGTCCAGCGATACCCGCCGCGCGCCGTCCGCGATGCGGCGTAGGCCATATTCCAGATTTCGCCGCACGCTGAGGTGCGGAAACAGACTGGCCTCCTGGAACACATAACCCAATGGTCGGCGGTGGGTCGGCACGAACGCCGGGCCTTGTTGCCAGATTTCGCCACCCAGCGCGAGATAGCCATCCGGCGTCCGTTCCAGGCCGGCCAGGCAGCGCAACAGTGTGGTCTTGCCCGAGCCGGAAGGGCCGAATAGCGCGCTCACTCCCCGTCCGGGAAGTTTGATGTCCACGTCCAGCGAGAAGCCGGGATACGCCAGGCGGAAACGCGCGTCGATGGCGGGAATGTGTTCCGACGCCATTATGGTGAGACCCGTTTGCCTTGCGGGTTGAAGAAATTCACGGCCAGAAGCACCAGGAACGAGAATGCCAACATGCCCCCCGCCAGCCAGTGGGCTTCGGCATATTCCATCGCCTCGACGTGGTTGTAGATTTGTACCGAGACCACGCGCGTCTTGCCCTCGATATTGCCGCCGATCATCAGCACCACCCCGAACTCGCCCACCGTATGGGCGAAGCTCAGAATGGCGGCGGTGATGAAGCCCGGTCGCGCCAACGGCACCACCACCGAGAAAAACGTATCCAGCGGCGAAGCGCGCAGGGTCGCGGCCACTTCCAGCGGGCGGTCGCCGATGGCGTTGAAGGCGTTCTGTAGCGGCTGCACCACGAAAGGCATGGAATAGAGCACCGAGGCAAATACCAGTCCGGGAAAGGTGAAAGGCAGATTGCCCAATCCGAGTGCATGGCTAAATTGCCCCAGAAAGCCGTTCGGCCCCATCGCCACCAGCAGGTAAAAGCCCAGCACCGTTGGCGGCAACACCAGCGGCAGCGTCACCACCGCGCTTACCGGCGCCTTCCACCAGCAGCGGGTGCGCGCCAGCCACCATGCGATGGGCGTGCCAATCACCAGCAGCAGCGCGGTGGTCAGGCCAGCCAGCTCCAGTGTCAGGCGGATGGCGGAATAGTCGGAATCGGTCAGCATGGCGGTTGTCGTAGAGCGGCTATTCCACGGTGTAGCCGTAGGACTTGATGAGCGCCGTCGCTTTGGCGCTCCTGAGGTACTTCATCAGCGCTTCGGCGGCGGCATTGCCCTTGCCGTTGGCGAGGATCGCTGCGTCCTGGCGTATCGGCGCATGCATGGCAGCCGGAACGATCCAGGCGGAACCGCTGCCGATCTTGCCATCTTTCATCACTTGGGACAGGGCGACGAAGCCCAACTCGGCATTGCCGGTCGCGGCGAACTGGTAGGCTTGACCGATATTCTCCCCTTGCACGATCCTGGCCTGTAGCTTGTCTGTCAAGCCCATCTTGGCGATGGTCTCCATCGCGGCGGCGCCATAGGGCGCCAGCTTGGGATTGGCCAGCGCCAAATGCTCGAAATCGCCTTTGGCCAGCACCGCGCCCTTGTCGTCCACGAATCCCGGCTTGGCCGACCACAGCACCAAAGCGCCGATGGCGTAAGTGAAGCGGCTTCCCGCTACCGTCGCGCCCTCTTTTTCCAGCCTGGCAGGAGTTTCGTCGTCAGCCGCCAGCAGCATCTGGAACGGCGCGCCGTTTTTGATCTGGGCATAGAACTTGCCGGTCGAGCCGAACGCCAGTATGGCCTTGTGGCCGGTGTCTTTCTCGAAATCGGCGGCGATGGTCTTCATCGGCGTCGTGAAATTGGCCGCCACGGCAACGCTGACCTCATCGGCGTAGGCGGAAAAAGCACACGTCAGGGCAAGCAGTGGGGCGAATAGTTGGATCTGTTTCATTTCAATGCTTCCATGATTGGCTATATCGATGAAAATATAACGATTGATAAATAAACACCCAAAAGTGCTACAGCAATGGCCGTGCCAACAGTCAAAAATATCCACACAAGCGCCGTTGGCCGCGGTTTGCATCGGATTGGCGACGGTTTTGCCGGCAACGAAGAGGGTAAGTCAAATGCACCGGAATGTTTCGCTGGATATAACGACCGCACCGATTCTGTGCGGAAAAAGGGGGCGAGTCAATGAGGATTTTCGGGCGGGGTGTCGGTGAGATGGCTGCGAATCGCGGCCATATCTTCTCCCGTGGCGGATAGGGTCTTGCGTTCCATCTCCCGGTAGTGATGCAGGATTTCTCGGCCAAGATCGGTGATTTGTGCGCCGCCGCCGCCTTTGCCGCCGGTTTGGGCGGCTACCAGGGGTTGTTTGAAACAGCGGTTCATGGTGTCTACCAGCAGCCATGCGCGCCGATAAGACATGTTCATGGCGCGTGCGGCGGCGGAGATCGAACCGGTGCGACCGATCCCTTCCAGCAGGTCGGCCTTGCCCGGCCCAATGGCGATGGCAGGGCCGATCAGGATGCGGAATGTGGTCTTTAGCGCGATCATGCGCGGCGATCTTCGGGTCGGGATTCGAAGCGCATCGACAAATCCACGGCCTTGACGTCCTTGGTCAGACTGCCGACGGAGATGCGCTGTACGCCGGTCTCGGCCACGGCGCGCACGGTTGCCAGCGTGATGCCGCCGGAGGCTTCGAGTTCGGCGCGCTCGCCGGCGATTTTGACCGCCTCGCGCATTTGCTCCAGGCTGAAGTTGTCCAGCAGGATCAATTTCGCGCCGGCCTTCAACGCTTGTTCCAGTTCGTTCAGGCTTTCCACTTCGACCTGGATCGACGCGCCGGGCGGTGCGATTCGTTGAGCCTGCGCCAGCGCTTGGGGGATGCCGCCCGCCGCCAGGATGTGGTTTTCCTTGATCAGAATACCGTCGTACAGCCCGATGCGCTGGTTCTTGCCGTTGCCGCAGGTGGTCGCATATTTCTGCGCCAAGCGCAGGCCCGGCAGGGTTTTGCGGGTATCCATGATTCTGGTTTTGGTGCCCTCGATGGCATCGACATACTGCTGCGTGGCGGTGGCGATGGCGGACAGGGTTTGCAGGAAATTCAGTGCCGGGCGCTCGGCGCTCAACATGGCGCGCGCGTTGCCGCTGATTTCGGCGAGCTTCTGCCCGGCGGCAACCGCTTCGCCGTCGTGAGCGAACCAATGGATGGCGATGCCCTTATCCATCTGGTGGAAGCAGGCATCGAACCAGGCCGTGCCGCATAGCACGGCGGCATCGCGGCTGATGACCGTGGCGTGTGCGGCCTGCGCGGGTGGAATCAGTTGCGCGGTCAGGTCGCCACTGCCGATGTCCTCGGACAGTGCGGCCAGGACATTTTTTTCGATGACTTCAGTGAGTGCGGGAGCGGTGAAGGTCATTTCGTGTTGATCAAAGCCGTTATTTTCGCCACGTATTCGGGCGCGTCCCATTCGGCGCCGCCTTGCAGGGTGTAGCGGATCACGCCTTTGGCATCGACCAGGAACGTGGACGGGGCGACGAAAACTTTCCAGTCGGCCAGCGCCTTGCCGTCATTGTCCATGAGGATGGTGAAATCGGTTTTTACCTTGGCGAGGAAATCCTTCACTTCCTTGTCCGTTTCGCCCATGTTGACGGCGAGAATCACAAAAGGCTTGCCCTTGAGTTTTTGTTCCAGCCGCACCATCGAGGGCATTTCCTTGATGCAGGGCGGGCAGTAGCTGGCCCAGAACTGCACCATCACCACCTTGCCGCGATAATCCTTGAGGTCGTGTGTCTTGCCATTCAGATCCTTGAGCTGGAGGGCGGGGGTGGCGGCTCCGGCATAGGGTTTCAATTCCCCGGAGAATGCCTGCCCCATGCCCAGAAGCAGGCATAACAGTCCCAACAAGAGCTTTTTCATGGTTTGTTCCCTGTCGATTGCAAATGTTTAAGCGCATCCTGCAACAGTTCCGGCAGGCGTTCCGCCATGGCGTTTTCTTCCGGGGTGGCGTCCAGTCGGCTGTAGAAGAAACCACGGATGCCGGGCAGCACCAGGCTGTCCACGCGCTGGCCGTTCTTTCTTAATTCCACCTTGAGATGTTCCAGCCACCAGCGCCCCGGCGAGCGCTGGCTATGGTAGATGAACAGCGGCAACGGGTTTCTGCCGACTTCGGGGTCGTACATCGCTTCCATGCCGGGGGCGGGGGTGACGGCATACAGTTCGGGGTAGAGCAGAATGCCGCCGGCCAGCGCCGGATTGCCGGGGTGCGCCCATTGCCATTCGAGCGCGCCGCGCAGGACGAGCAAGGAGGCCGGCCCGGCGGCGACCAGGTAAATTTTTTTCTTGCCGGATTGGACGCGGACATGCTCGATCAACGCGGCGACTTCCGCGCCGGAAATCTGCTTGATGCTGCTCGAGGCCAGCGGCAGGAAATAGGCTCCCAGCAGGTCGGACAACCATACTTCGATGCCGCTGGCCGCCAAGGCTTGCGCGGCTTTCGGCTCCCATTTGCCGTGCCCTTCGTCGCATGCCAGCCACAGCAGGAGCGTATCGCCTGCGGCAGGGAAGGCGCGCAACTCGACAACGGCACCACCGGGGAGTTGCAGGTCAGGCGTGGCAGCAAAAAGGGGCGGGCAGAAAACGGCTGTCGCCCATAGCAGAGCGGCCAGGAAAACGTTTTTTGCAAGATGAACCATAATTGAAGCAGGGGTCGTTTTTTTCAAGTTCGAGTTTAGCGTAAAGAAGCCCCCTGTGCCACTTTGAGGGGGCTACTTGAAATTGCAGTGATTCCCCCAATCTAGGCCATAACCAATTATTTCAAAGGGGTTGTGATGCGTTTCGACAAATTGACTACCAAGTTCCAGCAAGCCATCAATGAGGCTCAGAGCGTTGCCGTCGGTCAGGATAACCAGTTCATCGAGCCGCAGCATCTGATGCTGGCGCTGCTCAATCAGGATGACGGCGGCACGGCCTCGATCCTGCAGCGGGCGGGAGCCAACGTGGGCGGCCTGAAGCCCGCCTTGGCGAAGGCGATAGAACGCTTGCCCAAGGTGGAAGGGCATGGCGGCGATGTCAGCATTTCCCGCGACCTCAACAACCTGCTGAACTTGACCGACAAGGAAGCGCAAAAGCGCGGCGACCAGTTCATCGCGTCGGAAATATTCCTGCTGTGCGCTGCTCAGGACAAGGGTGAAATCGGACGGTTGTTGAAAGAACACGGGGTTGCGCGCGAAGCGCTGGAGCAGGCCATTAACGCCGTCAGGGGAGGAGAAGCCGTGCAGGATGCAGATGCCGAAGGCCAGCGCGAGGCGCTGAAGAAATACACAGTAGACCTGACCGAGATGGCGAGAAAAGGCAAGCTCGATCCGGTGATCGGACGCGACGACGAGATCCGCCGCGCGATTCAGGTGTTGCAGCGGCGCACCAAGAACAACCCGGTGCTGATCGGCGAGCCGGGCGTGGGCAAGACGGCGATTGTCGAAGGCTTGGCGCAGCGCATCGTCAATGGCGAGGTGCCGGAAACCTTGAAGGGCAAGCGCGTGCTGGTGCTTGACATGGCGGGGCTGCTGGCCGGCGCGAAATATCGCGGCGAATTCGAGGAGCGGCTGAAGTCGGTATTGAAGGAAGTCGGCCAGGACGAAGGGCGCATCATCCTGTTCATCGACGAGTTGCACACCATGGTCGGCGCGGGCAAGGCGGAAGGCGCGATGGATGCCGGCAACATGCTCAAGCCGGCCTTGGCGCGCGGCGAGCTGCATTGCATCGGCGCCACCACGCTGGACGAATACCGCAAATACATCGAGAAAGACGCCGCACTGGAGCGCCGCTTCCAGAAAGTGCTGGTGGACGAGCCTTCGGTCGAGGACACCATCGCCATTCTGCGCGGCTTGCAGGAGAAGTACGAGCTGCATCACGGCGTCGATATCACCGACCCGGCGATCATTGCGGCGGCGGAACTGTCGCATCGCTACATCACCGACCGCTTCCTGCCCGACAAGGCGATCGACCTGATCGACGAGGCGGCATCGCGCATCCGCATGGAAATCGATTCCAAGCCGGAATCCATGGACAAGCTCGACCGCCGCCTGATCCAGCTCAAGATCGAGCGCGAAGCGGTGAAGCGGGAGAAGGACGAAGCGTCGAAGAAGCGGCTGGCGCTGATCGAGGAAGAAATCGCCAGGTTGCAGCGCGAATACAACGATCTTGAGGAAATCTGGAAGGCCGAGAAAGCGCAGGTTCAGGGCAGCCAGCACATCAAGGAGGCGCTGGACAAGCTCAAGGTGGAGATGGAAGCTGCCACCCGCAAGGGCGACTGGCAGCAGGTATCGGAAATCCAGTACGGCCAGATTCCGCAGCTCGAGGCGCAATTGAAACATGCCGATAGCGCCGGGGAGGCAATGCCGGCGCACCAGTTGTTGCGCACCGAAGTTGGCGCGGAAGAGATCGCCGAGGTGGTGTCGCGCGCCACCGGGATACCCGTCTCCAAGATGATGGAAGGCGAGCGTGACAAGCTGCTGCAAATGGAAGATGCGCTGCACCGGCGCGTGGTCGGCCAGGATGAGGCGGTGCGCCTGGTGGCGGATGCGATCCGGCGTTCGCGTGCCGGACTGGGCGATCCGAACCGGCCTTACGGCTCGTTCCTGTTCCTCGGCCCGACCGGCGTCGGCAAAACCGAACTGTGCAAGGCGCTGGCCGGGTTCCTGTTCGATTCCGAGGATCACCTGATCCGCATCGACATGTCCGAATTCATGGAAAAGCACAGCGTTTCGCGCCTGATCGGCGCGCCGCCCGGCTATGTCGGCTACGAGGAGGGCGGCTACCTGACCGAGGCGGTGCGGCGCAAGCCTTACAGCGTGATCCTGCTGGACGAGGTGGAGAAGGCGCACCCGGACGTGTTCAACGTGTTGCTGCAAGTGCTGGACGATGGCCGCATGACCGACGGCCAGGGCCGTACCGTGGACTTCAAGAACACCGTGATCGTGATGACTTCCAATCTCGGCAGCCAGATGATCCAGCAGATGTCCGGGGACGATTACCAGGTGGTGAAGCTGGCGGTGATGGCGGAGGTGAAGAATTACTTCCGGCCGGAATTCATCAACCGCATCGACGAGGTGGTGGTGTTCCACGCGCTGGACGAGAAGCACATCAAGTCCATCGCCGCGATCCAGATGCAGTACCTGACACGGCGTCTGGAAGCCATGGAGATGAAGCTGGAGGTGTCGGACGCCGCGCTCAGCGAACTGGCCTCTGCCGGCTTCGATCCGGTGTTTGGCGCACGGCCCTTGAAGCGGGCGATACAGTCGCACCTGGAAAATGCGTTGGCAAAAGAAATCCTGGCCGGGCAGTTTGCCGCCAAGGACACCATCAAGGTCGATTTTCAGGGTGGCAAGTTCAGCTTCAGCAAAGCCTGAGAAGACGGATTGGCCTGATCTGCCGGCAGGGATGTAAAATGCATCCTTGCCGGTTTTTTTATTGTGGATAGCCCATGCGTCAGATACATCACCAGATTTCAGTTTCCACCTCCGGCAGGGGGATGCGTGAGATAACCCAGGAAATTCGCCAGTGGGTACGTTCGAGCGGCATCCGTTCGGGCATGCTGACCGTGTTCATGCGGCACACTTCCGCCAGTCTGCTGATTCAGGAAAACGCCGATCCGACCGTGCAGGCCGACCTGGAGCGATTCTTTGCGCGGCTGGTGCCGGATGGCGATCCGATTTTCCATCATCGCCAGGAGGGGGCGGACGATATGGCCGCCCATGCGCGCACGGCGCTGACCCAGATCCATCTCGCCATTCCCGTCGCCGACGGCGTGCCGGCGCTGGGCACCTGGCAGGGTGTTTTTGTTTATGAGCATCGCTACGAGTCGCAACAACGCCATGTCATGTTGCATTTGATCGGAGAATAAGCCGGTGGCTGCAATGAAGGTTTGCACGATGATCCTGGCCGTTGCGGCGCTGATTTGTGGCGCACCCGCGCTGGCGGCCAAGCCCGGCGACGTCGAGGCTGTGCCGCATATCGATAAGCACGGCAGGGAAGGCTACAGGGAATTTCTGTCTGCCGGCATGCACCGGGCCTTCGCCATCGCGCCGGGCGGCGCATGGGCATGGAAGGGCGACGAAACGACTGCCGATGCGGCGCTGGAAGCGGCCACGCTGGCCTGCCAGCAAGCCAGTGAGCAGCCTTGCGTGCCCTATGCCGTGGACAACCGGGTGGTTTTCGACAGCAAGACCTGGCCGACATTGTGGGGCCCCTACCAGAGCCGCGCCGCTGCTGCCAAGGCTTATACCGGCAAGGAGCGCGGCAACCGTTTCTACGATCTCGCCATCAGGAGTCCTGCCGGCAAGGCCATGAAGCTTTCCGATTTGCGCGGCAAGGTGGTGGTGGTTCATTTTTGGGGTTCCTGGTGTACCCCGTGCCGCCATGAGATGCCGGAATTACAGAAGCTGCACCAGGAGCTGAGTGCCTCCTCCGACCTGCAATTCGTGCTTCTGCAGATGCGCGAGGATTTCGCCACGGCGAGCAAATGGGCGCAGCAACAACGCCTGGCCTTGCCCCTGTACGATTCTGGCGTCAAGGATATGAGTTCCGACCAGCTTTCCCTCGCCAACGGCAAGACCATTCCCGATCGAACCATGGCCGTCGCTTTCCCTTCGACCTACGTGCTCGACAAACACGGCATCGTGGTGTTCTCCCATGTCGGACCGATCTCCGGCTGGTCGCAATATCTTCCCTTCCTGCGCGATGTAGCGGCAAGGTCGGGGAAGTAATCAGGGATTTATTTCGATGGCCCGATAGGCGGGGCCGGGTTGTGATGGTCGTGGGGTAAAATCGATGGATGGGAGGAGCCAGAAGCAAATGCCACGCTCCGCCGCCTTACATTTTTAATATGGAATCATGCTTGTTCAATAGGAGATGAAATGAGATTAAGGGTAATTCTGGCTACGCTGCTAGCTGGCTTGTTTGTTTCCAGCATGTGCTTTGCCGGGTTTGACGAAGGGATGGAGGCTGCCAATAAGGGCGACTTCGCAACCGCCGTGCGCAATTGGATGCCATTGGCAGACCAGGGAAATGCCGATGCGCAATACAACCTTGGCGTGATGTACGGCAATGGTCTGGGCGTGCCGCAGGACTACAAGGAAGCTGCGGCCTGGTGCCGCAAGGCGGCTGAACAGGGGCTTGCCATTGCGCAATCCAACCTGGGGTTGATGTATTTCAATGGACAAGGCGTGTCGCAGGATTACAAGAAGGCCGTGGCCTGGTTTCGCAAGGCGGCAGAGCAGGGAGATGCCGGTGCGCAGTCCAATCTGGGGGTGATGTACGACAAGGGCCATGGCGTGCCGCAGGATTACAAGAAAGCCTTGCCTTGGTATCGCAAGGCGGCAGAACAGGGAGAAACCGGCGCGCAGTTCAACCTGGGGGTGATGTATGACAAGGGCCATGGCGTGCCGCAGGATCAAGAGGAAGCTGTGGCCTGGTACCGCAAGGCGGCAGAACAGGGAGATGCCGGTGCGCAGTTCAGCTTGGGCGTGATGTACGACAAGGGCCGTGGCGTGCCGCAGGACTACGAAGAAGCCTTGGCCTGGTACCGCAAGGCGGCAGAACAGGGAGAAGCCGGCGCGCGGTTCAATTTGGGCGTAATGTACGACAAGGGTTATGGTGTGTCGCAGGACTACGAGGAAGCTGTGGCCTGGTATCGCAAAGCGGCAGAGCAGGGGCTTACCGGTGCGCAGTCCAATCTGGGCGTGATGTACGACAAGGGTCTGGGTGTGCCGCAGAACTACAAAGAGGCGGCGGCCTGGTACCGCAAGGCGGCAAAACAGAAGGATGCCGGTGCGCAGTTCAACCTGGGTGTGTTGTATGACAAGGGTCATGGCGTGCCGCAGGACTACAAGGAAGCTTTGACGTGGTATCGCAAAGCCGCAGAGCAGGGGCTTGCCGGTGCGCAGTCCAACCTGGGGGTGATGTACGACAGGGGTCATGGCGTATCGCAGGACTTCAGGGAAGCAGCGGCCTGGTACCGCAAGGCGGCAGAACAGGGTTTTGCCATTGCGCAGTCCAACCTGGGGGTAATGTATGAAAAGGGTCGTGGCGTGCCGCAGAGCAAGGTTGTGGCTTATGCGCTTTACGATCTTTCTGCGGAGGGTGATCCTTCCGAGGCTAACGGCGCTGCCAAAAATCGTGCGGCTCTGGCTGAGTTCATGTCCGGCAAGGCAATCGATATCGCTCATATATTGGCGCGCCAGATGACGAAGCCGGGTTATATGTTGAAAACACTCGATCAGTACGTCAAGCACCCGATAATCAAAGAAGTGCCAAACCAGGCTACTTGCCGGGATTAATCCTCAGAATGTCGCCGTTACAATGGTTAGCCGGCGCGTTATGAGCAAAAAATCCGGTTTGGTGGGTTGCGGACATTAAGGCAGTCATCCGGCCAGGCCGGGTATTCATTTTTCATGCAAGGGGAATACCATGAATACGGAACAAGCCAGTCAAGATATCCACGCCTTTACCGATGAAGCGCGTGCGGCGGTCTATCAAGCGATCTTCTTGCGCCGCGACGTGCGCGGCCAGTTCTTGCCCAAGGCCGTACCGGACGAGGTGTTGAGCCGCATCCTCACCGCCGCTCACTACGCACCTTCTGTCGGTTTCATGCAGCCGTGGAATTTTCTCGTGGTGCGCTCGGACGAGGTCAAGCGCCGGGTGCACGCCGCATTCGCCGAGGCCCATGCCGAGGCGGCAGAGATGTTCGAAGGCGACAAGCGCGCCACTTACAAATCGCTCAAGCTCGAAGGCATACTCGAATCGCCTGTGGGGATTTGCATAACCTGCGACCGCGAGCGCACCGGCCCCGTGGTGGTCGGTCGCACCCATATGAAAACCATGGACCTCTACAGCAGCGTCTGTGCCGTACAGAACCTCTGGCTGGCGGCGCGAGCCGAAGGGCTGGGCGTGGGCTGGGTCAGTATTTTCAACCAGGCCGCTTTGCAGGCGGCGCTGGACATTCCCAAGGGCATCACTCCGATTGCCTATCTTTGCGTCGGCTATGTCAGCCATTTCTTTGCCAAGCCGGAGCTTGATGCTGCCGGATGGTTGCCGCGTTTGCCGATTGAAGATCTGGTGTATTTCGACCAGTGGGGTCAGTGCGACGACCAGCAGCCGCTGGTCAGGCAGTTGATGCGTGACCAGGCTGCCGTGCAGGCCGTTGCCAACAATGATCCGCTCCAGCCAGCGACTAGTCGTCGCTCGGATTGAACCAAAATATCAACCGGTTATGCCAGGTTATTTTCAGGGATTGGAACGCATCTGACACAGGCGCACATCCGAATTTATGGCGAAAAAATGGCCGCTGAAATCAGCGGCCATTTTTGTTTACGAAGTCAGATGACTTATTCCACTTCCTCCCAACCGGTGATCATCGCCTTGATGTGCGAGGTCGGGGTATGGCCGGCGGTGGTCAGGTAGAGGTGGGCGATCAGGAAGATCAGCATGAAGAAAGCGCCCGCCGTGTGGAACAGCGCCACCCATTCCAGCGATACGTATTTGTCCACGCCCCAGGCGTTCCACTCGCTGTAGAACAGGTAGAACCAGCCCGAGAACCACAGCAGCGGCCCGATGAACAGCATCACGCCGAGGTAGGCAAGACGCTGCAGGGGGTTATGTTTCTTTAGCTGGGTCGCCCGGAACGGGTGCGGCGCATGGGTGAACATGCCCAGTGCGTAGTACTTGATCATCGCTTCGACTTTTTCCAGGGTCGGGATGTATTGTTTCCATTCGCCGGTGGTGAAATGCCAGAAAATGGCGAATATCCACAGGCCGATCAGCGTCCAGGCGGCGATGGTGTGGTAGCCCACCGCCTTTGCGAAGCCGAAGAGGTGGTAAGAGCCATGCACTTCGAAGCCGGTGACCAGCATGAAGATGATCAGCGAGGCCTGCGACCAGTGCCAGAAGCGCTCGAAGAGCTTGAAGACGTAAATTTTTTCGACTGACATGATCTTATCCTTTCCTGTTTGCGTAGATGCGGCCCGCACCGTGCAGCAGCACGCCGATCAGGGTGAGCAGGGCGATGGTCCAGCCGCCCATGTCGAGCCACTTGTTGTTGTCGCCGCGGCCCGGCATGTAGATGCCCGTCACATTTTTCAGCCGCCCATTATGGCTGTGGCACTGCGCACAGGTGAGTGCATCGGCCTTGGGGGCGACCATGTGGGTGATCGGCCAGCTCATCTCGGTTTTGACGAAGCCGTATTTGCCGCTGTAAGGCGCGTTGGCGGCTTTCATGCCGGCTTCCAGGGATTTGTCCCAGTTGAAGTTCGACCAGAATGAAGTGTCGTCATCGCCGAAAGTGTGCGGCACCAGCAGCGTGTTGCTGACGGAATCGTAAGGTTGCTGACCGCGGAACACCTTGATCGGCCAGATCAATGATTTGCCATCGCTGGCGCTGCCCTCGAAGCTGTTGATCTTGACGACCTTGCTGGGGTCCAGCTTGGTTTCGCGCAGGGTGTAATTCACCTTGCCGTTGAACCAGACGTATTCCGGGATAACGTGGTCTTCCCAGGTGAAATCGCCCTTCTTGCTGTCGTAGGCGTTGCGCCCTGCGCTGTCTTTCTTGGTGATCGGCTTGCCTTCAGGCGTGAGCTTGCCCGCAGTCGACCAGTCCCAGGTCATTTTGGTTGCCTGGCCGCGCGCGTATTCCGGAATATGGCAGGTCTGGCAAGCAATCTTGTCGGTGTGCTCGTTCAGCTTGGCCATTTTAGCCGGATGCGGCTTGGTGCCGTGGCACGACTGGCAGGTAGAGGGATTGCTGTTGTCTGCCTTGCCGCGCATGTGCGGAGCAGCATCCTTGGTGTCGGCTGCAGTCGGTGCGTAACGGCTGCCCGGAACCTGGTGGGCGGATGTCATGTGGCAAGTGCCGCAACTGAAGTTCAGCCCTTTCTTCTCCATGTGGACATCAAGGTACCGGGGCGGGTTCGTCAATGAGCTGTCGATGTCGCCGTGTTTTACCGCATCGCCGCCGCCGCCATAGAAGTGGCAGGAACCGCAGTTGGCGCGGCTGGTTTTGCCGACGCTCTGCGCGACTTTGCTGAGATCGGGCGCTTTGACGATCTTGCCGGAATGCGGCGGGAACTCCATGTCCTTATAGGTAGGATGCCCCGACAATCCCGGCACTTTGCGGTAGGTGCCGGTGGATTCATGGCACACGACGCAGTCGACGTTTTGTTCAGCGGTAAAGTCGAACTTGTCGTTCTCCCAGCCGTAGCCGATGTGGCAGGCATTGCAGAATTTCTGGTTCGATTCCACGGCGGTACAGAAATTGTTGATGACGTGTTTTTTGCCCAACTTCTGCTTGGTTTCAGGGTTGATAAATTCAAAAGTCCAGTGCTTGGTCTTCTGGATCTGCTTGGCGGCCTCGGTGTGGCAAGTCAGGCAGGCCTTGGTGACTTCCGGCGCGCTTTTGAAGGTTTTTTGCAGTTCCTTGAATTTGCTGTGGTCTGCGGTTGAGTTGCTGGCCTTGATTGCCGGAACCGGTGTCGCCGCAGGCATTGCGGCCTGTGCGGGCGCGGCTGCGTTGGCAGGCATCTGCGCGGGCGCCGGCGCCGGCGCCGGCGTGGCGAAAGCGGTCAGCGCCGCCACTGTGGCTCCCGCCACCAGCGTGGACAGGGCGATTTTTATTTTAGACAACATGATACCTCCCTCTTGATGCTTTGTTTTTTGCGAATATTCAGCTTTAAAGGTTTTTGTGCTGTCTCCGTCTAGCAGCCACCGCCGCCACCCGCAGCAGCGCCGCCGGCTGCGCCTGGAACGCCTTTGATCATTGGCGGAGCGGGCTTGCTGGCATCGAAGATCACGAATTTGGCCTGGTCCTCGGCAACGTGGCCCATGACTTCACCGACCATGGGGCCAAACATCTTGCCCATCAGTCCGGCGTTCATTCCGGCAATGTAGGTTTTACCATCCTGTTTTTTGTAAACTGAAATTTTGCAGGGCATCAGGATGGAGAGGAAACGGACGGTGTCGTCCTTGAGAATGGGGCCGGAATATCTGGTGCTGCAGGCTTCGACCATCATTACCGGCAAGGCGTTGCCGCCATCCGCTTCAACGGCCTTGGCCGGATTGCGCAGGCCGGCGAGCGTCCAGCCGTTACCGGTATTCTGAATATTCTGCTGGATGCGGGCGACGGTTTCTTCCATGCCGAACGGGCTGGGTATCTCCCAGAACATCAGGCTGCTGGCAAAGTTGTATGCCATGATCCCGATAAAGGCTAGCCCCGCAATAAAACCACCGATAAGTTTTAACATTTTATTGTCCTCCCGAATTTAGATTGATAGTTATGTTTTGCACCGAAAAAATGTTCACAAATCCGACCTGAACGTATTTAATATAAGTATATTCTAATAAATACTGAACTCAAGGGGAAATTGCTTTAAATGTACGAGCTGTGATTCATGAAAAACAGGGTGGGAAATCGATCCCGTCAGCAACCATGAAATGGTCGCCTAAGGCTCAGGCGTTTTTTGAATACTCCCGGAAGTGGTTGGGCTATTTGGGGCGCGCAGGGTGCGGCGGCGATCCAGCCACCAGGCGAGCAATGGCAGCAGGAGGAACGATCCGGGCAAAACCAGCACGATGAGGTAGGGGCTCAGGGTCGAAATCTGCCGCATGTAACGCTGGATTTCCTCGCGATCGGCCTGGCTCCAGGGTTCATTGTTGCGTGGCTTCATCAATAGCGGCATCAGCCCCCTGATTTGCACGAACTCGGCGCGCAGGCGATGTTTTTCCCGCTCTTGCAGGTCGATCAACGGCTTCAGGGCCGTCGTGCCGGCATTTTTTAGCCGGGTAAGTCGTGCATTCCTCATTGTTCAGGCCGTTCTGTCTGGACTGTTGCCATAAAATTTATTCGTGAGCCCAGCGGCTCATTTTTTCTTCTGTACATCGTATCCGATCAAGCGCCACGATTGATTTGTTGCGCCGAATTCTGCATTGCCGCTCCGGGTTTGCGTAAATCCAGTAAAATCAGGCTTTCCATCCGAATTATAGTCGATATGATATCCTCATTTTCCATTTCTGGCTTGCCCCGTATTGTTTTCGGCGAGGGCAGCATCGATCAGGTACCGGCGCTGCTCCGGCAATTCGGCAAGCGCGTCCTGATCGTTACCGGCGGCAAATCGTTTCGCGCTTCGTTGCATTGGCAGGGCTTGGTCGACGCCATGAAGGGGCAGGGGCTGTCATGGGAGGATATGGCGGTGACGGAAGAACCCTCTCCCGGCCTGGTAGACCAGGCGGTCAGGGTGTATCGCCATGCGGGCATCGAGGTGGTGCTGGGCATCGGCGGCGGCAGCGCGCTGGATGCCGCCAAGGCGATTGCCGGGTTGCTGCCTCTGGGCAATTCGGTGATGGATTATCTCGAAGGCGTCGGCCCTGAACTGCCCTACCAAGGGCCGTCGCTGCCGTTCATCGCCGTGCCGACCACCGCCGGCACCGGCTCGGAGGCCACCAAAAATGCCGTACTCAGCATGCATGGGCCAGACGGTTTCAAAAAATCCTTCCGCCATGATTTGCTGGTGGCCAGATATGCGGTGGTGGATCCGGCGCTGCTCGCTAGTTGCCCACCCGAGCTGATTGCCGCCAATGGCATGGACGCGTTGACCCAGTTGCTGGAATCCTTTGTTTCGCTGCGTGCCAATCCCATAACCGATGCGCTGGCGTTGAGCGGCTTGGGATATGTGCGGGACGGGCTGCTTGACTGGTACGAGGGGAATGAAAAGAGGGCGGATGGCCGTTCGGCCATGGCCTATGCCTCGCTGCTTTCCGGCATCACTTTGGCCCAGGCCGGGCTTGGTTCCGTGCATGGCTTGGCGGCGCCGCTCGGGGCCTATTTCCCTATCCCTCACGGCATTGCCTGCGGTGCGACTGTCGCTGCGGCGACCGAAATCAATATTCGTGCGCTGGAAGAAAGGGAGCCCGGCAGCCCGGCGTTGGCAAGATACGCTCAGCTCGGTCGCCTGTTTCGCGGCAAATGCCACATGGATGACAGCGAAGCGCGGGCGTTTCTGGTGCAAACGCTCAAGGACTGGACGGTCAGAATGAAGGTGCCGTCACTGGCCGCCTATGGTCTGCGCGAGGCCGATCTCGACCTGATCGTGGCGAATTGCCGTGGCAGCAGCATGAAGACCAATCCGGTGGTGCTGACTGACGGGGAGGTCAGGGAAGTTTTGTTGCGTTGCCTGTAATTCCAGTTGGGCACTGCCGTGCCAGGGTGATTTATTTGGTAACCGGAATCTG
The DNA here is from genome assembly GCA_021373185.1 of Betaproteobacteria bacterium. GTDB lineage: Bacteria > Pseudomonadota > Gammaproteobacteria > Burkholderiales > Sulfuricellaceae > Sulfuricella. The sequence continues at coordinate 102,552 of JAJFTF010000051.1, read as the reverse complement.
GAATGGAAAATACTTGAGTCACACTTCCTCGATTGAGGTAACTACTGCGGATGTCCGTTTCTCGGCCAAAACCGCTGCTTGAGTTCATACCTGTGTCAGACTGTTTCGGACAGTAACCCGGTCATTCGAAAATACCTGATGTGGGCCTGAGCAATTGCCAGGTGAATCAATACTTGCGCTCCGCTTCGCGGCGGGCCAGACCGAGCTTGGCCGCGCGCTCGATTTTTTCCAGGAAGGAGGGAAAGTCCAGTCCGTACTTGGACCGCAATTCCTTTGCCAAGTCACGCAATCGGCGCCAGTTGGGCTCGAAAATTGGATCCCTGAAGGCCAGCAGTACATGGTTGCGGTCTTCCCGCACCGGGAACATGATGACCTGATCGTCGAAGACCTGCATGATCACCCCGATCAGGCCCGCATAGGTCTGCGCGTCTCCCGCCAGATTCACCACCAGCATGCCGCTTCCCGTCAGCTTGGCGCGGGCCTGTTCGAAGAATTCCCGGTTGGCTAGGCTGGGGGCGAAACCGGTGCTGTCGAAGGCATCCACCAGCAGCACGTCGATTCCTTTTTCCATTTGCGCCAGATACTCTGCACCGTCGGCCTCCTGCACCTTGAGATTGGGGCTGTCAGGCGGCACCAGAAAAGCGTCCCGCAATGCGATCACGTCAGGATTGTTTTCCAGCACTGTCATGTGCGTAGCCGGCAGCCGATAGTGGCAGAACTTGACCAGGGAGCCACCGCCGAGACCGATCAACAACAGCCGCCGTGGCCTGGAACAGAACAGCAGGAAGGACATCATCTTTTGCGTGTAGCGCAGGTCCAGGTCGTTGGGCGCGGCAAGACGCATGGCGCTCTGGGTCAAACGTTCGTTGAAATGCAGAAAACGCCGCTCACCGTCGTCCATGACGTAGGGCTTGGTATAAGTCTCGTCAAGCAACTGTGACCGCAACGCCTCCGCGCAGGCCCAAGGCGGCTCCAGCATCAGCACCCGGCCACCGTCGGGATCGAAGGGGCTGGGCATTTCAAACCAGGGAGGAGCGGATGTTTGCTTTTGTTTCAACTGCCGAAAGCCGCCGCCAAGGCCGCGATCATGTAGGCGTGGTCATGAGCGCCGGCGCTCTCGCGCGCGCTGTGCATCGCCCACATGGGTGAGCCGACGTCAACACTCGCGACGCCCAACTGTGCCGCCACCATGGGACCGATGGTACTGCCGCAACCCAGGTCGCTGCGATGCGCGTACTGCTGGTATGGCACCCCGGCCTTCTCGCAAAATCCCATGAAGCGGGCCGCCGTCTCCGCGTTGGTGGTGTAGCGCTGGTTCACGTTGGTCTTGATGACCGGCCCTCCATTTACCATGACTTTGTGGCCGGGTTCATAGGCAGCCGGGAAATTCGGATTGTAGGCGTGGGCCATGTCGGCGCTGATGAAGAAACTGCGCGCCATGGCACGGCGCCTGTCCTCCTCGTCCAGCTCCGCATTTAATCCGATACGGGTCAGTACGTCGGTGACAAAACTGCCGCCGGCCCCGGTGGCGCTTTCGCTGCCGACCTCCTCGTGATCGAAGAAGGCTGCCACGCAGGTGGCCGTCGGCTGCTCCGTCGCGATCAGGGCGATGAGGGCCGCATGGGAGGATGTCAGATTGTCCAACTGGCGACTGGCGATAAACTCCTCGCGCGCGCCCCACAGGCAACCCTTCTGCACGTCATAGACCGCCAGTTCCCAACTCAGCAGATCTGCCGACTCCTTCTGCACTTTATCGGCCAACAGCTTGCGCAAGTGCGCTTCGGCGTCCTCGCTTTCGCCCAGCAGGCCCAGGATCAGCGGCAGTTCCGTCTGCTTGTTGAACTTCAGGCCTTGTTCATTCACTTCCCGGTTCATGTGAATCGCCAGATTGGGCAGCCGCACCAGCGGCTGTTCGAAGCGCAGCAGCCGCGTTTCTTGGCCCGCCGCAGCGCGCAACACGACACGCCCGGCCAGACTCAGGTCCCGGTCGGCGAAGGTAGCCAGTATCGGCCCGCCATAAACTTCAACGCCCAGGCGCGCCAGCCCATCGCCGGTCAAGGCCGCCTTCGGCTTGAGCCTCAGCCCCGGAGAGTCGGTGTGGGCGCCGACGATGCGGAAGCCGGCTTCCGCCATCGGCTGACTGCCCAGCACGAATGCAATCATCGATGCACCGCCGCGCGCTACGTAATAGCGCCCACCTGCCGCGAGTTGCCACCGCTCCCCTTCATCAAGCCGGGTGAAACCGTGCGCCAGCAGGTGCGCCTCGGCACTCGCCACTGCGTGCCAAGGGCTGGGGCTGGCGTCGATGAAGTCAATTAGCTCATGGGCGGAGGTTCGGGCTTGGGCGATCACGGACATGGTGGGTAACAGTGAGTGTGAATGTAGGAGAAGTATACAAGAGGAGCTACAAAGCGTCAGTCGAGGGCAGCGCCGTGAATGAGTCTTTTTCGGCCATAGCTGCCGTCTACAGAAAAGTGAGATTACGTCTGCTTAGTGCTCATTGCTGCCATTTTCTTGCAACTTTTCATTGAGAGTGGACACACAAAGCTGATACCTAGATAACTCGGCATACAAAATAAGTGGCGCGCATGAGTAGCTTAGTACCTTCGTTGTTTCGCTCGCCCCGTGCATTGATCGCCATCATCCTGATTATCGGTTACCATGGTCTTGAGTGCGTTTGCCTTCAAGGTCTGCCAAACGACACTGAAGATTTTTCCTCGTGCCATTCTGTCCGCCGGGAGTAACCGACAAATGCCCGCAATCGACGAACTTCAGAAGCCGGTTTCCGAAAAAAGGATGGCGCTGATGGCGTACTTGCTGCTGACTGTGGCATATGTTGCCAGCGGCAAGCTCGGGTTGATGCTGGCGCTTCCCCCTGGTTATGCAAGCCTCGTGTTTCCTCCGGCCGGAATAGCGATCGCGGCAGCTTTCGTCAGCGGCCGAAAGACGCTGCCGTGGATATTTCTCGGGTCGCTGGTGCTCAACGTATGGGTAGGCTATACAAGTACCCACAGGATCGCGCTCCTGGACATTGAGGCAGCCGTAATAATCGCCATTGCCTCCATGCTGCAGGCGGCGCTGGCGGGATGGGGGCTACGGCGGATCATCGGCCACGCAGATACGCTAAACAATCTTCGGGATATCCTGCTATTCCTCTCGCTCACACCGCTTGCGTGTGTTACCAGCGCAACGCTTTCCGTGAGCGGTCTCTGGGCTTTGGGCATCATCGGCGCGCCCGACCTTGCAGCGCAATGGTTCTCCTGGTGGTTCGGCGATACGCTGGGCGTAGTAGTCATATTCCCCCTCATGCTCGCGTTGCTCGGCGAGCCGCGCACACTGCGCTTCGTCCGTGTGCGCGTTATCGTCCTTCCCGTGCTGCTCGTGCTGGCCACCGGGTTTCTTGCCGTCTACTTTTTGCAGCAGGCGGCCATTAATACTGCGCGTCACGTTCAGCAGGAAGATTTCGATTATCAGGGCCGCGAGATTGCGCTGCGCATCGAACAGCGCCTGGATTCCTATGCGCAGGTGCTGCGCGGCGCCAGAGGATTGTATGTCGCATCGCAACGGGTCGGGCGCAACGAATTCCGCGATTTTGTGTCATCGCTGGAACTGGAAAGGCGCTATCCGGGCATACAGGGCGTTGGCTTCTCGCTCATCGTCCGTCCGGATGAGATGGCCCGCCATATCGCATCCATGCGCAGGGAAGGTTTTTCCGGCTACACGCCATTCCCGCCGGGTAAGCGCGAGTTCCATACCGTCGTTGTCTACATCGAGCCTTTTTCCGGACGCAACCTGCGCGCTTTTGGTTATGACATGTATTCGGATTCTGTGCGGCGTGCCGCAATGGAGCAAGCACGAGATTTGGGCAAGTCCGTTATGTCGGGCAAGGTCATGCTGGTGCAAGAGACCAAGCAGGATGTTCAAGCAGGCTTCCTGATGTACCTGCCGGTTTACCGAAACGGCAAGCCGCACGAGACTCTGGTGGAGCGTCGCGCCAACATTATCGGCTGGGTATATGCACCGTTCCGGATGAATGACCTGATGGATGGCATATTGGGCGAACAGGTGCACAACATCGACTTTGAGATATACGACGACGCCAACGTGGGCGCCGAAACGCTGATTTACGACAGTCGCGCCGATCGTGGTCGCGTCGGTGAGCAGCTCTTCCGCTACACGAAGCAGATCGAGACTAAAGGACGCCAATGGACGATCAACCTGCATTCCCTGCCGGCGTTTGAAGCGAATATCGATACCGGGCGCATCACCATCATCCGCGCCAGCGGTCTTCTGATCAGCGTGCTGTTGTCGCTGGTGGTATGGCAGTTGGCAGCAGGCCGCGCCCGTGCGCTCAGGCTGGCACAGGACATTACCAGCGAATTGCGCCACAGCGAAGAGCAGCTCAGGGAGGCGCAGCGCGTCGCCCACTTGGGCAGTTGGGAAGAGGACCTCACGAGCCATCGCTTGATCTGGTCCGATGAGATGTATCACATCTTCGAGCGTGACCCAACATCGTTTCAACCTTCTTACGAGGCCGTGCTTGATACCATTCACCCGGACGATCGCATTCTGGTGGACAGCGCTTTCAAGGAATCCGTCGCCAATCGCTCGCCCTGGAGCGTCGAACATCGCCTGCTCATGGCGGACGGCCGCGTCAAGTATGTGCGCGCAAAAGGTGAGACTTCTTTCGATGAGCGAGATCAGGTGCTCCGTGGCATCGGCGCCGTACAGGACATTACCGAACAGAAACTGGCGCAGAAGCGTATAGAGCGTATGGCTCACTACGATACGCTGACCAACCTGCCTAACCGCGCTTTGTTCTACGACCGTCTACGCCAGGCTATCCACGTAGCCAGACGTACTAAGAGCGGTCTAACGTTGCTGTTCATGGACCTGGACGGATTTAAGGAGGTGAATGACACGATGGGGCACCATGCCGGCGACCTGCTGTTAATCGGCGTGGCAGAGCGCTTGTCTGGTTGCGTGCGCGAAAGTGATACCGTTTCGCGCCTGGGTGGCGATGAGTTCACCATCATCCTTGGCGGGATGCACAAGCAGGAGGATGTGATTGCCGAAGCGCAGAAAATCATTCAGAGCATTGCCGTGCCATTCGATCTGGAAGGCAGCAAAGCCGTCATTGGAATCAGCATCGGTATCGCGCGTTACACCGAAGAAGCTGATAACGAAGATGCGTTGGTCAGTCGCGCTGATGAGGCGATGTACGCCGCAAAATCAGCGGGGAAGAATACCTATCGCATTGCCTCAGCCGATTAGGGCGCGCCGGACTGGGTTTTTACCTTGAACAAGCCCCGCCTTACTAGATACTTTCGACTGCTTTACCGCGCACATCGGACATCTGATACGGAGCAAGGAAACTTCCGCAATGGCCGAACAAGAGATGGTCGTGCAAGCTCAGTCTGGATTTCACACAAATAAGGATTTCGGTAGCCGACCGGTGTGTATCCTGGATTGATTTCGATTGGTATGTGTGGCGAGTTAGGTCGCCGACGTTCGCCCAACAGGCTTTGAGTATCCATTAGGTATCTATTGCATATCCAATGGATACCTAATAAAATCAAACGATCCTACCCCAATCGAGTGAGGCCGGTATGTCCAAGGAAGTGCAAATGTCGATCAAAATGGAGCCGGAGCTGCGCGACCAGTTCATGGCTGTGGCAGCAGACCGTCATCGCCCAGCCGCTCAGATCATCCGCGACTTGATGCGTCTTTATATTGCAAACAGCGAAACACCCAATGTGCTGACCGCTGAAACGATCCGCAAGAGCCGCTTGGGTGAAGACGTATTTCAGGCATCTAACCCCGCCGACCTGTTCAAGCAGTTGGGTATTTGATGCGCTTGCCAAGTTATACCGGCCAGTTCAAGCGTGATGTGAAATTGGCGGAAAAACGCGGCAAGGATATGAACAAGCTTCGTCACGTTATCGGCCTGCTGCTGGCTGGACAACCTCTTCCCCGCGAGCTTGGCGACCACCCGCTGAAAGGCGAATGGAAGCCAAGTCGTGACCTTCATATCGAACCCGATTGGGTTTTGATTTACTGCGTGGACGCTGAGGCGGTTCGTTTCGAGCGTACAGGCACGCACGCCGACCTTTTTGGTCAATAACAGCAGGTTTATTGAACTTGTAAAGAAATGTGGGTGCGTCCCTCGCACCGCAATCATTGGTGCGTGGGACGCACCCACATTATTGTTGGTGCTTTGAAATGGAATCCGAATGGGTTCTTGAATCAGTTTCCCGCCACAGCTTCTTCTGCGTTGCCCAGCGCGGTGATGTTGAAGCCGCCATCGACATAGGTAATTTCGCCGGTCATGCCGCTGGCGAGGTCGCTGCACATGAAAGCGGCGACGTTGCCGACTTCCTCGATCGTCACGTTGCGCCGCATCGGAGCGTGCTTCTCGTTATAGCTCAGCAGTTTGCCGAAATCGGAGATGCCGCTCGCCGCCAAGGTCTTGATCGGGCCGGCGGACAGGCCGTTGACGCGGATGCCTTTGGGGCCAAGGCTTGCCGCCATGTAGCGCACGTTGGCTTCGAGGCTGGCCTTGGCGAGTCCCATCACGTTGTAGTGGGGAACGGTGCGCTCGGCACCAAGGTAGCACAGGGTCAGCAGCGCGGCGTTGCGGCCCAGCATCATTGGCAGGCCGGCCTTGGCCAGTGCGGTGAAGCTGTAAGAGCTGATGTCGTGGGCGATCTGAAAATACTCGCGTGTAACGGAGTCGACGTAATCGCCGGCCAGAGCCTGTTTCGGCACGAAGGCGATGGAATGGATGATGCCGTCCAGCCCGTCCCAATGCTTGCCGAGGCTGACGAAGAGTTGTTCGATTTCTTCATCGCTGGCAACGTCGCAGGGAAAGACCAGACTGGTGCCGAATTCTTTTGCCAGATCGACGACGCGATCCTTGATTTTTTCGCCTTGGTAGGTGAAGGCGAGTTCTGCGCCTTCGCGCTTCATGGCGACGGCGATGCCGTAGGCGATGGAGCGGTTGCTGATCATCCCGGTAATCAGAATTTTCTTTTTTGCCAGAAAGCCCATTGTTTTTCCTTATGATTTCTTGTGATTGCAGTTAGTCAGGAGGCATGGTGCAGATTGCTTATTATAACCCAATTCCACACATGGGTATCGTCGTCTGGCACCCGGTCTCCGCTTGCGCTACACTGGCTGCCGATGAGACTTTCCCTATTATTTGTCCTGTCGCTGTCGCTTCTGGCGGCGTGCGGCGCTCCGCCCTGGAACAGCCCCTACTCGGCCAGCGAAGAGGGGAAAAACATTTCCTATTCATCGTTCTCGGAGCGGCCCAAGCATCTCGACCCGGCGCAATCCTACAGTTCCAATGAAATCACTTTTACCGGCCAGATTTACGAGCCGCCGCTGCAATATCATTATCTCAAGCGCCCCTATGAGCTGATCCCGCTTGCTGCCTCGGAGCTGCCCAAGCCGTTGTTTCTCGATGCGCAGGGCAAGCCGCTGGCGGCCAATGCTGCGCCGGAAAAAATCGCCTTCAGCGTTTATGACATTCATATCAAGCCGGGCATTCGCTACCAGCCGCACCCGGCTTTTGCCCGCGATGCGCAGGGGGAATTTCTTTACCATCATCTGGCCCCGGCAGATCTGGCCAAAATCAACAAGCTGGCGGATTTCAGGCAGACCGGCACACGCGAACTGGAGGCGGCGGATTATGTCCACCAGATCAAGCGGCTCGCCCATCCCAAGCTGAGTTCGCCGATCTTTGGCCTGATGAGCGAATATATTGTCGGCCTGAAGGAATATGCGCAGGAGCTGGCCAAGGCGCAGAAGGCTCTGGCGCCAGGCGCCACGCTCGACCTGACCCGCTACCCGCTGGCAGGCGTCGAGGTGGTGGATCGCCATACTTATCGGGTCAGGCTCAAGGGCAAGTATCCGCAGTTTCTCTACTGGCTGGCGATGCCGTTCTTCTCGCCGATTCCGCCCGAGGCCGATCGTTTCTACAGCCAGCCCGGCATGGTAGAGAAAAACCTGACGCTGGATTGGTTTCCGGTCGGCACCGGCCCCTATATGCTCGCCGAAAACGATCCGAATCGGCTGATGGTGCTGGAGAGAAATCCCAACTTCCACGGCGAGACCTACCCCACTGAGGGTGAGCCGGGCGACGCGGCGGCGGGGCTGCTACAGGATGCCGGCAAGCCGCTGCCCTTCGTCGACCGTGTGGTGTTCAGCCTGGAAAAGGAGGGTATTCCCTACTGGAACAAGTTTCTGCAAGGCTATTACGATGCCTCCGGTATCAGTTCGGACAGTTTCGATCAGGCGGTGCGCGTCGCCACTCAAGGTGAGGCGGATGTCACCGACCTGATGAAGGAAAAGGGGATCAGGCTGCAAACTGCGGTTACTGTGACCAACTATTATTACGGCTTCAATATGCTCGATCCGGTGGTCGGCGGCTATTCCGAGCGGACTCGCAAGCTTCGGCGGGCGATCTCGATTGCGGTGGATTATGAGGAATTCATCTCGATCTTCGCCAATGGTCGCGGCATTCCGGCTCAAGGGCCGTTGCCGCCGGGTATCTTCGGTTTCCACGAGGGAGCGGCGGGCATCAACCCTTATGTTTACGACTGGGTGGATGGCAAACCCAGGCGCAAATCCATTGAAGTCGCCAGGAAGCTGCTGGTCGAGGCGGGCTATCCGAATGGGCGCGACGCCAAGACCGGCAAGCCGCTGCTGCTCTATCTCGACATCACGGCCAGCGGGCCGGAAGACAAGGCAAGACTGGATTGGATTCGCAAGCAGTTCAAGAAAATCGATGTGCAACTGGTGGTGCGCAATACCGACTATAACCGCTTCCAGGATAAGATCCGCAAGGGCAATGCCCAGATCTTCCACTGGGGCTGGAATGGCGACTATCCCGATTCGGAGAATTTTCTGTTCCTGCTTTACGGCCCAAATGCGCGAGTCGGCAAGGAAGGGGAAAATTCGGCCAACTATGGCAACGCGGAATTCAACCGCCTGTTCGAGCGCATGAAAAATATGGACAATGGCCCGGAACGTCAGATGATCATCGATCAAATGATCGAGATCGTGCGCCGCGATGCTCCATGGATATGGGGTTTCCATCCCAAGCAGTACAGTCTTTACCATGCCTGGTACCAGAACATCAAACCCAACATGATGGTCAGCAATGGTCTGAAATATGTGCGTGTCGATCCGCAGTTGCGTGCCCGCAAGCAGCGCGAGTGGAACCAGCCGATACTATGGCCGATTGGCTTGTTGGCTGTGGTGCTGGTGGCTGCGCTGGCGCCAGCGGTAGTGGTCTACCGGCGCAAGGAAAGGATGGGAGCGAAATGATCAGCTATATCATCCGCCGCATACTGTATGCCATCCCTATTTTGATCGGGGTGAACCTGCTGACCTTCGCGCTGTTTTTTGTGGTCAACACCCCGGACAATATGGCGCGTATCCACCTTGGCGTGAAACATGTCACTCCCGAGGCGATCGCCAAATGGAAGCACGAGCGCGGCTACGACAAACCATTGCTGTGGAACGGCGCGGCAGAGGGCGTGAATAAGCTGGGCGATACCATTTTCGTGGAGAAGTCGGTGCGGATGTTCGTGTTTGATTTCGATCGCTCCGACGAAGGGCGCAACATCGCCCAGGATATCAAGAAACGGATGTGGCCAAGCCTGGCGATTGCGCTGCCGGTATTCGTGATCGGTTTGGCTGTGAATATTACCTTTGCCATGCTGATGGCCTTTTTCCGCGCCACCTACATTGATGTCGCCGGGGTCGTGCTGTGCGTGGCGATGATGTCGATTTCGGGATTGTTCTACATCATCGGCGGGCAGTACCTGGTCAGCAAGTTGCTCCACCTGACGCCGATTTCCGGCTTCGATAGCGGTTTCAACTCCTTGAAATTCATCATCCTGCCGATGGTCATCGGTGTCGTCGGCGGCATCGGTTCCGGCGCCCGCTGGTATCGCACCATCTTTCTCGAGGAGGCGGCCCGCGACTACGTCCGCACCGCGCGCGCCAAGGGGTTGTCCGAACTGCGCGTGCTGTTCAGCCATGTGCTGAAAAACGCCATGATCCCGATCCTGACCGGTGCGGTGGTGGTGATCCCGCTGCTGTTCATGGGTAGCCTGATTACCGAATCGTTCTTCGGGATACCGGGGCTGGGCAGCTATACCATTGACGCCATCAATTCCCAGGATTTTGCCATCGTTCGAGCCATGGTGTTCCTCGGTTCGGTGCTGTACATCATCGGCCTGATTCTCACCGATATTTCCTATACCCTGGTGGATCCGAGGATCAGACTGGAATGATGTTCTTCAAGCCGATATTGCTCTGGACGGACTTGCTGCTTTGGCTGTTGCTGGCGGTGGTCGCGGTGTATGTCTGGAAGGTGCGTCAGCGTGAGCATATGCTGCAGCCCTGGCGCAAGTTGCTGCGCAGCCGCAGCGGCGTGGCCTCCGCGGTGGTGCTGCTGGCCTTTGTCAGCATTGGCGTGCTCGATTCGCTGCATTTCCGCCTGCCGCTGGACAGGCAAAACGGCAGTGTTGAGCGGCATTACTCGCCGGAGGTGCTGTCGGTATTCGATCTGGCCGCCGGTTCGCTCAGGACGCAGCAGGAAAAGACTTATTCGGCCCCGTTCGCCACGCATCTGTTCACCAAGGAAACCATTGAGTTGCCCGATGGCAGGCAGATGCGCGATTACCCTCGCCTCAAGTTCGGCGGTGCTCACCTGGCCGATCCGGTGCGCGAGAGCGCCGGCGACATCGCCGCCACCGCTGTCAAAGGTACGGCCTGGGCGCTGGCAGCATGGTCGGTAGTCATGCTTCTGCTCACATTGTGGCTGGCACACCGCCGTGGCGTGGCATTCGGCGCTGCCTGCGCGCTGATCTGGCAGGGCAGGGAGGATATTCCATGGCGTACCCTGCTGGCCACTCTGGCCGGGTTGATTCTACTCGCCGGGTTGACTGCGGCGCTGTCCGCCAAATACCACATCTTCGGCACCGACAAGGTTGGCCAGGATGTGTTTTATCTGTCCCTGAAAAGCATCCGCACCGGCTTGATGATCGGCACCCTCACCACTCTGGTGATGCTGCCCTTTGCCTTGCTGCTCGGCATCATGGCGGGCTATTTTCGCGGCTGGGTGGACGACGTGATCCAGTATGTCTACACCACCCTGAATTCGATTCCGGGCGTACTGCTGATTGCGGCAGCGGTGCTGATCCTGCAGGTGTACATGGACAGCAACCAGGATGCGTTCGATACCGTGGCCGCGCGGGCCGATGTGCGCCTGCTGTTCCTGTGCATCATCCTCGGCGTGACCAGTTGGACCGGCTTGTGCCGGTTGTTGCGCGGCGAAACCCTGAAGCTGGCCGAAATGGAGTTTGTCCAGGCGGCAACGGCGTTCGGCGTCGGCCATTTCCGCATTATTACGCGCCATATCCTGCCCAACGTGATGCATATCGTGCTGATCTCGATCGTGCTGGACTTCAGTGCGCTGGTGCTGGCCGAGGCGGTGCTGTCGTATGTCGGCGTCGGTGTTGACCCGAGCATGCAGAGTTGGGGCAACATGATTAACAGCGCGCGCCTCGAGATGGCGCGCGAACCGACGGTGTGGTGGTCGCTGGCGGCGGCTTTTGCTTTCATGTTCGTGCTGGTGCTGTCGGCCAACCTGTTTTCCGACCGCGTGCGCGACGCCTTCGACCCGAGGATGAAATGAGCGAGCCGCTGCTGGTCGTGGAAAATTTGAGAACCTGGCTGGACTTGGGTAAATCCCAGGTTCGCGCAGTCGATGGCGTGAGTTTCACCATTAACCGCCATGAGACCTTCGCCTTGCTGGGCGAATCGGGCTGCGGCAAGTCGATGACGGCGCTGGCGATCATGCGCCTTTTGCCCGAAGCGGGGCGCATCGTTTCCGGTTCGGTGCGGCTCGACGAACAAAATCTGCTGGAATTGCCCGAGATTGCCATGCGCACGGTGCGCGGCAAGCGCATCGCCATGGTTTTTCAGGAGCCGATGACCAGCCTGAACCCGGTCATGACGATTGGCCGGCAGATCGCCGAGACGCTGTATCGACACACCGCGTTGCGTGGCGAGGCGGCGCTGGCAAGGGTGCTGGAACTGCTCGATGCGGTGGGTATTCCCGACGCCAGTGCGCGCTGCAACGACTACCCCTTCCAGCTTTCCGGCGGCATGAAGCAGCGCGTGGTGATTGCCATTGCGCTGGCGTGCGAGCCCGATCTGTTGATTGCCGATGAGCCGACCACGGCGCTGGATGTGACCATCCAGGCACAGGTGCTGGATTTGTTGCGTCGCTTGCAGCGCGAGCGCGGCATGGCGGTGATGTTGATCAGCCATGACTTGGGCGTGGTGGCGGAAATGGCGCAACGGATAGCGGTGATGTATGCCGGTGAAATTGTCGAAATGGCGGATCGTGAGGAATTTTTTACCGCGCCGCGCCATCCTTATACCCAAAAATTGTTTGCCTCGTTGCCTGGTGCGGCGCGGCGCGGGCAGCAACTGGAAATCATTCGCGGTTCGGTGCCGCCGCTCGACCGTGACTTTTCCGGTTGTCGTTTCGCCAGTCGCTGCGATTTCGCCTGGCAGAAATGCAGTGATGAAATCCCGGTCTGGAGCGAGGTTTCGTCAGGCCATCAGGTACGCTGCCACCTGCTGCAATGTACCGATCGAGCCGTTCGCGATGCAGAAGCGCCGCCACTGTCGCCTGTCGCACTGCCTGAATCAGCCGTCGAATCTCCCCTGCTTGAGGTGAACGATCTCAAGGTGCATTTTCCGATCCGCAAGGGGCTTCTCAAGCGCGTGGCTGGCCATGTTCGGGCGGTGGACGGCGTGTCGCTGGCGATTTCGCCCGGACGGACGCTGGCGCTGGTGGGCGAATCGGGTTGCGGCAAGACGACGGTGGGCAAAAGCCTGCTCCAGTTGATTCGACCCACTGGCGGCAGCGTGCAGTTCGCCGGGGAAGAACTGACGCAGTTGAGCGGCAACGCGTTGCGTGCGCGCCGCGCCGATTTCCAGATCGTGTTCCAGGATCCTTATGCTTCGCTCGACCCGCGCATGCGGGTGGCGGACATCATCGACGAAGGAATGGCGGCGCTGGGCACGGCATCTGCAGGCGACCGCCAGGCGCAGATGGACGAGTTGCTGGAGCAGGTCGGACTCCCTGTCGGCAGCAAATATCGCTATCCCCATGAATTTTCCGGCGGGCAACGCCAGCGCATCGCCATCGCGCGTGCGCTGGCAGTCAAACCCCGGCTGATCGTGTGCGATGAACCGACCAGCGCGCTCGATGTCTCGGTACAGGCACAGATACTCAACCTGCTCAAAGGGCTGCAGGATGAACTGGGGCTGGCCTATCTGTTCATCACCCACAATCTGGCGGTGGTCGAGTATTTCGCTCACGAGGTGGCGGTGATGTATCTGGGGAGAATCGTCGAGCGCGGCACGGTGGAGGAGGTGATGAATGCGCCCCGTCACCCATATACCCAGGCGCTGCTTTCTGCCGTGCCGGTTGCCGATGTGGGGGCACGGCGCGAAATCATTCGCCTGGCGGGGGATTTGCCCTCGCCGGCCAATCCGCCGCAGGGTTGCCACTTTCATCCGCGCTGTCCGCAGGCGATGCCGGTCTGTCGGCTGGATTATCCGCTTGCAGCCAGATTCAGCGCATCGCATGGAGCAAGTTGTCATCTGTATTCCGGCGAATAACTCCAGAACCAACTTCCGGTTTATTGCGTTTTAAGGTTCGGGGTATCGGCAGGTCAGGTGGATGTCGCAGTGCAGACGCGGTTTCGTCCACCTTTTTTCGCTTGATAGAGGCCGGCATCGGCGCGGCTGATGGTCTGCTCAATCGTCTCGGCTTCATCATACTGGCTGACGCCGATACTCATCGTTACTTTGATCTGTTTTCCGCATCCCTCGAAATGCGCTTTTTCGAAGTCCTGACGTAATTTCTCGGCAGTTTGCTGTGCTTTTTCGAGGCCGCAGTCTTTCAGTATGACCAGGAATTCCTCGCCTCCCCAGCGCACAACGATATCCGAATCGCGCAGGCAATCACGAAATAGTTGCGCTACCTGATTCAGTATCTGGTCGCCGCAAAGGTGACCGTTCTGGTCGTTGATCGATTTGAACTGGTCGATGTCAGCCAGGAGCATGGAGAAGGGATGTGGATTGCGGCGGTACTCGGCAAGCCGCCGGTCAATGAGAATGCTGAAAGCCTGACGGTTGAACAGGCCGGTCAGCTTGTCGGTCGAGGCCATCTCTTCAATGCGGCGCTGGTAACGGTTGAGAGCGATATGAGTCAGTATCAGCACGATCAGCGTGACGGCGAGGCAGATCACCAGGTTGAAGTAAAGTGTCTGGCGGATGCCAGCCAGCGCTTCTTCCTCGCTTCGCTCCACAAACAAATACCATTTCAGTTCGGGAATGAAACTGACATTGACCAGATTGACGGAACCATCTGCAGCGACGTACTGATAGGAGCCGTGTTTTTCCAGGAGGATACGGTCAAGAATTTTGTTCAGACCTTGTGTGGCGCGCAGGTTGGATTCCTTGCGACCGGACTGGTCGCTGAACAGAACCATTTTTCCTTCTGTGTTGGTGAAATAGATAGTGCGCTTGTATCGCTGCTGGTAGTCGGTAATCAGGCGGCGCACGGCATCCACTGTAAGACCGATGCCGGTGGCGCCGATGTAACGGTTTTCGAAATCGAAAACGCGATAGTTGACGAAGATGGTCAGGGTGTCCTTGTTGGCGAGATCTGGGTCGACGTTGATCTCGTAGGGTTCCTTCATGTCGCGGACGCGATAGTACCAAATGTCGCGTGGTTCGCGGGATGATATATGCTTGAGAACGCCACCGCCGGTGTAATAGTTCGAACTGCGATCCGAAACGAAAAAGCTGCTGAAAGCGCCATAGCGCTTTTTTACTTCCTCGAGATAGTGGGCTATTTCGTTGGGATTTTTCTCGCCCTTGATCACCCAGCTACGCAGGAAGGTGTCGTTTGCCATCGTCGATGAAATCAACACCGGCTGCACCAGATCTTTTTGGATTTGGGTGTAGATGTTATTCGAGGTCAGCGGCAATTCCCGCCCGATGATGGCATCCAGAATGGCCTGTTTCGATACATAGTAGCTGCTTAAAGTGGTGGCGAAAAAACCGGCTACCAGCAGAAGACTGAGTAGTACGATCAGGCGGCGGCTATTGAAGATGCGGTGTGTTCGGGCCATGGTGGGCGGAATAGTATGTGGTGAGCGATTATAGCTTTAAGCCGGGTTTACATGCCGCGATGCCGTGATTTTTGAAGCTGGCCGATTTGAATTGGCTTGCCTGGCAGAAAGTTTAGCCGTTGGCTGGCAACATCAGGGAAACTTTGTACCCCGGCATCAGGCTGCGTTTGGCGGAGAGATTGTTCCAGCGCTGTATGTCGTTGACTGCGACATTGAAGCGCTTGGCGATACTGGCAACGGTGTCGCCACGGCGTACCGTGTAAATATGCTTGCTGCGCTTGCTGATCGCGCTGGCCACTTTGGTATTTTTTGCTTTGGCAGCATTGGTATTTTTTGCTTTGGCAGCAACCGCAACATGCTTTGTGTTGCCCGCGACGGCAACAAACTTGCGGGTTACGGTTTCCTGGCGGATCACCAATTTTTGTCCATTGCTCAGGCGGTTGGACTTGAGGCGGTTCAGGTTTTTAATCTGGGCGGCGGAAATCTTGTAACGCTTGGCGATACCGGCCAGCGTGTCGCCTTTTTTCACGGCATGAACGAGGCGGCTGGCGTTTCGTACCGGCTCATCAACTTCGATGGCCTGCTGCTGGTTATCGTCAATGGGTTGGGCGACCGATTCGTTTTGTTTCAGCGGTACCAGCAGTGTCTGGCCCGAGGATAACCTACCGCGATTGGTCAGGCTGTTGACCTCTTTCAGCCGGGCGATGCTGATGCTGAAGCGATGCGCAACGCTCGCAAGTTTCTCGCCGCGTGCCGGAGTGTAGGATTTCCAGGAAACCAGCGGCTTGTCATAGCTTTCCAGATTGCTGGTGAAGGTGTCGGCCTTGTCTACCGGCAGCAACAGGGTACTCGTGCTTTTCGAGCTGATTACCGGGCGATTGTAGGCGGGATTGAGCGAGACGAATTCGTTTAACGGCATCTCCGCCAGGCGCGCAGCAACAGCCACGTCGATGTGCTGGGGAGTGGTGACGCTGACGAAGTAGGGACGGTTCGGAATTGAAGCAAGGTCGAGGCCATTGGATGCCGGATCCATGATGATCCGCTTCATCGCCATCAGCTTCGGCACGTAATTGCGGGTTTCCGCCGGCATGGTCAGGCTGAGGTAATCGGTGGGCAGGCCTTTTTTCCGGTTTTTGGCAATGGCGCGCTGCACCGACCCTTCGCCCCAGTTGTAGGCGGCCAGGGCCAGTTCCCAACTGTCGAACATGTCATGGAGTTTTTGCAGGTAATCCAGTGCGGCATCGGTCGCAGCCGTGACATCGCGCCTGCCGTCGTACCAGAAATTCTGTTTCAGGCCGAAATTCTTGCCGGTAGCCGGCATGAATTGCCAGATGCCGGATGCGCGGCTGCGGGAATAAGCCTTCGGGTTAAAGGCGCTTTCTATCATCGGCAGTAGCGCGATTTCGGTCGGCATGCCGCGCTTTTCCACTTCTTCGACGATATGGTACAGGTACAGCGAGCTGCGATCGATCATGCGTTCTACATAGTCGGGACGGTTAGCGTACCAGCCGATATGCGACTCAACCAGCGGCGAATCGAGTTCCTGCATGGTAAAGCCATCGCGGATGCGCGCCCATAAATCGGTGTTTTCTTCCAGCGAGGCAGGATTAAAGGTTTTCTTTGTTACTTTGTCGGAAATTGCGGCACTAGGCTGGAGCAGTAGCGGCGTATCGGCGTCTGCGGATTTTTGCTGATCCGGGTTTTCGGCGGCGAGCGTGTCTGTTTCTTTTGCCGTCGGCGTCAGTAAAGCCGGTTCGGCCAGCGCTTGTTTGATCGGGAGTGAGGGGGGCACGCCTTCTGCGTTTGCCGTGGGCAGATGCAGTGCAAAAAAGCTTATTAGTGCCAGAGTCAGGGATAGGCTGAATCGCATTCGTCTTATTGTTTGATTGGCTTCAGAAAATTAGCTCGATGTTAACGAATAAACCCCTTGCTCGTCAAGGGTTTTGTTCGGGGGCAAGGGGCTGGATTAAGGGCTTATTTCTTCCATTGCCGGAGTGCCGCAAATACGCTGACCGGGTCGCTCAATGCATGGCCGGCATAGCGGCTGGCAGCTTCGATCACGGCAGGCTGGTCGCAGCGCAGGAAAGGGTTGGTGGCTTTTTCCAGCGCGATGGTCGATGGCAGGGTGGGGTGCCCTTGCTCCCGTGTCAGACGGTCGCGGGTCTCGCGTTGCAATAGCGCGGCGTTGGCGGGTTCAACGGTTTTGGCGAACTCGATATTGGTCAGGGTGTATTCATGAGCGCAATAAACTAGGGTTTCATCGGGCAACGCCGCAAATACCTGCAACGAGGCCGCCATCTGTGTCGGCGTACCTTCGAACAGTTTGCCGCAACCGCAGGCGAACAGCGTGTCGCCACAAAACAGGGAATTTGCGCCATAATAAGCGATGTGCCCTGCGGTATGTCCGGGTACGTCAAACACGGAAAAATCCGTGAGCAGCCCCGGCAATTGCACGCTGTCGCCAGCGCCGACCGGGTGGGTGAGCCCGGGAATATTTTCATGTCGTGGGCCGTAGACCGGCACTGAGGCGTGTTTCAGCAAGTCCATGTTGCCGCCGGTATGGTCGTCATGGTGGTGGGTGTTCAGAATGGCGGCAAGTTGAAGCCCATGGCGGTCGATATAGTCCAGTACCGGCCCGGCATCGCCGGGATCCACTGCGGCGGCAAGATGCCCCTCGCAAATCAGCCAGATGTAGTTGTCTTCGAAAGCGGGGATGGGAACGATTTTCATGATGATATGTTCGAATTAACCCGACATGATGTCAATGGATGAGTGGTTTAAAACGCCGCTCGGGCGCTACCTGATCGAACACGAACAAGCCTATTTCGATCAGGTGGTGGCGGATATTTTCGGCTTTAACGCACTGCAAGTCGGTTTCGCCCAATTCGATTTGTTGCGCACCAGCCGCATGCAGATGCGCTTTGCCGCCGCGCAGGAGCTTCCGGCCAGCGGCGGCGCGGCGGTGCAGTTGCTCTCCGATCCGCGCGGTTTGCCTCTCGCCAGCCAAAGCGTCGATTTGCTGCTGTTGCCCCATGTGCTGGAATTCAACGCTCACCCTCACCAGATATTGCGCGAGGCGGAGCGGGTGCTGATGCCGGAAGGTCAAGTGATCATCAGTGGTTTCAATCCCTTTAGCCTGTGGGGCTTGCCGAGGATTCGGCCAAGGGCTAGGCAGGAATATCCGTGGAGCGGAAATTTCATCTCCCTGCTGCGCATCAAGGACTGGTTGGCGCTGCTGGGCTTTGAAGTGGAGGCCGGGAAAATGTGTTGTTATGTGCCGCCGCTACGTAGCGCGAAGTGGTTGCGCCGTTGCGGCTTCATGGAACCGGCGGGCGATCGTTGGTGGGCGCTGGCCGGCGGCGTGTATTTTTTGCAGGCAAGGAAGCGGGTCGCCGGCATGCACCTGATCATGCCGAAGTGGAACAAAAGCATTGCCGCGAACAAAGCGCTGTCCCCGGTGCCGCAGAAGATGATTCATAAAGTAAACGGTGAGCAATGATCCGTATTTTAAAAAGGCGAGTGCATGGATATTGCTGAAACACGGCGCAACATCGTCGAGATTTTCACCGACGGCGCCTGCAAGGGCAATCCCGGTGTCGGCGGATGGGGCGCGCTGCTGCGCTATTCCGGCCACGAAAAGGAAATCAGCGGCGGCGAGCGGCTCACCACCAACAACCGCATGGAGCTGACTGCCGTGATCCGGGCGCTGGAAACGTTGACGCGTCCCTGCATCATCCGCCTGCACACCGACTCGAAGTATGTGCAGAAAGGTATCAGCGAGTGGATACACTCGTGGAAGCTGCGTGGCTGGCGCACCGCCGACAAAAAGCCGGTGAAGAACGAGGATCTGTGGCGGCGACTGGATGAACTGGCGGCAGTGCATGAGGTCGAATGGCTGTGGATCAAGGGGCATGCCGGTCATGACGGTAATGAACGGGCCGATCAGTTGGCTAACCGTGGCGTCGAGGAATTGCTGTAATGCGGAAAATCATTCTGGATACCGAAACCACCGGCCTGGATCCCAGGCAGGGTCATCGCATCATTGAAATCGCCGCGGTTGAGATGGTCAACCGGCGCCTGACAAAAAACCATTTTCATCAGTACGTCAATCCGCAGCGCGAGATCGATGCCGGGGCGCAACAGGTGCACGGCATCAGCCTGGAATTTCTGCAGGACAAGCCGCTGTTCCGCGATATCGCCAAGGATTTCCTGGAATTCGTCAGCGGCGCGGAGCTGGTTATTCATAATGCGCCTTTCGATATCGGCTTCATCAACAGCGAGCTGAAACTGCTCGGGATGGAGATGATCGAGACGTGTTGCCCGGTGGTGATCGATACCCTGAAAATGGCCAAGGATCTGCATCCGGGGCAGAAGAACAATCTCGATGCGTTATGCCGCCGCTATCAGGTGGACAACACCAACCGCACTTTGCACGGCGCGCTGGTGGATACGGAATTGCTCGCCGAGGTTTACCTTGGCATGACGCGCGGGCAGGAAAGCCTGATTATCGAAGAAACAATCGAAAGCGGGATTGGGGACGGCGATGCTGTCAGTTATGTGCCGGACGATCTGGTCGTGCAAGCTGCTGCACCGGATGAACTGGAAGCTCACCAGACCTGCCTTGGCGGCATTGATAAGGCCAGCAAGGGCGCCTGTCTGTGGTTGGCGCTGGAGCGTGCGGCCAGCGCTGGAGCTGTAGATTCAGTTATAGAGCGATAGCGCGACATGACGCAACCGATCTGGCTGGACATGGCGTTGTTGCTGGGTTTGTGGCTGGCCTATTTTGCCCTGCATTCCCTGCTGGCTTCGCTGGCGATGAAGCGCTGGGTCGCTAATGCTTTTCCGGACTGGATGCCGTTTTACCGGTTGAGCTTCAATCTTCTGGCGGCACTCCTGTTGCTGCCGATACTCTGGCTGATGTACAGCAATCCAGGTCCGGCATTATGGCGCTGGCAGGGCATCGGTGCGTGGCTGGCAAACGGCTTGGCGCTGGCGGCGCTGGCTGGTTTCTGGCATTCGCTGAAATATTACGATACGCAGGAATTTCTGGGTTTTCGCCAGTGGAAATTGCAGATGCGAAAGGCTGAAGATCAGGAGCGTTTCCGGCTCTCGCCGTTTCATCGATTTGTCCGGCATCCCTGGTATTTCTTCGGACTGGTGCTGATCTGGACGCGCGATATGAATGCGGCAATGCTGTTGTCGAGCGTGATGATGACGATTTATTTCATTGTCGGCTCACACCTGGAAGAAAAAAAGCTGCTGGTTTATCACGGCGACGTTTACCGCCGCTACATGGCGTGTGTTGCCGGATTGATTCCTTTGCCATGGAAAATTCTCTCGGTGACGGAGGCCGACGAACTGGCGGCGTCTGCCCGAACGGAACGAGGCTGCGCCTAGCCGGGCGGATCGAGCAGCAACGCTTCCAGATACACATCCACGCCACTGGCTGGAGCGATGGCGCTGGCCGGGATGGCCTTGCCGGATCGCCACTCGGTTATGGCCTGCTTCTTTCCCATGCCGGTCACCAAAAACACCACTTCATGCGCCTGACTCAGGCGAGTTGCGCTGAGCGAGACCCGATCCGGCGGCGGCTTGGGCGAATCAAAAACCGCTAACACCGGCGGCGCGCTTTGCTCGATACCCCAGTCATGGCCGGGGAACAGGCTCGCCGTATGGCCGTCTTCACCCAGACCGAGCAGAACCATATCGAATTCTCCAACTGTTTCCAGCGTTTTTGTGTAAGCCTCTGTAGCTTGCTGCGGGCCGAGCTCAGACGGGATGAGGTGAATCTGGCTGCGCGGGATGGCGACATGATCGAGCCAGGCCTCGTTCGCCATGCGGCTGTTGCGCTCCGTGTCCTGTGGCGGCAGGCAGCGCTCGTCGCCGAAATACACATGCCAGTGCAGCCAGTCGGCGTTGCTCGTGCGTAACAATTGGTAAACCTGGCGCGGTGAGTTTCCGCCGGCCAGTACGATGGAAAATCGCCCGTTACGGTCGATGGCCTGCTGTGCGCTGCGCAGGATATTTTGCGTGGCAGCCTGACTGAGTTCGCCGGGGGTCGGGTAGGTGTGCCAACGGCAGGTCTGTACTGGATGCGGCATGATTTTGCGCTTTCTTGGACTGGCTTTACGACACCGTGTGACTGCCTGTATGCTGGAGATTATACAGTTGACATCGCCGATGCCAACTACCACAAGCACGAGGAGGCGCAATGAGACTGGCTATGGTGGGTTTGGGGAAAATGGGCGGCAACATGACCCGGCGTTTGCGTCGAGGCGGTGTCGAGGTGGTCGGCTACGACCGCACGCCGTCGGTGGCGGCGGGTCTGGCGGCTGAAGAAGGCGTCATTGCGGCTTCTTCGGTGGCCGATGCGGTAACCAAACTGCAATCGCCGCGCGTAGTCTGGCTCATGCTGCCGAGCGGCGAGCCAACCGAAACCCAGATAAAAGAGTTGGCGCCGCTGCTTGCCAAGGGCGACGTTATCGTCGACGGCGGCAACTCGAATTACAAGGACAGCCAGCGCCGCGGCGCCTGGCTGGCGGAGCAGGGCATCGGATTCATGGATGCCGGCACGTCGGGCGGTATATGGGGGCTGGAAAACGGCTATTGCCTGATGGTGGGAGCGACGCCCGAGGTGGCGAAAATCATGGAACCGGTGCTCAAGGCTTTGGCGCCTGCCCCGGATCGCGGTTGGGCGCATGTCGGCCCGGTCGGTTCCGGCCACTTCACCAAGATGGTTCACAACGGCATCGAATACGGCATGATGCAGGCGATGGCCGAGGGGCTGGAGCTGCTGCGCGGCAAGCAGGAATTCGCCCTCGACCTGGCGGAGATTGCCGAGCTGTGGCGTCATAGCTCGGTGGTGCGAAGCTGGCTGCTGGACTTGACTGCGGAGGGGCTCAAGAACGATCAAACGCTGGATAGCGTCGCACCCTACGTGGCGGATTCAGGCGAAGGGCGCTGGACGGCGATGGAGGCCGTGGAGCAGGGGGTGGCTGCACCGGTGCTGACCCTGGCCTTGCAGATGCGCTTTGCCAGCCAGAACTCGACCGGCTATGGCTATCGCGTGCTTTCCATGATGCGCAACGCATTCGGCGGCCATGCGGTGAAAAAGGCGGGAGGCGGGAAATGAAAACCATGGATCCATGTACGCTGGTCATCTTCGGCGCGGGCGGCAATTTGTCGCGAATCAAGTTGATCCCGGCGCTATTCCGCCTTGAGGCGGCCGGGCGCTTGCCCGAGCAAATGGTGATTCTGGCTTCCAGCCTGGAACGCTGGACCCGCGAGCAGTGGCTGGAAGAAGTGCTGGGTATGCTGCAAAAAAAATATCCGCAGGGCTTCGACGAGCAGGCGTTCAAACGCTTTCGTGCACGGCTGCATTACCACCCCAATCCGCCGGACGATGTCGATGCGTACCGGAACCTGCACAAAATCCTGGATGAAGATGCCAGTTTCCCACCCAATGTGGTGTTCTACATGTCGGTGCGGCCAGCGGAGTTTCCAGGCATCATCGAGAAGTTGGGCAGCGTCGATCTGCTCAAGCAGAAAAAGGGTTGGCGCCGGGTGGTGATCGAGAAGCCGTTCGGTCATGACCTGTTGAGCGCCCAGACCCTGCAGAGCAGCCTGTACAAGCATCTGGACGAGCCGCAGATTTACCGTATCGACCATTACCTCGGCAAGGGCACGGTGCAGAACATCATGGTGTTCCGTTTCGCCAATCTGTTGCTGGAGCCGTTGTGGAACCACCACTATATCGACCATGTGCAAATCAGCCATTCCGAAACGCTGGGAGTGGAAGGGCGCACCGATTATTATGAAAGCGCCGGCGCGCTGCGCGACATGATCCAGAGCCATTTGTTGCAGTTGATGGCGCTGGTGGCCATGGAGCCGCCCGTGACGATGGCCCCGGAGCATTTGCGCGACGAAAAGGTCAAGGTGCTCAAGGCGATTCGCCCGATCACGCAGAACGCGGTGCATGCCCATGCTTTCCGCGGCCAGTATGAGAGCGGCGTGATCGACGGCAAACCGGTTCCCGGTTATCTGGAGGCGGCTGGCGTGGCGTCGGACAGCGTTACCGAAACCTATGCCGCGCTGAAATTATTCGTCGATAACTGGCGCTGGGCAGGGGTGCCGTTTTACCTGCGTACCGGCAAGCGCATGGCGGAAAGCGGCTCGTCGATCTGCATCCGTTTCAAAAGACCGCCGCAAGACCTCTTGCGCCTGACCCACCATGAACGCTCACACCCCAACTGGATACTGCTCGGCATCCATCCCAACGACTGCCTGAAAATGGAATTGCAGGTCAAGGTTCCGGGGCTGGATCTGAATACCCGTACTCTCAGCCTAGATGCCACCTACCGCAAGGGCGACGACGAAGACTACGATGCTTACGAAGGCTTGTTGCTGGATGTGATGCTCGGCGACCAGTCGCTGTTCCTGCGCATCGACGAGGTGGAAAGTGCGTGGCGCGTCGTCGACCCCGTGCTTAAGGTCTGGTCGATGGAGCGTGATTTCATCAACGGTTACCAGGCCGGCAGTTGGGGGCCGCGCGGCACCTACCGCCTGTTCGATCGGGACGATCAGTTCTGGCGGCATTCGCTCGATATCGATGGTGCCGATGCACAGGCATATTGAACGACCCATGCGAAATAAAAAAGCCAACCTGACCGGTTGGCTTTTTTAATAACGATTATTTAATAACCCTTACTCCGCAGGGTTCCAGTTTTCACATTTTGCTTGCGGTCCTAACTGCATGGATAACTGCCAGTTTTGTTTTTCGTTTTCATCGTCGGTGAAGCCCCGGCAGCAGCCCACTGCTTGCGGCAGGCTGTGACAATAACCATCCAGAACGACGCGGGCGCCTTCCCAATTTGCGCAAGTGCCGCAGACGGTGGCGGTGAGCGGGATGGAAATAAAATTCGGGATGGGCATGAGTTTTCTGGCAGGTCAATGGCGGGAGGGCGGCGGCGGCATCAGTGCTGGCCGTTCATCGCCTCAATAGCCCATTTCAATGACTGTACGCTTGCCTTGGCATTCTGGCCGCTAGTGACCACCGCAACGGGCGGTGCGGCAGAGCCGCCCGCTCGCAGGGAAGATGAAGCCAACTTGCTTTGCCGTTTCAGGGCTTCGATTTGTTCGTACATTTCCTGATTCTGCTTTTTCAGCGCGGCAATTTGTTCCTGAATTGCCGAAGGCAACGGACCCAGCGATTCGGCAGCAGCTCCATAATTGCCTATGGCGAGTGCGAGTGTCGACACGAGTAACCCGCTTTTCATGGCACTGGAGGCGAAAAAATGGTTGTGGCGGTGAGGCTGAAGCCAATTGCTAGAAGGGGTGCCGGTGTGATTCATGATGGCGCCTTTGCTTGAGGGCAGGAGTGGAATGAAGATCGTGGTTAAAGAGTGTACGCAATTTTACCAAAATTAAAATCGGGGTTTCCCCTATTTTGAATTGGCTTCGCACCTGAATACTTCATGAAGAGCAACGCCGATTTCTTGCGTGTTTATTGAATAAAAAGGGGCCTTGGGTATAACTGAGATATATAGCTAAACGGGTATAAAAAATCGTCAAAAATAAAAAAAGCCCCGCATTACTGCGGGGCTTTTTAAATGCTGGCGGAGTGGACGGGACTCGAACCCGCGACCCCCGGCGTGACAGGCCGGTATTCTAACCAACTGAACTACCACTCCAAAACTACCTTGATAAGGCGCCAAATCAAGCGTGGCGCAATATCACAAAATCAAAGGGCTTGGATTGCTCCAAGCCCAGCTTGAAATCTGGCGTCCCCAACCGGATTCGAACCGGTGTTATCGCCGTGAAAGGGCGGTGTCCTAGGCCTCTAGACGATGGGGACCTAAATTGGTGGAGGTAAGCGGGATCGAACCGCTGACCTCTTGCATGCCATGCAAGCGCTCTCCCAGCTGAGCTATACCCCCGAAAGGCCGCCACTATACTGGCGCTCGGGCATATTGTCAATACTAATTAAAGCCCGCCATTTGCGTCGAAATCCGTTTGAGAGTTTCTTCGCGACCCAGTAATTCTAACACAGCATCGACCGCAGGGGTTTGAGTTTCTCCGGTGACAAGCAGGCGCAGCGGCATGGCGATCTTGGGGAACTTGAGGCCATGCTCGGCAACAACCGATTTCAGCAGGATGTTGATGGCCTGCTTGTTCCATTCGACCTCTGCCAGTTTCTCTTGCAATTGGCGGATGACAGGGGTGATTTCCGGCGTAATGTGCTCCGCCATCAGTTCCGGGGAGGGTGTCAGCGGGCGGTAGAAATAGACGGCGGCATCGGCCAGTTCCTCTATGGTGTTCACACGTTCCTTGAGCAGGTCGATGACGGTCTCCATGGCGGGCCCCTGTTCCGGGTTGCAGCAATCCGCTGCCATGAACGGCGTCACCAGCCTGGCGAGGCGGGCGCTATCGGTTTTTTTGATGTACTGCTGGTTGAGCCAAAGCAGTTTTTCCGGATTGAATTTTGCCGGTGATTTCGAGATTGAATCGAGGTCGAACCATTCGACGAACTGACCCAGATCGAAAATTTCTTCATCGCCTTTCGCCCAGCCTAGGCGCGCCAGATAATTCAGCAGCGCTTCCGGCAGATAGCCGTCTTCCTGGTATTGCATCACGCTGACCGCGCCATGGCGTTTTGACAGGCGCTCGCCGTCGTGGCCGAGAATCATCGGTACGTGGGCATATTGCGGCAGCGGAGCGCCGAGCGCCTTGAGGATGTTGATCTGGCGCGGGGTGTTGTTGAGGTGATCGTCGCCACGGATGACGTGGGTGATATCCATGTCCCAGTCGTCCACCACGACGCAGAAATTGTAGGTCGGCGTGCCATCGCCGCGCGCGATGATGAGGTCGTCGAGCTCGGTGTTGCTGACGACGACGCGGCCCTTGACCAGATCGTCGATCACGACGCCGCCTTCCAGCGGGTTCTTGAAGCGGATCACCGGTTGCACGCCGGCAGGCGGCGTGGTCTTGGAATCGCGCCAGCGCCGGTCATAACGCGGTTTCAGGCCGGCGGCCATCTGCTCTTCGCGCAGTTTTTCCAGATCTTCCTTGCTGGCATAGCAGTGATAGGCCTTGCCTTCGTCGAGTAATTGCCGGATCACTTCTCTGTAGCGATCCATGCGTTGCATCTGGTAGAAGGGGCCTTCGTCGTAGTCGAGGCCGAGCCAGTTCATGCCGTCGAGGATGGCCTGCACCGATTCCTGGCTGGAACGCTCCAGATCGGTGTCTTCGATGCGTAGCACGAAGGTGCCTTTGTGCTTGCGGGCGAAAGCCCATGAGAACAGGGCGGTGCGGGCGCCGCCGATGTGCAGGTAGCCGGTTGGGCTGGGAGCGAAGCGAGTGCGAACCATATTTTTAACAGGAAGAAAAATGAAAGAACTATTTTACGACAAACGCGGACAAACTTCGTGGAAATTGAGGCGGCCCCGTAATTGACGTTTTTCGGGCGGTATGGTCTAATTGCGCCTCTTTTTGTTGGGTGGTTAGCTCAGCGGTAGAGCACTGCCTTCACACGGCAGGGGTCACAGGTTCAATCCCTGTACCACCCACCATTTACCGCGCTTGATGCTATCCTGAACCTTTCCGGGTTCATCGTTCAGGCCAACGCTGATTTTCTCGTTCTGAGGAAAAATTGAAAATCGATCTCAGTCCCTTACTTCTCTGCGTTGCCATCGGCATGGCGAGTTTGTGCCCATTGCCCGCCGCCGCGTCCTCGCTGGATAGCCTCAAGAGCTTCCTTTCCGACGTGAAAACCGGCAAGGCCCATTTCAAGCAGCTCGTTCTCGACAAGAAAATGACCACGGTTCAGGAATCCAGCGGCACCATGCTGTTTTCTCGCCCCGGAAAATTTCGCTGGGTCTATGAGAAGCCTTACGAACAGTTGATCGTCGGCGATGGCGTCAAGCTGTGGATGTATGACGTCGATCTGAAGCAGGTTACCGTGAAACAGATGGGCCGCGCCATCGGCTCCAGCCCCGCGGCGCTACTGGCAGGCAACAACGAGATCGAGCAGCATTTCAATTTGAAAGACCTGGGCCGGCGCGGCACGCTGGACTGGCTTGAGGCGACGCCCAAGGACAAGGAAAGCGCTTTCCAAAGCGTGCGCATGGGCTTTTCCGAAAAAGGGCTCGATGTGATGGAGTTGCGCGACCATTTCAGCCAGACCACGGTGATCCGTTTTTCGGAGATTGAACGCAATCCGAAAATCTCTCCCGACACCTTCAAATTTACGCCACCCAAGGGCGCGGACGTGATCAGTGACTGATCTTTTTGCCGCTGCCGTTCCCGATTCTCCGCTGGCCGAGCGGCTGCGCCCCCAGACCCTGGATGAGGTGATCGGCCAGTCCCATTTATTGGGTTCCGGCAAGCCGCTACGTCTGGCGTTCGAATCCAGAAAATTGCATTCCATGATTCTGTGGGGCCCGCCAGGGGTGGGCAAGACCACCATTGCGCGGCTGACTGCGCAGGCCTTTGACGCCGATTTCATTGCACTGTCGGCGGTGCTTTCCGGGGTGAAGGATATCCGCGAGGCAATCGATCGGGCGCAGATCAATTTGCAGCAGTTCGGTCGCCATACCATCCTGTTCGTCGATGAAGTCCACCGCTTCAACAAGGCGCAGCAGGATGCCTTCCTGCCCTTTGTCGAACAGGGGCTGGTGACCTTCATCGGCGCCACCACCGAGAACCCCTCATTCGAGGTGAACAGCGCGTTGTTGTCGCGTGCCCAGGTTTATGTGCTGCAGGCTTTGACCGAGCCGGAGCTGGAACAGCTTTTCGAGCGGGCGGCTGGCGTCGCTTTGCCTGGCTTGACCTTCGACGATGCGGCGAAATCGTTGCTGGTCGGTTATGCGGATGGCGATGCGCGGCGGATGCTGAATTTGCTGGAGCAGATGAAGACTGCGGCGGAAACCGGCAAGGTCACGCACATCGACGAGGCGCTGGTCAAGAACGCGCTGGCCCGCAGCGGCAGGCGCTTCGACAAGGGCGGCGAGGAATTCTACGACCAGATTTCCGCCCTGCACAAGTCGGTGCGCGGTTCCGATCCCGATGCGGCGCTGTACTGGCTGGTGCGCATGTTGGACGGCGGCGCCGATCCGCGTTATCTAGGGCGCCGCATTATCCGCATGGCGAGCGAGGATGTCGGCCTAGCCGACCCGCGCGCGCTGCGTCTGGCATTGGATGCGGTGGAAACCTACGAGCGCTTGGGCAGCCCGGAGGGCGAACTGACCCTGGCTCAGGCCGTGCTCTATATGGCGTGCGTGCCCAAAAGCAATGCCGCCTATGTGGCGTATAATAATGCGCGGGCTTTCGTGAAGAACGACAAAAGCCGTCCGGTGCCATTGCACTTGCGCAATTCGCCGACCAAGCTGATGAAGGAACTGGGCTACGGCCATGCCTACCGCTACGCGCATGATGAACCGGAAGCCTATGCCGCCGGCGAAAGCTATTTCCCGGACGAAATGCAGTCCGTCGAATTTTACCGGCCCACGCCGCGCGGATTGGAAGGCAAGATCGGCGAGCGGCTGGCGCATCTGCGTGAGCTGGACAGAAAAGCGAAAAAAGAGAAATAACAGGGAGTTTTTATGCTGGACATACAATTGCTGCGCAACGATCTGGATGAAGTAACGAAAAGTTTGGCGGCACGAGGTTTCGTATTTGACGCTGCCGCCTTCCAGGCGCTGGAGATGGAACGCAAGACTATTCAGACCCGCACCCAGGAGTTGCAGGCGAAGCGTAATGCCATTTCCAAGCAGATTGGCCAAGCCAAGGCCAAGGGTGAAGATGTCGGTACGATCATGACTGAAGTGGCAACTCTGGGCGATGAGCTGAAAGTAGCGGAAGTGAAGCTGGAGGAAATCCAGGCAAAACTGCAGGAATTGCTGATGCAGATTCCCAACCTGCCGCATACAACTACGCCGGTCGGCAAGTCCGAGGATGACAACGTGGAAGTGCGCCGTGTCGGCACGCCGCGCACCTTCAATTTTTCGGTGCGCGATCATGTGGATGTGGGCGAAGGCTTGGGGCAACTGGATTTTGCTACCGCGACCAAAATTACCGGTAGCCGCTTTTCCCTGATGAAAGGGCAGTTGGCGCGGCTGCATCGGGCGCTGACACAGTTCATGCTTGATGTTCATACTCAGGAGCATGGTTACACCGAGGTTTATGTGCCTTACTTGGTCAATGCCGATTCCATGCGCGGTACCGGGCAGTTGCCTAAATTCGAGGCTGATCTTTTTTCGGTGCAGAAAAGCGAGACCGAGAAGCTTTATCTGATCCCGACTGCTGAAGTGCCGGTCACCAACATGGTGCGCGACGAGATTGTGCCGCTGGAAAGCCTGCCACTGAAATTTACCGCCCATACGCCGTGTTTTCGTTCCGAGGCAGGGTCTTACGGCAGGGATACGCGCGGCATGATTCGCCAGCACCAGTTCGACAAGGTGGAGCTGGTGCAGATCGTTCATCCGGCGAAATCCTATGAGGCGCTGGAGGAGCTCACCGGCCAAGCCGAGGCTATCCTGAAGAAGCTGGAACTGCCCTACCGGGTAATGGCGTTGTGCAGCGGCGATATCGGATTCTCATCGGCCAAGACTTACGACCTGGAGGTTTGGCTGCCGGCGCAGAATGCCTATCGGGAAATTTCTTCATGCAGCAATTTTGAAGCCTTCCAGGCGCGACGCATGCAGGCGCGCTACCGCAACGAAAAGGGCAAGCCGGAACTGGCGCACACGATCAACGGTTCGGGTCTGGCGGTGGGTCGGACGCTGGTGGCGATCCTGGAGAACTATCAGCGTGATGATGGCGGGGTGGATATTCCTGCCGCGCTTCAGCCTTATATGGGCGGGCAGAGCGTTATCGCGCCATAGTCGCAGCTTGAGGCGATTTTCATGGCTTTGTCGATTTATCCAGGTGGATTGGCGAAGCGCCAAGTCTGGATCGCTCCTTGGCTGAGGAAAAATTCATGATGGGCGCTTTATAAGGCGGATTGAACTTCATCAGAATGTCGTTGTAGGTGCGGATGTTTTCCACGAAGATTACCGCCTCCCCGCCGCGAGCATAGCCGTGCTTGAGTTTGCTGTTGTAGGAAGCCTTGCTTAGCAAGGGCAGGGCCTTTTTCATGTCGGTCCATGAATCAGGATTGAGGTTGATCCGTTGCGCCAATATTCGTGCATCTTCCAAATGGCCCATGCCGTTATTGTAGGCGGCCAAAGCCATCCAGGTCCTGTCCGGATCGGAAATGCGATCCGGCAGCGAATCCTTCAGCGTAAGCAGGTAGCGGGCGCCCGCCAGGATGCTTTCCTTCGGGTCGAGCCGGTCATTCACCCCCAAGCGGTCAGCGGTATCTCCGGTCAGCATCATTAGTCCGCGCACGCCGGTGGGAGATGTGGCCAGAGGCTCCCAGTGGGATTCCTGATAGCCCAGGGCCGCAATCAGCCGCCAATCCATTCCCGTGATTTCCTGCGCCTGCTGGAACAGCTTCAGGTAATCAGGCAGAGTGGAATTTGTTTTTTCCAGGAAGGTTACAACATCAATGCGATCCAACCTATTGATGTGGCCGTAATAGCGATCCAACAGGCGACGTAGCGTGCCGTCCTGCTGGATGCGGCCAAAAAATGTCGTGGCCTTGTCGAGCAGATACGGGTCGACATCCTTCGGGAATGCCCAGGCCAGTTGCTCTGGCTTGCCCAAGTTGAAGGCTACTTCCAGATCCGGAAAAAAATTCTGCACCAGGGAAATGAAATGAGAATCGGCGATGGAATAGCCCACTTCGCCGTTCGCCACTTTTTCCAGCAACTCTTCAATTTCGACATCGGTAACTTCGCGCCATTTCAGTTTCGGGAGCTGCTTTTTTACCTGTTTGAGCCTTTCCACATAACTGCTTCCGGCGACAACCTCGATGTTTTTTCCGATCAGGTCGCGCATGCTGCGTGGCTCCAGATGGAGGTCGTTGTACACAACTTGCTGTTGGACAGTCTGATAAGGCGGGCCGAAGCGGAGGATTTTTTCCCGGTCGGGCGTGACCGTCAAACCGGCAGCCACCAGATGAACCTGCTTTTTGGTCAGGGCAGGGATAATCTTGTTAAGCTCGGTAGCAACGACGAATCTCACATTGACGTCGAGTTCTTCGGCAAACATGATGGCAAGGTCATGTTCAAGCCCGGCGTAGTTGCCGTTTGCATCCTCGTAGTAGGTGGTAGGACTGTTGCGGGTCATGACCACCAATTCGCGGTTTTCCCTTACCGGCGGGAGAGGGGGCTCGGAAAAACTGCAAGACTCCAATCCCAGTAAGAAAATGAGCAGAACGAACAGGCGCATGCCAAAATTTTGATCTTCTTTACCCACTTTGTCCATGTTTCAGGTTCAACTCTTCGCGCTTAACTGGTAGAATGCCGCCTGGACGGAGAGGTGGCAGAGTGGTCGAATGTACCTGACTCGAAATCAGGCGTAGGTTTATGCCTACCGTGGGTTCGAATCCCACCCTCTCCGCCAATTTAACATCCGAAACGCTCCCAATAAATACGAAATAACCAATGAAATTCAGTGCTTAACGCTGATTTGTTGTCTGGGTTGTTCCGAGGTATTCCGACTTGTTCCGTGGTTTGACCGTGGTAATAATCGTGGTATATTCTTACCACGGTTTCAAAGTTACCACGGTCAGGGAGTTACCACGATGGCAATCAACCTTCTCTCCGATGCCCAATGCAGAAATGCGACCTGCGAAGGCCGCAAAATCCGCAAGCTGTCTGATGGCGGTGGACTGTATTTGTGGGTGCTTGACGATGGCAGCAAATACTGGCGGCTGCGTTACTGGCTAGCCGGTAAAGAAAAGTCTCTCTCCCTTGGGGTTTATCCCTCTGTCGGTCTTAAAGACGCACGTTCCAAGCGCGATGAACAGCGCAAGGTATTGGGCAACAGCCTAGACCCTTCTGCCGAGCGTAAGGCCGCCAAACTCAAATCACAAGTTGCTGCCGCCAACTCATTCGAGAAAGTAGCGAATGAATGGTATGCCAAGCAAGCGCACACATGGGTGCCGCATCATGCCGCTGATGTGCTGCGCCGACTTGAAGGCAATATCTATCCAAGCTTGGGCAGACGCCCCATTGCCGATATTGAAGCCCCTGAACTACTGGCCGCACTCCGCAAAATCGAAGGACGTGGAGCTTATGATCTTGCCCATCGCGTGCTGCAAGTTTGTGGGCAAGTATTCCGCTATGCCATCGCCACCGGACGTTGCAAACATGATCTGTCTGCCGATCTGCGCGGCGCACTCACCCCACACAAGAAACTGCATCAAGCCGCCGTCCGTCCCGAAGAATTGCCCGACCTGCTGCGAGCAATCGCCACCTATGATGAAGTCGGCAGCAAACAGACGCGCCTCGCCTTGCAACTGCTGGCACAAACCTTTGTCCGCACCAATGAATTGATTGGCGCTGAATGGGCGGAGTTCAAGTTGGATAATGCCCTATGGGTGATACCTGCTGGCCGCATGAAGATGAAAACGGAGCATATCGTTCCTCTCTCAAAACAAGCCCTGTCCATGCTGGCGGAACTCAAAGAAATCGCTTGTGGTAGCCGCTATGTATTCCCCGGCAGAAACCCTGAGAAACCCATCAGCAATAACACCATGCTCTTTGCCCTGTACCGGCTCGGCTACAAGGGAAAAATGACCGGTCATGGCTTCCGTGCAGTGGCATCCACTATCCTGAATGAAACCGGATTCAACCCAGATGTCATAGAACGCCAATTGGCCCATTGCGAGCGCAATGAGATACGCGGTGCTTATAACCGGGCGGAATACATCAAGGAGCGCGCTCGCATGATGCAGCACTGGGCGGATTATCTGGATGGGCTGGTGAAGGGCGCACAGGTGCTACTGTTACATGGCAATGCGGCCTAGATGAGGAACGGTATGAAAGTTCAGGTTGTGGCTCCAAATGCGTGGGCAAATAAAAGCCTAGAGGTCTGCTATGTATTTGCAGCCATTCGAGAATTTCTCCCTAGTAGAGTGGCCGCAAAGGTAACATCCATTGACAGCTCGTTTGTTATTATGTATGATGATCATGTTCGTCTGGAAAGATGAATGCTTGTGGATACAAGCTAAGGACAGGCCGGTTGCGCATTCGAGATGAATGTATGTTGAGGCTAGTAGCACACACTTCACGTATTTCTCCCCTTGTAGCCCTCGGTTTGTCACCCACTTTAAATGTGTTAGGAGACAAACATGTCAAAATCTGTGGTTGTACGGTTTCACGAATACTGCATACAAGAAAAATCTGCCCCATTAAATAGATTAAGTGGCTTCATGTATGGCTCAAGCATGGTTGATCTTATTGATGAGTTTCTCAATGAGAAATATGCTTCCGACGATATGGAACTACTAGAATCAAACCCACGCAATCCTAAGCGTAGCGGCGTTACGGGAGACATCATTCTCGCTTTACAAGACACCCCTGAGCTATTCCCTTTGATGTCTAAGGGCGTTCTTATTTCCACCAACACTTGCACAAGGCTAGAGCGCAATCGTTTCGAGATTACTTTCGTCAATCCAAAAGTAAATGGCATTCTGGATGGAGGCCACAATACTCTAGCCATTGCACTATTCTTTCTTGGGAATGCCGGCGCATCCGACAAGGAAATTCGCAAGGTAAAACGGTGGTCTGATCTCAAAGAATTATGGAATAAATATTCGGATGTTATTTCTGAGACGAAGAAAACCACCAAATTTCTAGTCCCTTCCGAAATAATTTACCCCAAACATGCTAATAGCGAGGATTTGGATTTTGTTACTTCCATAATGGAAATAGCTCGAGCCAGAAATAACAATACCCAACTATCCGAAGAAACAAAGTCAAATAAAATGGGGCATTACGAAGCGATCAAAGAATTTGTTGATCCCGATTTATTTGAAAAGATTGAGTGGAAAACTAATGATGGTGGACTAATTAAAGTGCGTGAACTTATTGCACTTTCACTAATCCCGCTTTCAAAGACAGCCATTGGCAAGGATGTAAATCCAGTTCATATCTATTCATCAAAAGCTGAATGTGTAGGCCAATTTGACAAGATTATTCTTACAGATGGGATCAGTCAGCCCTCTTCTAGTGGAGAGTTTCTGCGTGAGGTTGTTGATCCTGTAGTTCTGTCCGCTCTGAGAATGATTAATAGGCTCCCGGAGTTGTACGATTTGATTTACGAGAAACTTCCTGATGCTTATAACAAGTCATCCAATGGAAAATTCGGGCTTATTACGTCTGTTTCCGCTTCTGCAGGCAAAACGAAATATTACGGCAAGCCGATTGATTACACTTATCCAGAGGGATTTATGATGCCTTTGGTCTATAGTCTAAGTGAATTAATGACAGCCAATAAATCGGGAAAACTTAGTTGGATCACTGAGCCGGCAGAATTTATTACCACCTATCTAAACGACATTATGGCTAGTTATGGAGAATTGGTAATTAAGATGTCAGCATACGATCCTCAAAAGGTTGGGAAAAATCGTGGCAGTTATGTTCTTGCGAGCATGGCAGTTCGAGATGTTTTAATGCGTAATAAACTGATCTAATCAATCTATGATGCAGCCATCACAAGGTGGTGGCTGCAGGTTAAACATCAACCGTCCCTTATAGTCATGTCACTAATATTCATAAGGAGAAATATATGGACATTCCCGCGGCTGGCTGGTCCAATAAAAGTGGTACTGCTGATAGAGCATGCAAGTGTGGAGCATGGAAACAACACTGGATGAATTTTTCTACTAAGAAAACATGGCCAGATAGTTGTTCAGTTAAAGGATGTTTCAGTACGGCAACTCTAGGGGCGCATGTTATAAATCTAAAAGTTGTGGGTGAGCGGATTGTGCCCATGTGCGATTCATGTAATAAGCTTGGTGACACGTTCACACTAAAAGGAGGGACTTCTGTCCCAAGTGCCAATAAATCGCAAACATGCGAGAAAAAGGCATGATCCTACGCTCAAGTGGGGCTGCGAAAAAGCGCGCAGTTTCACTTCGTTGACTGGTAACTTTGAAGAATGTTGAAGTTCCGTTTAGTGCCGAAAATATAAGGCCATGCTTTAAAATCAATTCGAGCTTCCGCAGAACAGAGTTACCCATATATCCACGCCGCCCGAAGCCCCGGCTGGCGCCTTACGGCAAGCCAGAAGCCGGGGGCGCAAAGCGCGGCGGGGTGGATATGTGGGTAACTCGGCGCTTGACATGGCATATGTTGTTGTAATAAGGTGGTCAGTGAGGCGCGTAGTCGTGCGCGTAGCTGCCTACTGAGGGTGGATAAGCCTGGTCGAATGACCACAAAGAGGTGCCCCCCAGCCAGAACCATAGCGACATCAAATTTTCGTCAACCAATTTGTTGACGGCTTTGGTGGGTTATGGTTTTTTTTCATTTATAAACCCTCCATTAGCCGTTGACCGTCGCTATGGAGGTTTTATGTCGAAGCAACACAACAATGAGTCAAGCGGCCTGAGCACCGCCCGCACGGCGTGCAGCGTAAGCGCGCCCCGCGCGGACGGAGCGCAAGGCAGCGCTTACCCCCGTATAGTAATTACGGGGGAAAACTTAGCAGAAACAAGTCCCATCCCTACGGGGGAAAACCTGATTCAAACCGATCGAGTCCAGTTCTTGTCAGATGGTCGGCACTCGAAAATAGTTCTACACCCGATACCCCTAGAATCCGTCTCGCCACAAATAGCCCACATCGATTGGTTTGCATTCACGCTTACGCCACCACAAGGCGAAGGCGTCATGTGGCTCATTCCACAGCTTGCCGAGTTATTCGGAGTGGGTGCCGCCATACCGACTGGCAAAGGTTGGAACGGTTATAAGCTACGTCACACCCTCACCAATGGAGATGGAACGGATTACGGACTACTCGCCCACGGGGGGGAAAGTCAGCGCGGGAGCATCCATCTCGAACTGAACGCACAAGGCTGTGCACTCGTCACCAATTGGGAGCGGATAAAGATATGGGGCGAACAGAACCGCGTAATCATCACTCGCCTTGATCTCGCCCATGACGACATGAATGGTGATGTCGCCACGGTAGGAATCGCTTTGGAGTGGCTGCAAGCTGGCGCATTCAACCTGAATGGGCGACCCGCCAAAGCCAGATTAATCGATGATCTCGGCACCGGCGATGGCAAAACCCTCTACATCGGAAAGCGCCAGAATGGAAAAATGCTGCGTGTCTACGAAAAGGGCAAGCAGCTAGGCGACAATGAAAGCCCGTGGGTGAGGGTTGAGGTCGAGTTACGCAACAAGAGCCGCTTTATTCCTTGGGACGCACTTATCTGCCCCGGACACTATCTTGCCGGAGCCTATCCCGATGCCTTGGGCTATCTTTCCGAAGTGCAGGTAAAAATTCGCACCATTACCAATGCCGTGAAGATTTCCTACAAACGCGCTGTTGAGAATGCCCGCCAGATGACCGGCAAGACGGTCAACGTCATGATGCAATTTCACGGCGGTGATGCTTTCGCTGTGGTCAATGACTTGAAACGTGTTGGTATTCCGAAAAGGCTGGAAAACTACGCCGACTTTCTGCCGGAAGTGCTGAATGAGGAGGGGCTATGACTTCCTTTTTGCGGCGGCGTCAGGTTGAAGCTCGCACCGGGCTACCTCGCTCGACCATCTATGATCGGATGAAAAAAGGGAGTTTCCCGAAACCGATTAGTTTGGGTGCGCGGACTGTTGCTTGGCTGTCTGCCGATATCGAGGCGTGGATGGAACAACAGATTAAACTGGCGGGAAGATGATGATTCCGGGCTATGCTTATGAAAGCCGTGGTAAGAAACGTGGTAACACGGTTTTTAGCGATCACGTAGATCGTTTAGATATGCGGGTTAAGGCTATCCAATGTGGACGTCACCCTCCCGCCATCTCTAACAAGTTCCTGCATTTCTTTTTTGTCTTCGCATGCCACGCGCGCCCTTCTTTGCGTAATCCAATGAGTCTTATCGTATTGCCATCGCGCCCGCTCATGGCAAAGCAGTATGGCCTTTGCACCGAGACTCTCTGGGGTTCTGAATGTGGGCTGGCAGCACAAACTACTGCTGTTTTATGCGGTGTTGGATCAAGGGCGCAGCAAGGAGTGGGACAACAGTGGGATTTTTAATAAATCAGATCTGTTTGGGCTGAAAGATTGCAATCAACTAGATGTAACCTAAAGAGGAAATGCCTGTCGTGTTTGGTTTGTTGTCGGAGTAGCCCCGCTATCGCTATAGCGGGGCTATTGAATCAGGGCTTGGCTGCGGCAGGTGCAGGGCTGTCGAAATCTTCATATTTTTCATGTGGTGGGTTGCCATCATAAACCAAACCACGGCGGCGTTGCAGGTAGGCGTCGCGCAGGAAGACGTAGCGGTCGATGGCGGCTTCATCCAGCACTTCCTCCGCTTCGAACAGGCGTGAGCGGGCGTCTACAGCATGCAGTGCAACTGCCGAATTGCGTTCATCAACCGGGGTGTGCCGCCAGAGCGGGTCGTAGTGGGCATCGAATGCCAGTCCGACGGTATCGCGGATCGAGCTGGGGCCCATGAATGGCAGTACCAGATAGGGGCCATCGTTTATGCCCCAGTATCCCAGTGTTTGCCCAAAATCTTCATTGTGTTTTGGCAACTCCATCGGGGTGGCTACATCGATCAGGCCAACAATGCCAACAGAGGTATTCCAGGCCAAGCGGCTGAAATCCGACGCGGCTTGTTCGAGTTTGAACTGGAGAAGGTCGTTGAGCAATACCAGCAAGTCATCAAGGTTGGAGAAGAAATTGCCGATGGCGGTGCGGACTGGGCTGGGTAATGCATCCTTGTAGGTTGTTGCAACCGGTTTGATCACGGCAGTATCAACCGCGTCGTTAAACTTGTAAATGCCGCGGTTGAGCGGTTCCAGAGGGTCGCGCGGGTCACCATTGGTGGCGCAGCCGAACAGTCCAAGACTTAGCAGCAGGATGCCGGAGATTCTGAATAGGGTCGATTGCATTTTTATTTTCCAACGTAAAGGAATTTTATTGTTTATACCGGGGACATTATATCAACGATTTCTTGAGGCAGCATGAATATTTGCACGGATTTTACTTCGTTGAGGCAACAGGTATGATGAATTAAAAAATTAGGGGCATCATGAGCTTAAAAACTATTTTGATCACCGGTTGCTCCAGCGGAATCGGGCATTGTGTCGCTACGGGCCTGGCAAAACGCGGTTACCGGGTTTTTGCCTCGGCCAGAATGGCCGAGGATGTGCGCCTGCTGCAGGCAGAAGGGCTGGAAAGCGTGCAGCTCGATCTGGCGGATTCCGCGTCCATTTGTCGGGCGGTGAATGAGGTTCTGGCACGTAGCGGGGGAAGGCTTGATGGCTTGTTCAATAATGGCGCTTATGGACAGCCGGGTGCTGTTGAGGATTTGCGGCGCGAGGTATTGCGCGAGCAATTCGAAACAAATCTGTTTGGCACTATCGAGCTGACCAACCTGATCATTCCGGTCATGCGTGCTCAGGGCCATGGCCGGATTGTCATGAATAGTTCGGTGCTGGGGCTGGTTGCACTTCCTTACCGGGGCGCCTATATCGCCAGCAAGTATGCACTGGAAGGGATTGCGGACACGCTCCGATTGGAACTTCGCGGCAGTGGTATTCATGTTTCGCTGATTGAGCCGGGCCCGATCGAGAGTCGTTTTCGGGCAAATTCCTTTGCCGCATACCGGCGCAATATTGACATGACACATAGTGTTCACTGCGATAAATACATGATGATGGAACGCCGGCTGGCCAAGCAGGGGGCGACGGTGTCGTTTACCTTGCCCCCCGAAGCGGTACTTGCCAAGGTTGTTCATGCGCTGGAAAGCACGAACCCAAAGGTTCGCTACCATGTGACAGTTCCCACCCACCTGTTTGCCTTTTTGAAGCGGATTCTGCCTGGCAGATGGATGGATAAGCTGCTCGCCAAGGTGGGAGGAGACGGCAGTAAATAACGTTGTTTAGCGTTATAATGTTTGCGAATTATTATCAATTGGCGGCTTCCATGAAATTGGTTTTGCTGCCGAATCGAAAGGGATAGACATGGCTGGTTTGGATGGCAAGACGCCGATACCTAGTGAGATCAAGTTGCACCAGAAATCGCGCATGCTGGAGGTCGCTTTCTCCGATGGCAAGCGTTTTGAGCTGCCTTGCGAATTTTTGCGAGTATATTCACCCTCTGCCGAGGTGCGTGGTCATGGCCCGGGGCAGGAGGTGTTGCAGGTGGGAAAGAAGGATGTAGAGATTACAGATATTCAGCCGGTGGGCAGTTATGCCGTGCAACTGGTTTTCTCGGACGGGCACGACAGCGGCCTGTATTCCTGGGATTATTTGTATGACTTGGGAGTCGGCCAGGAGAGGCTGTGGCAGCAGTATCTGGCACGTATGGACGAGGCTGGCGCCAAGCGGGAATCCTCTGCTATTTGAAATTGCTGCCGGGAGTTTAGCCAACTTCCCGATTCAAGCTATATTCCCAGCGCTTCTACCCAAGCCAGTGCGGCAAGGTGGGCATGGTTGATCGTTTCCGGCTCCATCTGCAGTGAAAATGCCAGGTTTTCGATATGGGCGGAATCACCTTCCTCGCAGGCTTCTGCCAGCTCCAGGAATGGGCCGTAGATGCCCTGTCTGTTGAGCAGTGCATCGGTGACTGATTCCGGCAGGGAAAGCTTATCCAGCACTTCATCCATCGGCATTTCCAGCATTGCATCAAGCAACGAAAATACACCAACGATGAACAGGTTGTCGCGTTCGGTTGAGTTCAGCATGTCCTTGCCAAGTAATTCGGTCAGGCGTCCGCGGGTAACGGCGGTTCTCATCAGGGCGGGCGAGGTGCTGCCTTCGCCAGCGGTGACCAGCAGCAAGGTCAGCCAACGGTACAGTTGCTGGTAGCCCAGGATTGCCAGTGCGTGGCGTAGCGACTGGATTTCGCAGGACAGGCCAAAACCGACAGAATTAATGTAACGCAACAGCTTGAAGGAAAGCGCCACATCGCGTTTGAGGGATGATTCAATATCCTTGATCTCCGCGTTGTTGCGCACCTTGTCCAGCAATTCCAGCACGACTGCATAAGCAGGATGGATTACCTTGGCTTTCAGCGTTTCAGGGTGGGCGAAATAGTAGCCTTGGTAGTAGGTGAAGCCCAATGATTTGCAAATACCGTGTTCACTTTGGGTTTCGACCTTTTTGGCAATCAATTTGGCCGGATATTTTTCCAGGGCGCGCGCGTGTGCTTCAAGGTGCCCATCGGACTTCAGCTTCTGGACGTCCAACTTGACGAAATTTACTACTTCAAACAGCGGTGGGTTTTCCCTGGACAGGTCGAAGTCGTTCAGCGCCAGGCGATATCCCCGTGCGCGCAGGTCGCGGCAACGTGCCAGTAGTTCCGGGGTGGGTTGGGTGGTTCCGGGAATTTCCAGTACCGTCATCTTGGCCGGCAGCAATTCTATCAAATCCTCCATCAACATGGAGGCGGGCGCGTAGATGAAAGCCAGCTTGTCGCCTAGTTGCCACCCTTCGCCCATGTTGCCGAGCAGATTTGCCAGTACCCTGGCGGCGGCGAGGCGATCGTCTGCGTTGGCGGATTTCGCATCGCCGCGCAGCAAAAGTTCATAGCCGATGATCTTTTGCTGGTTGTCGACGAGGGGTTGGCGGGCAAGATAGGCGTGATCCTGCATCAGGACTTAGGTCCTTATGCGGTGAACATGGAGGCTCGCGTTTCCTCGGCACCCATGTCCAGCAGCTCCTCAATATCCAGCACTAGTACGACCAAGCCATCGCCGGATAGCGTGGCGCCGGCGATACCTTTGGGTTTGATGTCATGGAGTGGCTTGATGACTACGTCATCACGACCAAGGAAACCGTCAATGGCCAGGATGAAGTTGGTGACCGTGGTTTGCATCAATACGCCGAAAGACGGCATGCCTTCTTGCGGCCAGCCGATCAGGCTGGCGAGGGAGCGTACCGGCAGAACTTCATCGCGTACTACCATGGTTGCACGACCGGATACACGCTGGATTTCAGCGGGTTTGATTGGAATTATTTCGCGCACCATGGAGAGAGGCACGGCAAAAGGCTGGTCGCCCAGGCGCACTACCAGTACCGGCAGAATGGCCAAGGTCAGCGGCAGGGAAATGGTGATGGTGGTGCCATAGCCGACGGTGGAGTTGATGTCGATGCGGCCATTCAGTTTCTGGATATTGGTGCGTACGACATCCATGCCGACACCACGTCCGGAAACATCGGAAATCTGATCCTTCATCGAAAAGCCGGGCAGGAAAATCAGGTTGAGAGCCTGTTTATCATCCAGGCTGTTTGCCGCTTCCGCATCGATCAACCCTTTTTCTACCGCCTTGCGGCGGATAGTATCGGGCCTCATGCCTTTACCGTCATCGGCGATTTCGAGAACGATGTGGTCGCCCGCTTGCATTGCGGTGAGGCGCACCAAGCTCTTGGTCGGTTTGCCGGCGGCAATACGTTCATCGGTGTTCTCGACCCCATGATCCACTGCGTTGCGCACCAGGTGAACCAGTGGATCATTCAAATCCTCAATCATGGTTTTGTCGATTTCGGTCTCTTCGCCCGAAATAACCAGTTCTACTTCCTTACCCAATTGCCGTGCAAGATCGCGTGCGAGGCGCGGATATTTCTGGAATAGCCGGCCAATCGGTTGCATCCGGGTTTTCATCACGGCGTTTTGCAGGTCGCCGACCAGAAGATCCAGGTGGCTGACTGCTTCATCCAGGGCCTTGAGCGTATCTCCGTCGGTTTTGCCTTGAAGAATATTTGCACGCAGGCAGGTGAGGCGGTTTTTGGTCAGGCCGATTTCGCCGGAAAGATTGAGCACCATGTCGAGGCGTGAAGTGTC
This sequence comes from Betaproteobacteria bacterium, assembly GCA_021373185.1. Taxonomy (GTDB): domain Bacteria; phylum Pseudomonadota; class Gammaproteobacteria; order Burkholderiales; family Sulfuricellaceae; genus Sulfuricella. Next base: position 60,418 of record JAJFTF010000051.1, on the reverse strand, counting down.
GACGCGGATGGTGGTTTCCTTGGCAGCGGGTTGCTGTGCGGGGGGTTGAGCCTTGGCGCGGGGTGCCATTTCAAGGGGGGCAATGAAGGGGGCGGGCGCGATTTCTGGAGCAAGCACCGTCTCTTGTGCCACCGTCGATGTTTCTGATGGGGCGCCCGTTATTCCCTGATACAAGGCCGGCCAATCAGGGCCGCTGGATTCATTGGCGATGGGCTGTTCAACTTGGGCAGATGGGGTTTCGGTTTTTTGCGCGGCAAGTGCCGCAAATTCAGCTTGTTGCCCAGCCAGCACGGCATCAAGCGCTTTCAGCAAAGCGGGGTCGGCTGGGTCCGGCAACTGCGCCTGTGAGAGGGAACCGAACATGGTGCGCACTACCCCGGTTGCGAGCATGATGACATCCATGATGCTCGGGGTGAGGGTCAGTTCGCTGGTGCGCAGTTTGTCGAACAGATTTTCGGTGCGGTGGCACAATTCGACCAGATCGTTGACGTTGAGAAAACCGGCGCCGCCTTTGATCGTATGGAAGCCGCGAAAAATGTCGTTCAGGAGTGCCTTGTCATCCGGCCGTTTTTCCAGTTCAACCAGCTTATTGTCTACATCAGATAGCAGTTCACCCGCTTCTGTTAGAAAGTCCTGGAGTAATTCTTCCATCCCGGCGAAGTGGCTCATGGTTTTCTCCCTGCTACGAGTAGGTTGAAACTGACTGGATTCAGAAACCCAGACTTTCAAGTAAATTATCGACTTGCTGCTGATTGGTCACGACATCGCTACGGCCAGTGGCATTGATGACGGGGCCATTCAGCAGGCTGTTGTCAATCCCTGTCTTTTTCTCGGCGGGTGTTGTCGCCAGCAGTAATTGCAGCATGTCATGTTCCATTTGCTGGGCCATGTCGGCAACTTTTTTGATCACCTGCCCAGTCAGATCCTGAAAATCTTGCGCCATCATGATTTCCGTGAGCTGGGCATTGGTCGCCTTGGTATGACCGGGAACTTCTTTCAGGTAAGTGCGGGTTTCATTTGCCAGTTGCTTGAACTCTTCCAGGCTGAGCTGGTTATCGAACAGGCGCTGCCATTTGGTGCTGAGGCCAGCGGCGCCGGCTTCCAGCTTCTCCTGAATCGGTTGGGCGATTTCCGTGGCGGTCAGCGCTCGTTCTGCCGCCTTTTGCGTCATTGTCGCGATATAGGCAAGGCGCTCACGAGTGTCGGGTATCGATTCGACAGTTTGTGCCAGTTTCTTGTCATACCCCAGTTCACGCAGAGTATCGTGCAGCTTCCGGGTCAAATGGCCGATTTGCGAAAACAGGCTTTCTTCTGAATCGGGCGGCGCTGATCTTTCAATAGCAGGCGCCGCGACAACGGGTTTGGATGCTGTTTCAGATTCGGCTGGTTGGGTGCCGCTGGCCATTACAATGCTATCAAACAGGGCTTCCAGATCGTCTGAATCCCCGCTACCTGAGGTATCGTTACTCACCAAATTTCTCCTTGCCTACGATTACTCAAGATTTTTTAAAATCCTGGAATGTTTTGGAATATAGATTGTTATTAAACAACAATTGCTTATGTTCCCATTTTCTCAAAAATCTTGTTTAGCTTTTCCTCAAGTACAGCCGCAGTAAAAGGTTTTACAACATAGCCGCTGGCACCGGCCTGGGCCGCTGCGATGATGTTTTCTTTTTTGGCCTCGGCGGTGACCATCAGTACCGGCAGATGTTTCAGAGTGGGGTCGGCACGGATGGCCTGGAGCATTTCAATCCCGGTCATGTTCGGCATGTTCCAGTCACTGACCACGAAATCGAAATTGCCGCCGCGTAGTTTGTTGAGACCGGCTACGCCATCTTCGGCTTCGTCGCAATTGGTGAACTGCAGTTCTTTCAGCAAATTACGTATGATTCGTCGCATCGTCGAGAAATCGTCAACGATCAGAAATTTCATGTTCTTATCGACCATTTAGGTACTCCGCTGGTGATATGGTTTTTCGCATGTCGTTATTATACGGCGGCAAGAGGTGGCTTGGGATGCTGTCACCGAATGTGGCGTTGTCGTGTTTCATGGCGCTGTTGCTTATCTGAGCAGTAATGGGCGCAATGTGTCAGCCAGAACGCCGGGGTCGAATTTGGCAACATAAGCGTCTACGCCGACGCGCTTGCCCATGTCTCTGTTGGCGTCCGACGAAAGCGACGAGTGCATGACTACCGGGATGCCTTGGAACCGACTGTCTGATTTTATGTTCTTCGTCAGGACGTAGCCATCCATTTCCGGCATTTCTGCGTCTACCAGGATAATTTTGATCTGGTCATATACCGAAGAGCCGTCCTGTTGCGAGCGCGTTGCCAGGTTTTGCAGCTTCTCCCATGCCTCTAATCCATTGGTGGCGTGTTGATATTTCACGCCCATTTTGTCAAGCACCATGACGATTTCCTTGCGTGCGATCGCGGAATCGTCGGCAAAGAATATTGTCGGCTCTACTTCGGCTTCGACTCGGGTAAGTTCGGGCACGGGTTCGATCCCGATGGCGTTGGCCAGAATTTGCTCAACATCGAGAATTGATACCAATTTGCCGTCAGGCAATTCCGTGATCGCAGTAATCAGGCCATTGTTGCCGGCCAACATGGTTTGTGGCGGTTTGACCTTGTCCCAGTCCACCCGGATGATGCGGTCAACATCATGTACCAGAAATCCTTGGGTGTGGCGACTGAATTCAGTGACGATCATGGTGTGGCCGGTATCTTCCACTACTTCCTCAAGATGCATGATGCTGGCCAGCGCAATGACCGGGATGATGTTGCCGCGCAGCGAGATCACGCCTTCCACACCGTCCGGCATGTTGGGCGATTTCGTTACCTTGGGCGTCTGGCAGACCTCGCGCACCTTGAATACATTGATGCCGAAGATTTCGCCGCTTCCCAAAGAAAAAAGCAGAATCTCCATCTTGTTGGAGCCAGCCAGCTTGGTTCTGCTATCCACCGCATCAAGTAGTGGGTTGTGCTTTTCCATGTTATTCCCCAATGACTGAATGTGGTTAACCTAAAAATCGTGTCAGGGCTGCCGCCAGTTTCTGCGGCTCGAATTTGGGTACATACTCGTCCACCCCGACCGAACGGCCAATTTGTTGATTGGCATCGCTGCTCAGCGAGGTATGCATGATGACCGGAATGCCGGCAAATCTGGGGTCGCTTTTGATGCTTTTGGTCAGGACGTAGCCGTCCATCTCGGGCATTTCCACGTCGGTCAGGATCAACTGAATCATTTCGCTGACGGGGACATGTGCCGCATCGGCCTGGACGGCGATTTTCTTCAATTCTTCCCATGCCTGTGCACCATTGTTCGCACTGGCGTAGCGGATGTTCATGACATCCAGGGTGCGCTTGATCTGGTTTCTGGCGACGGTGGAGTCGTCGGCGAAGAATATCGTGCGGTTTTGTTTTTCAATGGGCTTGATGTGGGCAAACAGGAATTCATCGTCGAAATGGCTGGTTTCTGAAAGAACTTTTTCCACGTCCATCATCATGACCAGTCGCCCATCCGCCAGTTCGGTCACTGCGGTGATCAGGCCGCCCATTTGTGCTGTAAGCATGTCGGGGGGGACGCGCATGGCCGACCAGTCGAGACGCAATATGGTGTCGACCGCTTCCACCAGAAAGCCCTGAGTGTGGCCGTTGTACTCGGTGACGATCATGATTTCCGGTTTTTTGTCGGATTCTACCCCGGCATATTTAACCAGATCGACAACCGGTACCAGAATGCCGCGCAGGCTGACCATGCCTTCAACGGAAGACGGCATGTCGGGAGCATGGGTGATTTCCGGTACGCGCATGACTTCGCGTACTTTAAAAACATTGACGCCGAATGTTTCCCTGCGGCCGGTTCGATTGTCAATGCCCAGTGTGAACAGCAGGATTTCCAGCTTGTTCGTACCGGCAAGCTTGGCTCGTGCATCAATATTTTTCAAGAGTTCTGACATGTTGTTGCTCTCCGTGAAAGGCCCTGATTCCTTGCCGCAATCGGCTTGGCAGGCAGGACACTTTACTAGTATCACTTTCCGGTATCATACCTTGAATGTTGTCGTGTTGCATCACGTAAGTTGTGAAGCTTGCAGCCTGTTTCAGCGCATAATTTAAATTGACTGGCCGTTTAATGCAAATATGCGGGCTGGTTTTTTGGTCGCAGGGGTGGGCTGGCAGCAGAATGAGGTTTTAAATTGTGTGTCTACATAAGGTCTTTGCGAGCGATTCCATGGACAGCATCAATCCGGTAATTGCGGTATGATTCCGGCATCAACCGGACATGGAGATTAACGTATTGTCGAACTTCCCGAAGCAGGTTGACCCAAAGGAGCTGGAGCAAGCCTTTTCGTTATTCAACGAGGCTTCTGCGCAACTTACCGGCGCCTATCAGGAATTGCAGCAGCAGGTAGAAAGGCTGACTGGCGAGCTTGCCGTGGCCAATGTGGAGTTACGCCGCCAGTTGCTGGAAAAGGAGGCGCTGTCGCAGCGCTTGAGCCATTTGCTTGCGGCTATGCCTGCGGGCGTGGTTGTGCTGGATCAACGGGGCGATATCAGCGAGCTGAACCCGACCGCTCGGACGTTGCTGGGCGATGGTCTCGTGGGCAGAACATGGGCAGAGGTCTCGGAGCATGAGTTGGTGCAGACTGTGGTGCCGCACGAGTGGGATCTTGTCCCAATTGGAGGGCTGGAACCCCGCCGAGTCAGCATTTCCAGCAGCCCGCTCGATGCGGCAGGTGGACAAGTGCTGTTGATTCATGACATGACAGAAGCTTATGCCTTGCAGCGTGAGCTTCAGCGGCATCAGAGATTGTCCGCCATGGGTGAGATGGCGGCAGGACTGGCGCATCAGTTGCGTACGCCGCTTGCCACCGCCCTGCTTTATACGGCTCATCTGAATAAGCCGGAACTGCCGGAAACCGAACGGGTGCGATTTGCCGATAAAGTGCTGGCGCGCCTGCGCCACCTCGAACACCTGATTCAAGATATGTTGTTGTTTGTAAAAGGGGAGGGTGGCGGACAGGATGCGGTGCCGCTATCTTCCCTGCTGGTGGAATTGCAGCAGGTGATGGAGCCGCAAATGGCTGAGCACGGGCTTGATTTCAAGGTCGAAGACAATAGTCGGGGCGCCGCCGTACGGGGCAGTCGCAAGGCATTGACGGGGGCTTTGCTCAACTTGCTGGAGAATGCCATGCAGGCTTGCGCAAGCGGAGACCGGGTTCGGCTGAAATGCGAAGTTGGAGAAGGCGGCCAAGTTGCTCTTACTGTGGCCGACAGCGGCAAAGGTATTGATGTGGCAATCCAGGATCGTTTGTTCGAGCCGTTCTATACTACCCGTAATGACGGCACTGGCCTGGGGCTGGCGATTGTACGCGGCGTTGTCGAAGCTCATCAGGGCACGGTGCAGGTCAAGTCGGCGCCGAGCTGCGGCAGCGAATTTACCCTGCGCCTGCCTGTATTCATTGGAAGTTTCTAGGTTATGAAACCATTGCCCATTTTGATCGTTGAGGATGACCGGGATTTGCGTGAGGCCTTGTGCGATACGCTCGGTCTGGCGGGCTATGAGGCGTTGTCTGCAGCGGATGGGGCGGCGGCGTTGGCCTTGCTGGAGAAGCGGAAGGTCGGCCTGGTGGTGTCGGATGTGCAGATGCACCCCATGGATGGACATACCCTGTTGCGCGAGATCAAGGCTGCCCATCCTTATGTCCCGGTGCTGCTGATGACGGCCTATGGCATGATTGACAAAGCGGTGGAGGCGATGCGCGCTGGCGCGTGCACGTACCTGACCAAACCCTTCGAACCGGATAAACTGCTGGTGGAAGTGGCGCGTTATATGCTATCGGCGCAACCGGCGAATGGTTCTGAAATGGTGGCCGAAGACCCTCGTATGGTCGATCTGTTGGTGCTGGCGAAGAAAGTTGCGGCGACCAATGCAACCGTGATGATCACCGGTGAATCCGGTTGCGGCAAGGAGGTGATGGCGCGTTTCATCCATCGACATTCGTCGCGTGCCGATAAGCCGTTCGTCGCCGTCAACTGCGCCGCGATTCCGGAAAATTTGCTTGAATCCACCTTGTTTGGTTATGAGAAGGGTGCTTTTACCGGTGCCGCCCAGTCGCATGCAGGCAAGTTCGAGCAGGCGCAAGGCGGTACCCTGCTGCTGGACGAGATTTCCGAAATGCCACTGCCGCTTCAGGCCAAGTTGTTAAGGGTTTTGCAGGAGCGCGAGGTGGAGCGGGTCGGCGGTCATAAGGTAATTCCTCTCGATATCCGGATTATCGCGACCTCCAACCGAGATATGAATGACATCGTGGCGCGTGGAAATTTTCGCGAGGATTTATTTTACCGGCTTAACGTGTTTCCGTTGGAACTGCCGCCACTGCGCGAGCGTCCGCTGGACATTGTGCCGTTGGCGCGGCATCTGCTCGGACGCTTGGGCGGGTCATTTGGTCGTTCTGGAGTCGGATTGTCGCCGACGGTGGCCGAGCAATTGACGCGATATGCCTGGCCGGGTAACATCAGAGAGCTTGAAAATGTCGTTCAGCGCGCCATGATTCTTTCTCCGGGCGATATGCTGGAACCGGAGCACCTGCTTTTGCCAAAGTCCATGGCAATGGTTCCGCAGAGGGAGAGGCCGGTCGCCAGCGGTGTGACGGACATGAAGTCGCTGGAGCGGGCCCATATTTTGGAGACGTTGGCATCGGTCGGCGAGTCGCGCAAGCTTGCCGCGGAAAAGCTGGGCATGAGCGAGCGCACCTTGCGCTATAAATTGCAGCAGTACCGTGAAGAGGGTGAAGATGCGGGCGGCTGATTGCAAACAAGGGCTGAATTTGGCATGAAATGTGCTTTGTTTTTGGGCTGGGGCGAGCAATATAATGGCCGCCGTAATAGATAAACAGCTATAATTCGGGCTGGAGGCAGGATGCTATGAATGCTACACAGGGAATTGATCAGTTACTCGGCCAGTTGCGGGCCGCTTCGGTGCGTGCCGCCGGCACGGAACCCTCCTCGGCGCCAACCGAAGGCGCGGATTTTGCCGCGCTGCTTAAGGCTTCGCTGGAACAGGTCAATGGCGCTCAACAGGAGGCATCCAACCTGGGTAAGGCTTTTGAGCAGGGTGATCCCAATGCCAATCTCCAGGAAGTGATGGTTTCCTTGCAGAAAGCCAACATTTCCTTCCAGACCATGGTGCAGGTACGCAACAAGCTGGTTTCCGCATACCACGAAGTCATGAGTATGCAAGTGTGACGTGGGTGCTAGGCATCCACGCTCGTCACCATCGTACTCTCTTGTCTGAGGGTAAGGCTCATCACTCGCAGGTTGGAGTCAAGGCGTAAATAATATGGCTGTTTCACCGCCGCAATCGATTTCCGCTCGCCTAAAGGGATTGACCCGTTTGACCGGCGGTCAGCAAGTTGGCCTGATGCTGATGCTGGCCACCGTCATTGCGCTGGTTTCCGGCGCCTGGATGTGGTCGCAGACGCCCGACTATCGTGTCCTCTACAGCAACCTTTCCGACCGGGATGGCGGCGCGATCATCAATTCATTGCAGCAGATGAACGTACCCTACAAGATGGCGGAGGGCGGTGGCGCTATCCTGGTTTCTTCCACTCAGGTTTATGACGTACGCCTGCGCCTGGCATCCCAAGGCCTTCCCAAGGGCAGCGTGGTTGGTTTCGAACTGATGGAAAACCAGAAGCTGGGTACCAGTCAGTTCCTTGAGCAAGTCAATTATCAGCGCGCCCTGGAAGGTGAGTTGACCCGCTCCATCCAGTCGATTTCTGCCGTTCAGGGCGCGCGCGTGCACCTCGCGATTCCGCGGCCTTCCGTCTTCACCCGTGAGCAGCAGAAGCCCAGCGCTTCTGTCCTGGTCAGTCTTCATCCCGGTCGCCTGCTGGACAGGGCGCAGGTCAGCGGTATTGTTCATCTGGTTTCGAGCAGTGTGCCGGATTTGCCTGTCAAGAATATTACCGTGCTCGACCAGAATGGCAACCTGTTGAGCGCTGCCGACGATGGCAAAGCGAATGCCGGTCTTGACCCGAGCCAACTGGAATATTTGCGGCAAGTCGAACAAAGCTTCATCAAACGCATTGAAAATATTCTCAGTCCGATTACCGGAGGGGAGAACGTACGGGCTCAGGTTGCGGCAGAGCTGGATTTTTCGCAAACTGAGCAGACCGCCGAAACCTTTAGACCCAATACCCCGACTGAAGCTTCAATTCGTAGTCAGCAGAGCAACGAAACTAGCGGTGGTGCGGGCCTGGCGGCAAGTGGCGTGCCTGGTGCCTTGTCCAATCAGCCCCCCGGCGCTGCTAGTGCGCCCGTTACGGCGCCGGCTGCCACGGCAGCAGGCGCCGCTCCTGCGCAGTCTGGCAGTGCTGGCGGTGGTCACAAGGAATCAACGGTAAATTATGAGTTGGACAAAACCATTAAGCATGTCAAGTTGCCGGTGGGAGGCATCAAGCGTCTTTCGGTGGCAGTGGTGGTGAATTACAAAAAGGTTGTGGGTAAGGATGGGAAAGTTAGCGCCAAGCCGATGACTGCTGCTGAAATGGCTCAGATCAGCAACCTCGTTAAAGAGTCCATGGGTTACCGTCAGGACAGAGGCGATACACTTAATGTGGTCAATGCCTCGTTCAGCGTTACGACAGAGGAAATTCAGGCAATCCCGATCTGGAAGGATCCGGCGACGATTTCCCTGGCCAAGGAGATTGCCAGGAATCTGTTCATTGCCGGCGTGTTGTTTTTTCTGGTATTCAAGGTTCTGCGTCCTTTGTTTAAAGAGCTGTCAACTCCGCCACCGCCGCCGCCGGAGCCCGTGCACACGGAGCACTTGGGAATACCGGTGGGTGCCATGAAATCGGACTATGAAGATGGTCTGAAAGTGGCCAAGGTAATGGCGAAAGAGGAGCCGAAGGTAGTGGCGAGCGTTGTCAAAGACTGGATTGGCAGCAATGAGTGACGAAGGACTCATGAAGAGCGCTATTTTTCTGATGACTCTGGGCGAGGAGGAGGCGGCTGAGGTTTTCAAGTTTCTCGGCCCCAAGGAAGTGCAGAAACTGGGGACGGCCATGGCGCAATTAGGCAGCATCAAGCGCGACCAGATGGAGGAGGTGATGCAGGATTTTCTCGTTATGGCGAGCGAGAGAACCAGTTTGGGTGGCGGAGCCGATGACTATATTCGCAATGTGCTGAACAAGGCGCTGGGCTCGGATAAGGCCGCCAGTGTGATTGACCGCATCCTGCAAGGTGGCGACACCAGCGGTATCGAAGGATTGAAATGGATGGACGCCGGTTCTGTGGCGGATTTGATCAAGAATGAGCATCCCCAGATTATCGCCACCATTTTGGTTCACCTCGACCGCGATCAGGCGAGTGAGATTCTGACCCATTTTGTCGAGCGCCTGCGTAATGACGTGGTGCTGCGCATTGCCACTCTGGAAGGGATTCAGCCCTCTGCGTTAAGGGAATTGAACGATGTGCTGAGAAAGCTTTTGTCTGGCACCAGCAACCTCAAGAAGAGCGCGATGGGCGGCGTCAGGGCAACGGCTGAAATTCTGAACTATGTCGGTACCGCCAACGAAACCTCGATTATCGCCAGCGTGCGCGATTACGACCCTGAACTGGCGCAACAAATCCAGGACGAGATGTTCGTCTTTGAAAATCTGCTGGATATGGAAGACAGGTCTATCCAACTGCTATTGCGCGAGGTGCAGTCGGAGTCGTTGATTACGGCGCTCAAGGGTACGAGCGAAGAGCTGCGCGAAAAAATCTTCAAGAACATGTCGCAACGAGCTGCCGAAATGCTGCGCGATGACCTGGAGGCCAAAGGGCCGGTGCGTGTCAGTGAGGTCGAGGCGGAGCAGAAGGAGATTCTCAAGGTCGTACGCAAGCTGGCTGATGAAGGTCAGATTGTAATAAGCGGTAAGGGGGAGGAAAGCTTTGTCTAATTTTATTCCCAAGGAGCAGTTGAGCGCTTACCAGCGCTGGGAACTAAATTCGCTGGATGAGCCATTGCAGGAGTCGGCTGATCTGTTGCCGCAAGCGGGTGTGCCCATGCCAACGGCAGAAGAAGTCGAGGCTATCCATCGGCGTGCTCATCAGGAAGGGTACGCAGCAGGCTACCAGGAAGGCAAGGCGAGGACCGATGCCGAGTTGGCGCAATTGGCGCAACTGGCATCATCCCTGGAGGGGGCTCTGAACCAGTTCGACGAGGAGATGATGCAGAGCCTGCTTACCTTGTCTCTGGACGTGGCTAAACAGATGCTTCGGGAGGCCTTGCGAGTGCGGCCGGAGCTGGCTTTGCCGGCGATTCGCGAAGCGGTCAGCAGCCTGCCTCAGGTCAGTCAGCATCCGCATATCAAATTGAATCCGGATGATGCCGCCTTGGTGCGATCATTGATGGCCGATGAGTTGAGCAGCTTTCATTGGAAGCTGATTGAAGATGCCCGCATTGAGCGAGGCGGATGTCGGATCGAAACGGTGAATAGTGAGGCCGATGCTACCATGGAAAGTCGCTGGGAAAGAGTGCTTGCCGTTTTGGGGCGCGAAGGCGCCTGGCTTGAATAAATGCGCTATGCCGCCCTATGTTTCTGTGGCTATTGAATTGCCGGTTTCTGAATCGTGATGCTCTCCGCTGATCGTTGGAACGGTTTCTTGCGGGAGTGCGGCGAGGCAGTTGTCGCAACCAGTCCATGGATCGTGACCGGTCGCTTGACGCGGGTTGCCGGACTGGTTATGGAGGCGGTGGGCTTGCGGCTTGCAGTGGGTGCTAGCTGTACCGTTCATTTGCCCGATGGTCATGATGTGGACGCCGAAGTGGTTGGCTTTTCCGGCGAAAAGCTGTTTCTCATGCCATCTACCGATGTCTATGGGTTGGTGCCGGGAGCCAGGGTAACACCGGCAGACACACTGATGCAGCGTACTCCCGGGCAGGGGCGGCGGCTTCCACATCGGCGGCGTTCCGAAGCTGGCGCGCGCCAGGTACAGGTCGGTAGCGAATTGCTGGGGCGCATTCTTGACGGTGCAGGCCGTCCGCTTGACCTGTTCCCCCCGCCACACCTGGAGCATCAGGTGCCGCTCAATAGCCGTCCCTGCAATCCACTTGGCCGTGCGCCAATCCGTCAGGTTCTGGATGTCGGTGTGCGTGCCATCAATGCGCTGCTGACCGTTGGTCGCGGTCAACGCATGGGATTGTTTGCCGGTAGCGGTGTCGGCAAGAGCATCCTGCTCGGCATGATGGCGCGGTTCACCAGTGCTGATGTGATTGTGGTCGGGTTGATCGGCGAGCGTGGACGCGAGGTCAAGGAGTTCATCGAAAATATTCTGGGGCCGGCAGGGTTGGCGCGTTCGGTGGTGGTTGCCGCACCGGCAGATACTCCTCCGTTGTTGCGCCTTCATGGCGCGGCTTATGCCACATCGATTGCCGAATACTTTCGCGATCAGGGTAAGCATGTGCTGCTGATTATGGATTCGCTCACGCGCTACGCCATGGCGCAGCGTGAAATTGCGCTGGCCATCGGTGAACCGCCGGCAACCAAAGGCTATCCGCCATCGGTGTTTGCCAAATTGCCGCAATTGGTGGAGCGTGCCGGTAACGGTCAGGCTGGGGGAGGATCCATTACCGCCTTTTATACGGTGCTGGTGGAGGGAGATGACCAGCAGGATCCGATCGCGGACAGCGCTCGCGCCATTCTGGATGGGCACATTGTATTGTCGCGCGGTCTCTCCGATCAGGGACACTATCCCGCCATCGATATCGAAGCCTCGGTCAGTCGGGCGATCACCGAGTTGCTTGAGCCGGAAGACCTGGCTCGGGTGCGTCGGTTCAAGCAGCTTTACTCCCGCTTTCAGCGCAGCCGGGATCTGATCAGTGTTGGCGCCTACGTGAAGGGCAGTGATTTGCTGCTGGATGAGGCGATGGCGCTGTATCCGCAGATGGAGGCATTTCTGCAACAGGATATGCACCAGAGCCAGAACTATGGCGATTGCCGTGGCCAACTGTCGGCATTGTTCAATGCATAAGCACGGAACCTGAAACGAAATGCCCCGGCGATTCCCGCTTCAGCCACTTCTCGATCTTGCCCAGAATCACACTGATGCCGCAGCGCGGAACCTGCATGCGCTCAAGGTGGCGTGGCAGGGGGCGGAGGAAAAACACCGCCAATTGATTTCCTACCGGGGTGATTACCAGGCGCGTTTATTGCAGGCAACGAAAATGGGAATGCAGGTCAATTCGCTCAAGGATTTTCAGCTATTTCTCGGCAAGCTGGAGGCGGCTATTCGTCAACAGGCGGAAGAGGTGGAGCGCTGCAAGAAACGCTGGGAAGAGGGGCGTCATGAGTGGCAGGCAAAGCAGCGCAAGCTCAAGGCTTTCGACACCTTGTCGCTGCGTCATCAAAACAGTGAAAAGAAACGGGAAGACAAACTCGAGCAGCGTGAGCAGGATGAGCTTTCCGGCAAGAAATTCGAGCAAGAAGAGCCCAAGGATCAAACTCATTCCTGAAGGTGGCATGCGTTTTGCTTTGCTAGAGATGTAAAGCAAATTAGCGAAAGGATGACCGATGCCACAACTGCCTGTTTCCCCCGTTGTATCTCAACCGCCAAGCGCCAGTCAGTCATCCTCTTCCCCAAGTTCTGAAAGTGGAGCCGGGTTGGAGGGCGCACAAGGGCAGAACTTCGGTGAAGTTCTTACCAAGCAAATCAAGAAAGAGGCCTCGCGTACTGCATCCGGCGAGGACGGTGAACCTGTGGCTGAAAAGGCCGAGGCGCCGGCGGTTTTGCCGGTTGATTTTTCTGTCTTGATCGCTTCGTCTTCTGTATCGGCGGTCCCGGTCCCGGTTGAAAACATGGCGGGCAATGTCCCTTCTGGAGTGGTGGCTGAGGCTGGCTTGGATAAGGTGTTCGTGCGCGCTCTTCGAGCTGACGAGGAGGGGGGTCCCCAGGAAAAATCTGACGCACTTGCGAGCATTACTGCGGACTCTTCAGTGCTAACTGCCCCGCCTGCTGCTCCGGTGGTTCCTGCGCAAGTTGATCTCGGTATAACGAAAGCCTCGGTTGAGGCGACGGCGTCCAGCGTGTCGATGGGTTATTCGCGCGCCGATGAAATTCAGTTGGCGGCAAAAGCTGCCGGCGGCGGCAAGGATTTGCCGCAGGCGATATCTCCCCAGAAGGAATTTTCCGACCGGTTGCAGGCTATGACGGATATTCCTGTCGATAAGGCGAATGCACTTCTGCAGTCAACGGATTTGTCTGCTGCCGAGCAAATGTCGGCCACGGGTGGAGGCAGCGCTATTGGGGTGATTCGGCAGCAGGAGCAACCTTCGACGTTGTCGGTTGCACCCAGGGTGGGTTCTGCTGAGTGGGGCGGCGCTGTCGGCGAGAAGGTTTTGTGGATGGCAAATCAGAGCCGTCAAGTGGCTGAATTGCATCTTAATCCGCCCAATCTCGGTCCCCTGGAAGTTCGCCTGACAATCAACGGCGATCAGGCTGGTGCAATGTTCGTTTCCCATCATGCCGCCGTTCGCGACGCAATTGAGGCGGCGTTGCCGCGTTTGCGCGAAATGCTGGCGGACAACGGTATTATGCTGGGCAATACGACGGTCGGCTCGGAATCTTTCAATCAACAGCAGCAGGCGTTTGATCGGCGTAGCAGTGGAGGGGGGGCGCGTGCCGACGTGGGGATGGAAGGTATTCTGGCTGGAATTTCAGGGTCGAGTCGGCCCATGAGTCAAGCGCATGATGGCATGGTCGATATTTTTGCGTGATTGCTTTCCGATTGTGCAATGAAAACAATGCGGCTATCTTGGTTAGATAGCCGCATTGTTGTTTTAGCCCCACCTTGCAGACCATCAAACAGCACCAATACATGTTTTCCTTGCATTAAATTTGAGTTGATATTATAAAGAACATAAACTATCATCTGAAACTAGTTGTTTTTAATATTATTTAGCTGATGAAGCCTGAGTTTTACCGGAGTCGGTGGCTGATGCGGCAGAAGCAAGGAGGCGGGCGTGGCTCAGGACAAGGCGAAAAAAGACGGTGCGGCGGAGGTTGAAACCCCACCCAAGAAGAAAGGAAGCTTGGTCAAGATCCTAGTGATCCTGCTAGTGCTGGGCGGACTGGGCGGAGGCGCGGCATGGTATTTTACCCAGTCCGGCGAAACGCATGACGAGGTGAAGGAAGTGAAAGCGAAGCCACCCGTTTTTGTGACGCTCGAAACATTCACGGTTAATCTGCAGCCGGATGGCGGCAGCAATGAGCGATACCTGCAGATCGGCATAGACGTGAAAGTGGCCGACCAGGCCGTGGTTGATCAGATTAAGTTGTATATGCCGGAAATCCGGCATGGCATATTGCAGTTGCTTTCGAGTAGAAATGCAGGGCAGATAAGCGGACTTGAAGGCAAGCAGAAACTGAGCGAGGAAGTTAAAGGGCAAGTCGCCAAGCCGCTTGCGGCTGCGGGCAAGGGTGTGATTGCTGTTTATTTCACATCTTTTGTAATTCAGTAGATTTACTGCAATACCTAAATACCTAAATACCTAAAGGGCGCGCGTGTCAGACGACATACTGTCACAAGACGAAGTTGATGCCTTACTCAAGGGTGTAACCGGAGAGGCGGACGAATCGACTGCTGTCGAGGAGGGTGGTGGCGCTCGCCCTTACAACCTTGCCAAGCAAGAACGCATTGTCCGGGGTCGCATGCCGACTCTGGAAATCATTAACGAGCGTTTTGCTCGCTTGTTCCGTATCGGTCTGTTCAATTTCATGCGCCGTACTGCGGAAATCTCCGTAAGCCCAGTTCGCGTTCTCAAGTACAGCGAATTTGTCCGTAATCTGGTCGTGCCGACCAACCTGAACATGGTACACGTCAAGCCATTACGTGGTACCTCGCTATTTATTTTTGATCCAAACCTGCTGTTTCTGGTGGTAGATAATTTGTTTGGCGGCGATGGGCGTTTCCACATGCGGGTAGAGGGCAGGGATTTCACCCCGACCGAGCAGCGCATCATCCAGCGCTTGCTGGATGTCGTCTTCGAAGAGTACAAAAAGGCTTGGGATTCGGTTTTCAAGGTCGATTTTGAGTATATCCGTTCGGAAATGAATACGCAGTTTGCCAACATTGCAACGCCCAGTGAAGTGGTCGTGGTGACCACGTTCAATATTGAGTTGGGATCGGGCGGCGGCGATTTTCACATCTGCATGCCCTATGCTATGATTGAGCCGATCAGAGACACTCTGTACAGCAGTATGCAGGGTGAGCGCATGGAGGTGGATGAGCGCTGGGCCAAACTGATGACCAAGCAGATGCAGACGGCTGAGGTGAATCTGGTCGCAAATCTGGGCGAGACGGCGATTACATTGGGTCAAATTCTGAACATGAAGGCGGGAGATGTGATTTCCCTGGATATCCCTGAAGCAATTATCGCAGCAGTGGACGGTGTGCCGGTGCTGGAATGTAACTACGGCGTTCTTAACGGCCAGTATGCGCTCAAGGTAAACAAGATCATTTCCGGCGGGGAAGACGATTCCCTTCGCGGAGGAAAAAATGGCTGATGAAACACCGGATGGCGGGGATGATTGGGCGGCGGCAATGGCTGAGCAGGCTTCTGCTGAGGCACCTGCAGCCACCTCCGCAGAGGATGATTGGGGCGCGGCTTTAGCCGAGCAGACATCAGCCGAATCGCAGAGCGCTTCTTCGTTATTTGGAGGCACGGCCGCAAAGGCCGAGTTTGAGCAACTTTCCCCGTCGGGTGTGGCTGCTGGAGCACCAAACAATATTGATATGATTCTGGACATTCCGGTCAACCTTACGGTTGAACTGGGGCGTACCAAGCTGGCTATTCGCAACCTGCTGCAATTGGCTCAGGGATCAGTGGTGGAACTGGACGGTTTGGCTGGCGAACCGATGGATGTTTTGGTGAATGGCTGTCTGATAGCTCAAGGCGAGGTTGTGGTGGTGAATGACAAATTCGGTATCCGCCTGACCGATATTATTTCTCCTTCCGAACGCATTCGCAGACTACACAAATGAACTTGATGAAAGAGGCTGCGGTGCGGCTCCCCATCGGGTTTGTTTTTCTTCTTTCTTTCCCCGTCGCTGCGCAGACTGCGGCACCAACCCTGGTAGTTTCTGCTAGCCCCGTGAGTATGTTTGGTGGCCTGCAGGTGTTGTTCAGTTTGGGAATTGTGCTGGCTGTGATCGTGGGTGTGGCATGGCTATTGAAGCGGTTTACACCTGGGCAGATGGGTGCCGGAGGTGTGGTTAAAGTGATTGGTGGTGTCGCACTGGGTCCCAAGGAGCGGCTGGTGCTGGTGGAGGTCGGCGAAACATGGCTGGTGCTGGGCGTGGCGCCAGGGCAGGTGAATGCCCTGCATACTTTGGCCAAGCCGGAAGGCGGCGTGCATGTTACTGAGGTACCGTCTGGCAGTGAGCACGGTTTTTCAGTCTGGCTCAAAAAAGCAATGCAGGGACGCAAGAGTGAACAATAGAATGAGGCTTTTTTTGCGTGGCTGTAAACCGCTGTTGCTTGCCACGTTGCTATCGATTGGTGCGGCAGCACCGCTGGTGGCCATGGCCGCTGACCCGGGTATTCCTGCGTTCACCAGTACACCTGCACCGGGCGGAGGACAAACCTACACGCTGAGTATCCAGGCGCTGCTGGTGATGACGGCGCTGACATTCCTGCCGGCAGTGTTGCTGATGATGACATCGTTCACCCGTATCGTTATTGTATTGTCACTGTTGCGCCAGGCAATTGGCACGATGCAGGCCCCTCCCAACCAGATTCTGATCGGCCTTTCCCTGTTTCTTACTTTTTTCGTGATGGCGCCGGTTTTCGACAAAATCTACGATGATGCTTACAAGCCATACTCGGAACAGAAAATCGATGCCTCCACGGCGCTGGAGAAGGGATCTGCCCCTCTGAAGGCCTTTATGTTGCGACAGACACGCCAAGACGACCTGGCTCTATTCGTCAAGCTTTCCAACAGCGCTCCTCTGCCCGGCCCGGAAGCGGTGCCGATGAAAATCCTGGTTCCGGCCTATGTGATCAGCGAACTCAAGACAGCATTTCAGATCGGTTTCGTCGTATTTATCCCGTTTCTGATCATTGATATGGTGGTGGCCAGCGTGCTGATGTCCATGGGTATGATGATGCTGTCGCCAGTCGTGATTTCCCTGCCATTCAAGCTGATGTTGTTCGTTCTGGTCGATGGCTGGAATCTGCTGATTGGTTCTCTTGTGCAGAGTTTCTACACATGACTCCAGAAGGTTTTATCACCATAGGCCAGCAGGCGCTGGAGGTCACTTTGCTGGTATCGTCTCCGCTGCTCTTTGCTGCGCTTGCAGTTGGTTTGCTGGTGAGTATCTTTCAGGCCGCCACCCAAATCAATGAAATGACTTTGTCATTCATCCCCAAACTATTTGTGATGTTTATCGTGTTGGGTGTCACTGGGCCATGGATGCTGAATATGCTTATGGATTATACGCGCCGTCTGTTTCTCAGTATTCCTGGCTTGGTGGGCTAGCCTAGGATTTCGCGATGATCAGCTTTACCTCAGCCCAATTGGGCGCTTGGCTGGGGGCTTTTATCTGGCCGTTTGTGCGCATTCTCGCTCTAGTTGGCAGCGCGCCAATTTTCGGTAATCCCAGTATCCCCGTGCGTGTGAAAGTTGGCCTGTCCTTCGTCATTACATTACTGTTATCCCCCGTGCTTGGCACTATGCCAGCCGTGGAACCGGGTTCTGCGGCCGGACTCCTGATTCTGGCGCAACAAGTCGTGATCGGTGTGGCAATCGGATTCGTCATGCGCATCATCTTCACCGCAGTTGAAATGGCTGGCAATATTGCGGGTATGCAGATGGGTCTGGGATTCGCCACTTTCTTCGATCCGCAAAATGCCGCACAGACTCCGGTGGTGTCGCAATTCCTCGGCCTGCTCGCCACTCTGGTATTTCTTGCGTCGAACGGACATTTACTGATGATTGAGGCGCTGGCACATAGTTTCCAGGTGCTGCCAGTGATGTCGCAGCCGTTTTCGGCTGGCGGCTGGCGGGTTCTGGCTGGCTGGGGCGGAGAGATGTTCCTTGCTGGCACGCTGCTTTCCATGCCGATCATGGCGGCGCTACTGACCATAAATATCGCGCTTGGCATCATGACCCGCGCTGCACCGCAACTTAATATATTCTCGGTTGGATTTCCGATCACTCTGGCAGCCGGTTTTGTTGTGCTAGCCTTTGCCCTGCCTTATTTTGCTCCGGTGTTCGACCGGCTGATCCATGACGGAGTACAGATGACACTGATGGTTTTGCGTCAGGCAAATCCTGTTGCTATTCCGTGATGGTTCAAGTCAACTAATTTACGGTTCATGCGCTATTGTATAAATGATGGTGCAACAAAAATCTCAAGTTTCACGGTGCTAGTGGCTTGTTGCAGTTTTGGAACCCGTCAAATTATTTCTTTGCCTTAGCCCTTTATTTTATCGATAAACACCCGATATAAATATCACGGGCAGTTGTAGCGGGTATGCAGTGAAACTGGAGGTGGATCATGATGATGACTATGGATATGTGTTCTGCAAAGGTGGATGAGGGCTATTCCCCGGAGGTGATGTGCGCAGGCTGGAACCCGGAAATCGAGGTGATGCAGGGTAAGGCTGCGGCGCTTGCGATGCAGTTGATCAGTCATCAGTCCCAGCGCGCTGGCAGTATGTCGCCCGATCTAGCCACTCTGGATGCCGAAGCCTTTCTGGAAAGAATGTATGTATTCCAGCGTTAGCTAGCGGTTGGACTCCTTTGCAAGTGGCGAGAATTGCGCAAGCGGTTCTCGCCTTTATTTTTTCAGGAGGTTCTCAATGAGCGAAGCACCTTTCACCTCCAGCATTTCATTCCGTATTTGGGACAACCGTTATCGCTATCGCGAGGCGGGAAAAATCATTGACCTGTCTATCGAAGATACCTGGCACCGTGTTTCTCATGAACTTGCCAGTGTGGAACGGCAGGATCAGAAAGGCTGGGAACGGCGTTTTAACCAGATTCTGGGAGGATTCCATTTTTTACCGGGTGGCCGCATTCTTGCCGGGGCGGGCACTTCCCATCGCGTTACGCTGTTCAATTGCTTCGTGATGGGGGCGGTAGAAGATTCTCTCGATGGTATTTTCGAGGCGCTCAAGGAAGGCGCATTGACCATGCAGCAAGGCGGCGGCGTAGGCTATGATTTTTCTACCTTGCGACCACACGGCGAACCGGCGCGCGGTGTCGGCGCCACCGCATCCGGCCCGGTTTCCTTCATGCACATATGGGACAGCATGTGCGCCACCATCCTGTCTACCGGTGCGCGCCGCGGCGCGATGATGGCGACGCTACGTTGTGATCACCCGGATATCGAGGATTTCGTCGAGGCCAAGCGCAGTCCTGGCGCGCTGCGTCATTTCAACCTGTCGGTGCTGGTGACCGACGATTTCATGCGTGCTGTGCGGGAGGATGCCGACTGGCCCTTGATATTTCCCTTGGCCGAGAATGAGCCGGCAACGGGGGAGGTGGTCGAACGGTTGTGGTCGGGCAATCGCACGCCATGCCGTTGCAAGGTGTTGCGCCGCGTTGGTGCGCGGGCATTGTGGGACAAGATCATACGGGCAACCTACGAATACGCCGAGCCCGGCGCGATTTTCATCGATCGCGTCAACCGCATGAATAATCTTTGGTATTGTGAGCAGATTAGCGCTACCAATCCCTGCGGCGAAATCCCTCTGCCGCACTATGGCGCCTGCAATCTGGGCGCGATCAACCTGACGCAGTTTGTTGGCGCACCATTTTCAGCCGAGGCCGCTCTTGACCTGGAAGGGGTTACCGAAACTGCGGCAACCGCCGTGCGCCTGCTCGATAATGTTTACGCTGTTTCCCTGTTTCCTCTGCAAAAGCAATCTGTTACTGCGAGCGCTTCGCGGCGGATCGGCCTCGGCCTGACCGGATTGGCCGATACTTTGGCGATGCTGGGCGTTCGTTATGGCAGCACGGAATCGTTTGAACTGGCTGATAAAGTGATGCGGACGATCTGTCACAGCGCATACCGGGCGTCCATTGATCTGGCGCGTGAAAAGGGGGTGTTCCCGGCATTTGTAGCTGAGAAATACCTGGCCAGCGAATTCATTAAGGGCTTACCCGATGATATCGTGCAGGGAATCAGGCGCTATGGAATACGTAACAGCCACCTGACTGCCATTGCTCCGACTGGAACCGTCAGCCTGCTGGCGAATAATATTTCCAGCGGACTTGAGCCGATCTTCGATTGGGAATACACGAGGCGCATTCGCGAGTCTGATGGTGGCTTCAGCGAAGCGACCGTGAGCGATTATGCTCACCGCCAGTTCCGGGTATTGCATGGAAAAGACGCGCCGTTGCCTGCCGCCTTCGTTCGCGCTGGTAAAATCGGGCCGGAGGCGCATATCCGGATGCAGGCCGTGCTTCAGGCACATGTCGACAGTGCCATCTCCAAAACCATCAACATACCGGAGGAATGTGGTTTCGACGCATTTCGTGCTGTTTATGAAAAGGCTTATGATATGGGTTTGAAGGGCTGTACTGTTTTTCGCCCCAACGTGGTTACCGGTCGGGTGTTGCTATCCGATAGCGGCATGAACGAAAGTCAGTGTTGCTCAATGGAACGTGAAGCAGACTGAGCATTTCGCATGGTCTGATATTCGGGTAAACTAGCATTTTTTGCGGAAAAATTTTCATGCTTAAAGGCAGTCTGGTCGCGATCGTAACCCCAATGCACGATGATGGTAGTCTTGATCTGCCGCGTTTGCATGCCTTGATAGATTTTCATGTGGCCGAGGGAACAGACGGTATCGTCGTTGTCGGAACCACGGGTGAGTCGCCGACGGTGAATTTCGATGAGCATTGCCAGTTGATACGCACTGTAGTCGATCGCGTAGCCAAGCGTATTCCCGTGATTGCCGGAACTGGCGCCAATTCCACCAGCGAAGCCATCGAATTGACGTCATGCGCCAAGGTGTCCGGGGCGGACTACAGCCTTTCGGTCACGCCTTACTACAATAAGCCGACCCAGGAAGGTTTGTATCGCCACTTCAAGGCAATTGCCGAAGCCGTGGATATTCCGCAGATTCTTTACAATGTACCAGGTCGCACTGCCTGCGACCTGGTTAACGATACCGTGTTGCGGCTGGCGCAGATACCGAACATCATCGGCATCAAGGATGCGACCGGCAATGTCGAACGCGGCAGCGACCTGCTGTTGCGTGCACCACAGGACTTTGCCGTGTATAGCGGCGATGACGGCAGTGGCCTTGCCTTGATGCTACTGGGCGGACATGGCGTGATTTCGGTGACCAGCAACGTGGCTCCCCGCTTGATGCACGAGATGTGCGAAGCGGCATTCAGGGGTGATCTGGCTGCAGCAAGGGCAATTAACAACAAGCTGCTGGGCCTGCATCAAAAGCTGTTTGTCGAAGCCAACCCGATTCCGGTCAAATGGGCGGTGGCTCAGATGGGGCTGATCGGCGAAGGCATCCGCTTGCCGCTAACCACGCTCTCCGCAGTTCATCACGATGTCTTAAGGCAGGCTATGCGCCAAGCCGGTGTGCTCCAATAACATAAAGGTGTGTATGAAAAACAGGTTTTTGGCTTCAGTCGCAGTAATGATGGGGCTTGTGGTAATAGCGGGTTGCGGCTCGACTTCTCTGCTTGAAGGCAAGAAAATCGACTACAAATCAGCCGGTAAACTGCCGCCACTGGAAATCCCCCCCGACCTGACTTCACCGACAGCGGATAACCGCTTTGCCGTACCTGACACCAGTCCGCAGGGTAGCGCCACGTTCTCGGTCTACGACAAGGAACGGGCCGGCAAATCGCAGGCCACGACGGCAGCCTCCAACCTGTTGCCTGCCCAGGACAAGGTTCGGGTCGAGCGTGCGGGTACGCAGCGCTGGCTGGTGGTGAACGCCACCCCGGAGCAGATATGGCCGGTGGTGAAGGAGTTCTGGCAGGAAAACGGCTTTCTCATCAAGACGGAAGTACCGGAATCCGGTGTGATGGAAACCGACTGGGCCGAAAATCGTGCCAAAATTCCGCAAGACGCGATCCGTAGCGTGCTGAGCAAAGTGATCGATGGTCTTTATTCCACTGCCGAGCGTGACAAGTTCCGCACCCGGCTTGAGCGTGGCGCGGAATCCGGCACTACTGAAATCTATGTCAGCCATCGCGGCATGTATGAAGTGCTGGAAGGTGGCGACGGCGGCAGTCGCACAATTTGGCAGCCGCGTCCCGCCGATCCGGAGCTGGAAGCCGACATGCTGCGTCGCTTGATGGTGCGATTCGGCGTGGAAGAAGTGCGATCCCAATCCCTGATGGCGGCGGACAGCAAGCGTGAGCGGGCCAAAGTCACGAATTCGCAGGAAGGGGCGGGGAAGCTGGTGCTGACCGATACTTTCGACCGTGCCTGGCGCCGTGTTGGGTTGGCGCTTGATCGGGTCGGATTTACCGTAGTTGACCGCGACCGTTCCAAGGGGCTTTATTTTGTTCGCTATGTCGACCCTGATATTGATGCTGTCAAAGACGAAAAAGGCTTTCTTTCCAAACTGGCTTTCTGGAAAGGCAGTGGCAAAAACAAGGATACCCCGGAGCAATATCGCATCCAGGTTGTGACAGAAAGCGGCGGTAGCGAAGTCAATATTCTAAGCAAGGATGGCGGAACCGAAAAGTCCGAGACCGCCACCAGAATCCTCAATCTGCTGTTCGAACAATTGAAGTAACTCGCCGTTATGCGTTTTGCTTCCCTGGGTAGCGGTAGCCGGGGCAACGCGCTGGTAGTCGAGGTCGGGCAAACCCGTTTGCTCCTCGACTGCGGTTTCAGCACACGGGAAACTGTTGCCCGACTGGCTCGCCTCGAATTACAGCCGGAAGATCTTGCCGGTATTCTCCTTACGCACGAACACACTGATCATATCGGCGGAGTAGTCAGACTCGCGAGCAAGTATCATCTGCCGGTGTGGTTAACCCACGGCACCCTCACAAATTATAGCCAAGCCAAGTCATTGCCTGAGATTCGCCTGATCGATGGTCACAGTGCGTTTCAGGTCGGCGAGATTGATGTGCAGCCATTTCCGGTTCCTCATGATGCCCGCGAGCCGGTGCAATATGTCTTCAGCAGCGGTCACCGGCAATTGGGTGTGTTGACGGACGTCGGTAATTCCACGCCGCATATCGAGTCTGTTTTAAGCGGTTGCGATGCTCTGGTGTTGGAGTGTAATCATGATCCCGACATGCTGCGTGATGGGGCTTATCCTCAGTCTTTGAAGCAGCGTGTCGCCGGTCGCTTGGGGCACCTGGACAACGGGGCGGCAGCACGGCTTTTGGCGAGTCTGGACAACAGCAGATTGCAGCATTTGATCGCGGCACACCTGAGCGAAAAGAACAACACGCCGGAACTGGCGCGGGCGGCACTAAGCGTTATCTTAAATTGTGAGCCGGGATGGATCGGAGTGGCTAGCCAGGCAGGTGGGTTCGGCTGGCGTCAGATATTTTGATGTTAAATGAAGGTCGTAAAAAAAGCCGGCGCAATGCGCCGGCTTTTTTCTTGCCGAAAGCCAGAATTACTTGGCTGGAGCAGCAGCAGGAGCGGCAGCGTCAGCAGCAGGAGCGGCTGGAGCAGCAGGAGCTTCAACTTTAGGTGCTTCAGGAGCAGGGGCAGGAGCTTCTTCTTTTTTGCCGCAAGCGGTCAAAGACAGGGCCAGCAGAGCGGCGAGCAGGACGGAGTTTTTCATTTGTTGTTCCCTTAATTGACTAAATGTTTTTAAAGACTTTACGATAAACCATTGATGCAAATCGGCTTTCACATCAACGATGCCTAACCGACTCTATGATTCTAACAGATTCTCTTAAAAATTCCAGTGTTGTATCGTGAATAATTTCTAATTTTAAGGTCGGTTGTCGCCTGCCAGCCAAGCTTTTGCCCGGATTATTTATGTCGATCGTATATAAAGGTTGTTCGCACATCACTTGGCAAGGTTTGATCGGGATGGCGACCCCTTTCGTATGCTTTGCAGCATTGTTGACGGCTTGTGGCAATACGGGATTTTCCTTGCCTTCAGTCATGGCATTCCTTGCGATTTGCCTAGGTTATGGCACGGCACCTCATAACCATAAAAATCGTTTAAAATACAAATATGCGTTGAAGCAAGGGATCATCATTTTGCAAGTCGGGCAGGTTGTCCTTGGGTTCAGTTTGCTAGATGCGGAAATGGAAATGCTCAAACTTTTCGTATATTTAATACAAGAATTTTGCCCTGTATTTTTACCTCGGCCATTATGTGGGTGCCAACCCTCGTGGCTATGCCGTCGAACTAATCAATTTAATTAAAACCATGGAGTAATATTATGCAGGTTTCAAAAAATTCGGTAGTGACCCTCAACTTTGAGTTGAGCGACAGCTCCGGTAAGCTCCTGGAAAAAAGTGAGCAGCCTATCAGCTATCTGCACGGCGGCTATGACGGGATATTCCCGCTGGTTGAAGAGGCGCTGGAAGGTTCCGCCGAGGGCGCTTCCATTGAGGTCACGCTGGATCCTGAGAATGCCTTTGGCGAGTATGAGGACGATCTGGTTCGGGTTGAGCCCCGCGACGCCTTTCCGGCGGACTCAATCGAGGTGGGAATGCAGTTTCAGGCTGGAGCGGAAGGCTCGGATGAAGACATGATCTTCACTCTGACAAAGATCACCGCAGATTCAGTGGTCATAGACGGAAACCATCCTCTGGCCGGGCAGACCCTGTTGTTCAAGTGCACCGTGGAAGGCGTTCGTCCCGCCAGCGCCGAGGAAATTACTCATGGGCATGTGCATGGCGCCCATGGACACCATCACTGATCCAGCAGTTTTCTTAACTGATAGACCAGTTCCAGCGCGGCTTTCGGGCTAAGTTCATCCGGTTCGATGCCGCGCAACGCCTCCTCCAGTGCCGAAGGCGGCGCAATCTGCACTGTTTCCACAAACAAATCACCCTGAATGCCATTGCGGACAGCCTGTTGCTCCAGTTGCAACAGGTGTTTTTTTGCCGCCTGGATCACCGGCGTGGGGATGCCGGCGAGCGCCGCCACCTGCAAGCCATAGCTCTGGCTCGCCGGCCCGTCCTGCACGTTGTGCAGAAAGACGATGCGGTCGCGGTGTTCTAGTGCGTCGAGATGGACATTGGCAATCTGCCGGTACTCCTGCGTCAATCGGGTCAGCTCGAAATAATGGGTGGCGAACAGGGTATGGCAGCGCGTCTTCTCTATGAGTTGGCGGGCAATCGCCCAAGCTAGGGCGAGGCCGTCGAAGGTGGAAGTGCCTCGCCCGATTTCATCCAGCAATACTAGGCTGTGTTCGGTGGCGTTGTGCAGGATGTCTGCGGCTTCGGTCATTTCTACCATAAAGGTCGAGCGCCCACCGGCCAAGTCGTCGGAGGCGCCGATACGGGTGAAGATCTGGTCTACCGGGCCGATTCGCGCGCTGCTTGCCGGCACGAAACTGCCGCAATGGGCGAGCAGCACGATCAGCGCCGTTTGGCGCATGTAAGTGGATTTGCCGCCCATGTTCGGGCCGGTGATCAGCAGCATCTGGCGGGTGCGTGAAAGTCGTGTGTCGTTGGCGATGAAGCTGGCCGCGCCTTTATGTATCTCCAGTTGGGCTTCGACCACCGGATGGCGCCCGCCGCTGATTTCGATCACCGCATCGTCAGTGAATTCCGGGGCGACCCAGCCCAGTGTTTCGGCGCGCTCGGCAAAGGCGGATAGCACATCGAGTTCGGCTGCCGCCGCGGCAATTTCCTGCAACGCGGGAATATGCGGCACCAGTTCGTCAAGCAGTGCCTCGTAGAGCATTTTTTCGCGCGCCAGCGCTCGTTCCGAGGCCGATAGTGCCTTGTCCTCGAAAGCCTTCAGTTCCGGCGTGATGAAGCGTTCCGCGTTTTTCAGCGTCTGTCGGCGGCGATAATCGTCCGGCACTGTGTCGGACTGGCTGCGCGTCACTTCGATATAGAAACCATGCACCCGGTTGTATTCGACTTTCAAATTGCCGATGCCGCTGCGCTCACGTTCACGGGCTTCGAGCGCCAGCAGAAATTCACCGCAATTGTTCTGGATCGCGCGCAGTTCATCGAGTTCGGCGTCATAGCCGGCGGCAATCACGCCGCCTTCGCGCAATACCGAGGCGGGTTCTGGCTGGATCGCACGCGACAGTTGAGTGACGAGTGCATCCGGAGAGAGCAGCCGGTTGGCCAATTGTGTCAGGCGCGGGCTGTCGAGTTGTGCCGCTTCCCGCGCGATTTGCGGCAAGGCCAGCAAGCTGTCGCGCAGGCCGGACAAATCTCTGGGGCGGGCGGTTCGGAGCGCGATGCGTGTGGTGATACGTTCGATGTCGGCAAGCTGCTTCAGGCCTTGGTGAATGGGCGAATAGGCCGGAGAGCCGGATTCGCCTATTAATATGGTGATGGCGTCGAGGCGGGCGCGAACCTCAGCCCGGTCGCGCAATGGGTGGTGCAGCCAGTGGCGCATCAGGCGGCTGCCCATGCCGCCTGCAGTGGTGTCGAGCAGCGAAAGCAGGGTCGGCGCCGGTTCGCCGCGCAGGGTCTCGGAAATTTCCAGATTGCGCCGTGCCGCGGCATCGAGCAAAACATAGCCGCTTTCGCGTTCGACATGCAGGCCGCGGATGTGCGGCAATGCGCCGCACTGGGTGCTCCTGGCATACTCCAGCAGGGCTCCGGCAGCCTCTATGGCACAGTGCAGCTCATTGCAACCGAAACCTTGCAGATCGAACGTGGCGAATTGTCGGCACAGGCCCTGTAGCGCTGAATCGTAATCGAACTGCCAGGCAGGCAATGTTCTGCGGGCGCATTTCAGGTTTTCCAGCGCGGCATGGGTGAAACCCTCGGGCAGCAAGATTTCCGCCGGTTTGAGGCGTTCCAGCGCCGCGCCAAGCTGTCCGGATGGCACCTCCAGGACACAGAAGCGGCCGCTGGCAAGGCTGAGCCAGGCTAATCCCAGCTTGTTGTCGTGTGGCGACAGGGCAAGCAGCAGATTGTCCTGCTTTTCATCTAGCAGCGCAGCATCGGTCAGTGTGCCGGGAGTGATGATGCGCATTACTTTGCGCTCCACCGGGCCTTTCGAGGTGGAGGGGTCGCCGATCTGCTCGCAGATCGCCACGCCCACGCCGAGTTTGACCAGCTTGGCGAGGTATTGCTCGACCGCATGATATGGCACGCCCGCCATCTTGATCGGACGCCCCGCTGTCGCGCCGCGTGTGGTCAGCGTGATGTCGAGCAGTTGTGCCGCCTTCTCCGCGTCGTCGAAGAACAACTCGTAGAAGTCCCCCATGCGGTAAAGCAGCAGCATATCCGGGTGCTCGGCCTTGATGCGCAGATACTGCTGCATCATGGGCGTATGCCGGGACAGTTCCTCCGGGGCGTTCATGGAGCGGGTTATTTGACTTTGGCAGCTACTAGATGAGGGGCGATGGTCTGTAGTAATTGGCCGAAGATTTTCGGGTTGCCGGCCAGGATGTTGCCGCTTTCCAGATAACTGGCATCGCCCTGGAAATCGCCGACCAATCCGCCGGCTTCTTGAACCAGCAGTGCGCCGGCGGCAATGTCCCAGGTGTTCAGGCCAAATTCCCAGAAGCCATCGAGACGGCCTGCAGCGGTGTAGGCAAGATCCAGAGCGGCCGATCCTGGTCGGCGCACGCCGGCAGTTTTTTGCACCATTTCGCGGAATATGGCCATATAGGCGTCGAGGTGGGTGAAATCGCGGAACGGAAAGCCGGTGCCGATCAGCGAATCCTTCAGATATTCGCAACGGCTGACGCGGAGGCGGCGGTCATTGAGGAAAGCGCCGGCACCGCGCGTGGCGGTGAACAGGTCGTTACGGCTGGGGTCGTAAACCACGGCATGGGTCAGCACGCCCTTGTGCTGCATGGCGATTGAAACGGAATATTGCGGGAAACCGTGGAGGAAATTGGTGGTGCCGTCCAGCGGATCGATGATCCACTGGAACTCGGAGTCGCCCTGTGCGCCGCTTTCTTCTGCTAAAATCGCGTGCTTCGGGTAGGCTTCCAGCAGGACATCCTTGATTGCGTCTTCTGCTTTTTGATCCACTTCGCTGACAAAATCATTGAAACTTTTGTGTTTGATCGTGAGCGAATCCAGATTTTGGGAGGCGCGGTTGATGATTTGACCGGCGCGGCGCGCGGCCTTGACCGCGGTGTTGAGCATGGGATGCATGGGTTATCCTGGAAAGTTTAATGAACAAAACGCTGGAGCGTATGCCGCTATTTTAATGGGAAACCCCGGATGAAGGAACAAAATGTGCTGAATAAGATTCGCATCGTGCTTAGCCACACCAGCCATCCCGGTAATATTGGCGCCGCAGCGCGTGCGATGAAGACGATGGGACTGGAGCGCCTTTATCTGGTTAATCCCAAATCTTTTCCCGACCCCACGGCAGATGCGCGCGCCGCCGGCGCAGTCGATGTGCTGCAGAACGCGCAGATTTGCACCACGCTGGACGAGGCGCTGGCTGGCACCGTTCTCGCCGTGGCAGTGACTGCCCGGCGGCGCGACCTTTCCCATGAATTGTTGCCGGCACGTCAAGCAGCGTCTCGCATGCTGGAACTCTCCACCCAGGGTGAAGTGGCGTTGCTGTTCGGCACCGAGATGTCGGGGCTGTGCAATGCCGAATTGGATCGGTGCCAACTGCTTGCCACTATTCCCGCCAATCCTGAATTTTCCTCGCTGAATCTGGGTTCTGCCGTGCAGTTACTGGCTTATGAATTGCGTATGGCCTCTCTCGGTGAAATCGAGGTGCCGGTGGCAAAGACATTCGAGGTGGCCAGTTTCGAAGATGTGGAGCGGTTCTACCAACATCTGGAACAGACGATTGTTGCTACTGATTTTCTCGATCCAGCCAACCCCGGGCGCCTGATGCAGAGGGTGAGGCGGTTGTTTGCAAGGGCGCGAATGGAGAAGGAAGAGGTCAGCATCTTGCGCGGGATTCTGACTTCCGTGGATAAATTTATCAAGAAGTGAAAAAACCTATAGTTGACTAAAGGCCTCTGGAATATAATGGAGTCAGTTTAGAATTTTGGAATCTGCTGATGTTTGATCGTCTGCGTGAAGATATATCTGTTGTATTTGAGCGGGATCCGGCTGCTCGCTCTACCTGGGAGGTGTTGACGACCTATCCGGGCGTGCATGCTTTGCTGGTTCATCGCATGGCCCAGTGTTTTTGGGGCTGGAACCTGAAATGGCTGGCGCGCTTTGTTTCCCATCTGGGGCGTTGGCTGACGGGCATCGAAATCCATCCGGGGGCGACGATCGGGCGGCGGGTATTCATCGACCATGGCATGGGTGTGGTGATCGGGGAAACCGCCGAGGTCGGCGACGATTCGACGCTTTACCACGGCGTTACGCTGGGCGGCACATCATGGAACAAAGGTAAACGCCATCCGACATTGGGCAAGGGGGTGGTGGTCGGCGCCGGGGCCAAGATTCTTGGCCCGATCATGATCGGCGACGGTGCCAAGGTGGGCTCCAATGCAGTAGTGGTGAAGGATGTCCCTGCTGGCGCTACTGCCATCGGTATTCCGGCGCGGAATATCGATCCGACTCAAGCCGATCTGCGCGAAAGCAAAGCTCGGAAAATGGGTTTTTCCGCCTACGCGATCAGTGCTGATATGAACGACCCGGTCGTCAAGGCGATCCATGGCCTGCTGGATCATACCGTGGTGCTGGATCGGCGAATCGAGACAATTCTGGCGCAGTTGAAAAAAATGGGTGTCGAAATCGAGCAACCAGCACCGCCTCAGGATCAGTTCGATGCAAGTTATCTGAATAAAATAGTTGACTAAAACAATAAGGTATTATAGAGTTGCAGCGTAACTTCTTGAGAAGGAAATATCATGCGATTGACAACCAAGGGGCGTTTTGCGGTAACGGCAATGCTTGATCTGGCCATGCGCCGGGGGGGCGGCCCGGTAACGCTGGCTGGCATCAGTGAGCGCCAGAAAATTTCCTTGTCTTACCTTGAACAGCTTTTCGGCAAGCTGCGTCGCCATGCGCTGGTAAAAAGCGTGCGAGGCCCAGGTGGTGGCTACTATCTGGCAAAAGATCTTGATGATATTGCGGTTTCGGACATCATCAAGGCGGTGGATGAACCGATGGATGCCACCCAGTGCGGTGGACTCGGTAATTGCCATGACGAGCACGAATGCATGACCCACGAATTATGGGTCAATCTGAATGCAAAAATTTGCGAATATCTTTCCTCGATCAAGTTGTCGCACCTGGTGACACAGCAGCGCGGCGTTGGCTCGATTCAGTTGAACGATGTCAGTCCAGTGGCGAAGCGGCGCAACAGCGCCAAGACGGATGTCGCCAGCGTACTTTGATCACAATGCAACGACGCCGTTGGATGAGCGTGTACTGCAGGCGATGCTGCCGTTTTTCCGGGAGCGATATGGTAATGCTTCCAGCCGTCACGAATTTGGTCGGGCTGCGCGCAAGGCGGTGGACGAGGCCCGCGAGCAGGTAGCGGATGCGGTTGGTGCGCATCCTTCGCAGGTTTATTTTGTCAGTGGCGGCACGGAAGCCAATAATCTGCTGATCAAGGGTGCGGCGGCACGGCTCCAGCCTTCGCAAGTTGCGGTCAGCGCGGTGGAGCACCCCAGTGTGATCAAGCCCGCGCAGGAGTTGCGCGAGCATGGCTGGAAGGTAAAAAAGCTGGCGGTCGATCATGATGGCCGAATCGATAGGGATGAGGCGGCTAATTCTCTGCGTGAGCCGACCGGCTTGGTGTCGGTGATGCTGGCCAATAATGAGACCGGCGTTATTCAGGATGTCGCCTCGTTGGCGGAATTGGCCCGCGATGCCGGTGCGCTGGTTCATACCGATGCGGTTCAGGCGCTGGGCAAGGTGCCGGTCAATTTTCCGGCCTTGAATGTGCATGCAATGACAGTCTCCGCCCACAAGATTTATGGGCCGAAAGGGGTGGGCGCCCTGATTCTGGATAAGCGCCTCGATATCAAGCCGCAGATTACCGGTGGCGAGCATGAGAAGGGATTGCGTGCCGGCACCGAAAACGTGCCGGCAATCGTCGGTTTTGGTGCGGCCTGCGCGTTGGTTGCAAGCCATCTGGCGTCAAATCAGATGCAGATGCGGGAACGGATGGATCAGGGCTTGCACGCGATGGGTGCAGTGCTGTTTGGCAACGGCGCTGAGCGCCTGCCCAACACCAGTTATTTTGCTTTTCCTGGCATCGAGGGGGAAACCCTGGTGATGGCGCTGGACCGCGCCGGGTATGCCGTGGCGAGCGGGTCGGCCTGCTCTAGTGGCGGCACCGATCCCAGTCCGGTGTTGTTGGCCATGCAGGTCGAGCGCGAACTGGCACGGTGCGCAGTGCGTGTCAGCCTGGGTCGGAGCAATGAAATGAGCCAGGTCGAAAGCTTCCTGCAGGTGTTGCAAGATGAGATTTTCAAGTTGAAAAGGTTGGCTGCCTTGGCTGTTTGAGTCTTGGCGCAGCGAACAGGAACTGGATATACGAAGAAAGGTGAGTAATGATTAAGACCCCGATTTATCTGGATTACTCCGCAACCACCCCGGTTGATCCGCGGGTGGCGGAAAAGATGATCCCCTACCTGACCGAGAAATTCGGCAACCCGGCGAGTCGTTCCCATGAGTTTGGCTGGGAGGCGGAAAAAGCGGTGGAAGAAGCGCGCGAGCAGGTTGCTGCGCTGGTTAACGCCGACCCCAAGGAAATCATCTGGACTTCGGGTGCGACCGAATCGAACAATCTCGCCATCAAGGGTGCGGCACATTTTTACAAGGGCAAGGGCAAGCATCTGGTTACCATGATGACCGAGCACAAGGCGGTGATCGATACCATGCGCCACCTTGAAAGCGAAGGTTACGAAGTGACCTACCTGATGCCGGAATCGAGCGGTCTGGTGGATATGGAGAAATTCAAGGCCGCTTTGCGTCCCGACACCATCCTTGCTTCGGTGATGCTGGTCAACAACGAGATCGGCGTGATTCAGGATATCGCTGCGCTGGGCGAGGTTTGTCGTGCCAAAGGGATCATTTTTCACGTCGATGCCGCTCAGGCTACCGGCAAGGTGGCGATAGACCTGGCCAAGCTCAAGGTGGACTTGATGTCCTTTTCTGCCCACAAGACATATGGCCCCAAGGGAATCGGTGCCTTGTACGTGCAGAGGAAGCCGCGCATCCGCCTGGAAGCGCAAATGCACGGCGGCGGCCACGAGCGCGGCTTGCGCTCGGGCACCTTGGCGACGCACCAGATCGTCGGCATGGGCGAGGCCTTTCGCATTGCCCGCGAGGAAATGGTTGCCGAGAACGAGCGTGTTCGCTACCTGCGCGACCGGCTTTACAAGGGGCTGTCGCAAATCGAGGAGGCGCATGTCAACGGCGACATGGAGCAGCGCGTGCCGCATAACCTCAATATCAGTTTCAACTTCGTCGAAGGTGAATCGCTGATCATGGCGATTCGCGATCTGGCGGTTTCCAGCGGCTCCGCCTGCACCTCCGCCAGTCTTGAGCCTTCTTACGTGCTGCGTGCGCTGGGCCGCAGCGACGAACTGGCGCATAGCTCGATCCGTTTCACTATCGGCCGTTTCTCTACCGAAGAAGAAATCGATTACGCCATCGAGCTGGTCAAGAACAAGATCGGTCGCCTGCGCGAAATGTCGCCGTTGTGGGACATGTTCAAGGAAGGTGTCGATCTAAGCACCGTGCAGTGGGCTTCACACTAGTATTTTGTAAGGAGAATTATCATGTCTTATAGCACCAAGGTATTGGATCACTACGAGAATCCCCGCAACGTCGGCACTTTTAACCAGGACGATGAAGGCGTTGCCACCGGCATGGTCGGCGCGCCTGCTTGCGGCGATGTAATGAAGCTGCAGATCAAGGTGAACAAGGACGGCGTGATCGAGGATGCCAAGTTCAAGACCTATGGCTGTGGATCGGCGATCGCCTCGAGTTCGCTGGTGACCGAGTGGGTCAAGGGCAAGACCCTGGACGAGGCGCTGACCATCAAGAACACCCAAATCGCCGAAGAGCTGGCGTTGCCGCCGGTGAAAATTCACTGCTCGGTGCTGGCGGAAGATGCAATCAAGGCCGCCGTGGCCGATTACAAGGCCAAACATGGCGAAATGGTAGTGGCTGCCGCCTGCAAAGGCTGATGCGCCGTTTTGGTTAAACAAGGAGATAGAAAATGGCTGTTACCCTGACTGAAAAAGCTGCCAACCACGTTAAAAGCTATATTGAAAAGCGCGGAAAAGGCGTTGGATTGCGCTTGGGCGTACGCACCAGCGGTTGCTCCGGCATGGCCTATACGCTGGAATTTGCTGACGAGCTTAACGAAGGCGACAACCAGTTCGAAAGCCATGGCGTCAAGGTGCTGGTCGATGCGAAAAGCCTCGCCTACCTCGAAGGCACCGAACTGGATTATGTCCGCGAGGGGTTGAGCGAAGGCTTCAAGTTCAACAATCCTAACGTCAAGAGTGCATGCGGCTGCGGCGAGAGTTTCGGCGTCTAGGCGTACGCCATGCACTCGATGAATTTCGATTTCAGCAAGAATCATTTCGAGCTGCTCGGCATGACGCCCGCTTACCGGATCGACCTGACCAAGCTGGAGCAGGCTTATCGCGACATCCAGAGCCAAGTGCATCCAGACAAATTCGCGCACTTGAACGATGTCGAGCGCAGGCTTTCCATGCAATGGTCGACGCAGGTGAATGAAGCCTACCAGACTTTGCGGCAACCGCTTGACCGGGCGCGTTACCTGCTCCATCTGAATGGTTTCGAGCTTCACGAGGAAACCAATACCGCGATGTCGCCTGCATTCCTGATGCAGCAGATGGAATGGCGCGAGGCGATTGGCGAAGCCCGCGCCGCACGGGATGTATCCGATCTCGAACATTTGAGCGGTAAGCTGCGCGCCGACGTGCTGGCACAGCAGACTCAGTTGACGGCACTGCTGGATAACGACAGAAATTTCGAAAAAGCCGCGGAAGTCGTCCGCGAGCTTAAATTCATGGAAAAATTGCGCGAGGAAATCAACTACGCGCTGGAAGCGGTCGAAGGGTAGTTTTTTAACCACGAATCAACCCGTGGAAAAATCAACGGATTTTATATATGGCATTGCTTCAAATCGCAGAACCCGGCATGAGCGCCGCACCTCACCAGCACCGCTTGGCGGTGGGTATTGATCTGGGTACGACCAATTCGTTGGTGGCGACGGTCAGAAGCGGCATGAGCGTCGTGCTGCACGATGAAACCGGGCGTGCGCTGTTGCCTTCTGTGGTGCGCTATCACGCCGACGGCAGCACCGATGTCGGTTATTCAGCACAGGCGCTGCAAAGCAACGACCCCCACAACACCATCGTTTCAGTAAAGCGTTTCATGGGCAGAGGGCTGCGCGATCTGAATGATGTCGGCAGCATGCCTTACCAGTTTGTCGATGCGCCGGGCATGGTGCAGTTGAAAACCGTCGCCGGAATAAAAAGCCCGGTCGAGGTGTCTTCCGAAATTCTCAAGGTGTTGCGCGATCGTGCCGAGAAATCGCTGGGTGGCGAACTGGTGGGCGCGGTCATTACCGTGCCGGCATATTTTGACGATGCCCAGCGTCAGGCCACCAAGGATGCAGCCCGCTTGGCCGGACTCAACGTGCTGCGACTGCTGAACGAACCGACGGCGGCGGCGGTGGCCTATGGCCTCGACAATGCGGCGGAGGGCGTTTACGCGGTCTACGACTTGGGCGGCGGCACTTTCGACATCTCGATATTACGATTGTCCAAGGGGGTTTTCGAGGTGCTGGCCACCAATGGCGATTCCGCCTTGGGCGGCGATGATTTTGATCACCGCGTTTATTGCTGGATTCTTGAACAGGCCAAGCTGTCTGCCATGAAGCCGCAGGATGCGCGGTTGTTGCTGACCAGAGCGCGTGAAGCCAAGGAAGATCTGACCACGCGCGCCGAAGTACGGATTAACGCGGTGCTCGGCACTGGCGAAATCGTCGATCTGACCCTGACCGCCGAAATTTTCACCAATATCACTGCCAGTTTGGTCAGCAAGACCCTGACGCCGACCAAAAAAGCGTTGCGTGATGCCAATCTGGAACCCGAAGACGTGAAAGGGGTGGTGATGGTTGGCGGCGCGACCCGCATGCCGCAGATACAGCATGCCGTTGGGCAGTTTTTCCGCCAGGAGCCGCTTAACAATCTCGATCCTGACCGGGTGGTCGCGCTGGGGGCTGCGATCCAGGCCAATGTCCTCGCAGGAAATCGTTCCGACGACGATTGGCTGCTGCTCGACGTGATTCCGCTTTCGCTGGGGCTGGAAACCATGGGGGGCTTGGTGGAGAAGGTTATCCCGCGCAATTCCACCATTCCCGTGGCGCGCGCGCAAGAGTTCACCACCTACAAGGATGGACAAACCGCGATGAGCATTCACGTGCTGCAAGGCGAGCGCGAACTGGTGAGCGATTGCCGCTCTCTGGCCAAGTTCGAACTGCGCGGCATTCCGCCGATGGTGGCTGGAGCCGCGCGCATTCGCGTTACCTTCCAGGTGGATGCCGATGGCCTGCTCAGCGTTTCGGCACAGGAAAAAAGCAATGGCGTGGAAGCTTCGATTGTGGTGAAGCCGTCTTACGGTCTGAGCGATGATGAAATTGCCCAGATGTTGCGCACTTCGCAGGAGAACGCCAAGACCGACATGGCATCGCGCGCCCTGCGCGAGCAGCAAGTTGAGGCCGGACGCCTGATCGAGGCAATCGAAGCCGCGCTGAGTGAAAATGGCGATAGCCTGCTCAGTGTCGCGGAGCGAACTGAGATTGATGAGGGCATGGCCGCTTTGCGCCTCGCGATCAAAGACCAGGGTCATCAACAAATCAAGGCGCAGATCGAAAAACTCAATCATATCAGCGAGGCATTTGCCGCACGGCGCATGGATCAGAGTGTGAAAAAGGCGATGACAGGCCATAAACTTGAAGAATGGGAGGCCTGAATATGCCGAAGATCATCGTATTGCCGAATGAACAGCTTTGCCCCGATGGCGCCATGATCGACGCCACGCCGGGCATATCCATTTGCGACGCCCTGCTCGAAAATGGCATAGAAATCGAACATGCCTGCGAGAAATCATGCGCTTGCACCACCTGCCATGTGGTGGTGCGCGAGGGGTTGGAGTCGCTCGATCCCGCCGATGAACTGGAGGAGGATATGCTGGACAAGGCGTGGGGGCTGGAACCGGCTTCGCGCCTTTCCTGCCAGGCGATCGTCAGGGATCAGGATCTGGTGGTTGAAATTCCCAAATACACCATTAACCTGGCCAGCGAACATCACTGATCGCAACGGAGGGACACGATGAAATGGACCGATACGCTCGATATCGCCATCGAGCTTTATGAAAAATTCCCTGAAGTGGATCCCCGCTATGTCCGCTTTACCGATTTGCATCGTTGGATTACGGAATTGTCATGTTTTAGCGACGATCCGGAAAAATCCAGCGAGAAAATTCTCGAAGCGATTCAGATGGCCTGGATAGACGAGACAGAATAGCTTCCCGCACCATGGGAGTCCGGCGTCCGAACCGCGAGGCCGAATGTTTCATGCTCCCCATAATAATTCCCCTCCGCTCCAATATCTGCTGGAAATGATGTAAACTGCACGCCAAATGTGCTACCTGCGCTGCGCTATGGTCGAGGGAAATAAATGGCGGAAGACAGCGATTTAGAAAAAACAGAACCCGCGTCATCACGACGAATAGAACAAGCTCGCGAGAAAGGCCAGATTGCCCGTTCCCGTGAGCTTTCGACATTCGCCGTGTTGATGGCTGCTGGCGGCGGCCTGATGATGATGGGCCCGCAACTGATGGACAGCCTGCTCGGACTGATGCGCGGCGGATTGGTGCTGGGCCGCGCAGAGGCGTTTGACCCCCTGTTGATGCTGGCTCGTCTACACCAGCAGTCATTGAGCATGTTGGTCGTTTTTCTCCCTTTTATCCTGTTGATGGTTGTGGCCGCACTTTTTGCGCCATTGGTACTGGGCGGATGGTTGTTCAGTTTCCAGGCGGTGCAGCCTGACTTCGCTCGTATTGACCCGATCAAGGGGATCGGTCGTCTCTTCTCAATGAACAGCCTAGTCGAACTGGGCAAGGCGCTGGCAAAATCGGCGGTGATCGGCGGCGTTGCCTATTGGGTCATCATGCATCACAAGGAAGAAATGTTTTCTCTGGTGGGTGAGCCGATCCATCAAAGCATCGCCCATCTGGGCAGCCTGCTCGGTGTCGCTTTCCTTTCCATCGCCGGTTCGATCATCCTGATCGTGGCGGTCGATGTGCCTTTCCAGCTATGGCAACACGCCAGCAAGCTGAAGATGACGAAAGAGGAAGTGCGCCAAGAGAACAAGGAAATGGAAGGCTCGCCTGAAGTCAAGGCGCAGATTCGCAGGATGCAGCGCGAGATGGCCCGCCGCCGCATGATGGCCGAGGTGCCGAAGGCCGACGTCATTGTGACCAACCCGACTCATTATGCGGTGGCATTGCGCTATCAGGACAAAGCCATGGGGGCGCCGGTCGTCGTCGCCAAAGGATCGGCGCTCTTGGCGGCGCGCATCAGAGAGTTGGGCGTGGAGCACCATATCCCGATTCTGGAAGCGCCGCCTTTGGCTCGCGCACTGTACACTCACGCCGAATTGGGAGAGGAAATTCCATCTGCGTTGTATACCGCGGTGGCCGAAGTGCTTGCCTATGTCTACCAGTTGCGCAGTTATGAGGCAGGTCAGGGCGTAGCGCCACAACCGCCGAAAAATCTGCCAGTGCCGTCCGATCTCGATCCGGAAGGTGAGACTGCATGAATGCCATGCTTGAAGGGATAAAGTTGCCGGGCGGAGTGAGCCTGAGCAAGCTGGCCGGGCCGATTCTGATCATCATGATCCTGGGCATGATGATCCTGCCTTTGCCGCCGATCCTTCTCGACCTGTTGTTCACCTTCAATATTGCTCTGGCGATGATCGTGTTGCTGGTCAGCCTGTACACCACCAAGCCACTCGAATTTGCCGTATTCCCCACCGTATTGCTGGTGACCACGCTGTTGCGACTGTCGCTCAACGTGGCATCCGCCCGGATTGTCCTGCTCGAAGGCCATACTGGCGCCGATGCCGCAGGAAAAGTGATTGAAGCATTCGGCCATTTCCTGGTAGGCGGAAACTATGCTGTTGGCATTATTTTGTTCGTCATCCTGGTGATCATTAATTTCGTGGTAATCACCAAGGGTGCCGGGCGGATTGCCGAGGTCAGCGCGCGTTTCACATTGGATGCGATGCCGGGCAAGCAAATGGCGATTGACGCCGACCTCAATGCCGGCCTGATTGGCGAAGATGAGGCCAGAAAACGCCGCGCCATCATTTCCCAGGAAGCGGATTTCTTCGGTTCGATGGATGGTGCCAGCAAGTTCGTACGTGGCGATGCCGTTGCCGGCATCCTGATCATGCTGATCATGATCATCGGCGGACTGACTGTAGGCGTACTGCAACACAATCTGGACTTCGCTACCGCAGCCAACAACTATACCTTGCTGACTATCGGCGACGGATTGGTGGCGCAAATTCCGGCTCTTGTAATCTCGACCGCAGCAGGTATTGTGGTCAGCCGTGTATCCACCGATGAAGACCTGAGCCAGCAGATGCTCGGCCAGTTGTTCAGTCAGCCGTTGGTGCTTTACATTACTTCCGGGATTCTGGGCGTGATCGGCATGATTCCGAACATGCCGCATTTTTCTTTCCTGACATTGGCCGCCGTGCTTTCCGGCGCTGCCTATTATATTGAACAGCGAGCGCGAGTGCCTGAAGCGCCGGAGGTCGAGGTTCCCGTTCAGGCGCCGGTCGAGGCAACCGATGTGAGTTGGGACGACGTGATGCCGGTGGATATTCTGGGGCTGGAGGTCGGTTATCGCCTTATTTCACTGGTTGACAGGAATCAGGATGGCGAACTGCTGCGGCGCATTCGCGGCATACGCAAGAAATTCGCCCACGAGACCGGGTTTGTGGTGCCTGCGGTGCACATTCGCGACAACCTCGAACTCAAGCCCAACGGCTATCGTATTGCCTTGAAGGGTGTCGAGATGGGGCATGGCGAGGCCTATGCAGGCATGTATCTGGCGATTAACCCCGGTCGTGTGCTGGGCACCTTGGCGGGCACGCCCACCAAGGACCCCGCTTTTGGTTTGCCGGCAGTCTGGATCGAAGCGGAGCTGCGCGAACAGGCGCAATCTCTGGGGTATACTGTCGTGGATGCCAGTACGGTCATTGCAACCCATCTGTCCAATATTATTCAGACCCACAGTGCAGAGTTGCTGGGGCGCGAAGAGGTGCAGCAGTTGCTGGATCATCTGACGAAAGAATCGCCCAAGCTGGTCGAGGACCTTGTGCCCAAGCAAATGCAGCTTTCCACCTTGCACCGGGTGCTTCAAAGCCTGCTGGAAGAAGGCGTGCATATTCGCGATATGCGCACCATTATTGAGATACTTGCCGAAAACGTGACTCGTACGCAAAACATTGATGAATTGGCGTCCCTGGTTCGCGTCGGATTGGGACGTGCGATTATCCAGCAAATTTATCAGGGCACGCATGAGCTGCAGGTCATTTCGCTGGACCCCGGACTTGAGGGGTTGCTGATGCAGGCGGCGCAACTGTCTGGCGGCGAAGGCGCCGGACTGGAACCCGGGCTGGCTGAAAATTTGTTAACGCAGGCGCAGACTGTGGCGCAGAACCAGGAGCAATTGGGCCTGCCTGCCGTGCTTCTGGTGCCGGCGCCGTTGCGTGGTCTGATGTCGCGTTTTCTGCGGCGTGCGGTGCCTCAGCTCAAGGTGATTTCCCATGCCGAAGTGCCGGATACGAAAACCATTAAAGTGACCGCTGTACTGGGGGGTAGATGAACGTACGGAAGTTCTATGCCAGTACTACACGCGAAGCCTTGCGCCAGGTCAGGGATGCGCTGGGTGCCGACGCCATTATCCTGGCTAACCGCCAGGTAGCAGGTGGCATCGAGATCATGGCGGTAGCGGATACGGACATGACTTCTCTTGCCGGCGCGCACGATATTCCGCATATTCCATCGCCAGTCAAGCCAAGCCCTGTTCCGGTCGATTTTTCTTTCCGTTCCGAGCCCCCACCTGCCGCCACGAACCCTCTTGTTTCGCGAGCGCAAAAAAATAGTGCGCCGCAGGATAATGTTAAATCCGTTCCGCTGGAGGATACTGCGCAGGAGCCGATAACACAGGATATCGTCCGTGAAATAAAGTTTTTGCGCGGTATGCTGGAAGGCCAGTTGTCCGGTTTTGCCTGGAGCGATCTGCAACGGAAAGAGCCGTCAAAAATCGAGGCTTTGCGCCACCTGTTGAGTATGGGGTTAAGTCCTTTGCTTTCCCGTCAATTGCTGGAAAAATTGCCGTCCAGCTATGATCTGGAAAAGAGCTTGCGCTGGTTGAAGGCGGCTTTGATGCATAACCTGCATGTGGTGAAGGAGGGCGACGATATCGTCGATCGCGGCGGCGTTTATGCATTGATTGGCCCAACCGGGGTTGGCAAGACGACCACCGTGGCCAAGCTGGCCGCACGTTGCACCCTGAAACATGGCCCGTCCAGCCTGGCTCTGATTACCACGGATACCTACCGGATCGGCGCTCACGAGCAATTGCGCATTTACGGCAAGATTCTTGGCGTCCCGGTTTATGTAATCAAGGACGAGGCGGATTTGCAGCTTACCTTGGCCGATCTGCAGAGCAAGCACTTGATCCTGGTCGACACGGTCGGCATGAGCCAGCGCGATCGCCGCCTTTCCGAACAGGTGGCGCTTCTGTCGGGTGGCGGGCGCAGCATCAAGCGCCTGCTTTTGCTTTCTGCCAATGGTCAGGGCAGCACGCTCGACGATGTCGTCCGCTCCCACCAGACGGAGGATCTGGATGGCTGCATCCTGACCAAGATAGATGAAGCGATCAGCATCGGTCCGGTGCTGGATGTCGTGATTCGCCACAAATTGCGGCTCCATTATGTGGCTAACGGACAACGGGTGCCGGAGGATCTGCACCTGCCCAATCCGGCGTACCTGGTGGACAGGGTTCTGAAACCTGCATCGGAAACTTCGCCCTTTACTCTGCGGGAAGCTGAATATCCACTGGCGATGGCAGCCGTGGAATCTGCTGACACCACGGAAAACAAGCGTGGCATGGACTCTATCCGTGGTTGATGTCTTGCAGGATCAGGCCGAAGGTCTGCGCCGCCTGCTGGAGCGCGATTCAGTGCGGGTGGTGATGCTGACCAGCGGTAGAGTCGGTGCGGGCAAGTCCAATATTGTGGTCAATCTGGCTGCGGCACTGGCCAAGCGCGGTCGGCATGTGCTGGTGTTGGACGAGCAACAGGGCAAGGGCGGCATGGAAACCCTGCTCGGTCTCTCTGCGCGCTATGACTTGATGCATGTAATCCGGCGCGAAAAGACGCTGGATGAGGTGATCATGCGCGGCCCGGAGGGAGTGAGCATCGTTTCCGCCGGCAAAGGGCTACAGATGCTTGGAGAATTGGGATCGGAGGATCAGGATTGGCTGGTGCAGTCGTTCCGCCAAATAGCGAAAACAGTGGACGTGGTACTGGTGGATGCCGTTGCCGGGGTCGCCAGCAACGTCTTGTCGTTGTCTGTGGCTTCTCAGGAAATCGTGATCGTGGTGTCCGAACACCCGTCCTCGATCACCGATGGTTATGCCTTGATCAAGTTGCTCAATCAGCGATTCGCCATCCATCGTTTTCATATTCTGGCGAGCAAGGTGAAGAGCGAATCCGAGGCGCGGACATTGTACGACAACATGGCCAAGGTCGCCGTGCGCTTCCTGGATGTTTCCCTCGACTTCATGGGCTATGTGCCGATTGACGATAAATTGAAGCAAGCTGGCCGGATCGGACGGTCGGTAGTGGATGCATTTCCTGCGGCCATATCAGCCAAGGCGCTCAGAAACATGGCGGAAACCGTGGAACAATGGCCGCAACCGTCGGGCGAGAATGGCCGCCTGGAAGCCTTTATGCAGCGCCTCATCCACAGCAGTCGTATTGCGGTGGAAGAGTCTCGCTTATAGAATCTCGACATGTATTCAAAAACCGGATTAGTAAAAGATCAGCAAGTTGTCCAATATGCCCCGCTGGTCAAGCGCATTGCTTATCATCTGATGGCTCGGCTGCCCGCCAGCGTGCAAGTTGACGACCTGATTCAGGTCGGCATGATCGGACTGCTGGATGCCATGAACAATTATGACGATACGCAGGGCGCCCAGTTCGAGACCTATGCCGTGCAGCGTATTCGCGGTGCGATGCTGGATGAGCTGCGCCAATGCGACTGGCTGCCGCGTTCGGCGAGAAAGGCTTTGCGCCAGATTGAGTCCGCAATGAATGCGCTGGAGCAGAGCATGTGTCGCGCTCCGACCGAACGCGAAGTGGCTGACAAGCTGCAGGTAAGCCTTGAGGACTATCAGCAGATGTTGCTGGATGCGCGAGGTTGCCAACTGTTGCACTATGAAGATTTTCAGAGCGGTGAGGACGGTGATTTCTTTGAACGTCATTGTGCCGATGATTCCGCAGAGCCGTTTGCCAAGTTGCAGGATGAGCGTTTCAGGGCGAAACTGATCGAAGCGATCAATGTATTGCCGGAACGCGAGAAACTGATGATGGCGATGTATTATGAAGAAGAGTTGAATCTGCGTGAAATCGGCCAGGTTCTGGGGGTCAGCGAATCGCGTGTGTGCCAGGTGCACAGCCAAGCCATGGCACGCTTGCGCAGCAAGATGAAGGAGTGGATTTGAACAAGCAGACTAGCATCGACTTTGTCAGCATAATTGGCGTGGTGCTGGCCTTTTCTGCGATTCTCGGCGGCCAGGTTCTGGAAGGCGGGCACGTCGGCTCCCTGATGCAGATCACGGCATTCATCATCGTATTTGGTGGCACGACCGGCGCCATCATGCTGCAATGTCCTCCCCGGATATTTTTTGATGGGCTGCTGCTGGCCAAATGGATTGTCCTGCCTCCCAAACTTGATCCGCATGGCCTGATTAAACAAGTGGTTGCCTGGAATGGTGTGGCGCGCAAGGGCGGGCTACTGGCGCTGGAGCCGCAACTGGATGAGCAGGAGGATCCCTTTACCCATAAGGGGCTGCAACTGCTGGTGGACGGTGCGGAGCCGGAGAAAATTCGTGAGGCCCTCGAGGTCGAAATCGCAACCTACGAGAAACATCATATCGACGCATCGAAAGTCTGGATGGCGGCGGGTGGCTATGCGCCCACTATCGGTATTATTGGCGCGGTGCTAGGCTTGATCCACGTGATGGAGAATTTGACCGACCCATCCAAATTGGGTGCGGGTATTGCGGTGGCATTTGTCGCCACTGTTTATGGCGTGGGATCGGCAAATCTATTTTTTCTGCCAATAGCCAACAAACTCAGGGCTGTTATCGAACAGGAACTGGTTATCCGCGAAATGCTGATCGAGGGGCTGGTGTCTATCGCCAATGGCGAGAATCCCCGCGCTA
Source organism: Betaproteobacteria bacterium (assembly GCA_021373185.1). GTDB lineage: Bacteria > Pseudomonadota > Gammaproteobacteria > Burkholderiales > Sulfuricellaceae > Sulfuricella. The sequence continues at coordinate 16,797 of JAJFTF010000051.1, read as the reverse complement.
TCGAAACGAAATTGCAGGGTTACATCATTTAAGTTATCTGGACGGGATGACGAATGGCGCGCAAACGCAAACCTGAGGAACATGAAAATCTGGAGCGCTGGATGGTTTCCTATGCGGATTTCATTACTCTGCTCTTTGCCTTCTTTGTCGTCATGTACTCAATTTCCCAAGTGAACGAAGGGAAATACAAAGTCCTGAGCAATTCACTGGTTACCGCTTTCACGACTTCGCCATCGGCACAGTCAGCGCGGATTGATACAACCAAGTCTACGGGGCAAATGCGGACCGCACCGGCAACTGCTGCCCAAGTCTTGGAAATGAAACAAATCATGGAAATGCGCCGCAGGCAGCAACAGGCAGAAAAACTGAAGATGGTCGCAAAGGCAATGCTAACTGCAATGGAGCCCTTGATAAAGCAGGGTTTGGTCAGCGTAACCCAGAGCGAACGCGGTGTTGCGATCGAAATCAAATCCAGTGCGTTGTTCGCTTCTGGCCAAGCGGCTCTCGAGCTAGGGGCGATTCCGACGCTGCAAGCGGTGGGACAGGAGTTGGCCCGGATCCCGAACATGGTCCAGGTGGAAGGGTTCACTGATAACACGCCGATCAATACCCCAATTTTCCCGTCCAATTGGGAGCTTTCTACTGCTCGCGCCAGTAGTGTAGTGCGGCTTCTTGCCGAGAGTGGTGCGGCACCCGAGCGATTTATCGCTGTCGGTTATGGTGAATTTCGCCCAAGCGATACCAATAACACCCCTGAAGGTCGTTCGCAAAATCGCCATGTCACGGTCACGATTCTGGCGGAACAGGAGGCGGAAGCCGAAACTCCGGCTTCCGCCAGCCAGGCAACCAAGGCGGCAACGGAAACAACCAAGGCAACAACAGCAGAGGTGGGGGGCGCCAAGAAGCCTTGAGGTGTTTTGTTTGGGCCGGAAATCGGGTAAAGCTGCTGTCTCTAGCCCTTGCCGAGCGGTCGACCCATGCCTGGCGCATGAGTCTGCCCATCCGGGCCGTATAGTGTGCTCTTGTTAGCTGCGGCTTGCAGGACGCTTAGTGCCTGCTGGTTGTTTCTGAGTTTGGTTTCGATCATGACGCCATTGATCTTGTTGAGTTGCTGGGCCGCTTCTGCGTGTTCCAGCAGTTGCCGCCAGACTTCAGCAATATGTGGACTGTTGTGCTGGCGCAGCCATTTCCCCATTCCGCCCAGTTCTGGGGCGCAGCCCTGTGTGTCGAGGAAGCGACTGCGTGACATGGCGTATTGCGACAACAAGACTACTTTTTCGGATTTTAGCTGGGCTAGTTCGATCAGAAAGTCAACGTTGCCCTGAATCAGGGCTTCCTGCTCAGTCTGCAGTACCTGAATAAAATCGAGGAATGCTTGTAATTCAGCATCAAGGCTCTTGGCGAAGTCGTCTGGAGAGGTGATCGCCAGCTTGATTGTCAAAATCAGGCCTTCTGATTTTGAACCAGATCTTTAACCGATGCCAGCAGGCTATCCGCAATGGCTCCCGCGTTAACCGAGAATTTCCCTTCACTGATCGCCAGTTTGATCGCTTCAACGCGTGCGTGGTCGATAACCGGAACGTTTTCCATGGCCTGGAGTTGCGTCGAAAGGGAGGTGATCTGAACGCTGTCCTGCGACGCCGGTTTTTTTGCTGCCGATGCGGTATCAATAGCGCTGGCCCCTTGCTTCGAGCCGCGAGCGGTAGATTCTTTTACGCCAGAACTGGCCGGCGATTTTGCTGAGGTATCAATTTTCAAGGTAAACCCCTTCGTGTTGCGGATCGTTTTTCGACGATATTATTGTTGGAGTATCGATGATCCGTTGGCGATTATCCCGTTTATGGTTAAGGATATCGGCTCGAATGGATGAAACTTTAGTGGAGAATGCGACTTTTATCAAGCTAATTCGTTGATATTGCAGCCCAGCGCTGGACGGCGGTCTCGTCACTTTCGCGAGCATCCACCCAATGGGTTCCTTTTGCAGTTTGTTCTTTTTTCCAGAATGGCGCACGGGTTTTTAGATAGTCCATGATGAATTCGCAGGAGGCGAAGGCGTCATGGCGATGTGCGCAGCATGTCACTACCAATACGATCTGGTCGGTCGGGCGGAGCGTACCCACGCGATGAATAACCAGCGCATTGATAAGATTCCAGCGTCGTTTCGCCTCTTCCACGATTTCGGTTAATGCTTTTTCGGTCATGCCGGGGTAATGTTCCAGTACCATTTCCGTGATTGCTGAATTTTCATGCAGATCGCGTACCAGGCCGACGAAGCTGGCAATGGCGCCGATTCCGGCGTTACCTTGGCGCAGTTTCAGAATTTCCGCGCCCATGTCGAAATCTTCGGTTTGTACCCGCACCGTCATGCTAACCTCCCGTCACCGGGGGGAAGAAGGCGATCTCATCCTTATCCCGCACAATTGTAGCAAGGTCAGCCATGTCCTGATTCACCGCGACGCGCACCGGTTTGCCGGGAGCAAGCTCCTCCTGCCAGACGCCGCCGCGCTGGCGCAGCCATTCGGTCAGCGAGCCGACATCGGTGACTTGGGCGGGAAGTTCTGCCTGTTCCGAAGCTAAGCCGAAGGACTCGCGCAGGCGGGCAAAATAGAGCAGGGTGATCATACGGGGGTTACCTGTTTTAGTTGAGCATTCCGGAGAAAGGGTGGAATTTTACGGTCTCGCCGCGCCGGATGGGGACGTTTTCAGCCACTTCTACCAGACCGTCTGCCCAAGTGGTGGATGTCAGCACACCGGAGCCCTGATTAGGGTAGAGCTGGGCGCTAACTATGCCATCGTCCGCCATATGCAAACGGGCGCGCAAAAATTCGCGGCGTTTGTCGGGCTTTGGCCAGTCGAAATCAGCTTTCAGCGTGAAAACCTGCGGCGCGGTGGATGATATGCCTTGGCTGCGCAGAATGAATGGCCGCACAAACAGGCAGAAGGTCACGAAGGCTGAGACCGGGTTGCCCGGCAGGCCGATGAACGGCGTTTCGCCAACGGTGCCAAAGGCCAGCGGCTTGCCCGGTTTGATCGCGATTTTCCATAGATCGAGTGCTCCCACGGACTCCACCGCGGCTTTGACATGGTCTTCCTCGCCAACGGAGACGCCACCGCTGGTGATGATCAGGTCTGCCTTGGCGGCGGCTTCCTCGAGTACTTTCACGGTAGCGTCAAAATTGTCCGGCACGATGCCAAGGTCAATGATGTCGCAGCCCAGCGCCTGCAGCATGCCGACCAGCACGAAGCGGTTGGAATTGTAGATATGGCCGGGTTTGAGCGGTTCTCCGGGCATCACAATTTCATCGCCGGTAAAGAAAGTTGCGACCTTCAATTTACAGTAAACCGGCAGGGCGGCGATGCCGACCGATGCGGCCAGCCCCATTTCCTGCGGGCGTAGCCGGATGCCGGCAGGAAGCACCTCTGCGGCTACGGTAATGTCCTCGCCGGCACGGCGGATGTTTTCGCCCATTCTGGGGGCTTTGTTGATGGTCACCATGTCGCCCTCGGTAGTGCAATTTTCTTGCATTACCACCGCATCGCAACCGGCAGGAACTGGCGCTCCGGTAAAGATACGGGCTGCGCAGCCCGCTCCTAGCGGCTGTCCGACGGTGCCCGCCGGGATGCGCTGGGTCACCCGTAGTCGGGTTGCGCCGTTCGCCACGAGATCGGCAAAGCGCACGGCATAGCCGTCCATGGCGCTGTTATCCAATGGCGGCACGTTTATCGTCGAAGTCTGAGGTTCGGCCAGCACCCGTCCCAGAGCATCCGCCGTGGCGATCCGCTCGGTTTTGATTGACGACCGTGCTCGTGCCAGCAAGAAAGACAGCGCTTCGTCGGCGCTGATCATGTTCGATTTTTTATCCATGTTACCCAAGACCTGTTTGTTGCAAAATTAGTTCGACAATTTTATCTGCCTGATCCAGTTTGAACTGCGGCAGCCGCGTTTCCACCGAAATATCGCTGGCAACGGCGACGATGTGCGGGTCATCGGGAAAAAGCAAAGGTTTGCCGATGGCAGATCGATGAACCTCCAGCTTCGGGATAGCCTCGTTCTTGAAGCTTTCCACCAGTACCAGATCGCAGGGCGCCAGCCGTCCAATCTGCTCATCGAGACCTGGTTCCGGCTCGTCGCGCAGTTCATGAACCAGCGCCCAGCGGAATTTCGAAGTAACCATTACCTCGCTGCAGCCCGCAGCACGGTGGCGATAGGAGTCCTTGCCCGGCTGGTCAATGGCGAAATCGTGATGGGTATGCTTGATCAGCGATACTTTCAGCCCTTGCTCCACCAGCAGCGGAATCAGTTGCTCTATCAGGGTAGTTTTGCCGCTGCCGGAATAGCCGGCGAAGCCGAATGTTTTCATTATTTGTTCCGCATCAGGCGCTGTTTCTCGCGCTGCCAGTCGCGTTCCTTCTCGGTTTCGCGCTTGTCGTGCTGTTTTTTTCCCTTGGCCAGGCCGATTTCCAGTTTGATGCGGCCGCGGACGAAATGCATGTCCAATGGCACGAGCGTGTAGCCGGCGCGTTCCACCTTGCCGATCAATTTGCTGATTTGTTCGGCGTGCAGCAGCAGCTTGCGGGTGCGCACCGGGTCTGGATTGACGTGGGTGGAGGCGGTCGGCAGCGGACTGATGTGGCAGCCGAGCAGAAACAGTTCGCCGCTGCGGATGATGACGTAGGCTTCCTTGAGATTCGTGCGCCCGGCGCGGATTGCCTTGACTTCCCAGCCATCAAGGACGATGCCGGCTTCATACTTTTCTTCGACAAAGTAATCGTGGAAAGCTTTTTTGTTTTGAGCGATGCTCATCGACAGGTGAGTTTCATTTGGAAATCATGTATTTACTATCAAAAATCAGCAACTGGCTGATTGCATTAAATTAAAACGGGCCATTCTTTCTACAAAAATAATTATTTGATGCCTCGCAAGCCCTATGTTTCCGGGACTGCCATATTTTTTGTAGAAAGCTATTTTACCCTTTTCATGGGCGTGGCCACATCAATTTCGAGTGTCATGATGTAGCTTGCCATGGTTGAGTGGCCGAGCAACTTCTGATAATCCATTTCAAACTTCTTTGCATCCGTTGCTGATTTTTCGCGTATATCGTGAAAATGAGCATCTTTAACCTCTGCCGCCTCACATGCTTATTCCACTGGTCGCGGAAGGGCTGTTGGGTGTATTGCTTGCCGCTGCGGGGGTATATCAGGTTATTCCCCTGACCTTGCGCGGCAAAGCCGTCGCCGCATCGATCACGGCTTCATCCGCTGGTGCCATTTCAAATAGCGGCTTCTTTCTGGTCTTCTGCTGGATTCTGGATCGCCAACAATCCGCCCGGTCTGATTTGATGTCCTGCAAGGTCATTTTCAGCACCCCCAAGTGGGATGATAAGACCCGATGCGTGCGGTTTCAACCGTAGGAACCGCCGCCTTGCTGGCAAATTCCGGCCATTTGGACACGGCCTGAGCCACTCGCTTTAGCAGTGCTTTGGGTTGTCGGACATCGAATTTAATGGCTAAATCAATAAGATCTTTGTCGGTGATATTCCATCCCTTGCCGGCAACCAGCATCTGATGCTGCCGCGTCCACTTGCCGGCAGATGGATTGTGGGAAAAACAGGTGTCATAAGCGGGTGCGAGGCGCCATTTCCCAGATTCATCCAGCAGGAACGCGAGATTTTTGGTGTGATCGTCGCAATTCACAATGGCGACATTGAAAGCGCAGCGGATCCACGCTTGCTCAAGATCGGGAGCGCCGAGCTTCAGATCGAGCACGGTTCGCAAATATTGCTCATAGCTGTGGACGTATGGCGTATTGAAATCCAGATGCGCTAGGCCGCAAAGGGTCTGTGCATGCACCTTTCTGTTTCCCTCGCGGTCAAACCGTTTGGTCATGAAGTGAGCGCGACCGCCTTCCTCAAGAAGCCGGCTCTCATTCATCGTAACGCCAGCCTCAATGGCCATCAGATAGTGCGCATATTCAATGCGGCCAAAACCCGCTGTGTAGCCCAGGGTGCCATCAAGCCCGACATCAAATTTCAGCAGCCAGTGTTCATAATCATTCGGCAGATCAAATTGTCCGGAGATCACTTCATTGGTCTTCCGATTCCAGCCAATGACGGCCTTGGCGCGTGCGCCGCCAGCCGAACTGCCGACATCCATAATATCCTGTGCGATCTCGCCGAATTCCCCGCGCAACGCGCAGCGCGCTTCCTCGACAAGAGTCGCCATATTGAGCGGCATGGCCACGGCAGGGTTGCGTGTGTTTGCGGAGGATGGCTCGAATTCCAGCGCGCCCATTGCGCGGCGGCCAACGTATAGCAGGCGCTGCAGCGTTGTGATATCCGCCGCTTTCGTGCCGTGCCGGGTCATGTATTCATCGATCAGCGCGTTACCGAATTTGTCGGGCAGAGCGTCGGCCAGAAGACCGGGGAGTCCATGAAAGGTTTCCTGGTTTAGCGATGGGAAGTTGAATCGCTTTTTGCCCAGCTTCATCATCAGTGGCGACAATTCCAGTCCGGATTTGACGAAGTCCGGCAAATATTGGAATTCGTAGAAACCGGGTTTTCCTTTCAGGGGCGCGACGGCGCCAACGGTTTGGCCCCAGATACGAACCTCGACAACTTTGACGCCATCCATTTATTCGTCTTTTGCTGCTAGTGTGCGCGGCGCACGCACGCGCTGTTTCTTTGACCGCTCGGCTTCAAGTAATGCAAGCGGTCCGGAGGCGTCCGGCTCTGGAATAAGCGTGTCCAGCCCGTCCAGCAAATCGAGCGCACGGAGTAGGGCCACCAGATTCCGCAAGGTAATGGCGCCGGTTTTCTCGAATCGTTTTAGCGGTGTCAGTCCAATACCGCTCTTGCGCGCCAAATCTACCTGCGACAGCCCTGCGCCGTCGGGCGATATTCGCCAAGCGCGAAGCGATTGCGCGAGACGCAACGAGATTTCCGTGTTGGTAAGGTGCTGGATTGCCATGGTCTAATATTAAACCTTTATGTCGGAATCTACATAGTAACGGCCTAATGGTAGGCCTTGTTACTCGATTGCGCAAGATGTTGATTCTAAAAATAGACCATTAGTGGTGAATATATTTGCTAGCGGACTAAAAATAGACTTGTTGTGGTGTGCCAATAAATGCACGAGTAAGCACGTTTTGGGCGATAAAGCATAGCGTACGATCATCACCTTGGAGTCGCCTTCTGCTTTGGCGATATTGGTGTAGAGGCGTGTTGAATCAGGGAGAGGTGGTTGCTTGGCCGGCAAAACGGTCGTAGAGTAGGCGGGCAATTCGAGAGTTTTGCAGAAGAATTGTAGAAAGAACGCTTTGAAGGCCAATACTGGCGCTGGGGTGTTGATAATCGTGTATTTTATCAGTTTTTATCGGTGGCATACGGAATGGCTGTAGTGGAAAAATCCGTGCTGGTTTTTTATTCGGCACGGCAAATGTTCGTGCTGGTGGATCGGATCGAGGATTATCCGATTTTTCTGCCTTGGTGTGGCGGAACCGAAGTGCAGAGGGGTAGCGATGACGTGCTCGAAGCGACGGTGCATATCGATTACCATCATGTCAAACAGAGCTTTACCACTGAAAACACACGGCAGGAGCCGAGCTTGATCGAAATGAAGTTTCGGCGCGGGCCGTTTAGCCATCTCGAAGGCAGTTGGCGTTTCATCGAACTGGACGAAACGGCCTGTAAAGTCGAGTTCAGGCTGCATTATGAATTTTCAACCAAACTGCTGGATAAGCTGGTTAGCCCGGTTTTTGGCTATATCGCCAACAGCTTTGTCGAGGCGTTCGTTCAGCGTGCAGTCGTGATATATGGTGAATCATGAGTGAAGAAATTTCAGTGGAAGTGGTGTATGCCCTGCCACATAAGCAGGAGGTGTTGCCGCTGAAGGTAAGGCCCGGCACGATGTTGTCAGAAGCGATTGAACAATCCGGCGTCCTGCGGGATTTTCCGGAAATCGATCTGGCTACGGCAAAGATGGGGATTTTTTCGAAGCAAGCCAAGCTTGATACGGTGCTCCGCGATAAAGACCGGATCGAAATCTACCGTCCGTTGATCGCCGACCCCAAGGAAATTCGTAAAAAGCGTGCCGCCGAAGGGAAGGGCGAGAAGAAGGACGTTGGCGAGGAAGCGCCGGCCTGATTTAGAGCCTATTTCAGTCGGTTTCATACTCCGCGCCGTTGCGTCGTGGGGCGCAGTGCTAGACGCGAGACACGCCGCTTGGTTATTCCAAGCAAGAGGATCGCAACAACGCAATGTGCCCCACGACGCAACGGCCCTCCGGGTTGCGGCCAGAAAAGCGCGTCTGCGTTGTTGCAAAGCTTGCCAATGGAACGACCATTGGCTGCGCCTTGCGCCTAGCAGCCATCACTTTCTGGCTGCAACGCGGGGTATGAAACCGGCTGAATAGGCTCTTATTTGCACCAGGAATCTACCGCCTGTTTTGCTTCGTTGATGGCTTGCGGGCGGTCACTGTCTTCCATGAATACGCGCTCGCCTTTTTCATTGTATTTGGACATGCGCTGACCTTCCTGCAAGGCTTGCAGTTGCTGGCGTGACTGTTCGCAATTTGCTTTCGCGCGTTTGGCTTCTTCCTGATCCTTGGCTTCCTTGGCGGCGGCCTCTTCTGTCTTGACTTGCCGCTTGCGGAATTCCAGTTCTTTTTCCGCAATACTCCTGCTCTCGCCATTGCTGTTGGAGGTGGCCTTGGGCAAGGCTGGGCTGGTTTTGATATTCAGGGATTTCTGCGATTTGGTGGAGACCGGCGGCGGCTGGTCCGAATATTGGACCTTGCCGTCTGCGTCCACCCACTTGGTCACCCCGGCGTGCGCAACGGCTGTCATTGCCATTGCCAGTAGCAAGAAGATTGTCAGCCGCAGTCGCATGAGGTGTTTGCCTGTGGTTATTTGGCTAATGGATAGCTCAACTGGGCAATTCCCAGTCGTGCCAGTTCACTGGCCATTTTCGAGTGTTTCAAGGTGGCGGCGCTGTCAAACTTGGCCGCAGATTCTTTTGCTTTTTTCAAGGCGTCTTCTGCAGTGGTCCATAGCGCTTTCCTGGCTTTCGCTTCCTTGACGTCAATTTCAGCCTTGGCAAGCTCTTGCCTGGCTTCCTCCGATAGCGCCGGTTTTGCTGCTTCCGCGGATACTGCCTCGGGCTTCACTGCGCCGCTTCCCTGACATCCGCCGAGCATCAGGCCGCACAGGATGGCGAGGGGGATAAATTTAATGCGCATGGGTGTCTCCTTCAGAGTTTGTCTGGATAAACATAACGATTCACATGGCAACCGTCAATGGTGTAAATGGGCTTTCTGAACGAAACTGGCAAGTCCGGTTTACCGAAGATGCCTGAAGATTGTATAATAACGCTTTGGCGACAAGGATAACAACATGCGTGTTTTGCAGAAAGCACTGACCTTCGACGATGTTTTGCTGGTCCCTGCGCATTCCAATATTTTGCCCCGCGACGTGAGTTTGGCGACGCGGCTTACCCGAGAAATTTCTCTGAATATCCCCCTGATTTCCGCGGCGATGGACACCGTCACCGAAGCTCGTCTGGCGATTGCGCTGGCGCAGGAAGGCGGGGTCGGCATCCTTCACAAGAACATGACCGCTGCAGCGCAGGCAGCGCAAGTGGCACGAGTAAAGCGTTTTGAAAGCGGCGTGGTCAAAGACCCAATTACCATTTCCCCCGAGATGACTGTCCGTGAAGTATTGACGCTGACCCGCATGCACAAGATTTCCGGTTTGCCGGTGGTGGATGGCGGGTGCGTGGTGGGGATCATTACCAACCGCGATCTGCGCTTTGAAACCAACCTTGATCAACCGGTCAGGAATATCATGACCCAGCGCGACAAGCTGATTACGGTCAAGGAAGGCGCCAGCCGCGAAGAGGCCATGGCGCTGATGCACCAATATCGCCTGGAGCGGGTGCTGGTGGTCAACAACAACTTCGAGTTGCGCGGCTTGATTACGGTCAAGGACATCCAGAAATCCACCGAACATCCGCTGGCATGCAAGGACAGCCAAGGTCGGCTGCGGGTCGGCGCGGCGGTGGGCGTGGGTGAAGGCACCGAGGAGCGCGTCGCTTTGCTGGCCGAAGCCGGCGTGGACGTGATCGTGGTGGATACCGCGCATGGCCATTCCCAAGGTGTGCTGGGCCGGGTGAAGTGGGTCAAGGAAAATTTCCCTCAGGTTCAGGTGATCGGCGGCAACATCGCCACTGCGGCTGCGGGCTTGGCATTGGCCGACCATGGCGCGGATGCGGTCAAGGTCGGCATCGGCCCCGGCTCCATTTGCACCACCCGGATCGTAGCCGGCGTCGGTGTGCCGCAGATCACGGCAATCGCCAACGTGGTGCAGGCGCTTAAAGGCAGCGGCGTACCGGTGATCGCCGATGGCGGAATTCGCTATTCCGGCGACGTTGCCAAGGCGCTGGCAGCCGGCGCAGACTGCGTGATGCTGGGCGGCATGTTCGCCGGCACCGAAGAAGCGCCGGGTGAAATCGAACTGTTCCAGGGGCGTTCCTACAAATCCTATCGTGGCATGGGGTCGCTCGGCGCCATGCAGCAGGGGTCGAAAGATCGCTACTTCCAGGAAGCCGAAGCCAACGTCGAAAAACTGGTGCCGGAAGGCATCGAAGGCCGCGTACCCTACAAGGGCAGCGTGCTATCGGTGATTCACCAGCTGATCGGCGGCGTGCGTTCGAGCATGGGCTATCTGGGTTGTTCGACCATCGCCGAGGTGCATGCCAAGGCCGAATTCGTTGAAATCAGTTCAGCCGGCATCCGCGAGTCCCACGTTCACGATGTGCAGATCACCAAAGAAGCGCCAAACTATCACGTCGAGTGAGGCGTAAGGGGGGAGGGGTGAGGCGTATGCTTACCCCTCCCGCTTGTTTTTCCCTCACGCCTATCCCCTCTCCCCTCACGGATTTTAAAGCCATGCACCAGAAAATTCTGATCCTCGATTTCGGCTCCCAATATACCCAGTTAATCGCCCGCCGCGTGCGTGAGGCCAGCGTCTATTGCGAACTTCATCCTTACGATGTGAGCGAGCAGTTCATCCGCGAATTCAACCCCAAAGGCATCATCCTTTCCGGCGGGCCGTCCTCGGTCTACGAAGAGGAAACGCCGCGTGCGCCGGATGTGGTGTTTCAGCTCGGCGTGCCGGTCTTCGGCATTTGCTACGGCATGCAGACCATGGCCGCGCAGTTGGGCGGCAAAGTGGAAAATGCGGTCAAGCGCGAGTTCGGTTATGCCGAAGTGCGTGCCCAAGGGCATTCAACCTTGCTGCGCGACATCCAGGATCGGGCCAACGACGAGGGCCATGGCATGCTCGACGTGTGGATGAGCCACGGCGACAAGGTGACAGAGCTGCCGTCCGGCTTCAAGGTGAACGCTTCCAATGCCGCCACGCCGATTGCCGGCATGGTCGACGAAGCGCGCCATTTTTACGGCGTGCAGTTTCACCCGGAAGTGACCCACACCCTGCAAGGCAAGGCGATCTTCGAGCGCTTCGTGCATGACATCTGCGGCTGCGGCAGCGATTGGAACATGCCGGATTACGTCGAAGAAGCAATTGGAAAAATCCGTTCCGAAGTCGGCTCGGACGAAGTGATTCTGGGGCTGTCCGGCGGCGTGGATTCCTCGGTCGTAGCCGCACTTCTGCACCGCGCCATCGGTACGCAGCTCACCTGCGTGTTCGTGGATAACGGTTTGCTGCGGTTGAACGAAGCCGAGCAGGTGATGAAGACTTTTGCCGACAATCTGGGCGTCAAGGTGATCCACGTCGATGCCAGCGCGGAATTCATGAAACACCTGAGCGGCGTCACCGATCCCGAGAAGAAGCGCAAGATCATCGGTCGCGAATTCGTCGAAGTGTTCCAGGCCGAATCGGCCAAGCTGCCCAATGCCAAGTGGCTGGCGCAGGGCACCATTTATCCCGATGTAATCGAATCTGCCGGGGCGAAAACAAAAAAAGCGCACGCCATCAAGTCGCACCACAACGTCGGCGGCTTGCCCGATACCCTGCACCTGAAGCTGCTGGAACCGCTGCGCGAGTTGTTCAAGGATGAAGTGCGCGAGTTGGGTATCGCACTGGGCTTGCCGCACGACATGGTCTACCGCCATCCTTTCCCCGGCCCCGGCCTCGGCGTGCGCATCCTGGGCGAGGTGAAAGCGGAATTCGCCGACCTGCTGCGCCAGGCGGACGCCATTTTCATCGAAGAGTTGCGCGCCTCCGGCTGGTATGAAAAGACCTCACAGGCCTTTGCTGTATTCCTGCCGGTCAAGGCGGTGGGCGTGATGGGCGATGGCCGCACCTATGATTACGTGGTTGCGTTGCGCGCCGTGCAGACCCAGGATTTCATGACCGCGCATTGGGCGGAGCTGCCCTACACCTTGCTCGGCAAGGTCTCCAACCGCATCATCAACGAAGTGCGCGGCATCAACCGCGTGGTTTACGATATTTGCGGCAAACCGCCATCGACCATCGAGTGGGAATGATTGGGTTCGCTGTAAGCAACATCACTCAATCGCCGGCAGTCCCATGTAGGTTGGGTTAGGCGCGGTTTTTGCGCCGTAACCCAACAAACCTGAATATCAAGAACAGGTTTTGAAGTTTGGGTTTGTTGGGTTTCGCGATAAAGCTGTTCAACCCAACCTACATGAGACGTGTCGTTTTGCCGACGCAATTGAAAAAAGCCCTGTTAATACAGGGCTTTTTTCGTTTTTTGCGCGGTATAATCGACATTGTTGAAATATGAGTGCATTGCGATGGTTTCTCCAGATGATTCAATCGATATCGAAATGATGCGCGAAGCCCTGACGCTTGCGCGCCAGGCGTGGGACGCCGGCGAGGTGCCGGTTGGCGCGGTGGTGGTCAAGGATGGCGAGATCGTCGGGCGCGGCTTCAACGCGCCGATTTCACGCCACGACCCGACCGCCCACGCCGAGGTCATGGCCTTGCGCGATGCGGCCCGCAATCTGGGCAATTATCGCTTGGTCGGCTGTTCCCTCTATGTGACGCTTGAGCCTTGTACCATGTGCATGGGAGCGATTTTCCATGCCCGCATTTCCCGCGTGGTGTACGGCGCTTCCGACCAGAAAACCGGTGCTTGCGGCAGCATCGTCGACCTTTCCGCCGAGGCGCGGCTGAACCATCATGCCGAGGTGACGGGCGGCATCCTTGCCGCTGAGTGCGGCGGGATGTTAAGCGATTTTTTTGCGCAGCGGCGCGGGAAAGGAAACAGCGGTGCGAATTAGGATAGTCGTTGCCGATCAGACCCTTGAGCTGCTCGACGAGCAGGACGCACCGATCCGGCGTTACGTCATTTCAACCGCGCTGAACGGCGTCGGCGAGGAGAACGGCAGTTATTGCACGCCGCGCGGTTCGCACATCGTTCGCGCCAAGATCGGCGCAGGCCAGCCCGCCAATAGCGTGTTCGTGAAACGCCGCCCTACCGGCGAGATTTACACGCCCGAACTGGGCGCGCAGTTCCCCGGCCGCGACTGGATACTGACGCGCATCCTCTGGCTTTCTGGTTGCGAACCGGGCAGGAACCGGCTCGGCAATGTCGATACCATGCGCCGCTACGTCTACATTCACGGCACGCCGGACGGTGTGGAACTGGGTAGGCCCGGTTCGAAAGGCTGTGTGCGTATGCGGAACGACGACATCATCGACTTGTTCGATCAGGTGATGGCGGGTGTGCCGGTGGAAATACTGGAAAGTGCGGGGTGATAATCACCGGCTATCCGAAACCGGGTTTGACTGCACGGACTTTGTGAGAGGCGTATTCTTAAAATTATTTTGATTGGTAAATAGGTGAATGTTTCAGTTGTGGCAGTTAAAGAGGTCTTCGTGCCAGCCTATCCGCTCGGTTAAGAGGCGCTACTCCACGCAACACAAAATTATTGGTGCGCCAGAATGGAACTAGATAAATTATCGGAAGGGATTTGCAAGACCGGCTTTGTTCTTGAAAATCGTATTGCATCAAATCTTAAACAATCCGGCTGGACAGTTATCAGTAATAAATACTATGAAGATGATTTTACTAGTAGCGTACGAGAGATTGACCTTCTCGCTTATAAGGTTTCAAAAGTTCAACAATTTGATGTTTACACAACACTTTTAATCAGTTGCAAAAAAAACGAATCGAACGCATGGGCTCTTCTTGCGCGAGATATAAATCTCAAAGACCCTAATTCCGATTGGTGGCCTCTTCATGCATGGAGTAATGACAAAGCCCTCCAATATCAGCTTGCTCAGGCAGGTTGTGGAAAGACCTATCACGATGAGATGGCAGAATTAGGTGTGATTGATGCCCTATCCATTCCTGCTGTGGAGGTCTTCGCATTCCAAGAAATGAACTGCGAAAGCGGTTTGCCTAAAAATGATACAAATATTTTCAATGCAGTAACGTCCTTGATGAAGGCTCAGGCCTATGAGCTTTCAGCTTTGCCGCAAAGAAAAAAGAAGCCCTCAATTTATCAATTCAATCTAATTTCGATCAATGATTCTGACTTGGTTCGGCTAAAGTTTGATAAAGAAATCATTAAACCGGAACCAATAAATTCCGAGCATTACATTGCCAGATACATTATCAGAAAAAGTGAATCGTTCTCGCGCATTCGCTTTGTCAAAGCCTCACACTTTAAAGCTACCCTAGCTGATTACGAACGACTCCATAATGCGAACTGCAAATGGTTCGATAAAACCTATAATCGTTTTTATGATGGCGTCGTTAAAGACTCGAAGCGAATCAATGTATATTTGGATGAATTTCGAAACCGCGTATCTGGCCCGCTTAATTCTAAATTACAGGAAAGTTTCGGAAAGAATATCCAATCAAGTGATATAAATTTGGAATGGAATTCTGAAAAAAATAGACTCTCAATAACAACTATTCAAGCATTTGGCGACGATGTTTATGATTTTCTCAATCAGGATGAACATTCCATTAAAATTGCGGCCAATGCTTTGAAGAAAATTTATCAGTACTCTGGAGAATTCCGTTTTACTGATTTTTGGGATTTTGATATTCCGTTTTAGGATCGGCACTAAGTCCGCTATGGGCCGATTAGATGCCCTCCGCGCAAAATTAAAACAACCGCGAATTTCGGATACCCTTTTACATGAACACTTCCACCACTAAAACCCTCCTTGCCGGCGACATCGGCGGCACCAAGACGCTGCTGCGGCTATCGGAAGATGGTCGCGTACTCGCCGAGCGGCGCTTTGAAAGTGCCGCATATGCAGGCCTGGAGCCGATCATCGCCGAGTTCTTGCGCGACTGCCCGCCACACGCGATTGCGGCTGCTTGCTTCGGCGTGGCCGGGCCGGTGGAGGGCGGGCAGGCGAAGATTACCAATCTGCCCTGGCGGATCGATGCGGCGGCAATCGCGGCGGAATTTGGCATTCCTCAAGTCAGGCTGATTAATGATTTTCAGGCGGTGGCTTACGGTATCGAGGCGCTGGGAAGCGATGACCTGCTCACCCTGCAAGCCGGAGCGCCGTTGGAGCATGGCGTGCGTGCGGTGATCGGCGCCGGCACCGGCCTTGGCGAGGGGTTCATGGTTTGGCAGGGCGGCCAGTATGAGGCGCTGCCGTCCGAGGGCAGCCATGCCGATTTTGCGCCTGCCGACATGCTGCAAACCGAACTGCTGCGCTACCTTGCCGCGCGCTTCGGTCATGTCTCCTATGAACGGTTGGTGTCCGGCCCCGGTCTGGCGAATATTTTCGATTTTTTGTGCGACAGCGAAGAAGGCGGCGCTTCTCCGGCATTGTTGGCAGCGATAAAAGAGGGCGACCCGTCGGCGGCGATTTCGCGTTTTGCTCTGGCAGGGAAAGACCGTCTTGCGACGGAAGCGCTCGATCTGTTTATCCGCATCTACGGCGCAGAGGCGGGCAATCTCGCGCTCAAGGTGCTGGCGCGCGGCGGGGTTTATGTGGCGGGCGGCATCGCACCGCAGATCGTCGATATGATGAAGGATGGACGCTTTCTGGCGGCGTTTGCAGACAAGGGGCGCTATGCGGAGTTGCTGGCGACGATTCCGGTTTATGTGGTGCTGAATCCCAATGTCGGGCTGATGGGGGCGGAGCGGGTGGCTGGCAGGTTGTAGGGCTGTCCGTTAGCCAATATGCTCTTGTGGGTACGGCTCTTGTGCCCTCTGGGTATTAGCCGTACATGTCAGGCTAAAGCCTGACCCACAACGACGCGAATCATGTCAATTTATGGCTGACGGACAATCTCGGTTGATGCTTGATGCCGTGCGAGTCTGAAGATGTGGTTTCAGCCACCGGTCAATGACATGAAGCGGATGACCTGATCCGGGCTTTCGTTGAAGTCGTGGCGGTGGGGCTTGAGCTCGATGGCGGAGCGTATCGCTTGCTCCAGTTCCGCATCCGAAGCGCCGGCGCGCAACATGGGGCGCAGTTGCAGGCTTTCATTCTGGCCCAGGCACATGAACAGCGTGCCGTCCACCGACAGGCCTTCCTTCAGGCGCTCCTTCTTCGTGGCCGCCAGATCCGCCGCGCTGTCGTAGGCGCTGTCGCTGATCGCGCCCTTGTTGTACAGGCGCTTCATCGCGCGCAGCTCCGTGTCGATGTCGCGGATCATCTTCTTGCGCAGGCTCTCCTCGATCGCGATGGAGGTGTCGATGTCGATCGGGCGCACCATCAGGCGTGCCTGAGCTCTGGGGCGGACTGGTTCCACGCTGAGGACTGGCTGCTCTCCCGCCCAGGAGTGCAGCGCGTCGATCTCGTCGTGGGCAACCCTCCGTACTGCGACGCTCAGG
>JAJFTF010000047.1 GCA_021373185.1 Betaproteobacteria bacterium | reverse complement strand
GGAACCGCTTCGCGTCCGCGCCGCGCTTCTGCCGGCGACAGATCCCCATCGGCCACCAAACAGGGAATAGAAAAATATGCCGTGAGCGAAGCCATCGCTGCGGCACAGGAAGCCATGGTGACTGCGGTCGAGGATATCGCGGCTCACGCCCCGAACGAGGAGGCTTTGAAGAAATCGCTGGATGCCATTCTGGCCGGCGCTTCTGCCGAGGATGCCGCAGTCCTGAGAAACGCCTTGCTGATGAATAATGAGCCGCTCGTGGCTAGATTGGCGGCCAGCCCGGACGACGAGTTGTCCGACGACTGGCGTGATGGTGGTTACCCTTACAAAAACCTGATGCTGCGCAAGAGCTACGAGCGCGAGAAATATCGCTTGCAGGTGGAATTGCTGAAGTTGCAGGCTTGGGTCAAGGCAACCGGCCAGAAAGTGGTGATCCTGTTCGAAGGCCGCGACGCCGCCGGCAAGGGCGGCACCATCAAGCGCCTGATGGAACACCTGAACCCGCGCGGTGCGCGCGTGGTTGCGCTGGAGAAGCCGTCCGAGACCGAGCGCGGTCAGTGGTATTTCCAGCGCTATGTCGAGCACTTGCCCACCGCCGGCGAGATCGTGCTGTTCGACCGTTCCTGGTATAACCGTAGCGGCGTAGAGCGCGTGATGGGTTTCTGCACGCCGGATGAATATTTCGAATTCATGCGGCAGACCCCGGAATTTGAACGCTCACTGGTGCGCAGCGGCGTCCACCTGATCAAACTCTGGTTTTCAGTGAGCCGCAAGGAGCAGCGCCGGCGTTTCAAGGAGCGCGAATCGCACCCGCTCAAGCAGTGGAAACTCAGCCCGATCGACTTGGCCTCGCTCGACAAGTGGGACGACTACACCAAGGCTAAGGAGGCGATGTTTTTCTACACTGATACAGCCGATGCGCCGTGGATTGTGGTCAAGTCCGATTGCAAGAAGCGCGCACGTCTGAATGCCATGCGCTATGTTCTGCACAAGCTGCCTTATACGAATCGCGACATCAAACAGGTCAAATCGTTGGATCCGCTGATTGTGGGACGTGCCAACGCCTTGTAT
The DNA here is from genome assembly GCA_021373185.1 of Betaproteobacteria bacterium. Classification (GTDB taxonomy): domain Bacteria; phylum Pseudomonadota; class Gammaproteobacteria; order Burkholderiales; family Sulfuricellaceae; genus Sulfuricella. The sequence continues at coordinate 53,227 of JAJFTF010000047.1, read as the reverse complement.
GAGCGCGGCGAGCAGCAGGGCGTCGCGCCGGTTTCTGAGACCAGCGAACGCGAGATGTAAGCCGGCTGTGACAAGCAGCCTCGTCTCGCCTTGCGGTGTCGAGGTAATTAACCGCCGATGCACGCCAATAAACGCCGATAAAATAGGGCGTTACTGACACTCTCCCCTATGGCGGAGGGGAAATGAAGTTTCAGTGAAGACTAACTTTCAGGTTACGTTGTAACTAAAATTATTTTGAACGCTTTGAATTATTGGCGTTCATCTGCGTTTATCGGCGGTTAAATGTTTTGTATGGATTTACTTGTCCAATGCCCGGTAAGCCACTTCCACCACATCCAGTTCTTCCACCCCGCCCGGCGTGCGCAGCGTTACCGAATCGCCCTCGCGCGCTTTCATCAGCGCCCGCGCCAGCGGCGAAACCCAACTGATCCAGCCGCGTCCGACGTCGGCCTCGTCGACGCCGACGATGCTGTAAGTGCGATCCACGCCATCCTGGCCGCAGACGGTCACGGTGGCGCCGAAAAACGCCTGGTCGCAATCTTCCCGTTGCGCCGGATCGACCACTTCGGCGTTATCCAGATGTTTGGACAGAAAGCGGATGCGGCGGTCAATCTCCCTTAGCCGCTTCTTGCCGTAGATGTAGTCGCCGTTCTCCGAGCGGTCGCCGTTGGAGGCGGCCCAGGTGATGGTCTTTACCAGCGCCGGGCGTTCCTCTTTCCATAGCTGGTCGAACTCGTCCTTGAGGCGCTGATAGCCTGCCGGAGTGATGTAGTTTTTCAGCCCCTGCGGCAATGGCGGTGCCTGTGCCGGTTCATCTTCCTCTGCATCGTCGTTTTCGCGTGTAAATGCCTTGCTCATTTCAGTCCCAGTTCTTCCAGCGATTCGCTGGCAATTTCGCGTACTTCCTTGTTCTCGTCATCGAGGCTAGCGCGCAGATAAGACGCCACTTCCGGGCCGCCGATCAGCGACAGGAAATGGCAGGCGTCGGCGCGGGTGAGTGCATCGCCATCACGGGTCAGCGCTCCCAGGTCGGGAATGATCGCCTCGGTCAGTCCGCTGCCGTGCAACTCTTCCAGCACCGCGCCGATGCCGATCCGTACCGCCATACTGGTGTCCGGGTTTTTCATCAGATGAACCAGCGCCTGCAGCCGGAGCGGCGCCTGCCGCGCCATTTCCTCCACCTTGGCGCGGCGGCCATTTTTCAGCATGCGAAAGAAATAATCCGCCATGCCGTCAAGGTTGTCGGCCTGCTCTGCCCAGCGGCGCAATTCGCCGGGCGTGAGCGCGCCTTCCAGTTCGAACGGGCCGATTTTGACCCACGGCACTGTCCTTGTTCCGAGTTCTGCCGCCCGCTCCGGGTGGATCGCCACATTGACCGCTTCCAGCCGACCGATCACGCCTTCCTTGAGCAGCCCGGCCAGGCTTTCCAGCATTGCCGGGCAGTACGGGCAATCAGGCGCGAGCAACAGCAAAACATCGGGGGCGGGGGTTGAATTCTGGCTCATGGTCGCGATATGAAGGTTATAACAGGTATTGGTTCATTAAAAAAATGGCGCAAGGTGGATTGTTGCGTCACTTAGTGCTATTTTTCCACGTTTTCGCCATCGTCGGCATTATTCTGGAGGAACAAATTCATGGCCACAGTCGAACTCACCCAAGACAATTTCGAAAGTGTCGTTACCGGCAGCGATATTGTGATCGTGGATTTCTGGGCGCCGTGGTGCGGCCCCTGCCGCTCTTTCGCGCCCGTTTATGAGGACACATCGGAAAAATATCCCGACGTCGTTTTCGCCAAGGTCAACACCGAAGTCGAGCAGGGCATTGCAGCCTCCTTCCAGATTCGTTCGATTCCGACCCTGATGGTGTTCCGCGAAAAGATCATCATCTACTCCGAAGCCGGCGCGCTGCCGGCATCCGGGCTGGAGCAACTGGTCGAGCAAGTGCGGTCGCTCGACATGGCGGACGTACATCGGCAGATTGCCGAGCAGGCCGCCGCCGAAGGCTGATTTCAGACAGGCAGGAATCGCCGTGCCGTTCCGCGCTTTTCTTCCGATTTTTCTCGTTCTCGCCGCACTGCTGTCGCCGCTGGCAGGCGCGGCGGGAAGAGGGGCGCAGTCAGATGCAACGGCATGGGTCAGTCGCAACGCGGCGGGCGAAGCCCGGATACATCTCTATTTTTTCTGGTCGAAACGCTGCCCCCACTGCCTGCAAGCCGAGCCGTTCGTGCAGCGGCTGGCATCCGACTACCCCTGGCTCACGGTGCACTCCGCCGAACTGAGCGAGCATCCCGACAACGTTCGAGATTACATCCGCATGGCTTCCGCTTTGGGGCAGAAGGCTACGTCCGTGCCGGCCTTCCTGCTCTGCGGCGAGATGCGGGTGGGCTACGATGCGCCGGCCACGACCGGTGAGGAGCTGCGCAAGGTGCTGCTCGATTGCCGTGAGAATGTGCGGCATGACCGTTTGCCCGGCGCAGACGGCCAGCGCGAACTACCGCTGACCGTGCCGCTGCTCGGATCAATCGATCCGGCGCAGGCTTCGCTGCCGCTGTTTACCCTCGCCATTGCCGCGCTGGATGCTTTCAATCCCTGCGCCTTCTTCGTTCTCCTGTTCCTGCTCAGCCTGCTCGTCCACGGCGGCAGCCGCGCGCGCATGCTGGCGATCGGAGGCATCTTCGTGTTTTTCTCCGGGCTGGTTTATTTTGTTTTCATGGCCGCATGGCTCAACGCTTTCCTGCTGATGAAAGAGTTGCAGGCGGCGACCCGAATCGCCGGCATGATCGCCGTGGCGATCGCCCTGATCAACATCAAGGATTATTTCCGGTTCAAGCAGGGCATCTCTCTTTCCATTCCAGAAAGCGCCAAGCCCGGCCTGTTCAGACGCATGCGCGGCCTGGTCGAGGCGGCGAGCTGGCCGACGATGCTGGCCGGCACCGCCGCCCTGGCCCTCGCCGCCAACAGCTACGAACTGCTCTGCACGGCAGGTTTCCCGATGGTGTTTACCCGGGTACTCACCCTGCATAATCTGTCCAACGCGGATTATTATCTCTACCTGTTGCTGTACAACGTGGTTTACGTGCTGCCCCTGCTGGCCATTATGCTGGCGTTCGTCTTCACTTTCGGTGCGCGCAAACTGACGGAGCGGCAGGGGCGCATCCTCAAGCTGCTGTCGGGAAGCATGATGCTGGGGCTGGGCGGCGCCTTGCTGCTGGCGCCGGATATTCTCAACAGCGTGCGCGGTTCGGTAATCTTGCTGGCTTCTGCGGGCGCGGTGACGGCGCTGACCGTCGGTATCGATGGCTGGCTGAAAACCGCTAAAAAATAGTTCTGTCAGCGTAGCAAGTCTTGCCCGGAGTCGGTTTAGCCGCCGCTTTCCAGGTGCAGGGTTTCGCGCAGCAGCGGCACGGTGATCGGACGTTTGGTTTCCAGCGAGTAGCGGTCGAGCGCGTCCAGCGCCGCCAGCAACGATGGCAGGTCGCGCCGCCAGTGGCGCAGCAGGTATTCCGCCACGCCGGTGCCGAGCCGGAAGCCGCGGCTCGCCGCATGGGCATGCAGCGCCTGGATTTTTTCATCGTCGCTCAGTTCATGCACCTGATAGACCAGCCCCCAGCCCAGCCGGGTCACCACGTCCGGGCGCATCGGCAGTTGTGCCGGCGCGCACGGCCCGCTGGCAAGGAGCCGTCCCCGTCCTTCGCGCAGGCGGTTGTACAAGTCGAACAAAGCGATCTGGCCTTCGGCGTCGAGCCGGTCGACATCGTCCAGCGCCACGACGTCATGGTCATACAGATTGTTTGGCAGCGATGCGCCGCACTGCGCATAAACCGACTTTGCGCCGTGTCGCGAGTGGGCGTCGGCAAAGGCTCGCAGCAAATGCGACTTGCCGCTGTTGGGCGCGCCCCAAAGGTAAATGAAGCGTTCCGGCTGTTTTCCGGCGATGCTTTCGCGCAGGGTATGCAGCACCTCCCCGTTGCGCCCGGCAACAAAGTTATCCAGAGCGGGGGCGAAGTCTGAAGTGATTTCGAGCAGCAGTTGCTTCATTTTTTTACAGGTCGAATCGTTTATTGGGATTGCATCGATATTCTAGCAGTTTGAGCAACGCCCGCAGCGCCAAGTAAAAACCGGGTATGATTCGGCGTTTTATTGCACCTGTTTTTTTGCCGATGGACCCATTGGATTTACTCCTGCTTTTGCCGCTGGTCGCGCTCGCCATGTTCTGGTCAGACAGCTTGCGCGCGCTCGAAATTGCCAGAAATGCCGGCAAGAAAGCCTGTCTGCGCGAGTGCGTGCAGTTCCTCGACGATACCGTCACCGTCAGCGCATTGGCGTTGGGGCGCGATGCGCAGGGGCGCATGGCGATCCGTCGCACCTATCGTTTCGAGTTCAGCGACACCGGCGATAACCGGCTGGAAGGCACGCTGATCCTGCTTGGCGCACGGGTCGAGTCGATCGAGATGGAGCCTTTCCGGTTCCTGCAGTGAAGATTGCAGGCAGCTACGGGTGATCCTTCAGCCCCAAGGAAATCATGGCATTGCTGTCGCGCAGCCGGCTGGATAGCTGGCGGGCGATATTCCGGTACAGCTTGGCGCTGATCGCAGGCTTCTGGCTGAAGGCGTTTTCGCTCACCCGAATCAGCACGCACGGAACAGTCGATACCACCGAGGCACAGCGCGAGAGACTGTCTACCAGCGCCATTTCGCCGAAACAGTCGCCGCTGGCCAGCTTTGCCAGTATCTGGCTCTTGCCCTTGACGATGGCCACCTCGCCCTCGACCAGGATATACATGAAGTTGCCCTCGCTGCCTTCGCTCAGGATAACCGTGTTTCCCGGGAAAGTGCGTTTGTCGGAATTGGCCAGCAGCTCGCCCAGTTCCGCCTGCGACAATCCGTAAAAAAGTGCCACCGAATCGATCAGCTTGGCCATGATTCGCTGCATTTCATACCGGTCAAAATCTTCCTTGATCCATCCGCTCAATTTATACCCTTTCGCCCGCTAATTTCCTGAAACAAACCCTATCATATCGAAGTGCGATAAATTGCCCAAATTGTATTGGCCGGGATATTTCTCTGGCATGCTTAATTATCGCTTGACTTGCCCAAATATATCGCGTAAAAACGCATTATTGTTTGGATTCAAGTTTTTTGCACTATCGGTTTCACCGTTTGCATCCTTGGAATTCAGGCATTTTCGCGGGATTTCCCGTTTTTTTCTTAGCACAAGGAACTACGTAAATGGCAACTGGTACTGTAAAATGGTTTAACGATTCCAAGGGTTTCGGCTTCATCACTCCGGACGATGGTAGCGAAGATCTGTTCGCTCACTTCTCTGCGATCCAGATGGGCGGATTCAAAACTCTCAAAGAAGGTCAAAAGGTGCAGTTTGAAGTCACCCAAGGCCCGAAGGGTAAGCAAGCTTCCAACATTCAAGCCGCTTAAGTCTTAGCGTCTGAATGCAGCGCCCCGGAGCCTCGGCTCCGGGGCGTTTTTATTCGTGCGCAGGGCATAGCGGACAACCGTGGCCCCTCTCCGATAGCCAGGAAAGCCCAACATGGAAAGCTACAAGCTCGTTCTCCCCGAACACCTCAATCACTACGGCAACCTCTTCGGCGGCAACATGCTCAAGTGGATCGACGAAATATCCTGGATCGCCGCCAGCCGCGACTATCCCGGCTGCAGCTTCGTCACCGTCGCCATGGACAAGGTGGAATTCCACAAGGGCGTGGGGCAAGGCTCGATCCTGCGCCTATCCGTCCAGCGCATGCGCGAGGGCAAGACCTCCGTGCAGTACCACGTGGATGTCTATTGCGATGACATCGAAAGCGGCAGCGAAGACCTCATCTTTGCCACCAATGTCACCTTCGTTTGCCTGGATCGGCAAGGCCAGAAAGCGCAGCTCCAGCGCTCGGCGCCCCAGCCCTAAAATCAGGAAAAAAATCGCCATCATGCATGACCGCAGCAGCATCGAACTCATCTATCAAACGACACGCACGCGCAGAGTTGCATATGTGCTAATCCTGCTGGCGTTGGCGCTGCCGTCCCTGTTTGCCTGGCGCGATAATGCCTCGCTCGAAAGCGCATTCGCATTCACCGGCCAGTTGACCGCAGTAACCCTGCTGGCGCTCATAGCGCGGCTATGGGTAGCGCGTCATTACTCTGCGGGTGTACAGGTGCAGGTATTGCTGGCGTTTGCACTGGTGCTGATCGGCTGGTCGGGCTATGTGTCACGGCTTGCGCACGATGAACGTGTGGCGGCAGCCGCACAACCGATCAGTTCGACATCATCGCGTATTCCTGGCCAGGTGGAGCCTGTTGATTCGAAATTGGAGGGTGCACAGCGATAGCGCTTGGAGCTGCGGTTTTGTGCCAGATTGAGACTCATCGCCTGTCGTAGGATGACCGTTCGGCCTAGAATAGGGGGTGCTCAATTGCCCTGCCAAGCTGTCCGTATTATTGGGCGCGGTTTATGGCGATGCGGAAGAACCAAAGTGCTTGCTAGTCAATCAATTACAAGAGCATAATTGGCGCGATAAATATTAACTGCTGGGTATCTATAAGAAGCCGAGACATGTCGCCGATCCAAGACTTCACGCCAATCCTTCGGGAAGCATTGGCGGAGATTGAAGCCGCCGGGCCAGCACCGTTGATCGGGGATATTCGCCAACGTTGTTTCGCTTCGTATACGACCTCCTCCGAATGGCTTGGTGAGGTCGGCCTTGCCATCAACGAATTGCTCAATGCTAAAGGTTCAGCAATTCCAGCAACCGCCCACACCAAACTTAAGCTGTGCTTGCACGAGGTTTCAAAGGTATGGCCAAATTTTCAGAGCACCTAGAGGCGGGGCTGCCCAACCCATTAATCAACCCGGATGCAATGCGATGAAACCGCGTAGTGCCGGTTGTTTCTACGTTAGAGGTCATGAATACACGTATATTCGCCGTAATTGTTCTGGCGCTAATCCACTGGCCGCTTGTTTGCGGGGCTGCCGACCTTCAATCAACTTTTGGGCGACCGCCTAATGAGCCTTATCTGGAAAAGGTTCAAGGCCTTTCGATTCCCCGACTTAAAGAGTTGCACGACCTCGGTCACATGGATGCCACGATTCAACTCGCTCGCATGCTGTGGTGGGAAGGCGATGCAGAGACCCCAATCCAACTCTTGAAGTTGCCCGCCGAACAAGATATTCCGGTTGCGCAGTATTTGCTCGGAACATATTTTCGTTTCAAAAATCGTGACCCCAGCGGCGCGGTCTACTGGTTAACGAAGGCGGCCAACGCTGGACATCCGATTGCTCAAGAGTCACTGGCCGGCTTTTATGAAAGCGGACTTCACGGCGTACCGAAAGTCCCGCATCGTGCATATCAGCTATACCGAGCAGCAGCAGAACAAGGATTGAAGCATTCTGAATTTACGGTTGGTCTCTTCCTCTGTAACGGTATCGGCGTCGAGGTGAACAAAACCGAAGGGAAGGTGTGGTTTTTGCGATCCCAAGAAGGGCAGCGAGTACCATTGCCCCTTAGCGAGGCTGGTTGCGAGTGATCTCTAACCACTTGTTGCAGGGGGTGCTGCGCGATGAAGCCGCATAGCGCCTCTGAACTCAAACATTAAAGCCGAACAACTGGCCGAACGCCGGCACTGCAAAAATCACTGCCAGCCGCAGCCATCCAAGATGATCAAGTTTCAGTTCTTCAAGGCGTTTCGCGCCCATTTGGGTTAAAATGCCACTATTTTCCAGATATAGCGGGAGCAGAACTTGAAACAGCCCTATGCAACCCAGAATTCCCTGAGCTACCGCGATGCCGGCGTGGATATTGACGCCGGCGATGCGCTGGTGGAGAACATCAAGCCGTTCGCCAAACGCACCATGCGCCCAGAAGTGATGGGCGGCCTTGGCGGCTTTGGCGCGCTGTTCGAGATTTCGAAGAAATACAAGAACCCGGTGCTGGTGTCCGGCACCGATGGCGTCGGCACCAAATTAAAATTGGCCTTCATGCTCGACAAGCACGATACCGTCGGCATCGACCTGGTGGCGATGAGCGTCAACGACATCCTGGTGCAGGGCGCGGAGCCGCTGTTCTTCCTCGATTACTTCGCCTGCGGCAAGCTCGATGTCGCCACCGCCACCGATGTCATCAAGGGCATCGCGGCAGGCTGCGAACAGGCGGGCTGCGCGCTGATCGGCGGCGAAACCGCAGAGATGCCCGGCATGTACCCGGCGGGCGAATACGACCTTGCCGGCTTCGCGGTCGGCGCGGCGGAAAAAGATAAACTCATCAACGGCTCGACCATCGTGGCGGGCGATGCCGTGCTCGGACTCGCTTCCAGCGGCGCGCACTCCAACGGCTATTCGCTGATCCGCAAGATCATCGAGCGCAGCGGCATCGACCTGAATTCCGATTTCCACGGTCGCCCCTTGCGCGACGTGGTGCTGGCGCCCACGCGGATTTACGTCAAACCGTTGCTGGCGCTGATGGAACAATTGCCGGTCAAGGGCATGGCTCACATCACGGGCGGCGGACTGCTGGAGAATATCCCGCGGGTGTTGCCGGAAAGCCTGATGGCGGTGTTGGCCAAGGATAGCTGGGAAATGCCGCCGCTGTTCACCTGGATGCAGAAGGAAGGCAACGTCGCGGAAAAAGAAATGCACCGCACCTTCAACTGCGGCATCGGCATGGCGGTGATCGTCGCTGCCGATCAGGCCGAGCGGGCGATGCAATTGCTGCGCGAAGCCGGCGAGACCGTCTGGCAGATCGGCCATGTCGAGAAGCGCCCGGAAGGACAGCCGCAGACCGTGGTGAAATGAAATCCGTCGTCATCCTCATCTCCGGGCGCGGCAGCAACATGCAGGCGATCCTGGAGGCCAAACTGCCGGTTAAAATCGCGGCAGTCATCAGCAGCAACCCCGCCGCCCATGGCCTTGAGACAGCCCGGCAGCACGGCGTTTCTGTTGCGGTGGTGAATCACCGCGAGCATGACAGCCGCGAAGCGTTCGACGCCGAACTGATGGCGAAAATCGACGGGTTCGCGCCGGACTTGCTGGTGCTGGCCGGATTCATGCGCATTCTCACGCCCGGCTTCGTCAGGCATTACGCCGGGCGGCTGATCAATATTCATCCCTCCCTGTTGCCGGCTTTTTCCGGCCTCGGCACGCATGCGCGGGCCTTGGCCGAGGGCGTGAAAATCCATGGCTGCACCGCGCATTTCGTCACGCCCGATCTCGACAAGGGGCCGATCATCGTCCAGGCGGCGGTGCCGGTACTGCCCGGCGATACCGAAGAAATTCTGGCGGCGCGCGTGCTGGAACAGGAACACCTGATCTACCCGCAAGCCATCCGCTGGTTTGCCGAAGGCCGGCTCAGCCTGATGCCGAATGGCTGTGTCGTGCTGCAGAACCAGCAAGCCGTCGCGGCTGCGCTGGTTTCGCCGTCGGAGCCGCCGCAATGATGCGCCTGCTGGTGGTGCTGTGCAGCCTGTGGGCCGTTGCGGCGCAGGCTGCCGCGCCGATCCATACTTCTGCGGTTTATGCGTTTTCCAAGTCAGGCCAGAAAATTGGCACCGTGACGGAAACCTTCAAGCAGGGCGATGGCCGCTACCAACTGGAGAGCGTCACCAGCGGCGTCGGCATTTTCGCCTTGCTCGGAAAAATTCGCCTGGCCAGCAACGGCGAGGTCACCGACAAGGGGCTGCGCCCGCTGCATTTCGAAGACCATCGTGGGCGTTCCGACGGGGTTCAGACGGATTTCGACTGGGAGAAAAAGAACATCACTTTCCGTTTCGACGGCAAGACCGAGTCCGCCACCCTTGAGTCGGGCACGCAGGATCGTATCAGCATGCTTTACCAGTTCATGTTTGCGCCGCCCAAAGGCGACATCAGCCTGTTCATGACCACCGGCAAGAAGCTCAACCCGTATCGCTACAAGCTGGCGGGCGAGGAAAAGATCACCACGCCGGCAGGGCAGTTCAAGACGCTGCATCTGATCAAGCAGCATGCAGCCGACGAGGATGGCACAGAAATCTGGCTGGCCAAGGATCGCCGCTATTTCCCGGTGCGTATCGTCATCGAGGAACACGGCGGCGGCAGGATCGAACAGAACCTGATTTCCCTGAGCATCGAGGGAGAATAGTTTCTTGGGGCGGCTCACCCGGATACCATGAAAAAACTGCTGTGGGTGCTGGGCTTCTCCGTGGCGCTGCATCTCGCCCTGCTGTTTGGGCCGCATCTTTCCCTGCCGCTGAGCATGGCGCCGGCGCCCGAACTGAACATCAAGCTGGAGATCCCGCCGCCCGCCGTTGTCGCGCAACGGGAGACGGCCAAGCCGCCAAGGCCGCGTCCGCCGCAACCCAAGCCGCGCCGGTTGCCGGCAAAAGACGTTTTGCCGGCACCGATTGCGCCGGATCATTCAGTTGCCGAACCAGCCCCGCAGCCTGTTCCGCCGCCAGCCGTCGAGCCTGCGCCGGAGGAAGAAAAATCACCGCCCATGCCGCAGAATGCGACGATCAAGTTTGCGGTGTACAAAGGGGTGAACGGGATGCGTGTGGGGCGCGCCGAACAGACCTGGAAACTCGATGGGGAGCATTTCACCATTTCCAGCGTGGCCGAGGCGACCGGCCTGTTTTCCCTGTTCGCTTCCGGCAAGCATGTGCAGATCAGCCAGGGCGAGATCACCCCGTCCGGCCTGAAACCGGCCAGTTACCGGGTGGAGCGCGGGCAGGGCGAGGACAAGGTCGATGCCGCCCGCTTCGACTGGAGCGCCATGACGCTTGCGCTCGCCAGCGGCAGCGACAGGAAGACGGTCAAGCTGCCGGAGGGAACACAGGATCTGTTAAGCTTCATGTACCAGTTGGCCTTTGCGCCGCCGCAGCGCAGCGCCGTGCAATTGTCCATCACCAATGGCCGGAAGCTCGATAGCTATGTCTACTGGGTGGTGGAAGAAGCGCTGGAAACTCCGATGGGCACGCTGCAAACGCTGCATCTCGGCAAGCGGCGCGAAGAAGGGGAAAAAGATACGGAAGTCTGGCTCGCTGCCGACTACCATTACCTGCCGGTCAAGATCAGCCAGGTCGACAAGGATGGCGACGGGCTGGTGCTGCTGGTGAATGAAATCGCAATTACGCAATGAATCTGAAAAACAGTTTGATCACGGATTAACACGGATTTTCACCGATAAATTCACAGAGCATTCATCCGTGTAATCCGTGGCTAGTTGTTTTCAAAATAACCGGAACGACATTTTATTATGCAACTCTCCACCGCACGCCTTGGCCATGCCATTCATGCCCTGACCGAAATTCTGCCGCTGACTCATCCGGCTGACGCGACCCTGAGCCGCTATTTCCGCAACAACCCGGAACTCGGCCAGAAGGATCGCGCATTCGTCGCCGAGACGGTCTATGCCGTGCTGCGGCGCAAGCGCCTGCTGGAGCATCTCGCCGCGCCTCACCTCACGCCGCGCCACCTGGTTCTGGCCTTGCTGGCGCGGGTTCAGGGCCTCAGCCTGCGCGAGCTGGAGCCGCTGCTTTACGAGGGGGAGAGCGACTGGCTGAAGCAGGTCAAAGGCGTGTCGACGGACGACCTGTCGCTGGCGGCGCGGGCGGATTTCCCCGACTGGCTGGCTGAAAGACTGGCCGCCCACATGGCGGAAGAGGAAATTCTCGCTTTGGCGCGCGGCATGCAGCAGCCTGCGCCGCTCGATTTGCGCGCCAACACCGTGCTCGCCAACCGCGACGAAGTGCTGGCAATCCTCAAGCGCGACGGTATCCCGGCAGAAGCCATGCCTTATTCGCCAATCGGCGTGCGCATCAGGGAAAAGCCGGCGATCAACCGCCATCCCTTGTTCCTGACCGGCAAGATCGAAGTGCAGGACGAAGGCAGCCAGTTGATCGGCTACCTGGTGGCGCCGAAGCGCGGTGAAATGATTGCCGATTTCTGCGCCGGCGCCGGCGGCAAGACCCTGCTGCTGGGCGCGCTGATGCACTCCCTGGGACGCATCTACGCTTTCGACGTATCGGCCAAGCGCCTCACCCAGCTCAAGCCGCGCCTGAAGCGCTCCGGCCTTTCCAACCTGCATCCGCAGTTGATCAGCAACGAGAACGACATCAAGATCAAGCGCCTCGCCGGCAAACTCGACCGCGTGCTGGTGGATGCGCCGTGCAGCGGCTTGGGCACCCTGCGCCGCAACCCCGACCTGAAATGGCGCCAGAAGCCGCAGGACATCGCCGAGCTGACCGTCAAGCAGGCCGCCATCCTCAACGCCGCCGCCCGTCTTGTCAAAGTCGGTGGACGGCTGGTCTACGCCACCTGCAGCATCCTGGAAGAGGAAAACGAACAGATCGTCGAAGCCTTCCTCGCTGCCCACCCGGAGTTCGAATTGCACGCCGCTTCGGAAGTGCTGGCGCAGCAGAACATCGCCCTGGATACCGGCAAATATTTCAAGCTCGTGCCCCATGTGCATGGCACGGATGGCTTCTTCGCGGCGGTGATGGAGAGAAAAGGCTAAAGCGGGATGGATGTACCGCTTCCTTGATCGAGGTAGGGTGGGTTAGGCACGCAGTTTGTGCCGTAACCCACCCAACATTGGGTTTGCAACTTAGCGCAATAGAATAAGCCGTGGCGTGGCATCGCTGCCGGCGTAAACCAAGCCGTTCTGGCGGAATTCGCTGGCCAGCTTCCTGGCAGCCTCAAGCGAAACCCCGAACACCAGCAGACTCGACTCTCCCTGCCATTGGCCCGATGGATCGCGGCCCTCGCCGTCCAGATAGGGCAAACCCTCGGCCTTGATTCGAGCAAGCAGTTTTTTCTGGGCGGCATGGTTTTCCGCATCCGGTGTCGGCTCGCCCAATGGATTCCATGCGGTGATGAATGCGGCGCTGTCTGTCCGTTTAAGTTTGAACCAGCGCGCGAGTTCAGGGCTGGCATGGCCGATTTTCAGGGTAAACGGCTCGGCGGCAAACACCATGTAATTCGCCGCAAGGTAGGCCTTGATCGTTGCCGTCGGGATGGCAGACTCCGAGAACAAAGGAGCATGCGGCATGCCGGTTAAGCACCTTTCAGCCACGACTTGAATTTCCCCTTCAGTTTCGCCACTTTCGGCGCGACGGTAAACTGGCAGTAGGGCTGCTCGCCGTGGTGCCGGAAATATTCCTGATGGTAATTTTCCGCCGTGTAGAAAATTTCGGCGGGCGTGATCTCGGTTACGGCGGCAGCGATCCCGGCAAGGGTTTTTTCGGCAACCGCTTTCTGTTCCGTGCTGTGGGTGAAGATGGCGGAACGGTATTGGCTGCCGACATCGTTGCCCTGGCGGTTCAAGGTGGTGGGGTCGTGAATGGCAAAGAACACTTCCAGCAATTCGCCAAAGCCGATGACGTCCGGGTCGAAGGTGATCCGTACCGCCTCTGCATGGCCGGTGGCGCCGCTGCAAATCTGCTCGTAGGTGGGATTTGTAGTGTTGCCGCCGGTGTAGCCCGACTCCACTTTTTCCACCCCTTTCAGCAGTTCGAAAACCGCTTCCAGGCACCAGAAGCAGCCACCCGCGAGCGTGGCGATTTCCTTTTTCCGGCTCATGTCTTATGCCTTTCCAATCAGGAGTAATTCATTGGTCAGGAAAACAAAAATAGGCAAATTTCCATGATGCGTGCAACCGACATATCTTCGTCATTCGAGCGCGAAATCAAACAGCAGGAACGACCAGCGGCAGCGTAATCAATACTTCCGTGCCGCCCGCGATATTGCGAATGACAATATCGCCATCCATGTGATCCATGATTGTTTTAGACATGTACAGGCCAATTCCCGTTCCCTTTTCCTTGGTGGTGAAATACGGGTCGAATACTTTCGGCAGGATTTCTTCCGGGATGCCGCCGGCATTATCTCGTATGGATACGATGGCTTTATCGGTCTCCTTTTCAACCCGGATATGCACTTTTCCATGTATCTTTTTTTCGACGATGGCTTCCTTGGCATTGGACAGTGCATTCAGCACGACTTGCGCAAATTCATTGGGATAACCCATTACTTTGCATCGCTCGTCATTTTTTTCAAATTCAATTTCAATGTTGCAGTTCTTGAAGCTGTGGCTGACCAATTTGATGGCGTCTTCTATGCCATCGCAAGGTTGGAAATTCTGTTTTTCCTTGTTGGGTTTGAAAAAATTGCGGAAATCGTCGATGGTGGCAGACATGCTCAGGATCATCTGCTGGCCTTTGTCTACCTCACTGTCGAGGTATTTCTTGTCCAGCTCATTGTATTCGTAAGCGTCCTTGATGTTGCCCAGCAGCAGCGTCAGTGCATTGATCGGCTGGCGCCACTGATGGGCGATGTTGCCGATCATTTCGCCCATGGCGGCAAGGCGGGATTGCTGGATCAGCAAACGCTCCTGCTCCATATTCCTGGCAACGCCATTCTTGACCTGTTGCTCCAGCGTTTGGTTGAGGTGCAGGAGCTCCTTTTCCAAGCGCTTGCGCTCGGTGATGTCTCGAATGAAAGCAATAAGTACGCCTCCGCGAACGTCAAGATAGGTGGTGCTGACATCCACGTCGATCGTTTTCCCATCCTTGCGCCGGTGGCGTGTCTCGAAGTGCGCATGCCCGGTATTGCGGATTTCTGTTTGATGCGCAATCACGTCTTCGGGCGTTTCCATGACTTCAATATCGGTAGTCTTCAGGTTCAGGAGTTCGTCCCTGCCATATCCCAGCATCTTGCAATAGGCGTCGTTGGTGTCGAGGAATTGGCCTTGGTGGGCATCGATTACCAGGAAGCCGTCCATGGTGGTCTGGATGATGGTTTTGAACTCCAGTTCGGCCTTCTTGCGTTCGCTGATATCGCGGACAATGCCCAAGGCATGCCACTGGCCTTTGATTTGAAAGGCGGATATAGACAGTTCGACTGGAATCTCTGCGCCGTCTTTGTGCAATGCTTCGATTTCCAGCGTTTTACCAATTAACGGCCCTTTCCCGGAAGCCATGAAGTGCTCAAAGCCCCGATGAAAATCCTCTCGATAACGGGCGGGTGCAACCAACTCATGCATTTTCCGGTCGAGTATTTCGCTGGCCGGGTAACCGAATATCTTTTCTGCAGCCGGACTCCAGTAGACGACTCTATCCTCCGAGCCGAGGATGATGATGCCATCATTGGCGGCCATGCTGATGAGGCGGAAGCGCTCCTCACTCTCTTGTAACGCCTGTTCAATCGCCTTGCGCTCGGTGATGTCGCGATTGTTGGCGCGACGCCCCAGATGCTCGCCATCCTTCCCATAAACCGCCTGGCAGCCATGTGAAATCCAGCATATCTCACCGTCGCGCCGCATAATGCGGAAATCGATATTGGCAATATCCTGGTGAGCGATGTTGTTATGATGCGCCTCCATCAAGTGCCGGTCATCGGGATGAACAATCCGGTACAGCAGTTCGGGATCCGCCTTGAACTCGGCCAGGGAGTAGCCGGTAATGCGTTCACAGGAAGGCGACATGTAGCGCAGCTCCCGTTGCGCGCCCTCCCAGTACTCCCAGTCATAGGTATAGTCGGCAATCGTGTGGAGATCTTCGTCGCTCTTGCGCAGGGCTTCCTCTGCCCGCCGCTGCCGCAGTTCGAGACTCGCCACCATCAAGCAGAGAATCACCAGGCCGATGCCATATTGCCAAACATGTTGCCGCCATTCGGCGAGATAGTCGTCCTCGGCGATGCCGGCGATCACGACCAGCGGCAGATCACCCACCTGGCGGAAGCTGAACAGGCGCTTGACGCCGTCCACTGGCGATCTGGTGTGATAAACGCCATGCTTCAAGCCTTTTTTGAGCAAACCTTCGACGTAAAGTCCGGGGATTTTTTTGCCGATATCTTTCTCGCTGGTCGGGAATCGGGCGGCCATATGCAATTCCGTGTCGTACAGCGCGACCAATCCGTGGGCTCCAAGATCGAGGGAGCGAAAAAGTTTCTGGAAGCGATCCATATCCAGTACCGCAAGAGCGACACCGGCGAAACCGCCATCTTCGAAATTGAGCCGTCGGGTCAGGATTAACGTCCATTTGCCGGTGGTGCGCGAGATCAACGGGGGGGAAATCACCAGCCCAGCCGCTGCATCGTTTCTTTGGCGCTGAAAATAGGGGCGGTCGGCAATGTCGATATGGGGAAGGGGAGAGATGGAGCTGTGGATGTGTTCACCTTTTGCATTGGTCAGATGCAATACGCTGATATCCGGTACTGTTTCGCGGTGGAATTTCAGCGACGCATGAAGCTCCCTGGCGCGTGGAGTGTTCGCCTCACGAGCCAGTCGCATGTCGCCGGGGCGTACGTCCCCTTGTATGTCGCGCAACAGCAAGTCGGCTTTTTGCACGGTTGCCAGGGCATGTTCCTCCAGCAAGCGCGAGAGATTTTTTACTTCTACCTGGGCATGTTTGTCCGCTTCCTGATATTCGTTGGCAAGCCCTAACACCAACAGGGCAACGATACCGACCAGCCCGACAAGGCCGGAACGTATTGTCCAGCCGGAGAGTATTTTTCTGGCGCGGTTCGGCATCAGCGGGGATGCGCGGAGGACGCTGGCAAACAGCGCAGTGAGAGGTGCGAAGTAATCGTTTCGTACATGGTTTCCCCGATCATATGGATTGCCAATAAGGAACTGCTTATTCCGCCCCTTATTTTGATTCCTGGCAATCCCGCCATCGTAAGTTAAAGACAGCGCCTGTTAGATCGGGATTTTGCATCTCGGCCTTTCGGCCAGAGTAGCCTTTTTCAGGGAATCCCCTAGTCAATGCTAGGGTAATGCCTTAATACATGGAATGCTACCCCCAAATTGCAGGCGCTGACAAAATTTTTTCAGCAAAATCCCGAAAAACTTAGCCGGCAACGCATACTTTGTTACGACCGGTGGCCTTGGCCTCGTAAAGCGCCTGATCGGCCAGGCTGAGCAAGATATCCAGGTTAACGCTCTTTTCCTTCAGGGTGGTTACGCCGATTGAAACCGTGAAATGCAGTGGCAGCCCTGCTTCCCGCATGACATCTGCGCCGGCGACAACCTGCCTTAACCGTTCTGCCACCTCGATCGCTTCCTGAAGGTCGGTGTCCGGCAACAAGACGGCGAACTCTTCGCCGCCTATGCGACCGATGACATCGACTGTGCGTAGCGTTTCCCGAAGAATGTCGCTCAACTTTTGCAGGACGACATCGCCGGCCTTATGCCCATAGGTGTCGTTGATGGTTTTAAAGTGGTCGATGTCGAGCATGAACAAAGAAAGTGTATTGTTATGACGTTGCGCACGAGCCAGTTCCACCTCTCCTTGTTCCATGAAATGACGGCGGTTGGACAGGCCGGTCAGGAAATCCTGGCTTGCTTGCAGTTCGAGCGTATCCAACAAGGCCTTACGCTCGGTGATGTCCTGAATTTGAGCGACGAAGTAGAGTATTTCGCCCGCCGAGTTGCGCACCGCTGAGCCACTGAGCAATATCCAGATTATGGAACCCTCTTTGTGAAAATAACGTTTTTCCATCTGGTAACTGGCGCGAGTGCCGGCTGTCAATTCTTTCAGTAGCGCCAGATCGGCCTCCAGGTCGTCCGGGTGGGTGATGTCCTGGAAGGTCTTTTGTTGCAGCTCGGTTTGCGTATAGCCCACAATGCGGCACAAGGAATCATTGACCTGCATGAAGCGGCCTTCCCGGTTTACCAGGGCCATGCCGATCGCCGCCGCATCGAAAGTCGAACGAAATTTCTCCTCCGATTCTTGCAGAGCAGATTCACGTTGCTGGCGCTCGGTGATATCCTCGTTGGTGCCGACCATGCGCACGGGTTTGCCTGCTGCATTGAAATAGACGCGCGCCCGCGCTTGAATATCGCGTAATTCGCCATCGCTTCGATGGATTCGAAAGCGCGGGGCATAGGGCGTGCCCTGTGTTATGGCCGCTTCAAGAGCGGCAGCCTCTTTAACCTGATCTTCTGGCAGCAGGCTGCTGTGCCAGGCTTCGTAGAGGCTGGTAACGGTGGCTTTGTCGATGCCATAGATGGCATACATTGAGTCATCCCAGACCAGTTCGTCCGTTTCGATTTCGTAGTCCCACACGCCAACACTCGAGGCATCGGTGGCGAGTTGAAGCCGCTCTGCACTTTGCTGCAAGGCCGAAGCGGCTTCATTCGCCTGCCGCTCGAATAACTGCTGGCGGCGTTGGTAAGCATAAAGCCCCAGGATGGAAACAATGACGATCAGTCCGAATAGCACGGTTTGTGCCACAACATCGCGCCGCCAAGCCTGAAATATCGTGTCGAGGTCGCGACTAACGGCCACTATCAGCGGCTTGTCCATCTTGAGCGTGCTGGAATAAACGGTATGTTGTGCCATCATTCGTACTTCGTTGGTGGCATATACCGTGCCCGTGAGTACCTCGGCCACTTTGCCGCTATCCCGGTGTCGCGTGAAAAATGAGCCGGGTTGCGCCAGATTTTTGCCCGACATCCCTTCCCGCTCCGGTACCATCAGGAACAGCAGGCCGTCGCCATGGCCGATCGAATCCCACATATCCGGTGTGTACAGCACGGATGTCATCAAAGTCTTGAAATAGTCCGGGTCAAGGGTGGCGGTGACAATTCCTGCAAATTCACCTCGTGGGCCAGGAATCATCCGAGAAAGGTTGATGACATAAGAGCCGAGAACACTTTTGAATGGCGGTGAAACGTACAGCGTGTCAGGGCTTGGGTGTCGTTTGACGGTCTGAAAATAATTTCGGTAACTGAAATTGTTGCCGATATACGCGGACTGGTTCGATGCGAGTAGCGTGCCATTTTCATCCAGTATGCTGATGTAGCGAATGCCCTGCATGGCGTTCGTGAGCGCCTTGAGACGAAGCGTTTCCGCCTGCAGTCCAGACGAGCTTTTCAGAAAGAGGCGATCGCCGCGAATATCTTCCAGCACGCGATTGGCGCTTGCCAGTTGGCTCTCCATGTTTTCGGCTATCACCCGCGCCTGGGTGGATAGCCTGTCTTGCTCACGGACGGAGGTGCGGTCGTGCTCGAGATGGAGGTTGAATGCGACCCCCCCTCCCAGAGCGATCAAAATAAGACCTAGCCATAACCACAGCCATTGAGTAAGTGCTGACTTGTGGGTTATCTGGTTGGGTGGGGTCATGGCCTTTTGCGATTTTGCAAATAGATATTTTTTGCAAACGCCGCTTATTAGGAAGATACAAATTTAATTGTAGTAGGCATTCGCTTGGTTAGATAGATTGATGCTGGATTTATCTTTTCGCCGGCTTGTTGCGCCGGCAGCATTACGGCGCATGGATCGCTGCGTGGCGACAGTTCTCACCCCCGGCAAGCTGCAATTGCCAGTCCGATTTATGGCGCTGTTTGGCGTCTTATCTGCAACTTGTGTCGTTCCGTTTTGTCGATTGAGACGTCGAGGCAGCTTTCCAGGCCCCAGAAAACGCCGGTCCAATTCGCCCGATAGTGTGAAACATCGAAGGTCAGCACCATGAGTTTGCCGTCTTCTTCCAGTCGGCCTTCGACCGCCGTTCGCTGTTCCGGTATCTGGCAACCCGATACCCCCTCGACAAAGGCGGCTCTTTGTCTTTCGCCT
Source organism: Betaproteobacteria bacterium (assembly GCA_021373185.1). Classification (GTDB taxonomy): domain Bacteria; phylum Pseudomonadota; class Gammaproteobacteria; order Burkholderiales; family Sulfuricellaceae; genus Sulfuricella. The sequence continues at coordinate 33,678 of JAJFTF010000047.1, read as the reverse complement.
GTGATCCGATTGCCATCCAGGCGACCGGCAAAAGAAACTGAACCCGTTGCTTTCGGGCTGCGCTGGATGAAGGAGCCGAACATGTCCTTGAAATACGGAGACACCTCGCTGCCATCGAAAGCGACGGGCGCTTCGCTCTGCAAGCGGAATTCATTTCCCTTTATGGTCAGACGAAAGGTGCGCTCATCGCCATACCAATTGCCTTCCAGATTTTGTTGCTTTGATGCGCGCTCCAGCCGATATTCCAGGCGAACCAGCTTGTCGCGAACCTGGGCGGCATCGCCAGCTTGCGGCGCCAGTTCGACGTAGCGTTTCAATGCGGCCATTGCTCCGGGGATGTCGCCGGCCTTTTCCAGTACGGCTCCGAGGTTGTACCAGGCCACCGTTGAGCCAGGGGCCAATTCGATGGCGCTGCGAAATTCCTTGGCCGCTTCCAGGAAATCTTCCGATGTTTTTGCCATTTCCACAGCGGCCAGGCCACGCTGCAGATAACGTCGCGCCGCGCTGTCATTGTCCTCGGCGAGCGCCGATCCCATTGCGATAAGAACAAGCAGATTCAAGATAATCAGACTTCGCTTCATAACGACTTCCTTATTTAGCATCAGGATAAAAATGGGCCAATCGCGGCAATATTAAAACAAGAATCACAGCAAATGCACATGCGGCAGGCGCCATGAGCATGATTGAAGCTTATCCGAAATTTTGTGTATTTCGCAAACTACGCTAATGGGCGCGCACTTGCTTGTCGAGCGGCTGGCTTTGCCATAAATGATTTGTCACCATATGGTATCGTGCATGATCCTGGAAAATCGGAGCAACACGAATGAACAAGGCCTGCCTGCGCAACTTGCCGCTTTTTTTCCTGGCATTTCTCGTTGCCGGAACTGCCTGCGCCTACGAATCGCCCAATGGGGTGATTGCCGCTACCGGCACCGTCCAGGTGGCCTTTACGCCGGACGAGGATGCCAATACCCTGATCCTACAAGCCATCTACGATGCCCGCAAACAGATACTGGTGCAGGCCTACAGCTTTACCAGCAAGTCCATCGCCGGCGCGTTGGTCAATGCCAGACGCCGGGGCGTGGAGGTGCAGTTGATCGCGGATGCGGAGCAGATGCAGCAAATGGAACATAATCAGGTGTCGACCGTGGCTGCGCTGGGCGTCCAGGTATTCGTCGACAGCCAGCACAACAGCGCTCACAACAAGGTGATGATCATCGATGCCGGCACATCCAATGCCATCGTGATTACCGGTTCGTTCAACTTCTCGTATTCCGCACAGCACAAGAATGCGGAGAATTTGCTGTTGTTCCGCCACAATCAGGAACTGACGGCGGCTTATCTGAAGAACTGGACGCATCACCGCGAACATTCGCAGGCGTTTGGCAGGTAATCGACCTTGGCAAAACAGGAGGGGGAATCATTCGTTACAAAGCAGTTAACCGCCGATGCACGCTGATAAACGCCGATGACTTAAAGCGTTACAAGGAATTTTAGTTTCGACATAACCTGAAAATTAGTCTTCACTGAAACTTCGTTTTCCATTCGTCTTTTGGGTGATGACGAGAGTGTCAATATCGCCGTGTTTCATCTGCGTTTATCGGCGTGCATCGGCGGTAGGATATTTCTGGATTTGCGCCAATTGGCTTATTCGGCCAGTTCCTTGAGGTCGTTGGCCCAGCGCATGGCTTCCAGTTGGGCTTGGGTCAGGTCGGCGCGGCTGAGGTGCATTTCGTCCAGAATGACTGCCGCCGCATCGAAGTCGGACTGTTCCATTTTCTTGACCAGCAACAGCAGGCTCCCGAGCGGGCCGCTATGTTCGCGCAATGCCTCCTCGACGTCGCTGCTCAGGTTGACTTGCTTGATGATCTCGTTCAGCGGCATGCCAAGCAGCGAATCGAGCAGGGAAATGATGCCGACCATGAAGGCGCGGTCATGGTAATCCTTGTCGCGCTTGGCCTGTACCGTGGCCAGCAATTCCATCAGCCTGCCGCGCGTGGCGGCCAGTTCCAGCAGCGGGTTATGGATGTCGCTGCTTTGATTGACGAACAGCAGGAGTTGTAGCCAGCGCTGCAGTTGCTGCCGCCCGAGCACGATAATGGCATGCTTGAGCGAGCTGATCTTGTGGCTCATCCCCATTGCGACGGAGTTCACCAGGCGCAGCAGGTTGAAGCTCAGCGAGGGGTCGTGCTTGAAAGCCTGCTCGATTTCGGTGGTCTCGGCATCGTTCAGCACCAGCCCGACCAGCTTCATCAAGGCCAGCTTCGATGCGTCGGTGCGTTTGCCGCTCAATACCGCCGGGCGGGCAAAATAATAGCCCTGAAACAGGTCGAAACCGAGATCCTTGCAGTGGTTTGCCTGTTCGAAATCTTCCACTTTCTCGGCCAGTAATTGCAGCGGCCAGTGCTTGAGGTAGGTGACGTTCTTTTTCAGGTCTGCGGGCTTTATCAGCGGCAGGTCGAATTTGACCACTTCGACGATTTCGAACAGCGGCACGAATTGCGCACCGCCGACAAAATCGTCCAGCGCCATGTGGAAGCCCATCTCCTTGAGTTCGCGGCAACGACCGATGATCCGTTCGTCAATCTGGATGGTTTCGAGCAGTTCGATGACGACCTTGTCGCTGGGCAGCAGTTCGAGAATATCTGACATCAGCAGATCGGCGCTGACGTTGATGAATCCTTTTTTCCCGCCCAGCACGCTGGCGATGTCGCGCTCGCTGAATGCCTGGACGATGACTTGCGCGCTGGCCTGCAGGTCGTCATGCACATGGGCGTCGGCGACCTGGCCGGAGCGGAACAGCAGCTCGTAAGCGACAATATGGTTGTCGCGGTCGAGGATGGGCTGGCGACCGAGAAAGATATCCTGGAGATCGTTTTCAGATTCAGACATATGCGCTAAATGATGGCCTCATCCGTTTCTCCCGTCAATCGGGAAAATCCTCAACGACCAAACGGCTATTTGCGACGAACGTAGAGGTCGGTGATGGAGCCGTCGATCATTTCCGCGGCAAAGCCCAGTGTTTCGGACAGTGTCGGATGGGGGTGAATGGTGAGGCTGATGTCGGTGGCATCGGCCCCCATTTCCAGAGCCAGCACCGCTTCCGCGATCAATTCGCCGGCATTGGCGCCGACGATGGCTGCGCCGAGGATGCGGCGGGTTTCCTTCTCGACGATCAGTTTGGTGATGCCTTCGTCGCGACCGATGGACAGCGCGCGACCGCTGGCGGCCCAGGGGAAGGCGGCTTTTTCGTAGGCGATGCCCTGCGCCTTGGCTTCGATTTCGGTCAGCCCCATCCAGGCCACCTCCGGGTCGGTGTAGGCGACCGAGGGAATGGTGCGGGCGTCGAAGGCGGCCTTGTGGCCGGCGATCACTTCGGCGGCCACCTTGCCTTCGTGCGTCGCCTTGTGGGCCAGCATCGGCTGGCCGACGATGTCGCCGATGGCGAAAATGTGCGGCACGTTGGTGCGCTGCTGCTTGTCTACCGGGATGAAGCCGTATTCGTTGACCTTGATGCCGGCGTTCTCGGCGCCGATTTTCTTGCCGTTGGGATGACGTCCCACCGCCACCAGAACCCGGTCGTAGAGTTGCGGTTTAGCCGGTGCATCGGCGCCGTCGAAAGTGGCGAGAATCCCGTCTTTCTTCGCTTCCAGCGCGGTGACGCTGGTATTGAACAGGATCGCTTCGTAGCGTTTTTCGATGCGCTTGTGCAACGGTTTGACGATATCCGCGTCGGCGCCGGTGATGAGCTGGGCGCCGCGTTCCACCACGGTCACTTTCGAGCCGAGCGCATGGTAGACGGTGGCCATTTCCAGACCGATGATGCCGCCGCCGATGACCAGCAATCTTTTCGGCACATCGGCGAGCGCCAGCGCGCCGGTCGAGTCCATGATGCGAGGGTCGTCGGGGAAAGCCGGAATTTTCACCGCCTGGGAGCCGGCGGCGATGATCGCATTGTCGAAGGTCACGGTGACTTCGCCCCCGGTTCCATCTAAAGAGCCTGCGGTATCGACGCGGATATGATGGGGTGCGACAAACTGGCCGGTGCCGCGGATCACGGTGACGTTGCGCTGTTTTGCCAGTTGCGCCAGCCCGCCGGTCAGCTTGGCGACCACGCTTTCCTTCCAGGCGCGGATGCGGTCGATATCGATTTTCGGCTTGCCGAAGGAAACGCCGTGCTCGCCGACTTCTTCCGCTTCGGAAATGATCTTGGTGACATGCAGCAGCGCCTTGGAAGGAATGCAGCCGACGTTGAGGCAGACCCCGCCCAGGCGCGGATATCGCTCGATCAGAACCACTTTCTTGCCCAGATCGGCGGCGCGGAAAGCGGCGGTGTAGCCGCCGGGGCCGGCGCCCAGCACCACTACATCGGCATGGATATCTCCGGCGCCGGCTGCGGGTGCCATAGCGGCGGCGGGTTGCTCCGCTTCGGCCTGCTGCGGCTCTGGTGCGGCTGTTTTCAGTGCATCCAGGGTGAGGATCATCGCGCCTTGCGAAACCTTGTCGCCGACCTTGACGTTGATGGTTTTTACCGTGCCGGCATAGGGCGACGGGATTTCCATGGTCGCCTTCTCGCTTTCCAGCGAAATCAGCGAGTCGTCCTTGTTGACCTTGTCGCCCGGTTTGACCAGGATTTCGATGACGTCGATATTTTTGAAGTCGCCGATATCCGGCACGGTCACTTCGATGATTTTACCCATTGCATTCCTCTATCGATTGGCGGCAGTGCACTTCGATTTATTGGATGATAAAAGATTCGAACAGCACGGCGACTACCCCATGCGTCGGTTTGAGTTCAGCCGCTTTGTTGACGGCGATTTTGGCTTCATCCATGAGCTTCTGTTTTCCTGGCTCGGTCGAGATTTCTTCAGGGCTCTTGCTACTCAACAGCAAAATCAGCGCATGTCGAACGACCGGCATGTACATCTTGATGGTTTCTGCCATTTCCGGGTTGCCGGCCTTGACCGTGATCTGAATCTGAAGATATCGGCTCAGATCGGCCAGGTTGACCGTAATCGATTCCAGCTTGGTATATGCGCCCCCGCCCTTGGATTCTCCGCCTTCGGAGGCGTGGGCCGTTGCCAGCGAAAAAGCCAGCAAAGGCAGCAGGATGATCCGCATAATATTTTTGTGCATGGTCTCGCTCCAATAATCGGGTTGAGTGCAATATTCTACAGCAACAGCCGCCTTACGTCGGAAAGCATCTGGCTCAGGTAAGTAATGAAGCGCGCGCCTTGCGCGCCGTCGATCACCCTATGGTCATAAGACAGCGACATCGGCAGCATCAGGCGCGGTGCGAATTCCTTGCCGTTCCATACCGGCTTCATGGTGGCGCGGGAGATGCCGAGCACGGCGACTTCCGGCAGATTGATGATGGGGGTGAAGAAAGTGCCGCCGATGCCGCCGAGGCTGGAAAGGCTGATGGAGCCGCCTTGCATGTCGCCAGGCGCAAGTTTCCGGTCGCGGGCTTTCTGGCTCATGGTCATCAGCTCGCGCGCCAGCTCCAGCACCCCTTTGCTGTCGGCGTCGCGGATCACCGGCACCACCAGCCCGTCAGGCGTATCCACCGCCATGCCGATGTGAAAATATTGCTTGAAAATCAGGCTCTCGCCATCGGCGGAGAGCGATGCGTTGAAATCGGGATAGGCTTTCAACGCCGCTGCCAGCGCCTTGATCAGGAATGCCGGCAGGGTGAGGCGGACGCCCTGTTTCTGCGCCTCTTCGCTCATCGCCTTGCGGAAGGCTTCCAGTTCGGTGATATCGGCTTCCTCGTGCTGGGTGACATGGGGCGCGGTGACCCAATTGCGATGCAGGTTCGCACCCGACACCTTCTTGATCTTGGTGAGCGGCTTGACTTCGATTGCGCCGAACTTGGCGAAATCGATCTGCGGCATTTCCAGCACCGCCAGCCCTACGCCGCCGACAGAGCCGCCCCGTGGCCGCGCCAGTTCGCATTTGACGAAGGCCTGTACATCTTCCTTCAGGATGCGGCGTTTCGGCCCGGAGCCGTTGACCAGGGTGAGATGGACGCCCAATTCGCGGGCGAAAGCGCGTACCGACGGGCTGGCATGCACTTTGGCGTTTTCGCCGCTATCGGCAAAGGCTGCCGGCGCGACCGGCGCAGGCGCAACAGCCGTTTGAGCCGGGGTCGCTGGTGCTGAAGGCGCAGGTTGCGGTGCGCTAACGGGGGCTGGGGCTGTCGTCGGTTTTTTTGCCGGGGCAGCTTCTTTTCCGGTGTCGGCGATCTCCATCAGCAGGATCAGGCTGCCTTCCGACACCTTGTCGCCGACCTTGGTGCGCACGGCGGTGACCTTGCCGTTCCAGGCCGAAGGGATGTCCATCGTGGCTTTTTCGCTTTCCAGCGTAATCAGCGTGTCTTCGGCCTTGACGATATCGCCTTCCTTGACCAGAACCTCGATCACGTCGACGGAATCGGAACTGCCGATGTCGGGTACGCGAATTTCTTTAATTGTGGGCACTTGTTTTTTCTCCTGCTTTTTTAGAGGCCAGCTTCTAACCTCTAGCCTCTGTTGTCGTTACACCGTCACCGGGTTCGGTTTGTTCGGGTCGATGCCGTATTTGACAATCGCCTCCGCCACCATGGCGGCGGGAATCGCGCCTTCGTCGGCGAGCGCTTTGAGCGCGGCCACCGCCACATGGTAGCGGTCCACCTCGAAGAAACCGCGCAGGTTCTCGCGGCTGTCGCTGCGACCGAAACCGTCGGTGCCGAGCGCGACATAGCGGCGCGGCACGAAAGCGCGAATCTGGTCGGCATAGGCTTTCATGTAGTCGGTGGCGGCAATCACCGGCCCGGAGCCGTCCTTCAGGCATTTCTCGATATGGGTCAGGCGCTGCGTATGCTCGGGGTGGAGCATGTTCCAGCGCTGCACTTCGAGCCCGTCGCGGCGCAGCTCGTTGAAGCTGGTGGCGCTCCAGATATCGGAAGCAACGCCGAAATCCTGCTCCAGCAGCTCCGCAGCGGCGACCACTTCACGCAGGATGGTGCCGGAACCCACCAATTGCACCTTCATCTTCTTCTTCGGTGCGCCGCGCTTGAGCAAATACATGCCTTTCAGAATGCCCTCTTCGGCGCCCTTCGGCATCGGCGGATGAACGTAGTTTTCGTTCATGATGGTGATGTAGTAGAAGACGCTTTCCTGTTCCTTGTACATGCGGCGCATGCCGTCCTGGACGATCACCGCCAGCTCGTAGGCGTAGGTCGGATCGTAGGTCACGCAATTGGGGATGGTCGAGGCCAGGATATGGCTGTGGCCGTCCTCGTGCTGCAAGCCTTCGCCGTTCAGCGTGGTGCGTCCCGCCGTGCCGCCCATCAGGAAGCCGCGCGCACGCGCGTCACCCGCCGCCCAGGCGAGGTCGCCGATGCGCTGGAAGCCGAACATCGAGTAGAAAGTGTAGAACGGGATCATGGCCTGGCCATGGTTGCTGTAGCTGGTGCCCGCCGCCAGCCAAGAGGAGAAAGCGCCGGCCTCGTTGATGCCTTCTTCGAGGATCTGGCCGTTCTTGTCTTCCTTGTAATACATCACCTGGTCGGCATCCTGTGGCTCATAGAGCTGGCCGACCGAGGAGTAGATGCCGAGCTGGCGGAACATGCCCTCCATGCCGAAGGTGCGCGCTTCGTCCGGGATGATCGGTACGATCAGCTTGCCGACGACCTTGTCCTTGAGCAGGGTGGAAAGTATCCGCACGAAAGCCATGGTGGTGGACACTTCGCGGTCGCCGGTGCCGGCGAGCTGGCTTTCGAAAGCGGAGAGGTCGGGTACGGCCAGAGACTCGGCGGCTTTGCGCCGTGCCGGCAGGTAGCCGCCCAGCGCCATGCGGCGCTCGCGCAGGTATTGCATTTCCGGGCTGTTTTCAGCCGGTTTGTAGAACGGCACCTCGGCGATCTTGTCGTCGGGAATGGGCAGGTTGAAACGGTCGCGGAACTGCCGCAGCGACGCCTCGGACATTTTCTTCGCCTGGTGGGTGATGTTCTGGCCTTCGCCCGATTCGCCCATGCCGTAGCCCTTCACCGTCTTCGCCAGGATCACGGTCGGCTGGCCGGTGTGCCGCATCGCTGCGGAATAGGCGGCGTAAACCTTGAGCGGGTCGTGGCCGCCGCGATTGAGGCGCCAGACGTCCTCGTCCGACAGGTGGGCGACCATTTCCAGCAGTTCGGGATATTTGCCGAAGAAGTGCTGGCGCACGTAAGCGCCGTCCTTGGACTTGTAGTTCTGGTAGTCGCCGTCCACGCACTCTTCCATGCGTTTCCGCAGCAGGCCATGCTTGTCCATCGCCAGCAGCGAGTCCCAGTGGCGGCCCCAGACCACCTTGATGACGTTCCAGCCGGCGCCGCGAAAGCCCGCTTCCAGCTCCTGGATGACCTTGCCGTTGCCGCGCACCGGGCCGTCCAGGCGCTGCAGGTTGCAGTTGATGACGAACACCAGGTTGTCGAGCTTTTCGCGCGAAGCGAGGTTGATCGCGCCCATCGATTCCGGCTCGTCGGTCTCGCCGTCGCCGAGAAAGGCCCAGACCTTGCGGCCTTCGGTCTTGACCAGACCGCGATCCTGCAGATATTTCATGAAGCGCGCCTGATAGATCGCAGTGAGCGGCCCCAGACCCATCGACACCGTCGGGAACTGCCAGAAATCCGGCATCAGCCAGGGATGCGGATAAGAGGGCAGCCCCTTGCCGCCTACTTCCTGGCGGAAATTGCTCAGTTGTTCTTCCGAGATGCGGCCTTCGAGGAAGGCGCGGGCATAGATGCCGGGCGCCAGGTGGCCCTGGATGTACAGCAGGTCGCCACCGTGATCTTCAGTCGGGGCGCGGAAAAAATGGTTGAAGCCGACTTCGTAGAGCGTGGCGGCGGACTGGTAACTGGCGATATGGCCGCCGACGCCGGGACTCTTCTTGTTGGCGCGCATCACCGTGGCGATGGCGTTCCAGCGGATGAAGGCGCGGATGCGGCGCTCCATGGCGAGATCGCCGGGGCAGCGGTCTTCCTGACCGACCGGGATGGTGTTCAGGTAGGCGGTATTGGCGGAAAAAGGCAGGTGCGCGCCGGAACGGCGGGCCTTCTCGATCATTTTTTCCAGCAGGAAGTGGGCGCGCTCCGCACCCTCGCGTTCCAGCACGGCATCGAGGGCTTCCAGCCACTCCAGCGTTTCCTGCGGATCGATGTCCAGATTTTCTGACATTATTTAATCTCCTGAATAATCAGCGTAATTTTTTTATGCTCGGTATGTCTTATAGCTTTTCTCGAGATTTTAGCTTCAGCAATAAACCCATTATCTTTTACTCTGGCGGGAATGTGAATTTATTTTTTATGAACGATGCGACTCCGGCGATAATGGGCAGCAGATAGACCGAACTGGAGCTGACAATGATCAAGATAGTACAAAATTCCTCTCCCATGACCGAGGCTGCGCTTGCCAAGGCCTCCCATGTGCTGTTCGTCCTGCCCAAGGCAAGCAGCCTGGCTGTCGATCTGCCCGGCGTCGTGGCGCTGCGCGCACGTCTGGCGCGCCGCCGCATGAAGCCGGAAGCGCTGGCAAAAACCTCGCTGAGCGGCGATCTTGAGCAGGGCGGCCTGGCGGCATGGGTCATGCTGGACGACCAGCAGACGCCATTCGAGCGCCACACCCTGCTGCGCAAGGCGCTGCAACCGCTGCTGGCGGAGCATCCCAAAGAAATCGCCATCGCCGTCTTCGGCAATGCCGAAATGCGCCGCCTGGCGGCGGAAGCCTGCGTTTACGCCGCACTCGTCAACAGCGCGGCGCTGCCTTTGCGCAAGAAAGAGGATGACAGCCGCCCGCTGCAAAAGCTCGCCCTGTATGGCTACAAGGCTGAAAACGATTTCTCCGCCCTGCGCGGCCAAGCCGAGGGCAACGTGCTGGCGCGCAAACTGACGATGCTGCCCGCCAACGAACTGACCCCCGGCCTGTATCGCGAGCGCATCCGCAAGCTGGCCAGGGAAAACGGCTGGAAATACGCCGAATACGACATGAAGAAGCTGCGCAAGGTCGGCGCGGGAGCTTTCGTCGCGGTGGCGCAAGGCAGCAGCGAGGACGATGCCGCCATCGTCCACCTGAGCTATCGCCACCCGCAGGCGAAGAAAACCGTGGCGCTGGTCGGCAAGGGCATCTGCTTCGACACCGGCGGCCACAACCTCAAGCCGGCGCGCTACATGCACGGCATGCACGAGGACATGAACGGCTCGGCGGTCAGCCTGGGGCTGCTGCTTGCCGCCACCCGCGCCGAACTGCCGCTCAATATCGATTGCTGGCTGGCGCTGGCGCAGAACCACATCAGCCCCAAAGCCTACAAGCAGGGCGACGTGGTGACCGCGCTCAACGGCACCACCATCGAGATCGTCCACACCGACGCCGAAGGCCGCATGGTGCTGGCCGACACCCTGACCATGGCGGCACGCGAAAAGCCGGATCTGATCGTCGATTTCGCCACCCTCACCGGCAGCATGGCGACGGCGCTGGGCGCGCGCTACAGCGGCATTTTCGCCAACCGCGACGCGCTCGTCGAGCAAGCCGTGGCGGCGGGCAAAAAATCAGGGGAGCGGGTTTGCGCTTTCCCGCTCGACGCCGATTATGAAGAAGGACTGGACAGCCAGATCGCCGACATCAAGCAGTGCACGCTGGAGGGCGAAGCCGACCATATTCTGGCGGCGCGCTTCCTGATGCGCTTTATCGAGGAGCGCGCCTGGCTGCATGTCGATCTCTCCGCCAGTAATTGCAAAGGCGGGCTGGGTGCGGTGGCGAGCGACGTCAACGGTTTCGGCGTGGGCTGGGGAATGGCGTTGCTGCGCGGGATGTGATCCGGCAGCAAAAATGCTGGACGTCCGAGATGATTTAAGAGCAATATTGTCATATTAAGAAATTGTAATATGGTCGGGTAGCGCGCAATGATAAGCGGGCACTCGCCGCGTTTATCAGGATCGGCTTTTGTGATAGACGCAAAAAATAATACAAATATAAATATAAATATAAATTCATCAGCAAGGGGAAGATTGTATGGATCAAACTGCCAGTTCAATGAGTATCAAAACCCGGTTATTTTTAGTGATCGTTGTGGCGCTGGTCGGCATGTTGGCGGTGTCCGCCTTTGCGCTGATGGCGGAGAAATCCACACTGCTGGACGACCGAAAAGTTAAAACCCGACATCTGGTCGAGGCGGCGCATGGCGTGCTGACCTACTATTACGATCTGCAGAAAAGCGGGGCGCTCACCGAGGAAGCCGCCAAGGATGCGGCGATCAAGGCCATCAAGGGGATGCGCTACGAGCAGAAGGAATATTTCTGGCTCAACGATTTTACCGCGCCGGTTCCGAAAATGCTGATGCATCCGACTGTGCCCGCGCTGGATGGCAAAGTGCTGGATGCAGAGAAATTCAATTGCGCGACCAGCCTGCAAGCCGGGCTGGACGGCGCTATTGAGAAGACGGATGGCAAAAAGAACCTGTTCGTGGCGTTCAACGAAGTCGCGAACAAGGCCGGCTCCGGTTTTGTTACCTACAATTGGCCCAAGCCCAAGGCTGGCGGCGGTACTACTGCAGAGCTGTACACCAAGCTCTCCTATGTCAAGAAGTTCGAGGGCTGGAACTGGCTGCTTGGTTCCGGGATATACATCGACGACGTGGAAAGCATCTTCTGGCAAAGGGCATCCTGGCTGATTGCCATCGTTATTCTGGTCACGGCGGTTATCGGCATCTTCATGCTGGTGCTGGTTCGGAGCATCACGCGACCGCTGGGGGAACTCAGGGTGGCCATGAAGGTCATCCAGACTACGCAGGATCTTTCCCAGCGGGTGACGGTCAGGTCGAATAACGAGATCGGAGAAATCGGCCATTCGTTCAACGAAATGGTGAAGAGCTTCCAGGACATTATTCTTCAGGTCGTTACCGGCGTTCAGGGAGTAATGAGCAGCGCGGCTCAATTGTCACAGTCATCGCAACGCGTCGCCGCCAGCTCGGTTCAGCAAAGCGAAGCCGCCGCTTCGATGGCAACGGCGGTAGAAGAAATGTCGGTGAGCATCGACCATGTCGCCGAGAATTCGAAAGGAACGCACAGCATTGCCCAGCAGGCCGGAGAATTGTCTGCGCAAGGTGGCGAGATCGTGCATGGCGCTGCCGAAGAGATGACCAAAATCGCCGATTCGGTCAATCATTCCACCCAACTGATCCAGACGCTGGGAGACCAGTCGCATCAGATTTCGGCTATCGTCAATGTCATCAAGGAAATCGCCGATCAAACCAACCTGCTGGCGCTCAATGCGGCGATCGAAGCGGCGCGGGCCGGCGAACAGGGGCGCGGTTTTGCCGTGGTGGCGGACGAGGTCAGGAAGCTCGCTGAGCGTACGACCAAATCGACGCTGGAAATCAGCACGATGATCGGCAGTATCCAGAGCGGAACCATCGGCGCGGTGGCCAGCATGGACGAAGGAACCGCACGGGTAAGGGATGGCGTGACAATGGCCAACCAGGCCGGCGAATCCATGCAGCAAATCCGTGAAGGAGCCAGCCAGGTGATTGCATCCGTCAGCGAGATCATGGATGCATTGCGCGAGCAGAGTACGGCGAGCGGGCAGGTTGCCGGCAGCGTGGAAAGAATCGCCCAGATGACCGAGCAAAATAGCAACGAGGTCAGGGAAATCGCCCAGACCGCAGAACAACTGGAGCAACTCGCCAGTTCACTGCAAAGCTCCATCAGCCAGTTCAAGGCATAAGCGGCAACCGATCCGGCGTTCTGGCGGCCCAATCCGGTATCGTTTTTTGTGTTGTGGCAGATGGCGGGGCTTCAGATGATACGGATTAAAAAAGGCCAGACCCTGAAGTCTGGCCTTTTTTCAGGCTAGTCTTGCTTACGACCGCCTTGGCGCTGGCGGTCATGCTTTTCGCGGTGGATGCGGCGGCTCTGCTGGTCGAGCTGGTGATCGAGTTTCCTTCTTTCCTGCGGAGTCACCTTGCCATCCGCCTTGGCTTTCTCTTCCATTTTCTGGATATTCTGTTCCTTGCGCTCCATTCTCGCGGCTTCCTTGCCGGTCAATGCGCCGGATCGTTCGCCCTGTTCGATGCGCCTTTCCTGATTCTGGATGCGCCGGTCGATGCCTTGCATGGCAGCCGGATTTTTGCCTGCCGATGCCGGGATGGCCGGCGTGGCAGGAGCGACGCCGGGGGTGGCCGGAATTGCGGGGGTTGCGCCCCGGTCATCGGCGAAAGTCGGTGCGGAAAAGGCGAGCAACAATGCGGGTACGACAAGCATTTTCAAGGCGGTCATTATGTTTTCTCCATTCGCTGCGTGGGTGAGGGGGAATTGCCGTGCTGCCAAGTCCAGTAACGTCGGCGCTATTCCACCGGTTGACCTGGCGTTGCCTGTTTAATTTCAGCCAAGCCGCCCGCACTCTGTTAGAATGCGCCCGCAGCACTTGTTCCAGTCATCGTGCCGCTGCCCAACCCGGCTTTACCAATTCCATTCGTCAGCCTAAGACTGGCGCCTATTAAAGGCGACAGGCCGATATTTTTCCCGGAGCACTTAATGTCTTTTTCCGAACTCGGCTTGTCCGAAGCGATTCTCCGCGCTGTCAGCGAACGCGGCTACACCGAACCTACCCCTATTCAAAAGCAGGCAATTCCTGCCGTGTTGTCCGGCGGCGACCTGCTGGCCGGCGCACAAACCGGCACCGGCAAGACCGCCGGTTTCGTCCTGCCGATCCTGCACCGCCTGTCGGCTGCCGGCGTTAACGCGCCGACCGGCGGACGTGCGCCGATCCGGGCGTTGATCCTCATCCCTACCCGCGAACTTGCGGCGCAGGTGGAGGAGAGCGTGCGCGAGTACGGCAAGCACCTGAAACTGAACTCGATGACAATGATCGGCGGCGTCAACATCAACCCGCAAATCGCCAAATTGAGGGGCCGCGTGGACATCCTGGTCGCTACGCCGGGCCGCCTGTTGGATCACGTGCAGCAGAAAACCGTGGATCTGTCCCACGTCGAAATTTTGGTACTGGACGAAGCCGACCGCATGCTGGACATGGGCTTCATCCGTGATATCAAGAAAATTCTCTTGCTGCTGCCGAAACAGCGGCAGAACCTGCTGTTCTCCGCCACCTTCTCCGACGAGATCAAGACCCTCGCCGACGGCCTGCTGAACAAGCCCGCCATGATCGAAGTGGCGCGTCGCAACGCCACCGCCGACAAGGTTTCGCACAAGGTCTACCCGGTCGACCGCGACAAGAAGCGCCCCTTGCTCGCCCACCTCATCAAGGAGTTCAACTGGCATCAGGTGCTGGTCTTCACCCGCACCAAGCACGGCGCCAACCAACTGGCCGAATACCTGACCAAGGGCGGCATCCCGTCGCTGGCGATCCACGGCAACAAGAGCCAGGCGGCGCGGACTCGCGCCCTGAGCGAGTTCAAGGACGGTAGCCTGCAGGTATTGGTGGCGACCGACATCGCCGCGCGCGGCATCGACATTATCGACCTGCCCCACGTGGTCAATTTCGAGCTGCCCAACGTGCCGGAAGATTACGTCCACCGCATTGGCCGTACCGGCCGTGCTGGCCAGACCGGCGAGGCGGTATCGCTGGTGTGCGTCGATGAGCTGAAGTTGCAGGCGGATATCGAAAGGCTGCTCAAGCGCGAATTGCCCGAAGAAATCGTGCCCGGCTTCGAGCCCGACCTGACCATCAAGCCCGAGCCGATCCAGAACGGACGCGGCTCCGCGCCCGGTGGCCGCGGTCAGCCGAGAGGCCGTGGCGCGCCAGGATCGTCAGCGCGCCGCCCGGCTGCGCCCGGCGGTGAGGCTAACGGCAATCGTGCGCCCGCGCTGCATCGCTCCGGTGGGCGCCATCGCTGAGGATCGTTTGATACAAAACAGTTGATCGCTGTTTTCAGAAACATTAAGGGGGCTGACCCGTCGCGGGTCAGCCCCCTTGTTTTTTGCACTGTCTCCGTTCGACCCATTTTAGCCGGTCAAGGTTTCTTGGGAAAGGTTCGCTCGATAACTAGACTTGGTTATCACAACGTTCAAGGTCAGGGGCGCTGCGCGGCTTTATCGCGCAGCGTCCCCTGCACCGCAGGGTTAGGCTTGATGTGCCCATAGCCGAAAAAAGCTTCCTTCCCAGTTGTCGGCGCCACAGTAGTAAAGAATGAAACATGCAAGAGCGAAGGGCAGCAAGTAATCTGTAACGACGCTATTTCTGAAAGTTGAATCAACGATGGCTGACAGAATTCCTTTCCACAATTTCCACCGTCCAATTGCTAGCTCAAAGTGCCCATTACCAGGGGATGACCCCGTTGCCGGATCATAGGGACCGCCTAGAGCATGACCCTTATAGAGCCAACCATCTCTCTTCAGGAAGGCAAAGCTGTAACGTATGGCATCGTTGTTGGTGGGATAACGCGACTTCACGAGGTTAGTGATGATGGGCTCGCATTTCTGTTCAAGCGCAGCCGCAAACACCCGTTTGAGCTTCTCTGTTCCCTCGCCCGAAAAGTACTGGTAATACCGATACAGAAAATAGGCGAAAGCTATCCAGATAGCCAAGATCAGTGCCTCTGGATTCTTAAATTCAACATCAAATCCAGCAAGACTGAACTTTGAAAAACTGACATCGCCATATTTCAGCAGCCATAGAAGCACGCACGTCGTTATCAGGTTTCGGCGTTGTCGTAGCAGTCCATCGCCCATACGGATTCCTTCAAGCCTAACAGTTAATCAAGAGACCCGTGGGTCAGGACGTTTATTAATATAGAGACGGCCATTATGTGAGCTTATCATCATGATTGTTAATGTTTTTGTTAATCATCTGTCCGGTTATTGCGTTATGAAAAAGGAGACCGGAGACAGACGCATTATGCCCCTGTTATAAACAAACTGCTATGGGAATGAAGCTTAATGATTCTAGCTCCGGGCGCTGCATGCAGATTGCTACGGCTATCGTGATGCCCAGCGAAACGATAAGATTGCACCCTATCGTCATTTCAAGGGAGATCGCCATGATCGACACAGAAGACATCCTTGCCGCCTTCCAGTTTCGCCACGCCTGCAAGCAATTCGATGCCGAGAAGAAGATTCCCGATCAGGATTTCGACCTCATCCTGGAAGCGGGTCGCCTGTCGCCCAGTTCCTTTGGCTTCGAACCCTGGCGCTTTGTGGTGATCCAGAATCCTGTTTTGCGCGAGAAGCTCAAGGCGGTGACCTGGGGTGCGCAAGGCACGCTGCCCACCGCCAGCCACTATCTCGCTATCCTTTGCCGCAAGGGCGACATGCGTTTCGATTCGGCCTACATCGAGAACATCATGCGCCGGGTACAGAAGCTGCCCGAGGAGGTGGTGGAGATGAAGCGGGCCAAGTACCGGAAGTTCCAGGAGTCCGACTTCAGGCTGCTGGAAAGCCCGCGCGCCTTGTTCGACTGGGCTTGCAAGCAGGCCTACATCGCCTTGGGCAACATGATGACCGCCGCCGCGCTGCGCGGCATCGATTCATGCCCGATCGAGGGTTTCGATATCGACGACGCCGAGAGCGTTCTGGCCGAGGCCGGGGTGCTTGACCGCGCCAATTACGGCCTGGCGGTGATGGCGGCATTCGGCTACCGCATCAACCCGCAGCCGGAAAAGACCCGTCAGGCGCTGGAAGACGTAGTCGTCTGGGTGCGCTGATTCGATATTCAAGCTGAAAACGGCGATTAACCGCCGCTGCACGCCAATAAACGCCGATTAAACGTCGTGATTATTGACGCTCTCATCATCATCCCGAAGGTGAACAGAAAACAAAGTTTCCCTGCCAATAATTGGCAGTTGCACCGCTTGCCCATTGCAGACTCGGGGTCATTCGCTTCTTAGCGCTTCCACCGAATTCAGGCGCGCCGCGCGGCGTGCGGGGAGCACGCCGGCGGCGAGGCCGATGGCGATGGCGATGGCTTCGGCAAGGAACACGAAGAGGATGGGAGTATGCACCGGCAGGGCGGGAACGATGAGGCGCAGCAATTGCGCGATGCCGATGCCGAGCATCAGTCCCAGCGCGCCGCCAACGGCGGACAGCGCCACCGCTTCGCCGAGGAACAAGCCGAGAATGACCCGGCGCGACGCGCCGAGAGCGGTGAGCAGGCCGATTTCGCTGGTGCGCTCATTGACGGCGATGGTCATGATGGTGACGATGCCGACGCCGCCGACCAGCAGCGAAATGCCGCCCAGCGCGCCGACCGCCATGGTCAGGACGTCGAGGATCTTCGACAGCGTGCGCAGCATGTCTTCCTGGGTGGTGATGGTGAAATCCTCGCGACCGTGGCGCGCCTTGAGTTGCGTTTTGATTGCGTCGGTCACCGCCTTGGCGGGCATGCCTTCGGCGTAGGTGGCATGGATTTCCATCAGCCCGTCGCGGTTGTAGAGTTCCAGTGCGCGGGCGGTGGGAATGTAGGCCGTGTCGTCCATGTCGATGCCGAGGATTTGCCCCTTGGCTTCAAGTACGCCGATCACGCGGAATTGCAGGCCGCCGATGCGTACTCGCGCACCCAGCGGATTGTCGCCGCCGAACAATTCCGTCTTGAGTTTGGCTCCGAGTACGACGAAAGCGCGGGCGCTGTCCGACGCTTCCGGCGGCAGGAATTGCCCGCTGCCGATCTTGAGGCGGAACATCGTCAGCATATCCGGGCCGACGCCGTACACCGTGGTGCGGCGCAAGCGCCCGTTGCCGCCCACTTCGGAATTGCCCCAGACGACAGGAGTCACCGCCGCGACGTTGGGCAGGCGTTCCAGTGCGCGCGCGTCTTCCAGCGTCAATGGGCGCACCGAGGTGGGGATGCCCGAGGGCGGCGCGCCGCTGGTCTTGATCTTGCCGGGCGCGATGCCGATGACGTTGGTGCCGAACTGGGTGAATTCGGCCAGGACAAAACGATGGATGCCCTCGCCGATGGAAGTCAGCAGGATCACCGCCGCGATGCCGACGGCAATGCCGAGCACGGTCAGAAAGCTGCGCAAGCGGTGCGCGGTAATGGCGCGCAAGGCAAGGACAATGCCGTCGGATGTGCGGATCATCGTTTCGACAGCGCCTGAATGGGATCGAGCGCCGCCGCACGGCGGGCCGGCGTGACGCCGAACAGGATGCCGCTCGCCAGCGCGGTGGCCAGCCCGGCGAGCACCGCCCAGGCCGGCGGATAGGCCGGGAAAGTGGGGTAGAGGTGGCGAATCAGTGCTGCGCCTGCATGGCCGAGCACGAAGCCGACGACGGCCCCGGCCAGCGACAGCATCGCCGCCTCGGCCAGAAAAGTCAGGCGGATGGCGCTGCCGGTCGCTCCCAGCGCCTTCAGCAGGCCGATTTCCGCCGTGCGCTGGGCGACCGACACCAGCATGACATTCATCACCAGAATGCCCGCCACAGCCAGGCTGATGGCGGCGATCCCGGCGACGCCCATGGTCATCACGCCGAGCAGGCGGTCGAAGGTCGCCAGCATCGCGTCCTGGGTGATTACCGTCACATCCAGTTCGCCGTCGTGGCGCTGTTTGATGATTTCCTCCGCCTGCGCTTTGGCCGCCGGGATATCTTCGCGGCTGCGCGACTCGATCAGGATGCGGAACAGCGTATTGCTGTTGAACATCGCCTGCGCCAGCGCCACCGGCACGATGACCAGTTCGTCGCTGTTCATGCCCAGCCCTTGGCCGCTGGCTTTGAGCACGCCGACGATGCGGAAGCGCCGGTCGCCGATGCGCACCAGCTTGCCGAGCGCAGGTTCGGGGCCGAACAATTCATCGCGGATTGTCGCGCCGATCACCGCTTCCGCCGAACCCCGCTCCCAGTCTTCGTCCGGCAGGAAACGCCCCTGGGCGATGGCGAGGTTGCGCACCTGGATAAATTGCGTCGTGGTGCCCGCCACCATGACTTCGCGCAGCTTGCCGTCAACGCTGATTTCCGAAGTTCCGACCAATAGCGGCGCCAGGCGGCGAATCGCCGTGCCGCGCAGCAATGCCTGCGCATCGTTGATGGTCAAGTCGCGCGGCGTGCTGGTGATGGCGTTGGCCGGGTTGAAACCGCCGGTTTCCGAACGGCCCGGCAGGACGATGACCAGGTTGCTGCCAAGGGATGAAAACTCGTTGACCACATAACGCCGCGCTCCGTCGCCGAGCGCGGTCAGTACCACCACCGCGGCCACGCCAATCGCCACGGACAGCACCAGCAAGGCGGTGCGCAACAGGTTGCCCATGGCCGCATCGCGGGCGAATCGGATCAGGTCGGGGGCGCGCATGGGAGGGTGTCGGGAGCGTCGGATCGCGGACATGGGCGCATGCGTGCAAATCCAGGGTCAAATGCATTTGGCCGGATCATTTCGCCGCACCTTCAAGCGCGCTGTCATGTCTGAGTTCCCCGTCCTCCATCAGCAACTGGCGGCGGGCGCGGTTGCCGAGGTTGGGGTCGTGGGTGACGATGATCAGCGTGACGCCGCGCCCGTTGAGCTGTTCGAGCAGGCGGATCACTTCTTCGCCGGTGGCGCGGTCGAGGTTGCCGGTGGGCTCGTCGGCCAGGATCACCGCCGGCTGCATGACGGTGGCGCGGGCGATGGCGACGCGTTGCCGCTGTCCGCCGGATAGCTGGTCGGGACGGTGGTCGGCACGCGCTTCCAAGCCGTAATCGGCGAGGGCGAGGGCCACCCGCTCGGCGCGCTCGCGCGGTGCAATGCCGGCCAGGGTCAGCGGCAGGGCGATGTTCTCGGCAGCGGTCAGGCGGGGCACCAGATGAAAGCTCTGGAACACGAATCCGATCCGCTCGCTGCGCACCCGCGCCTGTTCGTCCGGCGAAAGGGTCGTCACGTCGCGGCCTTCGAGAAGGTAGAGGCCGGCATTGGGTCGGTCGAGCAGGCCGATCAGGTTGAGCAGGGTCGATTTGCCCGAACCGGACGGCCCCATGACCGCGACGTATTCGCCGGGGGCGATGCTCACGTCAAGGCGACGCAGCGCATGCACCTGGCTGTCGCCGAGCTGGAACACCCGTTCGACGCCGCGCAGCTCGATCTGGGGCGGGTTGCTCATTTGCCTGCCGGGATATTTTTCTCGTCCGCCACGACGCGGACGCCGGCTTTTACTCCCTCGCGCTCCAGCGAGATGACGACCCGCTCGCCGGCTTTGATCCCTTCGAGCACTTCGCTGTATTCCCAGTTGGACAGCCCGGCCTTGATCTTGCGCTCCTCCAGCACACCATCGGCGCGCACCACCAGTACCTTGCCGCCTTCGAGCAACGCCTGGGTGGGGAGGCGCACCACGTCGTCGCGCACCGCGAGGATCACTTCGATATCCGCGCTGTAGCCGACCAGCAGCTTGCCTGTCGCCTCCGGCTGATCGAAAACCGCCTCGATGTCCACCGTCCGCGCCTGTTTTTCGACGGCGGAAACATAGGGGGCGACGCGCTTGACGTGCCCGGCGAAGGACTGTTTGGGCAGTGCGTCCAGCGTGATGCGCACCGGCTGGCCGGGGCGGATTTTCGGGGCGTCCACTTCATCCATTGGCGCCTTGATGTAGAGGCAGGATTCGTCGATCAGGTCGATGGCTGGCGGCATCGGCACGCCGGGCGGCGAGGGCGTCGAGAATTCGCCGACTTCGCCGACGATCTTGGCGACCGTGCCGGCGAAAGGCGCGTAAAGCACGGTGCGTCCCTGCTCGACCTTGATCGCCCGAACACGGGCGACGGATTGATTCACATCGGCTTTGGCCGTTTCGCAACTGGCGCGCCTGGACTGCGCCCCGGCGCGGGCGGTTTCCTCGGCGGATGCCGAGACGAAGCCCTTGGCGCGCAGATTGGCCTGGCGCTCGGCTTCGCGCTCGGCGTTGTCGGCCAGGATGCAGGTTTCGCCCACGCGCTTTTGCGCCATCGTCAACTGCGTTCGGGCCAAGGCGCTTTGCGCCTGCTGATCGTCGTTCCACAACTTCATCAGCAGTTGCCCCTTGCTTACATGGTCGCCTTCCTTCACCGCCAGCACTTCGATGCGCCCGCCGAGGATCGTCGACAGCTTGGTGCGCAAGCAGGCTTCGACGGTTCCTGCGCGCGTGTTGGCGATGGTGGAAGATACCCGGCCTTTATCGACTTCCTTGATCGCCACCGCAACCGGCTTGGGCTGCTTCAGCCACCACACGGCGGCGGCAGCGAGAAGAACCACGAAGCCGATGGTCAGCCAGCGGCGGATACGGTGCGAAGAAGTTGGAGGCGTCATGATCACAGGCAGCAGGGCAAGAAAAACTTCATGATCCGACGAAAGCGCGCCGGCGGCAAGAGATGAGGGGTCACGCCAACCCGTTCCCGGTTGTCCGAGGGTTTGAAGATGCAGCGACTGAGACTTCGCATATTTGAAATCAATCAGACATTGTCGATGTCACTTATTTCTTGCGCAACGCCTCGCCCTCGAGCAGGAGGTAGGTGTTGTAGGCATTGACCCGGTTGGCTTCGGCGAAGGCCGGCAGATGGTTGAACTGCTGCCAGGAGGTTTTTGCGTAGACTTCTTCGAACGGCTCCATGTTTTCCAGTCCCTTGCCCATGGTTTCCCGCAGGTAGCGCAGGTAATCGCGCGTGAACGCGAGGTCGGTGCTGGCGTCGGTCGAGGCCTCGCCGTGGCCGGGAACCAGAATCCTGGGCTTCAACCGGATCAGCTTGTCCAGCGCGGCCAGCCAGGCTTTGCTGTCGGCCTCGCCGACAAAAGGCACGCGCCCCTTGAACACCAGGTCGCCGGAGAACAGCACGCCGTCTTCCTTGACGAACAGCGTCAGGTCTTCGGCGGAGTGGGCGGGGCCGACATGATTCAACTCGAAATGCAGGCCGCCCATTTCGAAGCGGGTGTTGCCATCCAGCCATTTGTCGGCAGGCAGCAGGCGGGTGGTTTCGTCGATCCAGGGCGATAGCGTTTTTTGCCGCTGGGCCATCCGTTTGCTCGCCTCGTCGGAAACCAGGTATTCCTTGCCGCGCTGTTGCGCCCAGATTTCTGCGCCCACCGCCTTGAAAGCCTGCAGGCCGTAAATGTGGTCGGCATGGTAATGGCTGACGATGACGCGCCGGATCGGCTGGTCGGTGATCTTGCGTATCTGCCGGATCAGTTCTGCAGCGAGCGGCGGCGTGCCGAGCGAATCGAATACCAGCACACCGCTGCGGGTGACCACGAAGCCGGCATTGGACATGTAACCCTGATTCTCGGCGGAAGCCGCGCCGGATAGGCCTTTCACATAATAAGCGTGGGGACTCAGCTTGATCGGGGTGACGGCCAGCAGGGAACTGTCTGCCGCATCGACCAACGGGGAAAGAACAAGAAGCAGGAGCAGGGCGCTGAATTTCTGCATGGTTAGACCTCGATTCAGGAGTTGGCGACGGCTAACCGCGTGACTTGTCCCAGACAAAGCGGTTGAAACGCTGCCAGCGGTTCTGCTTATCGGCCAGCTTGTTGGCCGATTTCTGTGCCTGATTGCGCCGCAGCGATTCCTGTTTGGCGGCCAGTAGCTCTTTCATCTGATCGTTGGCTTTCATGGTTCCAGTATATATTTTCTTGTTGCCCATTTGCGTATTTCCTCCAGCACCAGCATGGCGAAAGCGAAGGGGATGACGAACAGCCAGACATCCAGTCCGATGGGCGCGGTGCCATATACCCAGTTGCCCCACGGCGCGTAGTCGATCACCAGGATCAGCACGATTTCGGTGGCGATGCCGGCCCAAACCAGCGGGTTGCTGAAGAAGCCGAGCCTGAAGATGGACTCCCGGCTGTCGCGGCAAAGGAACACGTTCATCACCTGCATCAGGATGATGGCGGTCAAGGTGGCGGTGGTGGCCTGGAGATAGAGCGGGTCGTTGGCTGCCAGCGCCTGTCCATATTGCCAGCCGGCATGGTGCAGCACGAAGAAAAACGCCGCCATCGCCGCTGACGCTTCCATTACGCCGAGGAACAGGTAGGCGCGTAGCAGCAGCGGCCAGTTCAGCAGGCGTTCGTGGCGGGGGCGGGGTGGTTGCTTCATCACGCCGGGATGAGGTTTTTCTGCGCCGAGAGATAGCGCCGGCAGGAGATCGGTGCCGAGATCTACCGCCAGAATCTGGATGATGGTCAACGGCAAAGGGATGCGGAACAGCACGAAAGCAAGGAAAGGCACGGCCTCGGTCAGGTTTGAGGTGAGGATGTAGGTGAGGAATTTGCGGATGTTCTCGTACACCGCGCGTCCTTCCTCAATGGCGGCGACGATGCTGGCGAAATTATCGTCGAGCAGGATCATGTCGGCGGATTCCCGCGCCACTTCCGTGCCGCACAGCCCCATGGCGATGCCGATGTCGGCCTTTTTCAGCGCCGGTGCATCGTTGACGCCGTCGCCGGTGACCGCGACGATTTCCCCTTTTCTTTTCAGCGCGGTGACGATGCGCAGCTTCTGGTCGGCGGAGGCCCTGGCGAAGAGGATTTCCGGCGCATCCAGCGCAAGCTGGAGCTGGGTGTTGGACATCCGGTGCAGTTCCTCGCCGTTGATGACGGACGGGTCGGTACCCCGGATCAGTCCGATTTCGCGGGCGATGGCCAGCGCGGTGTGGGGATGGTCGCCGGTGACCATGATGACGCGGATGCCGGCATCAAAGCATTTGCGAATTGCGTCGGGAACTTCCGGGCGCGGCGGATCTTCCAACGCAACGAGGCCGAGCAGAACCATGTCCCGCTCCAGCTTTTCTCCGCGCTCTTCGCCTGCCGCGCGGCAGGCGAAGGCCAGCACCCGCAGCCCTTGCGCCGCCATGATTTCCTGGGTGGCGATGAACTGCCGGCGGATTTCCGGCGTGATCGGTTGTGCTGAAGCGCCCAGTCGTACTGTGCCGCACAATGGCAGCACGGTTTCCGGCGCGCCCTTGGTGAGCAGGATCGCACCTTCAGGGGCGCGATGCAGGACGGAAAAGCGTTTGCGGTCGGTATCGAACGGAATCTCGTCCAGTCTGGGCCAGTCCAACGCCGCTCCCCCGGCCATTTGCAGCAGGGCGATTTCCATCGGGTCGCCCAGCCATTCCGCATGCCCGGATTTTTCTGACCGTTTCAAGCTGTGGCACAGCCGGGCGACGGCGAGAAAATCGCGGTGGTTGTCGCCGATCTGCGTGGCCGCCATCAGCCCGCCGTCCAGGAAAACCTGCTTTGTCGCCATGCGGTTGAGGGTGAGGGTGCCGGTCTTGTCGGTGCAAATGACGGTGGCCGAACCCAGCGCCTCCACCGCCGGCAGGTGGCGCACCAGGGCGTTGCGCCTTGCCATGCGCTGGGTGGCCAGCGCCAGCGACAGGGTCACGGTGGGCAGCAGGCCTTCCGGCACGAAGGCGACGATGATGCCGATGGTGAAAGTGAAATTGGCCCAGAAAGACAGGCCCAGAAAGTGGCCGATGACAAAAAAGGTGATGCCGACCAGTGCCGCCACTGTGCCGATGAGACGGCTGGTGCGGGCGATTTCCTTCTGTAGCGGGGAGGGTGCTTCGCCCGCCGTTTGCGTGAGGTGTGCGATCTTGCCGAACTCAGTGTGCATGCCGGTAGCAAACACCGTTGCGCGAGCCTCGCCGGAAACCATGGCAGTGCCGGCGAGCAGGACGTTTCTCGCATGGAGCAGGTCGTCGCTGTCGGAGGGATGGGCGTCCATGGCTTTAGGCAGGGATTCTCCGGTCACCGTGGCGAGGTTGACGCGGACGCCGAAAGCCTCGATCAGGCGGCAGTCGGCGGGGATGTTGTCGCCTTCTTGCAACAGCACGACATCGCCGGGCACCAATTGCTCGACCGGGGTCAGCGCGACGGCGCCATTGCGCAATACTTTTGCGTTGCGCGGGAGCAGTTTCTCCAGAGCAGCAATGGCCCTTTCCGCCCGATACTCCTGCCAGAAGGAAAATACGCCGTTGACCAGAATTACGCCGAGAATGGCGCCACCCAAGGTCACCATGCCGCCACCGGGGTTGAGTGCTTCGGCGGTGAAAGCCAGCGTGGCGGCGAACCACAGAATTAAGGCGAAAAAATGGGTGAACTCCTTGAGGAAGCGCAGCGCGAGAGGTTCCTGCCTGACTCGCTCCACCTGATTCGGCCCAAATTCCTTGAGCCGGCGTACGGCTTCGCGAGCGGACAGCCCTTCTGGGCGGCTGTTGAGGCTCTTGATCGCATCTTCGATGGTGAGGTGGTGGATTTTCATGGCCAAAAGCCGGTTATTGGCACTTATGTTAAACTTAGCAGGTTGATTTTGCGAGATGAAAACAAATGTCCGGCAATTCCCTCGGTAAGCTTTTCTGTGTCACTTCCTTCGGCGAATCCCACGGCCCGGCGATCGGCTGCGTGGTGGACGGCTGTCCGCCCGGCATGGCCTTGAGCGCGGAGGATATCCAATGCGAACTCGACCGGCGTAAGCCCGGCACTTCGCGTCATGTGACGCAACGACGCGAATCCGACACGGTGGAGATTCTTTCCGGGGTGTTCGAGGGCAAGACCACCGGCACGCCCATCGCGCTGCTGATCCGCAACGAGGATCAGCGCAGCAAGGATTACGGCAACATCGCCGAAACTTTCCGTCCCGGCCATGCCGATTACACGTACTGGCATAAATACGGCATTCGCGACCATCGCGGCGGCGGGCGCTCCAGCGCGCGCGAGACGGCGGTGCGGGTGGCGGCGGGCGCGGTGGCGAAGAAGTGGCTGAAGGAGCGCTACGGCGTGACGATACGCGGCTACATGTCGCAACTGGGGCCAATCGAAGTGCCGTTCAAGCGCTGGGCCGACGTCGGCGAAAATCCGTTTTTTGCCGCCGATGCGAGCTTCGTGCCGCAGCTTGAAGAATACATGGACGCCCTGCGCAAGGACGGCGATTCGGTCGGCGCGAAAATCACCGTGGTGGCCGAAGGCGCGCCGGTGGGCTGGGGTGAGCCGGTTTACGACCGGCTCGATGCCGAGATCGGCTACGCCATGATGAGCATCAATGCGGTCAAGGGCGTCGAGATCGGCGCCGGTTTCGCCTCGATTGCGCAAAAGGGTTCGGAGCACGGCGACGAGCTGACGCCGCAGGGCTTTCTCTCCAACCACGCGGGCGGCATCCTCGGCGGCATTTCCACCGGGCAGGACATCGTCGCCCACCTGGCGATCAAGCCGACTTCCAGTATCCGTATTCCGCGCCATTCAATCGACAAGGCCGGTAATCCGGTAATGGTTTCGACCGAAGGCCGTCACGATCCCTGCGTCGGCATCCGCGCCACGCCCATCGCCGAGGCGATGCTGGCGATTGTGCTGATGGATCACGCCCTGCGCCACCGCGCGCAGAATGCCGATGTGGCGGTGGATACGCCGCGCATTCCGGGCAGCACTGGCAAATAATTCTTGAGATTTCCTGCCTCGCTTGCGCCATGAGATTGTGGACGCTGCATCCGCAATATCTGGATGCCCAGGGTTTGGTCGCATTGTGGCGCGAAGCGCTGCTGGCGCAGAAGGTGCTGCTCGGACAGACTCGCGGCTACCGCAATCATCCTCAGTTGGCGCGTTTTCGCGAACTGCCTGACCCGGTCGGCGGCATCGCTGCTTATCTCGCCGGAATTCATGCCGAAGCCTTGCGTCGGAATTATCGTTTCGATGCAGATAAAATCGCTGTGGCGCCCTGGCCGGGCCAGATCGCGGCGACCAGCGGCCAGTTGTTTTATGAATGGACGCATTTGTGCCGCAAGCTCGAAGTGCGCGATCCGGTGAGGCTGGCCGGATTTTCCGATCTGAAGATGCCCGAAGCGCATCCCCTGTTTCGCCTTATGTCGGGTGATGTCGCCGCGTGGGAACGGCCTCAAACTCTCAAGCAATAAATAACGAATATGCCTTCCGTTCCCTACTGGCGCCTGTCCGGCTTCTATTTCTTCTACTTCGCCTTCGTCGGCGCGATGGCGCCGTTCTGGGGGCTGTATCTCAAGTCGCTTGAATTCAACGCCGTCCAGATCGGTATCCTGATGTCGCTGCTGCAGGTGATGCGCATCTTCGCGCCCAACATCTGGGGCTGGGTGTCGGACCGATCCGGCAAGCGCGTCGCCATTGTCCAACTCGCCGTGGCATTGAGCCTGCTGAGTTTTGTCGGCGTCTTTTTCGGTACCAGTTTTGCCTGGATGTTCGTGGTGATGTCGCTGACCAGTTTTTTCTGGAGCGCCTCGCTGCCTCTGGTGGAGGCCACCACTCTGAGCCATCTCGGCGAGAAGACGTCGCGCTATGGGCGCATTCGCTTGTGGGGCTCGGTGGGTTTCATCGTTGCCGTGATCGGGCTGGGTTATTTGTTCGATTTCATCGCCATCCGCTGGCTGCCGTGGGCGGTGCTGGCAATGGTGGCGGCGTTGCTGCTGTTCTCGCGCCACATTCCCGAGGCGGAGGCGCTGTCCCATCACACCGACCATCTGCCGATCTGGCACATCATCCGCCGCCCCGAAGTGCTGGCTTTTATCGGCGGCGGCATCCTGATGGCGGCGGCGCACGGCGCCTATTACACCTTTTATTCAATTTATCTGGTCGATCATGGTTATGCCAAGAGCAGCGTGGGGTTGCTGTGGTCAATCGGCGTGGCGTGCGAAATCGGCATTTTTCTGTGGATGCCGCGTTTGCTCAAGCGCTTCAGTTTGCGCCAAGTGCTGCTGGCGAGCTTCGCTTTCGCCGTGCTGCGTTTTTTGATGATCGGCTGGGGAGTAGGGTCGGTCGTCGTGATCGTAATTGCCCAGTTGCTGCATGCCGCCACCTTCGGCGCCTACCATTCGGCTGCGGTGCAGATGGTGCACCGCTTTTTCAAGGGGCGGCACCAGTCTCAGGGGCAGGCTCTTTATAATAGCCTGTCGTTTGGCGTGGGCGGCACGCTGGGCGGATTGTACAGCGGCTTTACCTGGGAAATGCTGGGGCCGGAGATCACCTTCACCATTGCGGCGGTCTGTGCCTTGGCAGGGCTCGGATTGGTGGCATGGAAGTTGAGGATGGAGTGAGGTGTTTGTGCGCAGGCTTCAGCCGCGACGCCATCCCTTTCTGCTTGGTAACTATCCGATTTCCCGAGAGATATGCGATAATTTCCGCTTTTCATCGTTTTATTCAGGTTCATGAGCGCACAAACCCTTTACGATAAATTATGGCAGTCCCATGTGGTGCATACCGAACCGGACGGCACCGCGCTGCTTTATATCGACCGCCATCTGGTGCATGAAGTGACCAGCCCGCAGGCTTTCGAAGGGCTGCGCCTGGCCGGACGCAAGCCGTGGCGCGCCGCCTCGATTCTGGCGGTGCCCGATCACAATGTACCGACCACCGGCCTGCCCAAGGAACAAGCGGGCGTGCAGTTGAGCGAAGCGGCGGAAAAAATTTATCAGCGCTGGTTTAAAAGCATTGAGGATCCGATCGCCCGACTCCAGGTGGAAACCCTCGACCAGAACTGCACGGAATTCGGGATTACCGAATTCCGCATGGGCGACGTCCGTCAGGGCATCGTCCATGTCATCGGCCCGGAACAGGGTGCGACCCTGCCGGGGATGACAGTGGTATGCGGCGATTCGCATACCAGCACCCACGGCGCTTTCGGTGCGCTGGCCCACGGTATCGGCACCAGCGAGGTCGAGCATGTGCTGGCCACGCAATGCCTGCTGCAGAAAAAGTCCAAAGCCATGCTGGTCAGGGTGGAAGGTGTGCTGGGTAAAGGCGTCACCGCCAAGGATATCGCGCTGGCGGTGATCGGCCAGATCGGCACTGCCGGCGGCAACGGCTACGCGATCGAGTTCGGCGGCGCGGCGATTCGCGCGCTGTCGATGGAAGGGCGCATGACCTTGTGCAACATGGCGATCGAAGCCGGTGCGCGCGCCGGCATGGTGGCGGTGGATGACACCACGATCAATTACATCAAGGGCCGTCCGTTCGCGCCCAAGGCCGATCTGTGGGACAAGGCGACGGCTTACTGGCGTACGTTGGTAAGCGATCAGGGCGCGCATTTCGATGCGCTGGTCGAACTGGATGGCGCTGCCATCAAGCCGCAGGTGACTTGGGGCACTTCGCCGGAAATGGTGACGACGGTGGATGGCAAGGTGCCCGACCCGCTGGCGGAAGCCGATGCGGTGAAGCGTTCCGGCATCGAGCGGGCGCTGGCTTACATGGGTTTGCAGGCCAACACGCCGATTATCGAGATCGCCGTGGACAAGGTGTTCATCGGCTCCTGCACCAACTCGCGGATTGAAGATTTGCGCGCTGCCGCAGCGATTGCCCGAGGCAAGCGCAAGGCGACCAACGTCAAGCAAGTGCTGGTGGTGCCGGGCTCCGGCCTGGTCAAGCAGCAGGCCGAACAGGAAGGGCTCGACAAGATTTTTGTCGAGGCCGGTTTCGAATGGCGCGACCCCGGCTGTTCCATGTGTCTGGCGATGAATGCCGACCGTCTGGAACCGGGCGAGCGCTGCGCGTCGACCTCCAACCGCAATTTCGAAGGGCGGCAGGGCCAAGGCGGCAGAACTCATTTGGTGAGCCCGGAAATGGCCGCAGCAGCGGCGATTGCCGGGCATTTCGTCGATGTGCGTGAATTGATGAGCGAGGTGAAATGATGAATCCGAAGAAAATAGCCGTTTTTGTTGCCGTGAAACTGGTGGTATTGACCGCGATTGTGGCGGGCGTGGTGAGCATGGTGGGCTGCAATACCGTCCGCGGCGTCGGCCAGGATATCGAGAAGGGCGGCGAAGCCATCCAGAAGGCAGTCAAGTAAATGGACAAGTTCACCCGGCTTGAAGGGTTGGTGGCGCCGCTGGATCGCGCCAACGTCGATACCGACGCCATCATCCCCAAGCAGTTTTTGAAGTCGATCAAGCGCAGCGGTTTCGGCCCGAACCTGTTCGACGAGTGGCGCTATCTCGACCACGGCGAGCCGGGGCAGGATTGCAGCAACCGCCCGCTAAACAAGGATTTCGTGCTCAATCAGCCGCGCTATCAAGGCGCGCAGATCTTGCTGGCGCGCGAGAATTTCGGCTGCGGCTCGAGCCGCGAGCATGCGCCGTGGGCGCTGCTGGATTACGGCTTCCGCGCGGTCATCGCGCCGAGCTTCGCCGATATTTTCTTCAACAACTGCTTCAAGAACGGCATCCTGCCGATTGTGCTGGATGCGGACGACGTGGATCGTTTGTTCAAGGAAACTGCGGCGAGCGAAGGATATCGCCTGACGGTGGATCTGGAGCGGCAACTGGTGACCACCCCGGGCGGGCACAGCATCAGTTTCGAAGTCGATCATTTCCGCAAATACTGCCTGCTCAACGGTTTCGATGATATCGGCCTGACCTTGCAGCACGCGGAGAAGATCAAGGCGTATGAAGAACAGCGGCGCCAGACGGAGCCGTGGGTGTTTACTAATGCGTGAGGGGTGAGAGGTGAGGGGTGAGGCGCGGTCGGCAGGCCGGTTGCTTTCCCCTCACGCCTTACCCCTCACGCTTCACGGGAGTTAAGATGAAAATTGCAGTCTTGCCGGGTGACGGCATCGGCCCGGAAATCGTCGCGCAGGCGGTGAAGGTGTTGAAAGCGCTGTCCAGCGACGGCATGAAAATCGAGCTGGAACAAGCGCCAATCGGCGGTGCGGGCTATGACGCGGCGGGCGATCCGCTGCCGGCGGCGACGCTGAAGTTGGCGCAGGACGCCGATGCCGTTCTGCTCGGCGCGGTCGGCGGCTGGAACTACGACACCCTGCCGCGACCGATGCGGCCGGAGCAGGGTCTGCTGCGCATCCGCAAGGAACTCAACCTGTTCGCCAACCTGCGCCCGGCGCTGCTCTACGCGGAGCTGGCCGGCGCTTCGACCTTGAAGCCGGAAGTGGTTTCCGGGCTGGACATCATGATCGTGCGCGAACTCACCGGCGATATCTATTTCGGCCAGCCGCGCGGCATTCATACCAATGCCAACGGCGAGCGCGAAGGTTTCAATACCATGCGCTACTCGGAGTCGGAAATCCGCCGCATCGGCCATGTCGCTTTCGGCATTGCCAGCAAGCGCAACCGCAAGGTGTGCTCGGTGGACAAGGCCAACGTGCTGGAAACCACCGAACTGTGGCGCCAGGTCATGATCGAAGTGGCGAAGGATTATCCCGACGTCGAACTGTCCCATATGTATGTCGACAACGCGGCGATGCAACTGGTGCGCGCGCCCAAACAGTTCGACGTGATGGTTACCGGCAATATTTTCGGCGACATCCTGTCCGACGAGGCCTCGATGCTCACCGGCTCCATCGGCATGTTGCCTTCCGCTTCGCTGGACAGCAACAACAAGGGGATGTACGAGCCGAGCCACGGCTCCGCGCCGGACATCGCCGGACAGAACATCGCCAACCCGCTGGCGACCATTTTGTCGGTGGCGATGATGCTGCGCTATACCTTCAATAGCGAGGAAATGGCCCAGCGCATCGAAGGCGCAGTGAAGAAGGTGCTGGCCAACGGTTTGCGCACCGTCGATATCTGGACGGATGGGACGCGCAAGGTTTCTTGTAGCGAGATGGGCGACGCGGTAGTGGCGGCTTTGTGATTTTATTTTGAACTGCGGTAAATTGCTTTTATTAAGGATAGCAACATGATGCGAGTTGGATTGATTGGTTGGCGCGGCATGGTCGGTTCGGTGCTGATGCAGCGGATGCGTGAAGAGCGGGATTTCGACAAGATCGAACCGGTGTTTTTTACCACTTCCAACGCCGGCGGCAAGGGCCCGGATATCGGCAAGGATGTGCCGCCGTTGAAGGACGCCAAGGACATCGCCGAACTGAAAGCCATGGACGCGATCATTTCCTGCCAAGGCGGCGATTACACCAAGGAGGTGTATGGCGACCTGCGCGCCGCCGGCTGGAACGGCTACTGGATCGATGCCGCCTCCACCCTGCGCATGAAGGACGACGCCATCATCATTCTCGACCCTGTCAACGGCAATGTAATCAGAGACGGCCTTGCCAAGGGAGTGAAGACTTACGTTGGCGGCAACTGCACAGTGTCGCTGATGTTGATGGCGATTGGCGGTTTGTTCGACAAGGGCTTGATTGAGTGGATCAGCCCGATGACCTATCAGGCCGCTTCCGGCGCCGGCGCGCGCAACATGCGCGAGCTGATTCAGCAGATGGGCGCAATCGATCACGAAGTGAAGGCGCTGGTGGATAATCCGGCTTCGGCGATTCTGGAGATCGACAAGAAGGTGGCCGACTTCATCCGTTCCGACCGCTATCCGGTCGATGCCTGGCCGGTGCCGCTGGCCGGCTCGCTGATTCCCTGGATCGATGTGGCGCTTGAATCGGGCCAAAGCAAGGAAGAATGGAAGGCGCAGGTCGAGTGCAACAAGATTCTAGGCCGTAGCGGCAACCAGATCGCGATCGACGGCCTGTGCGTGCGCATCGGCGCCATGCGCTGCCACAGTCAGGCGTTGACCATCAAGATGACCAGGGACGTGCCGCTGGACGAGATTCATTCGATCATCGCCGCGCACAACGACTGGGTGAAAGTGGTGCCGAACGATCGCGAAATCACCATGAAGGAACTTACGCCAGCCGCCGTTACCGGTACGCTGACCGTGCCGGTGGGGCGTATGCGCAAGCTCAACATGGGGCCGCAGTACCTGTCTGCCTTCACCGTCGGCGACCAGCTTCTGTGGGGCGCGGCCGAGCCGCTGCGCCGCATGCTGCGCATCCTGATCGAAGCTTGAAAATTGAGCAAATTGAGCCCCGGCCGATACGTTTATCGCGTTGGCCGGGGTTTTTTGCTGGTTTCAGTCGAGCCTGTTATTGCAACATTACAAACTTGTAAATGAACGCGCTAATGTAATGTGCGATATAAGCTTGCATCACTAACCCCATGATGTTAATTTAGTTAGGAGCCAATATCAGTAGGTTTCATGCCCCGCGTTGCGGCCAGAAAGCGATGGATGCGCGAAGCGAGGCGAAGCCAATGGCGAGTTCGAGCGGCAAAGCAGACGCGCTTTACCGGCCGCAACCCGGAGGGCCGTTGCGCCGTGGGGCACGAAACCTACTGACATAGGCTCAAAAGCCAAAAAAACTATTATTAGGGTGGCGCATGGATCGGAAATTTAAAACAAAAGCCTGGGTAACCGCCGGCATGATGCTGCTGGCATCGGTGCCAGCCCTTGCTGCGGGGTTGGGCAGGCTGACAGTGACATCAACGCTGGGGCAGCCGCTCAGAGGCGAAATCGAACTTCTGTCCGTAGACAAGAAGGATCTCGGCTCGATCCGGGCCAATTTCGCGTCCCTTGAAGCTTTCAAGGAAGCCAGGATCGAGCGCTCACCCGCACTCTCCGCCATCCGCTTCAGCGTTGAACAGAAAAAGAACGGCGACCCCTACCTCAAGATCACCTCCTCCAAACCTATCGACGAACCATTCCTGGATATGCTGATCGAGATCGATTGGCCGTCCGGGCGTCTGGTGCGGGAATATACCGTATTGCTCGATCCGCCCGGCTATGGTGAAGCCCAAGTGTCGGTCGCACCGGTTGCACCGCCTGTGGCCAAAGTCGTCCCAGCTCAACCCGCCGCGGCAAAATCGACTGAAGCACCCGCTGAAACCGTAAAGCCCGAAATCAGGGCAAGCATTCCGCTGGACAAGAAATTGCTCGGCAAGGCCACCGAAGAAGGCGGGTCCACCCGTGAAACCTATGGGCCGGTGAAGAAAGGCGAAAATCTGTCCGGTATCGCAGCCACCCTCAAGCCCGAGGGTGTCAGCCT
>JAJFTF010000031.1 GCA_021373185.1 Betaproteobacteria bacterium | reverse complement strand
GCGCCTCCACTCGCGAGAAAAATATTCCGGCACCGGCATCGGCCTGGCGGTGTGCAAACGCATTGTCGAACGCCATGGCGGGCATATCTGGGTAGAATCGGAACCGGGGCACGGCTCGACATTCAGCTTTACCTTGCCGGCGATGCCGGAAAAATCCCCGGAATAACGCTCCGCCCGCTTTTCATCGGGCGCGACTGATAATATAGTCGAGTACCATGCTGTCCGAACCAAAGAGGAGCACCATGAAATACACGGCCAACGTCATCGACATCCTGCTGGTGGAAGACAATCTCGGCGATGTGCGCCTTACCGAAGAGGCGCTCAAGGAAAGTAAAATCGCAGTCAATATGCGCGTTGCCAACGATGGCGTCGAAGCGCTGGCCATGCTGCGCGGCGAGAATGGCTATGCGGAT
The DNA here is from genome assembly GCA_021373185.1 of Betaproteobacteria bacterium. Classification (GTDB taxonomy): domain Bacteria; phylum Pseudomonadota; class Gammaproteobacteria; order Burkholderiales; family Sulfuricellaceae; genus Sulfuricella. Next base: position 152,198 of record JAJFTF010000031.1, on the reverse strand, counting down.
CAACCGCAGCCCGACCTGATCCTGCTCGACCTCAACATGCCGAGGATGGATGGCCGCGAAGTCCTGCGCCAGATCAAAACCGACGACCGGCTCAAGCATATCCCGGTGGTCGTGCTCACCACCTCGGAAGCGGAAAGAGACATCGTCCAGGCTTACGGCCTGCACGCCAACTGCTACATTACCAAGCCGGTGGAACTCGATGCGTTCATGCAAATCATCAAGTCGATCGAAGGCTTCTGGCTGACGGTGGTCAAACTGCCGGACGGGCATAGCAAATGACCGGCGAAACCATCCTCGCCCTGCTGGTCGAGGATAATCCCGGCGATGCGCGCCTGATTCAGGAAGCGTTAGCCGAAAACACCGAACCGCGCTTCCACCTTGAGTGGGCGGAAGATCTCGGCCATGCGCTGAAAATCCTGAAGCAGAAATCATTTGCGATAATTTTGCTGGATCTGTCTCTGCCCGACAGCCAGGGCATGCATACCGTCAAGAACATCGAACAAGCGGCGCCGGACACCCCGATCGTGGTGCTGACCGGCCTCGACGACGAAGCACTGGCGGTTGAGGCGGTGCGTTCCGGCGCCCAGGATTACCTGGTAAAAAGCGACGCGACCTCCCATTTGCTCGCCCGCGTGATGCGCTACGCCATCGAACGTCAACGCATCGGTCGCGCGCTCCACGAAAACGAAGCGCGCCTGACGGCGCTGTTCGAGCACATGGGCAGCGCGGTAGCGGTATACCAACCGTCGGAGAACGGTGAGGATTTCGTGTTCAGCGCCTTCAACCGGGCAGCAGAACAGATCGAACACCTCAGCCGCGATCAGGTCGTCGGCAAGAAACTGCTGGAGGTTTTCCCCGCCGCCAGGGATTTCGGCTTTATCGACGTGCTGAAGCGCGTCCAGCAAAGCGGCGAAGCCGAACGCTTTCCCGTCAAATTCTATAAGGACGGGCGCATCGCCGGTTGGCGCGACAATTACATCTACAAGCTACCCAATGGCGAGATCGTGGCAATCTACGACGACGTCACCGAGCGCCGGCGCAACGAGGAAAGTTTGCGCCTTGCCGCCAAGGTGTTCGAGAGCAGCACCGCAGGGATCGTCATCACCGACACCGCCGGTTCTGTCCTCAACGTCAACGACGCCTTTACCCGGATCACCGGCTACAGCCTGGCGGAAATTCGTGGCGCAACGCCGCGCCTGCTCAAGTCCGGGCGCCACGACGACGCCTTCTACCGCGAGATGTGGGATTCCCTGCTGGCATCCGGCCACTGGCAGGGCGAAATCTGGAACAAGCGCAAGAACGGCGAAATCTATCCAGAGTGGATGGATATCGGCATCGTCAAAGACGACCGGGGCGAAGCATCCCATTTCGTCGGCACGTTTACCGATATCACCCAGCGCAAGGCGGACGAGGAGCGCATCAACTACCTCGGCCACCACGACGCCCTGACCGGGCTGCCCAACCGGACGCTGCTGCATGACCGCATCAGCCAGACCCTGGCGACTTGCCAGCATCAGCACTACAAAGCCGCGCTATTGCTGATCGACCTCGACCGTTTCAAAAACATCAACGAATCGCTCAACCACGACTTCGGCGACCGTTTGCTGCAATTAGTGGCGGGGCGTCTCGACGGCTGCATCCATGCGCCAGATACGCTGGCGCGTAGCGGCGGCGACGAGTTTGTGGTGCTGATGGGCGAAGTGCATCATCTCGGCGAAATTGTGGCAATGGCCAAAGCCCTGCTCACCGCCATGAACCAGCCTTTCCTGGTCAAGGATCAGGAAATTACCATCACCAGCAGTATCGGCATCAGCGTCTACCCCGACGATGGCGATGACACCCAGACCCTGCTCAAGAACGCCGACGTCGCCATGTACCGCGCCAAGGAGCAGGGGCGCAACAATTACCAGTTTTATACCCAGGGCATGAACGTGCGCACCTTCGAAACGCTGGTGCTGGAAAACAGCCTGCGCCACGCCCTCACGCTTAAGCAATTCGAATTGCATTACCAGCCCCAACTGGACATCGCCAGCAGTGCGATCATCGGCATGGAAGCCCTGATCCGCTTGCGCCATCCTGAATTGGGCTTGATCTCGCCCGCCAATTTCATCCCTATTGCCGAGGAAACCGGGTTGATCGTGCCGATCGGCGAATGGGTGGTGCAGCAAGCCTGCGCCCAGACCAAGGCCTGGCACGACTTGGGATATGGCACCCTGCGCGTGGCGGTCAACCTGTCGGCGCGCCAGTTCCGCCAGCCCGGGCTGATGAATGCCATAGAAAAAGCCCTTGCCGACAGCGGCCTGCCCCCCGCCCGGCTGGAGCTCGAGCTCACCGAAAGCATCCTGATGCAGGATACTGAAGAAACCCTCGCTACCCTGCTTGGTTTCAAGAGCATGGGCGTACAGTTGTCGATTGATGATTTCGGCACCGGCTTTTCCTCGCTCGGCTACCTGAAACGTTTCAACCTCGACAAGCTGAAAATCGACCAGTCCTTTATCCACGACATCACCAGCGACCCCAATGACCTGGCGATAGCCCGCGCGGTCATCGCCCTCGGCCACAGCCTCAATCTCAAGGTGATCGCCGAGGGAGTAGAAACCGCAGAACAACTGGCGCTGCTCCGCGAAAACGGCTGCGACGAAATGCAGGGCTTTTATTTCAGCCGACCTCTGCCCGCAGATGACTTCCTGCGCCTGTTGCAGGAACGCAAAAAAGCGGGCAAGACATAATGTCGAGTTCCTGGCAAAAACCGGGCCTGCTGCCATGGAACATGGTGGCGATCTTCCTGTTGCTCGCTGCGGGTGTCGGCACCGCCGGCTATTTCTACTATGAAGACCAGCTCGCCCGCGAAAAACTTGCCCGGCAACACGATCTGGCCGCCATCGCCAGCCTGAAAACGCAACAGATCACCGAGTGGCGCAAGGAACGGATCGCAGAGGCGAAATCCATCCTCGCCACTTCGTTCATGCCGCCGATCGCCGACAAATGGCTGGCAGGAGGACGCCGCGACGACAACCTGCGCGATACGCTGCTGGCATGGATGGCTGCGCCGCGCCATACACGCCATTACAGCCGGATTTATCTGCTCGACACTCAAGGCAAGGTCATGCTTTCGTACCCCGACGACGGCGCTCGACCGGACGCCCATACCATCGCCTCCATGCGCGAAGCGCTACGCCGGAAAAGTGTGACCCTGCAAGACTTCCACTATTCCGTCGACGGGAAAACCTTGCACCTCGATCTGTGCGTGCCACTAGCCGTTTCCCACCATAGCGCACCTTCGGGCGAAATTGGCGCGCTGGTGTTCGAGATCGACCCTTACCGCTTTCTTTACCCGCTGATCCAGGCCTGGCCAACGCCCAGCCCGTCGGCGGAAACCCTGCTGGTGCGGCGCGACGGCGACAAAGTGACATTTCTCAACGAATTGCGCCATCGCCGACAGACTGCGGCGACGCTCAGCATCCCCCTCAGCCAGACACAGTTGCTCGCGGCAAAAGTTGCACTCGGCCAGGAAGGCATCGTCGAGGGCTTGGATTATCGGAGCAAGCCGGTGGTGGGTGCAACCACCAGGATCAAGGATTCGCCGTGGATGCTGGTCGCCAAGATGGACAAGGAGGAGTTCTATGCGCCGATTCACCAGCGGGCGAAGCTGCTGGCGCTGCTGGTCGCCACGCTGATCGGCGGCGCGGCAGTCACCATTATTTTCCTGTGGCGGCAGCAGCAGTTGCGCTTCAATCTGGCACGCCACGAATTCGAGGAAGAGGTGTTGCATAAGGCCAATGTCAAACTGGAAGCGCGGGTGGCGGAACGTACCCGCGACCTGCAGGCGGAAATCGAGCTGCACCACATCACCGAAAGAGTGCTCAAGGAAAGCATGGATGAATTATCCCACTCCAACGCCGACCTGGAACAATTCGCCTATATCGCCTCGCACGACTTGCAGGAACCGCTACGCATGGTGGCGAGTTTTGTTCAGCTACTGGAGCGTCGCTACCGCGACGAGCTGGATCAGGATGCGCACGATTTCATCGATTACGCGGTGGAAGGCATCACCCGCATGCAGCGCCTGATCAACGACCAGCTCGCTTATGCGCTGGTCGGCATCGATAGCGGCCAACCCGAACCAACCGACTGTAACCAGGTGCTGGCAGAGGTGTTGATGAATCTCAAACCGCTGATTGAGGAAAATCATGCGCTCATCACGCAAGACATTCTGCCCATCGTCCCGGCCATCCACTCGCAAATCGGCCAATTGCTGCAAAACCTGATCGGCAACGCCATCAAGTTTCACAGCGCAAAAACGCCTGAAATCCACATCTCTTCCCGGCACGAAGAAAACACCTGGATATTTTCGGTACGTGACAACGGCATCGGCATTGCACCGGAATACTTCGACAAGATATTCCTGGTCTTCAAGCGCCTGCACAGCCGCGAAAAATATCCTGGCAACGGTATCGGCCTGGCAATCTGCAAACGCATCGTCGAGCGACATCACGGGCGTATCTGGGTAGAATCTGAACTCGGCAAGGGTACGACAGTCTATTTCACCATACCGACAACATTGGAAAGGCAACAGCCAACATCATGAGCCACAATCAACTCGTTAACGCTGTGGATATTCTGCTGATCGAGGACAATCCCGGCGACGTGCGTCTTACCCGCGAAGCCATGAAAGAAGCGCGAATCGCAGTCAACCTGAATGTCGCCAACGACGGCCTCGAAGCCATGGCGATGCTGCATCAGGAGGCGCCTTACGACAGCCTGCCGCTGCCCGATCTGATCCTGCTCGATCTCAACATGCCGAGGATGGATGGCCGCGAAGTGCTGCGCCTGATTAAATCCGACGAACGGCTCAAGCATATCCCGGTGGTGATTCTCACCACTTCGGCGGCAGAAAAGGATATCGCGCAAGCTTATGGCATGCACGCCAACTGCTACATTACCAAGCCGGTGGAACTGGATCAGTTCATGGAGATCGTCAAGGCGATTGAAGGCTTCTGGCTGACGGTGGTCAAACTGCCGGGAAATTCCAGCCAATGATCGGCAACGAGGAAATCCGCGTTCTGCTGGTGGAGGATAACCCCGGCGATGTACGCCTGATCCGCGAAGCGCTGGCCGAAGTACCGCATGCGCACATCAAGCTGGAGCACGTGGACTGTCTCAGGGCTGCGCAGGAAATCCTGACACTCCAGGAATACGATCTCATTCTGCTGGATTTGTCGCTACCGGACAGCAGCGGCATGGAAACCGTGGAAAAAGCCGGAGATGCCTCGCCGGATACGCCCATCGTCATCCTCACCGGACTGGACGACGTCAATACCGGCATCCAGGCGGTACGCGCCGGCGCCCAGGATTATCTGGTCAAGGGCGAAGTGACCGGCCATCTGCTGGTACGTTCCATTCGCTATGCCATCGAACGCCAACGGATGAAAGCGGCACTGCGCATCCTGTCGCTCGTCGATGACCTGACCAGCCTATACAACCGGCGCGGCTTCATGACCCTGGCGGAACATCAAATGAAGCTGTCGCGCCGCAAGCAAAGCGCCTTTTACCTGATTTTCGCCGACCTCGACGATATGAAAGTCATCAACGATACCTACGGCCACAAGGAAGGCGATCAGGCGTTGATCCAGACCGCCCACCTGCTCAAGGAAACATTCCGCGGCTCGGACATCATCGCACGCATGGGCGGCGACGAATTCGCCATCGTCGCCATCGAACCGGCGGCCAGCAGCGCCGAACAAATCGCCCAGCGCTTTCAGGACAACATCGCCGCCTTCAACGCAAAAAAGAGCCGGCCCTACAACCTGTCCATCAGCGTCGGCGTGGTGGAATGCGTCCCCGATTGCCCCTATTCGCTCAAGGAAATGTTGGCACAGGCAGATACCCTGATGTACCAGAACAAGGCGGAGAGAAAAAAAACACGGGGTAAAATTACCAGAGACTGACCAGCATCCGCGTGCCCAGCACATAGAGCAGCAGGGCAAAGAATTTTTTCAGCCGGGCCACCGGCAGGCGATGAGCCAGCCGTGCACCAAATGGCGCGGTCAACACGCTTGCCACCACCAATCCGGCCAGCGCCGGCAGATAGACGAAACCCAGGCTATGCGCCGGCAAGCCCGCCACCGTCCAGCCATTGACGACATACCCCGCCGCCCCCGCCATCGCGATGGGGAAGCCAATCGCGGCGGAAGTGCCGATCGACTGATGCAGCTTGATGTTGCACCAAGTCATGAAGGGCACCGACAGCGTGCCGCCGCCAATCCCCACCAGGCTCGACACCGCACCGATCACGCCGCCCGCCGCGAACATGCCGACTGCGCCCGGCAATTCGCGCGAAGGTTTGGGCTTGATGTTCATGACCATCTGGGTAGCGACGTAGTACAGGAACACGACAAAAAACACCTTGAGGAAATGGGTGGAAAGCTGCGCCGCCAGCGCTGCTCCGGCCAAGGTGCCGATGACGATGCCGGGCGCGATGCCGCGCACCACCCGCCACGCCACCGCGCCGTGTTCGTGATGGGTGCGCAGGCTGGAAATCGAAGTGAACATGATGCTGGCAAGCGAAGTGCCGAGGGCCAGGTGCATGATCTGCGCTTCCGGGAAATGCTGCGCCGCGAAGATGAACGCCAGCACCGGCACGATGACCAAACCGCCGCCCACGCCGAGCAGGCCGGCAAGGAATCCGGCAAAGACGCCGGTAGCGAGATAGAGCAGCCAGAATTCCATCAGTCGAACCGCCGATAAACGCCGATGAACACGGATAGAGGTCCGTGCATGGCTTTTACCGGCACCAATCTGCGTTTATCGGCGGTCAATGGCTTTTCCAGAATCACAAAATTCCCAGAATGAATTCCCATTCTATGGGGTCCACCGGCGTGATCGACAGCCGGTTGCCCTTCTGCAAGACGCGCATCCGCTCAAGCTCGGGATAGGTGCGCAGCTCCTTGATGCTGACCAGCCGGACTTTCTTCACCAGCCGCACGTCGACATTGAACCAGCGCGGTGTTTCCGGTGTCGCCTTGGGATCGAAATAGTGGCTGTTCCGGTCGAACTGGGTCTGATCAGGATAGGCCAGCCGGCTAACCTCCGCCAACCCGGTGATACCCGGTTCGGCACAATTGGAATGATAGAAAAGCACCTGGTCACCCACTTTCATCTGGTCGCGCATGAAATTGCGCGCCTGATAATTGCGCACGCCGTACCAGGCCACGGTCTTACCGGGCATGGCAGCGAGGTCGTCGACGCTGCAATCGCCGGGCTCGGATTTCATCAGCCAGTAGCGCATGTTTCTAATCCTTTCTCGACCAATAGATTTTGCGCTCGGTAATCACCGCATCCAGATGCATGTCCCAGGGGTCGGTCGGAATTTCTTCAGCTTTCTGGCATTCGTAGCCGACGCCGACCAGCAACGGCTTGCGCCACTGCTTGCGGCGCTTCAGATAAGCCAGGCTGGCATCGTAGAAACCGCCGCCCATGCCGAGGCGATGACATGCCTCGTCGAAGCCGACCAGCGGCACGAACAGCAGGTCGAGCTGCCAGGCGCGCACCGGGCGCGGTGTCCAGTGCTCGTGGATGCCGAAACGGTTGAGATACCAGCGCGGCAGCGCGGTGATCCGGCTGAAGCCGAGTTGGCGCCGAAACCGGGGCGGGACGACAGGCAGGAAACACGCCTTGCCCAACCATAGCGCCTGGTTGAACAAGGGCATCAGGTCCATTTCTTCGTGGGTCGAGGCATAGAAACCGATGCGGCGATGGCGCAGCAGCAAGCCCTTGGCCAAGGCCACCCGCCGCAAACTTTCGGCGGCATGGCGGCGCTGGCGCACGGGAATGGCGCGGCGGGCACGGCGCAGCGTGGCGCGCAATTCACGCTTGTTCACGACGCAACCAGAAGAGAGGAAGGAAAGAAATAAAGCCCCCGCGTGTGCCGTCCAGACCAGCATCTTGAACCAAGGGTTCAAGGTGGTCGCAACCTGAGCGCATCAGGCACATCCGCAAAAGGACGCGCACAACAGCACTCGTAGCAGCCGCAACCAGACTATGCAAATCGGTTAAAGAATATATGGCCCGGACGAACACCGCAGGGAGCAACTCGGGAAATCGTGGCGAGAAGGAAAAGCTAGAACAACTCATCCTGATCGGCCAGTGCCTGGTCGATCTGCGCCTGCATGGAATTCATTCTACGCTTGTACTCGGCGATGTCAAAGCTGCCGGCCAGGCGGGTGCCGAGGAATTCATGCGCGATATTCAGCGCCGCCATGATGGCGATGCGCTCCACCCCGATCACCTTGCCGGCATCGCGGATTTCGCGCATTTTCTTGTCGAGGTAGGAAACCGAATCCAGCAGCGCCTGCTTTTCGTCTTCCGGGCAGGCGACGCGAAACTCGCGGCCCATGATGGTGACATCGAGACCCTTGGCTTCAACACTCATGCTTCATCCTCGGGAATCTGGTCGAGCAGTGCCTCAAGCCGGCTCTTGGCGCTGGTCATTTTTTCTGACAGGGATTTGTTGTCGTTTTGCACACTGGCCAGTTGTTGCCGGACATGCAAATTTTCAGCGCGCAAACGCTGATTCAGTTGTACTAACTGAACGATTTTATCTTCCAGGACCTTAAGCTCTGCTTCCATAGCGACACTATAATTGGAAAAATCCCGCTTAGTCAACTAGTAACAGTGCGTTTTGAAAGTGTTTTAACGGTTTTTTAGCCCTCAGGCAAAAAATGCATCGAGCTTTCCCCAGTCCAGATGATGTTCGACCGCATCCGCCATGCGCTCGATTCCCGCTTCGCGCAACGCCTCGTAATCCAGCACTGCCGGCGCCTCCATGCCGGCCCAGCGCAACAGGGCATCGCAGGCTTCTCGCCGGTCGAACAGGCCATGCACGTAGGTGCCGAGAACGTGGCCGTCCGCCGAGATGGCACCGTCATCGCCGCCTTGCAGCCGCGCTGCCGGCTGGAGCAAGGCAGCGCCAGCACTCACTCCGGCATGAATTTCATAGCCGCGCACTGCCGCATCGGCGAATGCCAGCTTGCCGCTGACGCGGCGCAATTGTTTCTCCGGCTTCAGTTCGGTTTCCATGTCCAGCAAGGACAGACCCGCGCTCTCGCCAGCCTCGCCCTCCAGCCCGAGCGGGTCGCGAATGCGCCGCCCCAGCATCTGGAAGCCGCCGCAGATGCCAAGCAACCGGCCACCGTAGCGCAAATGGCGAAGAATGACCTCTTCCCAGCCGTTGGCACGCAACCAGGCGAGGTCGCCGCACACATTCTTGCTGCCGGGCAAAATGATCAGATCGGCAGGCGGCACGGGCACATCCGCCCCGACAAACTGCAAATCGACATTGGGATGCAGGTGCAGCGGATCGAAATCGGTATGGTTGCTGATGCGCGGCAGCAAAGGCACGACTACCCGTAAACAAGTCTCTTTCGGTGTGTTTCCCGCCCACTTCTTCCCGAGGCCGTCCTCGGCTTCCAGATGGAGGTCGTGCAAATAAGGCAGCACGCCGATGACCGGCTTGCCGGTGCGCTGTTCCAGCCAGTCCAGCCCCGGCTGGAGCAGCGCGATGTCGCCGCGAAAACGGTTGATGACGAAACCGCATACCCGCGCCTGCTCGGAAGCGGACAACAACTCCAGCGTGCCGACCAGATGGGCAAATACGCCGCCACGGTCGATGTCGGCTACCAGCAGCACCGGGCAATCCACTGCCTCGGCGAAACCCATGTTGGCGATATCGTTGTCGCGCAGATTGATTTCCGCCGGGCTGCCCGCCCCTTCCACCACCACGACTTCATAGCCGGCAGCGAGGCGGGCATGCGATTCCAATACTGCGGACAGCGCCTGCGGCTTGTACTCATGGTAATGCCGGGCGTCCATGTTGCCGATGGCGCGACCATGGATGATCACTTGGGCGCCGACATCGGTATTCGGCTTGAGCAGCACCGGGTTCATGTCGGTGTGCGGCGGCAGGTTGCAGGCCTGCGCCTGTACCGCCTGAGCGCGCCCGATCTCGCCGCCGTCGGTCGTCACCGCGCTGTTCAGCGCCATGTTTTGCGGCTTGAACGGCGCGACGCGCTTGCCACGACGGTAAAGAACGCGGCATAGGCCGGTCACCAACGCGCTCTTGCCGGCGTCGGACGTGCAGCCTTGAACCATCAAGGTCTTTGCGGTCATCGCAGCCCCCGCAACGCCGTTTCCAGCCGCTGCCATTCCGCTTCCGTCCCCGGCAAGCCGAAGCGCAGGCTGGCCGGAGTGTCGAAGCGGCGCACCCAGATGCCCTGTCGCGCCAGCGCGTCCTGAATGGTCGCTGCCCGCCCAGTTTCCAGCCACTGGAACAACGCGGTGCCGCCGCTCGGGGTCAGTCCATGGCGCGCCAGCAACCCGGCCAGCCGCTGCGATTCCCGCGCCAGCCGCTGGCGCTCGGCAAGCTGCCAGCCCTCGTCCTGCAACGCCTGCTGTGCCACCCAGCGGGACGGATTGGCCAGCGTCCACGGCCCCAGCGCTTCTGCCAGACGCACCAGCAACGCCGACCAAGCCAGCACGAAGCCGACCCGCGCCCCGGCCAAACCGAAGAACTTGCCGAGAGAGCGCAGCACCACCAGCCCTTCAACTCCCGCGCACGGAGCCAGGCTGTGCTGCGACGTTGCATCCATAAACGCCTCGTCCACTACCAGCCAGCCGCCGCGTGCTGCGAGCCGCTGCTGCCAGCCATACAGCGTTGCTGCGGTGAAATAATTGCCGGTGGGATTGTTGGGGTTGACCAGCAGCAGCACATCGAGGCGGTCAAGGGCAGCTTCGATATCAGCCGGCACCAGCGCCGCCACATCATGGCCGCATTGCGTCCATGCCAAGGCATGTTCAGCGTACGATGGCGCCAGCATGCCCACCCGGCACGGCGGGCGCAGGCGCGGCAGCGCCTGGATCGCCGCCTGCGAACCGGCCGTCGCCAGCAAATCGGTGCAGCCATAATAGTCGCAGGCGGCCTGTTCCAGCCCGTCGCCGTCTTCCGGCAAGTTGCGCCAGCACTCGCCCGGCACTACTGGCACCGGCCAGCCGACGGGGTTGATGCCGGTCGACAAGTCGAGCCAGTCCGCCGCCGGAATACCGTAATGCGCCGCCGCCTGCCGGATACGTCCGCCATGTTCGAGCAAATCAGGCAATCAGCCACCCTCCGATCAATGCCAGCACCAGCCACAGCATCACGCCCCGATCCACCAAGGCGGTAGCGCGGGCGATATCCGCCGCCTCGGGTGCCCGCCCTGCGCCGAGGTCAGGCCGGGATTCCCGCTGGCCATGATAGATCGCTGTACCGCCAAGCTGAAGCGCCAGTGCGCCCGCGCCCGCCGCCATCACCGGCCCGGCGTTGGGGCTCTCCCAGCCTGCCGCTTGGCTGCGCCAGCAACGCCATGCCACGCCGGTATTGCCGAGAATCGAATAAGTCAGCGCCACCAGCCGCGCCGGAATCCAGTTGAGCAGATCGTCCAGCCGCGCCGCCGCCCAGCCGAAATGCAGATAGCGCGCGGTTTTGTAGCCCCACATCGCATCCAGCGTGTTGGCGAGACGGTAAGCCACCGCCCCCGGCGCACCCGCCACGAAAAACCAGAACAGCGCGCCGAACACCGCATCGCAGCCATTTTCCAGCACCGACTCGATGGTTGCGGTAGCGACTGCCGTTTCGTCCATGTCCATCGTGTCGCGGCTCACGATCAGGCCTACATTGCGCCGCGCCGCATCCAGATCGCCGTCTGCCAGCGCCCAACGCACCGCATCCGCATGCTGCTTGAGGCTGGCCGCACCGATGGCCAGATAGAGCAATGCCGCATCCAGCAACCAGCCCCATACGCCAAGGCTGTGCCGCATCAGAAAAATCAGAAAAATGAAACCGCCGACCAGCAAAACGACCGCCAGCACACCGCGCCAGCGGCGAGATGCGGAACCGTTGAGTTGCGCTTCGACTTGCTGCGCCAGACGACCGAATCCGACCAGCGGGTGCCAGCGCCGCGGCTCGCCCAGCAGGCGGTCGAGAATAGCCGCCAGAACAGCGATCAGGGGTGCGGCCATGCCCGTCATGGCGCCAGCGCAAGGGCGACCAGCACCGCCACTTCGGTCAGCTCGACCGCAGCGCCGAGCGTGTCGCCGGTCATGCCGCCCAGCCGCCGCACCATGATCCAGCGCAGCAGCGCCAGCGTGACCAGCACAACAACCAGCGCCAGCACCCCCGGTTTCCCGGTCAGCACCGCGCCAACCACGACCAGCAGCAACACCAACAGCGCCACCGTTCGCGGCAGGTGGGCCGCAATCGCCGAGGCCATGCCGCCGGCCCGAACATAAGGCGTGGTCAGCAGCAGTACGACCAGCGCACTGCGCCCCAATAGTGGGGCGAGCAACAGCGCCGGGCCGGCGTCGATCTTTACCAGCGCCGCGAGGGCGGCGAATTTCAGCAGCAGCGTGAGCGCCAACGTCGAAACGGCAGCGGGGCCGCTGCGCGGGTCTTTCATGATCGCCAGGGTACGCTCGCGGTCGCCGTGGCCGCCTACCCAGGCATCGGCGCTGTCGGCCAGGCCGTCCAAGTGCAAGCCGCCGGTCAGCAACGCCCAGGCCGCCGTCAACAATGCCGCCTGAAGCAGCGGGTCGGCATGGCCGACGAGCCGCTGCAGGCCCAGCAGCAACGCTCCGATCAGCAGCCCGACCAGCGGATAAGTCAGCGCCGAGCGCCCCCAGCCTTGCGGTGTAAATTCATCGCGCAGGGGGATCGGGATGCAGGTCAGGAAGCGTACCGCCAGCAGCAGCGCCTTCATGTGCCGTGGAACACCAGTTGCGGGAAGGACTCATCGCCGCCGCCGAGCACCCGGAGGCGGCTCCTGCCGGCGAATTTCACTTCCAGCCGGAACAGGTTTTGCGTGGGAATTTGCAGGGCATGGCAGAGGATCACGCGATTGACGCCGCCGTGAGCGACCAGCAGGATTTTTTTGCCTTCATGGCGTGCCAGCAGTTCGAGCCAGGCCACCGTCACCCGTTCGATGAAATCATCCAGTTTTTCGCCGCCCGGCGGTGTATGGCGAGCCGGGTCGCGCAAGAAAAGATCGAGGCGCCCGGGCTGACTCAGATGCAGCTCGTCATAAGTGCGACCTTCCCACTCACCAAAGCCGATTTCCTGAAAGCGCGCATCGGTTTCCAGCGGCACACCGATGCGCTCCGCGATTTCCGCCGCGAATTCGGCGCAGCGCAACAGCGGCGAGGTAACCATGACATCCCATTGCTCCTCCGACTGCACTGCCGCGCGCATCTGCGCCCAGCCCTGCTCGCTCAGCGGATCGTCGGTGTAACCGCGAAATCGGGTTCCGCCCTCGGGTTCGCCGTGGCGCAGGAGATCGATCAGGGTAGACGGCGTTTCAGCCATGGCTTTTTTCCGCCACGCCGGCCTCGGCGAAGGTCGCCATCTGGCCATGCAACGCGGCGGCAAGCCGCAGGATAGGCAATGCAACGGCAGCGCCGCTTCCCTCACCCAGACGCAAACCCAAGTCCACCAAGGGTCGGGCCTGCAGCGCCTCCATCAAACGCACGTAACCGGGCTCGGCGGAGGCGTGGCCGTAGAACCACCAGGCCGCCGCATCAGGGCGAATTTTCATGGCAACCAGTGCGGCGGTACTGGCGATGAAGCCGTCCACCAGAACCGGCAGGCCGGCCTGGGCACAGGCAATGTAAGCGCCGGCCAGCGCCGCGATCTCGAAGCCGCCGACATGGCGCAGCACTTCCAGCGGCGAAGTCATCGCCGCGTGGTGCAATTCCAGCGATTCGCCGATCACCCGCGCCTTGTGCGCCACGCCTTCCGGCGCAAGCCCGGTGCCGGGCCCGGCGATTTCCTGCGGCGCCTTGCCCAGCAGCGCACAAGCCATGGCGGTAGCGGCACTGGTGTTGGCGATGCCCATCTCGCCGCCGATGAATATCTGCACCTTGTCTTTCAACGCCCGATCCACCGCATCGCGACCGGCCTGCAATGCCGCCGCCAGCTGCGGCTCGGTCATCGCCGGCCCACGGCGGAAGTTGGCGGTGCCGGTGCCGGCTTTCTGCACGATGACGCCCGACATGGCGCCGGTATCAGCAACGCTGCCCACATCCACCACTTCCAGAGTGGCGCCGAGATTGCGTGCCAGCACGCTGATCGCCGCGCCGCCGGTGACGAAATTGTGGATCATGTGGCCGGTCACGGCTTGGGGGAAAGCCGACACGCCTTCCTCGGCGATGCCGTGGTCGGCGGCGAACACCACGATGCGCGCCCGCGAAAGGTCAGGCTGCTGCGTGCTCTGCATGGCGGCGAGGCGGATGGCGGCGTCCTCCAGGTAACCGAGCGAGCCGGGCGGCTTGGTCAGATGCATCTGGCGGGCTTTTGCGGCTTCAAGCACCACGGGATCAATCGCCTGAGCCGATTTGTTCAACCATTCAAAACTCATTGTTTATGTTCTTTCAAGATAAGCGGCAGGCCTGCCACAACTAATGTCACCCGCTCGCACAACTGCGCCAGATCCTGGTGCAAGCGCCCGGCCTCGTCGCAGAAACGGCGGGAAAGCTCGCCCAGCGGCACGATCCCCATGCCGACTTCGTTACTCACCAGGATGATCCGGCCGGGCAGGCCGGGCAAGGTTTCCAGCAATGCGGCGCGCTCGCGCTGGAACAGCGCATCATCGGCAATCACGTTGTTCAGCCACAGGGTCAGGCAGTCCACCAGCAGGCAACGACCGGGATCAGCCGCAACCTGAAGCGCGGCAGCGAGTTGACGAGGTTCTTCCACCACGCCCCACTTGGCGGGGCGGCGTTTCTGGTGATGGGCGATACGCCCGGCCATTTCAGCATCGCCCGCCGTCGCCGTGGCGACGTAGACGACATCAAGCCCGCTGCTTTCGGCCAGACGCTCGGCCAAGGCGCTCTTGCCCGAACGGGCGCCGCCGAGGATCAGTTCTTTCATGCCGGAATCCCCCACTCATCGAGGTATAGCATGTCTTCCAGTTGCCGCCCCTGAGTCCAGCCCTCCAGCTCCAGCATGGGTGCCGAATAAAATGCTTCGACATGCCCCAGACAGAGAACGGCAACCGGCTTGCTACCCGACGGCATGGCCAGCAGGCTGGCGAGGGCATCGGGATCAAACAACGACACCCAGCCCAAGCCCAGACCTTCGGCTCGAGCCGCCAGCCACAGGTTCTGGATGGCGCAAGAGACTGAAGCAAGATCCATTTCCGGCAAGGTGCGCCGACCGAAGATATGGCGTTCGCGCCCGTCAGGCAAGGCCGCCACCAGCAATTCGCCGCAGGTGAGAATGCCCTCGACCTTGAGGCGCAAAAATTCTTCCTGGCGTGCGCCAAGAGCGGCGGCCGTACGCTGGCGCTCTTCCTCCACCAAGGCATGAATGCACTGACGCAGGTCGCTCCGGACGATGCGGATGAAACGCCATGGCTGCATCAGCCCGACGCTGGGCGCCTGATGTGCCGCACCCAACAGGCGGCGCAGTATCTCAGGGGCAACCGGGTCTGGCCGGAAATGGCGCATGTCGCGGCGCTCGGCGATGGCACGGTAGACGGCAGCGCGCTCGGCCTCGCTGAAACAGTGATCGCTGTGGCCCATTACAAATTCACGCCAGTCCACACGTGACAAGAATACTTCACCTTATCAGCTTCGAACACGGCATGATCAGATCGGCAAAAACTATCGACGAACTGCATTAAACCTGTCTTCTCTTCATTGAGGTAAGCTGAAAAAAATGGACACCAACGTTTTGTTACTTGCAGGCAGGGACCAATATCCAGATTATCATAATATCGTATAATACGATCGTTCATTTCATCGACTGCTATAGTCGATCCCCGGGTCTTAGCGTGCAATTTTTTCTGAATCCTGCGGACTCCCCCAATATGCTCAAGCAAGGACTTGACATGATTTCCCGTTTTGCAATACTGCTTGCCGCACTCGCCACTGTGTCTTTTCCAGTAGCCGCCGAGTTGGCGATTACCGATGACACCGGCAACCAACTGAAGCTCGCCGGCCCCGCGCAACGCATCGTCAGCCTCGCGCCCCATGTGACGGAAACGCTGTTTGCCGCAGGTGCGGGCGAGCGCATCGTCGGCACCGTCGATTACAGTGACTTTCCAGAGGCGGCGAAATCCCTGCCACGCGTCGGCGGCTACTCCCGGTTCGATCTCGAAGCGGTGGCGGCGCTGAAACCCGATCTCGTCATCGGCTGGGAAAGCGGCAACGCCCCGGCCTCCATCGCCAAACTGCGCAGGCTGGGGTTGCCGGTCTATCTCACGCAAGCCAACCGGATCGAGGACATCGCCAAGTCGTTGCAAGACTTCGGTCGCCTGGCCGGCACCGAAGCGACCGCCAACGCCGCCGCCGCACGTTTTCGCGCGCGCTACGCGCAACTCGCCGCGCGCTACTCGAAACGACCGCAACTGCGCGTTTTTTACCAGATATGGAAACAGCCGCTGATGACCATCAACGGCAAACAGATCATCAGCGATGTGATTCGTCTCTGTGGCGGCGAGAACATTTTTGCCGATCTGCCGGTGCTGACGCCCAAAATCACCGTCGAAGGCGTCATCGCATCGAACCCCGACGTCATTATCGCCAGCGGCATGGGCGACGCGCGCCCCGAGTGGCTGGACGACTGGAAGCGCTGGACCAGCATGACGGCGGTAGCGCAGGACAATCTCTACTTTGTGCCGCCGCAATTGATTCAACGTCACATACCGCGCATTCTCGACGGTGCCGAGCAATTTTGCCAGCATCTGGAAACCGCGCGCGCCAAGCTGGGGAAGAAATAGGCCGCCGTGCAGCTTCGACGGAAGGGGTGGAAACCCTTTGGGGGATGGATGAAATCCGCTCATGGCACTAGCACTTGACGTAGTTGCTCCAGCCCTTTGAGCAAGCCGGGGCCGGGATGGTTGAAGTATTCGCCGTCGAGCGGCACGATCATGGTGTTCGGTCGCACTAGTGCGACGTTGCAGGCTTCGTCGAGGCTGTTCTTGAGGGCGAAGATGATCTCGGGGCGTATGCTGTCTAACCAGCGCGGTAGTTCATCGACCGGACCGTCAGGACGGAAATTGCGAATGCCGTCGTGATCGGCGACGATCTGGAGTCCAGCGCTGGAGAAGAGTTCGTACAGCGTAGTGCCACGGCCAAAGGAATAAGGCGCACCGCTACAGGCCGTCATTATGACAGCGCGGCGGTTACCGCCGTTTACCTTCGCCGCCGCTGCGCGCCACTCGGCGGCGAAGCGATCCACGCGCGCGTCGATGTCGGCGACGCCGGCGGCACGGCCTATCTGCCGAAGCGTACGCTCCATATCGTCCGTTCCCTTGAAGCCGTCCACCCGCAGAACCGTCGCGCCGGCTGGCGCCATAGCCTGCCATTTCGCCGCAGCGGTCCACCTGGAGGTGATCATCACCTGCGGATCGAGCAGCGCAATGACGTCGGCATCCGGGTCAATGATGCCACCGGTGCGCGGCAAGTCGAGCTTGTCGTAGCGGCTGATACCGACAATGCAGTCGCTGCGGCCCATCCATTCGAGGGCGCGCGTGATGTAGGGCGACTGGCTGACAATACGCGGGCAATCAGCATGGGCGAGCGATGTCATGGACATGATAAGGCCAGCGAGAAGAGCGAGCAGCGGTCGGAACATGATTACTCCGGTATGAAGATGGGGTAGGGACAGCCGGCTACCTGCAGCAGCGGGTGGCCGTAGAGGCGCGAGAGGTTTTCCGCCGTAACGATATCCGCTACCGGCCCGGCGAGCCAGTCGCCGTCGCCGAAGAGCAGCAGGGCGTGCTGGCAGTAGCGAGCGGCGAAGCTGGGGTCGTGCAGTACGGCGACTACGCCCGCGCCTTGTGCGGCGCGCTTGGCGAGCAGATCC
Organism: Betaproteobacteria bacterium; assembly: GCA_021373185.1. Taxonomy (GTDB): domain Bacteria; phylum Pseudomonadota; class Gammaproteobacteria; order Burkholderiales; family Sulfuricellaceae; genus Sulfuricella. The sequence goes on along the minus strand of JAJFTF010000031.1, from coordinate 134,302 downwards.
ATCAGCGCCACCTGGTGGTTAAGGTCGAGATGCGTGAGCGGTTCGTCGAGCAAAAACAGGCGTGGCTTCTGGGCGAACAACAGGGCAAGACCGAGACGCTGGCGTTCGCCGCCGGAGAGCGTCTGCACTTGGCGCTCCGCGAAGCCGGTGAGCCCCACTTCAGCGAGCGCACTTTCGGCGATGCGACGATCTTCGCACGACTCCCAGTCCCAACGGCCAAGATGAGGATGCCGCCCGACCAGCACCGTTTCGAGGACGGCGGAGGCGAAGGGGTCATATTGCACCTGCGGCAGGTAGCCGCGCACCTTGGCCAGTTCGCGCGGCGGCGTGGCGTAGGCGGAAAGCCCGGCGATATGCACTGCACCAGAAGCGTGCGGGCGTAACCCGGCGACAGTGGATAACAGCGTCGACTTGCCGGCGCCGTTCTTGCCAAGGATCGCCCAGCGGTCGCCCGGCATCACGCGCCAGTCGAGCTTGCGGCAAACGGTGCAACCGCCAATGACGACGTCGAGCTGGGCGGTCTCGAGTAACGCCATCGTCATAACACCTCCGCCGGGCCGCCTCTGGGCTTCCGCCAAGCGGGAGAAAAAGAAAGCGCAGCCGTTAAATTTCGAGCGAAGCGAACCGCAATCACCTCCGTCTTCGGAAAACGCGCCGGTGTTTCAGAGAAAATCAATGCCTGCGCAGCAGGCGTTATGCCGGAATTAAAGAAGGCTGGGGGAAAAGTGTTCATCGGCCCCCCGGCTGGCGACCCAACAGAAACAGGAACACCGGCACGCCGAGCAATGCGGTCAGCACGCCGACCGGCAACTGCTGCGGCGCGACGGCGGTGCGCGCCAGCGTGTCGGCCAGCACCAGCAGGCTGCCACCGGCCAGCGCGGCGGCGGGTAGCAGCAGGCGCTGGTTGTTGCCGACGGCGAGCCGCAGCAGATGCGGTACGACAAGGCCGATGAAGCCGATGTTGCCAGCGGTGGTGACGGCCACCGCCGTGAACAGCGAGGCCAGCACATACACCAGCCGCCTCAAGCGCGGCACGACAACGCCAAGCGATCCGGCCAGCACCTCACCGCGTGCCAGCAAGTTGAGCTCGCGCGCAAAGGGCATCACGGCAACCAGTCCAACAGCGAGGGTCCATAACGCCGGCCATGGATTGACGATGTGGCCGGCATCACCCATCAGCCAGAACAACATGCCGTGCAGCTTTTGCTCGGGGGCGATGGAAAGGATTAGTGCCACCGCCGCGCCGCAGCCGGCGGCGACGATGACGCCAGTCAGGAGCAGGCGAGTGCGCGTCCAGCTATTGTCGCCACGAGCCAGACCGAAAACCAGCAGCATGGCGGCGAAGCTGCCCACGAAGGAGGCGAGATTGATGAAGACCAGCGCCAATTCCGCCAGCATGGCCGACAACGCACCTACGGCAGCGCCCCCGGAAATACCAAGAACATAAGGATCGGCAAGCGGGTTGCGTAACAACACCTGCATCAACCCTCCGGCCAGCGCCAGCAAGCCGCCGCAGGCGAAAGCGCCAAGCGTGCGTGGCAGGCGCAGCCCGCGCACGACCTCACCGGCGAGACCGGCATCCTGGCCGGAAAATATGGCGAGAAGCTCGGGCACCGACACCGGCAGGCTGCCGACCGCCAGCGACACGAAGCCGCTCGCCACCGCCAGGATGGCAAGGGCAGTGAGGACGAGGAAAGCGCGGCGGCGGCTGGGCATGATAATTGAACGGTTTAAGTTTATTTCGGCGAGTAGCGCAGCCCGACGAAGACGTTGGCACCGGGTGTCGCGAAGTCGGCAGCCGTTTCGTATTTCTTGTCGAACAAGTTATTGATGCGGGCGAACAGCGACCAGTCGCGCTTCACGGTGTAGCTACCTTGCAGATTGAGCAGGCCGTAGCCGCCGAGTCGCCTGATGTTAGCATCATCGTCGTAGCGTTTGTCGACGAATTGCATTTCGCTGCGCCATTGCCAAGAACCGAGCGTCTGACCGATACCGGCATTGGCGGTGGTGCGGGCGCGCCGTCCGAGAGGCTTGCCGGTGCCCGCGTCCTTGGCGTCGAGGTGGTCGAGGCTGGCGTCGGTATCGAGGTTAGCGATCTGTCCAGCATAAGCGAAGGTCACGCCCTCCAGTCGCGCCGTGCCGACGTTGACCGGCGACGTGACGCCGGACCAGGAGATGAGATCGGTGACGCGGTTGAGGTACCAGGTGACCGAGGCATGATGACCAGTCCGCTCATAATGCAGCGCGAGTTCCCGGCTCTGCGCCGATTCAGGTTTCAAATTGGGATTGCCGACGTAACCGCCAGTGAGCGGATAGTAGAGATCGTTGAAGGTCGGCGCGCGGAAGGCCGTGCCGTAGGAAGCCTGAGTGCGCCAGCGTTCGTCGATCTGGTAGCCCCAGGCCAGCGCCCCGGTGTTCCTGCTGCCATACTGTGAGTTCTCGTCGCGGCGCAGGTTGGCTTGGAGGCGCTGGTCGCCGATCCGGCCAGTCCAGCCGGCCAGCACGGATTTGACGGTGCGGCCCTTGAGCGTGAATGCGCTGGTGCCGCCGATCTTCTGGTCGAGGCTCTCCCATCCGAGCAGGAGATTGCCGCCTGCCATCCGGACGTCGTTCTGCCAGCTTATCTGATCCTGGTCGGTGCGCACGATGCTAGTCATGGCGCTATTGGTGTAGGCGGTGGTGTCATCGGTGGCGCGCCCCATGCGCAGGGCGCTGTTCCAGCCTTCGGCCAGACGGTTCTTCAGGGTGGCGCTGTAGTTCTGCACGGTTAGACCGTTTTCGTACTGCTTGGCGGCAGCGGCAGGGGTGGTGCCGCTGTCGTAGCTGTTACGTCCGTCACTCTGAAAAACGTTGATGCCGATTTCGTGGCCGGGTGCGATGTCGTAGAAGAGATTTGCGCTCGCGCTTTGATTGGCGAAGCCGTCGGCGTCCGCATTGTAGGACTTGGCAGTGGAATTGCCGGTGCTGTTGAAGCCGCTGGTGCGGAACTGTGACGCGCTGAAACTGTAGTGCAGCCCGCCACTGGAGCCGCTGGTGCCGACGCTGGACGAGGTAGTGCCATAACTGCCGGCACCCGCTTCCGCTTCGAAACGCGGCGCGCCTTCGCTACGGCGCGTGAATATCTGCACCACGCCGCCGATGGCGTCCGAACCGTAGAGGCTGGACGCCGGCCCGCGCAGGATTTCGATGCGTTCAATCTGTGCCAACGGCAAGCGCGACCAGGCGACCGCGCTCATACTCGACGAGCCGAGGGTGCCCGAGCCGATACGCTGACCGTCGACCAGTACCAGCGTGTGGCCGGCGCTGCCGCCACGCAGCAATACGGCGGCGTTGGCGCCGGGACTGCCATTGGCGATCTGCTGGATGCCCGGTTGCATCGCCAGGAGACCGGACAGGGTGAACTGTCCTGCCCGTGCAATTTCGTCGCGACCAATAACGGTGACATCGTTCAGCAAGGCGCTTGCTGGCTGAGGCGTGCGTGTCGCGGTGACAACAATTTCATCGCCGTGATAAAGCGGAATTTCCTCGGCGGATGCCGTGGATGCCTGAATGGCCAGAGAGACCAGGCTAAACTTGAAGAGAGATTTCATCATATTTTCCATCGTTCGGCATGCGACCCCGCATACCGTGGTGAGAACAATGGAAATACCGCGAGAATGGCACAGGAATGAAGGCCATTCGGCTACCGCAACCCCGCAGTATTTCCGTATCAGTTCCAGGCCGGTCTCCGGGCTCGTGAAAAAACGCACCGCCTTCCCATGGCTTACGCCACAGTGGCATGGTTGATGCGTTCGCGTTCACTTACCGTTGCGGGGGCAGCACAGGCTTTATCCATCGCTGGACTCACCTGTTTCCCGTTTAACCCGTCCGCCGGAAGGCGGAACGGACACCTGAAACCATCGGTTTCAGTGCCGGCTCACATTTGCCAAAGGCCAATGCGATGCCGAAACTAAAACACGGTCGGCATTCTAACACAGGATTCTGCCGTTATCCGACCAGGCAATAGAGATGCCGATTGATCGCCCATTGGGTAAGTGGCGAAATTTTGCTATTGTTCGCGTCATGCTTAAAGACGCCATCGACCTGTCTACGCTTCGTCGCGTATTAGTCATCAAACTACGCCACCATGGCGACGTGCTGCTGACCTCACCGGTATTCAGCGTGCTGAAGAACCATGCGCCGCATCTGGAAATCGATGCGTTGGTTTATCAGGACACGGCGGAAATGCTGGCCTTTCACCCCGCCATCAGCCAGGTGCACACCATCGACCGGAAATGGAAATCCGCCGGGGTTTCAACCCAGGCTCGCGCCGAATGGCGTTTGCTGTCGGCGCTGCGAGCCAGGCGCTACGACCTGATCGTCCACCTGACCGAACACAATCGGGGTGCCTGGCTCAAGCGCCTGACCGGGGCGAAATATGGCGTGGCGCGAAAAATGAAGGGCAAGAACAAGCTCTGGCGCACCAGTTTCAGCCATTTTTTCCCAGTCACCAGTGTCAATACCCGGCATACGGTAGAGATCAACCTCGATGCCTTGCGCCGCATCGGCGTCTATCCCGGTCAGGATGAACGCCGACTAACTCTGGTACCCGGCAATGAAGCGGAGAAGTTCGTCGGCGGCTTGCTGGCCGAACACGGCCTGCCGGAAAAAGGCTTCATCCATCTTCATCCCACCTCGCGCTGGCTGTTCAAATGCTGGCCGACGGAACGGATGACCGCCCTGATCGCCGCGCTGCAGGCGCAGGGGCATCGCATCGTCATCACCGCCGCACCGGCAACGGCAGAACTGACGATGTCCCAAACCATCCTCGCCGGACTGCGCCAGTCGGTGGTGGATTTATCCGGGCAACTTTCGCTCGTTCAACTGGCAGCGTTGACCGCCCGCGCCAAATTGTTCATCGGCGTCGATTCCGCGCCGATGCATATCGCTGCCGCGATGCAGACGCCGACGCTCGCCCTGTTCGGCCCAAGCGGCGAAATCGAGTGGGGGCCATGGCAGGTGCCGCACCGCATCCTCACCTCCGCCCATACCTGCCGCCCCTGCGGCAACGACGGTTGCGGCGGCGGCAAAGTGAGCGAATGCCTGAACGCCATTCCACTAGAACAAGTGCTGAAGGCCGCCGAGGAATTGCTGCGAGCGCCGGCCAAGCAATGAAAATCGCGCTTGTCCGCCAGCGCTACACCCCTTTTGGCGGCGCCGAACGGTTTGTCGCCAATGCCATGCGCGCCCTGGATGCAGACGGCGTATCGTTGACCATGGTGACGCGGCGCTGGCCCAAAGGCGCCGAATTCGAGCCCTTGATCTGCGACCCGTTTTATCTCGGCAACGTCTGGCGCGACAAGAGTTTCGCCCGCTGCGTCTGCCATTCGCTGGCAACCCATGATTTCGATCTGGTGCAGTCGCACGAGCGGATTCCCTGCTGCGATATCTATCGTGCCGGTGATGGCGTTCATCGCGAATGGCTGGCCCAGCGCCGCCGCATCCTGGGCCCGCTCGGCAAACTGTCCATCCTGCTGAACCCTTACCATCGCCACGTCCTCGCCGCTGAAAGCCGCCTGTTCGCAAGCTCCCGGCTCAAGGCGGTGATCTGCAATTCGCAGATGGTGAAAGAAGAAATTCAACGGCATTTCAACTTCCCCGCAGAAAAACTTCATGTCATCTACAGCGGGGTGGATCTTGACGTCTTTCATCCGAATCTGAAAGCGGTTCACCGCAATGCGGTGCTGACGCGCCACAACATTCCGACCGGCGCCACCGTCTATCTTTTCGTTGGCTCCGGCTTCGAACGCAAGGGTCTAGCTGCGGCGCTCCAGGCGCTCGCCAAACTTCCGGCCTCCGCCTATCTGCTGGTCGTGGGAAAAGACAAAAAGCAGAAGCAATTCATCCGCCTGGCCGAGAAGCTGGGCGTCGCATCCAGAACCCGTTTTCTGAGCGGCCAACAGGATGTAAAACCATTTTACGGAGCAGCCGATACGTTTGTCCTGCCTACGCTTTACGACCCATTCCCCAACGCCGCGTTAGAAGCCTTTGCCTGCGGGTTGCCGGTGATTACCAGCACGAAAAGCGGGGCCGCGGAATTGGTCAGGGAAGGAGAAAACGGCTTCGTCTGCGACGCGCTCGACATTGGCACCATCGCCGAGGCAATGGCATCAATCGCCACGCGCGGCAGCGCCGCATTTGAATCGGCGGCACGCAACGCGGTCGCCGGGCTGTCTCCTGCCGCCATGAGCGGCCAGTTATTGGCCCTTTACCGCAGCCTGTGCAAATAGGCGCTCGGATTTGGGCATAAAAATCAGTATAATTCGCGCTTGCAACCAATTACTTAGACCATATGCCTTCCCATGAAATGAGCAGCAGGGAACTTTACCTGCGCCTGTTGCGAAACGTCCTGCCCTATTGGCGCACCTTTGCCCTGTCGATTTTTGCCATGGTTGCGCTGGCCGCGACAGAACCCCTGTTCCCCGCCATGCTCAAGCCGCTTCTGGACAAGGGCTTTGTCAACAAGAGCATAGAAACCACATGGCTGGTGCCCGTCGCCCTGGTCGGGTTGTTTCTGCTGCGCGGCATACTCACTTATGCAGGCACTTATGCCATTGCCTGGGTGGGCAACAAAGTGGTGATGGATCTGCGCGACCAGATGTTCCGCAAGATTGTCTCCCTGCCCACGCCCTATTACGACAACACCACCACCGGTTCGCTCATCGGCAAGATCATTTACGATGTCGGCCAGGTCACCTCGGCGGCGACCAGCGCCATTACGGTGCTGATCCGCGACTCGCTGGCCATCGTCGGCCTGATGGGCTGGATGTTTTACCTCAACTGGCGGCTCACCCTGATCAGCCTGACGATTGCCCCGATTGTCACCCTGGTGGTCAAGGCATTCAGCCAGAGAATCCGCACCATGAGCCGCGAAAACCAGCGCTCCATCGGCGACATCACCCAGGTGCTGGAAGAAACCATCAGTTGCAACAAGGTGGTCAAGATTTTCGGCGGGCAGGAATATGAAGCGGCGCGTTTTTCCGACGCCAACAACCAATCGCGGCGCTTCAACATGAAGCAGACCATTGCCGCATCGGCCACCGTTCCCATCGTCCAGTTTTTCGCCGCCATTGCGCTGGCCGTCATCATTTACATCGCCATCGTCCAATCTGCCGCCGATCAAACCACGGTGGGCGGCTTCGTTTCTTTCGTCACCGCCATGCTGATGCTGCTCACCCCTCTGAAACGCCTGACGGGCGTTAACGAAAGCATGCAGCGCGGGCTGGCTGCCGCCGAGAGCGTGTTCGAGCTGATGGATGAAACCGCCGAGCCGGACAATGGCACGCTAGCACTGCCGCGGGCCAGTGGCCGGATCGAGTTCCAGGATGTCCACCTGACCTACAGCTCGGGCAATCGCCCGGCGCTGGACGGCGTTTCCCTGGCCATCGCGCCGGGCGAAACGGTCGCGCTGGTCGGCCCGTCCGGCGGCGGCAAGACCTCGCTGGTCAACCTGATTCCGCGCTTCTATCACCCGACTTCGGGGCAAATATTGATCGACGGCCACGACATGGCGCAGCTGAAGCTTGCCGACCTGCGCGCCAATGTCGCCCTGGTCAGCCAGGATGTCACCCTGTTCAACGACACCGTGGCCGCCAACATTGCCTACGGCACCATGCGCCATGCCGGCGAGTCCGAAATTATCGCTGCCGCCGAGGCGGCGCACGCCATGGAATTCATCCGCAACATGCCGCAGGGCATGCAGACACTGATCGGGGAAAATGGCGTGCGCCTGTCGGGCGGCCAGCGCCAACGCCTGGCGATTGCCCGCGCCATCCTGAAAAACGCGCCGATCCTGATCCTGGACGAAGCGACCGCATCCCTCGACACCCAATCCGAACGCCATGTGCAGGCGGCGCTCGAAACATTGATGCAGGGCCGCACCACCATCGTCATTGCGCACCGCCTGTCGACCATCGAAAATGCCGACCGCATCGTGGTCTTGCAACATGGCCGCGTCGCCGAAATCGGCACACACCAGGCGCTGCTTGAGAAAAATGGCATCTATGCCAATTTGTATCGCATCCAGTTTTCCGATGAATCGCACTAATCCGGTATCGCTCCCCTTGAACCCTTTTCGCCCGATTCCGCATGCATATCGTCCATACTGAAGCCTCTCTCGGCTGGGGCGGGCAGGAAATCCGCATCCTGACGGAAGCCGCCGGCATGATGGCGCGCGGCCACAAGGTCACGCTGCTCTGCCCGCCGCAAGCCAAGATTTTCGGCGAAGCGCAAGCGCGCAACATCCCGGTTACCGCGCTGCCCATCGGCCGCAAAAACCTGCGCGGCATGCTCGCCATGCGCCGCTGGCTCAAAAAACATCCGGCGGACGTCATCAACACCCACAGCTCCACCGATAGCTGGCTTGTGGCGCTGGCTTCCTTGGGGTTGCGGCATGCGCCGCCGCTGGTGCGAACCCGCCATATTTCGGCGCCGATCCCGAACAATTTCACCACGCGCTGGCTTTACCGGAAGGCGACCCGGCATATCGCCACCACCGGTGGGTTGCTGAGGCAGCAACTGATCGACAGCAACGGCTATGCGCCGGAACAGATCACCTCGGTGCCGACCGGCATCGATACCGCGCATTTCGTTCCCGGCGACAAGTCGGCGGCGCGAAATGCCCTCGGACTCCCGCACGACGCGCCGATTGTCGGCATCGTCGCCACCCTGCGCAGCTGGAAAGGCCACACTTACCTGCTCGATGCCTTTGCCGGATTAAAAGACCCTGCGACCCGCCTGCTGATCATCGGCGATGGGCCGCAACGCGACGCCCTGCACAAGAAAATTGCGGAGCTGGGGCTGGAGGGACGTGTCGTCATGCCCGGCAACCAGCGCGACGTTCTGCCCTGGCTGCAAGCCATGGATATTTTCGCGCTGCCGTCTTATGCCAATGAAGGCGTGCCGCAAGCCATCCTGCAAGCGATGCTGTGCGGACTGCCGATTGTCTCCACCCCGATTGGCAGCATCCTCGAAGCCGTGCAGCACGAGCAAACCGGCTTGATTGTCGAACCCAGGCAAGCAGAACCTCTGCGCCTCGCCCTGGAACGGCTGCTCGCGGATCAGGCGCTCAGACATGAGCTGGGACAAGCGGCTCTGCTCAGGGCTCGCGCCAAGTTCGGCATGGAGGCCATGCTGGACAAGATGGAAATCATTTTTCGGGAAGCGATAAAGCAATGACCACGCCATCGGACAACCGCCTCAAGATCAACCTGGGTTGCGGCAACAAACGGCTCGACGGGTTTATCGGCGTTGATCGTTTCCCGTGCGAGGCGGTCGGCGTCCTGTGCGACGTCTCCCGCTCACTGCCGTTCCGCGACAGTTCGGTCGACGAGTTCTACCTCGACAACCTGATCGAGCACGTGCCGGACATTCCCGCCCTGATGGCGGAACTGGTGCGCACGGCGCGCAACGGCGCAAAAATCACCATCATCACCCCGCATTTCACCTCGCTGTCTTCCTGGAAAGACCCGACCCATCTGCATCATCTTTCCTATTTTTCATTCGATCATTTCGAGAAAATGTCGGTTCGCCACTATGTCGGCAGCGGCGTGAAAATTGTGCGGCGGAATTTGTCTTTCGGCGGCGGGTTGCTGGGAATCATCGGGCGCATGATCTTTTCGCTGAGCCCGGAAGCTTTCGAAAAAACCTACTGCTTCATCTTCCGCGCCAGCACGCTCCGCTTCGAACTGCAAGTCGTAAAGCAATAAGCCGCGATGTCCAGCCGCTTCCCGGTACGCTTCCATATCGTTGTCGCCGCACTATGGCATTCCTTGCGCACGTTGGGACGACGGCATCCGCCCGAGGACGTGCGGCGCATTCTGGTTACTCATCATCCCCAGATGCTCGGCGACACCTTGCTGCTCACGCCGCTGCTGGCCAAACTGCACGAGCGCTATCCGGCGGCAAAAATCCTGCTTACGGCCTCCCCGGCCTCGGCGCCGCTCTACCAGAAACACCCCTATGGCGTAAACGCGATAGCCTACAATCCGCGTAACCACGACAGCCTTCGCGCCCTGCTTCGGTCAGGCGGATTCGATCTCGCCATCGTCCCCGGCGACAACCGCTATAGCTGGCTGGCGCGCGCGCTGGGTGCGCGCTGGGTCGTCGGCTTTGCAGGCGACCGCCCAGCGCACAAAAACTGGATGCTGGATCGACTGATCCCCTACCCGGAAACGCCCGGCATGTGGGGCGACATGGCGGCCGGCCTGATCGCTGGCCCGCCGCCAGAACCTTACCAGCCGGAGGACTGGCCGACGCCGGACTTCACCCCGTTCGCCTTGCCGCAACAGGCTTATTGCGTGTTGCATGTGGGCGCGAGCACCGTGCTCAAGCAATGGGGCGCAGAAAAATGGCGCGCGCTGGCCGAGTTCCTGACCGCGCGCGGGCTGCAGGTGGTGTGGAGCGGCGGGCCGGGGGAGCAGGGCATTGTCGACGAAATCGACCCCGGCAAAAATTATCCCTCGTTTGCCGGAATGCTCGACCTGTCCCAGTTGTGGAGCCTGCTGGCCCATGCTGAACTGCTGGTATGCCCGGACACCGGCGCCGCCCACCTTGGCCGCATCGTTGGCACGCCGACCGTCACGTTATTCGGGCCCGGCTCGCCGATGCTTTGCGGCGCCGGCGAATTCTGGCGCAACTCACCTTATCGCGCCATCGTTGCCGACGTCTCCTGCCGAAACCAACACAAATTTTTCCGGCGCGAGATTGGCTGGGTGCAGCGTTGCGGCCGTGGTACCAAGGAATGCGAAACGCCAGAGTGCATGCGCGCGATCTCGTTGAACGAGGTAACAACCGTGATCGATGAGCTATTAACCCCTTCTACGCAACCCAACCATCCAGGCCAATAACATGCTGCTTTCCGTCATTATCCCCAACTACAACGGGATCAAGCTGCTCAAGGAGCACCTTGAAGCCAACTACAAGGTTCTGGAAAAAGAAGCGCCCGACAATTTTGAAATCATTGTTACGGATGACCACAGCAAGGATGGTTCCGGCGCGTTCGTTGCCGCCCTGAATCTGCCGAACGTTCGTTTTCTGGTTAATCCCGATGAGCGCGGCTTCGGCAGCAACTGCAACAATGGCGCGAGAAACGCCGGCGGAAAATTCGTCTTCTTCCTCAACAACGATGTCGCCCTGACCGAAGGCTTTCGCCTGCAACCGCTGATCGACAAATTGTCCGAAGAAAAGATATTTTCCGTGGTGCCGCGCATTTTGCGCAAAAAAGACAACCTGATTGAATCCCTGACCTCCGGCACGCTGGTACCCGGCGAAATCCGGGCACAAAGCAAGAACAAATCCAACAAGGACCCGGAAGCCAATCACAAGGTGCTATGGGGCTGCGGCGCCGCCCTGCTGTGCGAGCGCGAGCTGTTTTTCCAGCTCGGCGGGTTTGCCGATGAATTCAAGATTTATTATGGGGAAGATATCGATCTGTCCCTGAGCGCATGGCGCCAGGGATACCAGAACTGGTATGTCGGAAAATCGACGGTGACCCATGACAACAGCGTCACCACCAAAAAAGAGTGGAAATGGAAGAAGCGATTTATTGCCGGTCGGAATATGTCCTATTTTCAATACAAGCACCTGCCCTTGGAATACCGGATTTCCAGATTCCGGAAAAAATTGGCCCATTTCGCCCTGCGATTAAACCTGTTCATGGTGTGGGTCGAGGTAAGCGCCTATTTGACGCTGCCCAAAGAAGAACCCCACTATGTTTTCAGCACTGAGGAAGTGCTGAACGAGTTGAACAAGACTTAAGCGGGAAAGCACTCATCGGCATGAACATCAATCCGACCTTATCCCCTGGCGAGAACAAAACCTGCTATCAGGTCAACATGTCCACCTCTCTGGGCGGCGCGGAAATCTATACTCTTTTTTTCAGCAAGGCGCTGCTGGCCAAAGGATGGAAAACCACGCTCTACGTCAATGAGAAAGCGGCTTTCTGGCATGACATGGACTTGCTAGGCGTGAAGCTGGTGGCGTTAAGGCACAAGGACGAGATGCTGGATCATTTGCCGGCACAACGCAGCCTGATCGTTACCCACACCTCGCTTTCCGGACATCTGGCCGACCGGCTGAAACAACAACACATCCTGACCGGAATCATTCACCACCCGGTTTATGGCGGCAACGGGGAAGTCTACCGCGTCTACCAGCTCATCTTCCCGGTATCCCGCCACGTCATCGACACCTTGGAAGCCGCCGGCATTCACCATTACTTTCCCGAGCCTTTGTATGGGATGGCGGATTTAGACCGCCTCAAGAAAACAGCCGGCCAGCCGCTCGCGGCCATCCCGGCCTATGATTGGGATAAGCGGAAATTGCGGGATCGCCTGTTGCGCCTCATTTATCCGCTATTCTGGGCAATCAAGCCAACACGACACTTTAAACGGAAAGAAGGAATCACCCTGGGGGTCGTATCCCGCATTGCAGCAGCCAAACAATTTCCCGCCCTGTTCGAGATCCTCAGCCCGATCATTGGCAAATTTCCGCAAATCAATATAGAAATTTTTGGCGGTGGTGTCGGCTACTCATCCATTAGCAAACTCAAGAAAAACCTGGCGCCGATTAAACGGCAAGTCCGCTTCTGGGGGCCGCAAACCGACATGAACCAGGTTTACCATTCCATGGATTTCCTGCTCGCCGGCCTGCCCGAACGGGAAGCGATGGGGCTGAACATCCTGGAAGCGCAATTCTGTGGAACGCCGGTGCTGGCGACAAATGCCCGGCCTTTCAATGAAATCGTCAAGGATGGCGCAACCGGCTTTCTGTACACTGACCCGCGCCAGGACAACGGGCGCGATTTTGAACAGCTTCTCACCAGACTTGTTACATCTCAAAACTTTCCTGATCCATTGAAAGAGAAGACATTCCTGGATTTCTTTTCATTTGAAGCATTTTCCTCCAGAATTGATATAGCCCTGACCATGGCAACCGGGAAAAGCCCGAGGCTTGAGACGCCAGCATTATCGATGCCGACAACATAACGCCTGTTTTCAGAAAAACCACTTAACCACTTTAGATATAACCAATATGTTTTCAGACATCCCGGCAAACAAAATCAGTTCATTTCATGACTCGAAACTAAGTATTCCAGATTGGGGAAAGAGCGCATCTGCCGAATTTGATCAGGGCGTTTGGAAATTCATCGAACTGAACCACCGTTACAACAACCTTCTCTGGAACGAAGAGGATCTGGCGCGCCGCAAGAATGTTGCGGACGGCGAAATCGCCGCCAATAAGCGGGCGATAGATGGCTACAATCAGAGGCGCAACGACGCCATCGAGAACATTGATGACTTGCTGCTACAGCGGTTGGCCCATACGACCGCCAGCCCGGATGCATTGCTCAACAGCGAAACCGCGGGATCGATGATCGACCGCCTGTCCATCGTCAGTCTCAAGATTTTTCACATGCGCCTGCAAACGCACCGCACCGATGTGGAACAAACCCATATTGAAACCTGCCAGCAAAAGCTCAACCGGCTCATCGAACAGCGTACTGACCTCCAGCATTGCCTAGACACGTTGCTTAGGGAAACAGCTTGCGGGCGGGCTAAATTCAAGATCTACCGGCAGTTCAAAATGTACAACGACCCTGCGTTGAACCCCTGTCTATACTCCAAATAGAAGGCGCTCTAATTTGCCATCAACTTGGCTATTTTTGAAAAAATAACATCATCAGCCAATTCAGCGACGCTTTGCCGAGCTTCTAGATAATCCACCCTCGCCCCCTTTGGCCCCCATTGTGCTGGTGATGGCGACACATCTGTTTCCGCAAATAGGCCAAGTACCCCTCCCGGGCTTGCGGCAGCAAAATGCATAAGTCCGCTATCCGGGAAAATGGAGACTTTCGCGCTCCAAATCAATCCCAGTGCCGGCATCAAAGCGCCGCGAAATGGGTGGATACAAGGAGATTCGGCATCAAGCACCGGTTGGGCCACCTCGTCGTCGCCGGGATAAAGTGGATTGTCGGATTTACCCGGCGTCCACATGAAAACCGTATCAAATCCCCATTGCTCCTTGAAGTAACGACTCCAGGCAAGAACCTGTTCAGTGGTCGGTTGTTTCTTGGCACGTCGGGCACCCAAGCCCAGCACGATATACTTTTGGGGCGACAAGCCTCGTTCACGCAACCATTCAAGCGCAAAATTCTGGCAGGCTGTTGGAAGCGAATAAGAAGGATAAAGTTGTTTCTCCGGCGCGGGGATACCCAGTGGAACCAACTGGGCGAGCATGCGATCCACTTCGTGCATATCAGGAACAACCAGCAGCGGATCGCTTACCTTGGATTTCAGGGGATTACCTCCTGCGCAATATGCGATCGTGCGCTTCGCTCTAATGTGCAAGGCGCGTTTGATTGCACGTGCAGAATCATCACCTCCCGCGACAAGCGCAACATCGAAACGCTCCAGGCGCAATTTAAATTCCAACCAGACAAGCTTGAACGCGGCAGCTATTCGAAGCGTTTTTCCAACCTTTACCCGATCGTAGATCCATAACCGGTCAATATCCTGATTATTCTGAACAACCCAAGCATTATAATCGTTTGCCAGTAAATGAATTTCTGCATTGGGAAGCGAGTGGCGCAGATGCCGCAACATTGGCGTGGTCAAAAGCAAATCACCGATTTTATCTCGCTTAATGATTAGAATTTTCATAGGATCGAATCGCTCAAGCTATGAAGCTAAGTATGCAATGCAATCATATTTTTTCATGACGATACGGTACCCATTATCAATTAGTATCCCGACACACTCCTTGAACTGCTCCACACTCATTACATTATGTGGCAAGCCATGCTCAAAATGAATGATAACCGGCTTGGTAAGATTAAAATCAATCATCTTAATAATTTCATAATCAAACCCCTCCGTGTCAATTTGCAGCAAGTCAATGTGCGAGATGCCAAAATCGCTTATTAATTTTTCAAACGTTATACAGCTAACCACCTCCTCAATAACGTCATCTTTCTTTACTCCGCTTTTCCTGTAATGCTCCGGGTCTAATGAAGCAATTCCGTTAACCCAATCTGGAAACGCATTATCTTTTCTGGCTCTAAAGATAGAAATCTCACCATTTCTGCTATAAATCGCCTTATTCACCAACTTCACGTTGGGTAAAGATTGGTAGTTTCTCTCCAGTTCAGAGAAATATTCTTTAACAGGCTCAAGTGCGATGCCTTTTAACTTCAAGCCATTTACAATATCAAAAATAGGGTCGAATCTTTTTCCGTCATTTGCGCCAATTTGAATGAAAAAATAATTTTTATGATGATTTTTAATTATCAATGACTCTAACGGATCTATTCTGCCTATTCTGGATATTTCATACCCGAAACGCCTAATTAGGTTCCTCATTATTTTGTTAAATTTCATCTTTACTCACTTTAAAATAGGGCAAATTATGGGTTAGTCTCACGCTATTATATAATGTTCGGCATTCGCAACATGACCTTTAACGGATGCCAACGCAAGGAAGAAGATGAATACGAGGCTCAGCAATCCATTTGAATTCTTCCTATTAGTTGGCCTCATTATCTTTGTCCCTTTACTGGAAGCCCCAAAAAACATTTTTTGGGCTATCTTTATTGGTGTTTGGGTCACGAACCACTTCCGTACGAAAGACTGGGGGGGGGCTTGGGATTTATGGGACAGCCTAATCGCCATCTGGATTCTTTCCAGCTACTTTATTTCTGCCTTTTCCGGGTTACATAATAGCGAATGGGGTGGAGCGAATGACATCCTACGATACGCATCAATTTTATGGGCCATCAAACGCAGCGGCTATAACCGAATTGAATTTCGTTGGCTACTTATTGCTATCGCATTTTCAACTTTAATTGCGCTTATCTATGCCCTGTGGAGTCTGTTTATCACGCACACTGAACATGCTCTTGAGCTTAATTCCGTTGGGCATGTCAACCATAGCGCCATCTATCTTGCGATCAGCTTTGGCGCACTTATTTCCCTTGTTCTAGCGTTTTGGGAAAAATGCCATATCGGTTTACGAACACTCGGGGCGGGACTTTCCCTACTCTTTGCCGTTTCCATTTTCATTTCCGATAGCCGTGCTGCCGTAGGGATTAGCCTACTAGCTGCATTAATTTTAGGTCTCGCCTGGCTTAGGCGCTCCAAATTTCCTCTTGTCGTGTTACTTGCCACAACAACATTGTTGGTGGGAAGCGCATATCTAGGTCAAGTTGCGGTCGTACAAAAACAGGAGTCCCTCACACAATCGGGAATAATACTATCGAACCGAAATTTAATCTGGAATATGGCACTAGTTGCTTGGCATAAATATCCCATTTTTGGGGTCGGCATGCACAATTACAACCAAATCAGCTTCGACAAAGTCAAAGCCTGGCAGGAAGAGGCCGGGAACGTTTATGTGGCATCCGAATATGCCGGCTCGTCACACGCGCACAGCCTGTATATTACTTCGCTGGCGGAACGTGGATTGATCGGCACCGGCATCCTGCTTGGCATCCTCCTGGCATGGTTTCTCTGGTTAATCCGCTTTCTTCCAAAGGCGGATGATGAAGACCTGGCATGGGCGCTTTGGGGGGGCAGCTTCAGTGCATTTTTTGTTACCGTAAGCATCGGTCTGGTGAATACCACACTCCATCATGAACATGCCATCCTGAGCACGATGTTGCTGGGTATGTGGCTCTCCTTCCTTAAATCGAGGAAATCCTCCGCTGCTGCATAACCCATACTGTTCGCCATGAACGCAACCCCCAACCCGCCCGCGCTCAAATTCCTGGTCATCCGCCGCGACAACATCGGCGACCTGGTCTGCACCACCCCGGTATTTCGCGCTCTGCGCGAACATTACCCGGATGCTTGCATTTGCGCATTGGTCAACAGTTACACCTCGTCCGCCCTCGAAAACAATCCGGATATCAACGAGGTATTCGTCTACACCAAAGCAAAACATCGCCCAAGCGGTAAAACCATTCCCGGTGTTTATTGGGACAGATTGCGCCTGTTGCTCCAGCTTCGCCGACAACGATTCGATTATGTGATCCTGGCTGGGCCCGCATTTCAGGAGCGCATGCTATGGTTTACCCGAATGCTCAAACCGAAACATATCGTCGGCTTCATTCAGGAAGGGAAACGGGGCATCCGGCATATCGACATCGGCATGCCCTATCACCCCGTTCCCAAACCCATCCACGAAGTGGAAGACACTTTTCGCCTGCTCGCCGCCATAGGCATCGAGTCGCCGCCACCCAGTTTGCAAATCGTTGCCAACCCGGCGAAAATTTCAACAGTACAGCAACTGATCGATCAACAGCAGTGGCCCCCTGACGCTTTTCGGCTAGGCATCCATATCAGCGCGCGCAAACCCAGCCAGCGCTGGCCCACCAGTCATTTTGTGGCACTCATCAGAAAACTGCATCAAACCCATAACGCCGCATTTATCCTGTTCTGGTCGCCGGGTGCCGAGACCAACCCCATGCACCCCGGCGACGACGCCAAAGCAAAGGAAATTATTGACGCTCTGCCGGATATCCCGGTTCTCGCCTATCCGACCCATGAACTGGGCCAACTGATCGCAGGGTTGTCGCTAACCCAAGTGGTTGTTTGTAGCGATGGAGGCGCAATGCATTTGGCAGCCGGCTTGGGCAAACCCATTCTGTGCTTTTTTGGCAAATCGGAAAGCATGCGATGGCACCCCTGGAAAGTGCCCTATGTCCTGCTCCAGCCACAAAGCCTGGACGCTAAAGATATCAGCGTAGAAGAAACATGCAATGGGGTAGAAAAACTGCTGAGCTGACAGGGGCTCTTGAAACGATGCTGGCAACAAGGGATGCTGTTTGCCACCGACAGAGGATTGAATAATACGATGCGAGTACTTCTGTACCATAGACTGAACATTGGCGATCTGGTTCTCGCCACACCGGCGATACAATGGTTCAAGGCGCAGCACCCCGAGGCGGAAATTCGCCTCGTCACCAACAATTTGGCAGCACATATTGGAGACATGCTCCCCGATGTAAGCCAAGTGCTTAGTTACAACAAATTCGATGCAACTACTAAAAATGAATGGCGTGCCATATTGCAAGCTCGTTTGTGGAAACCAGACATAGCCATCGCCCTCAGTCCTTCCGCAGACAAACGCTTGGCTTACCGCCTGCTCTGTATCAACAACGCGCGAGGTTACGCTGATACCGGGTTAATTTACAAATTAGCCTACCGGCAATGCCTGACAGAACAAAAGGGGAGTTTGCATATCGCCGAAAGGCTTGGCGGTTTATTCGGCGTCACCGATTTTTCCACCTTGCCCGCGGCCAGATTAAAATACCAACCCGATCCCGCAAAACCACGTTTCGCGGCTTGCATTCATGTCAGCGCAAGAAAAGAAAGCAACCGCCCTTCTCTACAGCAAATAATCGCAATTATTGATGGCATACATGGCCGCCTACCCGGTGCTGAGATCGCGCTGACATCTGTTCCTGAAAACCGCATAAACACCGCTCATACCGCCGACACGCTGTTTGCAGAAGAATTGAAACGTGCTGTTGGCGGTAAAAAAATAACCTTTTTTGATGCGTTAAGTATTGCCGAAAATATCGACCTGCTTGCACGCTGCGACAGTGCCATCATGCCCGATGGCGGCCTGATGCATATCGCTGCCGCACTTGGCAAACCGACCATTGGATTATTCGGAAATTCCGACCCTAACGCCTGGCGCCCGTTTACACCGCGCAGCCGTTATATCCAGCCGGAGTCTCGCTGCGTGGCGGACATCGCGCCGGATGACATCCTGCGTGTTTGGGAAACACTTATTTAGCCGGTTTTCTTGAGGATGAAGAACATCTCGGCGCCACGGCGCGTGAAACTGTAACGGTCTTCCCATATTCTTGCCCGCCGGGAAATCTCGTTCTTTGAAGGCCGGGTATTGATGTACTTTTCGTACCCCAGATTCTTCCAGCGCCCTTTCAGAACGACATAAGCCAATTCCATCACGAACATGTCGCTGCGGGGTGCGCAAAACTGCATGAAACTCCGCAGACCAAGATGGTATTTATGGGTCGGGTCGATATAGGACGAACTGTCGGTAAAGTGCGGCGTGGCGATCCAGAGTTCGCCGCCGGGCGCAAGAAGGCGATGGACTTCCCGTATGGTTCGGGGAATATCCTCGACGTGTTCGATCACGTGATTCATGAATACCGCGTCGATTCCCGGCTCAATCGGGTAGGGATATTGATTCAGGTTGTGAACGATATCCACGCAGGGACTCTTTATGAAATCCACACCGATAGATCCGGGAAATTTGCTCGGCCCGCAGCCGAGATCAATCACCTTATGATTTTTATGTTTTTCAACAAAGCTCTTCCTGAAATCCGGCGTATCAAACAACCCCATAATTAGTTTCCTGAAACACAATATTTAATAAAAAAATAGCCGCAACAAATCAAGCTGGGCTTGGCCGGTACTCGGGAACCCAGCGAGAAACAAAACTTCTCGCCGCTTCATCGCCAATCGGTCCCTGCCGCTCAATATCCGCGATTAGCGCGCCAAGCCATTCCTTATCGACCTTTCGCGCTTTGGCAATACGCAATTTCGCATGCGGCGTCAGCATCGTATGTTCATCGTCGGCGAGCAGTTCTTCATACAATTTTTCACCGGGACGCAACCCGCTGTACGCGATCTTTATTTCATCTTCGCCAAACCCGGAAAGGCGGATCATCTCTTTTGCCAGATCCGCAATTCTGATCGGCTCACCCATATCCATCACAAAGATCTCGCCGCCGACGCTCATCAAGCCGGCCTGCAACACCAGTTGCGCCGCCTCGGGGATAGACATGAAATAGCGGATGATGTCTGGATGGGTGACCGTCACCGGCCCGCCCTGTGCAATCTGTTCCTTGAACTTCGGAATCACGCTGCCCGTGCTGCCCAGCACGTTGCCGAAACGCACCATCGCAAAGCGCGTGGCATCCTCGCTCTGTAATCCCTGGCAGACCATTTCTGCAAGCCGCTTGCTGGCGCCCATCACGTTCGTGGGATTAACCGCCTTGTCGGTGGAGATCAGGATAAATTTTTCCGCGCCATGTTTTTTCGCGGCCAACCCGATAGTATAAGTGCCAAGAACATTATTCCGGATTGCCTGCCAGGTGTTTTCACGCTCCATCAGCGGCACATGCTTGTAGGCTGCCGCATGAAAGATCACCGCCGGCCGGTAAGCGCCAAGGATTTGATCGAGTCTGGCGCCATCCTTGACATCGCCAATCGCGCAGGCAATCCGGATATCGGGAAAGCGTGAAACGAACTCCTGTTCCATCTGGTAAAGGGCGAATTCGTTCAGCTCGAACAACAGCAGCAATTCCGGTCGGAATCGGGCAATCTGGCGGCATAATTCAGAACCGATCGAACCGCCCGCACCGGTAACCATGACAACCCGCCCCGTCAACTGGCCTTGCAAACCATCCGCGTCCAGGTTGACCGGGTCTCGGCCGAGCAAGTCGTCCAGCTCCACATTTCTGACCTGCGAAACGGTGACTTTGCCATTCATTAAATCATCGAAAGCGGGCACGGTCAGCGCCTTGATCCCGGCTTCACTGCACAGTTGCGCCGCGCGACGACGAACGGAATGAGACGCCGATGGCAAGGCAATAATTGCGTGTTTCACGCCCAGTTTATTGGCAAAAGCCGGCAATTCATCCAGCGTGCCCAAGACTCGGATACCATGCAACATGCGGTCATGCTTGCTTGAATTATCATCAAGCAAGCCGACCACCCTCCATTCCTGGCTGCGACCCAGATCCTTGACCAGGCTGACCGCCGCGTCACCTGCACCCAACACCAATACTGGATCGCCCTGCCGGTTCAGCAATCCGTAAATTCGATGCTCTTTCCATGCTCGGTACAGCAGACGGCTGCCGCCCATCATCAATATCAGCAATATCGGGTCGAGCACCAGCACCGAGCGCGGCACTACCACTGGTATGCGCAGCATTAAAATAATCAGGGGTATCAACAGGGAAGCGACCCCTACCGCAACCAGGATGCGCTGAAGATCCGGCAGGCTGGCATAGCGCCAGATGCCGCGATACAAGCCAAAACGCCAGAACACAGCCGCCTGCAAGGGCACGACCCAGGCCAGCGTTGCGATCATTCCCCGAGAAAAATCGCCAGGAATCTCGAAATTGAACCGCAGTAAATAAGCGAAATACCAGGCGATGACAGTGGCAACCGTATCGTGGCCGAATGCCAGCAGAACCCTGGGGTCGTATTTAATAAACTTCATAGGCATGGCATAAATTCAATGGGAAACACCGTCGCGCTTCAGCACTTTAACGAAAGTAAGAAAAATAATCTTTAAATCCAGAAATAACGAAATGTTCTGCAGATACTCCACATCCAGCTGCACCTTCCGTGGAATAGGCAGCTCATCCCGACCATTTATCTGCGCCCACCCGGTAAGCCCCGGAACAAGATGGTGCACCCCGACTTCCGTGCGCTGGGCAACCAGGTCATCCTGATTGAACAATGCCGGTCGCGGGCCGACCAGGCTCATCTTGCCCGTCAGGATACTCCATATCTGGGGCAACTCATCCAGGCTGGTTCTGCGCAAAAAGCCGCCGACCGGGGTCAGATATTGCTCCGGCCCGTTAAGCAAATGGGTTGCCACGGCGGGCGTATCCAGGCGCATGGTGCGGAATTTTGGCATGCGAAAAATGCGGTTTTCTCGCCCGACACGATTCGACCAGTAAAAAACCGGCCCTGGCGACGTCAATTTTACCAGTAGCGCCAACGATAGCATCAACACCCAAGCCAGCATCAACGCCGCCACAGCAAACAGCACATCCAAAGTCCGTTTTCCTCGGTATTCCGGTCGCCGCATCTTTATGACCCCGCCTTATACCAATTCGCCGTTTCCGCCAGACCCTGCGCCATCGAATAAGGCGGAACCCAACCCAGTTCGCGGCGAATCGCGGCATTGTCCACTGCGAGCGAGCTCAACAGCCGCTCGACTGCGGCAGATTTGCCGAAAACGGCCCCGGCAAGCCGCATCAGCCCAGCATGGACAGGAAACAATCGTGCCGGTCGCCCCAATGCAACGGCAACACGCTCTATCAGTTCGGGTGTCGAAACATTCTCGCCATCGCTAATCAGGTACGTCTTCCCCGCAGCAGCGGGATGAGTCGCACACACAACCAATGCGTCGATCAAGTTGCCGAGAAAAACCAGGCTGCGCCGATTCCTTACAGATGCAAAAGGAAGGGGAATTCCACGATCAATTCCTTGCAGAAGGCGGATGAAGTTGCCGCCCACACCCGCCCCATAAACCAGCGGCGGACGGATAACGACGATCTCCAGCCCGGTTTCCGCCGTAATCTCATGCAACTTTTGCTCCGCCTCCCACTTTGAAATTGCATAGGCATCCTGGGGGTGCGGCGCATCGCTTTCGGTGAAAGCGTCTCGCGTTGTCGACTCCCCGTTCACCTTGATGGAACTCAAATAAACCAGTCGTTTTACGCCATATTTTGCTGCCGAACGCGCCAGATTTTCCGTTCCCGCCACATTTACGGCTCGAAACGCCGCCAGCGGGTCGGAGGCCCGCTCCTTCATGACATGCACACGCGCTGCAAGGTGAAAGACGGTATCGGCCCCCGCCAAGGCTTGGCTCCAATCCGTGTCCGGCCCGATGTTGCCGACTGCCACGCACTGGCCGCCATCCCCGCGTTGCGCCTCCATGTCGCGCAATTGCCGGACAGCCCTAATCACGCCGTATCCGGCCAAGCTCAGCGATGCACACAGTCCCTTCCCGATAAAACCGCTGGAACCTGTTACTAAAACATTCGTCATAACGCGCGCAAACCCAGCCTGATAAAATCGGAAATGCTCATTTCCGGGTGAGCCGCCCATGCTCCCGATCCCCGGTCAAACTTTTGTATTCATCCAGCATCAGCGCGTTGACCACCTTCGAATCAAACAGCCTTGTCGCCCTTGCCTTGGCCTCGTTTGCCATTTTAACCCTTTTGCCGTCATCCGTTAGCAGAGTGTCCAATGCGCCGACCAAGGCCTCGGCATCCCTTGGCGCCACCAGAATGCCCGTGACGCCATCTGCCACCGAATCGCAGAGGCCGACAATTTGTGTCGCCACGGCGGGTACACCCATCGCCGCCGCCTCGATGACCACGTTGCCAAAGCCTTCCCGATAACTCGGCAGGCAAAGCAAATCGGCAACGGCCAGATATTTTTCCGGGTTCTGGGCATAGCCAATCACCCGTACATGTGGGTTGCCGAGCAACTCCCGAACGATCGGCTCCGGCAGGGGATCCCGTTCCGGCTCGAAAGGGCCGACCAGCAATAAACAAACATTCATTCCGCTTGATCGCAATTGTTCAAAAGCGGTAATCAGTTCCACGACCCCTTTATCCCTTGTCACTCGCCCGACAAATGCAATCACCTTCGTTTCTTCAGGAAGGTTCAATTCGTCCTTTATGGCTTTTTTGTCAAAGCGAGCTGAATCAAATTTCTGCAAATCCACGCCTGCCAGCGAACCCGCGCCGAGGACGACCAGCCTGCCCTCACTGGCAATGCCTTCCGCCGCCAGAAATGCGCGTTGCGACACGCTGTCGGTGTAACAGCGGGTATTGAGTTTCACGATCAGCCAATCGCACAGCTTGGCGACCCATCTCACAGTACCGCGCAGATTTGCCCAGGGTTGCCCGGTAAAGGTATGCAGCCTGACCGGGACACCCGCCCACAATCCGGCTATTGCGCATAGCAGTCCGGCCTTGGGCGTGGCCGAGTGAACAATGTCGAAATTAGATACGCGAAAAAAACGGTACAACCGGATAAGCGCAAGTAAGTCCGCGTAAAGAGAAATCTTTCGCGGAATTTCTATGGCATGAAATTTTGCGGCAAATATGGCTTCCAGCTTTGCTGCATCCGGATCGTTGCTGGAAACAAGAATCACCTCGTTCCCGGCTCCGATGGCCGCCTGGATTTGGTCGTGCAAATGATGGAGGAGGAAAAACGGGACCGTGGTTACGCGACAAATACGCATTATCGATCCGCTAACTTGCGTGCTGACGCGTCATTTTCCATGCGGCGACCATCTCTTGCATCCCCGCTTCCAAAGTGACAGTCGCAACATATCCAAGCTCCTTTTCAATGCGTAGAGTGGAATAGCGGCTACGATTGGTCAAGGCGTTTACCCTCGACGCTGTCAGCGGGAAAACGGGAACAATGGCAGCCAGCTTTGCCAGCCAGCGCGCCGGTTGTAATGGCAGGCGCAATTGGGGTGAGTCCTTGCCCAATGCACGGCAAATATAAGAAACAAACAGTTCCAGATCGCAGTAATCGGAAAGATTGTAGACCCTACCCTTAGCTGCCGGTATTGTTCCACAGCGTATCAGGCCTTCGACCACGTTATCGACATGAATATAATTCGCCGATGCACCAGGCTTCCCGATAAAGAAAAACAGCCCTTTATTAATCATATCAACCATCCCGAACAGGGACTGGTTACTCATGTCGGCACCAAACACATTTGATGGGCGCAAAATCGAATAGCTGAAGGCTCCCCGGTTAGCCGCCTCAACCACAATTCGATCCGACTCTGTTTTGGTAATCTCATAATCCCCAACGGGACTTAACGGAGTCTCTTCTGTTACGCTCCCCTCCGACACAGGGCCATATACGCCTACACTGCTAAGCTGAACCCAGTGCTTAATTCGGCCAGAAGCCGCCTCTGCCAATTTACGGGTGGCATTGACATGCAATTCCCGCATGACGCTTGTGTTGGTCAATTGTCCCGCACAATGATAAAGAACATCCACTCCTTCTAGCATTGACGAGAGCTCATTAACTCCCACCGCGACCAGGTCACACTCATGCATCTCCAGCAAAGAAGATTTTTCGGACGTCGTTGAACGGCGTGTTAATAGCCGAACTGTATCGCCTTGCCCGACAAGGCGTGTAACCAATTTTTTTCCAATGAATCCAGTTCCGCCAGTGACCGCAACTAGCATATCGATTTACTCGCCGAATCCAGAATGTAGGACTTAAATATGCCCATTCAGTATTTTGCCCCAAAAAATCGACGCACTGGGCCATTACCCCAAAGAGCAGACGGGGATGAAATAAATCCACGTAAAACCATTTTCACGCCCGCTAAAATTAAGTCATTTCTTAAAGTAGCGATCCCAAGCCTGATCTCGGCGATTGCAATGGCGCGGCGATTTAATCGGCACCCCTTGGCACTTAATTCAAGCAAATCCGCCGCCCGCTGAAACAGCATTTTTGTCTCTTCAGCGACGAGGACTTGATATTTTTTGGATCTGGTCATGCTAGCAGCCAACACTCTTATCTGACAAAGATAATCGTCAATCATGGCAATCTTGGCACGCTGAGCCAGCGCCAGCGTTAAACCAAAGTCTTGTGCCCACACAAAGTTTGGGGGGTATCCCCCAGCCTCTTGGGCCAATTGCCGTCGATACATAGCAGAGGAATGCACAATGGGATTGATCCATCCCAAACAATCCTGTAGCTCTTCTTGATCCACAGGAGGTTCAAATTCATCAAATACTTTGCCATGTTCGTCTATGTAGTGCGCCCATGCTCCCACGAGAGCCACATCAGTGTGTCGATCCAAAAACTCTACTTGTCGAACCAATCGATCCGGCGATGAAATATCGTCTGCATCCAAAATTGCAATGTAATCACCCTGCGCTTGATCAAAAGCAAAACGAAGTGCGGGCGTTCGACCTATATTTTTTTCTAATGGGAATACCTTCACCCTGGAATCTAAATAACTCTTCAGAACAGACAATGAGGTATCCGTTGAGCCATTCTCCACGGCGATCAATTCCCAGTCATGAAATGACTGGCCGATGAGGCTATCAATGGCGGCTCGAAGGTAAGGCGCCGCATTATAGATAGTCATCAACACTGACACCCGGGGGAATGGCACTTGATTTTCCTGCGACATCATCCGCCTAGCGCCCCCACCCCTGCCCGCAAGCCAGAAGGGTTCTATCAATCTCCTCGTCCAAATCACCCTTCAAAACAAAACCTGTCTTCTGAAGTTTGCTGGAGCTGTAATTCAGGGCATCCACCTTCTCGCCGGATTGCGGCACGGGCCGTTCTATAGCTGGCAGATAACCTAAAATCATTTGGCTCCGACTGGCAATCTTCTGCGCCATATCCCATACCGAAATCGGGTTATCTCCGCCAAGATTGAACACCCCATCCCCGCAATCTGCCTGGCGCAGCCCGAGTAGATGCTCCACTGCTCGCTCGACATCCGTCAGTGTGATGAAATCTCTTTGCTGAAGCCCGCTCGTATGCAATACCAACTTACGAGTCTGCACCGCTTGGCGACAAAGATCATTTACAAGCAGCGTCCAACAATTTACATCGGCGTGCACAGGCACACCAAAGGCATTGGAAAGACGCAACACAATGCCTTCAATTTGCCCACACTGGCCAGCACCCAATACAGCATTCTCACCTGCAAAATGACTAGCGGCATAAGGATGCAAATTGCGCGGACAGGTGTCTTCTGTAATGATGCCAATGAGCGGACTAGCATACACATGGGCCGTGGATAAATAGATAAAGCGCTGCACACCCGCACGAACTGCGGAAGTAAGCAAACGCGCGGTCGCCAGTCCGTTAAATTCCAGTGCAGCAACTGGGTCAGCGCCACAATCCTGCGCATTCATTCCCGCCGCTTGAATCACCACATCAACCCCACTACAACTGTGTTCTAACGCCTGGCCGTCCCCCCAATTAATTTGCGCCACTTCCGCTTGGGGCAACCAATCGGGTGGACACTTGGCTTTGCGTGAACCGAGAATGATTTGATGCCCAGCCTGTTGCAAATACAAAGCAACCCGGCCACCGACAAAACCCAACCCACCGCTAATTAGTATGCGCATGAATTTAATCTAAACAGCCCAAGGCGCGCCCTTAGCCCATAGTGATTCCAGTAACTCATGGTCACGCTTGGTGTCCATGCAATGCCAAAAACCATCATGGCGGTACGCCATCAACTCACCTGCTTGGGTAGCTTGTTCCAAAGGTTCTCGCTCCAACAGAGTGCTATCACCCGCGATCAAATCGAAGAACGCTGGCTCAATCACAAAATAACCGCCATTGATCCACCCCTCATGCAACTGGGGCTTTTCCTGGAAATTGGCTACACGCCCATCCTCCAGTTCCAACTCACCAAAACGGGCGGCAGGTCGAACAGCAGACACAGTGACTATCTTACCGTGGCTGCGATGGAAAGCCAGTAACGCATCTAGATCAATATCTGCCACTCCATCACCATAGGTCAGCATGCAAGTCTCATCGCCAACAAATGACCGCATACGCTTGACACGACCACCAGTCATTGAAGCGTCACCCGTATTGACCAAGGTCACTCGCCAATCCACAGAATCGACCTGGTGCGGCGTGACGCCACCCGATGCAAGATCCACCGTAAAATCGGCATTAAGCGCACGGTAATTGAGGAAATATTCCTTGATCACCTCGGCCTTGTAACCCAATGCGACATAAAAATCCTTGTGCCCAAAGTGGGCATAGGTCTGCATAATGTGCCAAAGGATCGGCTTACCACCGACCGGCACCATCGGTTTTGGAATGATATCGGTGTATTCGGCCAGACGTGTGCCGAAACCACCGGCAAGTAAGATGACCTTCATAGCCTAGCCCCAACCATATTTAATTTCTGATAGCGCAAGACGCTCAACCTCATTGGGATCATGGGGGATGTTGGCGACGTTCAACACCAGACTTTGAGGCGCGGCCAACCCTTGGAAGCCGAACCAGACGCCTGGCGGCACGGATAGACGTACGTAACGACAAACACCAATCTCCTCAACTCGAAATTCATCGGCGCCATCCAAACAGAACACAAACTGCACCTTCCCTACGGGTACGACGACATTCATCGTCATCCGTGTGTGACGCTTCCAAGCCTTGACCGCACCGACAGCCACCCAGGAAAAATAGGCCTCGCCAAAACCAGCATAGCCCGCATCAGTCTGCTTCATGGCGTGCAACACATTCCCACCCGTTGTCGCGATACGCTCTAGCGGCGTAATCAAAATATCGTTTAAACTTATTCTGCCCACACCAATCCTTGTTGCTTAGCAAACACCATATATGCCTCAATTTGTGATTGAGTTGTAGCCGCAATCTGCGTTGGCTGTTGATAATATGCACGATACCATTCTGCGGTCATACGCACGGTATCTTTAAAGCCCATCACTGCGTGCCAACGCAAATAGTATAGCGCCTTGTCGCAGTTGAGTTTGAGCAAACCGGACTCGTATGGTCCTGCTGTCGACTGTGACACATCCTGCCAACGCACCTTGTCCCAATGCAGAGCCATCTGCTGTACCAACTCTAGAACGCTGTGATCTTGTTGCGCAGGCGGCCCGAAATTAAACGGCTCGCCATGTAATTCAGAACGCTGCGACAAGGCAATGGCAAGACTCAGATAGCCGCTCAGCGGCTCAAGTACATGCTGCCAAGGCCGGGTGGAGTACGGATTGCGCAGTTCTACAGCATTATTGATTGACCACGCCTTCACGCAATCTGGCACGATACGGTCTGCCGCCCAATCACCCCCGCCGATCACATTTCCCGCCCGTGCCGAAGCAATACGTACCTTGCTCGTTGCTTTGGGGAAATACGACTTGATATGAGAGCGAATGGCCAACTCCGCCGCGCCTTTGGATGCGCTATATGGATCGGGACCACCCATAGCATCAGTCTCACGGTAACCCCAAACCCACTCCACATTATCATAACATTTGTCACTGGTGATGATCACTGCCGCACAGGGTTTGTCCAGTTTGCGCAAGGCTTCAAGCACGTGCAGGGTACCCAGCACATTGGTCTGCCAAGTTTCAATGGGTTCATCATACGAACGTCGCACTAATGCCTGTGCAGCGAGGTGGAACACGAAATCGGGTTGAGCAGAAACAAATGCCCCCTCTAAAGCCATCCGATCCCGAATGTCGATACGAAGATCGACCATGCCATTTGCCAGTTGCGTAACAGCAAAATGAGATGGGTCGGTGGGTGGATCTAGGGCAATGCCCGTTACTTTGGCACCAAGTTGTTTGAGCCATGCGGTGAGCCATGCGCCTTTGAAGCCGGTGTGGCCGGTAATAAGAACGGTCTTACCATAAAATGCATTCTGGAATGCCATCAAATAATGTCCTAAAAATTCCAAACCCTTTGCCAGCCAACTCTCCGCCCAGAGAGCAAGACTTTATAGTAAGCCTCTCCGTTTTTATTTTGTTGGCAAAAAACGGCGCATCTCATCGTTTCCTGACCCCATGAAAAAAGCTTTCCGCGTATTTTCGGCGATGGCAAAACGTTCTGTGATTGACAGCCGTTCTTCGCAATACCGATGGACGATTGCTTTTCTGAGATCGCTCGGGGTGTACACAATGATCCACATTCTCGAATCAACTTCCTCCAGCGGATTAAAATTCAACCCCGCATGGCGCCCAACTAGAACTACTGGTATTCCACGACATATCGCTTCTACCGCTGAACTGGAACCAGAGGTTACAACCACTTTTGCAAGAGGAAAAAGCTCGTCAATTTTGACATCTGCCCATTCAATACCATTCATTCTCAAGGAAGGAAACCGCAGTTCCGCCTTTTGCCGGAACTGCATAAAGTTCATCGCCGGATGGGTTTTAATAATTAAACGGGAAACACCTATTCCCTTCTCTCGACAAAGCGGCGTTACACAATCTAGAATAGCCATCGACTCTTCCATAGAATGTGTCAACAACACCAACAGCACATCGCCCACCATAGTAGCTGGAGCGGATTGATGAATATAGGAATATCGCAACGCGGGCACCACGGAGTATTTGCCTACCATATCAAAACGGGAAAGTATCGGCTTAAGCGCATCTCCACAAACCCAGTTCTCAGTTGGAGCGACACCAGCCTTGACCTCTCCAGATGAAGAAAGCAATGAGAGAAAATTGCTCAAAGGCACATATTGTCGTACCGCAATCGTGTGGCATTCGGGCAAACCTTCCTTGAAACCCATAACAACACCCTTATCAAGGGTCTGGTTCTCGAACCAATCAATAAACCATTTTGGCCTCACCCCCACCTCCGCCATACGGCGTGGCGCGCATGCAAGAATAAAAGGCACAACTCCACGCAACCCAGATGTAAAGCATTCAGCCCGAACCAGCGAACTCACCGGTGCACCTTGAAATAACAGTGGCGTTTGCAGGCGAAATGACAGGCCAAAACGCATACTAGTCCAAGCTGCTAGCGCCATGTCACGGAAAGTAATAAAAACCTCAAACGGCACAAAAACAACCTCATTTTGCTTCATGGCAGAATAAGTTTTCCAAATATGCATGAAAGAAATATGGTAAAGATGTGGAAAATAACCTGCCTTGATCCCCTGAGCTTGGTAATACGCCATTAACCCGGGGAAATAACGGTCTTTACATCTGTTATCCTCACCCAAATCGCCCTCAAGAATATAGGTTTCGAGCAACAGTTCTGTTGTGGCCATTTTTGTCGCCACATACTCTTTCGTGAAAATAAATTTTGCCACAGCCACCCTGTAAACTAGCAGCAGTAGTTTGCCAAGCCATTTTGTCAGCGCAATTAAATTATGGCGCCAATGAGAAAATATCGAACCAGTTTTACCATAACGTTTACACTCCCAGCTATGGATAAGACACAACTCGCCCAAAGCTATAGCCAGCCCGTGCGACCTTGTCACGACAATGATTTCATTCTTTCCCTGCTTGGCAATTTGGCCTACCAAAAACAACCAGACCAAGTGCAAGAACAAATGGCTTTCGAAAGGATTTTTACTTAAGGGTGTTGCAAGCCAATAACGGCGGGAAACTGTACTCATACATTCGTCCACCCAGCGTACAAACGGCGCTTGAAGGTCTAGGGCACATCGCTGAAAAGTTTCGGCCGATACCAAGAGATGAGATTTCCCCAAGACATCCATTGTCAGGCGGAATACTTCCAGATTATCGTCCGCATAAATCCAGCCACATTTCATCACTTCCAACTTACCCACACACTCGGGTGTTGTAATGTTAATTCTCATGGACAAATTTCTGCAACCCAATCATATCGGGCAATGTTGGCACATCTGGCGGAAACCCATTATCTGGCTGTGCCAATCTCCCCAGAAAGCAAGCGCCCGCCTCCTTAGCACCTTCCATATCCAGCAGAGAATCTCCAATCATCAGCATTTTTTCCGGTCGGTAACCACCATTTTCCAGAATGCCGCGCAGAATCGCACCTTTCTTTGCGGGTGAGCCAAAGACCGCACGGAAATAATGCGAGATATGCCGTTTTTCCAAAATACGTTTCAATTCTTCTTCCGGTGTACCGGAAGCCACAAATAAAGGAATGTTTGTATAATATTTAGCTAGAAATTCCTCAGCCCCGTCTACCCAAGGAGCGGCGATCACCGCAGCTTCGACACGCGCATTAAAATCGGCTGCCAACCTATTTTCTTCCTCAAGAGAGAGAGGAAGCCCAAGCAATTTATTATGAAAATAACGGAATTTTTCGAAACGTGACAGCCCGCCATTTGCCAAATGAAACGCAACAACCTGCTCCACAATAAAGTCGCCGTAACCAGAGTACAGCGCAGCAAAAGCTTGGGTTTTTACATTAACTGACTCGACCAGAACACCATCAAAGTCAAAAACAATCGCATCAAACCTGATCAACTTTTAGCCTCATTGTCAGCCACAAGCCAGTCTCCGTCTGCATGTTCACTTTTATGCATCTGCTCATGTATTTCGGCCATGCAATCCAGCAAGCCTTGTCCCAAATCCACGTAATCATTCGATACCAGCTTGTGCCCTACCTTGGGATGAAAGCCATAAGGAGTCATGATGTAATGCCCGTCATCAACCTTACCCTGAAAACTCAACTTCACACCGCCAGGGATCATTTCGCTGATCATACGCATAAAATTTTCCACCGACATACGTTCCTGCCCGGATAACACAATATGACGGTTTGCATATTCTGCCCCGAGGATTTGTACGCTCAGCTTTGCAGCATCAAGGGCATGAATGTATTCACGCATTGCCGCCTTGCTTCCCAAATAAGTAATCTCTTTCTTTTCCAAAGCGTCCCGGATTAACCGGTAAATGCCATTACGCCCATCAGCTCGACGGCCATAGAGAGACCCATAACGAAGGATGGTATATGGCAAATCATATCTTTCATGGTAACTTTCCACAAAACGCTCCGCAGCCTGCTTGCTGGCGCGGTAAAAGGAACCTGATTCAGAATATACATACAGGCTACTGGCAAAGACAAACCGCTCAGCTTGATTGATGCGAGCGCCTTCCAGAACGTGCACATTGCCAAGCACATTGATTCTGGCCGTATCCACCGGACGGTTCTTGGCATCGTTGATATCAGCAATCCCTGCAAAATTGTAAACATATTTACAATCGCTGGAAGCGCTGACAACATCATCCAGGTTCATGATGTCGCCAATAATCATTTCTTGATCCGGGCGCACGTAGGGAGAGCGTTCCCGATCAAAAATTTTTACGCGATAGCCCGCATCGGACAAGGCATCCGCCACATGACTTCCCAGGAAACCACTTCCACCGAACACAATGACCATTGCTGTCATGATTTATTTCGCAAATTCCACTTTTTCAATATCATCTTCTTTTACATAGTCGCCGTAATGCATATATTTTTCCAAACATTCATCTTTAAGTTTGCGAAATATCTGGTCGCCCTTCGGCGTTAGGGCTTCCGCTTTCCGTATTTCTGGCCAGCGTTCTTTCGGCATTTTTACATAAAGCACAAAGCAGCGCCGCACCCCCTCAATTTCCTCTTTGGTAAAATGTGGCATGGAAATCATCGTGGGTTGAGAAATGCAACGAGCCAGCTCTCCTTTATTTACATACCCCAATTCTTCTGACAACTTACGTAGCGGTGTCCCGTGAAATGGCGTGTAACTATATGCATTTACTCCGTCAGACTTGAAATGACGATTTAATTCTATGGTATCAAACGCCAACTCTCGCGTCTCTGTCGGAAAACCAATGATATTGTTAACACTAATTGGTATTCCCAGCGAATTTACCAAGTCAAGTTGACTGATCATCACATCATTTTTAACTTTGCGCCCAAGCAATCGCTGGCGAAACTCTTCATTGCCATGCTCCACGCCAAAAGCCACACGAAGCAAACCGATATCCGCCAATTTTTTAAACTTATACTCTGTCACAGTTTCAGGGCGAGTCTGTATCCAGAATGGCAACTTGTAGTCCGCATACATTTCACAAAATTCGTCAAATTCCCTAGCGTTCCAAGCAAGAAACGTATCCGCCCAAAAATAGATGGAATCTGCCTGGTAAGCCTTTACTGCATGTTCGATTTCGAGCCGCACCAGTTCAATTTTCTGAGAACGAAAAAATCGACTGTTTTCCGATTTATATATTTCTATCTGTGAAGGAGAATTGCAATATCCACAGGTGTATGGACAACCGCGGATAGTCTGCACAGGTATCATGCGACGCAACTTTCCCTGCATTGGCCGATAGAAACGGCTCTCATCGAACAAACTGAAATCCGGTAGTGGCAGACTGCCCACATTTACCGGGCGCGGCAAAGGGTTCTTGATCTCCTTCCCGGCGATGATGGCGTATAGCCCGTTGATCGAAGAAACATCCGCGCTCTTTCCCAGTCGCTCACACAGATCAGGCAATGTTTCCTCACCCTCGCCACACAACACATAATCTATAGTTCCACCGGAAAGTTGCACCGCCAGCTCAGGAGCAAAGGTAGGAAAAACGCCGCCTACTATCACAGGCGGCCTATTTGCCCCCAATGTCTTCAGCAGATCCACCCCCAACGGATACATATCCTCGGTGCATGACATCGCAATGACATGCGGCGAAAAGCGGGTAATTACTCCTTTAAAATCCTCTACTGCATTGGTGGTTCGCGCATGTTGTTTGAGAAGCGTATCGTCAAAAGGGCGGGCGTTAAGGTTTTCGGATTTTTGCTTATCCGCATCAACTGCGGACAAATTTTCATAGATCGTCGTATCAAAAAGTTCCACCTCATGGCCGCGCTGCCGCAGGATGGCTGTGAACAATCCCATTGCTGGCGGCAAGGTATTCATGCCGTAAAGGTTCGGGTAGAAAAGAAGGATGCGCATTAATTAATGCGATCTAACAAAAATATAATTATAAATGTCTTTATACTCCGTAAAATCAAACATTGGCGCATGGTACTTTCCTTTTAAAGAAAATCCATTCTTTTGCAGTATCTCAACAACGCCAGAATCTTCTGAAAGGTTTTCATTTAGCTCAATCAAGATGCTTTTTAGCCCCGCATGATTTAAGGTGTTTTTCGCACCACAAATAATTTCCGATTCCAATCCGTCAACATCAATTTTTAAATGGCTGGGAACAGGGAGATTATATTTCTCTATCAAGTTATCCAGAGAAAATGACATAACTCCCTGCTTAAATACGGACTTCATTTCTTTATGATTATAGTCTGTTGAACTTCCCAAGTTATTTATTGCGCCGCCAACCGTAAATTCTGACAAGAACAAATAATCGATAGCACTATTTTTTCCAACTGCTAAGTTTAGTGCCATGATGTGATCTTGAAATTGATTCAGATAAATATTTCTATTGAGCTGCGCATAATTTTGTGACTCCGGCTCAAATGCGATTACCTTAATGTTCTTAGATGCCGCATAAATTGAGTACATTCCAACATTTGCACCTATGTCGTATAAGATGTCGCCGCTACCAAACGAATCAATCCATTCAATAGTGTCGGGTTCCTTGGTAAGTAGCGTTTTTGCGCGCCAAAGAGTTATCAAACTTGTACATTCATACTTGATAATATTTTTCCCCATTATTACGGTATAAATTGGGTGCAATTTTTCAACTAATCTTACCGATGGCCGGATTGCCCTGTTAAGAATCAACAAAACAGGAAACGAAACCAGGTCGAAAATCTTTTGCTTTATGTTCATTTTCTTAAAATCCAAGAATAATATCTCAACTTGCTCAATTTAATCGCCACCAGCCACCGTAATAATTTCACCCTGAATAAAACTGGCCTGATCCGTCAACAAATAAGCCATCGCGGAAGCAATTTCTTCCGGCTTTCCCGGTCGGCCAAGTGGGATTTTGGCAACCCGCTCGGATATATCCTCATCACTCCTGCCCTCCCGCTGCAAAGGTGAATCCACGAAGCCAGCACGAACACCATTGATCCGAATCCCATCCTTGCAAAGCTGCCGTGACAATCCATACATAGCGGTTTCGAGCGCCGCTTTCGCAGCCGCATAATGCAGTGTATTAACAGAGCCGCCATATTTCGGGGAAATGGAACTAAGATAAACGACTTTGCCTCCATGTGCGGCAAGCATCGATGGCACCAGTTTTTGAACAATAGTAAATGGAGCAACACAATGTTGGAAAAGTATATCCTGCCAATTTGATTCATTGAGTTGTGGCCAGGACACCCAATCAAGCTTTCCGCCGCAAAGAGCAAGAGCATGTACCGTACCAAATTTTTGAGTCACCACCTCAGCAAAATCAACGCAAGCTGGCCACGAATCAAGGGGAGACGGTAGCAATACACCCTCGCAACCAGCAGACGCAATTTCCTTTTTTAGTAATTCCGCCTTCTCGTGATTATGACAATAATGCAATCCGATACAGACATCTGTATCCGCTAGTTGCCGGACAAGCGCAGAGCCGATTGCTCCCGATGCCCCCACAACAAGAATGTTCTGTTTCTGGCCCATATAAATCAAACCACGCTACACCGTCGGCACGGCTCTTTATTCTGGCGCCTATTGGTTAAATGCATTTCGCGCAAAGCATCATATTCCACCGAGCGCCATATTCTTCCAAGACTGTCAGAGCCGAAATTGCCAACGGCAAGTGTCGATTTATAATCCACGTCGCAAGGGTTTACCTTGCCGTCCCACCAGACAAACATGCGCCGCCAAAGGTCTGAACAGGGCTGCGACACCCCGTTAACCGGGCTATGGTAAGTATCTTCCCAAGGGTTGTAATTGACGAATGCCACTTGGTCAACCAGGTTGCCCCATAAATTCTCCATCTCATCCAGATTTTGCTGGTCGGACATCTTGACCCCCGATACCCGAGTAATTATATTGGCATCAGGATACTGGGTGACACGAATATTCTGAAATTGCTCGATATTAGCCAGTACCTTATCCAATTTTCCTCTCACCCGGAGCTGACTGTAGAGTGGCTCGGATGCCGCATCTGCTGAAAATACCAGTGTTTTTACTCCGCCCTGAAGTATGGCATGGCATTTACGCTCATCCAGTAAAGAAGCATTGGTATTCATCTTAAGATTGAGAAATTTTCCCCGTGTATAGGCAAGCATCTTTTCAATATCTGGACACAATAACGGTTCACCACGCGAAGCTAGTGATAGAAATTCAATTTTTCCGTGAATTTCATCGATTATGCGTTGAAAAAGGTCCAGCGACATATGTCCCATAAAACCAGCCGAGCGCCGTGTAAAGGTTTTGTCGCTTTCAAAGCAGAACACGCACCGGTAATTACAGATGGAACTTGGCTCTATCTGGAGGTAGGGAGGGTAGTCGTCCAACTCTGCCTGCTGAGGATATATCTCATACCGATATCGGTGTACGAGATATCGGGGAAGTTCATTACCCGTAAGGGTGTTTATTTCCTCAATGACATTGGGGGTCAACCGCAGGCAGGGCGTGTGCGCTTCCTCACATGTCAGAATATCTCGCAGAGCAAAATCAAGAATACGCCGGTAGGCATCAGACATGCCATCGCCGCGCCGTGGCTCGTCCCGCAACGCCTCAACACGTGCGATTACTGTCTCATGAAGCGCACCATGCCGGGGACGTAAATCGACAAAACTGTTGTGCTTGCGGTATATGGAATTATCCTCAGTGGTCATAATGTGAATTCACCTGGTTCCGCATCTTCGAATCCGTGCTTGCGTAGCCAGTATTCAACAGAAGGTAGCTGCCATTCATAATCTACATCACATCCCCCCCACGATTTAATTGGATAAATGCGCCGCCCCATCCATTTTTGCGGAAGCAGGCCATCCTTCAGATTTTCAAGACAATGAGGGCGCACAATGGAAAGTCCCATATCTGCAAAACACACATCTCCTTGAGAGTCCCTGTCACAATTTAAAGTTGCAGGGTCGCCAAATGTTTCAAACGGCACAAAAGGATGAAGACATCCATCTTCCCCCAACCGGCGGGCACGCAACGGACTCCACATGTTGTACACAGAAGTAGTGACGGCTGAATCCAGTGCGACATCTTTCCTTAGCGCCTCAATTCCTTCGTCGATTAATGCTCCAGTAACGGTTGCGCCGTTGGCAAAAAGTAGCACCATCAACTCCACCGATTCACCCTTGGCGGCAAGTCGTTTAACAATTTCCCGATAACCATGGACAAAAACATCCTCGCCCAAGGCTGCTTTAGTGGCCAATTCTGCTGGGCGATCAATCAGTTCGGCACCGAATCGGCGACCAATTTCCATAATTTCTGGCGAATCGGTCGAAACAAAAAATCTGTCCACATAGCGGGAAGCGTGCGCCGCCATCAAAGGATATGCCGCTAGCGGCCGGCCCAGAACCGGGTAAATATTTTTTCCGGGGAAGCCGACACTCCCGGCACGACCAATCATCAGGGCGCAAACAGTCAATTTTTTCTCCTGGTAACTATCCGAGCAATTCCGGATGGTTCTTTAAAACACTATCAAATATAAGCGGCGTCGCTCCTGCTTTGAGTAATGAAGCGGTCAGCCGGGCAACGAGGGGCGAGTAAGACTCGCGGCTATGTGTCGCTACAACCCCTGCCTTTGTACTTCGTATTCTTCAGGCGGCACGAGTCCTTGCAGGGCTTGCCCCGTCAAGAGCCTCACCGCTTCTTCGGTGGCCTCAATCTCCATGCGTGTACGACAGTCAACGGACATGGAACCCATATGCGAAGTGAGCAGGCAACGATCAATCTGAGCAAGTTCGCCAGCATAGGGTTCCTGCTCGAACACATCGATAGCCGCACCGCTCAAATGGCCGGCATTAAGAACTTCGGCCAAATCATGTTCATTGATGACCCCCCCGCGCGAGGTGTTAATGATTATCGCATCCGGCTTCATCTGCAGGAGATGCTCGCGCCGAATCATATTTTTGGTATGAACAGTCAGCGGCACATGCAAGCTGATGACATCGGCGTGACGGTAAATTTCTTCCTTGCCGACCCACTCAAGCTTGAGCTCGGGAGCTATCGTTTGATCCGGATGAATATCGTTAACCAGGATACGCGGAGTACCAAACCCGGCAAGACGACGAAGCACTCGTCCGCCGATCCGCCCTGTGCCGATGATGCCGATAGTTACTTCGGGGATGCGGCGCCCGAAGTGGCGATGCCATTCACCACGGTGCATTTGAGCGTTGGCGACATGCACGGAGCGCAATAGGGTGAGCATGAACCCGACTGTCAATTCAGCCACCGCTGGTGCGGGAGCATCCGGCGTATAACTTACCTGGATGCCGCGCCGCTCGGCGGCCAGCAGATCCACACTATCCAGCCCAATACCGACACGAGAGATCAATTTTAGTTGACTGGCGCGACCCATCACTTTGTCTGTTATCGGCTCGGTTCCCGCGATCAGCACATCAAAATCTGTCACCATCTCAGCCAGTTCATCTTCCTTAAGCTTACGTCCGAGAGGGTTAATTAGATATTCAATGCCAGCGGCTTCGAGCAGCTCAAGCGGAAGCCGGTTTTTGTCGCCAAAGGGGACAGTAGTGATCAGAGCCTTGGGCATAAGCGCCTCTTCAATTAATTATTCAAAAAACATCATGAATGATACTGTAACAGTATCAATATTGCGTTCAAAATAAGCCTGCCCGACAGGATATCAAAATCGCCTGCTGCCTGCACCTGCCCCTCATGAAACGGCACGCCGATCTTGCCAAGCTTTGATAGGCACTTTGCCTGTCGCTTAAGCGACTACACCTCGAAGGAATGCAACCCATTTCTTCAACCACTTACGGTCTGTACCCAATGCTTGCCGATGGAATTCGGATCGGGCATGAAGTACCGCTGGGCTACCCCACCACGCACTGGGATCCGCCCAGATAGCATTAAGATGCGCGGCGGCGGCCATGGGATCGTGAAAGACAATCTTCGCGGCTTTGAGGCTTTCGAGTAGCGGCAATGCGACAGGGTTTAATTCATAGAGGTGCTCTGGGTATATTAATATGGTCGGGACACCTGAGGCCATCGCTTCAGAAAACGTTGTTTCTGGATAAGAACACACAATCACTTTCGATGCTGAATAAACGTGATCCAGTGATTTTTCTGAAAATATCTTATCAAAGCCCAAAATATCCATGAAACGCTGCCTAGTATTCCACCCCTGCGAGGGATACGGCTTGACCCGAAACCATTCCTTAACCTCCTCACTGAGCCCACCGTATAACAAGAGAGTCATATTGAATGAAGTGGACCATTGATATGCCATCGGATAGAAATGTGCGCGAAACGCCCATCTTGGGCATTCGTTCCCGATGAAAGAACAATATTTCTTTCGGCCAATCAATCTACGAAATACAGAAGGCCAGTTGGTGTATCTCCCAACAATCTTGGGTGGCGGCAATCGCACATGCTTAAGGTGATAAGGTAGAAACCAACTAACTCTAATGTCAGCGATATCGGCCTCAAAATCGAAAAGCTCCTTATAGGGCGGCAACGATCCTCCATGTTCTAAAATGACCAGTTTCACACCCTTATTCACTTGCTCGGCAACCCACATTTTTACAAAAGCATCAACCCAGTGACTACTGCCAGTAGCAATCGCTTTCGTGCTAATTGCCATATGGGTTGCCCGGTTCCGCATAGCCGCATAGTCCTCAACTAAGCAACGAGGAAGATCATGAATAATCCAATATTTAATGAACTCCTCAAACCTTGATTTTGGCTGAAAGTCGGGGCGTAAATCGGCTCTGTCACATACCCCTGATGCAGACAAGCCAGGCAAACGCGAAACCGGATGAAATTCTTCGAGAAAAAACCTGGGAACCTGGCCGAGAGCCATGTTCAACCTAATAAGCGCCGGCCACTTAAAGGTAGCACCTACAAAAATAACGTCATAATTTGTAAAAATTCTACCTAAGATACGATCCCCGAACGATATTGCTTTGCGGATAATACTTTGACGCTGCATAGCTACAGCACCGAACCTGTCATTCTCCCGCCGTACAAAAGGTAGCCTTGACTGAATCGAACACTTGCTTGAGTATTCACTCTTGATGATTCTCTGATAAATGCACTGATTCCATTCATCTGAATATGCTACGGCATCGATGAACTCAGCATATGAAAAGGGGGCCAGCGAAGATTC
The DNA here is from genome assembly GCA_021373185.1 of Betaproteobacteria bacterium. Taxonomy (GTDB): domain Bacteria; phylum Pseudomonadota; class Gammaproteobacteria; order Burkholderiales; family Sulfuricellaceae; genus Sulfuricella. The sequence continues at coordinate 93,819 of JAJFTF010000031.1, read as the reverse complement.
AATGCCATCCAACCAAATAACACCAATATTATTATTTTCTTCAAATGCAATTCGCAAGCATTCCCAGCGATCAAAGATGGCGCTGAGATAGGTCATCAACCAGGGGTCAAGTAAAATTTGCCAATAGCGAGCGCTATAGTCGACTCGATGTAATTCATTCAAAGACTGTGTCAGACTGCCAAGAAGAGACTGGTGAAGCGCGGCAAGGCAATCATAATCTCGCCTGAGTTTCGCCCTGTCATCCCAATGAAATTTGACGGTTTCGCCACGCCTCTTTGACCAGACATCACGCAGTTCATAACGTTTACACCACTCGCCCAAGAAAATAACTGGCTCACAATCTCCCCATGTATCTTCAAGTGCTGTCATAACCAGCAGCTTCATCTGCCGTGAGATCATACTTTGATGATCTGGCTTCCGACAGGAAGAATGCCCGCAGCCACTAATTCCTCAATACCTTGGAGCAACTTGTAATCACTCCAGCGACGTGCAACAAATTGCGCGCCAAAAGGCAGTCCATCAGGGCATCGGAACAGCGGTGCCGCAACAGAAGGGACATGACCGAGCGTCCAAATTAAGGATGGGTCGGGCAATTCTTCTACGCCTCTGAGTGGCGCAGAACTACCGGTACCCAAACTAACCACAAAATCATAATCGCTAAAAATCCGATCTATTTCATCAATCATGTACTCTTGTTGCCTTAATGCCGAGTGGTATTCGTCGATGCTTATGCCCTCGCCCTCCTGCATCATTTTAAGCATTACCGGTGAAATCTTGGAAGAGTGCGCCGCCTCATTCTTGAAGTAGTAAGCCAGTGATTTCGTGTAGATAACAGAATGGACCCGATGTGCCTCATGCAAAGAATTGGGCCAAATTATTTCCTCGACTTCAAAGTTATCAGTGCGAGATATCTTTCCAACTAAATCAAGGATAGCTTTCTGAGCATAATCCTCAGCATTGTGCCAAATGTGTGTCTTAACAAAGCCGACCCTCCAAGTCCTGTTTTTTGACTTCGGATAACTACCAGCACTATCAACATTTTTATAAACAAAGGGATAATTTGGGCCCGTAACCCTCGTAACATCCAAAATTTTCCTCAGACTCGTTGCATGCGCCGCCAGAAAACCCAGCGTATCGAGCGAATCAGTGGTTTTTAGTACGCCAGTCCGTGGGAGCATGCCGAAGGTAGGCTTCATACCCCAGACACCACAAAAGCTCGCTGGTCGTACTATCGACCCTGCGGTCTGCGACCCAAGTGCAAATGGAACCATGCCACATGCCACGGCGGCGGCGGAGCCACTGGATGATGTACCCGGTGTTCTGGTAGGGTCATGGGGGTTGCGTGTTTCATTTAGCGCATGGACGGCGAACTCGGCTGTAACCGTCTTCCCCACGGGAATGGCACCAGCCCAAATTAACGAATCAACTATGCGGGCATTGTTTCCAGGCGTAAATCCCTCCCAAATTGGAGAGCCCATTTGGGTTGGAAACGCTGACGTATTAAATATATCTTTAATACCGAAGGGAATACCGTAAAGAGGAGCGATATCGGGACTGGCCAAGCCATATATCTTCTCATTTGGATTAAACCGTACCCATGCCTTAATTTTATCTTCATTTTCTTGAACAACCCTCTCGCAAACACGAATCAGGTCGTTCGTAGACAATTCATGCGTTTTTAGCAGTTGAACAATTTCAGGTATTGATTTCTCGAGAAAGATCGATTGACTCATTTACTTAACTTCTCCTGATCACGTGCGATACGGACATCTGGAAGGTGAAGGTGCTTTTCAATGATCTGCTCCACAAAAGGCAATATCCGCTCGGCGTTAGGTTGCAACTTCTTGTTTACCGGAAGGTCGACTCCTTGAAGTTCCGCCAACTTTTTTTCTTTCATTACAGCGAAAAATTCTGACTCAGTTAGACCCGTTATTTTAAGATAATAATCTAGTGCCTCCGGGCGTTCCGGATCATGCTTCCGAACTAGATCAAACCCCTCTTTTCTAGTCAAAAGTCCATTTCGCACATCAACTGCAGCCTGCCAAGTAGCACGGCCAAACCCTCGTTTTAGATAGCAGGTAAAGTCATGCATGCCCGCCATGATGCATTCAGCACTTTTGTATCCTTTATAGGCGCCTTCCATTTCCGTCTCTCTCCAGCCATATACATTACGGATCCACTCTGTCTGGCGCTCGTCGTCCCAAAAAATATAATCCCCGAGATGGATGCCCCAAACACCTGTATCATCAATTTCTTCGTAACTTGGCAACGCAAATGGATAAAGGTCCTTAGCCGAAAGATCATCGCCAACCATTTCATCGGCGGTAAGTCTTGCAGAAACCTTTGTGAAATGATCCCTATCGAATTGGGTTGTGGGGCATTGATAGGTGGCTCTGCCGTCATTTTCTGAAAGCGACTCCCCCCATACCAGCAGAGGTATTTTAAATCTTGTTGCCACCTGAATAGGAAATGCACCGACACCGGAATGGCAATGCCAACACGTGTCGCCAATTGCGTCTAGGGATTTTTTTGCCAGTCTGTTTACCAACCCCCTGGCTGGCGTAAACTGCAGATGATCTAATTCAAAGACTTCCAAGCATCGCTGCAAATTATAAAACCCCGTTTCCGAAAACCAGTTGTGGCTAAAAGTTACAGCCAGGGGTTTTAGCCCATAAACCTTTGTTAATACATGTGCCTGAAAAAAACTATCTTTCCCCCCCGAGATTGGTAATATGCAATCATAACCGTTGCCAGCCTTGGCTTTCGCTTCATCCAGAATGACTCTAAGTTGTTTTTCGCGCGCACTCCAATCAATATGCATTTTCTCTTCGGAAGATCTGCATGCGGTACAAACACCCATTTCATCAAATTGGACGCCCTCCTGAGTTGCTGGCACACAGCAGCGAACGCAATATCTAATGCTCGACATTGGCGCGTATGATGAATTATAGTTTGCGCTCATGCTGACCCCTTTAAAGAGACATATCCCTCTGCATCTAAGCTAATCTCATTCCGCAACATTCCATACTCCAACAGATCGACTCGGGAACCCTCGAGATAGAAATGCTGGCGCCGAGTACCTTCCAGTGTCATTCCCATAGCCCGCGCCAGTCTCTTCATCCCTTCATTTATCGAAGCAGTTCCGCAATAAATTCGCTCGATATTTAATCTAAAAAAAGCGTGGTGAACGATTTTTTTACCTGCGGCAAGCCCAATACCCTTACCCCAATGACGCTGGTCTCCTATCAATATGGCAAACTCTGCTGTTCGATTAATCAAGCAAATATCTTGAAGGCTGACATTGCCTATATGCCCATCTGTTGAATGACATATAGCCCAGACCACACGGTCTTCCGTGTTAAGCTGATTCACATAATTAGCAAAGAATGCTCTAGTTTTAAAAAATTTAGCATGTGAATTATAGCGACATACACCAAGATCATTAAACCAAGCTGGGTACGGGCCATCTAGATCATTTTCATCTAAAGGCCGAACATAGTAGTCTGTTGTTAGTTCAGTGATCATAATTCACTCCCTATTTTGCTCCAAACCTTTTTAAACGCCGCCACAATTAGGTCTACATCCTCATTTTCCAACTCATGAAGACACATCTCGAAACCAAGATAGGTTTTGTCATGTAGTTCTTCTGCGACCGGGCAGATACCCTTTGCATAACTCACATCCCGATGACAAATGTCTGAAGTCCAAGGAAAACCATTTGATCCATAAGCAACCTTTTTTTGATACATCGGTAACAAATGCACATTGGCATAGCCCTGAGCGAGTCCCGTCACGCCCTCCGCCTCCATGGCGGAGTGGATTTTCTCCCGTGAGACGCCTAGCCGATCAACATCCAGTATCATCGGATACATATAGTAAGCGTGGGTACAGCCAGGCTTAACAACTGGCGTGCGAAGCCCTGACAACCCCCTCAATCCGTCTGTAAGCCGTTGGGCGGCACGCTGCCGGCCCTCCACAAATCCCTTGAGTTTCTTTAGCTGCTCAATACCAATAGCGGACTCAATCTCACCCAACCGGAAGTTATGCCCAACCATGTTGGTTAAATTGCCAACCCCCTTATCGGCAACCACGGCTTCAGCATGATTGCGAATAAGCTGCAAGCGATCGAAAATGTCATCATCATTGGTAACAAGAATCCCACCCTCGCCCGTATGTATGTGCTTATGGTAATTGAGACTGTATCCGCCCACATGAGCAAGAGTTCCCGTTACCCGCCCCTGATTGAATGTGCCGGGAGCTTGAGCGGTATCAGTGATGACCTTGAGGTTGTGACGCACAGCAATTTCCATTAAGGCATCAATGTCGCAGGAATGCCCAAAGATATCTACGGCCATGATCGCCTTAGTATAGGGCGTGATGTTAGCCTCGACAGATTTTAGGTCAAGATTGAAGGTCTCTGGCTCAATATCGGCAAAAACAGGTATCGCATTCCAATGAAGGATAGCGGTGGCACTCGCGCACATGGTCCATGGAGTGACGATGACCTCATCCCCCGGCTCAATGCCGATGGCACCTACTGCAGCGATCAGGCCCGACGTCCATGAATTAACCGTAACCACGTGCTTAACACCAAAAAATTTCTCACATGCTCGCTCAAACTCTTGCACCTTGGGGCCACCATAGAAGTCTGGTTCCCAACAACCAAGGAACTTGGAAAGCACACCCGATTCAACAACTGCTTTTGCCGCATCAACCTCTTCTTTGCCGATAGGATTGTAGCGTTTGAATGGCTTGGCGATGGTTTTGGGGCCACCGTGCAGCGCCAACTTTTCTGTAATCATAATCATCTCTGGTTAATTATTTGATGCATTGCGTAAAGAGTTGCCAGCGCCTGCCGACCAGTACATAAGCTATTCGGCTTGACGGCAAGGGCAGCAGCGAGTTGATCTGCAACATGCCACTGATACTGGTTCATGCCGTTGGCGATTATTTCAGGCACTGCCTGCAATATCTTGTAGCCTGAAAAATTGGGGTCAGAATGCGTTGATTGCCAAGCAATGTATTCGCCTCCCTGGTCATACCTTAAACGACCCGATGGGCTGAGTAATTCCAGCGTGTAGTGCGAGAAGGCCTCTTCCCATGCCGCCTGGAAAACCACTTTGCCACGCTCAAAATCAACATGAACATCCGGCTCCGGATCTTGATTATCCCAAAAGCGCCCTGGGTTCAGCACTGTGGCTTTCACAAATGCGCCAAGCCAAAACTCGAGCAGGTTAAAAAAATGTGAGCCATTGTGCAAAAACCCTTTCGAATACCAAGCAACACCTTTGATTGGCGCGGCAATTGCCATGGATTCTATACGTTTTTTTATCTCTATCGCTCCGGGATCAGCCCTGCGCATGTAATTAACGAAGAGCTTGACCCCCGCGTTTTCGCAAGCTTCAACCATCTTGCGCGCCTCTGCCAAGTCATAGGTCAAAGGCTTTTCACAAAGGACTACCTTGGGTTTTGAATGTGACAGCACAGTGCTTAGCACCTCGCTGTGCTTCACTGTCGGTGACGCTATCACCACAACAGTAGGCATTTCTGCTTTCAATGCGCTTTCTGTATCGGGATAAGTGGGCCGACTGTAATGGCCCTCAAAAAGAGCCCTCTGTGATGCCGATGGATCAACCGCCCCCAAGAGTTCGAATGCCGGATGAAGTGAGAAAGCCCGCGCATGACTGTACACGGCCTTAGTCGGGTCAAGTTCCAGATCGTAGCCCATCCCAATTTGGCCGAGTCCAATGATGAGGCATTTTTCAGACATGCGGCGACCTCTGATAGTCTTTGAGCAGAAGTTGCAAATGTTCTATTTCTGGTTGGGGAAGACTACACGACTTACCTCCTGGAGGAATCGAACTGATCACTCTCTTTTTTGCCAGCAAGCCCACCACCATCGCCATGGATTCACACCCCACCACCACATCAGCTTCTGCTGTTTCTTCCAACAGCGTTTTATCGCCTCCGATTTCAATCGTTAAGGAGGTAGACCACCCAATCCAATCGTATTTGGTTTTACTCTCCGAAGGATGCGGCCGAATCTTTATTTTGCTTACTGTGCAGCCGATCACATTTATGTTTTTTACAAAAAAACGCAAGGCATCCTCTTCTGTGTACCCCCAATAACGCTCGTCACCGTGCTGAAGAAGCGCATGCTCACGGATTGGCTCACAAACATAGAGAACAGAACATTGCTTTGAATTAAGCGGTGAAATTTTAATTTTTTCGAACTCTATCTGCAAATCCTCAAAATAGGGATTTGACTTCAACACAATTGGCAGCCCAGGAAAGGCTGTTTGAGCAATTCTTTTAGCCTCCATATCCCCGACCCATAGTTCATCTGGATACACAGCAACGCCTTGATCCTGAAACCTCACTTCGTAATAAACCCAATGATCCAGAAATGCCACGGACCTCTTTCCAGCCGCTTTAGCCCGTGCTATCGCTTGCCGCTCCAGATTGGATTGCCAACTGGTGCCACACAACACCCAATCACTCTGCTTGATCGCTTCAGACAAAGGAATAGACAGAGAAACACCAATCTTGCGCTGAAATATATCTTTTGCTGGGCCATCAAGTACTAGGCAATATGGTTCCTCGCACCTGCGCAACCAACTACTCAGAATTTCGGCGCCACCGGCGTCGTGACTAACAATCGCGATCATTCTGTACCATTACTCATGTAGCCCCCTTACGCACAACGGCCTGATTGATTGCAACCCAATCTGGTCTCTGACGGAGCAACCGGACAACATCCAAGCAACTGAATAACGAATCAGCGGGCTCAAAATGCTCGATGACCTTTTTTAACAACTCATAGTCTTTCAACTCATCAAGTGTCAATCCTAGTTCAGGCCAATGAATTTCAGGCGGCGCGACTAAATGCACGTGCGAAAATATTTCAGGATGGTTCCGTATATGCAGCGTAACATGTTCATGATCAAGCGCTTCATCTGTCAACTCAGCCGAGCGCCGGAGTGTAGCCAGACGAAATACCTGCGTGTCCATGCCGTCAGGATAACTCCTTATTTGGGCATTACTTACATAGTCAGCCTGGTGAGCCTTAAACATCCGAATTGTTTGCTCCACAATTTGCGGATCAATAATCGGACAATCACCTGTAATCTCGACAACAACATCCGCGCCGACTGACTCAGCGGCGCCAATAACTCGCATCATCACATCGTCCTCACTACCCCGATAACAGCCAATCCCAACGTGCCGTGAAAACTCTTCTAGCACGTCATCGGTTACATTCACTGTCGTGGCCAAAACAATCCCGTCCAACGAGGGTACTGCACGAAGTCGATTGACGAGATGTTCCAACATGGGCTGGCCCGCCGCCTGAAGTAATACCTTGCCGGGTAGCCGGCTTGATGTCATACGGGCCTCAATGGTTGCGATTATTTTCATGCCAAAATCCACCTTTCTATGCGGCCTAAATGCTTAAAACACGACATATTTCCGCTCAAGCAACCCGTATTCCACTAACTTTTCTACTACCGGCAGCAACTCCCAGAACGGCTCTTCAATAAGACTGGCAATTTCCAAAAGCGTTCGGGTGCCATCACAGTAGGAAATCATATCCATCATCGCCCGTACCTGATCGCCTGAATCTTTGGTACTGAGAGTTGGGTACAACCCACGCTTCCCAAGTTGGGGTTCGCAAAGTACCTTGATATTAAGGTAAGCATTCTGTTCTATAATTTCGATTGCCCGGCGAAGCGCTGTGAAGCCACCTTCTAAACCAGCAGGCGTAACCAGATTGAGATCATCCAGCGAGGTGTGATATTCAGGGTACTCACTATACTTGCTGCGCATGATGGTCGCGATCGGCAGATCAACCCCCGGCGCACAATACTGCCGCTCATCACTACCCCGATCCAGCCAAGTGTAGCGCTTAAAATCAGGGTCTGTATTTTGCAAAACGTGTTGGGCTACTAAATCAGACAAACTATTGCCCGACCGTGAGGGCAAATAGGAATAACAGCGATCATCACCAATACAGGTAATGTTAAAACCCGCAATTACATGTCGCTTCAAATGCTCAAAATTCTTACTCAGATAAACTATAGAGCCGATGGTTTCAGGGATGAATACAATTCGGTAAGTATAGCGGCGTTTTTCAAGGCCTTGAAGCCACTGTGCCAATCCTGTAGTAACGACTGGTCCAGACAGCTCGTTGTTGGCCATTGAGGGGTGGCAAACATAAGTAGATAAGAATACTTCCTCAGAAGTTTCGCCACGAAGAATTAACTCAGCGTAATTCAACACACCAGATTTTAGTTCTGAATCAATCACAACGTGGTAGCGCCCTGATTTTAGTGTCTGCCGCTGATTATAGGACAAACAAAACCCCCATCGCCTCGCATAGTAAGACGTGATATATGGAATCGCCGTGGGCTGGTCAGGCAATGAATAGAGATGTTTGTCTAACTCGCCAAGCTCCATCCACTGGTCGACAGGGTCTGAATAGCCAATTACGTGCAAATTATTCTTCTGAAAATCAATGACACGATTGCCCTCTTCATCAGCGATGTAGGCATCGCGTATCGACCATTCAGCAGGGACTGTCCAATCATAGGCCAGTGTGCCAGAAGGGACTTCATGGACGGTGAGACCGGGGAGCAGATCTCCCAAGTAGTCGAGTGTTTTACGTATACCCGCGCCAGTGAGGCTACGATTAATAGGCCAAAGGTCTGTTGCCCAAGAATGCAGCCGTTCACCGATTATTTTGTGGTTTTCCATATAAGCTAATGGCCGACTTTTAATTAAGTGCCCACCCTGCAGAGCCTGGGATTTACCCCAGTTAATTACGTCTGACAGCTGAGATACAGGATGTATAAAAAATCAGTTGCGCAGAAAGGAATCAGCGGCTGAGTTTGCTCTCAGCTCTTAGAACCGCATTCGATCTACCGACTACCAATTTTCAACCCAATTTAAAGAATTAACCACCCAACAACTTCCAATCCAAATTAGACCTTCATATTTTTTCAGCATGAACCACAAAAGCCGAACACATAAACATTCCCCTCCAGTCCTTGGGATCTTCAAGGTTGATGCTCAACTCCCTGAATTCGACTGTGTCGGTATGCTCAAAAAAGGGAGGTAGCGCATGATAATGATAATAATAAATATTTACCAATTTCATACCGTGCGGCATTAAGATTTCTTTTTCTACTGTCAATGGATTGTGATATTCAGAAAATATATTAAGATCATCCACCGTATCAAATTTTCGAGGCATTGACCCCTCGTTGAATCTTTGCCCATAAAAAATTTTCAGCCTTTCTTTTAGACCTTCCGATAGTTTTTTCGTAGGGATTAGCTTCGACATCATAAATTCAAGTGAATATCTATTCTGACTAAAAAGAGAGAACAACTCATTTCTCAAGCTAAATATAAAATGCCCACCAATCGGCAAATTGTTCGACAAGTCGCAGATGGTTTTGTTTATATTTCTGCTGTAATAAAGAGAACCAAGTGCGACAATTGCGTCAAAGGGGCTTTGTTTTAGCTCCGTTAGGCACTCCATATTATTTCTAGATACACGATCCGGGCCAAACCCTGCAATGCTCAATGTTTTTTTAGCCTGCGCAACCATTTCTTCTGAATAATCAAAGCCATAAGCATCAAACCCATTAGAGAGAAATTCACGAAGTGGCTCCCCACTTCCGCAGCCAACATCTAATATTTTGTTGGGTTGAATTTGTTTAAGAGTTTCAAGAACAATATTTAATCTGAACTTGTGCTCTGGATAAATTTTGGCAATATCCTGCCCATCATATTCAAAATGGTAATTTTTCGCTCTTTTCCCAAACACTTCAAACGCATTTAATTTTTTACTGTCTTTATCCATATTGCTCTCCGCAGTACCGACCTTCCCTATGTTTTTCTAATATCCGCTTAACTCTTTGCTAGCAGCCTATTTTGAACGATTTCACCTGCACAGTACGTAACCGAAAAAGTATTTTTGCTCAGATTAATGGCGGTTTGATATTGTAAATTTTCTATGTAATCTAATATACTTCAATTATCAAAACGCCTGTCTCATGGTGTACATAGCACAAATATTCATTATTCAACTTACTGAGAGCACTCATTTCACACGCCAAATCGAGATCATCATTGCACGGATTATTTTATAATTCCCTGTAAGCATTTGTCCAAATCTCGACAGCCCATCTCTCTCCCGCACATCAAACGATATCTGACTGAGTCGAAAACCCTTCTTTGCTGCGAAGACCATCAATTCTGTACCGATTAAGCCGTGCGAATCAAAGTGCCCCAATGCCTTATAAACTTTTATGCGATATGCCTTCATTCCACACAATGGATCTTTAATCCCAAAACGAAGATTGGTATACCCCGCAAACAGGTGCTCTGCAAACCGCTGCCGCCGACTACGAATGCCGACAACAATATCGGCGCCAGCATCAATAGCATCAATGAATTTTTGGATGAGCAATGGATCATGCTGGCCGTCTGCATCTACTGTAACAATTATCTCACTACCCAGCTCAGCGGCCTTTTTAAAGCCAGAATTTAGCGCAGCGTCATAGCCACAATTTTTCCCATGGGCGACAACAACCGCACCGCCGCACAAAGCCAGTTCCGCAGTGGCATCTGTTGATCCGTCATCAACAACAATTGGCACACCGTATATTCCCGCTGCTTCAACAATACCTACGATTGTTTCTGATTCGTTAAAAGCGGGGATGACAATGCCTACTCGAGATCGAGCCATCGTAGATGCTCCCCTGCACTGATATCTCGCCTAATACGCTTCCCAACCAACTCTCCCATCAGATAAGGAGGCAGCCCATCCGATGGGCATGGCCGCAAAACAGTCAGATGATCGCGAGTTAATATACTTCCAGTAGTTGTATTGACCCCCATACGAATGGCGCGCCGCTGCAAGACAACCGTCTCCTTTTCATTATCTTCAATACGCTTTATGCCAACACCTAGCGCATTTTCCAATTCGCGCGTACGGTCAACCATGTCGCGCCAAGTTATTGGATCCATTGAAAATGCATGATCTGGGCCAGTACGCTTTACATCATCCGTAAAATGTTTTTCAATTATCCTCGAGCCCAATGCCACGGCACCAAGTACGGTTGCATGGCCAGGCGTGTGGTCACTCAAGCCTAGTACCATATCTGGATACATCTCGCGATAAACTCTTAGCACATTAAGTTGAATGTATTTAAAGTTCTCTAAACTAGCCGTGTAATTGGTGTTGCACTGCATCAAACAAAGCATGGGATTAATTGCTAGCGCCGCAGATACCGCACGATGGACATCTTCCATCGTGGATGCACCCGTCGCCATGATGTAAGGCTTTTTCTTTGAGGCAATATATTCAATCATCTCAATCCATGTGATGTCACCGGAGCCGATCTTGTAAGCAGGCACATAGGGATCAATGGAGTCAACAATATCTATGGCATAAGGACTGGTAAAGAAAGCCATGCCCGCCTTTTTGCAGGTCTCTCTTAGCGCTTCAGTCCAATCTAAACTGACGCTGGCATCTTTATAGACCTCGAATACAGACTTTTTCCAAGTCTCTTGGTGGGATTTCTGACTGCCCAGGGTTCTGAACCCTTGATCACTAACAATCGTTTCTGCTTTGAAATGTTGGAATTTTGCCGCGTCCGCTCCCGCCTCCGCAGCTAGGTAGATCAGCGCTTTGGCTCGTTCAAGATCGCCATCATGATTGGCCGCAATATCCGCAATAAAATAGACCGGGTAGTCGCGACCAATTTTTTTCCCTTGGATTTCCAAAATAGGGTTAGATGACTTCACGGTATTCCCTCGCAACTTGTCTGATTTCATCTCTTAAAATTGGCAGTTTAACACCAAGTATATTTTCAAACTTTAAGCTGTCCATCCGCATATTTTTCGGGCGGTAGGTCTTGAGAAACGTCACCTTGTCGGTTGTGGTGCGAATCATTGTGCGGGTAGGGAAATCCAGTTCCTCAGCAAAAGCAAAGGCAAAGTCGGCCTTGCTCATCCCCACATAAGAACCCAGGTTGAACACACCAACAGGTTTCTTCCGGATGACCAACTCGATCATCTCCGAGAGAGTTGTCATGGAAAGAGGACTGAACAGCACATCATCAAATACTTGAATTTCGTCACCATTTAAGAGAGAGTGATAGAGCCAGTCAGTCAGGCTTACTCTTTTGGCACAACGACTGCGGCCAAAGAAATTGGTTCTAAGGATGGTGCTTGGCACTTTCGCCGCAGCCAATTCTCCCGCATATTTAGAAAAGGCATAGTAATTCGTCAAAGTAACTTGATCTTCAGCGTGCGCACCATTTTCATCATAGACTTGATCGGTCGATACATGCACTAAATGACAGGATGCTTTTTCTTGTTTTATCCAGCTAACAATATTCTCTACGGTACGGACATTCGCCAGGTATGCTTGATTAGGCAACGCTTCACAACGATCTACGTTCGTCAATCCGACTAGGTTGACTATTGCTTCTGGTTTGATTTTATCCAACAACTTAAATGCAACTTCCGGAATCGAAAGATCGCCATGGTAATCAACATCACCAGAGCGAGCATGGGTTTTCACTGTGTGCCCGCGTTGGTTTATAATCGGAACCAGGCTGCTGCCCAATAAACCTGTTGCGCCTGTGACCAGAATGGTTTCCATCAGTTCAACCGTTTAAATCCACCATGACACACTGGACCTTTAAGGAGGGACGTCAGATCCCGGCCCTCTTCGCATTCTTTGATCAGCGCGAATATCGGATCTAGCGCCGCAAAAAATCCCTCTACAATCTCTGAAGTATGCTCAGTGCAAGCGTACACACTGTTACCTGCCAAGTAGCCCTTAGCGAGCATTTCTTGCGTAATGAGTGTCTTGTAAGCTAGAGCATTGGGGCTTAGGAAAGAAAACCCTGTTAGCGCCGGTAAGCCCCAGTGGTCAATCTCAAGACTGTGCTTGTCAGCGAGTAGTTGCCAGCCTTGACGGATGTTCATGCCGGTCTGAGTGATCGCATCCCAAGACTTTAGTCGTTCCATCACTTCCAGTGTTTTGAGTGCGGCAGTCGGGCCAATACGCTCGGTCCAGAAGGTACTGCTAATAAAAGTGGTTTGCGCCGCCTCCATGACTTCGCGCTTGCCGATGGTAGCGGTAATGCCGTAACCATTACCCAGTGCCTTGCCAAACATGGCCATATCCGGCTCCACACCATACATCTTGTGCAGCCCGCCAAAAGTCTGGCGGAAGCCCGAAGTACATTCGTCAAAAATCAACACGATGCCGCGGTCCGTTGCAAGCTTCCTGACCTTGTGCAGGAAGTTGTCCTCGGGGCCTTTGTTACGAACCACTTCCATCTTGATCACGCCAATGTCGTGTGCATTGACCAGCGCCTCCAATTCGGCAAAATTATTGTAGTTGAAAGGGAACACTGTGCCACGCAGATTTCTGGGGACGCCTTTGGGTTCGAGGCCCGGCAACAAGTGGCCATCAAGGCCTTTTTCGTCACCGAGATTGGCGGACAAATACCAGTCGTGCCAACCATGGTAGCCACAAATGGCCACTTTGTCTTTTCCTGAAGCAGCGCGTGCGATACGAATCGCGATGGCGTTAGCCTCGCCGCCTGAGCGGGCAAGTCGCGCCATGTCCGCCCACGGGTGGAGTTCAATTAGCTTTTCGGCCAAGTAGACCTCTTCCGGGCAGTTGAAAGTAGACATATTGCCAGCATCAATCGTTTGTCGCACAGCATCATCCACTTCCGGGTGGCCATAACCCAAGGTGTTTGTGCCAATACCCATGATGGTCATGTCGATGTATTCTTTGCCATCCAGATCCCACACCTTGCAGCCTTTGGCCTTGCTGAAGTAGGCGGGCCACTGGTCGGGTAGAAACATCTCGGCGCGCTTGGACAGCAGCATATTGCCGCCGGGGATGACTTGTTTGGCGCGCTTCCAGAGTTTCTGCCCAGTACCCATGGTCGCGCCCTCATTACGAATGATCTTCTGGTTGATGCTAAAAATTTCTGGCTGCTGGCATTGCAAGTTAAGCACATCACCCCAGGTGAAATCGGTACGCGGGTGGAAATGCTGAAAAACTTTCTCAATCACGGCAAAATCGGCGGGTTCGTCGACCGTCCAGCGCAATGCAGACAGATCCTGACTATGCTGCATAGAGGTGACCTTGAACCGTCCCGATTCGCGAAGATAGGGCGTGACATGCTCACGGTCAAAGGGCTTAGCAGTTTCCTTGCTGGCTTGCTCTAGTGCTTGTAAGGTGCATACCTCAATATCCAGTCCGTCTGGGTAAGTGGGTGGGTAATTATTGCAAAGGTAATCTATATCCAATACCTTGAATCGCCGGATGCACTCATCAACCAGATCGGGATCAACCAGTGGGCAGTCGCCAGTGATGCGCACCACCACATCCGCCTGATGCGCCCGAGCGGCTTGCACATAGCGGTCAAGGACATCATTTTCACTCCCTTGTTCACAAGCGTAACCCAACTTGCGAACATGATCGACCAGCGGTTGATTACGCTCATCAATCGAAGTGGCAACGACGATTTGATTCACCTCTTTTGCTCGCGACAGGCGTGATAGCAACAATTCAATCATGGGGATGCCCATGATCGGCTTCATCACCTTATTAGGTAGACGAATGGAGCCCATGCGGGCCTGAACGAGCACAACTATTTTCATAGTAAGGACCAGCGGGATGGGTTAATCAGATTTTCTTCTTCGCATTGCAAATCAGGAAAAAATATTTGCGTGGTGCTGTTTGCAGCGCCAATAATTTGCGTCAATTGGCTCACGCTGTCTGCGCCAACGACAACACGGTCAATCTCCGGAAAGGCAAGAGGAAATGCCAGGCAAGCCTGGACAGCGGATACATCATGGCCAGAAAGCCATTTGTGCCATCTGTCCCACAAATCCCCCCACGGCGAAAATTTGGACGGCATGGCTGTTTGCGGCATCAACAGCAAGCCCTGCAAAAAGGCAGAGCGGGTATGTATTTCAACACCGTCATCCTTCAGGCGCCGTAGCCAACCAGTTGTGTGTAGGCGACGATCAACAAGGTTGAACGGTGCTTGCACCAGATCGAGATGAAACAGTTTGACTATCGCTTCCAGTTCGCTGGGCGCATAGATGGAAACGCCCACCTTTTGCACCTGCCCGCTTTCTTTCACACCCTGCAAAGCCCGATAAAGCGCCTTTCCGCTCGGGCTAAGCAATTGCTCCGAGTGATGCAGCAGCAAGCCGTACATAAAAGTTACGCCAAGTCGGTCAAGTGATGCTGCAACCTGATCTTGAACCCAACCGCCAATGTCAGCACAACCCTCTGGCACGGCTGGCAATTTACTCACCAACCTGAAGCCTTGTGTGCCTATCTCACCCAGACAGATTTCACTTTCACCATAGGCTATTGCAGTATCTAGCGTGTCAATGCCACTGGCTGCAGCCAACTGCAGCATCGCCTTTGCTTCCAATCGTGTGATCTGGCCTACTTGATTTGCGATGCCATAAGGTAGCCCAAATTGAACAGTGCCAAGAGCGATTTTGGCAGAATTAGGTGCATTCACTTAAATCTTACCGATTTTTTCACGGTTCCGATCAATCCATGCTCGCAACGTATCGATGCTCATCCAGTCGGAGTTGTTATCCGAGCAATAGGTGAAATCAGGAGATACCAGCTTACCGTCATTGATACGTTTAGGATCATGGCTCCAGTTATGGATTGCTGGCAGGATTTTGTAGTGCTCGGCGTACTCGTAGGTGTGCAGAGCATCCTCGGGACCAATCATCTGTTCGTGAAGCTTTTCACCTGGACGAATACCAACGATCTCATGACCCGCATCGGGCGCAACTGCTCGGGCAATATCGGGCACCTTCATGGAAGGGATCTTTTTCACATAAATCTCGCCGCCGACCATGTCCTCGAAGGCATGCCAGACAAGGTCAACACCTTGTTCCAAGGTGATCATGAAGCGAGTCATGCGATCATCAGTAATCGGTAACGCCCCCCTGTCGGCGAGTGTCAAGAAGAACGGGATCACCGAACCACGCGAACCCATGACATTGCCGTAACGAACGACAGCAAAACGAGTATCGTTACTACCCGAGTAAGAATTGCCCGCGATAAAAAGCTTATCCGAAGTCAGCTTGGTCGCGCCATACAGATTCGCCGGACTGCTGGCCTTGTCGGTCGAAAGAGCTATCACACGTTTAACCCCTTGATCAATACAGGCATCAATGAGGTTCATGGCGCCAATCACATTGGTTTTCACGCACTCGAAAGGGTTGTATTCTGCCGTAGGCACGATCTTGGTGGCAGCCGCGTGAACAACATAATCAATACCGTTGAGTGCACGTGCGAGGCGATCTTTGTCGCGCACATCTCCGATGAAAAAACGCACTCGCTCGTCGTTGCCATAAAGCTTGGCCATTTCCCATTGTTTCATTTCATCGCGGGAATAGATGACTAGTCGGTGCGGGTTATATTTGGCCAACGTCATAGGCACGAAGGTGTGACCAAAGGAACCGGTGCCGCCGGTGATGAGGATAGATGAATTACTGAGCATAATTATGGTTCACTGATTTAGGTAAAAGTTGGTCGAGCAATGCTTTAAAACGTGTATTTCCAGCATCGAATTCCATTATCTCACTCGCGTAATGTTGCCAGGTTTGGCAGTCAACTCTTTTGTGCGACTGACGTTCAGACTGAAACAAAGTCACGTAAGCCATTATTCTATAATGATGCACCACGTGATTAAGTTATCCCCGACTGGGGGATTACCTTATTTTATTCATCACTAACCCATTGGGATTCACTAAAATATCTCGAAAACCTGCATCCTTAGCCACTTTTAACCAATCAAACACGCTTTGGTTGGTGAATGGTTCCAGTCACCCATAAAGATCACCTATAAACCTTAAAAACATTAATGTAACGGGGCTTGGCCTAACTCAGAGAGAATTACGTCCCTTATATAAATATGAGCAGGTTTTTCGCTTCTTCCGGAAATAATGTAATCGACAACTTCAGCATTCTGCGAAAGATAATCTGACATCTTCATTTTAAAAAGATCGTCAAGTTTTTTTTGAAATGTACTATATTCTGCAGTTTCAAGGGACCATTTCAACATTTCCGTATCTGTCTCGTATTTATCCGATGAGATTTTGTATATCTTAGTGAACCCATATAAACAAAAAAGCACCTTTTTCCCCCAAGACATTGCTTCAAACCCGGTTGTCGAGAATAAGCTTATGATCACAGGGGCTCTGGTTAACCCTTCATAAACGGCAAACAAATTATCATTTCTATGAAACTCAACTTGAGCAGATTCATCAAAAAGTGATTGGTAAAATGCAATTTCACTACGCTCTAATTTGGGCTGCCCTCGCAAGAGAATCAAGCACCGTTTGTTTTTTTCAACTATGTATTTATTCAAATTAGAAATAGCCAAGCGTGTATTTTCTACTAATTTTTTCTGGATTTCTTGGCTCCCTGTTATGGCATCTCCATCGCATTGGGAAACAAAAACAATATCGTAATCGTTCACATTAACACTACCGCGCATCATTGCCCTCATGTAGTCTCCAAATAACGAACCTACGTCATGATAATGTATACCCGTTGACCTCTCATCAAGTCCGCACTGCCTGAAAAGATCGCTATCTTTTTTACCAAAATTGAAAACATGGAAATTAGAAACCCTTTGAGGGCATCGTTGAAACATTGCCTTTAAAGAATAAGTGTAGAAAGACTTGATTACAACCCTATCCAAAACATCATTCCAAAAGCCGTTTGAAATTACGAAAAACCGGATGTTGGGCATTTCTTGAGCGAGTGGCAGCATAAATGGTAAATGCATATTATCAATTACCACCTTGGGGGAAATGCAACGGATTATTGCGTAACAATAAGAAGTCCAAGGATGCCGCCCCTTTATTAGCATACACAAGGAAAAATAGATTATTTTGGGAGAGAGATATATTCTAAACTTAAGTTTTTCATGTCCATATCTAGTATCCAAAGTTGCATAATTAACACCCCCAAGAAGAGCGGCTTTAATGCGACTTTCGTCAACCGGGTCTAGAATCAGGACTTCAGCCTTTTTGGGCACGCAAAACAAGAATTTAGTATTTTTGTGACAGACAATACTTAGTAACGTGAAAACAACTCTTTTAAGTTCTTTAAAAATCATGGGGTTTATTTTTTGTAGCCATCGAGAAAACAAACGAACAACTGAATCTCCATCACGTTTTTTTCGTAACTGCGTTTGTTTTATTTTTACACACTGTTGAAGGCGCCCCCTCAGAGATATGATGAGCCTCACGCCAAATTTTTTCGTAATCGTCAATACGCTTATAGTCAAAACTCATCATTAACTCTCTTAACCCCAACAATTCTACAGCATTGAAGTTTTCTGAAATGATGGCTGTTATTTTTGTGGCATCCCCCAAATCCAGAATGAACGCTTCTAAATCATTGTCATATTGGTCGAGAATGCGATTACGATATTGGGTGAACCACTCACAACCCGGGTAAGGTGTTGTGAAGTGCGGCTTGACCACAATACCAAGCCTCTTCCATGCGTCCATACTATCCCGCAGTGACTGAAAATCATCCAGCGGAAAACCAAGCATTTGATTTGGAATTGGCCGAATGCCCGCTTCCAAAGTCCAAAAAAAACTGCGTACATTGTTTTCTGGTGTAGCCCCTTTGCCTATAGACTTTAGTATATTCGATGAAAATGACTCATAGCCATAATTCAAATACGTACACCCTGCTGCCCGCATTACTTTCATAATTTCTAGATTTGTGAGTGAGGCATGACTTGTTCCGCCCCAATGTACCCCTCGACAATTTTCGTCATGGGGCTTTCCTTCCCGCACACATGTAGGCACAAGCCCGGCCTCGCCCCAAAGGCGACAGATATCCTTCAGCCATGTGCGCTTGGAGTAAGCATCCATAGTCATCAAGTTTTCATCCAAAAAGGATATAAAATCAATTTGATACTTGTCATATGCGTATTTCACCAGATTAACAACATATTCTGGGCTATGATATCGAATTACTCTGTCATATTTTCCTGGCATATCAAACTGGACATTGACCTTGCCATTTTCTTCAGTCTCATAGCGCATATCTCCCGCTATTCCCAAATGGTAACAGTAGCGGCAAATAAGGGAACACCCATAGCTCATATTGAGATCCAACCGTCGTTTCGACGTCATCCCTTCAACCGAAAAAGCAGCGGAACTGTTTGGAAAATATATCTCCTCCAAAGGGAATAGATCCCAAGCAGGATATGGGAGAGAATCCAAATTCTGGATCAACCCTCTTTGTTTGGAAAGAATCAGTTCGCCCCCCTCCCCCCGCGAGATAGTGCCATCAATTTTCCACCACTCTCGCTTCCCAGTATCGACCATATCCAGTATTTCTGGAAGCGTTACAAAACCTTCACCTAAAGCCCCAACATCTACCTCCGGCAAAAAACCCATCATTTCTCGAGAAAGGGAGGTCAAAATTCCTCCCCCAAGGATAATTAGCGATGACGGACTGCACTCCCGTGCCAATTTAACAATGTTTTTTATTGAACCATATGCAGTTGTAATTCCCCCTAATCCGATGACGTCCCATTTGTCCGCCATAAGCACCTGCCTAACAGTGTCATCCCCCGCTCGCCATGCATTTTGGTCAAAAACCTGTACTTGATGCCCTTTCTCAATACAAATAGCCGCCAGCAAAGCAATTCCATATGGAACATGTCGCGGAAGATCTTGCTCACGTATTACCGGATTAATGAAAAGTATATTTGCCATGACTTAAACAACCTTTTATTGTGAGCGCTTAGTAGGAAAGTTGTGCGTTTTTAAATTAATCACTCTAGAGAAACATGACTTGAGATTCAGCTTGAGCGAAACATCCGATTTCCGGCTTTCGAAGGAAGGGCTACTTACACTAGGTGTGCCGTTTCAATATGTGACTTTATCTGCCTATTCTCTATTATGGAGAAAATGACGCCATCCATCTCATGGCTTGTGTTAAATGCGTGCCAAGATACAAACTCTATCTGCGGTATTAGTAATTACGGTTAACTTTCTAAAAACTGCGTTTATACATTTTCCACAAAATCTTACAAATGCATTACCCCTTGCCAGATCGTACCCAAAAACAACGATATTGCTGTTTAATCCAATTTTACGTACCGCCACGACAGAAAAACCCTCCTTTACAAGGATGCCCTTCAACACCTGAGGATCCAGCATCAATGTCGCAAATTCTCCAACCCTTTTATGAGCATCACCTCTCATGAATCTGTAGTAAAAGCTATCCGCAACACCTGTTTTTATGTACAGATGGCCTCCTGGCTTGAGTAATTTTTTGACATTTTCAAAGAACAATTTTAGGTCATCCACGTAATAAATCGCCTCTCTTATGGAAATCAAATCCACAGAATTAGCAGAGCCTTCTTCCAAAAGTTCTTCTATGCTCGTGTGATGGATCGGGAGAGCGTGTTTTTCTCCATATGCGGCATAAGGACGAAACTTATCAATCCCCATAATATCGTGCCCCAACTCTCTCAAGGAGGGTAAAAAATCTCCGGCAGCCGTTCCAAGATCAATGATCTTCATATCCAACGGGCCTTCAATATGCTGCCTGATGAAGGCGACCTCATCCGCCCCCTCAATTTTTGGAAACCGGCTCGCCAACCCCTCGCCTAAATATTTCTCATAATGACTATAGAGCATTTCCCCCCGAATCGATATATCTTTACACTCAACAGGTTGAGAAACACCGCAATTCCTACATTTGGCCCATCTCGACCCCAAATTTTGGTCTTCCGTAAACTCAGTGCATTTACAATAAATACACTTAATTCCATCATCTGCCGCTGATGTCATTATTTTCCCCTTTATGGTTTGCCCATCGGCGTCAAGAAAATATTAGGCCTGGCAGCCGATCTGCGGCTGCACTCCGACTTTATTTCATGCTAGCGAGATTGTTTCAAACAAAAACGACTATTTCTGAGAAAGAACCTAGGAATTATTGCTAAATTTATCGGCACGCCTCTCCCACTAAAAACTCTTTCAATTTAACAAAATTAATATTTTCGCCAAAAAGTATTCCACCTTCTGTGCAATTATAAGTAGTGCACTCAGCATCAGCCGCCATTTCCAAAAAGATGTTCCGATACCACATGTATGCCGGATCAGTGTAAAACCATTGATTCAAATGAGGATTGAAAATTTTTATAAAAAATTTTTCTAGATTTTCTTCCCCAACTAACGCTATCGCCTCATAGTAATACTGTGTATTTTTATGAGGCGTATCCGCATAATATGAAAAATCCATGCCCGTGACGGCCACATGTCGCTTTCCAAGTACCCCATGCGCCATCATCCAGCAGGCCGCCCCTACATTTCCCCCAGCGTTTAGGCACGGCAAAGCGTTCTTTTTATACAAACTCATAGTCACACTATTTGGGGTACTAGGATCGTCATACATTGGATTCCACCAATAAACATCCATTCCAACTTCGAGACTACGCTTTACTACAGCATCCGAAGCCGATGTGGCTAGCGCAATTCGAATATTCTTGCCATGTTTATCCAACAATTCTAGCATTTCATCATTTGCTCGCAACTCGTCGGAAAAAGCTTGGTCCATATCTTGACGAGAAAAATAATCATCTTGCTTAAGGTCTTCAACCGTTAAATCAGGATCCCCAAACCACCGCACGATTCTCTTAGCATGAGGATCCAGCGAAACCACCAGATCGGGAATGATTCCTTGCTTCAGGCAATAGCGCATGGCGCTCTCTGTAGCCACAATAGCCCCATCAAACCGATAAGACTTTAATTGAGTAGCGACATTCACCCGATGGAGACTCGGGCCTGCAGCAATAACAACCGCGCAATCCGACTTATCCAGTGAATTGCCACGAAGATTTCGTAGACTTTTTCCCTTATCGATATACCTTTGATTTTTTTCGGCGTTTTCAACACCCTCTTTACCAATTCTATCGAGGGTGATGGCAGCCATGCCGTCGACCAACTTTAACCCGATTTCCCCATCACTTTGCACTGTCAATCTCCGCAAAATTGGCTAGTATTTATTTTGAATAAATACACTTACCCATAAAATATTAAACTACCGCCCGCTAAAGCGGGTAGGTTAGCGCAGCCAAGGTGCAGACAACTAAAGTCGTCAAAGCGCACTTGGCTAAACGCGCAAAACAACAAGACAGCGCGAGGCTAAAGCCGGTGGTTTAGACCTTATGATCGACATTTATTTATTTTCTTTTTCTTCCGGGGTATCCCACATTACTTTCTGCTTTGCCACAAAAGCAATACTACCACCCAATCGCTTTAATGCTTCTTTCTCGAACAGCTGCTCCGGAGTAACATCCTTGTCCTGCTCAATGACAACGGGATTATTTAACGTATAGTTGCCTTTCAATACATTTGCCATTTCTTCACTCCTTAAAAATAAAAAATCAAGATAACCCAAGTTTTTTTGCCACCGCTTCAGCGATTACAAAATCTATTTCATTATCAATATCAACCGACGCCATATCAGTCATCTTTTGAATTCCACAAGACTCGCCAATTAGGACATTCTGACCAAACAATGTTTGTCTCCGTGTTGCATAAGCACCCCCATTGGGGTGCCAGAGAGGCGGCAATAATTGACTAATACCCATATCACCTTGCAACAACCCTGCAATATATTTCTTTGCATGTCCATTTTCATCTCGATGAAACATCCATTCTGGGCGCTGGTGTACCGGCCCAGCGGTAAAGCACGACTCAAGGTTGTTATCTGCCATTAACATATCCACACAGCCATTTATATCATCTGCCGTCAAAAATGGAGTTGTCGGTTGGATGGTCACGGCAATATCGACCTTTTCCCCTAGCTCATTCTCATGAAACGAGATCGCATGTTGGGTAACAAGCTCGGATGCCACATCTTTTGAAATATCAGGTGGCCGCCGAAATGGCACATCAGCGCCAGCTTTTTTTGAAATTTCGGCTATTTCATCATGATCTGTCGATACAATCACGCGCCCACAATTACTGTTTATCGCGGCCTCAATAGTCCAGACAATCAGCGGCTTACCATGTAATAGCCTGATATTTTTCATAGGCACTCGAACTGACCCACCCCTGGCATGAATAACGGCAACTACATTTTTATATTTCATTTACAGCCTCCCCTGACTTTTTTGGGTATCGCCAGCATTCATTATTTCCTTTTGATGTTCAATTAGCAACGGAATGGCAGCGACCAGTTTTCTTATGGCATTAACGATGTCCAGCATATCCTCTGCCGTTGATGGATGAGCTATGTGATAGAACCAAATGAATTGCTCATTGATCAGCTTAGAGATAACGGGGCACTGATCTTTAGAATAAGTCACGGCACTTGGTGAGTTGCCATCAGTCCACGGGGATCCTCCACGACCAAATGCTATTCGACGCAAAAAAATAGGGGCTTCATACATACCTCTTACATAGCCCGTGCCAACGGGAATCCCCTCTGCCCTTAATGCCGCAACGAATACTTCCCTAGGGATGCCCACTACGCTCTCGTCATAAAGAAACGACAGCACATGGCAAACCCACTCTACATCCTGATCAACATAGGGTGGCGTGAAACCGGGAATCTTCCCAATTTCATCAATTAAAAACTGGGCATTCCCATTACGCCAAGCATTGACTCTATCTAGTTTTTTAAGTTGCGCCCGACCTAGCGCGGCACAGAGTTCTGGCAAGCGAAAATTGCAACCCACTACATTCACCAACTCATCATCGGTATTTGAGTCCTGCATTACCATCTCACCGTGATTGGAAATTAGGCGGCACTTGCGAGCGACTTCAGGGTCGTTGGTAATAATCATTCCTCCCTCGCCAGTCATAATGTTCTTAGATTGCTGGAAGCTAAACACCCCTGCATCGCCTATGGATCCGACAAATTTTTCACGCCACTTTGCCCCCGGCGCCTGAGCGCAATCTTCAATCACACTCAAGCGGTGGCGGCGTGCAATATCCATTATTGCGGCCATATCACAAACATTACCGAGCAAATGCACAACCAAAATCGCTTTAGTTTTTTCTGTAATGGCTTTCTCTATTTCTCCCGGAGCAATGCAAAATGTTTGAGGATCCACATCTACAAATACCGGGATCGAGTTAAACAGTAAAACTGCCGCGCCTGTTGCGCCAAATGACAGCCCAGGGACTATAACCTCGTCCCCTGCTCCGACCCCGCAAGCAGCCAAGGCAACCGAAAGCCCTGATGTTGCCGAGTTAACGGGAATTGCGTAATCCACTCCCATTTTATTTGCAAATTCTGCAGCAAAACTTCTCACTCCAGGCCCACCCAAAAAATGCCAAGGTGCATTTATTTTTGCCGCATCTTCGCTGGTCATGCGAAGCGTCATTTCGATGTCGGGCGAATACGCCCCAATATAACGGGAAAAATTATGCTCCCGGATAGCATCGAGCACATACCGCTCTTCATCTTCATCCACCATCGGACCAACAAAAAATGGTCGCGTTCGAGTGGGGCTACCACCGAGAATGGCTGGTATTTGCTTATTCATGCACGATTCCCTTCGCCTCAAGATTTAGCTGATCCAATATCAGCTCAGATTGCAATGCCATTTCCCCGGTGCAAGTTGGGTACCGTCCGTTGTCCAATATATCTGCCGCTTCGCGCACGATGGAAATAAACGTGGAATCGCCTTTGACTGCGCCCGTTATCCTACGCGCTCGCCCCTGAACCCAATATCCCTGATATTGGCGCGACCTCCTAAAAGGAATATGTGTTAGCTTGGCTCCATTATCAACAACAGTAAGGCGCCCTTTAGTTCCAATTACATCGGCCTCAAAAATCAGAATGTTCTTTCCCCCCTGGATAGACACTCTTCCGACGCGTCCTGATGGGAAAGTGCAAATAAAATCTACCGCCGGCTCACCATCCTCTAGGCCAGGTAAAGGCAAGGCCCGCCAACTCAAGGGAAGCTCGCCGCTCAAGTAAAACAGTAAGTCAAACGCGTGCGACCCTATGCTCCACAGACGATTCGGACAGCGAATGGTAATACTTGTCACATCACCGATCAGCCCTTCGCTAATAGCTTTGAACATTGCCTGATAAACTGGGTTATACCGACGATTATAATGAACAAGCAAAATTACATTTTTTTTCTTACATTGATCCACAAGTCGTTGCCTAGCGCTAATGTCTGTAGCAAGCGGCTTTTCGCAAATGACAAGTTTGGGCGGAAACTTATTTAGCAACTCATCGATCACCTCAACCCGCACTCCAGAGGGGGTTGCAATGCTCACAACGTCAGGGCGTTCACTGCCCATTAGTTCACTCACGGATAAATATTTGGAAATTGACGGGCATCTTTTTGCAAATGCCTCCAAATTTCCCCGATCAACATCAACCCCTCCCACTAATTCATACCGTTCTTTTAACGCAAGATATGCACCAACATGCGACCATACGCTTCCTCGCGGCTCCTCATCAAACCGTGACCCCGCCTGACCAAGACCGATAACAGCAGCTCTATGTTTTTGCATATTTTAACCTACGTAGAATATCCATTTTTTCACTCACTTGTAATCATCTTTTTCCGTTGGCTTATAAGGAAAGTAAATTTGCCATTTCAAATTCTTCTTTATGCCCCACATCCAACCAGGGCTCGTGCATTGGGTAAACAATAGTACGTTGACCTCGCTCTTGCAGACGGCCGAATAATGTTGGCATATCACAGTGCTCACCGTCTTCCAGCGCCTCAAGCACGCCGGGTTCCAACACATAGATTCCCGCATTAATATGGCTACGAGCGATGGGTTTTTCTTCAAAGCCAATAATGTCCACACCCTTGGTGCGCACAACACCAAAAGGGTGCTGCCACTCGTGGAGACGCACAGCCATAGTAGCCGCAGCATTATGGTAACAGTGAAAATCGAGCAGTTCACCATAGCGAATATCCGTTAGCACATCACCATTGGAAACCAAAAATGGCATTTCTGGTCGCGAGTGAAGCAAACTGATTGCACCGGCGGTTCCCAAAGGTGCATTTTCACGTAGATAGTCGATTTTAACCTGCCAGCGGCTGCCATCGCCGAAATAGTCTTCGATCATGTGGCCAAGATAGTGGATAGCTATTATGAAATGCTGGAAACCTTCCGCCCGCGAACGCTCGATAATATGTTCCAGCATTGGCTTACCACCTATTTTTAAAAGGGGCTTCGGGCAATTCTCAGTATAAGGGCGCAAGCGAGTACCTTGACCGCCCGCCATAATGACCATAGTATTTTGGTGCCGTCGCGGGGCAACTAGCTCACCCCACAGATGAAGCCCCAACACACGCCGGCTTTCGTCAACCACCGGCAACTGGTGAATCTGATTGGCCTGCATAAGCTGAAGTACTGTGTCACGCCCCAACTTCGGTGGAACAACCAATGGGTCGCGATGAATAATACCTTCGATTGAACTGTTGATATCCAAACCACGCAGCAACCCACGCCGGATATCACCATCAGTAATGGTTCCGAGCAAGATATCATCATTTGACACCACTAACGCAATCTGAATGGCGACTGCATCCAGGTTGTGGATAGCCTGTTGTATGGTGGCATTAGCGGGGAGGATCGCTTGGCGCCAGCGGTCTTCGGACAAAGAGTTACTATTCGTGGCAATCATCACTGACCTTCCTGGCTACGCCCTTTCCCGCAACAACTCAAATGCCTCAGCGGCTTTAAAACCTGATGTCGCGCCACGTAGCGTGGCAAGCGCCCGAATTGCCTCATGACTGCGAGGGAACGGGAATGCCCCAAGCTCTGATGCGTAAATGTCCATTGCCCGCAATTTATTGTTAAGGAATGGCTCAATATTGACGAACACATTTGGACGAAAGCCCCGATCGGCACCCAAGCCGAAATCTGTTTCAGAAATTGTTTCATAGGCCAGAACGCGTTTAACCGAGGGATAACGAAACCATTTCGTACAGCTTGAAACCGCATCGAACACAATCCGGTGATCAGTGTGAACATCCGATGGATGGGGCACAAATACTTCTTCCGGTTCAAATATCCTGAAGGCATCTGAAACCCCGGCAACCAAATCACTCATCGGCACTTGGTCAAGCCGAGTGGCCGGGAAATTGAGAGCAAACACATCATCAAAACCAAACAATTCCGTAATCCGCTTGATCTCGTCTGACCGTTGCGTTACTTTCTCCACACGCCAGCCATATTCAACCGAGATAGCAGTCACAATCAGCCAAGCCACTTTTGCGCCTTCGGCTTTGCGCCGCAGGAGTGTTCCACCAACGCCAAGAACTTCGTCGTCCGGGTGAGGGGCAATAACTATGGTTTTCATAGGTAGCCACCAACAATTGGTTCAAATAATGGCTCCGTATTCAAAAGACAAATCGCATCTTCGCCGCATTTTATAACAAAGTTGGAACCAGTTTGGTTTAGCACTTTACCAGGCTCTATATTACTGGGAACATCTCTAACCACCACAGTTTTCCAAACTTTGATTTCTTGCCCGTCCACAATGAAATGAGCTCCAATATATGGCTTGGCTAACCCACGCACCAAATTATGAATTGAATGCGCAGACATGCGCCAATCAATTTCCCCATCTGCGTGGCCCCGCTTGCGCCATGTATTTGCAAGCAGCCGATCCTGCTTGCGCCGCTGAAACGCTCCTGCGGCGAGTTGGGGAACAAATTCTTCAATTTGTTCTAACGCGGATTTTATCGTTTTATTATAAAGAATTCGGGCATCATCTTCATGATCAATGATAATTTCGCGCTGGGAAAGAATATCACCACTATCGGCCTCTGCATCCATGAAGAAAAACGTAGACGCCGTTTTCTCAAGCCCCAAGACCAATGTCCAAATTAGCGGATGCCGACCGCGGTTGGCGGGCAATGCCGTCGGATGGAAACCAATAACACCCAAAGGCGTTAATCTTAACAGGTCTTGTTTTAGCAATCTTGGCCAACCAAAGCAAAAGATGACATCTGGTGATTTATCCTGAATCCAACCCAAGGTTTCCTCTGAATTGACATCTTCCACATAAAGCCAAGGGATTCCATGCGCGGCACTAACAGCACTAAGATCAACATGGTCGGCGTTGAATTTGGATTCTTGTAAAGTACACACCCCCACAATTTCCGCATTCATGGCCAGCAGGCACTCTAACGCGTGCAAAGAAAACTCAACCGTACCAATAAATACTATGCGCATAAGTTGTCAGAATTATAAAAGCGTTTTTTAAGTACGCTATCAAGTGAAGTGGATTTAATAGCGGCGATGATTTTTTCACTTGCCCCACCCTCCCCGTAGGGGTTACACACCTGACTCAAACTCGCTTGGAAAGCGGCGTCATAAAGCCTTCCCAAGGCAACTGCAATATCCTGACGAGTCGGCTCGCAATTGATCACGCTTGCGGCCTGTAATCGCCCCCGCTGTCGATCGCCGATATTGATCGTCCCTTTCCTAAAACTTGGAACTTCTAGCAAGCCGCTGGAAGAGTTTCCTAACACTCCATCAACATGGGCAATGCAGGACAAATAGCGCAGTTGTCCAAGGGAGCCGTAGGCTCGAGCGTTGGGGTGCTGGGCAACGAATTGCTCAACCATCCCGATTAGAACCCGACCATCGGTATCGGCGTTTGGAAGAGTAAAGATAAGCTGTGCATCCTTTAGTTCGGCCAAAGCTGCCAACAACTCTGCCATCTGGTCTGCGGCGGTTGCCGTTTCAAGCGTAACCGGATGAAAGGTTATCAGCAGGTTTTTTTTGCCAAGTTTGAAGTCAAGCGAAACCTCAAGTTCCACTCTATCAAGAAGCTTCAGGCGTTTGATGTTGTCAATGCCGAGGCCACCCACTAGAAAAACACGTTCAGGCTGTTCGCCCAACTGGATCACGCGCCGGCGGTATTCTTCTGCCGCGACGAAATGTAGATGCGACATCTTTGTAATCGAATGCCGAATTGCTTCGTCAATCAGACCTTCCGTTGCCTCACCGCCATGCAAGTGCGCAATCGGTATGCGGGCAACCAGGGCAGCGGCCACCGCTGCAAAAATCTCGAAACGGTCGCCGAGTACAATGATCAAATCCGGACTCAATTCGTTCAACGCATCGGCAAAACCAATCAACCCCAAACCCATGGATTTGGCGATGCCCACGGACGTGTCTGAGCTAGTCAGCATTTCGACCTTGCGGTCTATCTGAAACCCATCTTGCTCAATCTCGCGATAGGTCAGGCCGAATTCAGGCGACAGGTGCATACCGGTCACAATGATCTGTAGCGTTAGCTCAGGATCGTCCTTAATGCCCTGCATAACCCAGCGCAGTAGGCCATATTCGGCGCGGGTGCCAGTGATGACGCAAATCTTGCGGGTCATAGTTCGACCAACTCATCTGCCGCAAAATCACGAGGCGCAGTGCGGACAATGACTTCATCCCAGCGCATTGGGGAGATGCCCGTTCCGGGTCGCTTAGCGGTAATGTTCTGTGCGCTGAAGACCTCACCCGCTTTAATTGTTTGGCTGGCCACCAGTGATTTACGGACAACCGGTTTGTTCCTGGCTTCGCTTGGGGTAAGGCGCTTGATGCCGTCACCCAACGCGATTTCAATGTTGCGAATGGCTGCGACCATGGCCTTGAGATCTTCTGGCTCAAGGCTGGCTTTGTGGTCGGGGCCTGGCAGGTTGCGGTCCAGGGTAAAGTGCTTCTCGATGACGGAAGCGCCCAGCGCCACCGCAGCAATCGCCACCTCGATGCCGGGCGTATGGTCGGAATAACCTACCGCTACGCCAAAGGCCGCATGAATGCTCTGCATGGCGCGCAGGTTTACTTCTGCCATGGGTGTAGGGTATTCGGTGGTGCAATGCAGCACTGTAATGTTGGCACGCGGCGTACCGGCCTGCTCGAGCACGTCGATTGCCGCCTCAATCTCGCCCAGCGTCGCCATGCCGGTGGAAAGTATGACGGCTTTGCCAAGTCGACCGATATGGCGCAGGTACGGCAGGTTGGTGATCTCGCCGGAAGGAATCTTGAAACGATCTTGACCGAGGCTCACCAGCAGATCAACACTCTCAATATCAAATCCGGTGGAAAAAAAACCAATGTTGCGCGCTGCACAGTGCACAATGAGCTCATTGTGCATCTCAGTGCTGAGTTCCAGCCGGCGAAGCATTTCGTGCTGGGATTCATTGCTATCTGTGGTCTGGATCTGGTAGTCCGCCTTTTGGGCGGTGCGCGTGACCTGACGATTGGCACTAAAAGTTTGGAACTTGACGAGATCCGCCCCCGCTTCAACTGCCGCATCGATCAACTGCTTAGCTAACCCAAGGTCGCCATTATGGTTAACGCCAGCTTCAGCAATGATGAGTGTTCTCATTTGAGACGATCTCCTATGCGAGGCCTTGCATATCCGTCCCATTCTGTGACCCTAATATAACTATCTGCGGTTTTTACGAAAAACGCCTCGGATTCAACACCCACAACAGCGCCTGGAATGCCTTTGTAATTAGGTGCATCTGGCAAATATTGAACTCTGTTGATTTTAATTTCTTTGTGACAAAGAAATGTTCTCGCTTCTGGTCCTGGACGACAAAGAGCCCTCACGAAATTAAAGATATCGCGCGATTGTTGGTTCCATTCAAGCCGCTCATCACCTTCTATTCTGGCAGAACAATAAAGCCCCATCGGATGAATAGTTTTTTGTGCGATAGGCATTACATCATTTTTTTGAATAGCTTTAATTGCGTCATAAAGATTAGTTGCGCATCCCTCATATGCACACTCCAACAATGTAGCGTAATCATCTTTATCTGTAATCGGGTAACATTTTTGTACAATTATATCTCCGGTATCTATGCCTTCATCAACATAATGAACCGTTATCCCGAACTCTTTTTCGTCATTAATAAGCGCCCAGTTAAGAATGTTACGCCCACGGTAAAATGGAAGCTTGCCCGCATGACAATTAATAGCTTTTAGTCGGGGTAGATTTATAAGCTCATTGCGAAAAATTTGATTGAATGACATTGATACGAACAGATCGCACTCGTAACCGCTCATCCAGCCCAGAAACTCTTCTGAGTTGATTTTTGGATGCGTAATGAAATCCAGACCACTTTCGGCAGCTTTGGCTTTTAGGATCAGGTCTGGGGTATCGTCACGTGCACAAATAAAAGCAACTTGCAATGTTTCGTCTGAAAGCAAGTTAGCCAACGCTTGATGAGACCAAGGGCCATCTGCAAAATAACCAATTTTTAATTTTGCCATATTAAACTAGAACTGCTCGGAATATTAATCAAACGCTGCGACAACGATTGTGCACCAGCCAGATCCATGCGCGGACAATCTTTGAACGGCGTTAACTCGTGCATCAGAATCCAGGCGGGGCGAGTCATGAAACCAGCGTCATTGGTGACCTTTAATATAGAGTCGCGCTGATTCGCTTGTTCAGCGTCCAGCAACAGTGTCTGCAACCAATAATTACTTTGACATTGCTCGGGCTCCGCCATCAATTTAACGCCCGCCACTGGCGCAAAGGCCGCTTGGTAACGCTCAAACAAAGCCCTTTTTGCAACAAGCATCATGGGCAATTGCTCCAACTGTGCGCAGCCCAAGGCCGCGTTCAGGTTTGGCAGGCGGTAATTGTAACCAATTTCGTCGTGCCGGTATTCCCACGCATGCGGCAGCTTAGCAGTGGTAGTCAGGTGCTTGGCATGGCGCGCAAGTTCTGAGTTATTGGTCAGAATCGCCCCGCCGCCGCCGGTGGTAATGGTTTTGTTGCCATTAAAACTGAGCGTTCCCATTAGCCCGAAGGTGCCGGCGTGCTGGCCGTGGTAGTAACTCCCCAAGGATTCCGCCGCATCTTCCACCAGCGCAAGGTTGAAATCTTGTGCCACGGCCAGCAATCCATCCAGGTCAGACGGGTGACCGAAGGTGTGCATAGGCACCAAGGCCCGAATAGCCCGCCCGGTGTCCAGATTGATGCACTGCCCGGCGCGTTGCTCGGTGTGACTGGTGAGATAATCGCGCAGCTTTAACGCATCCACGCCCAAAGTACGTTCCTCGCTATCGACAAAATGTGGCGTGGCACCACAATAAGTCACCGCATTAGCCGTGGCGACAAAGGTGAGCGCGGGCATCAACACTTCATCGTTGGCTTTCACGCCCGCAAGCTTCAACGCAATGTGCAACCCTGCGGTGCCATTAACGACAGCAACTGCATATTTGGCACCTGTAAAAGCGGCCAGTTCGACCTCAAAGCGATCGACAAACTTGCCCACCGAAGAAACGAAAGTCGAATCAAGACACTCTTTAAGATATAACCACTCGTTGCCGGAGAAGCTGGGTTCGTGTAGAGTCACAGGCCCCGCCCCGACGACGGCGCTGATGGCGGAAACGACTTGTTCGGCAAGTCTAAAAGGGGTGCTCACAATATTCACAGGTTATAAATGTCCGCCTTGTAACCGCGCAGATTGTCTGTTTGCGCGAACCATTCGGCAGTTTCGGCCAAGCCGCGTTTGAAACCCTCACGACCGCCATAGCCGGGCTGCCAGCCAAAGAGTTGCTTGGCTTTGGTGTTATCGGCCCACAAACGTTCAACCTCTGAATTCTCGGGACGCAAACGGGCTTCGTCTGTGATGATCTCAATCTCGATGTTCATGGCTTCAGCAATCAACTGCGCCGTGTCGCCGATGGTAATCTCGAAATTGCTACCAAAGTTAACCACTTCGCCCAAGCCCTGATTGGAATTCATCGCGGCAATGAAACCAGCCACCGTGTCCTGCACAAAGTTGAAATCGCGTGTGGGCGATACCGCACCGAGTTTGATCTGACGCCGACCATTGGCGATCTGGGTGATGATGGTCGGGATCACGGCACGGGCGGATTGGCGCGGCCCATAGGTATTGAAGGGCCGCACAATCACCACCGGCAGGCCAAAGGACGCATAGAAAGAATAGGCCAACTGATCCGCCGCGATCTTGGTAGCCGAGTACGGGGACTGCCCCTGCAAGGGGTGCTCTTCAGTGATCGGCACAAAACGCGCAGTGCCATAGACCTCGCTGGTCGAGGTATGAACCACTCGCTTCACACCCAATTCCCGCGCGGCTTGCAGCACATTCAACGTGCCTTTGACATTGGTATCCACATAGGTATCGGGCGAGTGGTAGGAATAAGGGATCGCGATGAGGGCTGCCAGATGCAGCACTGCGTCACACCCCTTCATCGCTTCCTTCACCCCGTGCGGGTCGCGGATATCGCCCGCGAATACCTCGAACCGCCCTTTCACTTCAGGCGCGCAACGATCCAGCCAACCCCATGAATTAAATGAATTATAGAGCACGAAAGCCTTGACCTCATGCCCCGCCCGCACCAATGCCTCGGTCAGGTGAGATCCAATAAAACCATCAGCACCAGTAATAAGAATTTTCATGATTTTTTAAAAATCTAACCCCATTATTGCATCTCTTTCTTCCACCATACTCTCCATCTAGGCTCCGTTAATCTGGCGTTCTTTTTTCGTACCCAATACCGCCGTCGGCACCCCCTCTTCCACTACTTTCCCCTGATCAAGGCGAAACAGATAGTCGCAATGTTCTACAGTACTCAACCGGTGGGCGACAATAATAAGGGTCTTGTTGCCCTGCAAGGCACGCACAGCATCCATGACATCTCTCTCAGTATCCGTGTCAAGAGAACTAGTAGCCTCATCCAGCACCAACACTGATGGTTCGTGGTAAAGCGCACGTGCAATACCTATACGCTGACGCTGCCCCCCAGAAAGGCGGATGCCACGCTCGCCGACTAGTGTATCAAGACCTTGTGGCAATTCATTGACAAATTTTTCTAGTTGCGCGGCTTGGATTGCGCGCCATACAGCAGCTTCTTCTACCTGATCAGCAGGGAGGCCAAAAGCAACATTGCGGCGCAACGTGTCATCAGTAAGAAAAATTGACTGTGGCACATAACCTATTTGATCTTGCCAACCGCGCAAGTTTACCTTGATGTCGATACTGTCGACTTTTACGCTGCCGCTAACCGGAGTGAGCAAACCGAGAATGATATCTACCAAAGTGCTCTTGCCCGCGCCACTGCCGCCAATAAAACCAACTGAAGCGCCCCATGGAATTGAAAGAGTAACACTATGCAGGGCTGATGCCTCAGCGGAGGGATAGCGAAAGCTGACTTGATCAAGAGTCAGTGCGTTTTTGAAAGGAAGCAACCGGCCATTCTGCGGAAGCTCTGTTGCATCCAGCAGACGAAATTCGCTGTGCAGTGTTTCGATCACCGGCAAGGAGAAGCGCACACTTTGAACCGCGCCAAGCATGCGATTAACCGAAGGCATGAAGCGAAAGGCGGCGGCAGCAAATAATCCCAGCGTAGGCAATAACGCCTCCATGGGCTTACCTTGC
The DNA here is from genome assembly GCA_021373185.1 of Betaproteobacteria bacterium. Taxonomy (GTDB): domain Bacteria; phylum Pseudomonadota; class Gammaproteobacteria; order Burkholderiales; family Sulfuricellaceae; genus Sulfuricella. The sequence continues at coordinate 59,341 of JAJFTF010000031.1, read as the reverse complement.
CAGATCATCACCAGCACCAGGGTGGCCAACCCAGTGACGGCAAGCAATTCCAGCCAAAGCCGTGGTAACGCCTGTAACGTAGCCTGACGCAGACCAACTTTGGCGCTGCCGACATTGTGCAACCGATATTGGGCAAGAAAATTGCTTTCTCGCCCGAGCAATTTCACATCTTTGGCACCGCCAAGCCCTTCTTGCAAACGCTGGATACGCAAGCCCTCATGCAACTGGCGCGCTTCACCCCAGCGCAGAATGTGATTGCGCGCAAGTCGATTAAAACCCCATCCAGCCAGACCAAAAATACTCACCACCAATAGCGCACCTATTGGTTCCATCATAAACAATAATATCACTATACCGAACATCACCAAAAACTCGGTTACCAACATCATCCCCTGCTGAATGACATTTGCGACATCCGCAACCTGACCGATTGCATTGCGGATTAACTGCGCAGAATTGCGCTGTAAATGAAAAGTATAGGGCTGGTGCAAATAGCCGGCAAAAAGCCGCTGAGAAAGATAGGCCTGAAATCCATAGGCAAAGCGTGCCTGTCGCCACGCGAGAAAAGCGAGAAATAGCGCCTTGACCGCATACACTCCGACTAAGGTCAACATACCGGCAACGACCAGTTGATCTTGACTGGGATTACCCAATTTATTCAGCCAGGGTGCCAGCATCGGATATTTGGTAACCAGATCGCTTTGCGTCATCAAGGCCAACGCGGGGATAACCAAGCCAATACCCAAGGTTTCCAGCACCATGCCGATCAGCATCAGGCCCAGCAGTACGATAGTGGATCGACGCTGCTCATGAGTAAGTAGGTGCCAGAGTTTTTGTGGGGTAGAAAAAATTGTCATACCTCTAACTGAGTCAATTCGAGAAATATTAAGGTGGCTACCATTTCGAGTCTTTGCGAGCGGCGCCTCCTACCGCAACATAATTCCAGGCACGCTACCGCCCTGCAAAACACGACCGCGTTTCGCATAAGCTCTTGTTAAAATTATATTTAATGCGCCGCCGGGGCAACCCAGTCGCGGCTTACTCTTACCTTATTCGCCTTGCCCAGCAATTCCATTAGCACAATCACTCGTGCCTCACCGTCTTCCTGGGCGAAAACACCTTCCATTCCGGAGAGCGGCCCCTCCATCAGCCTGACTGGTTCCCCTGCACAAAACAGGGTGCGATCATCCTGTCGCAAGCCAGTGGCCCTGTCTTCTCGTTGCAGAAGAGCCTCGATCACTCTGTCTGGGGCAACGGCAGGCTGTCCACCAAAACGCACAAGGCCAATAGCGCCACGGGTGGAACGCACTGGGGCGGTACTATGCCGATTCGGATCAACCCGGATGAAAAGGTAGCGGGGAAAAAGGGGCTCGATCGTATCAACCCATTTTCCGCGACGGCGCTTCCTGATCTGTATACGTGGCAGATATACATGAAACCCCTGGCGCAGGAGATTTTCTTGCGCAATCAACTCCTGGCGCGGTTTACAGCAAATGGCATACCAGCACTCCATCTTGCCCCATCCCCATTTAAGGGTTTTCCTCTAGCCCTTCAGTCGGCACCTTGATCTGTACGCATCCTTTTTTAACTTCTCGCCTCAGTTGCTCAATTTCTTTTTCAAGCTGCTCATATTCCGCAATCTTATGCCTGAGAAAATACGCCGTTGCTCGGGTTTTTTCTTCGATGCCACGTGGTGTGAGCAAATAAACATAGGCTACTTTGTTTGTGCTGTGACGAAAATTGCCAGCCTTAACCCAGCCCTTTTCGATCAGCGCCCTCAAGCAATAATTGGCCTTGCCGAGACTGATGCCTGCTCCCCGCGCCAGTTCTCGCTGACTTAGATCGGGATTGATCTGTAACGCTTTTAGCAATTTGTAGTGAATTTCTTCCATCCGGGTAGCCTTAAAAATTTATTGCATGCGACCGTTCAAGGCTTGAACAAGTGTTATTAGACAGGAAGCAAAGGGGGAAAGTCAATGCGGCACGAGAAAGCAAATTGGGTGATTGGAAGTGAAGCCGGGGGAAGAGAATTTTTCTGCGCTTCTTTCAAGTGCGCCCGTACACATCGTCAAAGCGAACGATATCGTCCTCGCCCAGATATTCGCCGCTTTGCACTTCAATCATGACAAGATCGGTCAGCCCCGGATTTTCCAGGCGGTGCCGGTGCCCGGCAGGAATATAGGTAGATTCGTTTGTCCTGACAAGCAATTCCTTATCATCATTGATAATGCTTGCTGTACCGCTGACCACGACCCAATGCTCGCTACGATGATAATGCATTTGCAAGGAGAGTGAAGCGCCGGGCTTGACGATGATGCGCTTGATCTTGAAGTTGCCGCCCTCTTCTAGTACGGTGTAGGTTCCCCATGGTCGGGCTACGGTACGGTGCAGCTTGTGGCTTTCATGGCCCATCAGCTTGAGCTGCTGCACCACTTTTTTCACATCCTGGGCGCGCGCCCGATCAGCCACAAGCAAGGCATCCGGGGTATCAATAATCAGCACATTATCAAGGCCGATTGCGGCCACCATGCGTCCTTCGCTCTGGATAAAGCTGTTGGCGACATCGACCAGCACCGCCTCACCGATGACACGGTTTCCCGCTTCGTCCGGCACGGTGAGGTCGCCGATGGCGTTCCACGAACCGATATCGCTCCAGCCAAAACTGCCGGGCACCACCATGACCGCATCCGATTTTTCCATTATCGCGTAATCGATAGAGTTTTCCGGAATAGCCGCGAAGGTTTCCGCATCAATTTCCATCATTGTCGAACCGCTCGGCATTTTACTGCGGGTTGCCTCCCAGCAAGACAAGGCGCGTTCATAAATAACGGGTGCATGAATTTTGAACTGCTCCAGCACAACCCCGGCCTTGAAGCAGAACATCCCGGAATTCCACAGGTAGCGCCCTGATTCGACATATTCCAGCGCAGTTTCATAGGAAGGTTTTTCCACGAAGCGCTTGACGACATGTTTATCCGCCTCGATGTAGCCAAATCCGGTTTCCGGCGCATCTGGAACGATACCAAAGGTCACAAGATTACCCCGCGCTGCTAAGCCGTAGGCCTGCTTCACCGCAGCAGCAAAAGCCGCCTGATCATTGATCAGATGATCCGCCGGCAACACCAGCATCAATGCATCACGGCCATGAGCCTCAGCAACGCGCATCGCCCCCAATGCGATTGCCGCAGCAGTATTGCGCCCGCAAGGCTCAAGCAGGAAGGGGTCCGACACCCCAGGAAATTTCTCCTTGGCAAGTTGATATTCGTCCCTGCTTTTAAAGTAATACTCGCGGTTGGTGATCGTCAGGACTTCATTAACACCTTCAAGTGAGGCGGCGCGTGCAAAGGTTTTTTGCAACAGGCTCTGCCCGTCGGGAAGCTTCATGAAAGGCTTGGGATGGGACTCACGGGAAATCGGCCACAAGCGGGTGCCCGCCCCACCGGAGAGAATTATGGGTATCAGCATGGCAGAAATTCCATGGTCAAAAGATTAAAATTCACCGCCACTATACCGATTGACCGTCTGTTCGACCACATATTTTCCCGTACCGTCATTGATAAGGCTAAACCCGATCACTCTGGTTTTTTTGTCGAACTCGACGACCAGAGGCAACCCCACATAACCCAGCCAAATCATGTCAATGGCATTCACTCCGAGGTCTCCATACAAAGCGATAAGGAAGCGCTCCAGACAGGTGGAGTCACACCAAAAGTCTGGTTTAGTTTGTCGGAAGACAAAATCGAGTATGACGGTCTTGGCGCCGGCAAAGGATATTCGGTCGTCGCAATAGGAATCAGGCGGGGTAAAGGCTGCATCTGGTTCGATGCGTTTTCAAGAATCGCTTGGGTAAATCCGTGCCAGGATGTATTGCCGATTGCAGCCAGATTGTAAACACCACTCTTCATGGTGGGAGATGAAAGACACTGGCTCAATACTTGCCCCGTGGCCTCCGCAATCATGCGACTCCAGGTCGGTGCGCCGATCTGGTCATCCACGATCTTCAGTTCATCCCTCTCCTTTGCCAGTCGCAGAATGGTCAACAGGAAATTTTTGCCGCGCAAACCGTACACCCAGCTGGTACGGAAAATCAGGTGGGGGATGCCGGCGGCCTGAATCGCCAAATCGCCTGCCAGCTTGGTTTTGCCGTAAACATTAAGCGGATTGGAGATATCTTCCTCAGTATAGGGCGCGGCTTTTGTTCCGTCGAACACATAATCGGTGGAATAGTGAACCATCGCGGCGCCCAGCCGTTTGGCTTCTTCCGCCATGATGCCGGGCGCGATGCCGTTGATCGCCATAGCCAGGTCGGGTTCGCTTTCCGCCTTGTCGACGGCAGTATAAGCGGCGGCGTTGACGATCAAACTCGGCTGAATTGTTCGAATAACCTGCCGGATCGAATCGGGTTTTGCCAAGTCAATTGAAGGAAAATCGACAGCGATGACATCCCCCAATGTCGCCAAGGTACGCTGCAGCTCCCAGCCAACCTGACCATTTTTGCCGACCAGTAAAATTCTTTTCACGCGAACACCTCGGCGGCACGCAGCACATCCCCCGCCATATCCTTGGCGGAAAGCACCGGCTCACCCGTCAGCGGCCACTGAATGCCCAGATCGGGGTCATCCCAACGGATGCTGCGCTCGTACTCCGGCGCCCAGTAATCGGTCGTCTTGTAAAGAAATTCGGCAGAATCCGACAACACCAGAAAGCCATGGGCGAATCCGGGCGGAACCCAGGCCATGCGCTTGTTTTCCGCCGACAGCGTGAAGCCAGCCCATTTACCGAAAGTGGGCGAGCTTTTGCGGATATCCACGGCGACATCGAACACCTCTCCCGCAATCACGCGCACCAGCTTACCCTGCGGCTGCTTGATCTGGTAGTGCAGGCCGCGCAGCACGTTTTTTGCCGAACGGGAATGGTTGTCCTGGACGAAATGCGCCGTGATCCCCGCTGCCTCCGCCAGCACCCGCTGGTTGTAGCTCTCAAAAAAGAAGCCGCGCTCGTCGCCGAACATCTTGGGCTCAAGCAGCAGCAGGCCGGGAAGATCCATCTGGATGACATTCACTAGAACAGCCTTTCCCGCAACAGTCCGAGCAGATATTGTCCATAGCCGTTCTTGCTCAACGGCGCGGCCAGCGCCTCCAGTTGCGCGGTCGTGATGTAACCCATACGAAAGGCGATTTCTTCCGGGCAAGCGATCTTCAGGCCCTGCCGCTTCTCGATGATTTCGATGAACTGCGATGCTTCCAGCAGAGATTCGTGCGTGCCGGTATCGAGCCACGCCATGCCGCGCCCCATGACCGCCACTTCCAGTTGGCCCCGGCTCAGGTACACCTTGTTGACGTCGGTGATTTCCAGCTCACCGCGCGGGGATGGCTTGAGCGACCGCGCAATGTCTATCACTTGGTTGTCGTAGAAATACAGGCCGGTCACTGCATAACGGGATTTCGGCGCAGCCGGTTTTTCCTCGATGGAAAGCGCCCGCCCTGAAGGATCGAATTCGACCACGCCGTAGCGCTCGGGGTCGTGTACCGGGTAGGCGAACACTGTTGCTCCGCTGCCCTTTTGCGCCGCAGCCTGCAGATCGTTCGACAATTCATGGCCGTAAAAGATGTTGTCGCCCAGCACCAGGGCGCACCGGTCATTGCCGATGAAATCGGCACCGATGACGAATGCCTGGGCGATGCCTTCCGGCTCGGGCTGCACTGCGTAACAGATGTTGAGTCCCCACTGCGCGCCATCGCCCAGCAATTGCTTGAAGCGAGGCGTATCCTGTGGCGTGGAAATGATCAGAATGTCGCGTATCCCCGCCAGCATCAACGTGGTCAGGGGATAATAGATCATCGGTTTATCGTAGACCGGCAGCAGTTGCTTGGAAACCGCCAGAGTCACCGGATGCAGCCGGGTACCCGAGCCGCCGGCCAGAATGATGCCTTTCATGTCGCCACTCCCATCGCGCTAGCGCCCGCCATAATTTTTTGCCACCCAGTTCTGGTATTCGCCACTGACCACATCGTCCACCCAGCCTTGGTTGTCGAGATACCATGCCACCGTTTTGCGGATGCCGGTATCAAAAGTTTCTTGCGGCTTCCAGCCCAGTTCGCGCTCGATCTTGTGGGCATCAATCGCATAGCGCGCATCATGGCCGGGGCGGTCTTTCACATAAGTGATCAACGATGCATACGGTCTTCCATCGGCAGCGGGTTTCATCTCATCGAGCATGGCGCAAACCGTGTTCACCACATCCAGATTGGTTTTCTCGTTCCAGCCGCCGATGTTGTAGGTTTCGCCTAGCCGCCCTCCAGCCAGCACCTCGCGGATCGCCGTACAATGATCGCCGACATAAAGCCAGTCGCGCACGTTCAGGCCATTGCCGTAAATCGGCAGCGGTTTGCCGTTGAGCGCATTAAGAATAACCAGGGGAATTAATTTCTCCGGGAACTGGAATGCGCCATAGTTATTGGAGCAATTGGTGGTTAGCGTCGGTAGCCCATAGGTGTGATGGTAAGCCCGCACCAAGTGGTCGGACGCCGCCTTGGAAGCGGAATAGGGGCTGTTCGGCGCATAGGCCGTGGTTTCCGTAAACGGCGGATCGTTGGGGCCAAGCGAGCCGTACACCTCGTCGGTGGAAACATGCAAAAAGCGGAACACCTTTTTTTCCGCTGCGCCCAATCCCTGCCACCAAACACGGGCCACCTCCAGCAAGCTGAAGGTGCCGTTGATATTGGTCTGGATGAATTCGCCGGGGCCGCTGATGGATCGGTCGACATGGCTTTCTGCGGCAAAATGGATAATAGCGCGGGGCTTGTGCTCGGCCAGCAGATTCGCCAACAACCCCCGGTCGTTGATATCCCCCCGCACAAAGAGATGGCGGGTATCGTTTTTCAGGCTGGCGAGATTTTCCAGGTTGCCGGCGTAGGTCAGCTTGTCCAGATTGACGACCGCTTCGCCGCTGGCCGCAATCCAGTCCAGGATGAAATTCGAGCCGATGAAACCGGCGCCGCCGGTGACCAGGATCATTTTGCGGCGCGCGCTCCGTAATATGCCTTGAACCAAGCGGCAAACTTCGCGATCCCCTCGTTCAATTGGGTGTGCGGCGCAAAACCGACATCCCGGCTCAGGTCATCGATATCCGCATAGGTCGCAACAACGTCGCCATCCTGCATCGGCAACATGTTCTTGACGGCCTTTTTGCCGACCGCCTTTTCTATTTCCTCGATGAAGGCCATCAGCTCCACCGGCTCGTGATTGCCGATGTTGTAGATGCGGTAAGGCGCGTAACTGCTGGCCGGATCAGGCGCAGCGCGATCGAACGACGGATCGGGCGCCGCAACCCGATCCAGCACCCGTACCACGCCTTCGGCGATATCGTCGATATAAGTAAAATCGCGCTGCATCTTGCCTTCGTTGAACACGTCGATCGGGCGATCGGCGAGGATGGCATCGGCGAACAGGGATGGCGACATGTCCGGCCGGCCCCATGGCCCGTAAACCGTGAAAAAGCGCAGGCCGGTGGTCGGCAGGCCGAATAAATGACTGTAGGTATGCGCCATCATCTCGCTGGATTTCTTGGTGGCGGCGTACAGGCTGACAGGGTGATCGACATTATCGTGCACGCTGAACGGCATGTGGGTATTGGCGCCGTAGACACTGGAACTGCTAGCATAGACCAGGTGCTCCACACCGTTGTGGCGACAACCTTCGAGCACGTTGAGAAAGCCGACGATATTGCTGTTGACGTAAGCATGCGGATTTTTCAGCGAATAGCGCACACCGGGTTGGGCGGCGAGATTGACGACGCGCTGAAATTTTTCAGCGGCGAACAGCGCCTCCATCCCTGCACGCTCGGCCATGTCCAGCTTGACGAAGCGGAACCCCGGAAAATGCGCGAGCTGCTTGAGGCGGTCTTCCTTCAGCTGCACATCGTAATAGTCGTTGAGATTGTCGATGCCGACCACTTCGGCACCCTGCGCCAGCAGGCGCTGCGCAACATGCATGCCGATAAAGCCGGCCACGCCGGTAACCAATACTTTCAAGTCATTTCCCCTGTTGCAAGGCGATCAATTTCGCGTACTTGCAGAAGCTGTTGAAACAGCCGATTGAAATATGTACCAGCCCCGGCACCCCATCGAGGAAGCCGAGACGAAAAAAATAGAATTTCGCGAACCGCAGCAGCGGACTGAAAATCAACTGCCCGACCGAAGCCCGCTTGCCACGCTGATAAAGCGCCTCGGCCTGCAGGCTGGTATAGCGGTTCTGCTTGTCGAGGTAGGCAGCCAAGGTTTCCTGCGACTCGTGCAGCAAATCGCCGCGCAAATCGCCGACCGGCGTATCGGTAACCACTTTTTCATGAACCGGGTCTTCGCTCCAACGCGCAAACCGACGATCAAACAAACGCAAGCTCCAGTCCGGGTAACCCTCGCCGTACCGGAGCCAGCGGCCCAAAAATCGGTTGCAGCGCGGCATCCGATAAACCTGATGGCGCGGGGCTCGTAGTGCCGCTTCGATACTCGCGCGCAGCGCCTCGCTTACCCGTTCATCCGCATCCAGACACAACACCCAGTCATGACTCGCCAAGCCGAGCGCAAACTGCTTTTGCCGACCGAACCCGAGCCAGTCCTGATGGACGACCCGTGCGCCGTATTTTAACGCAATTTCGCGGGTTTCATCCCGGCTGCCCGAATCCACCACCACGATCTCGGCGGCGAAGGCGGCGCTTTTCAGGCACGCCTCGATCTGGCTTGCCGCATTCAGGGCGATGATCACCACCGACAAAGGGGGTTTCTGCTGCATTTGCGCGCTCAGCCGAAATAAAGCCGATATTCTAGCAGGTTGTTGAAAAACATTACGAACACTGGCTCCTAAGCTAAAATATGCCGATGCTGAAAATATTGCTCGTCAAAACCTCGTCGATGGGGGATGTGATCCACAACCTGCCCGTCGTCAGCGACATCCTTTTCCACTTTCCGGACGCCGAAATCGACTGGGTCGTGGAAGAATCCTTCGCCGACATCCCCGCGCTGCACCCCGGCGTGCGGGAAATTATTCCCGTCGCCGTCAGGCGCTGGCGCAGGAACATGTTCAACCGGGTCGTACACCGCGAAATCAGCACCTTCATCCAGCGCCTGCGCGGCAAGGTTTATGACGTGGTGCTCGACACGCAGGGGCTGATCAAAAGCGCGGTTATCACCCGCCTTGCCCACGGCGCCCGTTGCGGTTTTGACTGGCACAGCGCCCGCGAACCGCTGGCTGCGCTGTTTTACGACAAGACCATAAAAATCGAAAAAGGCCAGCATGCAGTGGGGCGCAACCGCTTGCTGGCCGGGCGCGCCTTCGGCTATGAACTGGACGAACCAGTGAATTACGGCGTCAATGCGCCCGCGCTGGAGCTACCCTGGCTATCGGCAACGCCCTTCGCCGTACTGCTGCACGCCACCAGCCGCAACGACAAGCTCTGGCCCGAAGACGCTTGGATCGCACTGGGCCGCTACCTAGCTGACCGGGGAATCGCATGCGTATTGCTCTGGGGAAGCGAAACCGAACGGCAGCGCAGCCAACGCCTGGCGACACACATTCCCAGCGCCGTTGTCGCCCCGGCGCTCACCCTCGGCCAAGCGGCAACGCTGCTTTCACGGGCCGTGGCCGCAGTCGGCGTCGACACCGGCCTGATCCATCTGGCGGCAGCCCTCAAGATACCGACCGTCGCACTTTACTGCGCTTCCGAACCCGGCCTGACCGGCGTTTACACCGACAGCAAGGCAACCAACCTGGGCGGCGTAGGCACGCCGCCCGACCCGGCCAGCGTGATCTCGGCCCTGGACGGACTGGCACCCGCATGATGCGTCGCCTTTACACCCTGCTGCTATATCTGCTGCTGCCCTATATCCTGCTCCACCTGCTGTGGCGCTCGCGGCGCCAACCGGAATATCTGCATCATCTTGGCGAACGCTTCGGCTTTTATCGCGACAAGCCAGCCGCCCCGCTGATCTGGCTGCATGCCGTCTCGGTCGGCGAGACCCGCGCCGCCGTTCCGCTGGTCGCCCGCTTGCAGTCGCGCTATCCCGGCCACCGAATCCTCCTCACCCACATGACGCCGACTGGACGGGAAACCGGCAGGCAACTGTTCGGCGACCAAGTGATGCAATGCTATTTGCCCTATGATTTTCCGTTCGCGGTAAAGCGTTTTCTCAACCACTTCAAACCCGAGATCGGCTTGCTGATGGAAACGGAAATCTGGTTCAACCTGGTGCAAACATGCAAAAAAACCGGAATTCCATTGTTGCTGGTCAACGGACGGATGTCGGAAAAATCCGCGCGCAAATACGCCTGGTTAGCCGCCGTCAGCCGCCAGAGCCTGCAAGCCCTGTCGGCGATTGCCGCACAAACCGAAGCCGATGCGCGCCGGTTAACCAAATTGGGCGCGCCTGCGGTCAAAATCACTGGCAACCTCAAGTTCGACATGGCCGTACCGCAAAGCGCGATTGATCTGGGAAAAACCCTAAGGGCGCAATTCGGCGCGGAACGCCCGGTGTTTCTCGCCGCCAGCACGCGTGACGGCGAAGAAGCGCTGATCCTGCAAGCCCTCGGCAAGACTGCAATTCCCGGCCTGCTGGTCGTTATCGTGCCGCGCCATCCGCAACGCTTCAACCAAGTGGCAGAATTGCTCGGAAAATCCGGACTCCGTTTTCAGCGCCGCTCGGCAAACCTGCCGGTTGCCGCAGAGACGCAAGTCATGCTCGGCGACAGCATGGGAGAGATGTTCGCCTATTACGCCGCCTGCGACATCGCCTTCATCGGCGGCAGCCTGCTGCCGCTGGGCGGGCAGAACCTGATCGAGGCGGCGGCAATCGGCAAGCCGGTGCTGATCGGCCCGCACACCTTCAATTTCGCGGAAGCGACGGATCTCGCCATTCAGGCTGGCGCCGCGCTGCGCGTGGCGGATGCCGATGAACTGGCGCAGACGGTGGGAGAATTACTGAAATCACCAGAAAAAGTTCAGGCCATGTCGGCTGCCGCGCTAGCTTTTGCCGAGCGGCATCGCGGCGCCACCGAACGGCTGATGGCGTTGATCGAACCTTACCTGGATTGAGACCTGAGATTTATTTGGCCAGCCAGCGACTGACCTGCTCGACATCCTCGTCCTGCAAGGTGCCGACCGCGGACTTGAGCTTGAGCTGATTCAGGATGTAGTTGTAACGTGCCTGAGACAAGTCGCGCTTGGCAGTGTAGAGCTGCTGCTGGGCGTTAAGCACATCGACGTTGGTACGCACCCCCACCTCCTGCCCCAGCCGGGTTGAGTCCAGCGAGCTCTGGCTCGACACCAGCGCCTGCTCCAGCGCCTTGACCTGAGCCATGCCGCTGGTCACGCCAAGGAAGGACTGGCGGGTTTGCAATGCGGCCTGGCGGCTGCCCAGCTCCAGATCCTGCCGGGCTTTTTCCTGATTGGCGAGCGCTTCCCGCACCTTGGAATTGACGCTGCCACCTTGGAAAATCGGCAGATTGACCTGCAAGCCGATGGTTTGGCTGGTGGTCGTGCCGCTCACCAGATAACTGGAGTTGGCGTTCTGGTTGTAGCCCGCCACCAGATCCAGAGTTGGGTAATGTCCGGCGCGATTTTTTTCCACCTCCTGCCAGGCGATTTCAAGTGCGGCGCGCTGGACAGCAATCTGCGGGCTTAACTGCTCAGCCTGCTCGACCCACTTCGCCATGTCATTAGGCTCAGGCAGGACGAGGGGCAGCTTGTCGTTCAAAGCATCCAGGTGTTCCTGAACCCTGCCGATAATCAGTTGCAGAGCGCGCCTTTTGATTTCCAGATCGTTCTGGGCGGCGATTTCCTGCGACGTGCTCAAATCGAACCGGGACTGGGCTTCGTGAGTATCCACGATAGTGCTGGTGCCGACCTCGAAATTGCGCTTGGCCATTTCCAGTTGTTCGCCGATCGCCGCTTTCTGGGCGCCGGCCAGCGCCACATTGTCCTGGGCCAGAAGCGCATCGAAATAGGCTTGGGCGACACGGACGATCAGGTCCTGCCGGGCAATGGCGAACTGCGCCTCGGCTTGGGTCACCTGGCTTTTGGATTGCTCGTACTGGGCGAAATTCTGCTTGCGGTAAATCGGCTGGCTCAGAGACAGGCTATAACCGTTGGAATTGTAACTCCGGGTGGTTGTGGGCGTATCCACGTCATTCTTCGTCGTATTGGCGCTCAGGTTAATGCTGGGCAACAGCAACGCGAGGCCTTGCGGCAGTTTTTCCTGGCCGGCTTCATACGCGGCACGCGCCGAGGCATAGGCCGCATCCTGCTGCTGCGCCTCACGATACACCTCAACCAGCCCGACTGCATAAGCAGGGCTGGCCATGGCCGCCAGCAACGCCAGCGAAATTTGCTTCATGCCAATGCGCGACAACCGATTAGACGCGCTGTGCTTAAGCTTCATTTCATATCCTTCCGAACCAAACTTTCAGTAGGCGCTCAAATTAGCACTGACCGACCGGTCGGTCAACTTCATCATTCGCCGAACTAAAATACGAAACGCTGCGGTTGCATCGCATTCTTCAGTGGCGGAACGCTGGTCTCGAACAAATTGGTTGTCCGGTACGCGTCTTCAGCGACACGAGTAATCAACCGGGCCTCCATCGTTGGCCCGTCGCCAACCACGGCAAACAACCGGCCACCTACCTTCAGGCGGGTTTTGAACGCTTCCGGCAGTACCGGCACCGAACTGGTCAGCACGATGACATCGTAAACTCCGCCCTGCTCCCAGCCACGGGCCGCATCCCCGGTTTCCAGAATGGCATTGGCAATGCCCTGCTGCTTAAGTATAGCCACTGCGCGCGCGGTGAATTCAGGAACGATATCGACGCTGCGCACCAGACCCTGATGCGCCATGCGCGCCAGCAAGGCTGTCATGTAACCACTGCCGGTGCCGACTTCCAGCACCAGGTCACCCGCTTTCACTCCGACTTCCTGCACAATCCGTGCTTCCATCTTCGGCGACAGCATCGCTTCGCCGTGACCAAGCGGGATTTCCATATCGGACAGCGCCAGCGCTCGATACGCCTCGGGAACGAAATCTTCGCGCTTAACCTGGCGCAGCAAATCCAGCACATCCTGATCCAGCACGTCCCAAGTGCGTATCTGCTGCTCTACCATGTTAAAACGGGCTTGTTCCATATCCATGATCATTATCCTTCCCAAATTTTAAGCCTGTGTTTGCTTGCAATTATTCCACATTTCCATTAGTTTCACATACTTTGCTGGGGGTCCGCGCTTCCTTTGAAGCCGGTGAGACACACCCTTTGAACCTGACACGGTTAATGCCGTCGTAGGGAAGCATGGCTTGCCCAGTGCTCCCCTGCGATTTTCCACGGAGCACCATCATGAACGCCAACCCCATTTTCCTGAATCTGACCGCACATGTAGACGAAGCTGCAGTGCAGCCCTTCGCCAATTCGCGCAAGGTCTACGTGCCGGGCTCGCGCCCCGACATCCGCGTGCCGATGCGCGAAATCAGCCTGTCCGATACGCCGGCCAACATGGGGGCAGAAAAAAACCCACCGGTTTACGTTTACGATACCTCCGGCCCGTACACCGACCCGGACGTAAAAATCGACATCCGCAACGGCCTGCCCGCCATCCGCGCGCCTTGGATCGACTCACGCGGCGACACCGACAACCTGCCCGGCCTGAGTTCCGCCTACGGCCAAAACCGCCTGAACGACCCCGATCTGGCGGAAATGCGCTTCAATCTGCACCGCACCCCGCGCCGCGCCAAGGCCGGCATGAACGTCAGCCAGATGCATTATGCGCGCAAGGGCATCGTCACGCCGGAAATGGAATATGTCGCGATCCGCGAAAACCAGCGCCATGAAGGGCTTTCCGACCTGATCACCCGCCAGCATCCGGGCGAAAGCTTCGGCGCGGCGATTCCCAAAATCATCACGCCGGAATTCGTGCGCGACGAAATCGCCCGTGGCCGCGCCATCATCCCGGCCAATATCAACCACCCGGAACTCGAACCGGCCATCATCGGTCGCAACTTCCTCACCAAGATCAACGCCAACATCGGCAACTCGGCGCTGGTGTCGTCGATCCACGATGAAGTGGAAAAAATGGTGTGGGGCATCCGCTGGGGCGGCGACACGGTGATGGATCTTTCCACCGGCAAGAACATCCACGAAACCCGCGAATGGATCATCCGCAACAGCCCCGTCCCTATTGGTACAGTCCCGATCTATCAGGCGCTGGAAAAGGTCGGCGGCAAATCCGAAGACCTGACCTGGGAAATCTTCCGCGACACCCTGATCGAACAGGCCGAGCAGGGCGTGGACTACTTCACCATCCACGCCGGCGTGCGGCTCGCCTACGTGCCGATGACGGCCAAACGCATGACCGGCATCGTCTCGCGCGGCGGCTCGATTCTCGCCAAATGGTGTTTGGCGCACCACAAGGAAAGCTTCCTCTATACCCATTTCGAGGATATCTGCGAAATCATGAAGGCCTACGACGTCAGCTTCAGCCTCGGCGACGGCCTGCGCCCCGGTTCCTTGTATGACGCCAACGACGAAGCCCAGTTTGCCGAGCTGAAAACCCTGGGCGAACTCACCCACATCGCCTGGAAGCACGACGTCCAGACCATGATCGAAGGCCCCGGCCACGTGCCGATGCACATGATCAAGGAGAACATGGACCTGCAACTGAAATACTGCGACGAAGCGCCGTTCTACACGCTCGGCCCGCTGGTCACCGACATCGCCCCCGGCTACGACCACATCACCTCCGGCATCGGCGCCGCGATGATCGGCTGGTATGGCTGCGCCATGCTGTGCTACGTCACGCCCAAGGAACACCTCGGCCTGCCCGACAAGGAAGACGTGCGCGTCGGCATCATCACCTACAAGATCGCCGCCCATGCCGCCGACCTCGCCAAGGGCCACCCCGGCGCGCAAATCCGCGACAACGCCGTGTCCAAAGCGCGCTTCGAATTCCGCTGGGACGACCAGTTCAACCTCGGCCTCGACCCCGACAAGGCGCGTGAATTCCACGACGAAACCCTGCCCAAGGAGTCCTCCAAGGTCGCCCATTTCTGCTCGATGTGCGGCCCGCAATTCTGCTCGATGAAAATCTCCCAGGACGTGCGCGACTACGCCGCCGCTCAGGGTGTGGCAGAAAACGAAGCGCTGGAGAAGGGAATGCAGGAAAAATCGGTGGAATTCATCAAGCAGGGTGCGGAGATTTACCGCAAAACGTAAAAGATGCGGTAGTGTCCCAGTATGGCATTAATTTCATACTGGGACGCTACATTGACTTGATTAGTTGCGGAGCAGAAACGTGTTCAAATCCTGGCCAATTAATCCGGCAGCATAATCAGAAATATGGTCCGAATAGCTGTATAAAAGACGTCCATTTTTATATGGCAAACAAACACCTTTTTCAAGGTCACACATCTGGCTGGTCGTGTCGAATATCCTTATTTTATCGGGATTTCTGGATGCGACTTCTGCCAATAGATTCCTGTATTTCTTTGACAACTCAACATGGCGATTGATGTCCAAATGACAGCGCCAATTCGATCCTTTTGATCGCCACGTCGATTTATTTCCAAGAATTTGATTAATAAAATCCGAACTTGTGGTTCTGTTAAGACAATCCATTGGATCGGGTAATGTCGGATTATCAACGACCAGAACCACCTTCTTTCCCGCCCCGATAAATTTGTTAACCGTATTGTTGAGGCCCGCTAACGCAGCCTCATAGTTCTTGTTTGTCGATAAATCTTCAATTGAAGATTCATTGTTCAACTGAAATAAGGCTCGGGTTGCCGTTACCAACACAACAGTTTCAATATCTTTGTTTTTGCTGATCGCCTCTACGGCAATGTTGGCAAGCTTTTGATGCTTTTTATAAATTTCATTTGATGACAAAACGGGAACGGGTGCGCCGTTAGCGCCATATCCACCAATAAACAGCCACCGGCCACTTTCTGTCGATGTTCTGATTAATCCCCCATAAAGCGCCGCCGCCTTACTATCCCCGAGCAATGCGAATTTTGGTGTTTGGCGCGAATCTTGTACACATACCGCAAATAATTTTTTCTCTTCCACATTAGAAATGCCGCATTCGTTGATTGATTCGCCGTTGTCACCCCCGTCATTTCCAGAAACTTTACTCTTGTTAATTTTAACAACCGCTCTAAAAGGCAATCCCTCCCGCCTGAAGTCGTTGTATCCCATATAACCAACCACCGTCATTAGCAGGATAAGCGTGATCGTTTTCGATTGGCTGTATTTACCAAAACGGATAGGTTTTTCAATCAGTCGGTACGTTAGCCATGCAAGCACTACAGCAACAAAAACTGCTGCAATCCGCATTTCAAGCGAGGGCATTTCCCCTCCTACAATGCGGGCAAACGACAGCAAGGGCCAATGCCACAGGTACAACGGAAAGCTGATCAAGCCGAACCACACCAGCACGCGGTTCGAAAGAACGGCACGATTCAGCCACGCTTGTGCGCCCGCCGAAATGATCAAAACGGCACCGACAGTCGGCAATAACGCCCACCAGCCAGGAAAATGCTTCTCTTTGGTAATAACCAGAACGCCAATGGCAATCAGTATGGCGCCGAACACAGACTGCGCATTGCGCAACGTTCTGCCATCTGCCTCCGGCGCTCGCGAATAGAGGATTCGTCCCAATGATTTATCGAGCCACTGCCTAAATTCAGGAAATATGTTTTGTTTGTGTAGCGCGATATACGCCAAAACAGAACCCACCATCAATTCCCAAAAACGTGTTTGAGGCGAGTAAAAGGCAGCTACCGTATCGGCATGCACTTTCCCAATGTTTAACGCGAAAGAAATTAAAGCAACCGTAATTGTGATAGTCAGCAGGTTAAATCGCTGCTTCCAGAGAAACCACAGGAGTGGCGGCCAAACAATGTAAAACTGTTCTTCAATGCCTAACGACCAGAGGTGTAACAGTAGTTTTGTTTCTGCCAAATTATCAAAATAACCACTTTCATTCCAAAAAATAAAATTGGAAACAAAACCGGCTCCTCCCGCAATGTGCTTACCAAGTTGTGCGTATTCGCCTGTAAGCAGCACAAACCAACCAAACGCATAACAAGCAACCAGTACCAGCAATAGCGCGGGGAAGATACGCTTAATACGGCGGCTATAAAATTCAACAAAACTGAAGCTGTTGCGCTCCAGGCTGCTAAAAATAATTGTCGTGATCAGAAAACCAGAAATGACGAAGAAGATATCAACGCCAATAAAACCACCTCTGACCCAAAGGGGAAATGCATGAAAACCAACCACGGAAAGAACGGCTATGGCACGCAAACCGTCAATGTCTGCACGGTATTTGGGGTGGGTTAAATGTTCAAAATTGCGGGGCGCGATAATATCAGTTGTCATTTTTTACACATTTCGGCATGAACGCCAGATTTTCTGTTGTTATGTTGTCAGGCTTTTTATTACGCCGGTCTGGATTGTAACTTTCTCCCGCCCGTTTTGCCTATGCCCGTTTGCATCCGGCAACTGGTAGAATCACGGCTTTTACGAAACAGGCGATTATTGTGGACCTCCTTATGCTCCTCAAAGCCCTGATCCTCGGTATCGTCGAGGGCCTCACCGAATTCCTGCCGGTTTCCAGCACCGGCCACCTGATCCTGGTGGGCGACCTGCTCGATTTCAACGACGAAAAAGGCAAGATGTTCGAGGTCGTGATCCAGTTCGGGGCGATTCTTGCGGTGTGCTGGGAATATCGCGCCCGGCTGGGCGCCGTTGCTACCGGTCTGCGGGCGGGCAAGGAAGATGCGCGGCGCTTTATCCTCAACCTGCTGATCGCCTTCATGCCGGCGGCAATCCTCGGCTTGCTGTTCGCCAGCAAGATCAAGCATTACCTGTTCAAACCGGTGCCGGTGGCGCTGGCCTTCATTGTCGGCGGCCTGCTGATCCTGTGGGCGGAACGGCGCAAGCACGTTATCCGGATAAAGGAAGTCGATGAAATGGGCTGGCGCGATGCGCTGAAAATCGGCCTGGCGCAGGCGCTGGCGCTGATTCCCGGCACTTCGCGTTCAGGCGCGACGATCATCGGCGGATTGTTTTTCGGCATGTCGCGCCAGGCGGCGACCGAGTTTTCCTTCTTCCTCGCGATCCCGACCCTGTTTGCCGCTTCCGCGTACGAGCTGGTGAAATACCGCCACCTGCTGAGCGCAGACGACCTCGGGATGTTCGCGGTCGGCGGCGTGGCATCGTTTATCAGCGCTTTTATCGCAGTGCGGGGATTGCTGCGCTACATCAGCCGCCACGACTTTGCCGTGTTCGCCTGGTACCGCATCGGCTTCGGCATTGTCGTTCTGCTAACCGCCTATACCGGCGTGGTGAGCTGGTCTATTTCCTGACCAGACCGGCAATGCGGCCAAGCAGATCTTCTTCCTGATAGGGTTTTCCCAGATAGGCGTCAATACCTAGTTCAGTGGCATAATCGCGGTGCTTTTCAGCGGTGCGCGAGGTAATCACGATGATCGGGATATGAGCCGTCCGGGCATCGTCACGTATTTTTTTGATCAGCTCGAAGCCGTCCATGTGCGGCATTTCGATATCTACCAGCATCACCTCGGGCAATTCCTCCCCCATTTGCTGCAGGGCATCCACGCCGTCCTTCGCAATCGCCACGCGGTAGCCTTCTTTTGCCAGCAGGCGCGAAGTCACCTTGCGCACCGTCAGCGAATCGTCCACCACCATGATAAGAGGAGGGGCCGTCGCAGGAAACTCTGCCGCGCTCGCGGCGGGTGTCTGCCGCGCCATGCGCGGCACCAGCGGCAACGGGTTGATAATCAGCGCGACGCGACCGTTTTCCAGCACTGTTGCGCCGGCAATACCGGGCACGCGGGCAAGCTGCGGGCCAATGTTCTTGACCACGACCTCACGGCTGCCGATGATCTCGTCCACCTGTAGCGCAATACGCTGGTTGCCGCTCTTCAGCAACAACACCGGATTGTGACGGAGCGGTTCCGGCATGCTTTCCGCCTCGCCCAAAAGTCGCGCCAGGTAAAACAGGGGATAGCGGTTATTCTGCCAATCGATCTCGCCTTTGCGGCAATGCTCTGCCAGTACGTCAGCCTTGAATTCCTGCACCAGCTCCACCAGCGCCGAGGGCAGAGCATAGGTTTTCTCGCCACAGCGCACCAGCACCGTCTGCGTCACAGCCAAAGTCAGCGGCAAATGGAAGGTAAACACCGCGCCGCCATCAACGCCGGACGCCGCATCGATCCGCCCGCCAAGGCCGACAATCTCGCTGCGCGCCACATCCAGGCCGATGCCGCGGCCAGCAACCTGCGTCACCTTGCTGGCCGTGGAAAATCCCGGATCGAACATCATGTCGATCAGGCGGGTCGGCGCGATCTCGCTGTCCGGCGCCAGCCGGCCAAGTGCGACCGCCTGGTTGCGGATGCCGGCCAAATCGAAACCGGCGCCATCGTCGCTCAGCGTCAGCACGATCTCATTCCCCTCCTGATGCGCATCCAGACGAATTGTCCCGCTTTCCGGCTTGCCGGCGCGCAACCGCTCGGCGGCATTTTCCACGCCATGCGCCAGTGAATTGCGCAGCAGGTGTTCAAATGGCGCAATCATTTTTTCCAACACCCCACGATCCAGCTCCACCTCTCCGCCCCGAATCTCCAGCCTGGCCTTCTTGCCCAGCTCTACGGCGGTTTGCCGCACGATGCGCTGGAGCCGCTCAGCGATGCCAGACAGCGGCACGGTGCGAATACGCATCAAATCCTGCTGTAAATCGTGGCTCTGCCGCGCCTGATGGCGCAGAGCAACATCGGCTTCGCTCAAATTTTTCAGCAAGCCCTGCTGCACGGTGGAAACGTCGTTGACCGATTCGGCCAAAAGCCGTGTCAACTCCTGAAACCGGGTGAAACGATCGAACTCCAGCGGATCGAACGCTTCAGCGGCTCCACCGCCATGATTCGACTGCATCCGGCTTTCCGCCTGGATTTCGATCTCGCGCACCTGACTGCGCAGGCGGGCAACGCTTTCCGTCAACTCCAGCAACGACTGCTTGAAGCCCTGCATCTCGGCTTCGACGCGGGAACGCGCAATGCTGATTTCGCCCGCCTCGTTGACCAGCCGATCCAGCACATCGATATTGACCCGCAATTGCTGCGCACCGGATTTTTCCGCCGGCGACAATGCCGCCTCCCCGCCGGCAAGCCGCGCCACAGGCTTGGCCTGCAGGCGACCCAGCGCTTTACCGATCTGGCTGTAATTCTCAACAAGCCGATCCAGGAGCTTTGCGGGCAAAGCACCGCCACCCATTGCCGCGACCACCTGAGTTTCCATATGGTGGATCAGGTCGCCCAGTTGCAGCGCACCGGCCATGCGGGCGCTGCCCTTGAAAGTATGCAGCAGGCGCTGCAATTCCTGCGGCGCCTGCCGCTTTGCGGGTTCCTCCCGCCAAGCCTGGATCTGCGCGCCGATCAGCGGATATTGGCTCTCCGCTTCCTCCAGAAACAGCGGCAACACCTCCGAATCGATAATGTCGTCGCGGGATGCCGGCTTTGCTGCCGGAACCGGCGCCGCGAATGCAGCCGCCTCGCCCACCGCGCGTGCCGCCATCGCCGCTTTTCCCCGTTCCGCGCTCGCCTTCTTGACCAGCGCATGCAGCGAACGCATCAACTGTTTGGCCGGTTTGGGCATTTTTTGCTGTTCTACCGCCTGCACCATCAGGTTCAGTGCAATAACCGCATCGCCTGTCACAGCAACTTGCTTGCCTCTGGCCGGTCGCGGATGCTCGTGCATCTCCGTAAGCCATTCCTCGAGCCCGGAAGCGAGTTCCGCCAGCACCGGCAATCCCGCCGTGCGCGAGATGCCGCACAAGGTATGGGCCGCACGCACGAAATCCGGCCTGACCGGCAAGTCAGGATTCTCCTCGAAATGCGCCAACTCTTCCTGCAGCGTCGCAACCCGCTGCATGGCTTCAAGGGTGAAAATATCGAAAAGTGCGCAAGGTATGGCAATGTCGCCGACCCTGATTTCGGCTTCTGGCGGCGATATGGCCTGTTCCATGAGTTCCTGTGGAAACGCTCCAATTCTGGCTCGCAGCGCTTCGCTTTGCTCCGGCAGAAAATCTTCCGTAACCGGTGAAGCAGGCAACGATTTTTCCATCGCCTTGCGACCAACAGGGATCGCCGCCAGTGACGGCAAGCAGGCATCCAGGTTGAAAACTTGCTTGACTTGTTTGACCCGTTCGCCGACCGATTCACTGCACGCTATGCGATACAGCACGTCGCACAACAAGCGCTCCGCTACCGTGAACGAGGAATCGGCGAGCAGGCGAATTTGCTGGTCGAGCTTGCCGAGCAGGCGCTTGTCTTCAAGGTCGAGGTTTGCCCCCTTGTCGATCAGGCTTTCGACCAGCCCTCCTGCCGCCCACCAGAATGTCCGCTGCGCCGGTTGCGGCTGGGCCTGCTCGATGGCCAGCAGCGCGATGCGCATCGTTTCTATGCCCTCGATATCGCCGGAGTCACGCAGGAACTTCAGCAAACCCCACTGGTAGCGCGCCCGTTCCGCTCTGGCCAGCGCCGCAAGCTCAGCCTCGGCCAAGGGTTGAACAGCCGGATCGTTCGGCGCGCACCCGGACAAATCTGGAAAGAACAACTCGCTTGCGGAAAAATCCGTGGCGCCGCGAATTTCATGCAGCGCCCTGTACGCCGGGAAGAGCTTGAGCGGCACGTCCGGCTCGCCCTCGAGCAGGCCGGCAAGATACTCGGATAACGCGGAAAGCGCCGCGTTAATGGCTTCCGCATTGGCGGCAGAAGGCTCGGCCTGCCGCTCCAGCGCCGCCACGGCGGTTTCGATCGCGCCGCTGACGCGCGCCGCGCCGGCCAGGCCGACCATCTGGATCGCGCCGGTAACTTGATGCAAATGGGTCTGGCAAAAACGCAACGGGGAAAGATCGGCAGTATCGGCGAAAAAATCGGACAGGTCTTGCCGTGCCAGCGCCAACGCCCGATCGATCTCGCCTTTGACCCAGGTTAGCGGGCCGATATCCAACTCAATGGCCATGCGTTTTGGTTGCCTATGAAAGTTTGAAGCCCGCCACCGAACTTCTCAGCTCTGTGACCAGCGCCGTCATCTGTTCCACGGATGAGGCTGTTTGCTTGGTGCCGTCCGTGGTCTGGTCGGTGATGTTCTGGATGTCCCGCATGTTCCTCGTCACCTTGTCGGCAGCCTGTGCCTGCGCCAAGGTCGCCAGGGAAATGATCTCGATCAGGTTGGCCAGGTGCCGCGACACCCGCTCGATTTCGGACAAGGCCTGGCCGGCGGCATCCGACAACCCGGCGCCCTCCACCACGCCGCGAGTGCTTTGCTCCATTGCCGCCACCGCATCGTGCGTATCGGTTTGAATGGTCTTGACGATTGCGCCGATCTGTCGGGTTGCCTCGGCAGATCGCTCCGCCAGTCGCTGCACCTCCTCTGCCACGATGGAGAAACCGCGCCCCGCCTCGCCGGCGGAGGCCGCCTGAATCGCCGTGTTCAGCGCCAGAATATTGGTTTGCTCGGTAATATCGGAAATCAATTCGACTATCTCGCTGATTTCCTGGGAGCTTTCGCCCAGCCGCTTGATCCGTTTCGCCGTTTCCTGGATTTGCCCGCGAATCTCATTCATGCCGGCAATCGAATTTTGTACTGCCGCCGCGCCTTTTTCCGCCGCTTGCAGGGATTGCTGCGCCACTTTCGCCGACTCCGCCGAACTGGCCGACACTTCGTTGATGGCATCGGCCATCTGTCGCACTGCCGCACTGGCCTCTCCGATTTCGCCCGACTGTTCCTCCGATGCCTGCAACAACCGTTCGGAGGTGATCTGCGCCTCGCGCGAAGCGCGCGCCACCTGCTCGGTCACCTTGTTCACGCCCTCCACCAAGGTCCGCAGCTCACCAATCGCATAGTTGATAGAGTCGGCAATGGCGCCGGTGATGTCCTCGGTCACCTGCGCGCGCACCGTTAAATCGCCTTCCGCCAGATCGCCCATTTCGTCGAGCAGCCGCAAAATCGCCTCCTGGTTACGCAGGTTTTCCTGCTCGCTCAGGGCGGCACGCTGCTTGGCGGCATCAAGCAATACCTTGAAGAACAATACGGCAAACAACAACACCAGACCGGCAAAAACCAGGGTCAGGATCGCTTCCAGCACGCCGTTACTGACATTTTTGTTGTGTCCGTCGGTCAACCGGTGAGCGGAATCGAGCAACTTGCCGCTGTCCTTCGACAGGTCTTGCTGAGCCTTTTTTGCCTCAGACAAACTATCGACGCTAGCCAGGATTTTGTCGCCATAAATGGCGAAATCGCCGAATGTTTCGTTGAAATCTTCCAGCGCCTTGCGCGCCGCCTCGTCCTTGAGGGTCGCCGGCAGGTCCGACAGGATGCCACGAATGGCGCCGATGTCCTTGCCCAACAGAAGTGCGTTTTCAGAATTGACCATCGGGCTCGACAACAAGACATTGGCGTTTTTCGCGATGCGCTGAGACATCATCCTCAGCAACCCGGCGGCAGCGACTTCCTGAACCCCTGCCCCGGCCTGCACCAGCCGGGCGACAACGATCTCGGCTTTCTCCAGCAACGGCCCGTTGGTGGCGTTAATCCCCGCAACGCTGTTGCTCAGGAGAATCAAATTTTTTTCCTGCACCACAATCAGGCCGATATCCTTGCGCATGTCGGCCCACTGCTCGCTCATATCCTTCAGCAACGGCTGCACGGCCTCCGGCGAAATCGGCACGCCGTTTCCGCCCATCATCAGAGTTTTAATCAGGGCGGAAAACCGGAGATCGTTTTCTTTCAGCCGGACAAAGGCGGCAGGGTTGCCATACACGGCCTGCTGCGAATTTTTTTCGACCTGCTGCGTCAATATCTGCATTTCCGCCGAAATGCCGGTGTGCTGCTTCAGGATATACAGACTCACACCGTACCAGAGCGCGGGGGCTAGCGAAAGAATCACGGCGACAACCCATATCCCGCCCAGTATTTTCAACTGGCTTCGCAACGGCTTGCCGCCGATCAGCGGCAGCGGGCGGCTCGGCTCGGCGGTCGTTGCCTGGCGCAACCCGCTCATCACCATGACAGCATTCGTTTTCAATTCAGGCGCCACGCCGGTCGGTTCGTCCGGGCCGCGCTTACTCCTGAAAAATCCAAGAAATTTCATGTCGGCCTCCGTCGCCAATCCTGTAATAAAGCCAACCGCCGATAAACGCAGATGAACGCCAATGATTCAAAGCGAAACACAAAATTTGCGTCACCTTTTGGTAATAACAGGAAGATCAGTAATGCTGTGCTTCATCTGCGTTTATCGGCGTGCATCGGCGGTTAATCGTCACTAGGTTAGTCCCGCATTCAGGAAATCGGGGTGCCCGGTCAGCGCCCGCATATCCAATTCCTGCCAGCATCGCCCGGTCTCATCGAGATATTCGGCGGCAACCCAGGGCGGCGTTTCTGCGCCGATCTCCGCCCGCTGCATTTTTTCGGGATTGCGCAAACCCAGCAGCTTACCGACGATAATTCCGCAGTTGACCGAAAATTTCGGATGCGCCAGCAACAGGCGGCAATCGGCACCGGGAGGCGCCGCCGCCTCGCCCACGAAAAGAGCCAAATCGACAATGCCATGAAGGTTGCCGCGCAAACTCGCGACGCCCCGAAACCATGGCTGCGCCAAGGGGACCGGCGTCAATTCGGGAATCGGCAGGGTTTCGCTGATATCGGACAGGGTGATCAGCCAGAATCGAGAGCCAATCTGGGCGCCCAGCCGGGAGGTGCTGGCCGTTTCACCCTTTGCCAGCTCCGGCAGATTGTCTTCGTTGCCCATCGGCGATCCCTGTAATTCCTTAAACCCAAAAAACGATTAACCCAGCGCGGCGATTTTTTTCAGCAGCTCGTCCGGCTTCACCGGCTTGACGATGTAATCCCTGGCGCCCTGGCGCATCCCCCATACCTTGTCGGTTTCCTGCCCTTTGGTCGTGCACATGATGATGGGAATGTCCCTGGTTTCCTCATCCTTGAAGATCGCCCGTGTCGCCTGGAAGCCGTTCAGTCCCGGCATCACCACATCCATCAGGATCAGGTCGGGCTGTTCCTGCTTGGCCTTGGCGACGGCCTCCTCGCCGCTTTCGGCGAGGATTACCAGATACCCGTGTTTGCCCAGCATGTCGCTGAGAAAAAACCGTTCGGTCGGCGAATCGTCCACGACCATGATCTTGTTGATAGCCATTCTTTCTTTCATTCTCCAAACTAACTGCGACACCGTTTCGCATGACGAGCCACGGCCTCGAGCAGGCTTTCCCTGGTAAACGGTTTGGTCAGATATTCATCCGACCCGGCAATCTCGCTGCACGCCCGGTCGAACGCGCCATCCTTGCTCGACAACATGACCACCGGCGTAGCCTTGAATTCGGGATTTTTCTTGATCAGCGCACAGGTCTGGTAACCGTCCAGGCGCGGCATCATGATGTCGACGAAAATCACCTCCGGCAGGGTGTCGGCGATTTTGGCCAGCGCCTCGAAGCCATCCGCCGCAAGGATAACCTCGCATCCCGCTTGCACCAGAAACATCTCGGCGCTGCGGCGAATGGTGTTGCTGTCGTCGATCACCATCACCCTGATTCCCGCAAGGCTTTGTGTTGCTCCGCTCACTGGCCTCCCTGCTTGCCAACTACCCCGGTTTGTCGGTTATTCCCTCGCGCATTGTATAAGAAAACCTCTTCCGGGAAAGCGCAGGGCATTGACCCGCTCGATAAAATGCCGGAATCGGCCTTTCATTTGAGTTAAAATAGCGCTTTTCGATCAACCGTTGCCGCCTCAATCGCCTGCGTTTTCCCGGCATGGCGGCATCCATATTCATTCATGCCAAACACGCCCGAAACACCCCCTATCGTCCTCGCTTTCGCCGCTTCCGACCCGAGCGGCGGCGCCGGCCTGCAGGCCGACATCCTGACCCTGTCCAGCATGGGCTGCCATCCGCTGTCGGTGGTCACCGCCATCACCGTACAGGACACTCTCGGCGTCGAAGACGTCATGCCGATGGAAGCCGAATGGGTAGCCGACCAGGCGCGCTGCGTGCTGGAAGACATGCCGGTGGCGGTTTTCAAGGTCGGCATGATCGGCAGCGTGGAAAACATTGCGGCCATCGCCGAAGTGGTGGCCGATTACCCCGATATCCCGCTGATCCTCGATCCGGTGCTGACCTCAGGCCGGGGCGACGAATTGACCAGCGACGACATGCTCACCGCCCTGCAGGAAATGCTGATCCCGCAGACCACCCTGCTCACCCCGAACAGCCTGGAAGCGCGGCGTATTGCCCAGCTCGACGACGATGGCGACGCCGAACTCGATCTGGCCGAATGCGCCCGGCGCATCATCGACATGGGTTGCGAATACGTGCTGATTACCGGTACCCACGAGAACACCCCGCAAGTGGTCAACACCCTTTACGGCGAGCATGGCGTGCTGCGCAGCGATAGCTGGCAACGCCTGCCCGGCAGCTACCACGGCTCGGGCTGCACACTGGCGTCGGCCATCGCCGCCGCCATCGCCCACGGCCTCGAGATACCGGAAGCGGTGAAAGATGCGCAGGAATTCACCTGGCAGGCGCTGAAAACCGGCTTCCGCCCGGGCATGGGACAACATATTCCAGATCGCCTGTTCTGGGCGCGCAGCGACGAAGACGAAAATGCCAGCCCTGATTAGCGGCCTCTACGCCATCACCCCGGAGTGCGACGACACTGCGCGGCTGTTGCGGATGGTCGAACAAGCCCTGAAAGGCGGCGCCCGCCTGGTGCAATACCGCAGCAAGCAGGCCGATGCGGCGCTGCGCCACGAACAGGCCAGTGAGCTGCTGGCGCTATGCCGGCGCTTCCATGTGCCGCTGATCGTCAATGACGACTTGCGGCTTGCCGACCTGACCGGCGCCGATGGCGTCCATCTCGGCCGGGAGGATGGCGGCATTCGCGAAGCCCGGATGCTGCTCGGCCCCGGCAAGATCATCGGCGTATCCTGCTACGACGATCTGCAGTTGGCATTCGATGCCGAAAACCAGGGCGCGGATTATGTCGCCTTCGGCAGCTTTTTCCCGTCGTCGACCAAGCCCGGCGCGCTTGCCGCACCATTGGCGCTGCTCCACGAAGCAAAACGTAGCCTGCATGTGCCGGTCGTCGCCATCGGCGGCATTACCCCGGACAACGTCAGCCCGCTGGTCGAGGCCGGGGCCGATGCCGTGGCGGTCATTTCCGCGCTGTTTAACAATAGCGTCGACGACAACGACATCCGAGCATGCGCCAGCCGCTTCGCCTTCCTACTGGAAAAATCCACCCTTCACACTTTGCACTGAGGCAACGACCATGACTTCACGCAACCAGCAGCTCTTTGAAAAATCCCAGAAATTCATCCCCGGCGGCGTCAATTCGCCGGTGCGCGCCTTCGGTTCGGTCGGCGGCACGCCGCTGTTCTTCAAGCGCGGCGCGGGCGCTTCGGTGTGGGACGAGGACGACAAGGCCTATATCGATTACGTCGGCTCATGGGGGCCGATGATCCTCGGCCACGCCCACCCCGATGTGGTCAGGGCGGTACAGGAAACCGCCGTCAACGGCCTGAGCTTCGGCGCGCCCACCGCGCTCGAACTGGACATGGCCGAATACCTGTGCAACCTGTTGCCCGGCATGGATCAGGTGCGCCTGGTCAGCTCCGGCACCGAAGCCACCATGAGCGCGATCCGCCTGGCGCGCGGCTTCACCAATCGTTCCAAGATCATCAAGTTCGAAGGCTGCTACCACGGCCATGCCGACTCGCTGCTGGTCAAGGCCGGCTCGGGCGCGCTCACTTTCGGCCAACCCAGCTCCGGCGGCGTGCCGCCCGAGACTGCCGCGCACACCGTGGTGCTGGCCTACAACGACCCGACCGCACTGGCCGAGGCTTTTGCCCAGATCGGCAACGAAATCGCCGCGGTGATCGTCGAGCCGGTCGCCGGCAACATGAACCTGGTCGCGCCCAAGCCGGAATTTCTCAAGGCGATGCGCGAGCTGTGCACCAAACACGGCAGCGTGCTGATTTTCGACGAAGTGATGACCGGCTTCCGCGTCGGCCCGAAATGCGCCCAGGGGCTATTCGGCATTACCCCCGACCTGACCACGCTGGGCAAGGTGATCGGCGGCGGCATGCCGGTCGGCGCTTTCGGCGGTCGGCGCGACATCATGCAGAAACTCGCCCCGCTCGGCCCGGTTTACCAGGCCGGCACCTTGTCCGGCAACCCGGTCGCGGTCGCCGCCGGCCTCGCCACGCTCAAGCTGGTGCAGGCGCCGGGCTTCTACGACAAACTGGCAGCAGCAACCCGCAGGCTGACCGAAGGCCTCACCGCCGTGGCCCAAGCCCAGGGCATCGCCTTCTCCGCCCAAGCCGTCGGCGGCATGTTCGGCCTGTATTTCCGCGCCACGCCGCCGACCAGCTACGCCGAAGTGATGGAGTGCGACAAGACCGCCTTCAACAGCTTCTTCCACGCCATGCTGGAAAAAGGCTTCTACCTCGCCCCTTCGGCCTTCGAAGCCGGCTTCGTTTCCGCCGCCCACAGCGACGCGGATATCGACAACACCATTCGTGCGGCAGCGGAGATTTTTGCGCAAATGTCATAAAGACGGGAGAATAGCTCGATGACCCTTGACCCGCGCACCCTGCTGTTTTGCCTGATCCTGACCAACATCCTGGCGGTGTTGAGCTTGGTTATCGCCACCAGCAACGGCAAGGGCAAACAAGACGGCATGGGCAAATGGGCCATCGCGATGTTCCTGGAAACCCTGACCTGGGCCTTGGTTTCCGCCCGTGGACTGATCCCGGACGTATTCTCAATTATCGCTGCCAATGGCCTCAAGGCGAGCTCCCATGCCTTGATACTTATGGCAATCTGCGAATTCCAGCGACGCTCGCCGCCGCGCTGGCAGCTTCTTGTGCCGGTTGCGCTGACCCTGTTGATGGCGCTCGTCTTTGCGGACGATATGCGCGGTCGCGTTCTCTGGGGCAGTTTGATTTACGGCTTTCAGATGGCGCTGATCGCCCGCGCGCTGTTGACCGACCTGGAAACACGCGCCGGGCGGGCGTGGCAATTGCTGCTCGGCGGCGTCGCCGCGATCATGCTGGTGCTGGTGCTGCGTGCCGCGACCGCCCTGTCCGGTTTTGAATTCTCCCAGCCCGCCGATGCCGCGGCCCATCCGGTGCAGATCATCGTCTTCGCCGCCATGATGGGCTCCGCCATTTTGGGCTCCATCGGTTTCGTGCTGCTGGTCAAGGAACGCGCGGATCGGGAGATCCTGCACCTGGCCATGACCGACAGCCTTACCGGCGTGGCCAACCGGCGCTCCTTGATGGAACAGGCCGAGCACGCCCTGAGCCGACGCAACGGTTTGCCGCTGGCCTTGCTGATGATCGACGTGGATCATTTCAAGCGGATCAACGACGCGCATGGCCACCCGGCAGGCGACGAGGTGTTGCGCAAGGTAACCGAGCGGATGGCGGGACGGCTGCGCGGCCACGACGTTCTCGGGCGCTACGGCGGCGAGGAATTCTGCGTCGTCGCCCCGGACACCGATACCGCAGGCGCACTGGCTCTGGCGGAATCCTTGCGCCAAGTCATCGCCGCCACACCGCTTGCCACCGAACGCGGAACGCTGTCGGTCTCGGTGAGCATCGGGGTTGCGCTTTGCCCGGCCAATGCCACGCACAAGCTGAAAGACATGCTGGCGGAAGCCGACACCATGCTTTACGCCGCCAAACAAGCGGGGCGCGACCGCGTGGTCATTTCGGACAACCTGGGTTATTGCAAAGCGGAAATCTGCGCATAGCGATTTGCCATCGCCTGCGTGTTGAATTTCGGGATGTAATCCGAAAGCTGCGATTGCGATACCGGCAAACCGAAATAGTTTTGCGAGCTGGAACTCTGCTGTATGAGGTACTGATTCTGCACATTCTGCAAAGCGCGATTCAGTCCGCGCGAAACAACTTTCAATTCGCTGCTGCTGGCGGTCAGGCGCGTTGCCGTGGCGGAAAGCGAAGTCGCCGCGCTGGCGATCAGCTTGCTGGCGTTGTCCGGGTTGGCGGCGAAGGCAGCCTGTAACCTGGTTTTATCCAGCGTCAGGGTATTATTCGCTTGCCGGGTGATACCCAAGTTCGCCAATGTCGTCTGATCCAGCCCGTAACCCGTCGATGCCTTCGCCTCGGTGTTGAGCAATTCATTGCTCACCCTGGCAACCACCCCATCCTCGGCGCTCGTCGCAGTGCCGCCGGAAATCCCGCTGATGGTCTTTTGCAGCGCATTGTAGGCATCGACGAACTTCTGCGCCGAGCTGCCAAACGCTTCAGAATCGCGCGCCACGCTCACCGTGGCCGAGCCGGTGGCCGCCAACGCGAAGGTCACGCCCGCCGCCGCGCCAGTTACAGTGTTCGACTGGCTGCTGAAGCTGGTTCCATCGACGGTTAGCTGGACGTTTTGCGCGGCGACGGTTTCCGTCAGGTTCTTGTTATAGCCGCTCGGCCCCGCTGTCGGATCGTAAGCCAGCGCCGAAAGACCGGCCAGGTTGGCATTAGTGGCGTCATTATCGGAAACGCCGAGCTTGATGGTATTGTCGGTGCCGGATTGGGTGCTGGTCAGCGACAACTGATAGCCGCCGGAGGCTTGCACCACGCTGGCCTTGACGTTGGCGCCCGCCGCGTTGATGGCTTTGGCGATGCCGCTCAGGGTACCGTCCGATGCATAGATAGAAATCGTCTTGCTGCCGACCTTGCTGTCGGCGCTGAAAGTATTATTGTCGGCATTGTAACTGCCGGTTTGCAGGGTAATCGTGCCGGTGCCGACGATGGTCGAATCCTTGTCGGCATAGACGCGGCTGGTCAAGGTTTGCGCCTTTGCCAACTGAGTCACCTTGACGCTGTAGGAAGCTGCAGACGCATCGCCGGAGGCCTTGGCAGTCAGCGTATCCGTCGCGCTGGACGTCACCTTGAAGGGCGCCACATCTTGCGCACTCTTGAAAATGCCGAGCGCGCCCTTGAAAGTATCCAGCGCGGACTGAAGTTTGCCGTAATTGGAAAGCTTGACCTGATAACTCGATGACTGCTGGCTGAGCGACGAAACCTTGCCGATGCTCCCCAGCGCTGAGACGCTACTTGCCCCCCCGATGGCGCTCAGCGCGCCATACTGGTTATACGCAGAGCCATACAGGCTATAGGCCGTGCTATATGTGCTTGAGATGGCAGGCAACATTCCGGTTCCTCTCTCAGCTCAGAATAGCATTTTAGAGAAAAGTTTCAAGCCCTTACGTCTCAGGCATTATGTTTTGGCGTCACGGATCAATGGCGTAAATCAATCGAGTCAGAACCTTATGACGTTCAGTTAAACTGCCGTCTCATGAAAATTAGAGCAGCCCCTTTGATTGTTTATCGTCCGCCCCCGCCGATTTCCGGCTTTTCCACCCGCGTCACGTTGGGCCGCCCTTCCTCGCCGGTATAGAAAACCACCAGCCTGACCGTTTCGCGCCCCAGGTTTCTGCCGTTGTGCGCCAGATTCTGCACCTCGACGATGGCATCACCCGGCTTGAAGGTGAAAGTTTTGCCGTCGGCGATTTTTACCTCCAGGGTGCCTGCCAGCACGTAGGCGTAAACAGGAACCGTGTGCAAATGCCAGCCCGTCTCCGCGCCGGGCGGAATCTCCACGGTCATGGCCGTCACCTCGGGGCGCTCGGTCTTGAGGTAGGCATGTTTCTGGCCGTTCCCGGCGGTGGTGGTAACGAGAATTTTCTCAGCCTTGACCGTGCCGACGTAGTCATCGGCACGGACTGTCGCGACAACACTGAACAGGATGAAGAAGAAAACTCCGGGCTTTAAAAAACGAGCATTCATGGAAAACTTTTTAGTGGAGTCTGACCTCATTCATCCAGCATCCCGCTTTAGACCGGGTTAGGTGTGGGATTGCCAGGAAATATCAATTTTTCTATGGCTTGATACACAGTCTCGCAGATAAAGATTTATAAGGCTCTGGTACGGAACGCCCTTTTCATCGGCCATTTGCTTGAAATAGCCAATAACATCTTCGCTCAACCGCATCGTGACAGATTTTTTGAGCTTGGCCGCATAAGGGTTCTTGCGGGATTTCATTTTTGACAGATCGTATTCAGTTTTCATGATCTAACTCCTTGATAATGGTTGCTCTCATTTTTCGTGGCTTTTCTTGCCGAGATGATTCGGACAATGCTGCCCTGGTCACGTTCGCAATGACAGACAATCAGGAGGCGGGCTTCATCACTGAAGCCAAGCATCAGAAATCTTTCTTCCGGCACGGAATTATCTTCATCAAAGAATTGCACAGCGAATTCGTCGTAAAAAACAGATTGAGCCTCCTCAAACGAAACGCCGTGCTTCTTCTTGTTTGAGGCCGCTTTAGCTGTATCCCACTCGAACTTAATCATAAATACATTGTATGTACGCCTGGAAGATTGTCAAGAAGCCAAACGAAGCAGCAACAATCAATCGAGTCTGACCCTGAGGTCTCGGAGGTCTCCCGAGCCTAGCCCCGTTAATTCAAGGCCGATAACTTAACACGGCACTTCCCGACCTGCCGACAGAAGTGGCCCCATTCCGTTTAAACAACAACCTGAGTTTTTTCATGCAACGGGGTCGTGTCTTGCAAAATAACATTCACGATTTTGCAAGGCATGACCCCGACATTCCGCCGGTATTCCGATCAGATTGAATAAATGCAACGGTATTTGCATACTTCGCGCGTTCCCTTGGGCCAAGTGTCTCGTAATGCCCGAACTCCGAAAAGTGGTTTGCAAGTGTCTCGGCGGTTAGCGGCTCCAATCTGTTTAGATCATCCTTGCAAAATTCTGGCCAATTCAGGACGGCACGATTTTGGTGGTCACCCCCTTTGACAGGGATTGGATAGTCCTTAACTACTGGCGACATGGATCGAAAGGAAAATGGCTTTTCCTTCATGAATCTTTCCCGAGTTACATCGCATATCGCAATGGAAATTAGTTGTTGCATTTCGCCAATATGATAAGCGCGCAACAAGGCATCTCCGGTAAATAGGCTCTGCCGATCCGAAGGATCTGTTTCAATCCATGAACCATGCGCAATACCACCCCGCAGAGGAATATTTGCAAGAAACGCACATTTGAATAGTTCAAAAGAGCGCGCGACGATCGCCTTGAGGGAATCTCTATCATCGCCCTTAGTGTGCATGATGATGGTATCGGAGAAAAACTTTTCTCCGATACCATCCCTTAACTCTGGAGTTAACGGGAGATGCTTCTCTTCCTTTGCTTCGGCAAGGCTACAAAGTAGTCCCCATGCGGCACTATTTGATTTCCGCAATACCGACGACATTCCGAGAATATCGAAATGTGCGACAAATACTTTTGTCTCAGTCTCAAAGCCGCGCATGTCTATTTCTGATGGCTAATGAATGAAAGGGACAGGCTTCCCCGTCCCGTGGGCGCAGAGTGCCATGGAGGTCAGACTCGATTGATCTGCTGTAAGCATTTTTATAAGCCGCATTCTTCGCCTTAAACCGGAATCTTCCTGACAAAACCACGCGAACCCTGCCAGCATCGCCATCCCCGCTTTATGTCAATCGAATTAGACGCCATATCTCCACCAATAACAAGCAGAACCGCACTGGCACTTCCCCCGCCAACTCTGATAGTATTAAACCAAGTCTAAATCAAGGAATTGCCATGCGCCCGGCCCAGCTCTCCACCATTCTCGATCGCGAATTTCTCAGTGCGCGCGAAGGCCAGCACACGCCGGTGATGCTGTGGGGGCCGCCCGGCGTGGGCAAGTCGCAGATCATCGCCCAGGTTGCGGCGCGCCATGCGGTGCCGATCATCGATATCCGGCTGTCGCAGATGGAGCCGACCGACATGCGCGGCATTCCGTTCCGGGTCGAGGATCGGGTCGAGTGGGCGATTCCGTCGATGCTGCCAGACGCCGAGCGGCACGGCCCTTTTGGCGTATTGTTCCTCGACGAGATCACCTCGGCGCCGCCCAGCGTGTCGGCGGCAGCCTACCAGTTGATCCTCGACCGCCGCCTGGGCGCTTACGAGATTCCGCCGGGCTGGGCGATCTTTGCCGCCGGCAACCGTCAGGGCGACCGCGGCGTGACCTATACCATGCCGGCACCGCTGGCCAACCGATTTTCGCATTTCGAAATCGAGGCCAATCTCGACGACTGGGTGGCTTGGGCCTACGCCAGCGGCATCGACGAGCGCATGATCGGCTTTCTGCGCTTTCGCCCCGAGCTGCTGTTCGATTTCGACCCGGCGCACAACCCGGTCGCTTTCCCCAGCCCGCGCTCGTGGGAGTTTGCCCACCGCGCCCTGCACAAGTTCGGCGACCGCCCGGAATTGCTGCTGCCCGCCCTGCAAGCCTGCGTCGGCCCGGCGGCGGGTCTGGAGCTGAATGCCTTTGTCGAAAACCTCGACCGCATGCCCGACCTCGACGCAATCCTGCGCGGCGAGCCGGTCGCCGTGCCGGGCGAGATCGATCTCCAGTATGCCGTCGCCTCGGCGCTGGTCGGCCGCGCCATCCGCGCCAAGGGCAGCCCGGAGGCCAAGGAAATCCACGGCCACATCCTCGATTACGCCAGCCGCTTCCCGTTGCGCGAGATGGGCATCATGCTGGTTTCGGACATGCACCGCGCCATCGGCCAGAATTTGTTTGCGGTGCCGCAGTTCTCGAAGTGGGCAAATGCGGTGGCCGATTTGATGTTGTATGAAATGTGATTTAAATCTGAAACAAACGGCTGTTATCCACGGATTAACACTGATTTACACGGATAAAACCATTGCTTGTTTTTGCGCCACACTCATCCTGTAGGCGCTTGAAATCAGACAAGTTTCTCATTAATAATCCGTGTACATCCGTGTTAATCCGTGGCTAAACTGTTTTTTATTAGGGTAAAGGCGTTCAACGAATCATGCCCGACATCGAAACCAAGCTGGCGGCCGCCCGTACCCGGCTGATTCTGGACAAGCCATTTCTCGGCGCGCTGGTGCTGCGCCTGCCGATGATCGCCGCCGATCCGCAGTGGTGCCAGACCACCGCCACCGATGCCCGCAGCTTTTACTACAACCCCGACTACATCGACGCCCTGAGCCTGGACGAAACCCAGTTCGTGCTGGCCCATGAGGCGCTGCACTGCGCCCTGTCTCACTTTGCGCGGCGCCAGCACCGGGTCAAATTGCGCTGGGATGTCGCCTGCGACCACGCCGTCAACCCGCTGCTGGTCAAGGACGGCCTCAAGCCGCCGCCGGGCACGCTGTTGCTGGACAGCTTCGAGGGCATGACGGCGGAAGAAATCTACCCGTTCATCGATGAGAACAACACCGACCAGCCGATGGATCAGCACATCTACGACGGCGCCGACGTCGATGCCGCGAGCAGCGGCAAGCAGCAAGGCGACGAACAGCGCGAGGGCGGGCAGGGACAGACGCCGCGAGCGGACGAAGCGCAACAGGGCGGCAGCCCGGAAGGCGCAGAGCAAAAGCAGGACAGCGAAAACGGCGCGCCCCAGCCGCGCCCCTTGTCGGCAGGCGAGCGCGAAGCGCTGGCAGCGCAGTGGCAGCAGCGGCTGGCCGGCGCGGCGCAGCAGGCCCAGCAGGCGGGCAAGCTGCACGGCCTGCTGGCGCGCATGGTGGGCGAGCTGCTCCAGCCCAAGCTGCCCTGGCGCATGCTGCTGGCACGCTACATGACCCAGGCCGCGCGCGACGATTTCAGCTACATGCGGCCATCGCGGCGCGAAGGAACCATGATCCTGCCGTCGCTGCACAGCGCCCAGGCCGACATCGTGGTGGCGCTCGACACCAGCGGCTCGGTCGGCAGCGACGAAATAGACGAATTTCTTGCCGAGATCAACGCGCTCAAGGGCCAGGTGCGCGCCCGCGCCACGCTGCACGCCTGCGACGCCGAACTGGCGAAGGATGGGCCGTGGCTGTTCGAGCCGTGGGAAGAATTCAAGCTGCCGCGCGAATTTCCCGGCGGCGGCGGCACCGATTTCAGGCCGGTATTCGACTGGATCGAACGTCAGGGGCGGTCGCCCGATTTGCTGCTGTATTTCACCGATGCGGAGGGCGATTTTCCCAAAGCGGAGCCGCCCTACCCGGTGATCTGGCTGGTCAAGGGCAAGGCGCCGGTGCCGTGGGGGCAGCGTATACAGTTGAATTGAAAAGCTTAACCGCAAAGGCGCAAAGACGCGAAGGAAAGACAATTAAGCGATAGTGTCGTGCGATCTCGGCCATTTGTAGAGGCAGAAAATCAATCGCAATCCATTTTTTCTTTGCGCCTTCGCGCCTTTGCGGTTCAATAAAGTTTTTAAGGCTTACCCATGTCCGAACTCACTCCCGAAGACAGCCTGCGCCTCAACGTCCTCCTTGCCGGAGAAATCGAGGCGATCCGCATCGATGAGAACGCCATGGCGGTGCGCGCCCTGACGCCGCAAGGCGAGGCGGCGGTGAAACTGCACCCGACCGGGCGCGCCGACCAGTATCTGCGCCTGGTGCGCGAGGTGCTGGCCGGCCATGCGATCGGCTCGCCCGGCGGCTATCCGCTGTTCATCCAGCGTTGGACGCGGATGGGGCAGGCGCGCGACAAGGGGCTGGATCGTTTGCTGCTGCTGGGGGAACCGGAAGCGGTGGTGTCGGTGGCCTATTCCAACGGCCTCACCGATGAGCTGGCGCGCCGCGCCTGGTGGGCGATGCAGAGCGCCGACAACGCCCGGCGCATGCTGGAGCGGGAATGCGTGGTGCAAGGCGCAATGGGCAGGATTCTCGCCGAATACCTGATCGAGCACCTGCCGTTCGAAAACGCCCCGCACACCATCATCGACACGGTCAGGATCGTTCTCCAGCCCGGCCTGACCAACGATGCGGCGCGCCAGCGCCTGTGGCACAAGGGCGCGCATGACAATGCCTACTATGTCGGCTTCCTCGAACGCCTGCCCGACGATTTGCCGGATCAAGCGGCGTCCCGCGCCGACTTGGTCGCGCTCCAGCCCAAGCTGGCGGCGCTGTCTGCCCGCGACAATCCTTACGCCCGGTTGCTTGAGCGCGTTCTGTCCGGCGCCGGACAGGCGTTCCTTGCCACCAGCGAGGAGGTGCTGCGCCGACCTGCGGATCAGGATGTGGTCATTGCCCTGTTGAACGTGCTGGCGGGATATTTTGCTGCGCTGCGCCCGGCGGACTGCGCCGACAATCAGCAACCGACAGCGCTACGCGAGTTTTTAGATGTGTTACCGGTATTGGCGGAGGAAGCCGGCGCGATGCAGGTTCTGTCGTGCATGGATGCGACCGTAGCGGCGCCGATACTGGCGCAGACTACCGCCTCCGGCACGGTGATGCGCAAGAAGCTGGAGCCGGTTACCACGCCGATCCTGCGCCAGTTGGCGACCCTGCGCGGAATACCCTTTATTGCCGCCACGCCACGGCGACCGCGCTGAAATAGATTGAAATGGCCGCTCTGCCGTAGGTTGGCGGTAAGGCACGAACTCCAACGTTTGGTGACCGCGAACATGTTGGGGTTCGCTTTGCTCACCGCCAACCTACAAAAATTTAATGGCCGACTCAATAAGAACCTGCCAGCCGGTTACGGCTTGGGCGCAGCCCGCTCCGGCATCGACAGGCGCGACATGTAGTCCACCACCGCTTCGGCTTCGGCATCGGAATACCCCTGCACCGCCTTCACCATTTTCGGATTGGCGTTTCTTCTTTTGCCGTCGCGAATATCGCGAATCTGACGCAGCATGTATTTGAAGTGCTGTCCTGCCAGCACCGGATAGAATTTCTTCTCGTTGCCGCCGCCATTTTCGCCGTGACAGGTCTGGCAGTCTTTCAGGTACAGATCCTTGCCGCGCGCCAGGCTGGTGCCCGGCCCCTTGCCGTTATCGTGCGGGATTTTCATGCCTTGCAGATAAACCGCGATGTCGGCGATTTCCTGCGTGTTCACCACATGCTTGCCGGCAAACGGGAACATTTTCGGGTTATCGCGCCGCCCTTCGCGCATGTCCGCCATCTGCTTGATCAGCACCGAAGCATGCTGGCCGGCCAACTGCGGATAGGCGCCATCCGGCAGGCCGGCGCCGTTTGGCTTGTGGCAGCCCTGGCAGCCCTGATAAGCCTCCTTGCCGCGCTCCGCATTGCCCTTGAGCTTCAGTATCTCGATTTTCTCGCCCGCATCGGCATTCCACACGTAATTCGGCGATTCAATTCCTGCCGCTTTCGGCTGTTGCGGCGGTACGGCATAGGCAACGCCAATGGACAGCAAGGAAAGCAAAAGAACCGATAATTGTTTTCTCATGGCAGAACTCCTTTTCGTTGCTATCTCTGTGTCCTGGCTATCTCAAGACAACGGCTTACTTGATGCTCATGATGTATTCGGAGACCGCTTTCATTTCCGCTTCCGACATGCGCATGGACAGCGATTGCATCACCAGCCCGCGATCGTTCTCGCGCTCGCCGGTGGAAAAACGTTTGAGTTGCTTATAGGTGTAGGCGGCATGTTGGCCTGCCAGGTGGGGATAGACGTCGGTGCCGCCGGCGTCCGGCTGATGACAGCCGTAGCAGGCCGGCACGCCGACTTCGGAATTGCCTTCGCTGTAATATTTCTTGCCGAACTCGAGCAACTCCGGGTTTTTGACTTTATTCGGCTTGTTCTTCTGGGCGGCGAAATAGACCGCAACATTGGCCATGTCGTCAGCAGAAAGGTTGGCGACGATGCCGGACATGATTTCGTCCTTGCGCCTGCCGGATTTGATGTCGTTCAACTGTTTGAGGAGATATCCCGCCTGTTTCCCGGCCAGTTTCGGAAACTCTGGATTGGTCGGCTCGGTGCCGTTGCCGTCGAGACCGTGGCAGGCAAAGCAAATCTGGGAGACGATCTGCTTGCCTTTCGCCATATCGCCCTTGACGGGCAGCGCAGCCCCGGCTTCGCCGAGAACCATGGCGCCCGCCAGCAATGTGCTTATCACCGCAAATGGCTTCATGTTTCACCTCCCACGCCGAACAGGCATTTTCAATACTTGTATTTTAGCGTATGGGAAGCCGACAATGGCTGACGGATGTCAATTATTGTTGATCCGGCACCGCGCTACAAGGTGCCGTAGGAATGCAGGCCGGAAAGGAACATGTTCACGCCGAGGAAGGCGAATACCGTGACCACCAGCCCGACCACGGCCCACCAAGCCAGCATCGGCCCGCGCAATCCCTTCACCAGCCGGATGTGCAGCCAGGCTGCGTAATTCAGCCAGACGATCAGCGCCCAGGTTTCTTTCGGATCCCACGACCAGTAGCCGCCCCAGGCTTCCGCCGCCCACATCGCACCGAGGATGGTGGCGATGGTGAAGAAAGCGAAGCCGATGGCGATCGCCTTGTACATCACGTCGTCG
The DNA here is from genome assembly GCA_021373185.1 of Betaproteobacteria bacterium. GTDB lineage: Bacteria > Pseudomonadota > Gammaproteobacteria > Burkholderiales > Sulfuricellaceae > Sulfuricella. Next base: position 19,875 of record JAJFTF010000031.1, on the reverse strand, counting down.
AGTACTTCCAGCGCCGGCAGGCGGTTTGCCAGATGACCCCTGCTCTTCAGCAGGTAGGCCACGCCCACCATCGCCGCCAGGGAAAACGCGCCATAGCCGACGAAATTGGCCGGCACGTGGATTTTCATCCAGTAGGATTGCAACGCCGGCACCAGCGGCTGGATATGCTGCGCATCGCGGCCAAAGGTGTACCACAGCAGGAAGGCGACGGCGGCGCTAATGACCGGCAGCACGAAAGCGCCCATCTGGCGATTCTGGTAATGCTGTTCGTAATACAGGTAGAGCAGCGCGGTAATGATGGAAAACAGGATGAATACTTCATACAGGTTGCTGAGGGGGATGTGGCCGACGTCGGCGCCGATCAGGTAGGACTCGTACCAGCGCACCATCAGGCCGACCAGCCCCATCACGCTGGCGCTCCAGGTGATGCCGGCGGAAACGCGGTTGGTGAAGTCGGAGCGCGTTGCCAGGCCGAACCAGTAGCCGCCGGTCGCCATGACGTACAGCGCGCTCATCCACATGATGGCGGACTGGCTGGCGAACAGATACTTGAGCCAGAACGCCTGACTGGCGCGGGCCAGGTCGCCATGGTACTGGCCGATGCCGAACAGGCTCAGCACCGCCACCACCGGCAGCAGGATACGGATCGGCTTCCAGAACCAGCCGAGGCCGACGAACATCGCCGCGATCAGGAACAAAATGCCTTTTTCGTAGACGTCCATGTAATCGCCATAGAGCTGGAACGCATAGCCGCTGCCAATCGCCAGCAGGACAGCATAGGCCCAGTCGAGCCCGCCCAGGCTGCGCAGAAAAGAGGGGCGCTGATAATCGTGTCGCACTGCTTCCATCGTCATCCTTTCAACAACCCGGCCAGGTTTTGCTGGTGCTGGCGGAATTCATTTTCGAAATCCAGTGTCTTGCGGTTGCTCGACATGGCGAACAGAACCGTGTCCGGTTGGACCAGCAACCAGATGCGGCGTTCCCGAATGTAAAACATGGCGAACAAGCCCAGTACCAACAGCACCGATCCGCTATAGACCAGGGTTTTTCCGGGCGAGCGGGTCAGTTGCAGGCCGCTGGACAGTACTTCCTCATAATTCTTGAGCTGGAGGTATACCGGGTTGCCATAGTAGAAGCTGTCGTTGATCGCGTTCAGGCTTTCGCGCACGAATTGCACGGATTGCATATCAGGCGGCAGCGGCTTGAGGCCGTCACGTTGACGCACCAGTTGGTTGGCCTCGAACAATGCTCGCTCCAGCACCTTCAAATAGGTTTCCGCCGCTTTCTCCTGTTCAGCCTTGTCCACGGCACCCTCGATAAATTTGGCCAGATCCTCGAACCCGCCATGCGCAAAAATTTCCAGCACTTTGCCGGTGCTGTCCACCAGCTTGGCGCGCAACGCCTCGTTCACCGCCGCGCCCTGCGTTGCGGCAGCGGCAAAACGGCGCGCGATTTCGGGATGAAGCGCTTTGTCGAACAATGCTGCGCGCAACCGCATGTATCCTTCGACACCGCCATTTTCATCCGCCGGGAAACGCACGTAGCGGAACGGCTCGTTGGGCGCCGCGCGCATGCCGCTGACCAAATAGCTGCGGCCATCGATCTGCAGCGGCAGCATGAAATTGTGGTACTCCCTGGCTTGGCCCTGCGCATCGCGGATTTTGTACTGATAGCTGGGGCCGACGTTATGGGCGCGTTTTTTCGGCGCGGATGAAGCCGCATCGTCCATGATCCGCGAGGCATTCTGCCAAAACCCCGGCGGCTGGGCAGCATCGGCCTTTTCATCGGCATCCTGGACATTGAACATCTTGAAGTCGGTGATTTCGACGGTATATTGCGCATCGCCGTTGGACAGGCTGGAGCTCTGGTTCACCACGCCCTTGAATGGAAAGGGTTTGGCGGCAGGCGACAGCAAGCTCCAGCCGTTCATCGCCAGCCGGGAGCCGCCATCGCCAAAGCTCGCCTGATAAATGGCAACGCCTTTGTAGATGATCGGGTGATTCACCGAGACCGTTCCCTCGAACGCCTTTTTGGCGTCGGGGTCGGTAATGACGATGTCGCTTTCGAACGATTTCGGCTGGCCGGTGGCGTAATGCTCGATGCGAAATTTTTTCAGTTGAATCTGAAAAGGCAGATCCTGCACCAGATAACCGTCGGCCAGATTCAGGTAAACCACGTCGGCAGACCCTGCTTCAGGAATCGAAACGCTGCCGCGGAAGGACAGATTGGCCGGCGTCAGGCGGCTGATCGCGGGCACCTTGTCGGACGGCAAGTCGCGCGTTTCGGTTTTCTTGTAACCCAGCAACTCCTGCACCTTGAGCGGGACATTACCGTCGATCAAGCCGCCAATGCAGATGATCACGATTGCGCTGTGGGTCAGAATATAGCCGAGCCGGGTCAGGCTGCCGGCCTTGGCTGCAATCAGGGTGGGCTGCGCATCGCCGCCGTCCGCGCCAAGCTTGAAGCGGAAGCCCTGGCCGGCCAGGTAGCAGGTCAGGCGCTGCATGGCGGCGGCTTTTCCCGCTTCGAGCGGATAGCTTGCCTGGTGGGCAAAACCGCGTAGCGAGGCTTCCGTGGCGTGCTCCCGAAACGACTTGATTTCGCGCAGCATCAACGGGGTCTGGCGGTAAATGCAGAAACCGACCGAGAGAATCAGGAACAGCAGAATCGCCAGGAACCAGCCGGCGTGGTAGACATCGTACAGGCCGAGCGCGGCGAAGGCCTTGAACCAGAACGGCCCGAGCTCGATCATGTAATTCGAGTAGGGTTCGTTCTGCTTCAGCACGGTGCCGATGACCGAAGCAATCGCCAGCACGGTCAGCAGGCTGATGGCTAACCGCATCGAACTCAACAGCTCGTAAACGGCGCGGGGAAAAGAGGATTGGGTAGCCGTTTGCATGGATGGGGGCATCTTCAACTGACAAAAAAGGGTGACTTGCGCCACCCTGTTTCTTATTCCGGTTGCCGGCGTACGGCGAAAAGGCCCAACCCTTCCGCCATCACGCTCAATGCAGTCCGGTAATGTATTCGGCTACTGCTTTCATGTCCTTGTCGGACATTTTCATGGCAATCGCCTGCATCATTTTGCCCGGATCGTTGGCGCGCTCGGACGTACGGAAAGTCTTCAACTGGGCTTCGATGTATTCGCCATGCTGGCCGGCGAGGTGCGGAAACTGTGCCGGCAAGCCCGCGCCAGTCGGGCCGTGGCAACCGGTGCAGGCCGGGATGCCGAGCGCAGCGATGCCGCCACGATAAATCTTCTCGCCCTCTGCGGCCAGTGCCTTGTCCTTGGCCGCAGTCGGCGCCAGCTTCTGGCCGCTGTAATGCGCAGCCAGATTTTTCATGTCCTGCGGGGAAAGGCCTGCCGCCATGCCCATCATGATCGGGTTTTTGCGCTCGCCGGATTTGAATTCGGTTAACTGCTTGTTGATGTAATCCGCATGCTGGGATGCGAGCTTGGGGTTGGCCGCAGCCGGGCTGTTGCCGTCCACGCCGTGGCAACCGACGCAAATCGTGGTGACGATTTGCTGCGCCTTCGCCGGGTCGCCTTTTGCCAATGGTTCGGCGTTAACGCCAGAGGCTGCCATCAACCCGAATACCGCCGCCATCGCTATGGCCTGTTTCATTGCTCGCTCCTTAACCGTGACATGAAGTAACACAAAAATAACTCGGCATTCTATACCAACAAGTCTTATCATGCCAAACTTGGAAACAAAGAGGTTTTTAATGGCATTATTTCAAGAAGCGCAGTTTTTCATCTCGGCGGACAAGCTGACCGACCTTCCCGCGCCTTGCGGCGTCGAAATCGCCTTTGCCGGTCGCTCCAACTCCGGAAAATCCAGCGCCATCAATACGCTGGCCAACCGCAATCGCCTCGCATTTGTCAGCAAAACGCCGGGGCGCACCCAATTAATCAATTTTTTCAGCCTCGGTAACGAACGTTTTCTGGTGGATCTTCCCGGCTATGGTTACGCCAAAGTGCCGGAAGCCATGCGATTGCACTGGCAGACTGTGCTGAGCCGCTACCTGATGGAACGGGAATCGCTGTATGGCCTGGTGCTGATTATGGACGCCCGCCACCCGCTCACTCCGCTCGACCGGCAGATGCTCAACTGGTTTCTGCCTACCTGCAAACCCGTGCATGTGCTGTTGAGCAAGGCGGACAAACTCAGCAAGCAGCAGGCCACCGCCACCCTGCGCGCCGTGCGGGCGGAGATCGAGCGCACCTATCCGAACTGTACGGTTCAATTGTTTTCCAGCCTGAAGCGGGTCGGTCTGGAAGAAGCGGAAAAGGTCATCGGCAAATGGCTGGCCGACGGCCTGGAAGAAACTGGGGTTATCGATAACGCATTGACGCAACAAAACGACATTGGTAGTCTTGGGGAATAAAAAACCCCCGGGTAAAGGGGAGTAAACCCGGGGGGCAAAAATGCCTTAGTTAGGGGACTAAGGCCCCGCTCAGGGAGGAGCGCGGGAGACGATAGGGATCATCTGCTAACTCAGAGTGAAGCGGTCTGAATAAAGTTCCGGCCACTCCGAAAAATTTTTACCGCTCATTCACAAAGCCTCACCACCGGCAACGCACAGGTGCCCATGCATCCGCGAATGCCGCCACGACAGGACTGTTTTATATGCAACCCTCGGGTCAGTACCCTCAAAAACGCTTGCGCCGCATGCGGCGCGATGAATTTTCCCGTCGCTTGATGCGCGAGAACCAGTTGACGCCCGCCGACCTGATTTACCCGGTTTTCGTGCTGGATGGCGTCAATCGCAACGAGGCCATTGCCTCCATGCCGGGAGTCGTGCGGCAAACCCTGGATAAACTGCTTCTCCAGGCAGAAGAGTGCATCAAGCTCGGCATTCCGGCCATGGCCATTTTCCCGGTGATCGATCTGCCGCTCAAAAGCCTGGATGCCGCCGAAGCCTACAACCCCGACGGGCTGGTGCCGCGCGTAGTGCGCGCCCTGAAGCAGCGCTTCCCTGAACTGGGCATCATCACCGATATCGCGCTCGACCCCTACACCAGCCACGGCCAGGATGGATTGATCGATGGCGACGGCTACGTATTGAACGACGAAACGGTCACGGTTCTTGCCCGACAGGCGCTGGCTCATGCCGAGGCTGGCGCCGACATCGTCGCGCCTTCCGACATGATGGATGGACGCATCGGTGCGATCCGCAAAGCCCTGGATGCCGAAGGCCGCATCCACACCCGAATTCTGGCCTATTCGGCCAAGTATGCATCGAGTTTTTACGGCCCCTTCCGCGATGCTGTCGGCTCCGCCGCCAATCTGGGCAAGGGCAACAAGAACACTTATCAGATGGACCCGGCCAATAGCGATGAAGCGTTGTGGGAAGTGGGAATGGATCTCGACGAGGGCGCCGATATGGTCATGATCAAGCCCGGCATGCCGTATCTCGACATCGTGCGCCGCATCAAGGACACCTACCAGGCGCCGACTTTCGTTTACCAGGTCAGCGGCGAATACGCCATGCTCAAGGCCGCCGCCCAGAACGGCTGGCTCGACGAGAGGGCGTGTGTATTGGAAGCCTTGCTGGGATTCAAGCGCGCTGGCGCGGACGGCATCCTGACCTACTTTGCGCTGGATGCGGCGAAGTGGCTCAAGGAAACCTGACGGCGCAAAAACCACTTATTATCCACGGATGAACACGGATAAAACAATGGCTCTAATCCGTGTTCATCCGTAGCCAAGCCGTTTTTAAGCATCAGAACAACTGGTCTTTGACCTCGTCCGCAGACTTGCCGCCGCCGCCAAAGAGACTTTCGCCAGCGCCGGACTGCTCGGTCGGGATATTTTCCTGATAAAAATATTCCGGGATTCCTTCTCCGCCATCGACAACCCGGCGCCCGGTTTGCGCATTGATCCTGACCGTCGCCACGCCCTCAGGCACCACCAGATTCTCTTCCGGTACGCCATTCAGCGCCTTGCCCATGTAAGACATCCAGATCGGCAACGCTGCCTGCGCGCCGGTTTCGGCGCCCCCCAGGGAACGGGGCTGATCGAAGCCGATCCAGGCAATGGCCACCAGCTTCGCGTTGAACCCGGTGAACCAAGCATCCACTTGGTCGTTGGTCGTACCGGTCTTCCCGGCAAGATCCTGACGCTTCAATTGCATGGCGCGCGCACCTGTACCGAACCGAACCACGTCGCGCATGATCGTGGTCATGATAAAAGCATTGCGTTCGTCAATCACCCGCTCCGCATCCTCACCGGCGCGCTTGGGCTTGGCGCGCGCCAGCAGGGTGCCGCGCGCGTCCACAATCCGGTCGATCAGGTAGGGCTGCGGGCGATAGCCGCCGGTGGCGAAGACGGAATAGGCCGCCGCCATTTGCATGGGCGTCGCCGATCCCGCGCCCAGCGCCATGGTGAGATAGGGCGGGTGCTGCTCGGGAGAAAAGCCGAAACGGGTAATATAATCCTGCGCATATGCCGGGCCGATGGCTTGCAGGACGCGAATGGAAACCAGATTTTTGGATTTGGTCAGGGCAGTGCGCAAGCGCATCGGGCCGGAGTAGTCGCCCTCGTAATTTTTTGGCTCCCAGACCTGGCCGCCGGTTTGCGCCGCATCGACGACGATCGGCGCATCATTGATCACGGTCGATGCGGTCAGGCCTTTTTCCAGCGCCGCCGAATAGATGAATGGCTTGAAGCTCGATCCCGGCTGCCGCCACGCCTGCGTGACGTGATTGAATTTGCTGCGATTAAAATCGAAGCCACCGACCAGCGCACGGATCGCGCCATCCTGCGGCACCACCGAGACCAGCGCCGCCTCGACTTGCGGCAACTGCAAAATCTGCCACCCGTTCTTGACGTCTTTCTGGACTCGAATGAGCGCACCGCGCCGCAACCGGGTTTTCGGGCTGGCGCTATCGCTCAGGGCTTTCTGCGCAAATTTCAAACCATCGCCGCCAATCTTGATGATTTCGCCGCCTTTAAGGTAACACTTGACCTGTTTTTGGCTGGCCTCCAGCACGACTGCGGGCACCAAACCGTTGCTTTCTTCCAGCTCCGCAACGGCATCCTCCTGCAATTCTTCCAGATTCAGTGCGCTTGCGGGCAGATCGACAAAGCCCTCCGGCCCACGGTAGCCATGACGTCGGTCATAATCAAGAACACCTTGATGCAGCGCCAGGTTGGCCGCTTCCTGATCCACCTTGTGAAGCGTGGTATACACTTTCATGCCATTGCTATAGATCGCTTCATGATAGCGCTCGAAAACAGCCTGCCGGACCATTTCCGCGACAAAATCCGCTTTGACCTCTGAATTCTGGACGTCGCGCTTTACCGCCAGCGGCTGTACCAACGCCGCCTTGTATTCGGCATCGGTAATGTACTTGTTATCATGCATCCGACGCAGGACATACTGTTGCCGGAGCTTCGCCCGTTTCGGGTTGATGACCGGGTTATAACGGGATGGCGCCTTGGGCAGCCCGGCCAGCATCGCCATTTCTGCCAGACTCAACTGATCGAGAGGGCGACCGTAATAAGTCTGGGCAGCGGCGGCAAAGCCATAAGCACGCTGGCCCAGATAAATCTGATTGACGTAAAGTTCTAATATCTGATCTTTAGATAGATAGTGTTCAATTTTTAATGCCAGCAGTGCCTCGCTGAATTTGCGCGTCAGCGTTTTTTCGCCGGACAGGAAAAAATTGCGCGCAACCTGCATCGTGATGGTGCTGGCCCCCTCCCGCGCGCCACCCGCAGTCAGGTTCGCCAGGGCGGCACGCAGCACGCCCAGATAGTCAACGCCGCCATGATGATAGAAACGGTCATCCTCGGCAGCCAGTATTGCCTGACGCATCGACTTCGGAACAGCATCGATCTTCACCAGGGCGCGCCGTTCCTCGCCAAACTCCCCGATCAATGCCCCCTCTGCGGTATAAATGCGCAAGGGAATTTTTGGCTGGTAGTCGGTCAACGCTTCCAGCGAGGGCAGATTGGGATAGGCAAGGATTCCCGCCAGCAACACTGCGGCACAACCCACAAAACCCAGAACAAAAAACACCAACAACGGGTATCGCCACCAACGAGCGGTCATTAAACTTTATCCCTGCATTCAGAACAAATGAAGCAGGCCCAACAGGGGGTTTGCTTCATTTGATTAATATTAACGTATCAGCGTAAACGATGGAGATTATATGCGCTCTTCGTCTGGCAAGAAAGGAACTCCAAAAAATTGCTTTACACGATCAGCACTTGTTGCTAGCATTTAATGTAGATTATACGCAATTCGCACTCACAACCGGCACCATAGAAAAGGAAACTCGTGCAGTTCGACTTCAATTTGAATCTCGATTTCCTGCAAGCCAAGTCTCCGCCACTGATTGGCGTCGACATCAGCACTTCGTCCATTAAAATGGTCGAACTCAGCGATGCCGGCAAAGGGGTGTACCGCATCGAACACTACACTATCGAGCCTTTGGCGAGAGATGTGGTTACCGACGGCAACATCACCAACCTCGAAGTGGTCATGGAAGCCGTCAAGCGTGCATGGCGCCAGATGGGCACCCGCACCAAAAACGTCGCCCTCGCACTGCCTGCCGCCGCCGTGATCACCAAAAAAATTGTCGTACCCGCCGGACTTGCGGAGAATGAACTGGAGCTGCAAGTCGAAGGCGAGGCCAACCAGTATATTCCTTTCGCTCTGGATGAGGTTAATCTGGACTTTCAGGTGCTCGGACCCGCGCCGAACGCCGATGGAGAAGTCGAAGTCCTGATCGCCGCATCACGCAAGGAAAAAGTCGAAGACCGTGTCGCCGCCATTGAAGCGGCGGGATTGAAAGCCCTGGTCATGGATGTCGAATCTTTCGCCACCCAGACCGCCTATGAATTGATCGCCCCGCAACTGCCCAACGCCGGCAAAGACTTGGCCATCGCCATCGTCGACATCGGCTCCACCATGATGCATGTCAACGTGATGCTCAACAACCAGTCGGTTTACATGCGCGAACAAACTTTCGGCGGAAACCAGTTAACCCAGGAAATCCAGCGTCGCTACGGCCTGTCCGCAGAAGAAGCTGAAATTGCAAAACGCAACGGCGGCCTGCCGGAAAATTTCCAGCCGGAAGTATTGCAGCCCTTTCTGGACTCCCTCGCACTTGAAGTGGCACGCGCATTACAGTTTTTCTTTTCCTCCACCCAGTTCAACAAGGTTGATCAAATCCTGCTGGCAGGGGGATGCGCCATGATTCCGGGCACGGAAGAAGCCGTTTCCCAACGTACTCAAATCCGCACCTCCATCGCCAATCCCTTTGCCGGCATGGCCGTCTCATCGCGCATCAAACCCCGCCAACTGGCGCAGGATGCTCCGATATTATTGACTGCCTGTGGGCTCGCCGTGCGGAGATTCGACCCATGATCCGCATCAACCTGTTACCCCACCGCGAACAGAAGCGGGCCGCACGCCTGCGTCAGACCGCCATTCTGGCTGGCGTCGTTTTTGCGCTGGGCCTGCTTGCCGTATTCATGGTTCATGTCATTCTTGGCGCCCAAGTAGAAAATCAGGGCGCGCGCAACCAGTTCATGGAAACGGAAATCAAGAAACTCGACGATCAGATCGCCGAAATCAAGATTCTCAAGGAAAAAACGCAAGCCATGCTGGCTCGCAAGCAGGTGGTGGAAACCTTGCAAAGCGACCGCGCTGCGAGCGTCTATCTGCTTGACCAACTGGTGCGCAGACTGCCGGATGGGGTCTATTTCAAGGTCATCAAACAGACCGGTGCCGAGATCAACCTGCAAGGTTATGCACAATCCAATGCGCGGGTGGCTACCTTGATGCGGGATCTGGAATCGTCCCCTTGGCTTCAGGCCCCCAATTTGATTGAGGTCAAATCTGCCACGGTGAACAATTTGCGGGTCAACGAGTTTTCCCTGAATATCAAACTCTCGCCGCCGGTAATAGAAGACAAAGAAAAAGGCGCAAAAAAAGGCGGCACAAAATCCCGGGGTAACGCCTCATGAATCTGGACGATATCAAGAAGCTTAACCCGAACGATTTCAGCAACTGGCCGCTCATTCCAAAGGCCGTTGCGCTCTGCATTTTGTTCATGCTGATTCTTTTTGCCGGCTACTGGTTCGACTGGCAAAACCAGCTCTCTGAACTCGACGCCGCAAAACAAAAAGAAACCCAGCTACGTGAATCTTTTCTTGCGAAAAAAAAGCAGGCGGTCAATCTGGATGCCTACCGCAGTCAGCTCAAGGACCTTGAATTGGCATTCGGCGCACTGATCAAACAATTGCCCAACAAGGCAGAGATGGACGCACTCCTGACCGACATCAATCAAGCCGGACTAGGTCGGGGACTGGAATTCGAGCTGTTCAAACCCGCCGAAAAGGAAATCTTTTCCGAATTTTACGCCGAACGTCCCATTGCCGTTCGCGTCACCGGCAACTACCATGACCTGGGCGCCTTCACCAGCGACGTTTCGCGCTTGCCACGCATCGTCACCCTCAGCGATATCAACATCACGCCCGGCGCCCATGCATTGACCATGAGCGCAACAGCAAAAACATATCGTTATCTTGATGAGGACGAGCTTGCAACACAGAAAGCCGCCCAGAAAAAAGCCGAAAAAAGTAAAGAGGCCAAAAAGTGAGGCGCTCCGCTCTTCTTCTGATCATAACCAGCCTCGGTCTCTCTGCCTGTGGCGGGGACGGCATGGACGACCTGAAACAACTGGCCAGCGCCTCCGGCGAGAGTCTGCGCGGCAAGATCGAACCCTTGCCCGAAATCAAGCCCTACGAATCTTTCGCTTATGACGCCTTCGATCTGCCTGACCCGTTCAAGCCACGCAAACTGTTGCCAGGCAAAGGCGGCGGGCTGCAACCGGACCTCAACCGCAGCAAGGAAAAGCTGGAGGAATTCCCGCTGGAAAATCTGAAAATGGTGGGCACGCTGCAACAGGACAAAATCATCCAGGGTCTGGTGAAAACCTCTGATGGCGGCCTGTATCGAGTCAAGGCGGGCAACTACATGGGCCAGAATTTCGGCATGATCACCAAAATCACGGAAAATGAAATTGTCATGACGGAAGTTGTTCAGGACAGCACCGGAAACTGGATCGAACGAAATACCAGCATTAATCTGGCCGATGCGCCGGATCAAAAGCAGAAATAGAGGTTGCCATGAATATCATCAATAAAGCCATCGCCCGTTTCTTCCAGGCAGCCTGCCTGGCCACTCTGTTTCTGGCGCACAGCCATGCGGCCATCGAGCCGGTTGACGCCGGTGCGGAAGCAACACAAGCACCCCTGAACAGCATTGAAGGCTTGGATCACACCACGCTGCAAAGCGGCAAAATTCTGATTACCCTGAAATTGAAACAGGCGCTGGCAAACCCTCCCGCCGGATTTGCTATCAACAATCCGCCGCGGATCGCACTGGATCTCCCGGGTACCGCCAATGCTCTGGGAAAAAACAGCGTCAATATCGGCGAAGGTGTGCTACGCAGCATGAATATCGTCCAATCCGGCAAACGCACCCGACTGGTGATCAATCTAGCCAAGCCCGCCGGTTATGAAACCAAAGTCGAGGGGAACACCCTGCAAATCACCCTGCAAGGCGCCGAAACGACCGGCATAACGTCGAATGTCGGCGCGCAATTTGCCGAGGCCGTCCCCGGCGCACAAAAACACGCACTGCAGGATATCGATTTCCGCCGGGGCAAAAACGGGGAAGGACGGATTGTGGTCGACCTTTCCGATACCAACACCGGCATCGACATTCGTACCGAAGGCAAAACCGTCATGGTGGAATTCACCAATACCACACTCCCGCGCAATCTGGAGCGTCGGCTCGATGTCGTCGATTTCGGCACGCCGGTGCAAACGGTCAGCACATTCAGCCATGGCAATAACACCCGCATGGTGATTGAACCCAAAGGCCGGTGGGAACACTCCGCCTACCAGACTGATCGCCAGTTCATTCTCGATGTCCGGCCAATTGTCGAAGACCCGTCCAAGCTCGTGCAGGGATCGAAAACCGGCTATGTTGGAGACAAACTTTCGCTCAACTTCCAGAACATCGAGGTTCGGGCTGTGCTGGAAGTGCTGGCCGAATTTACCGGCCTGAATATTATCTACAGCGACTCGGTCAGCGGCAATTTAACCCTGCGCCTGAAGGACGTACCATGGGATCAGGCTCTGGATATCATCCTTCAAACCAAGGGCTTGAGCATGCGCAAGTCCGGCAACGTCATCTGGATTGCCCCTACCGACGAACTGGCGACCAAGGAAAAGCTGGAGCTGGAAGCCGGCCAGCAAATTCTCGATCTGTCGCCGGTGCGAACCGAAAGCTTCCAGATGAAATACCAGAAAGCGGCTGACGTCAAAACGATCCTCTCCGACAAAACCCAGCAAATTCTTTCCAAACGCGGCAGCGTGGTGATCGACCCACGAACCAATACCTTGTTTATCCAGGACACGGCCAGCAAACTCGAAGAGATCCGCCGGCTGATCAACCAAATCGACATTCCGGTCAAGCAGGTGTTGATCGAATCCCGAATTGTGATCGCCAGCGACTCCTTTAACAAAAACCTCGGGGCGAGGCTCGGGTTTCATGATGCCGGAGGAGACGGATCGCCGCTGGGGGGGCTGGGCAGCAAGGACGCACGCGCAGTCTTGGGCGGCAAAATTGAAGATACGGGCTTCCATACTGGGCAAAGCGCCACGACCCCCACCTTTAACAATGAATCGCTCAATGTAAACATGCCGGGCACCTCCATCGGCGGCCTTGCTCCGGGCGTCATTTCCATGGTGCTATTCAAGGCGGGAGCCACCAAGTTCCTGAATCTGGAACTCAGCGCCCTGCAGGCGGACGGAAAAGGAAAAACCATCTCCAATCCGCGCGTACTGACCGCCGACCAGACCGAGGCGACCATCGAACAGGGTACCGAGATCCCGTATTTGCAAGCCAGCAGCAGCGGCGCCACCACCGTTGCCTTCAAGAAAGCCGTGTTGAGCCTGAAAGTGAAGCCGCAAATCACGCCGGACGACAACATCATCATGGACTTGAAGATCAACAATGACGAGCCCGATTACAAGCACGTCACCGCCGGCGTGCCACCGCTGCTGACCAAGCAAATCACTACGCAGGTACTGGTTGAAAATGGCGGCACCGTGGTGATTGGCGGCATCTATACCCAAACGCAAGGCAGCACCACAACCAAGGTTCCGCTTCTGGGCGACATCCCGCTCGTGGGCATCTTCTTTAGAAACAAAGTGGAGCAGGATGACAAATCCGAATTGCTGATCTTTGTTACTCCCAAGATTTTGAAAGAAAGCCTCAACTTGCGCTGAATAAACAAAGAAGAGCGGGCCCGACTGCTCCAAACCTTGTTTTTCCGTTAAAATGCCTGTCACGATGACCACCCTTAAAGGGAACGAGTGACAGGCAATATTTTTTTAGTCGGCTTGATGGGCGCAGGAAAAACCACGATCGGCAAGCTGATCGCCAAGCACCTCAACAAGACCTTCTTCGACTCAGACCATGAAATCGAGAAGCGTACCGGGGTCAACATTTCCCTGATTTTCGAGCTGGAAGGAGAGGCTGGATTCCGCTCGCGAGAAGCTGCGGTTATCCATGAACTGGCTGAACAACAAAACATTGTGCTGGCCACTGGCGGCGGCGCAGTGCTGAACCCGCAAAACCGTGACAACCTCCATCACAATGGCACGGTGATCTACCTGCATGCCAAGGTGGAAGATTTATGGCGCCGCACCCGCCATGACAAAAACCGTCCGCTGCTACAGACCGCTGACCCTCTTGCCAAACTAAGGGAGCTCTTCGCGCAACGAGATCCGCTCTACCGCGAAATCGCGGACATCATCGTCGACTCGGGTGAACAAAGCGCGCACGCGCTGGTCGATCAAATCGAAGAACGGCTCAAGCACCTTTGCGAAAACAACGTCAAACCGAACTGATTATTGCCCGGAAAATCATGCAAACCCTTAACGTCGACCTGAATGAACGCGCCTACCCGATCCACATCGGCAAGGGTCTGCTGCACCGCGCCGAACTGATTCTGCCGCATCTGGCCCAAAAACAGGTCGCCATCGTCACCAACACCACGGTCGCACCGCTTTATCTCGACACCCTGAGCAATGCACTGACGGCTGAAGGCATAAACATCGTCCCGATCATCCTGCCCGACGGGGAAGCATACAAAAATTCAGATACCCTGAACCAGATCTATGGCGCCCTGCTGACCCATCGCTGCGAGCGCAAGACCACCCTGATCGCATTGGGCGGCGGCGTCATCGGCGACCTCACCGGCTTCGCCGCCGCGACCTATTTGCGTGGCGTGCCGTTCATTCAGGTACCGACCACCCTGCTGGCCCAAGTGGACTCTTCCGTCGGCGGCAAGACCGGCATCAACCACCCGCTCGGCAAGAACATGGTCGGCGCCTTCTACCAACCAAAGCTGGTGCTGGCCGATACCGCCACCCTCGACACCCTGGCCGACCGCGAACTTTCCGCCGGCCTGGCCGAAGTCATCAAGTACGGGCTGATCCGCGACCTACCGTTTTTCGAGTGGCTGGAACGAAACATGGCGAAGCTGCGGGTACGCGATCAGGAAGCCGTCGCCTATGCCATCAAGCGCTCCTGCGAAAGCAAGGCGGAAGTCGTCATCGCCGACGAGCGCGAAAGCGGCGTCCGTGCCCTGCTCAATCTGGGCCACACCTTCGGCCACGCCATCGAAGCCGGCATGGGTTACGGCAACTGGCTGCACGGCGAAGGCGTGGCGGCCGGCACGATGCTGGCGGCCAAGCTGTCGCAACACCTCGGCTGGCTCAACGAACAGGACGTTGCCCGCATCCGCGCCCTGTTCGTCAGCGCCGGGCTACCGGTCGATGCTCCTGATCTGGGCGTGGACACCTATCTCGACCTGATGGCGATAGACAAGAAGGTGGAAGGTGGCCGCATGCGCTTCGTGCTGCTGAAAGCCATCGGCTCGGCGGTGGTCACCGCCGATGTGGCGGAATCGGCGCTGCGCGACACCTTGAGCGAAACCGCCCATCATGGCTGACCACCTCGCTCTCTACGCGGCGCGCTCCGACACCTCGCTCGGTCGTCGCCACGATGAGCCCATCCCGGCCGGACGCAGCCAGTTTCAGCGCGACCGCGACCGCATCATCCATTCAACGGCATTCCGCCGGCTCGAATACAAGACCCAGGTTTTCGTCAATCACGAAGGCGATCTGTTCCGCACGCGGCTGACCCACAGTCTGGAAGTCGCGCAGATCGGTCGCACCATTTCCCGCAATCTGGCGCTCGACGAGGATCTGGTGGAAGCCATCGCCCTCGCCCACGATCTCGGCCACACGCCATTCGGCCACGCCGGCCAGGACGAACTCAACGACTGCATGAAAGCCTACGGCGGCTTCGAGCACAACCTGCAATCGCTGCGCGTGGTCGACCTGCTGGAAGAACGCTATGCCGAGTTCGACGGCCTCAACCTGACTTTCGAAACCCGCGAGGGCATCCTCAAGCACTGCTCCCAGGAAAACGCCAAAGCCGCCGGCGATGTCGGCGAGCGCTTCCTCTTGAACCGGCGTCCCTCGCTGGAAGCACAGGTAACCAACCTGGCCGACGAAATTGCCTACAACAACCATGATGTCGACGACGGCCTGCGTTCCGGCCTGATCTCGCTGGAACAACTGGCCGAAGTCAGCCTTTTCGCCCGCCACCTCAAAACCGTGCGCGACCTTTACCCGAACTTGGCCGACCGCCGCCTGATCCACGAAACCGTGCGGCGCATGATCAACACCCTGGCGCTGGACCTGATCGAGCAAAGCACAAAAAACATCGTTGCCGCCGCGCCGCAATCCATTGCCGACGTGCGCGAAGCGCCGCCCCTGATCGCTTTCAGCCCGGCGATCCGCGAGGAGCAGCAGGAACTCAAACACTTCCTCCACACCCAGCTTTATCGCCATTACCAAGTCATGCGCATGAGCAGCAAGGCGCGGCAGATCATCCGCAATCTGTTCGGAACCTTCCTTGACGACGTTCGCCTGCTGCCGCCACAATTCCAGGAAAAGGCGCAACAGGACAAGCCGCGCGCCATCGCCGACTATATCGCCGGCATGACCGACCGTTACGCCATCCGCGAATACCGCCGTCTTTTTGTCATCGACGAAGACTAGCCTCCACCTCGCCCCGACCGGGCCGAATACATCGCCAATGTTGCCATCCGCCCCGAGACGAGGTAACATTTCCGCCCTTTCGCCCTGATTTTGCCGGGCGCAAAAGATACTTTAAAAGAGCAGGTTAGTTGTGAATGATTTGATAAGGAACCGCGTGAGCCATTCTTCGTTGCCGGTACAACAAGGGTTGTACGATCCGCGCCATGAGCGCGATGCATGTGGTGTGGGCTTTGTGGCGCACATCAAGGGTACGCAAAGTCACGAGCGGGTGCGCCAGGGTTTGCAAATCCTGGAAAACCTGACCCATCGCGGCGCGGTCGGAGCCGACCCGCTGGCCGGCGACGGTGCCGGCATCCTGATCCAGATTCCCGATGCCTTCCTGCGCAAGAGCTGCTCCGCGCTCGGCATGACCCTGCCGGAAGCCGGCAAGTACGGCGTCGGCATGCTGTTCCTGCCGCGCGACGCGGCTGCACGCGCCGCCTGCGAGCGCCTCATCGTCGACAAGATCGCCGCCGAAGGCCAGCAACTGCTCGGCTGGCGGGATGTGCCGGTGGACAACAGCGGGTTGGGTCATAGCGTCAAGGCCGTGGAGCCGGTCGTACGCCAGGTATTCATCGGCTGCGGCGCCAATTGCCCGGATACCGACAGCTTCGAACGCAAGCTGTTCGTCATCCGCAAAACCGCCGAACACGCGATCCACAATCTGCCCGGCGAACAGGGCAACGGCTTTTACGTCCCGTCGCTATCCGCGCGCACCATCGTCTACAAAGGCATGCTGCTGGCCAACCAGGTTGGCGCTTACTACCTCGACCTGCAGGATGAAACCGTGATCAGCGCGCTGGCGCTGGTGCATCAGCGCTTCTCCACCAACACCTTCCCGACCTGGGATCTGGCGCACCCGTTCCGCCTTATCGCCCACAACGGCGAAATCAACACCCTGCGCGGCAACGTCAACTGGATGGCTGCGCGTCACGCTGCGATGTCCTCCAAATTGCTCGGCGCAGACCTGGAAAAACTCTGGCCGCTGATCGTCGACGGCCAGTCCGACTCCGCCTGCTTCGACAACGCGCTGGAACTGCTGGTGGCCGGCGGCTACTCCCTGCCGCACGCGATGATGCTGCTGGTGCCGGAAGCTTGGGCGGGCAACCCGCTGATGGACGAAGAGCGCCGCGCCTTCTACGAATACCATGCCGCGCTGATGGAGCCGTGGGACGGTCCCGCCGCCGTGGCCTTCACCGATGGCCGCATGATCGGCGCAACGCTGGACCGCAACGGCCTGCGCCCGGCGCGCTATCTGGTCACCGACGACGACGTCGTGCTGATGGCGTCGGAAATGGGCGTGCTGGATATCCCGCAACACAAGATCGTGAAGAAATGGCGTTTGCAGCCGGGCAAGATGTTCCTGATCGACCTGCAAGCCGGGCGCATCGTCGACGATGCCGAACTGAAGCAGCAACTGTCCACCGCCAAGCCTTACCGCGCGTGGATTGAAAAATCTCGCTATTTCCTCGGCGACCTGTCCGATGTAAAGACAACCGACGCCGCGCTGAAGGAAACCCTGCTCGACACCCAGCAGGCATTCGGCTTCACTCAGGAAGACCTCAAATTCATTCTCGCGCCGATGGCTTCCGCCGGCGAAGAGGCGACCGGCTCGATGGGCAGCGACACCGCACTGCCGGTGCTGTCCGACAAGAACAAGCCGCTGTACAACTATTTCCAGCAACTGTTCGCCCAAGTGACCAACCCGCCGATCGACCCGATCCGCGAAGAAATCGTGATGTCGCTGACCTCGTTCATCGGGCCGAAGCCCAACCTGCTCGGCATCGACGAAACCAACCCGCCGCTGCGCCTGGAAGTTCACCAGCCGGTGCTGACCAATGAAGACATGGCGAAGCTGCGCAGCATCGACCAGTTGACCGGCGGCCAATACAAATCGGCGGTGCTGGACATCACTTACCCGGCACAACAGGGTGCGGCTGGCTGTGAGGCCGCGATTGACGCACTGTGCGCCGCCGCCGACAAAGCGGTGGCCGACGGCTACAACGTCCTGATCCTGTCCGACCGCGCGATGTCGCGCGAGCGCGTCGCCATCCCGGCGCTGCTGGCCTGCGCCGGCGTGCACCATCATCTGGTGCGCGAAGGCCTGCGCACCAGCGCCGGCCTGGTGGTGGACACCGGCTCCGCCCGCGAAACCCACCACTTCGCCCTGCTCGCCGGATATGGCGCCGAGGCCGTGTGCCCGTGGCTGACATTCGAGACCATCGATTCGATGGCCGATTACCTGCCCGCCGGCCTGTCCGGCAAGGACGCCAACAAGCGCTTCATCAAGGCGATCAACAAGGGCCTGCTCAAGGTGATGTCGAAGATGGGCATCTCCACCTACCAGTCCTACTGCGGCGCGCAAATCTTCGAAGCCATCGGCCTGAACACCGACTTCATCGCCCGTTATTTCACCGGCACCGCTACTCAGATCGAAGGCATCGGCCTGCGCGAAGTGGCCGAAGAAGCCGCACGCACCCACCAGTCGGCATTCGGCAACGACCCGGTGTTGTCCGACGCACTTGAAGCCGGTGGCGAATACGCTTACCGCGTGCGCGGCGAAGAACACCTGTGGACGCCGGACTCGATCGCCAAGCTGCAGCACGCGACGCGCGCCAACAACGCCCAGACCTACAAGGAATACGCCAAGCTGATCAACGACCAGAGCGCGCACCTGAAAACCCTGCGCGGGCTATTCGAATTCAAACCAGCAGGCGCACCAGTACCGCTCGCAGAAGTCGAGCCGGCGAAGGAAATCGTCAAGCGCTTCGTTACCGGCGCGATGTCGCTCGGCTCCATTTCCACCGAGGCGCACACTACGCTCGCCATCGCGATGAACCGCATCGGCGGCAAATCCAACACCGGCGAAGGCGGCGAAGACGCGGCACGGTTCAAGCCGGTCAAGGGCGGCTCGAAGCTGTCCGAAATCATCGGCAAGGGCCGGATAGAGACCGACCTGGTCATGCAGGAAGGCGACTCGCTGCGCTCCAGAATCAAGCAGGTGGCCTCGGGGCGTTTCGGCGTCACGGCGGAATACCTGTCCAGCGCCGACCAGATCCAGATCAAGATGGCGCAAGGCGCCAAGCCCGGCGAAGGCGGCCAGTTGCCCGGCCACAAGGTGTCCGAATACATCGCCCAATTGCGCTTTTCGGTGCCCGGCGTCGGCTTGATTTCGCCGCCGCCGCACCACGACATTTACTCGATCGAAGATCTGGCGCAGTTGATTCACGACCTGAAAAATGCCAACCCGAGCGCTTCCATCTCGGTCAAGCTGGTATCGGAAATCGGCGTCGGCACCGTGGCTGCCGGCGTATCCAAAGCCAAGGCGGACCACATCGTGGTATCCGGCTTCGACGGCGGCACCGGCGCATCGCCGCTGTCCTCCATCAAGCATGCCGGCACGCCGTGGGAACTCGGCCTGGCGGAAACCCAGCAGACCCTGGTGCTGAACCAGTTGCGCGGCCGTGTCGGCCTGCAGGTGGACGGCCAGATCAAGACCGGTCGCGACGTGCTGGTCGGCGCCCTGCTGGGCGCGGACGAATTCGGCTTCTCCACCGCGCCGCTGATCGTCGAAGGCTGCATCATGATGCGCAAGTGCCACCTCAACACCTGCCCGGTCGGCGTCGCCACGCAAGATCCGGCGCTGCGCAAGAAATTCACCGGCCAGCCG
>JAJFTF010000025.1 GCA_021373185.1 Betaproteobacteria bacterium | reverse complement strand
CCGGCAGATGGGCAGTAGTGTGGTGGCGCCGCAGGGCGATATTTCGATCACGGCGCCGGTGGTGGAGATCGGCGCGGTGATGGATACCGCAGAGAGCCGGCAGACGTTCGAGGCGAAGCAGAGCGGGTTGACGCTGTCGGTTATGATTATCATCAGGCCGCCTGATTTCCGACCCGCAGTTCACCAAAAGCGCCTTTAAAATGACGAATTTTTAATATATTGAAAATCGCCTTGATATTTTACATTCGACCTCTACACTGAAAAAACAAGAACAAAATTGTTTGAATTTGATGTTCTATCGCCCTATGGAGGTATCAAATGCAACGCTTGTTCATCGAGACTGAAGTGATGCTGTATGCGTTCCGCAAACATATACCGACAGACTGCAAAACCGCAAAATCCATAGACCGCAACGATCCGTGGGACAAGGTTGCCATGTTCGCCAAGGATGACGGCTTTATTGAATTGGCGGAACAACTGGTGCAATCAAAACATCAACTGCTTGAGGACATGCACTGAAGAATGGTCCGAAAGCAACACAGCGCGCCGGAATTCAATA
The DNA here is from genome assembly GCA_021373185.1 of Betaproteobacteria bacterium. Lineage (GTDB taxonomy): Bacteria > Pseudomonadota > Gammaproteobacteria > Burkholderiales > Sulfuricellaceae > Sulfuricella. The sequence continues at coordinate 16,582 of JAJFTF010000025.1, read as the reverse complement.
ATTCCGGCGTCGCGCCCAGGCAACGCCGGGTATTTCCTGAATCAATGCAAGGATGCGCCGCAGTTGATCGAGATCGGCTATTTGCACGGTAAAGCACATCCCGGCCTGAAGGCCGCGGCTCAGGGTGCTCGCCGCCACAACATTGATTTTCTCGCGGGTCATCACCTCGGAAATATCGCGCAACAAGCCTTGGCGATCATTTGCCTCTATTTCGACATCCACCTCGTAATAACCGCTGCCGGTTGCTCCCCAACTGGCGGCAAGCAGCCGGTCATGCCGACTCTCGTCCAGATGCAGGATATTCGGGCAATCCTGGCGATGAATCGCCACGCCCCGACCGCGCGTAACGAAACCGACAATCGCGTCCGGCGGCACCGGTTTGCAGCATTTGGCAATCTGCGTCAGCAACCCGCCCTCGCCATAAACCAGTACGCCGGATGAAGAGGGGCCCAGCCCGGTGCGCGGCACAGGCAAATGCCATGCTTCTTCGTCTTCCTTGCGCTCCAAACCGGCCTCGCCCTGCGCTGCTGCAACCACCTGACGAGCAGTCACATCGCCACGCCCGATGGCGGCAAGCAAATCCTCCGGCTTGGCGAAGCGGTTCTTCTGCGCCAAGGTTTCCAGGTTGGGCAGAGGCAGGCCGAGGCGGTGAGATTCCTTCTCCATTGCCTCTCGGCCTTGAGCGACATTCTCCTCGTAATGCAGGTGCTTGAACCAGTGGCGGATTTTTGCCCTGGCGCGTGAAGTCTTGATGTAACCCAGACCGGGATTGAGCCAATCGCGCGAAGGACCGCCCTGCTTCACGGTGATGATCTCGACACGCTGCCCGTTCTGCAATGCGTAGGTAAGCGGCACGATGCTGCCGTCCACCTTGGCGCCACGACAGCGGTCGCCGAGGTCGGTATGGACATGGTAAGCGAAGTCGATCGGAGTAGCACCCTTGGATAACGCCACCACCTTGCCCTGCGGGGTGAGGATATAAACCGTATCCTGGAACAATCCGGTCTTGAACTGTTCCATCAACTCGCCGGCATCGTGGACTTCATCTTTCCATTCCATGATCTGGCGCAACCAGGCGATCTTCTCCTCGAATCCGGCATCCTGCTTGCCGCCCTCCTTGTAGCGCCAGTGCGCAGCCACGCCCAGTTCCGCATGCCTGTGCATATCCTGGGTGCGGATCTGCACCTCCAGCGCCTTGCCCTCCGGCCCGACCACAGCGGTATGCAGGGAACGGTAATCATTGCCCTTGGGGTGCGAAATATAATCGTCGAACTCGCCCGGAATCGGCTGCCACAGACTGTGCACCACACCCAAGGCGGCATAGCAGTCTTTCAAATCGGTCACCAGCACCCGCACAGCGCGCACGTCATACACCTCGGAGAAATCCACCCCCTTGCGCTTCATCTTCTTGTAGATGCTGTAGATATGTTTGGAGCGCCCGGATACCTCGGCGACAACGCCGTTTTCCTGCAACTCCTGTCGCAATTGCTCGCGCACATCGGCAATGTACTGTTCGCGACCGATGCGCTTCTCATCCAGCAATTTGGCGATTTTTTTATACAGATCCGGTTCCAGGTAACGAAAAGACAGGTCTTCCAACTCCCACTTCACCTGCCACACCCCGAGACGGTTCGCCAACGGCGCGAAAATATCGCGCACCTCGCGCGCCACGACACACCGCTTTTCCTCGTCATCAGAATGAGCCAGTTCGCGCATCGCCTGGGTGCGCTCGGCCAGCTTGATCAGCACCACCCGGATGTCCTCCACCATCGCCAACAGCATCTTGCGCAACGATTCGATATGGGCGCCCTGCCCGCGCTTGCCTTCGCCCTCGGGAGCCGCAAATTCACGGAACTGGTTCATCCGGGAGACGCCATCCACTAGACGGGCGACACCTTCGCCGAAGGCGTCTGCAACTTTGACCACCGCATCGGAATTGTTTTCCATCACCCCGGCAAGAATCGCGGCGACGATGCTTTCATGATCCAGATTCTGGTGCGCCAGAATCGCCGCCGTACCCAGCGCATGGCCCATGGCATCCGGCTCATTGGCATAAAACGGCTGAGCGAATTCGCAAGCGCGCAGAATGACCGCCTGTTCCTGCGGACGAAAATCGACAGACAGCGAATCCAGCCAGACATGAAAATCAGCTTGGCCGCCGGTCGGCAGCGCGTGTGAAGTATTTACGGAAACCATTGCTGAATAATAACAGACCTGATAAAAATACCGGCTATTGCTGCCAGTAACGCCGACGCTCCTGCCGCCAAGTCTGAAGAGCGACGCCCTCCTCCTTGCCGAAGCGCAGCAGCACCGCTCCATCCTGATCCGAACGGTAGAGTCCGCTGCCCAGCGCCCGGTAGCGTTCCACCACTTCCGGCTTGGGGTGACCGAAGGAGTTGCGATAGCCGGCGGTGAAAACCACGATGGATGGATTGACCTGGCTAATGAATGCCTCAGTGGAGGAGGTCTTGCTGCCATGGTGCGGCGCGACCAGCAACGTGGCCGGCAGGGCAGCAGGGGTGCGAGTGAGGACTTCCTCTTCCGATTCGCGCTCGATGTCGGCGGGCAGCAACACGCTGCCATAGGGCGAGGTGATTTTCAGCGTACAGCCGCGGTCGTTCTTTCTGATGCGTACGTCAGCGTAGCTTTCCCATGTCGGGTGCAGCATCTCGAAGCGCACCCCGTCCCACTCCCAGGACTGGCCGGCGAAGCAGGGCAGCGATTTTTTTGCATGGGGCAGGATTGGACTGTCGGCAGGCAGCGAAGAGGCCAGCCAGCCGACCGGCACTGCGTCCAGTACAGAAACGGCTCCGCCGCTATGGTCGCTGTCATCGTGGGTCACAACCAGACCGTCGAGCCGCTTGATGCCGACAGCGCGCAGATAGGGCACGACGATACGACTGCCGCTGTCGGCGTCGGCGGTAAAGCGCGGGCCAGTGTCGTAAAGCAGGGCATGATTCCGGGTTTGCACCACCACCGCCAGTCCCTGCCCGACATCCAGCACAGCAATCCACAAGCCGCCTTGCGCGGGCTGCGGCGGCAGCACCAGGAACATCGGCGCAAGCCCGAACATCCCCAGCCAGCGTACCGGAAAGCCGCGCGGCAACAGCATCCAGAGAATGCCGATCACCGCCGCCAACACCGTCCATAGTGGCGGCGCGTGTTGCTGCCATACCGCATCCGGCATCCGGCTCAACCATTCCAGTGCGGCCATGCACAACGCCATGACCTGATGCGCCAGCAACAAAAGGAAATCCAGCGGCAAAATAGTCCCGGCCAAGGTCAGCGGTACTACCGCCAAGCTGATAACGGGAATGGCAAAAGCATTGGCCAGCGGTGAAACGATGGACACCTGCTGGAACATCAACAGCAACGCCGGTACCAAGCCCATCGTCACCGCCCACTGCACATTGGCCCACTCGCGCAGCCAGTGTGGTCGACCAAGGCGACCGGAGGCGACATAGAGAATCACCGCCACCGCGCCGAACGACAGCCAGAAGCCCGGCGCTAACACCGCCCATGGATCGACCAGCACCACCGCCAGCAATGCCAGCGCCAGCACCGATAAAGCCGAGCTGGCACGACCCATCCACAAAGCGATCGCCACCACCGACAGCATATAAAGCGTGCGCTGGGTCGGCACACCGAAACCCGACAGCAGCGCATACAGCAACGCCGCCAGCGCACCAGCCACAGCCGCCGCCTTGCGTGCCGGCAGGTATAACGTAAGCTTCTGGCTACGCCGCCACAGGCCATACACCAAAGCAAAAACCAGGCTGGAAATCATGGTCACGTGCAGGCCGGAAATCGACATGAGATGAGTCACGCCGGTGCGCAGAAACACCTTCCATTGCTCCGGCGAAATCGCGTTCTGTTCGCCTACCGCCAGCGCTTTCAGCACCCCGCTGTAGGGCCGTTCGCCCAATACAGCCTGAAACCTGTTCGCCACCCGCTCGCGCAGCATTTCGACGATATAAGCGGGACGATAAATCTGACCCATAAGGCGGCGATTCCCTTCGTCCTGGCGGATGTAGCCGGTCGCGCGGATGTTGCGCTCTAACAGCCACGCCTCAAAATCGAAACCGTTCGGATTGGCATTGCCGTGCGGACGCTTGAGGCGTATCGTCAACTGCCAGCGCTCACCGGCATGGAAATCAGGCGGCGGAGCCTCTGTCGTTTTCTTGCCAAAACCGTCGCTATAGACTGCGAGCTGGATGTGGCGTGGCACAACCGCTTCAGGAGTTTTTACTCGCTCGACATCGAATTCGAAGCGCATGCCGCGCTCATTTGTGACCGGCAAAGCGGCGACCACGCCAACGACCTGAATATCTCGCCCTTCCCAAACAGCAGGCAGGGCATCGGCAAGACGCGACTGAGCCATAAAGGCGGCCCAGAAAAAGCCGAAGCCGAACAAAACCAATTTAATGAGCAATAATCGAACAAGGGAAAACCGATCCGGCAGAAACTTGAACGCCAGCCACAGCAATGGCAGCAGACTGCCCCAGGCGAGGCTGGCAGGCAGCGCCGTCTGCTGTTGCAACAGCCAGACGCCGGCAACAAAGACGAGGATGTTGGTGCGCATGATCTAGAATAGAATCAATTATGCCGAGAAAATACCTCAGAAAATTCCTGCCCAGCACGCACAGCATGAAGGAACACCGCCATCTGCGCCTGTTCGGTTCGGTGCTGCATCACCCCAACCTGTGGCACCTCAACCGCCATTCCGTCGCCGGCGGCGTGGCAGTCGGGCTGTTCACCGGCCTGATTCCGGGCCCACTGCAGATGCTGTTCGCGGCAATCTTCGCCGTCGTGTTCCGCGTCAACCTGCCGGTAGCAATATTCACTACGCTGTACACCAACCCGCTGACCTTTGTTCCCCTGTACCTCGTCGCTTACAGAATCGGCGCTTTCATTACCGGGAAAAACAGCAATATGCATAATCTCTACGCCGAGTTTCAGGCTGAAAGCCTGACAGACTGGCTACCGGCCTTCTTCCAGTGGATTTCCTCACTTGGCGCCCCGCTTCTGGTCGGCGTTCCGATTCTCGGGGCAATCCTGTCGTTCTGCGGCTATTTTGTGGTGCGCGGGTTGTGGCGACTGCACGTCATCGCCGAATGGCGGCATAGACAAAAAAAGCGGAAATCGCTTCCTGAATAAAACTCCGATCCCGTTCAGGGTTCGCTGCTCAGCACGCCATCCACCAGACGCAGCACGCGCTGCGCCCGCGCCGCCAGTTCCATGTCGTGGGTGACGATAACGAAGCTAGTGCCCAGTTCCCGGTTCAATTCCAGCATCAGGTCGAACACCCCTTCTGCGGTATGGCGATCCAGATTGCCGGTCGGTTCGTCCGCCAGCACACAGGCCGGGCGCGTCACCAAGGCGCGCGCCACGGCCGCGCGCTGACGCTCGCCGCCGGACAATTCGCCGGGGGTGTGGTCAAGCCGGTGCCCCAGTCCGACCTGCTGCAACATTTCGGCCGCCTGCGCATAGGCCGAATCAGGTTTCATGCGCCGGATCAGCAGCGGCATGGCGACGTTCTCCAGCGCGGAAAATTCCGGCAACAGGTGGTGAAACTGGTAGACAAAGCCGAGCGACTGGTTACGCAGCCGGCTGCGCTCGGCTTCGCCCAAGTCATGGACGTTTCGCCCCATGATGCCGACCTCGCCCGAGGTGAGTTCGTCCAGCCCGCCCAGCAAGTGCAGCAAGGTACTCTTGCCGGAACCCGACGAGCCGACAATCGCCACCCGCTCGCCCTGGGCGATTTCCAGGTTCACGCCGAGCAACACCGGCACTTCGACCTTGCCCTGATGAAAAACCTTGTGCAGATTGGTGCAGGAAAGGACGTTATTCATATCTCAACGCCTCCGCCGGGTTGGTTTTGGAAGCGCGCCAGCTGGGGTAGAGCGTCGCCAGCAGGGTGAGCACGAAGGATACCGACGCAATCACCCCGACATCGCGGCTTTGCAGGTCGGAAGGCAGCTCGCTGATGTAATACACCTCCTTGGCGAGGAAATGGACGCCGAACAACCGCTCGATGGCCGGCACCACCACATCGATATTCAGCGCCAGCACGACGCCGCCGGCCACGCCGATCAGCGTGCCGATCACTCCGATCAGGGTGCCCTGGACGATGAATATTTTCATGATGCTCGCCGGCGAAGCGCCGAGCGTGCGCAAGATGGCGATGTCGGGCTGCTTGTCGGTGACCGCCATCACCAGGGTGGAAACGATGTTGAACGCCGCCACCGCCACGATCAACAGCAGGATAATGAACATCACGTTTTTTTCGATCTGGATGGCGCGGAAGAAGTTGGCATGCTGCCGCGTCCAGTCGCTGATATAAACATCATCGCCGAAATGGGCGGAAAGCTCGCGCGCCACCTGCGGCGCCTGGTACATGTCCGCCAGCTTCAGCCGCACGCCGGAAATGCGGCTGCCCATGCTGTACAGTTTGGCGGCATCCTCCATGTGAATCAGCGCCAGCCCGGCATCGTATTCGTACATGCCCGCCTCGAAAATACCCGCGACGGTAAACTGCTTCACCCGCGGCATGATCCCCGCCGGGGTGACCCGCCCCTGCGGCGCGATCAGCACCACCTTATCGCCCATCGACACGGATAGCGTCCGCGCCAGTTCGGCTCCCAGTACAATATTGAATTCCCCTGCGCGCAGATTCTCCAGCCGCCCGACCTTCATCTTGTCGCCCAGATCGGACACCTGCGTTTCGCGCTCCGGCAAAATGCCACGCACTACCGATCCCTGCACCACCTGATCATAAGAGAGCAAGCCCTGCGCCATAATGTATGGCGCCGAACCAAGTACTTGCGGATGCTTCGTCGCCACGGCATCTACGCTCTGCCAGTCGGCCAACGAGTTATTCGGGCCGCTGATCTGGGCATGCGCCGCCACGCCCAGAATGCGCGTGCGCAACTCTTTCTGGAATCCGTTCATCACGGAAAGCACCACGATCAATGCCGCCACGCCAAGCGCAATGCCCAGCATGGAAACCAGCGAGATAAAGGAAATGAAATGGTTGCGCCGTTTGGCGCGAGTATAGCGAAGACCGACAAAAAGCTCGAAAGGGGACACTGGATATGCCATGCAAAACCGCTAGTTTGCCATCAAATGCGGCATTCAGCTATTAGTTAGCTGTCGCGCCGCCATCTGGCCGCTGAACGAATCCGCCCCATTTACCGCTCGCTCCCCGCCAGATAACAATTGTTCCGACCTTTTTGCTTGGCCACATACATGGCCTCGTCAGCTTTTTTAATTAAAGCGCTGGGCTCATCGCCGTCTTTCGGGAACAAACTGATACCAATGCTGGCCTTAACATCCCATTCCTGCCCAGGAAGCATTATCGGCGCATCAAAAGTCATGATGAGTTTTTCGGCAAACATCACTGCATTGCGTGCCGACTTGATTTTCGGCAATAGCAGGACAAATTCATCGCCGCCAAAGCGGGAAAGCGTATCTCCCTGGCGGATGCACTTCTTCAAGCGCCCAGCAACCTCTTTCAAAAGCAAATCGCCAGCATCATGGCCCAGTGCATCGTTAATCCGCTTGAAATGATCCAGATCGAGAAACATCACTGCCAGCATTTCGCCATCACGCTGCGCCTGAAGCAATGCAGTGGCAAGCCGGTCATGAAACAGGCGACGGTTGGGCAGGTTTGTCAATACGTCATGATAAGCCTGGTAACGGATTTTATCTTCATGCCGCTTGCGTTCGGTGATATCGAAAAATACCGAAACAAAATGAGTGATCCGGCCATCCTCGTTTTTTACCGCAGAAATGGTCTGCCACATCAGGAAGGTATTGCCGGATTTGTAAGTATTCCAGATTTCTCCCTTCCACTGGCCGGTGGTCAGCAGTTCATTCCATAACTGCTGATAGAACGCCTTATCGTGGAAACTGGATCGCATGATGTTGGGGTTCTTCCCCAGCACCTCATCCTCGCTATATCCCGTAATGGCCGTAAATGCGGGATTGACCGAAACGATGCACGCCTCCGCATTGGTCACCACGACGCCTTCAAGCACGTTGTCGAACACTTTGGCGGCAAGACGAAGCTTTTCTTCCGACAGCACAGCCTGCCGCTCCAACTGGCCGATTCGCATGGCATTACGCAACGCCTGGCCGAGATTTTCCGGCGACAAGCGCGACTTGGCCAGATAATCGGTTGCGCCTGCCCTCATCAGCTTGACGGCAAGTTGCTCATCGCCCTGACCGGTAAGCATGATTACCGGAGTGATGTTGCCCGCTGCGCGCAATTGCTGCAATACCTCCAGGCCGGTCGTTTTGCCCAGCATATAGTCGAGGAAAACAACATCCACGCCTTCCGTACAAATCCGTTCAAGCAAATGCCCCGGCTGACTCAATGCGACCAGTTCAACCTCGTACTGCGACAACATTTCAAGATAGCGGCGCAACAGCTCAATATCGCCCTCATCGTCGTCAAGTGCCAGCAAGCGCAAGCGGGTTATTGCCATATCAGTTCTCCAGAGAAGGAAGCTGAACCACGTCGAACCAATAAGTGACCAACACATTCACCAGCTTCATGATCTGTTCGACAGTCGCCGGTTTGATGACATAAGCGTTGGCTCCGGCATCGTAGCTCTGCACGATGTCCTTTTCTTGCTGCGAGGTCGTCAACACTACCGCCGGGATGCGGCGCAATTTCGGATCGCCTTTGATGCGGGACAAAAACTGCCGTCCATCGAACCGCGGCAGATTCAGATCCAGCAAGATCAGATCGGGCATCGAATATCCCTGCCCTTCCGCATAGCGACCACGGCGATAAAGGTAATCCAGCGCCTCCTCGCCATCCTTCACTACATGAAGGTCGTTCTTGATAGTGCAATTCAACAATGCGCGCTGAATCAGTTCCTGATCCCCCGCATCGTCTTCCACCAGCAAGATTACCGCAACCCGGTTTATTCCCATTGTCTCCACCGCTTCCATTAACCGGGCTCCCTCATTACAGGGAAGCCGGTTCCTTGACTCGCAACACAAATTTGAAATGCGCGCCGTGCCCTTCCTCGGATTCGACCCAAAGACGGCCATGGTGACGCTCCATCACCTTGCGGCATACTGCAAGGCCAATGCCTGAACCATCATATTCCCCTTTGCCATGCAATCGTTTAAATGGCTGGAATATCTCTTTGGCGTATTCCGGTTTGATACCAATACCATTGTCTTTCACGCCAAATATCCATTCTCCATTCAAGTGTTCTGCCGTCAAATGAATACGCGGCGGCAAATGATCCACGAATTTTATCGCATTGCCGATCAGGTTCTGGTAGAGCTGGGTTAGTAAGGTCGGATCGCCCCAGACGACCGGCAACGGGTCACGGGTAATTTCCGCACCGCTCTCACGAATGCGCAATTCCAGTGCATTCAGTGCACGATCAACCACATCTTCCAGTTCAACCCATTCACGCACCATGGAAGTTTTACCGGTGCGCGACAACGTCAGCAAATCCTGCACCAGAGACTGCATGCGGTTGGTCGCCTCGGTAATAAATTCAATATCCCTGGCTGCGCGCTCCGGCAAATCATCGCCCATATCGCGCCGCAACCAGTCGCTAAAAGCCAGCAATTTGCGTAAAGGCTCTTGCAGGTCGTGGCTGGCAACATAGGAGAACTCGTCCAGTTCCGCATTCATCCTCGCCAGTTCGACGACATGATTCTTCAGTTCTTCTTCGGCCTGTTTGCGCTCGGTCACATCCCGCGCTGTACCCACTGTACCGATCACCTGACCGTTCTCATCGAAAATCGGCGACTTGATAGTTTCGATCCAGATACGGTTACCACTCTTGCCTTCGAACGGTTCCTCGACGCGTTTTTGCTTGCCGCTTTTCATCACCTCCAAATCATCCGCGCGATAAAGCTGGGCTATTTCCGTCGGCCATAAATCCAGATCCGTCTTGCCGACGACATCTTCCGGTGCAAAATCGCATGCCTTGCCGAGAGCTTCATTCACCATGATGTAGCGACTTTTTCTATCCTTGAACCAGGCCATATCGGGAAGATTATCGAGGAACGCTTTTTGCTGATGCTCCGCTCTGGCCAAGGCAGCCTCGACCCGCTTGCGCCGGGTGATATCCTGAAACGACATCACCGATCCCGTGACATAGCCATTGTCGAAAATGGGAGCGATCACCACGCTGACCGGGAATCGGCTGCCCCCGCCGTCGCGACTGAACGACCACTCATCGGTCTGGAATACCTGCCCTTCGGCAAGCTTTGTCCATGCCGGACAAGTACTATCGGTAAGAAAATCGCCTTCTGCCGTCGCCACATGAACGACATCGTCCAGCTTTCTGCCCAGCATATCCGCCTCATCGATGCCCAGAAGCGTCTGCGCTCTGGGGTTCACAAAGACGATCTGATGCCACATATCCACGCCGATCAATCCTTCGCCCACCGCATCGGTCAGTGCATGGCTAAGCTGATTGGCATATGCTTTGGCCGCTTCGCGTTCCAGGCGCAAACGACTGGTAATATCGGTAGAAATACCGCAGACCGCATAAGGCACGCCATCCACATTGCGCAGTGGGAATTTCACTGAAAGATACGTATGCAGGCCATCGTCCTGCGGTGCATATTCTTCGAATTCGATCGCCGAGTCGCCCGCCAGTACCTGCCGATCATTTTCCCGATAACTATCTGCCGATTCTTTCGGGAAACAATCGTAATCTGTCTTGCCGACGATCTGCGAGCTGTCGATGCCGACCAACCGGGCATGCTCACGGTTGGCAAGCAGATAGCGCCCTTCCAGATCTTTAACAAAAATTATCGCAGGCGAATTGTCGAGAATGCTGTGAAGGCGTTCCTCGCTTTCTCGCAAGGCACTTTCCATTTTTTTGCGCTCGCTGATGTCGATGGAAAATCCCAGCAGAAGAGGCTCTTCGGCACCGGAAATGGTAATCATGGTTTTACCGGCAAAGGTGAAGACTTCCTTCCCGCCGCTGACCAATCTTTCTTCCCGCATTACCATGCCGCTCGCGGTACGCACTTCCTCATCATAAGCGCGCAGATTGAGAGCCACCTCCTGCGGGAACATGTCGAAGTCTGTTTTGCCGATAACCGACTCTTTCGGCACGCCGAAAAGCCGGGCACAGCACTCGTTAACCATTACAAAGCGCCAATCCTTATCCTTCAGGAACACATTGATGGGCAGTGCATCCAGCACTTGGGAAATGAGCGATTTCTGCCGTCGCACCTCCTCCGCCACTCGCCAACGCTCGGTGGACAGAATCAGGATGATGAAAAAAACTGCGAAGCTGATCAGGATGCCGCTCAAAAGAATCAGCCACAACGCTGAATCCTGCGTTCCCAGCCGGGAACCGGGGATGGAGGAGAAACGGATAACCCACTCACGCTCCGCCACCGCCAGACGCGCTTCAGTACTGAAACGTGGGGGAGAAACGGCTCTGAAAGCGCTTGCATTGTCAGTGCTATAAAATAATCGCGCCCAATCCTGGGCGGGCAGGTTCTGCCCCTTGAAACCGCTATCGAAAACCTCGAAATAAAATTCCTGCGACAGGGTAGCGCCAACCGCATTTTTGAGCAGATCATCCGCCTTAAAGCGGGCGTAAATGAAGCCGAACAACGCATTACGCCGCTGTTCGAAGGTAATATGCGGCAAGCGGTTACGATAGATTGGCAGCAACAGCATAATGCTCGACGTTTGCTTCCGATCTACCGCGCTCATCAGACGACCCGAAGCTGTGGGCAACCCCGTATCCCGTGCACGCTCCAAGGCTTCACGCCCAAGTGCGTAGGCGCCATGGTCGAGCCCCAGCACTTTCAAACCGGGAACAAGCGATTCGAAATATTCCACCGGATAATAAGCATCACGCTCACCCGCCGGGAAGATGGCGAAATCAGGATAACCCGCCGCATCAATACTTTTGTCGTTCCGAATACGGCGCTCGAAACCGGCACTTTCCGCCTTCGGCACATAGCGAATAAAACCCATCCCCTGGATATCGGGAAAATGCGCCAGCTTTAGCGCCCTGACATAACGCCGCCATTCGGCGCGTGTCACCTCATCGGAAGCGGCAAACAAGCCTTGGGCGCCATTCAGGATCGCAACCTGCGTGGCCAGTCGCTCGCGTATGCTGTGCTGCACGTCTCCGGTATGGAGCATGAACTGCGCATGTGCCTCTTGCCTGCTCTTGTCAGCCGCATATTGCCAAAGAGTAAACGCGACACTCAGACCAAAAATCAGAACCAGCAAGGCCAGCGGCGATTTGCGCATTGCAGTAATGAATTTGGTTTTCATATCGTTATCGTTGTTATCGTGAAAATACCCGAGTCTTTCACTTTACTATAGCCCCTGCCAACGTAATGTCAATTGCACGGAAAGGCCCTATTTACGGAATGGTTAGCCAGATTGGCTGGCCAATGATAGACTGAAAAATCATCAATAATTCCTATTTTTGAGCATCCCGGTTTTTTATATCCTCAGACCCGAATTTTTCCTGCCAAGGGCAGAAAATTGTGAACAGCCTTTTTTTCCATTCAAACTCGCAATGCACTGTCACCTGCTGATACCCGGCCTTTCATCGTCTTTTTTCCCGGCCACGCCCGACTCGTTGCAAGTCTTGCAGCTACCCGCCCTGAATGCCTTGCTGGTACGTGGCAAGCAAGACTCTTGCACAAGTGGCGACTGGATGGGCTGGCTGTGCCGCGAATTCGGCCTCGAAAAGCAGCATGACTGGCCAATTGCGGCGCTGACCCTGCTGGCGGAGAACGACAATCCAGCGAGTGGTTTCTGGTTGTTGGCCGACCCGGTTCATTTGCAACTGCAACGCGACCGGATGGTATTAATGGATGCGGATGGGTTGGGAATTACCAACGACGAGGCTGCCGAATTGATTGCTACGCTCAACAGCCATTTCGCCAGCGACGATCTGATTTTTTCATTCGTCCGCCCTGACCGCTGGCATATTCGACTTTTGTCCCTGCCCCGAATCGAGACCTGTCCGCTGGAAGCGGTGATCGGCAAAAATATCCGCGAGTTTCTGCCGAACGGGCCGGATGGAAAATTCTGGCATCGCACCCTCAATGAAATCCAGATGCTGTTACACGATCACCCGGTCAATGTCGCACGGGAACAGCGTGGCGATCTGCCCATCAATAGCATCTGGCCTTGGGGCGGTGGCGTGTTGCCGGACAAGACAACACCTCCCTATACAAAAGTCTGGGCTGAAGATACCTTGGCCATCGGCTTGGCTATCTCATCCGGCACACCCCACGCCAAACAGCCAGAAATAGCGGCAGAATGGCTACAACATGCAGCAGTACCAGGTCAACACCTGATCTTCCTCAACAGTCTGCGCAATGCCGCCTTGCATGGTGACGTTCATCGCTGGCGCGAAAACCTGTTAAAGCTCGAAACCGAGTGGTTCGCCCCCTTGTACCATGCACTATCACGCGGCAGGCTAACCCGCTTGTCGCTGACAATTTCCGAGAATAACTGCGTCCGAACCTTTTCTGCTACCCGAGCCGATCTCTGGAAATTCTGGCGTCGCAAAAAACCATTCATGATTTTCTCTGGAGCATCTTCAACATGATGAACACACCGAATTTTTACAACGACGCCCCCAAAATTACCCTCCATGACCCGCTAGCTGAATTTCTCGGCGCGGCAGAAAAGGGAATTATTGAATACGGCTATCTGGATGCAGTGAAACTGGCGGGACATTCCTGCCCGACGGTGGCAGGCGCTTACCTGATGACATGCAAAGCACTGACAGAACTTTACGCCGATGAATTGCCGGTGCGGGGGGCGATCAAGGCGGAATTTCGCGACGGGCAGGCCGACGGCGTGACCGGAGTCATCGCCAATGTGGTCGGCCTGCTTACCGGAGCCGCCCAATCCGGCGGCTTCAAGGGCATTGGCGGAAAATTCGACCGGCGCAACCTGCTGCATTTCAATGCCGGAATCGACGGCGATATTCGCTTTACCCGGATCGACACCGGAGCCAGCGTGGAAACGACCTATCATCCTGAATTGGTGCCCCCTCCGCCCGGCATGAAGGAGCTGATGCCAAAAACCATGGCCGGAATTGCTAGCACTGAGGAGAAAAAGGAGTTCGGGCAACTCTGGCAGGATCGTGTCAAACGCATCCTGCTTGGCAATGCCGATCTGGTCACGGTTACCGGAGGGTAAATCCATGTCCGATAAAACTGGCGAAATCACCCTGTTGCTTGGCCCGGACACCATCGAAACTCAGTGTATGGAAACCATCAAGCAGGCACGCAACGCCGGCCATGCCTTGGCCGCGCTGATCGCCCTGCAAGCCTTCATTACCGCCACCATCCATCCGTCTCAGCGCTTAACCCCGGCTTATGAAGCGGTCAAGGCGGTGGTTGAAAAGCATATGGCGGAAATCCGGATGCGGGTTCTTGCCGATAATGCAGAAGCGCTTGCCGGAGCAATGCGGCAAAGAAACCGGCAGGAAATCGCCCATATTCACGCAGCCCTGTCTCGCAACGGCTTCTGGCAAGCGGCGCAGCAAGCCATCGGCCTGCTCAATGCGACTGATTTCGCCAGTGCCGCCGCATGGGCGGCGGTCTGGTGCCGGGACGCGAAAGAACTGGCTCAAGCCGCCAGTGGCTTCCCCGATGCGCTGGATTTCAAAAAAGCGGGAATTGCGGCAACCGAGTATGCCGCCATGACAGAAATCAGCAATTATTTTGCCGATATAAGTCGTCAAACAGAAAAATAGGGGAAACCCGTATTGACATTTAAACCTTCCACATTATCTGTGGATAAGTCTGTGCATAAGTTGTTTGGATAGACGCTAACTCTACCGCACACAAGGAAGAATGATAATTTGATTAAATTCCGACCATATCTCAATATCGTTTATATTCAACACGTTAACAATATTTGCCTTGGTTTATCATGATGTTACGAATGCCGGCACCAACCTCTTTGCCAGATTGTGGATGAATCAGGCATTCCAGGCCATGTCAAGTGACAATTTCTAAATAAAACTCTCTTTCCTGCGCCCTGCCCAGACATGGCCACCGGCGATACGCCATAAAAAAGGGCTGCACCCGAGCAGCCCTGAATTTGCATCAAATTTTTTATTATTGAAAATTATGCGGCCACCTTGAGAAACAACCTTTCAATCTCGGCATAACCTTTTTCCCTGAGTTGAGCCGCTTCCGATTTCATGATGCCGTTGAATCGATCGCGGTCAATCAATCCCAGTCGCAAATCAAATGAAAAATCCATCTCGATTTCGCGCATCAGATTCTGAATCATGTGTTCTTTATCCATGATGGCCTCCCTGTTACACCGTGTTTAGGTAGATTATCGGGCTGCCGTTAAGAAACTTGAGGTACCGCCGTATTTCAGATTGCGGATTCAAATTCGAAGAGCAATAGCTAATGGCAACTTGGCCTGTCCAGCTCTCGCTCCCAAAGGGGCGGAGCGCGCCTTATTCCTGTCGCCCTCTCCTTCTATCTATTTGTATTTCCTGACCAGGCCGACCACCACGCCGAAAATTTCCAGTGACCCGCTCGGACGGATGACCGGATAGGCGGGATTGGCCGGACGCAAGATGAACTGCCCCTTTTCGCGTTCCAGGTATTTGAGGGTGAATTCGTTGTCGACGATGGCGACGACGATATCGCCGACATTGGCGGAGGGCTTCTTCTCCACGGCCACGATGTCGCCGGAATGGATGCCGGCATCGATCATGGAATCGCCCTTGACGGTCACCAGCACGGTTTGCGAGGGGCGCTCGACCAGATACTCGTCGATGGTCAACATGTCGTGCCGGGTATCGTTGGCCGGGCTGGGGAAACCGGCGCGCACGCTATCTGCGAGCAAGCGTTCGAAAAATCGGTCGCCCGGCCTGAGGCGCTTGTCCGGCGCCGCTTCGATGAAGCCCAGCAGTTTCAGGCGCGCCACCAGCGCCGCCACCGAGGATTTCGACTTGAGACCAAGCAACCCGGCCATCGTGGCATAGGAAGGCAACACCCGATGGCGGGCATAATAATCCTGGAGCTGATCCAGATAAGTACGATCGTTCGACATGCGATGAAGTGTAAAGAACGATCGTTCTATCGTCAAGCACGGATTAAATTTATTCGACGCGCGCGTTCAGACGAAGAATAAAGAAATTCCTTATTACCAAATGCGAACCCTGCCTATTCTTGATAATGTCAGCCCTCTGTAAACTCGCCTTATATGCTGAAATGAAATACATAGAATAATTATTAGGAGTAAATCATGCGTGAGCTACCCCTGGATGAAATGGACCCAATGGATCCCGAAGCATGCGGCGCTCAGGAAGAAGATTTCGCACTGCTGCCGGAGGAAGAGACCGAATCAACGTCCACCAAGGGGGCGCAAAAAATTGAATTTCAGGGCGACTCGACGCTTAGTTATCTGAACGAAATCGGCCAGAACGCATTATTGACCGCCAAAGAGGAGCGTGAGCTAGCCACGCTGGTCAGGCAGGGCGACTTCAATGCCCGCCAGCGCATGATCAAGTGTAATCTCCGACTGGTCGTCAGCATTGCCAAGCACTATACGAATCGCGGCCTGGATTTG
>JAJFTF010000023.1 GCA_021373185.1 Betaproteobacteria bacterium | reverse complement strand
CTCTGGCTCTGGCTCTGGCTCTGGCTCTGGCTCTGGCTCTGGCTCTGGCTCTGGCTCTGGCTCTGGCTCTGGCTCTGGCTCTGGCTCTGGCTCTGGCTCTGGCTCTGGCTCTGGCTCTGGCTCCGGCTCTGGCTCCGGCTCTGGCTCCGGCTCTGGCTCCGGCTCTGGCTCCGGCTCTGGCTCCGGCTCCGGCTCCGGCTCCGGCTCCGGCTCCGGCCTCAGATCGGGCGCCAGATCCATATCCAGGTCTAAATCCAGATCGGGGTCGGGTTGATCGGCCACATCCCCTATTTGCGGCGTGACGAATAGCGGTGATTCAGGGGTCTCTTCTTCCGAGGGGAGAAATACTTCGGTTACGCCGAGTTGCGGCACCTCTTCGGCAATAATTTCAGGCTCGACCGGCTCGACCGCATTGGGCTCGTACACATATTCCAGATAATTCTGGGCGAGGAAGATCTTGGCGCAACGACCGCAGCGCACGTCGCCGCCATGCGCTTCCAACTGCTCCGGGGTGACCCTGAAGCGGGTGCGGCAGGCCGGGCAAGTGGTGATCGCCGCCATGGCTTTACCTCTTTACACCCGCCAGACAGACCCACCCATCCATTTCAGCGGCGATGTCGATGTCGAACCATTGCCGGTAAACGTTCAGGGTTTCTTCTGCCTGATGCGCCAGGACGCCCGACAACACGATTTGGCCACCGGGGCGGACGGCTTGGGCCAGCATCGGCGACAGCACTTTCAGCGGGTTGGCGAGAATGTTGGAAACGACGATGTCGGCCTGGATTTTCGGCGCATCGCCGGGCAGGAAGAAATCGGCGGCGGCCTGGTTTTGTTCGGCGTTCTGCTTGCTGGCGAGCACTGCCTGCGGATCGATGTCGACGCCCAGCGCTTTTGCTGCGCCCAGCTTGAGCGCGGCAATCGCCAGGATGCCGGAACCGCAGCCGTAGTCCAGCACACTTTCGCCGCCGCGCAGATTGCGTTCCAGCCATTGCAGGCAGAGATGGGTGGTGGGGTGACTGCCGGTGCCGAAGGCCAGGCCGGGATCGAGAATCAGGTTGATGGCGGCGGCATCGACCGGCGTGTGCCAAGTGGGAATAATCCACAGGCGCGGAGAAATCTGGATCGGGTCGAACTGGGATTGGGTCAGCCGCACCCAGTCTTGTTCCGCGACATGATCGACGCGGTAGCGGGGAACGGTGTCCAGATGCGCCGCTTCAGTTGCCGCCGCGACGATGGCAGGGATATCGGCGTCTTCCGCGAACAGACCGCTGACGATGCTGTCTTTCCACAGGCTGTCGGTCGGCTCGCCCGGCTCGCCGAAGATCGGCTGCTCACGGGCGGTTTCGGCGTTGGCGTCCTCGATGTCCGCAGAAAGCGCGCCCAGGTCGAGCAGGACATCGCTCAGCACGCCGGCAGTTTGTTCGTCCGCCTCGATTTTCAGCGATAGCCAAGCCATTCAGAGCCTATTCCAATAGATTTCATACCTCGCGTTGAGTTCAGAAAGCGATGGATGCAAGGAGTGAGGCGCAGTCAATGGTCATTCCATTGACAAGCCTTACGACACCGCAGACGCGTTTTCTGGACTCAACCCGGAGGGCCGGTGTCATTTGGGGTACATTGCGTTGTTGCTCACGGCTTGTTTGGAATGACCAAACCGCGCCCCTCGCGCCTAGCACTGCACCCCAAATGGCACTGGCGCGAGGTATGAAATCTATTGGAATAGGCTCTTAACCCTCCGCTACTGCCCCTTTTTTGCGGCGGCCAGTTTTTGTTCCAGATAATGAATGCTGGTACCGCCCTTGACGAAGGCGGCGTCGAGCATCAGGTCTTGATGCAGCGGCACGTTGGTCTTGATGCCCTCGATCACCATTTCGGACAGCGCGGTTTTCATCCGGGCGATGGCCTGGTCGCGGGTGGCGCCGTAGGCGATCAGCTTGCCGACCATGGAGTCGTAGTATTGCGGCACCACGTAGTTCTGGTAAACGTGGGAATCGACCCGGATGCCGGGGCCGCCGGGCACATGATAAACCGTGATGCGACCGGGCGACGGCACAAAGGTGTAAGGGTCTTCGGCATTGATGCGGCACTCGATGGAATGGCCCCGGAGCTGGACATCCTTCTGCCTGAAGCTCAACTTCTGGCCGGCAGCGATGCGGATTTGTTCCTGCACGATGTCGATGCCGGTAATCAATTCCGTCACCGGATGCTCGACCTGAACACGGGTGTTCATTTCGATAAAGAAAAACTCGCCGTTCTCATACAGGAACTCGAAGGTGCCGGCGCCACGGTAACCGATCTTGCGGCAAGCTTCGGCGCATCTTTCGCCGATTTTGTCGCGCAGTTTGGGGTCGAGGCCCGGCGCCGGCGCTTCTTCGAGAACCTTCTGGTGGCGGCGCTGCATCGAGCAATCGCGTTCGCCGAGGAAAGCCGCATTGCCGTGCTCGTCGGCCAGCACCTGGATTTCGATATGGCGCGGGTTTTCCAAATATTTTTCCAGGTACACCACGGGATTGCCGAATGCGGTCTGCGCTTCGTTCTTGGTCATGCTCACTGCGTTCAGCAGCGCCGCCTCGGTATGTACTACCCGCATGCCGCGCCCGCCGCCGCCGCCCGCCGCCTTGATGATGATCGGGTAACCGATGTCCTTGGCGATGCGGATGATCTCGTCGCCGTCTTCCGGCGTTGCGCCATCCGAGCCGGGTACGCAGGGCACGCCGGACGCTTTCATCGCGTCCTTGGCGCTGACCTTGTCGCCCATCAGGCGGATGGTTTCGGGGCGCGGGCCGATGAACACGAAGCCGCTCTGCTCAACACGTTCGGCGAAATCGGCGTTTTCCGAGAGGAAGCCGTAACCGGGGTGGATCGCTTCGGAGTCGGTTACCTCTGCCGCGCTGATAATCGACGGCACATGCAAATAGCTCTGCGAGGACGGGGCCGGGCCGATGCACACCGATTCGTCGGCGAGCTTGACGTATTTGGCGTCGGCATCCGCCTCGGAGTGCACCGCCACGGTCTTGATACCCATCTCGCGGCAGGCCCGCTGGATGCGCAGGGCAATTTCGCCACGGTTGGCAATGAGAATTTTTTCAAACATGGATTAAGCCTTGTGAAGAGTGGAGAGTGAGGGGTGAGGAGTGAAGGGATGAGCCCGATATTGCTCCTTATTCCTCACTCCTGGTGCCTCATCCAATAATGTACAAGGGTTCGCCGTATTCGACCGGCTGCCCATTTTCGATCAGGATCGCCTTGATCACGCCGCCCTGATCCGCTTCGATTTCGTTGAGCAGTTTCATCGCCTCGATGATGCACAGGGTGTCGCCGGCATTGACCGACTGGCCCACTTCGACAAACGGTTTCGCCCCCGGCGAGGACGAGCGGTAGAAGGTGCCGACCATCGGCGATTTGACGATATGCCCCTCCGGCTGCGCGGCTACGGCAGGCGCGGCTTCGACGGCGGGCGCCGCTGCCGGGGCGTAGCCCTGCATCGGGTTGGCCATCTGCTGCGGATACATCATCATTTGCGGCTGCATCTGGCCATGGCGGCTGATGCGAACCGTTTCCTCACCCTCGGTAATTTCCAGTTCGGCGATTCCCGATTCGCTGACCAGGTCGATCAGTTTTTTAACTTTTCTCAGATCCATGTTTAATCCTTGGCTTGATATTGCAGTGCGAATTCCAGCGCCAGCTCATATCCTTTCGCGCCCAGGCCGCTGATGACGCCAACGGCCAGGTCGGAAAAATACGAGTGGTGACGGAACGATTCGCGCGCAAATACGTTGGAAAGATGTACTTCGACAAAGGGTATGGCCACTGCCGCGAGTGCGTCGCGCAAGGCCACGCTGGTGTGGGTGTAGGCGGCAGGGTTGATGATGATGAAATCCACTGCATCGGCTTTCGCCTGCTGCACCCGGTCGATCAACCCGGTTTCGCTGTTGCTCTGGAAGTCGGCCAGGGCCGCGCCTGCATCTTGCGCCATGCGCTGCAGGCGCTCATTGATCTGATCCAGGGTGGCATTGCCATAGTGGCTTGGCTCGCGCATGCCCAGCAGGTTCAGGTTGGGGCCGTGGAGTACGAGAATTCTGGTTTTTGCGCCGGGCGTTGTGCCGCTGCCGGTTCCATGAGTTTTCGTTTTCATGGCGGCAAGTTTGCCGCAAAATGGGGGAACTTGTCCAGCTTTTCCCGGAAGTTGATGTATTGAGACTGCTTCTTATAGCAGCGGTGCGACGATTTTTTCCATTTGCGCCATGTTCAGTCCGCCGACTTCGCTGGCGGCGATCCGGCCATCGCGATCGATCACTACCGTGAATGGCAATCCGCCCAGACGATTGCCGATTTTTCGTGCCAGATCCACGGCGTCCATTTCTCCGAGCAAAATCGGGTAATTAATACCGATCTCGTCGGAAAAGGCCTGCACCTTGAGTTTTTCGTCCAGCGCCAGGCCGACGAAGATCAGCCCGCGTTCGCGGTATTTATCCTGCAATTTGATGAAGTCGGGGATTTCCTCCCGGCAAGGCGGGCACCACGGCGCCCAGAAATTCAGCACCACCACTTTGCCGCGCCACTGTTTGAGCGGCTGGAGTTTGTCATCGAGATCCTTGAAGCTGGCGGCGAATACCGGCTCAGCGGATATCTCTTGTGTGGCGGTTGCTTCGCGATGATTCGTGCCCGGCGCGGCGGAAAATCCCCAATAGGCGGCGCCGATTGCCAGAAGGAGCCCTGCGGCGACCAGCCATTGTCCGGTTTTTGACATGTTCGATCCTGCAAAGATGAAAACTAGCGGATTATAGCATCGAGCGAGGCGATGAATTTTTCCGGCGGCTGATAGCCGATGACTTGCCCGGCGGTCAGTTCCTTGCCGTTTTTGTCGAAGAAAATAATGCCGGGCGGGCCGAACAGGCCGAATTTCTTGAGCAGCGCCTTATCGTCCTCGCTGTTGGCGGTGACATCTGCCTGTAACAGCACCACATCGCGCAGTTTCGCCTGCACCTTGGCGTCGCCGAAAGTAAATCGCTCGAACTCCTTGCAGGAAACACACCAGTCTGCGTAAAAATCCAGCATCACATATTTGCCCTTGGCCTGTTTGATGCGCTGGTCGAGTTCCGCCAGGCTTTTTACTCGTTCAAACTTGAATGGGGCGGCGATTTCCGCCGCATTTGCTTCGCACCGTGCCTGCAGCCCGGACAGCGGTTGCAGGATGTCGCGGCCACCGGACAGCGCCCCGATCAGCAAGATAACGCCGGCAAGCAAGGCGATGACGCCGATACCTTTCCACAGCTTGGCGTAGCCGCTGGCGGGGTGCGGTAAAGGATCGATGGCGCGCAGGTAGACGGCGGAAACGATCAGTAGTGCAGCCCACAGTAGCATGTGAACCAGTGCCGGGATCATCGGCGAAATCAGCCAGATCGCCACGCCCAGCAGCAGCACGCCGAAGAAACTCTTGACCGCTTCCATCCAGCCGCCGGCGCGCGGCAACAATGCGCCGGCGGAAACGCCCACCAGCAGCAGCGGCGCGCCCATGCCCAAGGCCAGGGAGAACAGCGCCGAGCCGCCCAGCACCACGTTCCCGGTCTGACTGATATATAACAGTGCGCCAGCCAGCGGCGCCGCCACACATGGGCCGACGATCACCGCCGACAGCATGCCCATGACAAAAATACTGGCCAGGCCGCCGCCCTGAACTTTGTTGCTGGCTTCGGTGAAGCGGCTTTGAATGAAGCTCGGCATCTGCAACTCATACATGCCGAACATGGACAGCGCCAGCGCCACGAAAACCAGCGCGAATCCGCCCAGTACCCAAGGGTTCTGCAGTGCCGCAGAAAGCAAGGTGCCGGACAAACCCGCCGCCACACCGACGGCGGCGTAGGTAATTGCCATGCCGAGCACATAGGCGAGCGACAGGACGAAAGCGCGGGATTTGGTCAGTCCGCTGCCTTGGCCGACGATGATGCCGGAAAGAATCGGGATCATCGGAAATACGCAGGGAGTCAGCGCCAGCAACAGGCCGAAACCGAAGAACGTCACCAGAATCAGCCAGAAATTGCCGCCTTTAAGCAAGGCGCCGATGCGTGAGGAGTCGTTTTCCTGCGGCTGCGCGGAAGGGCTGGCGACCGGTTCGACAGTTGCTGATGCGGCAGGGGAAGGCGCTTTCGCCGTCGCCGCAACGGGCACGAGCGAAGCCAGGGGCGTCGGCGGCGGCGCCAAGGATGCGGGTTGTGCCGCAAGCTCGGCATGCGGCTGGGCAAACTTTGCATCGGTGGTCGGCATGCCGCCGATCAAGGTCAGGCCGGCGATTTTCCGCGCCGGCGGATAACATACGCCTTTTTCGCTGCAACCCTGATAGCCGGCGATCAGGCTGATAATCTGTTCATCGTTGCTCGATCGCTTCAGGATGATGACGGCCTGGAAGGATTTGTGAAACACCTCGGTTTGGCCGAAATTAGGGTCGGTCTTGATATCGCCCGGAGGCATGATGACGGAGTCGATCTGCACGGCAGCACCGCTGTTTTTCAGCGCGAACTTGATCTTGTCGCGGTACAGGTAATAGCCGTCGGCAATGGTGAAATTGGCGAGCAGGGTGTTCTTGTCGATGACCTTGACCGCCAGATTGAAGGCCTTTTCGGGCGACAGAAATTCTTCCTGGCTGCCCAGCGATTTGAGAATAAAGGACTTGCCCGCCGCTTCGGTGGGCGGTGCGGGGAGGTCGAGCCGGGTTACCTGGGTTTGCGGCGGGTAACACACGCCGACATCGGCGCACCCCTGCGATGTTGCCTTCAAGGTGATCCTGGATGCGCTGCCGCGAATATAAGGCAGGCGGATTACCAGAGTGTTGCGGTACGTTTCGATCTTGCCGAAAAATTCATCGTCCTTGATTTTTCCGGCGGGCATTTGCGGCGCGCCCAAGGTGACGTCGGCGGGCTCTGCCTGGAACTTGAATTTTGACTTGTACAAATAAAAGCCATCGGCGATCTGGTAGCGCACTTCCAATGTCTTGTCGTCGATCGCCCGCGTAGAGATTTTGAATGCCTGGTCCGGCTCGGGCAGATCGCCCCCGGCAGCCTGCGCTACCGAGGAGAACAAGAGAAAAACGACCGTCAGCAAATAGTGCATTTTTAACCTTATTCTGCGGAATTAATCGGCGCCGGGCTTATCGTTTCGGCGGCCAGCCAATCGAGATAGGCCGGCAGGCCGGCAACCAGTGGGATTGCGATAATTTCCGGAAGTTCATAAGGGTGACACTCCCGGATGGTTTTTTCAACCTTGCCGTAATGCGCCCCCAGTGTTTTAATCAGCAGCGTGGTCTCCTGCGCTGCTTCGATTTTCCCTTGCCAGCGATAGATCGATTCGCAAGGCGCGAGAATATTGACGCAGGCCGCAAGCCGCCGTTCCACCAGGCTGTCGGCCAAGCGTCGGGCGGTGTCCCGGTCGGGCAGGTTGGTAATTACCAGCATGGCATCCAATTGAGGTTTCATTTATGCGCGGTTTGTTGTTTCTGATTATTCTACTTGGTTTTCCGGTGCTGGAGATTTATGTTCTGGTCAAGCTATCCGGTTTTATCGGCTGGTGGCTGCTATTGCTGCTGCTGTCGGGCGTGGCGCTGGGTGGCCGGCTGGTGCAGGAGGCTGGCGCTACGGTGCCGCAGCGTCTTTTCGCCGCGCTGCAATCGGGCCACTCCCTCAGCCTGGCCCTGCTGTTCAGCTTCCGCACGGTGCTGGCCGGGCTATTGCTGATTTTCCCTGGCGTCATCAGCGATTTTCTCGCCCTGATCCTGCTTTTGCTGCCGCCCCCAAAAACGCCCGCCCCGCCTGCTGCGGCAAATGACGAGAATGTGATCGAGGGCGATTGGGAGCGGGTCGACGACAGGGATCGGCTGCGATAGTCGTTACCGGCCATTATGGTATATTTGACGGCAAACAAATGGCCGGAAAAGCGAACAGAAGGAATCGAACATGCCCCATAAAATAACCGTTAAACCGAGCGGTCACGAATTTTCCGCCGAGGCGGACGAATCCATCCTGGACGCCGCCCTGCGCGAAGGCCGCACCCTGCCTTATGGTTGCCGCAACGGTGCCTGCGGTGTGTGCAAGGGCAAGATTCTCGAAGGCGCGGTCGATTACGGCAATTATCAGGCACACGCACTGAGTGAAGCGGAAAAAGCCGCAGGGCTGGCGCTGTTTTGTTGCGCCAAACCGAAAACCGATGTCGTCATCGAGGTGCATGAAGTTGCCGATACGCAGGACATAAAGCCCAAGACCATGCCCTGCAAAGTGGAAAAAATCGAGATGGCCGCCGAAGATGTCGCTGTGCTGAGCCTGAAGCTGCCAGCCGGCGAGCGCCTGCAATTTCTCGCCGGCCAATATATCGACATCCTGCTCAAGGATGGCAAGCGCCGTGCTTATTCCCTGGCCAACGCCCCGCACGACGACAATTATCTGCAGTTGCACATCCGCCGCGTGCCCGGCGGAAGCTTCAGCGACCACGTGTTTACGGAAATGCATGAAAAGGCCATCCTGCGCTTTGAGGGTCCGTTGGGCAGCTTCTTCCTGCGCGAAGACAGCGACAAGCCGATCCTGCTGCTTGCCAGCGGCACCGGCTTCGCCCCGGTCAAGGCGATGCTCGAGCATGCTTTTCATCATGGCATCAAGCGGTCCGTCACCTTTTATTGGGGTGCGTATGGCTTGGCTGATTTGTATATGCGGGAATTGCCGGAAAAATGGGCGCGGGAGCATGCTCACTTCAAATTTGTGCCGGTGCTGTCCGAACCCAAGGCGGAAGATCGCTGGCAGGGTCGAACCGGTTTCTTGCATCAGGCGGTCATGGCGGATTTCACCGATCTTGGCGGCTATCAGGTCTATGCCTGCGGTTCGCCGGTAATGGTGGAGGCGGCGCACCATGCTTTCACTGCGGAGCGCGGCCTGCCATCCGAGGAATTTTATTCGGACGCGTTCACTTTCAGCAAACCCAAGGCTTAACCCGTGGCTAGTCGTTTCATATGGGTTAGAAAAAACGGTCAGGAGAAGCCGTGAAAATCAGAAAAATTCGCGTCACTAACGGCGTTTACTGGGTGGAAATAGCGGACGCGGGCATCAGGATGCTGTGCGGCTGCCCGGCGGACGTCGTCAAGCACCTGATTAAAAATGGCTTGATCGCCCAGCAGGAAGTCAACGGCGTGGCCTGCGAAACCGGGCCGAATACGATCCTGCTTTCCGACCTCACTTTGCAGAACGGCGAATTCTCGAACATGGCGGAATTCCCCGTGTTGCAAATGCTTTACCGGCAAGGGATGGGGATTCCCAACCATCCCAACAACACCGGTGCCAAGCCGTTGCTGATCGGCCTGGCCTCGCAGGTCAACTCCCAGATGCATTACATTTATCGCGGCAATTACGGCCTGGTTTCCAAGGAGGAAATCGTCCAGTGCGGTATTGCCGACGATGAGGCTGAAGAAATGATGCGCCTCAAGCGCTGCTTCGCGTTCGGCCACATCAAGGCGACCCGCGAATTTATCGATGTTGCGACGATTGGCAAAGAACCGGTAAAGCTCAATAGCGGCGTCAGTATTCAGCGCCTGAGCGTCAATGTCTTTGCCATCGGCTATGGCGGTGAAACGGTTTCAGTCGACCTGAGTCTGGCGCCCGGCGAAAAATACGAGACGGCTTATGCGCTTGGTTTTCGCAAGTTCGACCGGGAATATTTCGGCGTCATCCATTCCGGCGAAGGCGACGGCTGGGATATCAACCGGCCAAGCATGTCCAGCATCCTGATGTTTCAAGGGAAGATCTACCTGATCGATGCCGGGCCGAACCTGGCCTATACTCTGAATGCGCTGGGCGTCGGCATTGAAGAAGTCGAAGGCATTTTTCATACCCACGCCCACGACGACCATTTTGCCGGGATCACCGCGCTCATGCGGGCGGGACGCCGGATCAAGTATTTCGCCACCCCCCTGATCCGAGCCTCGGTTTCCAAGAAACTGGCGGCGCTGCTTTCTCTGGAAGAAGAGCGGTTCAGCGATTTTTTCGAGGTGTGCGACCTGCAGTTCGATGTCTGGAACGATATCGAAGGTCTGGAAGTCAAGCCGGTTTTTTCGCCCCATCCGGTGGAAACCAATATTTTCCTGTTTCGTACCTTGGCGGACGAGGGGTACAAGAGCTATGCGCATTTCGCCGACATTGTTTCCATGTCCGTACTCAAGGGCATGGTGACGGATTCAGTCGATGCGCCCGGCCTGAGCCAGCAGGCTTTTGAACGAACGCAGGCGAATTACCAGATCACGGTGGATGTCAAAAAAATCGATATCGGCGGCGGCCTGATTCATGGCGCCGCCATTGATTTTCATGGCGATCGCTCCGGCAAGATACTGCTGGCGCACAAGGCGCAGGAGCTGACGCCAGAGGAAAAGGAAATCGGCTCGAATGCCGCCTTCGGCACGGCGGACATTCTGGTGCCGGGAAAATCCGACACCTTGCGGCGGAGTGCATTTACCTACCTCCAGGCCTATTTCTCGGGCATTCCGTTGCATCATCTCCGCATCTTGCTCAACCACGATATCGTCGACATCAACCCCGGCACCATCATTCTCAAGGAAGGCGAGATTCCATCGGAAATCCACCTGGTGCTCAACGGCAGCATTGAGAAGATCAGAACCCGCGACAAGGTTTTCAGCACGCTGGCAGCGGGCGCCGTCATCGGCGAAGTGAGCACGATGTACAAAAAGGCCGCCGAGCATACCTATCGCGCCGCCACCTTTGTCCAGGCGCTGAAAATCCATACCGGGCTCTATCTGGAAATCATCAAGCGCAACCAGCTACAGGAAAAAATCCAGCACACCATCGAAGTCCGGTCTTTCCTGGAATCGACCCGCCTTTTTGGCGAAAATGTTCCCTCCGACGTTCTGACGCGCATTATCGAGAAGGCTTCGACGCGCTGGTATCAGGCCGGAGAAACGATAGGACACGGCGATCTCGGCGTTTTGAACATCATCATCTCTGGCCGCGTCGAGCGAAGTGTCGGCAGCGAAACGCTCGATACCCTGGAGAGCAAGGATTTTTTCGGAGAAGAGCTTACCGTATTCAACGTCCCCTGCCTGTTTCGCCTGAAAGCGCTTGATGTCACCGAGGTGTACCAGATACCGGGAGGCTTGCTGGCAGAAGTTCCCGTCGTCAAATGGAAGCTGCTGGAATCCTATCTTGGCCGCACTGCGCGTGTGATTTACAGCGGCAACAACGAATTCGAAGTCTTCGTGTGGCGAGAGGATTTCAGCGTTCTGGTGGTGGAGATGGATACTCACCACAAAAAATTGGTCGAGATCGCTAATAGCATCATGGAAATACTCCGCTCGGAAGGCGGTCGAGACGCTTTGCTGGAAGCGGTCGAGGCGTTGGTGGACTACACTCGTTACCATTTCGCCGCAGAAGAGGCGTTAATGGAAAGGTACGACTACCCGGATATCCTGGCCCACAAACAAAGACACCGGCAACTGTCCCGGCAGGTGGCGGACTACGCCGCCAACATTCGGGCCGGGATCCTGCCCGAAGAAAGCGATTTTCTGCGGTTTTTCCGTGACTGGATTATCACCCACATGCTGAGCGAAGACAGAAAATACGGTGAATTTCTCAATTCAAAAGGGGTTTTCTGACCGCTGGTTGTTTTAGGGTCTTCGCCGTTTGACGCCAAACGCGATCCATTAACCCGCCATTTCGGCAAAAAACCGGTAGCAATGTTTTCCTTCCCGCTTTGCCCGATACATGGCGGCATCGGCATTTTTCAGCAGGGTTATGACGTCGGCGCCATCGGCTGGGTAAGCGGCAATACCGATGCTGCTGCCAATAATGGCTTCCCGGTCACCGGCCAGGTCGAATTTGATGGAGAGCGCTTCGACAATCCGCTGTGCGGTTTTCTCGGCGCCCTCGGTTTCGCTGCTCTCTATGAGTACGGTAAATTCGTCGCCGCCGAAACGCGCCACGGTATCCTGTTCGCGAATGCATTTTTTGAGCCTGTCGGCGACGCCCATCAGCAGCAAGTCGCCAGACTCATGGCCCAGGGTATCGTTTACCGCCTTGAAATCGTCCAGGTCGATAAACAACAAGAAAAACTTTCTCTGTTCCCGCGCCGAGCGGGATATCAGGTGCTTCATCCGGTCGGAAAAAAGATTGCGGTTGGGAATGCCGGTCAGTGCGTCATAGTTCGCCAGGTAATCGATCTGTCGATGCGTTTCCTTGATGTCCGCAACCATTTTTTGCATTGCGCCGGTCATGTCATTGAAGCAGGCGGCAAGCGCCGCCATCTCGTCGCTGCTGGTGATATTCACCCGGGTTTCGAGATTTCCATGGAAAGCGACTTGTTTCGCGCCGTTTCGCAAGATGGCCAAGTGTTCCAATAGTGCGGCGGTGAACCCCCAAAACAGGTAAATCGCCGCAAGCAATGCGCCGGTTACGGCAGAAAATGCCAGTATTCTCATGAATTTCAACCGTTCGAGGCGCTGGCTGAGCACATTGTCCAGCGCCGGAATGGTGGATTCACACAGCTTGTATGCCGCGTTGACGGCCAGCGTTCCCTCGCGGAACATCGCATCCCCCTCGCCGGAGACCTTACCCTGCAAAAGCAGCTTGTTCTCGACTGCAAGAACAAAAAAATCCATGGCGGATCGTGCCGCAAGCAAGCGCGAGAGAATCGCCTGTTTCAGGCCCGGCGTGGTGGCCAGCGCCTTGTTCAGGCTCTTGACGAGGTAGGCGTCGGCATTCTGGAGGCTTCCGAGCAGCTTGATCAATTGAATCTGCTCGGCAGCGGAAAGTTCATTGCTTTGCGCCAGGGCGCTGGCCAGCGCCCTGGTTTGCCCGGCGCTTTCCACGAACTCGGGAATTTCGGAAATAATGGCATGCACCAAATAGTAAGTGTTCTGCTCCGAGTCCAGCAGCAGGCCGCTTGCATCGCCTAATTGAGCGAGAAAATCGATCAGCCCCCTGACCACATCGGTATGTCGTTTGAAACTTTCCTCCGGGGTTTGCCCGCTTCGTGCGGTCAGTTCCCCCATTTGGGATTTTAATTTATTCCATTCCTCCGACGTTCCCAGCAGAGCGCCAACCGATTGATCGAATTCGTTCATCTCCTGGGTGAGATCGTCAATCGCCGACTCCAGGTCGGGTAGCCTTTTTTGCGCAAGCGATGCCCCGCTTAGCGTTAGTTGTTCGGCGCCGCGATGTTCCTGCACGGCTTTGGTCAGCCTTTTCATCGGGCGAATTGAACGAACGCCGACCAGCTCTTTTTCCAGGGTGGCGATGCGGGTGTTGACTTCGGAAATCGTAAAAAAGGAGAGCGCGCAGAGCGGGATTGCCAGGACGATGCCGACAATAGCCAGCTTCCTGGGGTAGTTGAGGCGATTCAATAGGATTGTTGCGGGCTTCAGGAACGAATTCACGTGCTCTCCCCGTTTTCCAGTGAAGCCTTGAAATCAATGGGCGACGAATTTACCCCTTATCGTACCGATGCAAGCGACTTGCTGCGCAGCAGGCAACGCTTATCAACCCTGTTGCTGCAAAAGCACCATGCTTGCACGGTAATGTTTGCCAGCCTCTTCCGCACGACCGATTTTTTCCAGCAGTTGCGCCAGTGCCAAGTGGGTTTCCGCACGGGGCTCAATGCTCAGGCTTGCTTCCAGATAGCTCTGTGCCTTGCCCCACAATTCGCGCTTGACGCATAGCTTGCCCAGCGTCTGTAGCAGCGCGGCATCGTCGGGGTGTTTCTTCAGCCAGTTTTCGGCGCGCTCGATCTGCTTCAGCACGTCCTTGTCCAGGCATTCGCCGTATTGCCGGATCACGTCGCTGTCCCACTGGCTTTCCAGGCTGTCGGTGAGGATGTCCATCGCGGTCTGGCAATCCTTGAAGGAGAGGAAGCCTTGTGCCGCCGTCAGCGCAATCTTGCTGATGGTCTTGTCGGCGCCGGGAATTTTTTGCCAGTATTCGCGCAAGCCCGCCGCGTCCTGCCGTTTGCGTTTGAGATTTGCCTGGTGCGCGACAATTTTTTGTTGCGTCGCCTGAAGCGGATCAATCGCCCGCTTTTTTTCCAGCAGGGCAACCAGCGTCAGGACTTGATCCCAGTTTTTCGCTTGCGTCTGCGCTTTCAGTTCCAGCCTGAGCGCGGCGAGATTCTTGCGCGTAGTGGCTTGCAGCTCTTTCAGGATGCGCAGCGCCTGGGTGAAATTGCGCTGGTCGATCAGCAGTTCGGCCTGGGTCATCAGCCGCGGCTCGGGTTGTTCCGGCGCGATGCGCTCGGCCTGCGCCAGATGGTCGTCGCGACGGCCGAATTCTCTCATTTCGTGGGCCGCGCGCGCCGCCAGCAGAGCATTGGGCAATGGCGATTCCTGCAATTCCAGCGCGGTGGAGGCAAATTTCTCCGCCTTGGCATAGCGTCCTTCGAAGAAAGCCAGCAGCGCGTCATCCATCGCTTCGCGCGCCTTGTCGCGCCGCCGCTCCTGCCGGAAGGCGCGGACGTAGGCCGGCAGGTTCAGGGTGTGGGATGCCAGGCGCACCACGATATAGCCGGTAACAAAGACGGCCAGCAGGAGCGCGATGAACAGGCTCAGGGAAAGTTCGATGCGCCAGGGCGGGTAAACCAGCAGGACATAACCTGCGCTGTATTTGGCCGCCATGGTCAGCGCCACCGCCGCCGCCAGGATGGCGAGAATCCAGAACAGGGTTTTCACCGGGCACCCGGCCTTTCGCGCACCAGCTTGTAGTTGCGCACGGCGTTAAGGCTGGCTGAAATATCCGGCATGTCGATGCTCACCGGGCCGCTCGCGAGTTGCTTGAGGGTGGTCAGGGCGGACTGGGTGGACTTGGCCTTGATGTCGAAATGGCGGCGCAGCCAAGCGTCTGCGGCCTTCAGGTCGGCTTTGTAGGTGGTTTCGTCATGGCGCAGCAGGGCGAGGCGCGCCGACAGCAGGCGCAGCTTGATATTCTCGCGCAGGAAATAGGCTTGCGATGGGGCAAGTAGCGGCGCGTCAGGCGTATCCACATGCTGGATGCGAACCAGTTGTTTCATGTCCAGCCAGATTTCCCAGCCGAGCTTCGCCCAGGGGCGCTCTTCGCCTCGGGGCTTGGCCGCCGCCGGATTGGCGGGAAGTTCGCCGCCGATTACCAGCGGCAGGTCGTCCACCATGCTCGACAGGCTGTCGAGGCGCAGGCTGTAACCGACCACGTCCACGGTCGGCAGCGCCTGCAAGCGCTCGATATCCTTGACGATGGTTTTGCGCAGGCTGATGAATTGCGCCTTGTCGAGGCGCTGCAAACGGCTGTCGGCGGTTTGCAGCGCAATCAGCGCAGCTTTGGGGTTGCCGGCGAGCTGCAGTTGTTGATTGGCGACCAGCAGAATCTGCTCGACTTCGGCCAGCACCGATTCGTCGCGGTTGCGCGACAGTTCCTGATAAAGTGCTTCCAGCGCCGCCTGCTGGTTTTGCGACTCAGCCAGTTTCTGTTCCAGCATGCCGAGCTTGACCAGCGCCTGGCGGGATTCTTCCTGCGCCCGCGCCGCCACGATCTGGCTTTCCTTGCTGCGGCTGTCGAAATCGGCCAGGCGTCGGCCCAGGTTCTGTTCGAGGGCGTTGCCGTATTGCCGGCTGTCCAGCCATTGCCAACCGATCAGCACCAGCGCCACGACCGCAGCGGCCAGCCCCAGGTTGAAGCGGGAGGCAATCGCCCGTGCCGGGAGTGTCGTTTCGGCGGGCGCCTGAATTTCCTGTGGCTTGTCTTCCTTGTCCTCGCTCATGCCCATATTCTCGCTCATCGTGTTTTGCGCCATGCAATCAGGCCGCTCAGCAATCCGTCATCCCCTGACGGCGTGGTATAAACTTGTTCGATCCCCAGTTCGCGCGCCACTTCGGCAATCTCCTCATGGAAGGCGAATACCGGGGTTTTTTTCAGGAATTGCTGTCCGGTTGCGCCCACCAGATCGAACAGATTGCGCATGCTTTCGCCGCTGGTCACCGTCACTGCGCCGACATCGCCGCGCGCCCATTGCTGCAGCAGGGATTCGACATCCGTACCGTCCGGCTTGCCGCGCCGATAGCATTCGGCAAAGGTAACTCCCGCGCCGCGTCGGGTCAACTCCTCGCCGAGCAACTCCCGCCCGCCCTCGCCGCGAAAAATCACCACCTGCTTGCCGCCGACGTCCTGCAGTTCCGGCAGCGCCAGCAGGGCTTCGCTGTCAAAGCGGTCTTGCGGCA
Source organism: Betaproteobacteria bacterium (assembly GCA_021373185.1). GTDB lineage: Bacteria > Pseudomonadota > Gammaproteobacteria > Burkholderiales > Sulfuricellaceae > Sulfuricella. The sequence goes on along the minus strand of JAJFTF010000023.1, from coordinate 5,243 downwards.
CCAGCACATCGGCGATGCCATGCAGCGCCAGCGCCTTGCCGCTGCCCTTGCCCACTGCCGCGCAACGCAGCCCCTGCGGCCAGTCGCGCCGTGCGCGGATCAGGCTGACGGCCTTGTTGACCGCGTTGGGGCTGATGAAAATCGCTAGGTCGAACTGTTCCAGCCGGTCGATGGCGGCAGACAAGACGCTCATGTCCTTCGCATCGAAAATTTCCAGCGTCGGAAAGCGGATCGCCTTGCCGCCGGCCTGTTCGATCAGTCCCGCCAGATGCCCGGCCTGGTGCGCCGGTCGGGTCACCAATACGCCCAGTCCGGCGAGCGGCTTCATTGGTGTGAGTCTAGCTCCGCCAGAATCTTGTCCGCACCCATGCCGATCAGGGTTTGCGCCAGTTCATGGCCGAGCGCCTCGGCTTTATCCGGCGCGCCCGACATTTCGGCCCGCACGATCCGCACGCCATCGACGCTGGAAACAAAGCCGCGCAGCCGCAGCACGCCGGCGGAAATTTCGGCGAAGCCGCCCAGCGGTACCTGGCAACTGCCCGCCAGGGCGCGGCTCATGGCTCGCTCCGCCGTGGTGCAGGCAGCAGTATCCGGGTGATTCAGCGGCGCCAGCAGGGCGACCAGGTCGTCGCGCCCGGTGCAGCATTCGATGCCGAGCGCGCCTTGGCCGACGGCGGGCAGGCTTTGTTCGGCGGGCAGCAGCGAGGCGATGCGCTCGCCCAAGCCGAGGCGCTTCAACCCTGCCGCCGCCAGAATGATCGCGGCGTACTGGCCTTCGTCCAGCTTGCGCAGGCGCGTCTGCACGTTGCCGCGCAGCGACTCGATCCTGAACGACGGAAAGCGCGCCTGGATCTGGCACTGGCGGCGCAGGCTGGAAGTGCCGACCACGCTGCCCGGCGGCAGTTCTTCCATCGTCTTGAAGCGGTTGGAGACGAAGGCGTCGCGCGGGTCTTCGCGTTCGCCGATGGCGGCGAGCATGAAGCCTTCCGGCAGCGTCATCGGCACATCCTTGAGCGAATGCACGGCGATGTCGGCGCGGCCTTCCTGCATCGCCTGTTCGAGTTCCTTGACGAACAACCCCTTGCCGCCGATCTTGGCCAGCGGGGAATCGAGAATCTGGTCGCCGGTGGTGGTCATGCCCAGTATGCTTATTTCCAATTGGGGATATAATATTCGCAGTTGCTGCTGGACATGGCGGGCCTGCCACATCGCCAATGCGCTTTCGCGCGATGCAATGGTGAGCTTTGTTATATTTGTGCTTGTTTTCAACGATGACCCCGAAATGATGGTGAGCATTTGAACATGAAATCGGCTAACTGCCTGTTGGTTCTCATTTTATCATGGTTCGCCTGCTCCTGCGCGTATGCGCAGGATCGGACCCGGGTTCCGCTGGTGCATGATTTCACGCTCGAAGCCAAGGCGGCGCAAGAGCTGAAAGTACCGATCCTGGTCTTGTTCAGCCGCCGCAATTGCGCCTTCTGCGACCAGGTTCTCAAGGAATTTCTGGTGCCGATGCAGCACAATACGGAATACGACACCAAAGTAATCATGCGCCGCATCGACGTCGGCAGCAGCGCCAAGCTGCGCCTCGCTTCCGGCAAAACCACCACCCCGGCGCTGTTCGCCAAGGCAAACAATATCTACCTGACGCCGACCATCAAGCTGTTCGATGCCGAGGGAAATGAACTGACGGAACCGCTGATCGGCCTGACCACGCCGGATTATTACGGCGGTTTTCTGGATCAGCGCATCGACGAAGCGCTGGTGAAGGTGCGCGGCAAATAAATCTCAGCCGCGCCCGAATTCCTTGACGATATGTTGTTGCCGCCGACTGACCGGCAGCTTCTCCGCAATCCCATCCAGCACTACCGCCCAACCGGAATGCGCCTCGCCCGATTCGTCCGGCTTCTGCCGCTCGAAGCCCTTGATGCAGGCCCGCGCCACCAGGCAGTTGCGGTGAACGCGCACGAAGCGCTCGCCGAATTCCTGTTCGAGGTGACTCAACGATTCCTCCAGCAGATACTCGCGCTCCGCCGTTCTGACCGTGACATATTTCAGTTCGGCGCGCAGGTAGAGAATCTTTTCCACCGGCACCAGCACGACCCGGTTTCTTTCCAGCACGCTTAAATTCGTCCTGCCCTGCGGCGTCAGGCCGCGCAATGCCGCCACGTTGCCGCCGGACAGCGCTTTCGCCTTGCGTAGCGCGGCGAGCAGGCGCTCGGCCCGAACCGGCTTGAGCAGGTAATCGATGGCGCTCACCTCGAAAGCCTGCACGGCGTAATGATCGTAGGCGGTGATAAAAATAATGGCGGGCGGGTTCGGCAGTTTCTGCATGTGCTGCGCCGCCTCGATGCCGTCCATGCCCGGCATGCGGATGTCGAGCAGCACCACATTCGCCCCGCTCTCGGACAGCCGCTCCAGCGCCTCATTGCCGTTCGCCGCCTCTCCCGCCAGTTCCAGCGGCTGGCTGGCGGCGCAGTCGTGCAGCAGCTCCTTGAGCCGGCTGCGGGCGGGCGCTTCGTCATCCACGATCAGGACGCGCAGCGGCTCAGTCATTTTTTTCGCTCATATAAGGCACGACGATGTGCACCTGATAGCGGTTGTCGCCGATCTGGGTGATCAGCGACGCTTCCGCGTCGAAGTGCAGTTCCAGACGTTCCTTGATATTTGCCAGCGCCATCTTGTTGCCGGCGTGGTGGCTGCCCTGTGTGGGGTAAGGGTTGGTCAGTACCAGATGCACCTGGTTGCGGGCGCGGTAAATGTTGATCACGATCTCGCCCGGTTCGGTAGCGGGTTCGATGCCGTGATACACCGCATTTTCCAGCAAGGGCTGCAGCACCAGCGGCGGAATCAGCGCATCCCCCGGCATGTTGTCGACATGCCAGACCACTTGCAGCCGCTCGCCCAGACGCAGATGTTCCAGATCCAGGTATTGGCGGCACAATGCCACTTCCCGCTCCAGCGGCGCCAGTTGCCGGTTGTCGGCCATCAGCACGCGAAACAGGTCGGCCATGTCTTCCAGCGCGCGCTCGGCGCCTTTCGGGTCGGAGCGGATCAGGCTGAGCACGGCGTTGATGCTGTTGAACAGGAAGTGCGGGCGAATCCGCGCCTGCAAGGCTTGCAGCCGGGCCTCGCTGATCGCCGGTGAGAAAGCGCGGCTGCGCAGATGGAAGTAACCCAGCAACACGCCGCTCGTCAGCAGCATGAACAACCAGAGACGCGGTAACCCGCCCAGGTCGGCATAAAAAAAGCGCTGGCTGAAGGCGTGCGTCAGGGTGACCAGCAGCAACTCGACAGCCAGCACGGCGATCACGCCGGAGCGGTAAGGAAGGCGCGCCAGGGTCTTGCGCCCGAGGCACAGAATCAGCAGCGAAAGCAGCAGCAGCGGCTGCACCAGCGCCGAAAGCTCGATCAGTTCCTGCCATGCGGCGGCCAGCGTCGGCGCCTTCAGCATCGCCGCCACCGCGCTCATGCCGTCGACGATCAGCAGAATGCGCAACATGATGCCGAGGTTGCAGAAATCCGGCAGCGTGACGACGGGTTGCGGCGTCGCCGCCGCTGTGGGAGTCACTGAATTTTGCTTTATACTTGCCATATTCAGAATATTGGTCAAGGTGACAACAAGATGCAACAAAAACCTTCGGCGCCGGGCAAAGCCTGGTCGGGCCGGTTTGCCGAACCGGTGGCGGAACTGGTCAAGCGCTACACCGCTTCGGTGGAATTCGACCAGCGTCTGGCGGAGTTCGACATTCAGGGATCGCTGGCCCACGCCGCCATGCTCGAAGCCTGCGGCATCATCGGCGCGGAAGACCTGGCGGCGATCCGCAACGGTCTGGCGCAAATCCTCGAAGAAGTCCGCAACGGCAAATTCGAGTGGCTGCTCGATCTGGAGGATGTCCACCTTAATATAGAGAAGCGTCTCACCGCACTGGTCGGCGAAGCCGGCAAGCGTCTCCACACCGCCCGTTCGCGCAACGATCAGGTCGCCACCGACGTGCGCCTGTGGCTGCGCTCGTCCATCGACGAACTGAGCGGACTGGTCAAGGGGCTGCAATCCGCCTTGCTCGATCTGGCTGAGCAACATGCCGACACCGTGATGCCCGGCTTCACCCACCTCCAGGTCGCCCAGCCGGTAACTTTCGGCCATCATCTGCTGGCTTATTTCGAGATGCTCAAACGCGACGGCGACCGGCTGTGCGACTGCCGCAAGCGCGTCAACCGTTTGCCGCTGGGCGCGGCGGCGCTGGCCGGCACCAGTTTCCCGATCGACCGCGAAATGGTGGCGCGCGAACTGGGTTTCGACGGCGTGTGCGAGAACTCTCTCGATGCCGTTTCAGACCGCGATTTCGCCATCGAATTCACCGCCTGCGCCGCGCTCGTCATGACCCATCTGTCGCGCCTGTCGGAAGAGCTGATCCTGTGGATGAGCCCGCGCGTCGGCTTCATCGACATCGCCGACCGCTTCTGCACCGGCTCCTCGATCATGCCGCAGAAAAAAAATCCCGACGTGCCCGAGCTGGTGCGCGGCAAGACCGGCCGCGTCACCGGCCACCTGATGGCGCTGCTGACCCTGATGAAATCGCAGCCGCTGGCTTACAACAAGGACAACCAGGAAGACAAGGAGCCGCTGTTCGACACCGTCGACACGCTCACCGCCACCCTGCGCATCTACGCCGACATGATGGGCGGTATCACCGTGAACAAGGAAGCGATGCGCCAGGCCGCATTCCAGGGCTACGCCACCGCCACCGACCTGGCCGACTACCTGGTGAAAAAAGGCCTGCCGTTCCGCGACGCCCACGAAGCCGTGGCCTTGGCCGTGCGCCATGCCGAGGGCAAGCGCTGCGACCTGAGCGAACTTTCCCTGCAGGAACTGCTCGAATTCTCACCGCTGATCGCCGACGACATTTTCGCCGTGCTCACCCTCGAAGGCTCGCTCAACAGCCGCAACCACATTGGCGGCACCGCGCCCGAACAGGTCAGAAAAGCCATACATCGAGCAAGAAAGGCCATGGAGGAATAAATGGAAGGACTTTTTTCGCGGCACTGGGTGGAGCGCTTCGCCACGCAAAGGAATGCCAATACCGACATGGTGGAACCGCTGGCGGCGGCGAATTTCGATTCGACCATTGCCTTCGGCTTCATCGCTGAAACTAATCCGGCGGTACTGCTGGAAGTCAAAAATGGCAAGGTAGAAAAAGCCGGCGTATTCAATTCCGCCAACAGCCCGATCCCGAACTGGG
>JAJFTF010000004.1 GCA_021373185.1 Betaproteobacteria bacterium | reverse complement strand
GAACGCCGCGCTGGTGGAAGAAGCTGCCGCCGCTGCCGAATCGCTGGAGGAGCAGGCGCAGAACCTGTCCACTTCGGTCAGTGTGTTCAAGCTGGATACCAGCGGCATGGGTGGGCGTGCGGTCGCCACCAGGCAGGTCGCACACGCAAAAACCGCTGTGGCGCGCCCTGCCGCAAAACCTGCCGCCAGGCCCAAGCCGGTCAAAACCCCGGCTGCTGCCGAGGGCGACGAGTGGCAGGAGTTCTAAAAGTCGATCCTGAGTGCTGAATGGGTGGAATAAGCAGCTTTATAATCAAGCCGAATTCCAGGTATTGAAAGTATTAAAGGGGATATAGAATGTTTTCCAATCTCACTATCAAATCCAGACTCATCTTTGTTATCAGCCTGCTCTCGGTATTGCTTGTCGTTATCGGACTTCTCGGGCTGCGCGGCATGAATGCCACCAGCGAGGGTCTGCGCACTGTTTACGAAGACCGCCTGGTTGCCGCAGGGCAATTGGCGGAGGTCAATATTCTCCAGTCGGAAAACCAGCGCCAGGTTCATCTGATGCTGATGCACGACCCGCGCCTGCCGGAAAGCAAACTGCATGATCACCCGCTGTCCTTCCACACCGACAAGATGGCGGAAAATACCAAGAACAACAACAAGAACTGGGACGCCTACGTGGCTACCTATCTCACCCCGGAAGAAAAGATACTGGCCGATCAATTCACACAAAAACGCAAAATTTACCAGACCGCACGGAACAAGGCACTGGAACAGATCAAGGCAGGAAACTTTCTCGAGGCCAATACCGCGCTCGTGAAGGAAGCGGGGCCGGCTTACGTGGCGAACCTCGATACGATGCATAAACTCATCCAGTTACAAATCGCCATAGGCGGGCAGGAATATGAAAACGCGGTGAAGGCCAATGCCACGACACGCAATATCGCACTTGCCGCCATCGTGTTTGGCGTGCTGCTGGCGGCACTGATCGGCATACTGCTGATCCGCAATATCAGCCGCTCGCTACGCCAGGCAATGACCGTAGCGGCCCAAATCGCCGAGGGTGATTTGGGCAGCCGGATTTGCGTGGAATCCCGCGATGAAATTGGCGAGTTGCTTGCATCCATGCAACAAATGCAGGACAGCCTGCGCAAGATTGTTGCCGAGATCAAGAACATCGTCGAAGCCGCCGCCATCCGTGGCGATTTCAGCGTCAAGATGGACATGAACGGCAAAGCCGGCTACACCAAGGAACTGTCCGACCTGCTGAACCAGCTCTCCAACGTGTCCGAAACCGGCCTCAACGACGTCACCCGCGTCGCTACCGCACTGGCCAACGGCGATCTTTCGCAGAAGATCACCGCCGACTATGCTGGCGTGTTCAACCAGACCAAGAACGGCGTCAACAGCACGGTGGATGCGCTTAACAAGATCGTCAGTGACATACAGTTCCTCGTCCTGTCCGCCGCCCAAGGCGACTTCAGCGTCAAAATGGACATGGACGGCAAGCAGGGCTACACCAGGACCTTGTCCGAACTGCTCAATCAGCTTTCCGACGTCACCGAAACCGGCCTGATGGATATCATGCGCGTCGCTCAGGCACTGGCCAAAGGCGACTTGACCCAGACCATCACCAAGGACTACCCCGGCCTGTTCGGCCAGACCAAGGAAGGTGTCAACGCTACTGTCGAAAATCTCAAGAGGCTGGTGGACGAAATCAAGGTTGCGGTGGAAGGAATTAACACCGGCTCCAAGGAAATCGCCCAGGGCAACCAGGATTTATCGCAGCGTACCGAAGAACAGGCCTCCAGCTTGGAAGAAACCGCCTCCAGCATGGAAGAGCTGACCAGCACGGTGAAGGCCAATGCCGAGAATGCCAAGCAGGCCAATCAGTTGGCCATCGGCGCGTCCGACGTGGCCGGCAAGGGCGGCGCGGTAGTCGGCGAGGTGGTCGGCACCATGTCTTCAATCAATGAGTCTTCGCGCAAGATCGTCGATATCATCAGCGTGATCGACGGTATCGCTTTCCAGACCAACATTCTTGCCTTGAACGCGGCGGTGGAAGCCGCCCGCGCCGGC
>JAJFTF010000053.1 GCA_021373185.1 Betaproteobacteria bacterium | reverse complement strand
TGGCGCACCTGCTGGGCAAGCCGGTGGAAGAAGTGCGTCATGTACTGAGCCTGAACGATCGCATGGCCTCTCTGGATACGCCGCTGGACATCGATCCGAGCCTTTCCTTGGGCGATGCGATTCCTGACGAAAATTGTTTGCTGCCCGACTTGAAATTACAGCATGGCCAGCTTGAAACACTCACACGAGGATGGTTAAGCGAACTGGGTGACAAACAGCGTAGCGTTACCGAGCGACGCTTTGGCCTGAACGGCCACACGGCTCAAACCCTGGAAGAAGTGGCCGACACCCTCGACATCACTCGGGAACGGGTGCGCCAAATCCAGCTTGAAGCGCTGCAATCGTTGCGCCGCTCGCTCTCACAGAAGGGCGTTTCCAAAGACGCGTTGTTCTGAAAGTCCAAGCCGGACAAACCTGAACCGAAATAGGTGATGTAGGTTGGCGATGAGCGCAGCGAACCTCAACACAACACCACCAGGAAAATGTTGGGGTTCACGTTGTTCACCCCAACCTACATGGCTTCTCACACCTAAGGCAACACCGTATCGATGACAATGGTCAAGCCCTGTTGCCCGAGCTTCACCGTGCCGCTTTTGCCCTGCAAGTCGCCGCTATGCGGCATGGCCTCACCCCTCTTCGATATGCGGGCACTGACAACGACTTCAGGATGACGAGACAAGTTATCATCGGGCGTCATCGCCAGCGAGTCGTCCAGAGTAAAACGGTAAGGAAGCTGCTTGGCACCGATCTTCAGGCTGGCCAAGGGCATTTTCGGGCCTTGCGGCAGTTGCGCGAAGATGAACACCGTATCGGTCGGACTCACATTGGCGGCAAGGTCCTTGGCCACCGTCACGGTGCCGGATATCGACGCCCCCCCCACTTTATGAGCTTCCCCGCCGCCCTTCTTCACTTCAGCCTTTTTTCCGCTCGGCTTGGCCGAATTTTCCGAACCGGGTGACAGGCCAGCAGCTTTCTCGGCCGCTTCGGCGGCAGCCCTGATATCCTTGGTGTAGTCGGCATCCGCAGGAACGACCGCGAGCAAGCGCCGCCAGTACGTGGCCGCCTTGGCGAAATCCTTGGCTTCGTAAGCAGCGGTTCCGGCGAGATTCAGCGCCTTCTCGTCCTGTGCATTCAACGCCAGCGCCTTGTTGATCAGTTCCAACGGCTTGCCCTGCAGATTGCCGCCCTGAGTCATGGCAAGCACATCGGCGTAGTCCGCCACGATACCGGAATCCTCTGGAACCAGCGCTGTCAGCCTGGCAAAGGCGCGCGCCGCATCGTCATATCGCCCAAGCGAAGTGTAACTGCGTGCCAGCATGTACCAACCTGCGGCATCGTCCGGTTTCTTCTTCATCTTGGCTTCAAGGGCGGCGACCATGGGCGCCGCATCATGCTGACCGCCCGCCAGCGCCGGATCTTCGGCACGCGGCACGACCAGCGCATCGGGATTGCCCAGGACCATATAAAACACAATCGCCAACACAGGAATCATTACAGCCAGCACATATCCCGGCCAGCGCCCGGGCTGGACAGCCGCAGCAGGAGCCGATTCCAAAGGCACATCCTCGCTCAGGCGTTTCTCGATTTCCCGTTTGGCATCCTCATATTGGGCGGCATCCAGTTCGCCGCTATCGAGATCGGACTTCAACTCGGCCAACTGATCGTGATAAATGGCGACATTGGCCTCCTTGCGATCCACCTGTCCGGATTGGCTATTGCGCCGCAGCAGCGGCGGCAGAACAAATGCCAGCGCCACCCCGATAAAAAGAAGAAACAGCGCCCAGAACAGCGAGATGGTCCAGAAGTTGGTCATGATTCATTTCCATTGTTGCCGAGAAGTATCGCAATGCGTTTCTTCTCTTCTTCGGACAGGGGTTCAGCGGCAAGGCGGTTGCCGCGCCGTCTGATGTAAGCGTAAAGACCGCCAATCGCGCCGATCAGCAGCGCAAACGGGCCGAACCACAGCAGCCAGGTCAGCGGCTTGACCGGCGGCTTGTACAGGACGAAATCACCATAGCGCTGGGTGAGATAATCGACGACCTGCGCGTCGCTCTTGCCGGCCCGCATCTGCTCGCGGATTTCCTGGCGCAGATCCTGTGCCAGATCGGCGCGCGATCCCGCCAGCGACTCGTTCTGGCACACCAGGCAACGCAAGTCCTCGGACAGGCTGATCATGCGCTGTTCAAGCACGGGATCTTCGGCTACCGGCTTGGCTTCGCCCGCGCTGGCGGCAAGGGGAAACCAGAATGCAAACACGATCATCCACGGTTTCATTTCTGCAACTCCTTCACCAGGGGAAGAATTTTCTTTTCCAGGCTTTCACGCGACACCGGGCCGGTTTGTTTGTAGCGGATAACGCCGTTTTTATCGATCAGATAAGTCTCGGGGACACCGTATACACCCAAATTGATGCCCGCCCGCCCATCCAGATCCACCACGGTTTCCACGTACGGATTACCGAAACGGTCAAGCACCGCCTGCGCATCCGCAGGCTGATCCTTGTAGTCCATGCCATAGATCGGCACGATGCCCTGCCTGGATAACTCAAGCAACACTTCATGTTCCTGCCGGCACGAGGAACACCACGATGCCCAGACGTTAAGCAGCCAGACCTTGCCGCGCATGTCTGCCGTGCTCAAATGTTTGGCCGGGTCAGACAGCAAGACCAGCCGGAAATCGGGTACAGGCTTGCCAATCAGCGGCGAAGGCACCTCGTGCGGATCAAGCTTGAGGCCGATGCCGAGAAATCCGACCAGCACCAGAAAAATAACCAGGGGAATCAGAAAGCGTTTCATGCTTCAGCGCCTTTCTTGCGTGAGGCGGCGCGATAACGCCGGTCGGTGATCGCCAGCAGGCCGCCCAGCGCCATCAGCACGGCGCCGATCCATATCCACACCACAAACGGCTTGTGGAACAGCCGCACGCTCCAGGCGCCGCCATCCAGCGGCTCGCCCAGTGCGACATAGAGGTCGCGGGTCAGGCCATAATCAATCGCCGATTCGGTGAAGGGCATGCCGGACGCGGAATAGGTGCGTTTTTCCGGGTACAGGGTGGCGACGGGCTTCCCGTCGCGAGTCACTTCCAGAGTGCCGCGCGCCGCCTTGTAGTTCGGGCCTTCCAGACCTTTCGTCCCCTTGAACAGGAAGGTGTAACCCCGCAGGGCGGCGGTATCGCCCTCGTTCATGCGCACGTTGCGCTCGGTCTCGTAGGCCGACACCATGGTGATGCCGATGACGGTAACGGCGACGCCGAAATGCGCGAGTTGCATGCCGTAGAAGTTCGCTGACCAGCCCGTAGCGGTGCGCAAACGGGCCTGCACGCCGATGGCCACGGTAATGGCAATCCACAGCGCCAGCAGAATCCCCAGTGAAACCATCGGCTTCCAGGCGCCCAGCGTCAACGGCAGCAACAAGGCAACTGCCACGCTGCCGGCAAAGCCCCATTTCAGGCGGGCGGCCAGTTCCGGCACCGCCGCCTGCTTCCAGCGCGCCAGCGGACCGACGCCGATCAGGAACAGCAAGGGCGTGACGAGAGGAACGAATACCGCATTGAAATAAGGCGCGCCGACCGAAATCTTGCCCAAGCCCAGCGCATCGAGGAACAGCGGGTAAAGCGTGCCGAGCAGCACCGAAGCGGTCGCCGTCAGCAGCAAGATGTTGTTGGCCATCAGGAAGGATTCGCGCGACACCAGCGCAAACCGCCCGCCCAGCCCGACTTGGGAAGCACGGAAGGCGAACAGCAATAGCGAACCGCCGATCACCACGGCGAGAAAGCCAAGAATGAACAGGCCGCGCGCCGGATCGGTGGCGAAGGAGTGCACCGACGACAGCACGCCGGAGCGCACCAGGAAAGTGCCGAGCAGGCTCAGGGAAAAAGCCGCGATGGCGAGAAACACCGTCCACGCCTTGAAGCTGCCGCGCTTCTCGGTCACCGCCAGGGAATGGATCAGTGCCGTGCCCACCAGCCAAGGCATCAGTGAAGCATTCTCGGTGGGGTCCCAGAACCACCAGCCGCCCCAGCCCAGCTCGTAATAGGCCCACCAGCTGCCCATCATGATGCCCAGTGTCATGAACACCCACGCTGCCGTCGTCCACGGCCGCGACCAGCGCGCCCAACTGGCGTCCAGCTTGCCGGAGATTAACGCCGCAATGGCAAAAGCGAAGGCGATCGAGAAACCGACATAGCCCATGTACAAGATCGGCGGATGAATCACCATGCCCGGGTCCTGCAGCATCGGATTCAGGTCGGAGCCATCCAGAGCGGCCGGCAGCAGCCGCAGGAAGGGATTGGAGGTGGCCAGCATGAACAGCAGGAAACCGCAGCTGACCAGCCCCATCACGCCGACCACCCGCGCCACCATGTCATCGGGCAGATGGCGGCTGAACAAAGTTACCGCCAGCGTCCACAAGGCGAGAATCAGCGTCCACAGCAGCAGCGAACCCTCATGCGAACCCCAGGTGGCGGTAAAGCGATAGACCGGAGGAAGTTTCGAATAAGAATGCTGCGCGACGTTCAGGACCGAAAAATCATTGACCAGGAATGAATAGGCCAAGCAACCGAAGGCGATAGCAACGAACAGGAACTGGGCTTGCGCCGCCGGTCTGGCCAGCGCCATCCAGGCCGGCACGTTGCGTGCGGCGCCAGCCAGCGGCAGGATGGATTGGGTGAGCGCCAGCAGCAGCGCCAGAATGAGTGCGAAATGACCGAGTTCTGGAATCATTGTTTTCCTTGGGGCAACACTAGGGTTTTCTTGCTTTTTTCCGCCTGTTCCAGCGCGCTGGCGGCTTCCGGCGGCATGTAGTTCTCGTCGTGCTTGGCCAGCACCTGCTCCGCCATGAAGATGCCGCTGTCACCCAGCCGGCCCTCGGCCACTACGCCTTTGCCTTCCTTGAACAGGTCAGGCAAAACACCCTTGTAAGTTACGGCAATGGTATTGGCCGTATCGGTCACGCGGAAATGGGCGGTGATGCCGTCCGCCTCGCGCGACAGGCTGGCTGTTTCGACCAGACCACCGATGCGGAATGCGCGGTCGCGCGGCGCTTCGCCCTTGACCACCTGGGTCGGCGAAAAGAAAAACACCAGATTGCTGCGAAACGCGTTCAGCACCAGTGCCGCCACCGCGCCAAGTCCCAGCACCGCCACCGCAACCAGCAGCAATTTCTTATGCCGCGTCTTCATCGTTTTTAACCTTTCCATATTGAACCGCGCGCAGGGCCAGCTTCAGCACCTGTTTCCGGCGCACACGCAGCAGCAGAATTTCACCGGCAATCAGGATTGCGGTCACGCCGAACGAACCCCACACATACAGCGCATAGCCGCCCATGTGAATGAACTCAGACCAGCCATTCCAGTTCATAGTTCCGCCTCCAGCATTTGCGCCACCCATTGAGCGTTGCGCTCGCGTTCCAGAATGATGCTGCGCACCCGCGACAGCGACGCCGCGATGGCGTACATCCAGGCGGCCAGCGCCATGACCAGCATGCCGATCAACATGATCGAGGCCATGCTCGAAGACTTGGTCATGCTCACTGAAGCGCCCTGATGCAGCGTGTTCCACCATTTGACCGAAAAGTAGATGATCGGCACGTTGATGACACCCACCAGCGCGATCAGCGCGCCGGCCCGGTCGGCGCGGCGCGGGTCGTCAATCGCGGCCTGCAATGCCATGAAGCCAAGGTAGAGAAAGAACAGGATCAGCTCGGAGGTCAGGCGTGCATCCCACACCCACCATGCGCCCCACATCGGTTTGCCCCACAGCGCGCCGGTCCAGAGCGAAACGAAGGTCAGCATGGCGCCGGTCGGTGCGAGCGCACTGGCCATCATGAAAGACAAGCGGGTGTTGAACGCCAGGCCGATCGCCGCCCACCCGGCCATGACGATATAAATGAACATCGACATCCAGGCAGCGGGAACATGGATGAAGATGATGCGGTAGGCCTCGCCCTGCTGAAAATCGGTGGGCGCCATGAAAAACGAGATGTACAGGCCGACGACGCAAAGCAGAATTGCGGCGGCATAGAACCACGGCACCAGCTTACCTGCCAGCGTATAGAAAGTCGCCGGAGAAGAAAATTTGTACCAGTTAAAAACGCTCATCGAAATTCCAGGGTTCACCACAAACAGGAAAGGGGAAGCCAACACCCCACCATTTTCATCATTCGATCGAAATCCGTAAAGCCGCCGCCACCGCCCACGGCGTCAACATGAAAGCGAGAATCAGGATGCCGCCCAACAGCGACAAGTGCGCTTCCGCCCCCAGCCCGGAGATAGTGCTATCCACCGCACCGGCACCGAAAATCAGCACCGGAATATAGAGCGGCAGCACCAGCAGCGACACCAGCACCCCGCCGCCGCGCAAACCCAGGGTCAGCGCCGCACCGATCGCACCGATCAGCGATAGCACCGGTGTGCCGAGCAGGAGAGAAAACACCAACACCCAGAGCGCATCCGCCGGCAAACCAAACTGGACGCCCAGCACCGGTGCCATGAGAATCAGGGGAACGCCGCTGACCAGCCAGTGCGCGATGATCTTGCATAAAATCCAGACGACCGGCGGCGTGGGCGTCAGGATCAACTGCTCAAGCGTCCCGTCGGCATAATCGTTGGCAAACAGCCTGCCGAGCGAGAGCATCGCCGCCAACAGCGCCGCTACCCAGACCACGCCGCCGCCCATCAGTCGCAGCACCTTGGGATCTGGGCCGACGCCGAGCGGGAACAGGCTGGCGACGATGACGAAAAAAAACAGGATGGTGAGCACATCCCCGCGCCGCCGCATGGCCAGCGTCAATTCCCGCCGCAGCAGGGCAATGAGCGTCTGCGGCATAGTCATGGCGTCAATTGCAAGACTCTGGGTTCAATACCGGGTATCGAGACCATCTGGTGCGTGGTCAGCAGCGCCATGCCGCCGCTCTGCAAATGGTCGCCTATCAGCGTCTGCACCAAGTGCAAGGCAGCCTGATCGAGCGCCACCAGGGGTTCGTCGAGGATCCACAATTTGGCCTTGGCCAGCAGCAAGCGCGCCAGCGCCACACGCCGCCGCTGCCCTTGGGACAACGATTTTGCCGGCAATTCGAGGCAATGCCCCAAACCGAAATGACCCAGCGCGCCTTTCACATCTTCACGGCTCGCCTCGATACCGGCCAGGCGGCAGGAAAAATCCAGGTTCTCGAAAGCGGTCAAATCGTCCTTGACCGCCGGGGCGTGTCCCAGAAAAACCATCGCCGCCTGATAATCCTCGCGCACTGCACCGATCTTTTCCCCATCCCAGAGAATTTCCCCGAATTCCGGCGTCAATAACCCGCACACCGTCCGCAACAGACTGGTCTTGCCGCTGCCATTGGCGCCCTGCACCAGCAGCAGTTCACCCGCATTGAGCGTGAAATTCAGATGATCAAACAGCGTACGTTCGCCACGCACACAGGCGAGATTTTTGCCTTCCAGCATGAATAATTGTCCGGTATCTTGAAACGGCGGCTTTTCCTGCTACCGAATTGGGAAAATAGGAATTGTACTGGAAAAAATCCGGCGTTGCGCTTCTGTACATGCTGATTTGGCCAGCAAAAAACCAGACCTGCGAACGGAAGCATATTGAGGATGTTTTATGCTAAAACGAAGCCGTATCGCAGGAATTGCCACGGCACTCGGCGTCAACCGAAAAGTTTTGGGGAAAATGAAAAAGTTTCAGATGCGGGGGGAGCCAAGAAAGTAGTCTCCGCTTTGGGGTTTTTGCGTTATCTCGCACTTTCAGAAGCTTGTCGCCTCCTGAATGCCACGAATCTCAAGCATACAAATGGAACTACCAGGACAATAGTGTTCAAACTATGTTATATTTCCACTCAATATTTGTCCAAATATATCCGATAATAAGATTATTGCGCCGATAAAAATTGGCACAATAATCTGAAATTCGTATGTCGACTGTCTCGATGGAAAGAAGAAAAATGCTTTTTTCCTCGAAAATCCTAAATAACAGGAATTTCGATCTTGCCCTGCCGAGTTGTCCCCGGAACGGGATCAAGCAAGTTTGACCGTGAATGCATTAAAGGGAATCGCAAATGGGGCTGATGCCTGTCACCCAAGAGGAAATTTCAATCGGCGTTCCCATGCCGTGGGCTATTTATGACCAGAACCACACGCTACTTGTCGCGCAGGGAGAGATCATTCGTTCGCAAGAACAAGCCGAGACACTTTTGACACAGGGCGCTTTTCGCAAGTTATCGTGGGAAAACGCCGCAGAAAATATGGGAACTGCCGCGATCGAGGAATTAGCCCCAGCCCAGCCGCTTGAAGCCGGCAAAGAAACCAAGTCGCACACTGCGACTT
Source organism: Betaproteobacteria bacterium (assembly GCA_021373185.1). Taxonomy (GTDB): domain Bacteria; phylum Pseudomonadota; class Gammaproteobacteria; order Burkholderiales; family Sulfuricellaceae; genus Sulfuricella. The sequence continues at coordinate 9,890 of JAJFTF010000053.1, read as the reverse complement.
TCTCATTCGAAGACATCAAACTCCGGGTGGGAGACCGGTTGCAAATTCAACCGCCCAGCAATTTGAGCCAGGATCGCTTCCTGGTCAAGCTGATTGGCTATGTACCGGGCGCCACGCTGCTAATAACCACCCCAGTGGGCGATAATGGCCTGCGGTTGGCGCTCATGGAAGGCGAAACAATTGTGGTGAGATCGTTTTCCGGCCAAAATGTATTCGGCTTTTCGGCCACAATCGAACGCGTTTGCAAGATTCCGTTCGATTATCTGCACCTTTCATATCCGGCAGAAGTTCGCGGCATCGTGATCCGCAAGTCGCATCGCGTCAAAACCAATATTATCGCGACGGTGCAAAACGTCTCCCCGGATGCCCCACAAGAACCGATGTCCGGATTGATCTCCAACCTTAGTGCTGATGGTGCCGCCGTTGATGCCCGCCGGGAATTGGGGAAAAAAGGTAGTGAACTTACTTTGGTTTTTCGAATCACTCTTCATAATGTGGAAGCTTATCTGAAGATAAAAGTCCTGGTTCGCGCCGTTCTGGAACATGAAACTAATGCGGAACTGATTCGGCATGGGGTAGAATTCTTGAATATACAACCCAATGATAATGTGATCCTGCAAAGCATGATCTATCAACAGATGATCGAGAACCCCCACAACCTGGCTTAGGGAAGTGCACTGCCTTCTTTGATTTAAATAAAATTCTATAGCGAAAATTTAAAGTGAACTCACAATCAACCAGTCCCGATGAAATTGGCCAGTTTGGTCTGCTGAAGGATGATGGTCATTTCAGCCAATACGTAGTCAACCAGCAAAATGAGATTGTCTACATATTTCGATCCCTTATAGAAAAGGGCGATCTGGTAAGTGCCAGTTTCGATCATGGGAAACACATCATGCTGACAGTCATTGTCGGCGTTGATCCGCTCCGGGGATTGGCTTTTCTCGACGTCGGCTCAATTGAAGAACAAAATCAGAAAATTCTTCATAGCGATAAAATTATTTTTGTTACGTCCCATGACAAAGTAAAAATTCAATTTGCTACCAACAAAATCGAGAAAACCGTATTTGACGGGCGCGACGCATTCAAAATCAAGCTCCCCGATTCGTTGATCAGGCTACAGCGGCGGGAATATTACCGCCTTCAACTACCGGCCTTCACTCCTCTGAAATGCGCCATCCCGATAGCAGACGATTACGTAATGGCGGAGGTAGTAGATATCAGTCTCGGTGGCATCAAAATAACACTTCCGCCTATGGAAACAGCATTTGAGCTAGGGACGATATTGGCAAAATGCAAGATGGAATTACCCGATATTGGGCTCATCGAGGCAGACCTTAAAATCTGCAACATATCCGAAGTTACCCTAAAAAGCGGATTAAAAAATCACCGCGCAGGCTGTGGTTTTATCAATCTGTCGCAAAGAATGCAGGGAATGATCCAACGCTTCCTTATCCATGTGGAAAGAAAACTGCGCGCGATGGAATTGGAAAGGGAGTAATAATCCAGAGCCTGCCGGATTTAAAATCCGGCAAGAGGGGCTTGGCCCTGATTTTGTTTATACAGCAAGCATACCTTCCTCTGGCACTGATTTACAGAATCAGATCTCGATTTCCTCCCCTTCCCTTGCCAGACGATAATCAGGATCGCCGGCTTTCCGGGGGTATCGCGCCAGAACTTTTCCGAATTCCAGTTCCAAGTCTGCATCACTGCGAGTAGGCTCATGGTGGGTGCAATACACCATCTTGGCACCCGCCTTTTTCCCCATGGCAATCGTTGAGTCGAAAGTACCATGCCCCCAGCCTTTTTTGGCGGGGTATTCCTCTGTCGTATAGGAAGAGTCCGCAATCAGCACATCCACACCGTTCATGGCGGCAAGAATGGTTTTCTCCTTGTCATCGATCAGCATCTGGTATTCATTGAAGCTCTCGTCGTCAGGCCCATAAATGTTGTAATGGGGTTCATGGTCGCCCGTAAAGAAGACTGATTTTCCATTGCAATCGATGCGGTAGCCGAAATTGATGACCGGATGATTGAGTAGTGTCGGCGTTACCGTCGTATCACCGACCTGCACGCTCTGTCCCGGCATCAGCGTTTCGTATTCGATACTGGCCTTCATCTCGGCTTCACGCACCGGGAAATAACTGTATTGCAGTTGCACTGCCATTACCTGTTCAATACCGCGCCCTGAGATAGGATCAAATGCGCCGTGGAGTTTGAGTGTGTTGCCAGGAATGAAAATCGGAATAAAGAAAGGAAGGCCATGAATATGGTCCCAATGAGTGTGTGTGATGAATACATTGGCGGAAACCGGCATTTCCTTGAGCAGCGTTTGGGACAGCGCAAAAATCCCGGTACCGCCATCGAGTATGATCAACTGGTTGTCGTCGGTACGAATCTCTATACAGGTGGTGTTACCGCCATATTTGACGGTATTCGGCCCCGGCGATGGAATCGAGCCCCGTACACCCCAAAATTTTATTTTCATGCGCCGCTATCCATTTGTGCGAATAAAGAAGCTTCTTCGGCAATTTTTGACAGTTCACCGCCAAGAGAAACGATGATTGCATCAATATCACCGCCAAGAAAATTACAAACCGCAACGGGAAGTTCTTCGACACAAGGATTGCCGCTATTGCCATAGGCCATCTTCTTGCTGATCTGATTAGCGGCATACACGCTCGCCCACATGGCGTTTTCATCATCGCTGGGTGAATGGTGGTTACGAATGCAATCGATCAAGGTATCGGAAAACTGCCATTTTTCAGCCAGCATCGAACCCACCACCGTATGATCCGCGCCGATGATTTGTTTTTCTGCAATATGCAGTGAAATCCCCTCATCTCGTGCTTTTTCCATGGCAGCCCTGAATTCTTCCGGCAAGAACTGGGCGAACACTACCTTACCAAAATCGTGCAACAAGCCGGCAATGTAGCAATCCATCGGGTCGATCCCTGGCACCCTCAGTTTGCTGCACAACAACTTGGCGATGCCGGCAGTTGTCAGCGAATGCAGCAGATATGACTGAACATCGAAATGGGCCGCATTTTTTTTGGGTAATATTCCGACTGAGGCGATGCTGAGCGCCAGGTTCTTGATAGTATTGAAACCGAGAAAAACTACCGAATGGTTGATCGAGGTGATTTTGTTAGGCAAGCTGAAATAGGCGGAATTAAGAACTTTCAAAATCTTGAGAGTTATCACCGGGTCTTTCTCAATAACCTGCACCAATTCCTTTGGATCGGTATTGAGATTCCTGGTCAGTTCAAGAATTTTTTGTACGCTTTTCGGAAACGCGGGCATCCCTTCCACCGCCAGCGTTAGTTTTCTTTCCAGTTCCGGGGATATCTTGTTCATCTATCAGTACGTAGAATGGATTAAGACGATTATATATGTGTGTCGCACAAAGTGCGCCACCAATCTAATTACAGCCAAAAAAGACGGGGGGTATCTTGAATATCGAGAAGGGCGCGCCTACCGTCCGCAAAATCGCTCGCGGATACCGTCCGGCATCGAGGAACGTAGCCCTTAACGAACCGGACACTGAGTGGCCTCCGGGGCATTAATCACCATGTCTTTGGCATCTTTCCCTTTGCCGTCTTCACCGGGCTTGGGCGCAGCTTTCTGCTCTTCGACGCGAGACTTGGCCCAACCTTCAGTGATGCGAGAAGGCACATCCACTCTTGTTGCCTGTGCAGGCAAAACCGCAATCGGAGCTGCTTTGGCATCCATCACATAAGCGAATTGCCCCGGTTTCACGAGTTGATTGCCAGCTTCGTTGTTGATGATAACCGCACCTTCGACTACATCCGCATGTAAACCATTTTCCGGGACTTTGCCTTCAGGGGTTTTCATATCGCCACAATCATTCTGGCAAAATAGCAAACCAAAATTGGTACCCCGAATGCCTGCCGTGGCCGCTTGGGTCTTAATGCGATAGCTGTCCGGGTCGCCGCGCTTTCCAACCAGACCGCTGATAGCGCGCAGACCGCCCTTGAGCAAATTGAACCCGGCGGAATCCTGTTCGGGTTGTTTCTCATTGTAATGATAACTTTCAACCTTGAACTGGGTTTTCGGAATCAGGGCGATCTCAGCCCCATCCGGAAACTTGATGCGAGCATAGCTCTCCCTGCCGGTAATCAGGGTATCACCAGAGGAAATTTCGGATTTGACGGAAAGTGCTTTTAATGACCCGTCCGAACCCTTGGCCGACAAGGTGCCGTCCAGGTTCATGACCGTACCCATGTTTTCGGCTGCAAAGGCGCATAAAACCATGCCGAAATACAACCCGACAAAGCTGGCGAACTGCATTTGTATAGGGTTGGTTGGACGTTTCATCGTTTTTCTCTACCTTGCGGATTAATCGAAACTTTTTTCAATTATAGACGCCAGTTGCCAGCGCGCAAACCCTAATTTTAACCAAGGTTTTCCCTTACCCTCAAAAAATCTCCGCATCGTACTTGCGAGTCACTTTTTCTTCTTGTATTTTCCATTCCTTTTCATGGCGTATTAATACCAGTTGCTTTCCGGATATTCGCTTGTAAGCGCCAACTTTGAGCATTTCGACAAAAGAAGCCGTTGCCTTGTTGCTGCCTTGATAAGTGATTTTCAAATTATCCGCTTGAACCCTGATCGGGGATTTCTCCTCGCCGATCCGTTTGCGACGCTCAACCTCCCATTTTTCCCGGGTAGCTCCTTTTCCCGGCTGAAAGGTGACATCATAGTGCGCAAAGTAATCATCCACTTTCTTCCCGGCCCAATCTTTCAGCCAGTTTTCAACCAACGCTTCAGGCGAACCAGGTGCTGCATGAAGTACATTGACATCAGCGTTACCCGGCGTTTCTGCTCCAGGCAATAATTCGCCATCCGGCTTAGGCACGCTTGGCTCAGAAACCGGCTGCTCAGGAATAGCCGGGGTTTCAGGCGATTTTGCCGGCGCCATCGCTTTTACCGCCTCAATGGCACGTGCGTCCAGCTCATCCTTGCGCGTCGAGATGGAAACAGGCGCTTCCGGCGGGCAGCTTTCGGGCGCTTCCGTGTCGACGCCAAGCATCGCGGGAAGATCGGCGGTCTCCAAGCGAGTAAGGCCCATCGTTTTGACCAGCTTGCCTAAACCGGCAAGGGTTCGCGCCTGAGCGGCATAAAGATCATATTCGGCATTGATATAAGCCCGTTTCGCTTGATACAGCTCGTTCTCGGTATCTAGCAGGTCGAGCAGAGTGCGCTGCCCAACCTCAAATTGTTTCTGGTAGGCCACGGATGCTTTTTCAATGTTCAGTTGATGCTGTTCAAGGTAGCGCAATTGATCCGTCAGCTTCCAGACATCGTTATAAGCAATCGCCAAGGTTTGACGAATGTCGCGACAAACCTTGTCACGTTGATCCTTCGCGGTGTTGAGGCGCTCTGCATATTGACTGGTGCGCGCCACATCGGAGCCGCCATTGAACAGACTCCAGTTCAGCACCACCTCGGCAACGGTATCGCCATATACGCCGTTCAGTCCATTGGTATTGTGGGAAATAGAACGGGAAGTCCGGAAATCGATTTTGGGCTCATACTTTGAACGGCGCTCGCTCAAGTCGTGCTGCGCAGACCGCACATTCTCCACCGCTGCCAGGATGGCGGGGTGAAACTCAACGGCAACGGAAACTTGAGCGTCTGCAGTGTTGCGCAATATTTGTTTGCCCAAGGGGGTGGATTCGGGTAACTCTGCTGCAGGAACTTCACCGACAATTCGCTGGAATCGCGCCGCCACATCATGAGTGTTGGCGTTATCGGTCACCAGGTTCGATTCGCTCAATGCAAGACGTCCGGCAGCCTGCTCCAGATCAACGCGACGCCCGACCCCCGCTTTCACTTTCATCTGAATCTGTTCAAATACAGTGCGGTGCTTAACGTAGTTATCTTCGGTCAAGTAATAAAGTTTTCGATTTCTCAGCACATCGTAGTATGAACGCATGGCCTCAAGAACCGTGTTCTCGGAAGCATCAAGAAACTCGTAATAACGCGCCAATTGCGCATTATTGAGACGACGAACCTCATCGCGGGTGGCGAAACCGTCGTATAGCGTCTGCGTCATCGTTAATGAAGAACTGTTGCGATAAAATTCGAGGGGAGCTACACCGGGAGTAACGCTGTTCTCCCGTCCGCTTGCGGAAGACAGGTCGAGGCGCGGGAAGTAAGCGCCACGTGCAACATCAACCTCCTTGATGGCGGCTTGCAGCGTGTGCCAGCGCAATTGCATTTCCGGATTCTTCAACAGTGCCTTCTGCGCGTACTCTGCAAGCGGGTCGCCATATGCAGCAACATTGCCCAACAAATTTACGGTCAGAAGTGTTAAAGTTAACAGATATTTATACATTATTTTTGACAAGAAATCAGGCGCCCATCGCCGCGCCATTATATTCATTGAAGATAATTCTTCCTACATTTTTCCGCCCGTTATTGTTTGCCATTGCCGCAACAACGTTCTTCTCGCTTGCGCAGGCGATCAATTTTGACGCGGAAAAGCTGCTCAAGACTATCACCCTGCGTTTCGGGGCGCAATCGACGCAGAAATTCCACGACTGGCAAAAATTGGTGGCGGATACGCGGGCAATCTCGAATAATGATCAAAAGCTGCAGCGTGTAAATGAGTTCTTCAATCGCCGCACGCAATTCATGGAAGACATGGAAGCGTGGAAACAAAGCGACTATTGGGCAACACCAATGGAAACACTGGGACACGGGAAAGGCGATTGCGAGGATTTCGCGATTGCCAAATATTTCACGTTGCTGGCCGCCAATATGGATGTAGCCCAGTTACGGCTGATCTACGTCAAGGCCAAGCTGGGCGGTCCAGCCAGCGACATCACCCAGGCGCACATGGTGCTGGCCTATTACAGCAGCCCCGATGCCGAGCCGCAGATTCTCGACAATCTGATCGCCGACATTCGCCCTGCCTCGCGCCGTCCCGATTTGACGCCGGTATTCAGTTTTAACAGTCAGGGAATCTGGGCCGGGGTTTCGGCCAGCGGATCAAGCAAATCGACAGGCACCAGCAGCCTTTCGCGCTGGCAGGATTTGCTGAACCGCGCACGGACGGAAGGTTTTGAATAAATTATCAGTGATGAGGTGAACATGTCATTATTTCGGCAACTCATGTTGGCAGTGGCGCTATCCACTCTGCTTTCCTTTATCGGCAGCGCGGTGGTCAGCCTCCTGTCCGCCCGCCACTACCTTGAACAACAGTTGATCCTCAAGAACGAGGACAATGCCACCGCGCTTGCTTTACTGATCTCTCAGCAAAGCAAGGATCCCGTGACCATCGAACTGTATGTCGCGTCGCTATTCGACAGCGGTCACTACGAGTTGATTCAGGTGACCAACCCTCTCGGCAAGACCATCGTCGAACGCCAGACTCCGCCGGATAGTGGCGGCGCACCGGTGTGGTTTACCCGGTTGCTGCCGATCAATCCCACGCCGGGGCGTGCCCAGATCAGCGACGGTTGGAAGCAATACGGCACCATCAACTTGCGCAGCCAAAGCCGCTTTGCTTATCGTGAGCTGTGGAGCGGCGCTTCCAGCATGGGGGGCTGGCTGCTGCTGGCCGGCGCCTTCAGTGCATGGCTGGGCGCCATGATCATTGGCCGCCTGCGCCGTCCGCTGGGGCGAGTGGTTGATCAGGCCAAGGCCATTTGCGAACGGCGCTTCAGTACGATTGAAGAGCCAAAAGTGCCGGAGCTGAAACAGCTCGCCTTTGCCATGAACACCATGGTTGGGCGCCTGAAGGCCATGTTCGATGAAGAAGCTGCCCGGCTGGAAGCAGTTCGCCGCGAGGTGAATTACGATTCCGTTTCCGGCTTCGCCAACCGCATGTTTTTTTCCTCGCAGCTTTCAGAATTGCTGAAATCCGAAGAAAAAGCGCAAACCGGCAGCCTCATCATGCTGCGCATCATCGACCTGGGCGGCATCAACAGCCGCCTGGGACGACTCGACACCGACCGTTTTCTGAAAGCCTTCTGCAAAGCCATCGAAACCGTGGCGACAACACAACCGGAGCACTTGACCGGACGCCTTAATGGCTCCGATTTCGCACTCGCGCTGCCGGGACTGGAAGACGCCGAAGCACTGGCGAACGAGTTGCACGCACTCATCAACCAGGAAACCTCGCATTTCTCCGATGGCGTGCCCGTAGTGCGCATCGGCTTCGGCGACTATCAACAGGGCATGGAACCGGGCCCCCTATATGGCATGGTAGACAGCGCATTGGCAGAGGCCGAAGCCTCGGGCGAAAACAAGCCTCGCCGCGCACATGCCACCGGCGACGCCAAACGCCCGGCCTCATCGGTTCAGTGGGCGGAGCAACTGGGACGCGCCATCGAAAATGGCTGGATCAAACTGGTTGGCCTGCCGGTGATCGGTTTCGGCGAGAAAAAAATGCTGCATCAGGAATCGCCGCTACGGATGCGTTTCCTCGAAGAAGGCGAATGGGTCACCGCCGGCCTTTTCCTGCCCATGGCAACCCGTCTGAAGATGACCTCCGAGCTGGACTTCGCCGCCACCGAACTGGCCATGAAACAACTCGCATCCCAGCCTGACGGCGGAGATTTGGCGGTGAACCTCTCCGGCGAATCGCTGCAGTCGGAATCCTTCCGCAAGAAGATGCGCGAATTGCTGCACGACCATACCGCCCTGTGCCGTCGCCTATGGCTGGAGGTGTCGGAAGCCAGCGTGTTCGCCAACATAGACGCATTCCGCGCATTTCGTCAGGACTTGATGGCATTCGACTGTCACTTGGGGATCGAGCACTTCGGACGCGAATTCAGCCGCATCGGCGTATTGCACGACCTCGGCCTGCATTATCTCAAGGTCGACGGCAGCTTCATCAACGACATCGACAGCCAGACCGGCAATCAGGCATTTCTGGAAGGGTTGTGCCAGATCGCCCACAACATCGGCCTGCTGGTGATTGCGGAAGGCGTGAAGCGCCCTGAGGAACTTGCCACGCTACCCAGACTCGGCTTCGACGGCGCGACCGGGCCGGCAATCCCGCGAAACTAGCCTTCCAAGATTAGGCAATAAGAACGGGGACGCCATGGCGTCCCCGTTTAATTTCCAAGCTTCCGTCCAGTATTATCTAAATGAGCGGAGTATCGTGGTTCTGCACCATAGCGGCCAAAGCGGCAATCTGGTCAGGATCGGGCACCGAAGCAACCTCCACAGCAGGGTGATCCGCAGACGTGGTGGTCGACGCACCAGATGGCAGAAAAGCGAGTGGATCATCCTTGTCACTCTGGATGACGTCATCCGCACTCAGCGGCTCACTACCACCTGATGAGGAAACATTGGAGTTCGGGTTATTATCCGCCAGACTCCAGGCAAGCACACCACCATGCGCATCGGCAGCCATCTGTGCGGCTTCCGCCAGCGCAGCATCTGCAGCTTCATCAAGCGCTTCGGCATCATCTGCTGCCTGAACGGCTGCATCGTACTCCTTCTGCTCTGCCAACATGGCGTCTACTTTATCGTTGGCCTCAGCCGTCGCCGTTGCCGTCGCGTCATGCGATTGAGACAGGGCATTGTTCTCGGTTGCCGCTTCAGCTTCGGCTGCGACCTTGTCCGCTTGTGCCGCAACGGCGTCTGCTGCCTCAGCCGCCGCTTGGGCTGCAGCAGCATGAGCAGCCGCTTGGGCTGCGTCAGCTTCGGCAGCGGACTTGTCCGCTTGTGTTTGCGCCGCCAAAGCTTCTGCTTCTGCTTGCGCTTTGGCCGCAGCATCAACCTGAGCTTGCAGTTCAGCATTGGCGGTGTCCGTAGCCAGAGCGGTCTGAGCCGCCTGAAGCGCTTGCTGGGCATCGGCCAGTTTCTTGTCAGCAGCCTCATCCGCAACGGCTGCATCATGGGCAGCCTGT
>JAJFTF010000041.1 GCA_021373185.1 Betaproteobacteria bacterium | reverse complement strand
CAGAGCCAGAGCCAGAGCCAGAGCCAGAGCCAGAGCCAGAGCCAGAGCCAGAGCCAGAGCCAGAGCCAGAGCCAGAGCCAGAGCCAGAGCCAGAGCCAGAGCCAGAGCCAGAGCCAGAGCCAGAGCCAGAGCCAGAAGCGGCGGATGAAACAACCGTTTCTGCCATGACCGAAAACACCGAGGTTGCCGAACCCCCTCCTGCCATCACGCGCACAGGGGAAGAGGAAGAAGAAACCGTCGAAGAGTTCACGCCGGAACCGGGAGCCACGGACGGAGCAGATATTTCTGCCGCGATGGAAAACCTTGAAATCGCCGAACGCCTTCCCGCCGCCATTCCGCAAGCCGAAGAAGAGCCAGAGCTGGATCGGGAAGCGCTGTATGAAGCGATTGCCGCAGAGGCGCCAAAGCAGGAAGCCAAGGCCAAAGAACCGCCGCCCCTGTTCAAGCCGGAACCCCAGGAAGAAATTCTGGATCTGATTTATCCCGATTGGGAATCGCAGGGGGGAACGACAACCGAAGGACTAATCGAAGCGCAGGCCGGAACACCGTCTGAGGAAAGCCCCGCGCCGAAAAAGCGCGGGCTTTTCTGGCTGGGGCTGCTTGGCGCCATCGTTCTTGTCGGCGGCCTGACCGGACAGGGACTCTATTTTTTCCGCTCCGACCTCGCCGCTCGCTACCCCGCCTTCAAGCCGGTTTTGCAGCAATTCTGCAATCTGTTGCAGTGCAGCATCCGTCTGCCTGCCAATCCCGACCTTCTGAGCATCGAAGCTTCCAGCCTGGAAGCCGATCCCGAGCAATCCTCATTAATCACGCTCAACGCCATCCTGCGCAATCGGGCCAAGCTGCCCCAGGAATACCCCCAGCTCGAGCTGACCCTGACCGACACCCAGGATCAGATGGTCGCGCGGCGAATCTTCTCACCGCAGGAATATGCCAAGGATGCCGACCTCAGCCGCGGCATGCCGCCCAATGAAGAGCTGACCGTGAAACTTTATCTCGACCTGGGCGATATTTCAGCGGCGGGTTATCGGGTTTTTCTGTTTTATCCGCGATAAGATTAAGAAATGAATCTCGATCACGTTCGCTTACCTTGTCACGGCAAGCACGCTTAAGGTATAGTTCACGCTGCTAAAAACCCATGCGGGAGAGTGTGCGAAACGATTCGCACCGCCGAAGGCGCAAACACCCGTAACCGCTCAGGCATCAGGAACCGCATGGAAAAGAGCCTGCTCGCAGGCTCCGGCAACTCTGGAGAGCGACGGCCTGGCAGATGCTAGCGCCGCCCACCGAAGGGGCACGCGATGGTTCGATCATCGTAATCTCTCAGGTATCGAGGACAGAGGGGTGAAACCGAATATCCGGCTTCACCCTTTTTTCATATTCAGGCCTGGGAGCGCTCGACAACAATGCTGAAACAGACACCACTCAATTCACTTCATCGCGCCATGGGCGCCCGTATGGTCGATTTCGGCGGCTGGGACATGCCGGTCAACTACGGCTCGCAGATCGAGGAACATCATCAGGTGCGGCGCGACGCCGGCATGTTCGACGTCTGCCACATGCTGGTGGTCGACGTCACCGGTGCCGGCATCCGCGAATTCCTGCGTTACCTGCTCGCCAACAATGCGGACAAGCTCAAGGAGCCGGGCAAGGCGCTCTACTCCTGCATGCTCAACCCGGCTGGCGGCGTCATCGACGACCTGATCGTTTATTTCATGCGCGAGGACTGGTTCCGCATCGTAGTCAACGCCGGCACGGCGGAAAAGGATGTGGCCTGGATGGAACAACAGCGCGCCGCCCATGCGCCGCAACTGGCCATCAAGCCGCGCCGCGACCTGGCGATGATCGCGGTGCAGGGGCCGAATGCGCGGGAAAAAACCTGGCAGGCAATCGCCGGTTCGCGCGCTGCGACCGAATCGCTCAAACCGTTCCAGGCTGGCGAATTCGCCCAGTATTTCATCGGCCGTACCGGCTACACCGGGGAGGACGGTTTCGAAATCATGCTGCCGGTGGCGGAAGCCGGCAGCTTGTGGCAAACCCTGCATGACTGCGGCGTCGGGCCAATCGGCTTGGGCGCGCGCGACACCTTGCGCCTCGAAGCCGGCATGAACCTCTACGGCCAGGACATGGGCGAGGACGTCAACCCGCTCGAAGCCGGCCTGGCATGGACTATCGACCTGGTCAGCCCGCGCGACTTCATCGGCAAGCAAGCGCTGCTGGCCAAGCCGGCTGCCATGCAGATGCTCGGGCTGGTTCTGCTCGACAAGGGCGTGCTGCGCGGCCACCAGAAAGTCGTCACGCCGCACGGCGACGGCGAAATTACCAGCGGCAGCTTTTCGCCGACCCTGAGCCAGTCCATCGCCTTCGCGCGCATGCCGCAGGCCGTGGCTGTCGGCGATACGGTGCAAGTGGAAATTCGAGACAAGCGCTTGAATGCCAAAGTGGTGAAATTGCCCTTCGCCCGCAACGGCAAAAGCCTGACAACTATTTAAGGAGAAAAACATGAGCATCCCCAACAACCTGAAATACACCAAATCCCACGAATGGGCCCGGCAAGAAGCCGACGGCACAGTAACCGTCGGCATTACCCATCACGCCCAGGAGCTTCTCGGCGACATGGTGTACGTGGAAAACCCCGCAGTCGGCCGCCAGCTCAAGGCCGGTGAAGAATGCGCGGTGGTGGAGTCGGTCAAGGCCGCTTCCGATGTCTATGCGCCGCTGGCCGGTGAAGTGGTTGCGGCGAACGCCGAGGTGGCGGACGCCCCCGAACAGATCAACCAGGACGCTTACGCCGCCTGGATGTTCAAGATCAAGCCGGCCAACCCTGCCGATTTGGCTGGGCTGCTCGATGCCACCGCTTATCAGGCGCTGGTGGAAAGCGAAGCACACTGATGATTCGTTAGGGGTGAGGCGGGAAATCCAAAACGGTGCAGCGGGAGAGTGACCTTTCGCCTCACCCCTCACCTTCTCACCCCTTACCCTTGATCTCACCACATTCAGAGAAACCCCATGCCTTTCATCCCCCATACCGAAGAAGATATCCAGTCCATGCTGAAAGCCATCGGCACGGATTCCATCGAAAACCTGTTCGATGAAATTCCCCCTGCGCTGCGCGCCGACAAGCTTGAGCATGTCCCCGAGGCAATGAACGAGATGGCCATTGGCCGCCTGATGCAGGAACGGGCGGAACAGGATGGACGCTATCTGAACTTCATCGGCGCGGGCGCTTACGAGCATCACATTCCGGCGGCGGTCTGGCAGATCGCCGGGCGCGGTGAGTTTTATTCCGCCTATACGCCTTACCAGGCCGAGGCGAGCCAAGGCACGCTGCAACTGTTGTATGAATTCCAGACCATGATGGCTTCGCTCACCGGCATGGATGTGTCCAACGCCAGCATGTACGACGGCGCCTCCGCCTTGGCGGAAGCGGTGCTGATGGCGGTGCGGGCGCACAAGTCGTCGCGCCGCATCCTGGTGCCGGCCTGCGTCCACCCGATCTGGCAGCAGGTGGCGGATGCGTTGGTGAAGAACCAAGGTATCGAACTGGTTCCCGTACCTTACTGTACCGGCGGCGGCGACGCCGTCGCGGAATCGCTGAAGCGCTTCGAAGGCGGCGATTTTGCGGCGCTGGTGATCCAGCAGCCGAATTTCTTCGGCGTGCTGGAAGAAGTGGACGAGCTGACCAATTGGGCGCACGCCCACAACATGCTGGTGATCGGCGCAGTCAACCCGGTTTCGCTCGGCTTGCTCAAGGCGCCCGGCCAGTGGGGCGGCAGAGGTGCCGACATCGCGGTCGGCGAAGGCCAGCCGCTGGGTGCGCCGCTTTCGTCCGGCGGCCCCTATTTTGGCTTCCTGTGCTGCAAGCAAGCGCTCGCTCGCCAGATGCCGGGGCGCATGGTCGGACGCACCGTGGATTTGGACGGCAAGACCGGCTACTGCCTCACTTTGCAGGCGCGCGAACAGCATATCCGCCGCGCCAAGGCGACTTCCAACATCTGCACCAACCAGGGCCTGATGGCGACGACCGCGGCGATCCATCTTTCGCTGCTCGGCCAGAGCGGCCTGGAGCGGGTCGCTGCGGCCTGCCATGCCAACACCCGGCTGCTGGTGGAGCAGGCTTGCCTGATCGCCGGAGTGGAGCGAGTGTTTTCCGAGCCGTTCTTCCACGAAGCCGTGCTCACCTTCGACATGCCGGTCGCCGACGTGTTGCGCGCCATGGAAGCGCAAGGCATCTTGGGCGGGCTGGATCTGACGCCTTATTACCCGGAGCTCGGCAACGCACTGCTGGTGTGTGCCACGGAAACAAAAACCGCAGAGGACATCCGCAAGTTCGTGGAAAACCTCGAGCGCATCGTTTCCCGCCACAATTCCGGCCCCGCCTGTACTAGACTTAAACCGACCGCCACCAGCAAGTGGTAATTTGCTCACCTGAACACTAATCCCGTTTCAAGGAGAATACTCATGGCAATCGTTACGTTTAAAGACAGCCCCGTGGAAATCCTCGGCCACTTTCCCCTGCCCGGCGAGTCAGTGCACGGCTTCATGCTGGTGGACAAGAACCTGAACGACGTGTCGCTGAGCGCGTTTGCCGGCAAACGCAAAATTCTGAGCATTGTGCCAAGTATCGATACACCGGTGTGCGCGACGTCCACCCGCCAGTTCAACATGGAAGCCAACAATCTGGACAATACCGTGGTGCTGGTGATTTCCGCCGATTTGCCGTTCGCCCAGGCACGTTTCTGCGGCGCAGAAGGCTTGGACAAGGTGGTCATGCTTTCCACCATGCGCGGTCGCGATTTCGAGAAGGACTACGGCGTGCTGATCAAGACCCATCCGCTGGCCGGCCTGTGCGCGCGGGCGGTGATCGTGCTCGATGAGAACGACATCGTGCTGTACTCGCAACTGGTGCCGGAAATTACCGATGAACCCGATTACGACGCAGCGCTGGCTGCGGTGAAAGGATAGCCTGTAGCATGTTGATTTTCGAACTCTCCCGCCCCGGTCGCAAAAACCCGTCCCAAGCCCCCGCTTCCCAACCGGAAGCGGACGATATCCCCGCCCATCTGCGCCGCGCCGGCAAGCCACTGCTGCCGGAAGTTTCCGAAATGGATGCGGTGCGCCATTACACCCGGCTGTCGCAGAAGAATTTTTCGATCGACACCCATTTCTACCCGCTCGGCTCCTGCACCATGAAGTACAACCCGCGTGGAGCGCACCAGATGGCGATGCTGCCGCAGTTTCTGGCGCGCCACCCGCTGGCGCCGGAAACCACCGGACAGGGCGTGCTTGCCTGTTTGTTCGAGTTGCAGGAAATGCTCAAGGACGTGACCGGCATGGCCGGCGTTTCGCTCACCCCGATGGCCGGGGCGCAGGGCGAATTCGCCGGCGTGGCGATGATCCGCGCTTATCACGCGGCCCGTGACGACACGGCGCGCACCGAAATGCTGGTGCCGGACGCAGCGCACGGCACCAACCCGGCCTCGGCGGTGATGTGCGGCTACACGATTAAGGAAATACCCACCGACCGCGACGGCAACGTCGATCTGGCGGCGCTTCGGGCCGCAGTCGGGCCGCAGACCGCCGGCCTGATGTTGACCAATCCGTCCACCCTGGGCGTGTTCGAGCAGAACATCCAGGAAATGCAAAAAATCGTGCACGAGGCCGGCGGCCTGCTTTATTACGATGGCGCCAACCTCAACGCCATTCTCGGTCGCGTCAAGCCAGGCGACATGGGCTTCGATGTGATTCACGTCAACCTGCACAAAACCTTTTCCACCCCGCATGGCGGCGGCGGACCTGGTTCCGGCCCGGTGGGCGTAAGTGAGCGCCTGCTGCCGTTTCTGCCGGTGCCCATTGTGGCGCATGACAACGGTCGCTACCGGCTGGTGACGGAAAAAGACCTGCCGCAAAGCATCGGCCACCTGTCGGCGTTTCAGGGCAACACCGGCATACTGCTGCGCGCCTATGCTTATGCACGCATGTTGGGCGGGGAGGGAATGCGCCGCGTCGCGGATTACGCCACCCTCAACGCCAATTACCTGATGGCGGAATTGAAGAAAGCCGGTTTCGATATCGCTTTCCCGCAACGCCGCGCCAGCCATGAGTTCATCGTCACCCTCAAGAGCTTGAAGGAACAAACCGGCGTGAGCGCGATGGACGTCGCCAAGCGCTTGCTCGACAAGGGCTTCCACGCTCCCACAACCTACTTCCCGATGCTGGTGCCGGAGTGCCTGTTGATCGAGCCGACCGAAACCGAATCGAAACAGACGCTGGATGCTTTTGTTGCGGCCCTGAAGGAAGTCCTCGATGAAGCCCACGCCAACCCGGAACTGGTCAAAACCGCGCCGCACACCATGCCGGTACGTCGCCTGGATGATGTGAAGGCAGCACGAGAACTTGATCTGACATGGAAAGCGCCTGCTGCGTAATCCGTTTCACCGGAGCGCCCGGCACCGTGAAACAGCAGCCACAGAGAAAAGCTGGGTGAAATCCCCGCGCACTCTGTGGCTGAATTTTTATTTACACCCCTTTTAATCTTCGTACGGAAAACCCCATGCGCACACTGATCTGCGGCTCTCTCGCTTTCGACACCATCATGGTGTTTCACGACCACTTCAAGAATCACATCCTGCCGGAACAGATTCACATCCTCAACGTGGCTTTCCTGGTGCCAGACATGCGGCGCGAGTACGGCGGCTGCGCCGGCAACATCGCCTACAATCTGAAGATGATCGGCGGCGAACCGTTGATCATGGCGACGGTGGGCGACGATTTCGGCCCCTATGCCCACCGGCTGGACAATCTCGACCTGGCGCAATCGCACGTGCTGCGCATGCCGGGCAACTTCACGGCTCAGGCCTTCATCACCACCGACATGGCGGACAATCAGATTACCGCCTTCCACCCTGGCGCGATGAATCATTCCCACCACAACCATGTGGGCGATGCGAGCAATGTGGGCTTGGGCATCGTCGCCCCAGACGGGCGCGACGGCATGCTGCAACACGCCCGCGAATTCCACGAGGCGGGCATTCCGTTCGTGTTCGATCCCGGCCAGGGCCTGCCGATGTTCAACGGCGAAGAGCTGTTGCAGTTTGTTGA
This sequence comes from Betaproteobacteria bacterium, assembly GCA_021373185.1. Lineage (GTDB taxonomy): Bacteria > Pseudomonadota > Gammaproteobacteria > Burkholderiales > Sulfuricellaceae > Sulfuricella. The sequence goes on along the minus strand of JAJFTF010000041.1, from coordinate 67,658 downwards.
AATGGCGGATTACGTCGCGCTCAACGATTACGAGGCGCAGTTGTTGCAGGAGCGCACCGGCAAAAAAATCGAGCAGGTGGCAAAACTTGTCAAGGCGCTGATTGTCACAAGAGGAGCGCAGGGTTCGGAGATCCATGCCGATGGTCAACGCTACGATATCCCCTGCGTTAAAGCAGGAGATGAGGTTGATCCTACCGGTTGCGGCGATGCCTACCGTGCCGGCCTGTTGTATGGCATCTCGAACGGCATGGACTGGCAAACCACTGGACGCCTGGCCTCGTTGCTGGGCGCAGTCAAGATCGCCAGCCGTGGCGGACAAAACCACCATCTTGCGCGCGAGGAGCTGCTCGTGCGCTTTAAAGAAAACTTTGGCACGAACCTTGAATAGGGACTGAACAATGAATACCAATTTACTGAAATTGCTTGCCGCACTGACGATATCCGTAACAGCACTGGGCGGGTGCGTGTCGAGCATGTCGGGCGGCGCTTACAGCCGCGAACAGGCGCGCCAGGTTCAGGAAGTCAAAATGGGCGTGGTGGAGAGCGTGCGCCACGTCAAGATCGAGGGCACCAAAAGCCCGGTCGGCGCAGGTGCCGGCGCCGTGATCGGCGGCATCGCCGGCAGCAATGTCGGGCAGGGCAAGGGCAGCACCGTCGCGACGATTCTGGGGGCAGTGGCCGGTGGCGTGGGCGGCTCCATGATCGAAGAGGGCGTAATGAGCAAGAATGGGCTGGAAATCACCGTCAAGCTGGAAAACGGTCACCTCATTGCGGTAACCCAGGAAGCCGACGAACAGTTCAACGTCGGCGAACGGGTACGGGTCCTGTCGGGCGGCGGCGTGACGCGCATCAGCCATTAGCCGGTCGGCGCTGGCACCGCCGCTGTAATATAAATGTAATTCCGCCGTCACCCTGCGGTAATGCTTGGCATTTATCGTTCCTCCATCCACCAATGGATAGGAGGCGAAAATGCAGTTACAACAGGCACAAACACCCGGCAGCGCATCATCGAAAAAGCTTTTTCTAGCCTATGCGGAATCCCCGGACGATGTAAAAAAGGCTCAACGCCTACGCTATCAGGTGTTCGCCGAGGAAATGGGCGCGCGCCTGCCGGGAGGCGAAACCGGGCTGGATCAGGACATTTACGACCCGTTTTGCGAACATCTCCTGATACGCGCCGGCGATACCGGCGAGGTGATCGGCACCTATCGCATTCTCCCGCCAGAACAGGCGAAAAAGATCGGTGGCTTCTACTCGGCAAGCGAGTTCGACCTTACACGGCTGCTGCACTTAGCGCCCAGTATGGTTGAGGTTGGCCGCTCCTGCGTTCATCCCGATTATCGCAACGGCGCTGCAATCAGCCTGTTGTGGGCTGGCTTGGCGAAGTACATGCTCACTCGCGGCTACGAATACATGATGGGTTGCGCCAGCGTAAGCATGGCCGATGGTGGACACGCAGCAGCCAGCCTTTATAATAATCTCCGAGTCAATAACATGAGCCCCATCGAGTGGCGCGTCTTCCCGCATTGCGCGCTCCCCTTGGACAAGCTCAATGGCGATTCTTCCGAGCCTGCGCCCATGCCCCCGCTACTTAAGGGCTATATGAACGCAGGCGCCTACATTTGCGGCGACCCCGCGTGGGATCCCGATTTCAATACCGCGGACTTTCTGGTGCTGCTGCCCATGTCCAAGGTGAACAGGCGATATGCAAGACACTTCCTGGGAGCGGCAGGCTAATCGGGGAAACGGTTTTTTAGCCCGCTCTACACGATTATTCCTGATCGGTCTCCATTTGCTGGCGGGCGTGGCGAAAGCGGCCTTGCTGTTTCCCCTTGTCGGCCAAGTGCGGCAAATTAAGCTGATCCGCACTTGGGCGATCCGCCTGCTCGCCATCCTGAACATCGAGCTGGAGGTCAAAGGTGGTCCCCCTGAAACTTCGACGGGAAAGATCTTGTTCGTCGCCAATCATATTTCCTGGCTGGATATTTACCTGCTTAACGCCGTGCGACCGGTGCGCTTCGTCTCCAAAGCCGAAGTACGCGCCTGGCCGGTGATCGGCTGGCTGGCGGCGAAGGTGGGTACCATCTTCATCGAAAGGGCGCGGCGACATGACACGGCGCGCGCCAATCGGGCGGTGAGCGATGCGCTGAACGCAGGCGACTGCGTGGCCGTGTTTCCCGAGGGTACCACCAGCGCCGGTTCGCGGCTGCGGCCATTCCATGCCTCCCTGCTGCAGCCCGCCATCGACAGTGGCGCGCTGCTCTGGCCGGTGGCGATCCGTTACAAGAACCGTGACGGCTCGCCGAACGCAGCCGCAGCCTATATCGACGACATGAGCTTTGCCGATTCGCTGTTCCGTGTTTTGCGGGAACCGGCACTGATGGCCGAAATTACTTATCTGGAACCGCTACCGGTACAGAACCGGAGCCGGCGCGAGCTGGCCGCCTTGGCCGAAACCGCTATCGCCAGTTGGTTGAACCTGGCAGCTCCTTGCAGGAAATCTGGAATACCTGCCGATCCTCCAGCCGCACCGCAGTAAGCTTGCCGCCCCACAAACAACCGGTATCCAGCGCCATCAGGTTGCTGCGCACCTCCAGCCCGAGCGCCGACCAGTGACCGAAGATAATCGTGGCATTGCTGCTCTTGCGGCCAACGACTTCGTACCAGGGCAACAGGCCGGGCGGACACATGTCCGGCGGCTCCTTGTGAGCGAAGTCCATCTCTCCCTGCGGGGTGCAGAAGCGCAATCGCGTCATGCCGTTGGTAATCAGCCGCAGCCGCGCCATGCCATGCAGGTCTTTGCTCCAGACTGTGGGCTCGTTGCCGTACATGTGCTGGAAAAAAGCCAGGTAATGCTTGCCGCGCAGCGTCTGTTCGACCTCATGGGCGAGCGCGGCGGCTTTTTTCACCGACCACTGCGGCAGCAGACCGGCATGCACCAGCACATACTCGCCTTCGCTATAGAACAAACGCTGATGGCGCAGCCAGTCGAACAGCTCGGCGCGATCCGGCGCGGCCAGCACTTCGTCCAGCGTATCCTTGCGATGCGGCTTGACGAAGCCATAGGCCACCGCCAGCAAATGCAGGTCATGGTTGCCAAGCACGATGGTGGCGGCATCGCCCAACCCCTTGGCCCAGCGCAGCACCGCCAGTGAATCCGGGCCGCGGTTGACCATGTCGCCGACCAGCCAGATGCGGTCTTGCGCCGGGTTGAAGCCGGTCTTGTCGAGCAGCAATTGCAGCGCCTGAAAGCAGCCTTGGATGTCGCCGATGGCATAGGTTGCCATTATCAATCGTCCTTAATGGGTTAGCGGGCATTTTACAGGGGGCGATTCGTCCCATGTGATAAAATTGCACCTACGCGCTACCTACTCTGCACCCCGGACTCCATGCTCTCCCACCTCAACCCGCCCCAGCGCGAAGCTGTCAAATACCTGGATGGCCCGCTACTGGTTCTGGCCGGCGCGGGCAGCGGCAAAACCCGCGTGATCACCCACAAGATCGCCTACCTGATCGAGGAATGCGGCTACTCGCCCGCCCACATCGCCGCGATCACCTTCACCAACAAGGCGGCGCGCGAGATGTCGGAGCGCGCGGCCAAGCTGTTGCACGGCAAGCCCAGCCGCGGGCTGACCGTCACTACCTTCCACTCGCTGGGCATGAAAATCCTGCGCCAGGATGCCGCGCGCCTCGGTTACAAGCCGAAATTCTCGATCTTCGATTCCGCCGATGCCGCCGGCGTGATCAGCGACATTCTTAAAACCACCGACAAGGGCGAGATCCGCCGCGTGCAGCAGACCATTTCGCTGTGGAAGAACTCGCTGGTCTCGCCCGATACGGCACTGAAACATGCGACAAACGATCTGGAGCAGCAATCCGCGAAAATTTATCTGGCTTATCAGGACACCTTGCGCGCCTATCAGGCAGTGGATTTCGACGACCTCATCCGGCTACCGGTCGAATTGTTCGGTGCCGCCCCCGACGTGCTGGAGAAATGGCGCAACAAGCTGCGCTACCTGCTGATCGACGAATATCAGGACACCAACAGTTGCCAGTACCAACTGCTGCGCCAGTTGACCGGCACGGGCGGCGCCTTCACCGCGGTGGGCGACGACGACCAGGCGATCTACGGCTGGCGCGGAGCAGACATCAAGAACCTGCATACCCTGCGCGAAGATTACGACCGCCTGCACGTGATCAAGCTGGAGCAAAACTACCGCTCCTGCATCCGCATCCTGCGCGTCGCCAACAGCCTGATCGCCAACAACACCAAGCTGTTCGAGAAGAAGCTGTGGAGCGACCTCGGCCTGGGCGACCCGATTCACGTCTTGGCCGCAAAGGACGAAGAGCACGAAGCGGAAAGCGTGGTGATGCGATTGCTGGCGCACAAGTTCGAGCACCGCACGCGCTTTGCCGACTATGCCATCCTGTACCGCGGCAACCATCAGGCGCGGGTGTTCGAGCAGCACCTGCGCAATGACCGCATCCCCTACCAATTGAGCGGTGGCAGCTCGTTCTTCGACAAGACCGAGATCCGCGATGTGATTGCCTATCTGCGCCTGCTGGCCAACAGCGACGACGACCCGGCCTTCATTCGCGCCGCCACTGCGCCGCGAAAAGGCATCGGCACGCAAACCCTGGAGAAACTCGGCACGTATGCCTGCGAACGCCACCATAGCCTGTTTGCCGCCGCGTTCGAGGCCGGCGCGGAAAGCCTGCTCGGCGCCAAACAGTTCCATGCGCTGATGGAGTTTTGCCGCTTCATCAACAACCTGCAAGACCGCGCCGAGCGGGAGCCGGCTGCCGCCATCATCGACGACCTGCTCAAGGCAATCGGCTACGAAGCGCACCTGTTCGACAGTGAAGAACCGCGTGCCGCGCAAAGCAAGTGGAACAACGTGGTGGAGTTCGCCGCCTGGCTGTCGAAAAAGGGCGAAGAAGACGGCAAGAACATCATTGAACTCACCCAGTCGATCGCGCTGATCAACATCCTGGAGAACCGCGACAGCGATGATGTCGATGCGGTGCGTCTGTCCACTCTGCATGCGGCAAAGGGCTTGGAATATCCCCATGTGTTCCTGGTGGGGGTAGAGGAGGGCATCCTGCCGCATCGCGAGTGCGTCGAAGATGACACCAAGGTCGAGGAAGAGCGGCGCCTGATGTACGTCGGCATCACCCGCGCGCAACGCGGGCTGACCCTGAGCTATTGCTCGAAACGCAAGCGCGGGCGGGAATGGCAGGCTTGTGAGCCAAGCCGCTTTATCACCGAACTGGCACAGGACGACTTGCGCATCAGCGGACGGGAGCGTGCGCCGGAAGAACAGAAAACGGAAGGCACGGCGCGACTGGCGCAAATGATGGCGATGCTGAAAAAATAGCCGGTTTGTCCCGCACAGATCCCGCTTTACAGCTCGATCTGCGTCCCCAACTCCACCACCCGGTTGGTGGGAATCTTGAAGTAGGCGGTGACGCTGCCGGCATTGCGCGCCATGCTGATAAACAGCTTTTCCCGCCACAGCGCCATGCCCGGCGCCATGGTCGCGATCAGCGTTTCCCGACTGATGAAAAAAGACGTTTCCATCATATGGAATGCCAGCCCATATTCCTCGCACTGCATCAGCGTCTTGGGAATATCCGGCTCATCCTTGAAACCATAGCGCACGATAATCCGGAAGAATCCCTCTCCCAGCGGCAGCACTTCGGCATGATCGATTTCCGGCACATGGGGAACATCCTCGGTGATAACCGTCAGCAATGCCACCCGTTCGTGCAGCACTTTATTGTGGATCAGGTTATGCAGCATGGCGTGGGGCACGCCATCGAGGTTGGCGGTGAGGAAAACCGCCGTGCCGGAAACGCGCAACGGCGGGTGGGCGGCAATTCCGGCAAGAAACGGCTCGAGCGCAATCGCACTATCCCGCAGCCGGTCAAACAGCAGCGCACGCCCCCGCTTCCAGGTGGAAAGCAGAGTGAACACCGCAATGCCGACGACCAGCGGGAACCAGCCCCCCTGCGGGATTTTCATGGCGTTGGCGCTGAAGAATGCCAGGTCGATAATCAGGAAAAAGGCGGCGACAGCGATACGCGTCGGCCAGCTCCATCCCCACAGTGCGCGCGCCACGACCACCGCCAGGATGGTATCGATCGCCATGGTGCCCGTCACTGCGATGCCATATGCGGCGGCAAGATTGCTGGAGGAACGGAACCCCAGCACCAGCGCGATAATCGCGATGAGCAGCGCCCAATTGATGGCCGGCACGTAAACCTGGCCGATTTCCTTTTCCGAGGTATGCCGCACTTCGAGGCGAGGGCAGTAGCCCAGTTGCATCGCCTGACGGGTGACGGAAAAAGCGCCCGAAATCACCGCTTGCGAAGCAATCACCGTAGCCAGGGTAGCGAGGGCGACCATGGGGTAAAGAGCCCATGACGGCGCGAGCAGGTAAAATGGATTTTCCACTGCGGCAGGATTGCCGATCATCAGCGCGCCCTGGCCAAAATAATTGAGCAGCAGCGACGGCAGCACCAGGAAGAACCATGCGGTTCTGATCGGCATGCGGCCAAAGTGGCCCATGTCGGCGTAAAGCGCTTCCCCCCCCGTCACAGCCAGAACCACGGCACCCAAGGCGAGAAAACCATACCATTTATGTTCCGCAAAGAAATAAACGCCGTGGAGCGGGTTGACCGCATGCAACACGCCGGGTTCATGATAAATATTGATGACCCCGAGCAATGCCAGGGTGGCGAACCAAACGATCATCACCGGTCCGAACAGCGCGCCGACGCTGGCGGTTCCCTTGCGCTGGAAAAGAAACAGCCCCGTCAGCACGGCCAGGGTAATCGGGATGACATAGGGCTCGAACGCGGGGGTGGCGATTTTTAGCCCCTCCACGGCGGACAAGACGGAAATTGCCGGGGTAATCACGCCGTCGCCGTAAAATAGCGCGGCACCGAAAATCCCCATCGACATCAACAGCCAGCGACTGCGCGTGTCCCCTGGCGCGCTTTTCAGCGTCAGCGCCAGCAACGCCATGATGCCGCCCTCGCCGTTGTTGTCGGCACGCATGATGAACACCACGTACTTGAGCGAGACCACGATCAGTAACGCCCACAACACCAGCGACAGCGCGCCCAGCACATGTTCGTGCGTGGGAGCGATGCCATGAGCGCCATGAAACACCTCTTTCAGGGTGTACAGCGGGCTGGTACCGATGTCGCCAAACACTACGCCGATAGCCGCAACCATCAGGCCGGATCGCTTGACTTTGCCGTCGTCAGCTTCGCCGGGTATTTTTTCTGCTGAACTCATTGCCTGCCATTCCTTCGCCGCCGATTTTCCTGCCGATCAACATTACAACGCGTTTTGCCATCGTTCAGGGTGCGCAATTCTATCCCTTTCCTCTCTTGGCTCAAACCGTTGATTTGCCCAATGCTGCCGCTCAACGGCTTGCTTCGCTTTTGCCCGTGGCAATGCCCAGTTGCTTCAGCTTGCGATAGAGATGGGTGCGCTCCAGGCCAACATTTTCTGCCAGGCGGCTCATGTTGCCGCCAGCCTTCTTGATCTGGTGCTCGAAATAAATTCGCTCGAATTCGTCGCGCGCCTCCCGCAAGGGCGGGTCAAGGGAGAGCGGATATGAAACCGAAGCCAGTTGGTTGGTCGGCGTAAATGGGCCAAGTACCCGGTCAATATCTTCCAGCGCAATCTCTTCGGCCAGAGAGGTCAGCGCCAGCGTTTTCACCACGTTATGCAGTTGCGGCAGATTGCCGGGCCAGTTCTCGTCGCGCAATCGGCTCAATGCGACATCGGCAAAGCGGTGGGCGCCGGACTGTCCGGTTTCAACCAGTTGCGCCAGTATCTGCCGGGCAAGGTCTGGAATGTCCTCGCGCCGCTCACGCAGGCTGGGCACCGCCAGCGTCAGGCCATTGATGGCCTGAAACAGCCGCGCATCAAACTGGCCTTCTTCGACCAATTGCGACAAACCCGAATCCGCAGAGCACACCAAGCGTACTCCGTATTTTTCCAGCTTGTTTAAAATCAGAACCAGCCCCTTCTGTTCCAGCTTGCCCAGACTCCCGATTTCTTCCAGGTAAAGCAAACCGTCGCGCGCCCTCTCCAACAGATCCATCGGGTTGTCCGCCAGGACCGACAGCCCCTCCGGCATGATCCATGGGGTGCCAGGGCGATGCAGGGAGCGCGCGCACAACTCCATGCCGGAACCCGCTTCGCCGATCAGCAGTAATGGAACAAGTTGGCCGGCAACCTGCTCCAGCCGTTTTCTCAGCTCGCCGATCGCCGCCCCGGCACCCATGCCGGACAGCGCCTCGCCATTACGCGGCAACGGCTCGGTTTTTTTCAGTGCGCGCTCGACAGTGCCCAGCAACTTTTGCAGGGCAATCGGTTTTTCCAGGAAATCAACGGCGCCGATGCGCGTTGCCTCGACCGCAGTATCAATGGTGCCGTGACCGGACATCATCACGACAGGCATGGTCAGCAAACCCGCGCTTTCCCACTCCTTCAACAACGAAATACCATCCGTGTCCGGCATCCAGATATCCAGCAACACCAGATCCGGGCGCTTCTGGCTACGATAGGCGCGCGCGGCGCCGGCATTTTCTGCCAGCACGACAATGTGGCCTTCGTCATGCAGGATTTCACTCAATAATTCGCGAATGCCGACTTCGTCATCCACCACCAGTATCTCATTAGCCGCCATCTAAACCTCTTCCCTGCATGGTAGGTAAACACATACATTCGCCCCGTGAGGCAAAATATTTTCGACGTTCATCGTACCGTGATGCTCCTCTACAATTTTTTTCACCACGGCCAGCCCCAATCCCGTGCCTTTCGATTTGGTCGTCACGTAAGGCTCGAACAGCCGGGCCATGAGCGAATCGGGAAATCCGCAGCCGTTATCCCGAACACTCAGCTTGATCTTGTTTTCCTCCATGGAGGTTTCCACCACAATCTGCGGTGCCTCCATATCGACCAGGGCATCCTGGGCATTTTGCAGCAAATTGTGCACCACTTGGCGCAACAGGGTTGAATCGCCCTCAGTCAACGGCAATGCCGGCGCCAGGCAGGTTGTGATCGGCGCGGCGGAATGCTCGTAGAGCGCCAGTATTTCATTCACCAACTGATTGAGATCCACCATTTTCAGATTCAGGCCGGGAGCACGGGCGTATTCGGCGAAGGAATTCACCATGCTCTTCAGCGCCGTCACCTGGTTGACGATGGTTTGCGTCGCCCGCGTCAGCATTGCCGCATCCGGTTCGGCCAGCTTGCCGGCCAGCTTGTGTTCGAGCCGCTCGGCAGAAAGCTGGATCGGCGTAAGCGGATTCTTGATTTCGTGCGCCAGCCGCCGCGCCACTTCGCCCCATGCCGCGTCGCGCTGGGCTTGAAGCAGGTGCGTGATATCGTCGAACACCACAATGAAATCGTTGCCCACCGCCGCCGGCAAACGCGTGCCGCGCACCAGCAATACCTGGTTGCCGTTCTTGCCGGCATACTCCATCTGAATCTGCCATTCCTTGGCATCGGCATGGCGAAACTGTTGCTCTACTTCCACGGCCAAGGCTTTCAGCGCCTCATCGCTGAGCGCCCACTTGTAAAAACGCCGCTTGCTCAGCGCGGACAAATCCACACCCAGAATTCCCGCCGCCGCAGGGTTCATGGTTTTAAGACTGAGATTTTCGTCAAACGCCAGCACCCCGCTGGATAAATGCGCCAGGATGCTTTCCAGGTAAGCTTTCGCCGTCTCCAGTTGGCGCTGGTTGAGTTCGACCACGCCGCGCGCTTCCGCCAGTTGCCGGGTCATGTCGTTAAACGATTGCATCAGGGAGCCCAATTCATCCCTGCTGCTCACCGTCGGCATGGCGCTGAAATCGCCGGAAGCAACCGCCTGCGTTCCCCGCGCCAGCAGGCCGAGCGGCGCGGAGAGGCGTGCACTCAACAAAAAAGCCAGCGCAATCGCGGAAAGCAGCGCCAGCAACAACGCCAGCGTCAAGGTCAGCCCATAGATCCGCTTCAATCCCTGCCGCGAGACCGACAATTCCTGGTAATCGCGATACACCGTCTGCACAGTTTCCGCATCCCTCGACAGCCGCGCCGGAACCGGCTGGAGCAACTGCAGGACACGAATGCTTTCATCCAGGCCGAGCGCATTGACCGGAACAATAACCCGTAAATACAGCCCTTTTCCCGGAATATCCTCGATTGCGGCATAGGGCTGTTGCTGGCGCACCTTGCGCAACAGCATGGAAGACGGTCGCTCGGGCAGCAGGCCTGCCGACTCGCTGCCGGAAAAAGCAATGATTGCGCCGCGTGCGCTGAACAGCGTCACTTCCTGTACGCCAGACTGTTCGCGCAAGTTGTTCAGCAACATCAGCGGATCGCCATCCGGACGATCCGACAGCGCCAACGCCATATTTTCGCCTTTTTTGTTGAGGTCGCTCAACAGGTTGTCAAGCACGCTGCGGCCCAGGCTCAAGCCGCCCTCCAGCGCATTGTCCACGCGCACATCAAACCAGGATTCGATGCTTTTGCCGAGAAACTGCACCGAAATCCCGTATACCAATACGCCAGGCAGCACCGCCACCAATGAAAACATCAGAAGCAGCCGCAGGGTCAGCTTGGAACCAAAAACCTTCGCCTTGAGATTGCGCCGCAGATTCCACAACTGATAAAAAACCAGCGCCAGCAGGCAGGCCGCCAGTGCGCCGTTCACTCCCAGCAACAGGGTGTAATACTGGGAAAATTCCGCAGTATTCGAACTGGCGTTGGACAGCAAATATAGCGCAACGGCGCCAAGGCCGACGCACAGGTAGAGGACGTATTTCATCGCGCCCTTCCGCCGTTACCGGCCCACATCAAGGTGTAACGTTCCAGCGATGCCATTCCGAATCCAGGTTCCAATCCTTGGACGTCAGCGCGTTCACCTGCAAGGGTTTCGGCAACTGCGTCAAATCCAGCTTCATGCGCAGGCCAGCAACGTAAGCCGAGTGCTTCCTGGTCGGGGCTTTTTCCGGCGCGGACGCTTTGTCCAGTACCGGGGCTTTCTCCAATGCCGGCACCTTATCCGAAACCGGAAGCGGGGGCTTGTCGGTCACCGGGGTTTTCTCCGAAATTGGCGCCTTGTCTGTCGCCAAGGCTTTCTCCGAAGCCGGTACCTTACTTACCGCAGGCGCTTTCTCTGAAGTCGGCGCCTTGTTTGTTGTCGGAGCCTTCTCCAAAGCCGGCGCCTTGCTCGCAACCGGCGGTTTCTCTGCCAACAGGGACTTTTCGACCACCCGCCATTCGTTCAATCGCCCCAGTTCGCGTCGGGCATCGGCCAGGGAGGAAAAATTCTGATATTGGCCTTCGACATTGACCTGATATTGGCGGGTCAATGCATGATAGCTCAGGCGAAGGTGGCGTTGCGCGGTGACGATGGTTTCATCCAGCCAGTACCAGCGCGGCTTCTTGAGTTCGAAATCGGCGATGAAATTGAGTGGAACGCCTTTGTTCAAAGCGTCTTCCAGCGCCGGGCTGAGGCTGACCTCCATCTCTGCATGAAGCACCAAAGCCTCTTCTACCGATTCCAGTTCGGCGGATTTGACCGCGATGCCCTCCGCCCTTGCCGCTATCGGCAGAAGCAAAAACAGCGCCAGAGCCATTGCCGGGGCGCAGCCAAAAAATTTAGGATTTATACAAAAGCCCATAATAGAACCCATCATGCTGCTGGTTGGGTATCAATTGCCCATTTTCAGCCTCCGGTAACGGCGGCGGCAAGTATCGGGCATCCTCGTGCCGCGCCAGAAAATGGGCGACTTGCTCCTGATTTTCCTCGGCAAACACCGAGCAGGTGGCGTACAACAATTTACCACCTCTATCCAGCATGCGCCACAGGGCATCCAGAATTTCCGCCTGTTGTGCGGCAAACGAAAGGATGTCGGCTTCGCGCCGCAGCCACTTGATGTCAGGATGGCGCCTAACCACACCCGACGCGCTGCATGGCACATCCGCCAGAATCCGCTGGAACGGCTTGCCGTCCCACCAGTCACCGGGTTTTGCCGCATCTCCCGCGACGCAGCGCGCCTCAAGCTTGAGCCGGCGGAAATTCTGTTCGATCTTTTTCAGCCGCTCGGCATCGTTATCCAGCGCGATCAGGTCGATGTCCGCCAGCTCCAGCAGGTGCGAGGCTTTTCCGCCGGGGGCGGCACAGGCATCCAATACCCGCATACCGGCGGCAACGTCCAGCAACTGCGCGGCCCACTGTGCGCCGGCATCCTGCACCGACACGGCACCATCGGCAAAACCCGGCAATTTGTCGACCACGAGCGGCTGCTCCAGCAAAATCGCGCTTTCGCCGATTATTCTGCCTTCCATGTCCTTCTGCGCGAGCAATGCGAGGTACGCCTCGACGGAAGTTACCCGGCGGTTCACCCTCAAGGTCATGGGCGGATGCTGATTATTGACTTCCAGCAACGTAGCCCATTGATCCGGATACTGCCGACGTAGCTTGTCGATCCACCATTGCGGGTGAGAGTAGCGCCCCTCGTCGCTCGCTGCGGCTTGCTCAAGCAAGGCGGGCCGGTTCCGCAGAAAATTGCGCAATACCGCATTGACCAACCCCTTGGCCCAGGGGTTTTTCAATGTCACGACGGATTTGACGGCGTGGTCGACCACGGCATGCCCAGCAGCCCGGCTGTAATGCAATTGATAGAGCGCCACCAGCAGGAGCGTGCGCACAGTGTCATCCTGCAGGGGCTTTTCGATCAGAAGGTCGAGAATGGCGCGCAATTGCCCATAAAAACGCAGCGTGCCGTAGCTCATATCCTGCGCGGCAGCGCGTTGTTGCGGCGTTAACGCCGGGCTGCGAGAAAAAAGGCTATTGAGTACCTGGTTGAGATTTTGCCCGGACAAAACGCGGGAAACGGCTGTGCTGGCCAAGCATTGGGCTTCGATCAAGGGGGTTTACCGAACTTGGGCCAGCGCCATCAGGCGCGCCACACGCTCGCTGGTGGCGGGGTGGGTGCTGAACAGACCGCTCAAGCCGCCGCCGGAAAGCGGGTTGATGATCATCATCTGCGCCGTTTCAGGGTGAGCCTCCGCAGCAGAAAGCGGCAACCCTTGGGCAAAACGCTCGATCTTGGTCAGCGCATCGGCCAGCGCACGCGGCTCGCCGCTGATTTCCGCGCCGCCGCGATCGGCCTCGAACTCGCGCGAACGGGAAATCGCCATCTGGATCAAAGCCGCCGCCAGTGGTGCAAGCAAGGCAACGAGAATACCGGCAATCGGATTGGCCGGGCGACCATCCTCGCCACGCCCACCAAAGAACATGGCGAAGTTCGCCAAGGCCGAAATTGCGCCGGCCATCGTCGCCGAAATGGTGGAAATCAGGATATCGCGATGGCGCACATGAGCCAGTTCATGCGCCATCACGCCGCGCAGCTCGCGCTCGGAAAGCATTTGCAGAATGCCGGTAGTCGCCGCCACGGCGGCATGTTCCGGGTTGCGTCCGGTGGCGAAGGCATTGGGCTGTGCTTCATCGATAATGTAAACGCGCGGCATCGGCAGGTTGGCGCGTTGCGACAGATCGCGAATCATGCTGTAGAAATGCGGCGCACTGCTTTCGTCCACTTCCTGCGCGTTATACATCCGCAGCACCATATCGGCAGAATTCCAGTACGCCCAGATATTCATCGCCCCGCCAAAAAGCAGCGCCAGCAACATCCCGGTGCCGCCACCCAGCATGGCGCCGATCATGCCGAACAGCGCGACGATGGCCGCCATCAATATGGTCGTCTTGAACCAGCTTCCTAACATTAAACCCTCGCGTATTAACTGTTACAAAATCGCACCCTTGAAATGGGCGCGAAGCTGCCGGAATTCAAGTGTCGAATTTTTGTCCCGATTTCAGCGGATTTCCCGCCAGGAAACTTGCTGCAGGCAGCCGCTTGCCGCCCGCCTTCTGGATTTCGGTCAACAGCAGGGCGCCCTCGCCGCAACCGACCAAGATGCCCGCCTTGTCCGCTTGAAGGATTTCTCCGGGCGAACCGCTATTCCGGTCTATCGTGTTCGCCTGCCAGATGCGCCAGGTTTCACCCTGGAATCGTGCCTGAGCCACTGGAAACGGATTATAGGCTCGTACGGCGCGAACAAGTTCGGTGGCGCTTTTACGCCAGTCCAGCAGGCCCTCGACTTTCGTCAGTTTGGCCGCATAGGTCGCCATGCTGTCGTCTTGCGGCTGACCATGCAATGCGCCGCACGCCATCTGCTGTAGCGCGGCAATAATGGCGGTCGCACCAAGGCCGGACAGCTTGTCGTGCAATGTTTCCGCCGTGTCCTGCACGGCAATCGGCAGCGCCATGCGCAGTAACATGGCACCGGTATCCAGCCCGCGGTTCATCTGCATGATGGTGATGCCGGTTTCAGGGTCGCCCGCCAGAATCGCCCGCTGGATCGGCGCAGCACCACGCCAGCGCGGTAGCAACGAAGCGTGGATATTCAAACAGCCAAAGCGGGGGATAGTCAGCACGTCCAGCGGCAGCAACAAGCCGTAGGCGGCAACAATCATCGCGTCGGCATTAACGGCAGCAAGTTGCGCCTGGATTTCCACGTCTTTCAGCGTCGCCGGCTGCAGCACGATCAACCCGTGCTGCAAGGCCAGTTGCTTAACCGGGCTTGGCAACAGCTTCATGCCGCGCCCGGCAGGGCGATCAGGCTGCGTTAGCACCAGGGCAACTTCATGCCCCGCATCAATCAACGCCGCCAAGGCGGCTGCCGCAAACTCCGGCGTGCCGGCAAAAATCAATCTCATCACAGGGTTTCGCGCATCAGCTTTTTCATTTTATTCCGAATGCGCGTCTGTTTCAGACGCGACAGGTATTCCACGAAAACCTTGCCCTTCAGATGATCGATCTCATGCTGAATGCAGATCGCCAGCAACCCCTCGGCTTTCAGCGTAAAAGATTTTCCATCGACATTCAGAGCGCGCACCGTGACACGCTCTGCGCGCGTGACCGTTTCGTAAATCCCCGGAACGGAGAGACAGCCTTCCTCATGCTCTTCTTTCCCGTCGCTGGCCATGATTTCCGGGTTGATTAAGACATGCAGGCAATTACGTTCCTCGGAAATATCCACCACGATAACCTGCTGGTGCACGTCTACCTGGGTTGCCGCGAGTCCGATGCCGGGAGCGGCATACATGGTTTCCGCCATATCAGCCGCCAGCCGCCGGATTTTTTCATCTACTTCGATAACCGGAGCCGCTACGGTATGCAGCCGCTCATCAGGGTAATGCAGGATATGTAAAATGGCCATAAATGCTTGCTTGTTTAATTAATTACATGCAAAATTCAACACAACCCCTGCATTCGTCAAGGATTGTCGCTTTCCGCTAATGCCGATCAGGAACAATCCATCCTTCGAGGCCGTTCATGAAAAAGCCTATTTTAGCTCTGATTTTGCTTTTCGGCTTAAGTTCGCTATCCACGGCAGCCGATATCGCACTACAAGACAACCCACCCGACCATTATGTAGTCATCAAGGGCGACACGCTTTGGGGCATTGCGGGTAAATTCCTCAAGCAGCCCTGGCGCTGGCCGGAAATCTGGAAAATGAACGCGCAACAGATCAAGAACCCGCACTTGATTTATCCGGGCGATATGATTGTTCTGGATACGACCAGCGGCTCTCCCGAGTTGCGCCTGGTCAAAGGGCTGGAAACCGTTAAGCGAAGCCCATACGTCCGTGCCGAAGCAACCGAATCGAGCGCCATATCCAGCATTCCGCCGACCGCTATTGAGCCGTTCCTCAGTCAACCCATGATTATTGCCGAGGGCGAACTCGAAAAAACGCCTTATATCGTTGGTACCGAGGAAAGCCGCGTTATTATGGGTGCGGGCAACTCCGCTTATGTGCAATCCGTTGTAGAGGGCGGCGCGTTGCACTGGCATATTTACCGGCCGGGTAAAGCGCTGGTTGACCCCGATACGGAAGAGACTCTCGGATTTGAAGCCGTCTACCTGGGTGACGCCAAAATTACCCGATTCGGCGAGCCGGCAACCATCAGCATTACCAAATCCGTTCTGGAAATCAATATCGGCGACCGGTTGGTAGAGGCGAAAGAAAATGTGTCTCGCGCTTATGCGCCCCACGCCCCGGAAAAAACCATTTACGGTCGGATTATTTCGGCTTACGGTGGCGTTGCCGAAGTCGGCAAAGGCGCGATCGTCACCCTGAACAAGGGCACACGTGATGGCCTCGAAATCGGCCATGTGCTGGCGATTTACCGTCACGGGAAAAATGTCGCTCCTGCCGCGCACGATGAAACTTCAGCAAAAACCATCAAGCTCCCGGACGAACGCAACGGCTTGGCATTTGTCTTCCGCGTCTTCGACAAGCTGTCCTACGCGCTGGTGATGCAAAGCGAGGGCCCGGTGCACGTGCTGGACGATGTGCGCACGCCCTGATATCCGCTTTTAATCCGTTTATCCAATGGGTGCGTCAAACGACGATGTTAACCTCTGGGTAGGCCTGAGTCTGATCCCCGGCCTGGGCGATGTTTCGTATCGCAAACTGTTACACGCGTTCGGTGGGCCAAAAGAAATTTACGCTGCGTCCTATGCGAGCCTAGCCGATACTGTCGACAAGAATATCGCCGACCACATCCGGCGCGGAGTGGATCGAGATGTGCTATCGTCGCTCATCGCATGGCTGGATGACCCGGCAAATCATGTCATCACTTTGGCCGACGTCGATTATCCCCAAACCTTACTGCAAATACCCGACCCGCCGCCCCTGCTTTACGTCAAAGGACGGCGCGAACTTCTGAACCGACCGTCACTGGCGGTAGTCGGCAGCCGCAACGCAACACCACAAGGGCTGACCAATGCCGAGTCTTTTTCCAGAAACCTGAGCGACAACGGACTATGCATTGTCAGCGGACTGGCATCGGGCATCGATGCCGCCGCCCACCGAGGCGGACTGGGCGGCATGGCCAGCAGCATTGCCGTGGTTGGAACGGGCCTGGATATCGTTTATCCATCCAGCAACCATATCCTGGCCCACGAACTGGCTCAGCATGGCGTCCTGATCTCCGAATTTCCTCTGGGCACCCAAGGCAAGGCGCATAATTTCCCGCGCCGCAATCGAATCATTTGCGGCCTGGCGCTAGGCTGTCTGGTTGTCGAAGCGGCCATCCGCAGCGGCTCCCTCATCACCGCACGCTTGGCGGCGGAGCAGGGCAGAGAGGTTTTTGCCATTCCCGGATCGATTCATTCCCCCGTTTCCAAGGGGTGCCACGCCCTGATCAAGCAGGGTGCAAAATTGGTCGAGTGCGCCAATGACATCCAGGACGAATTGAAATGGATATCGCCGCAAACTTTCGTGCCGGCAAAAACGGCACGGGAGCCGGAAAACGACTTCCAGCCCCTCCTGGATGCCTTGGGATTTGACCCTGCCGGCATCGACAGGTTGACCTCGCGCAGTGGCTTGACGAGCGATACTGTTTGCGCCATGCTGTTGCAACTGGAGTTGGAAGGTCGAATCGCCAGTTTGCCCGGCGGGCTTTTCCAGCAGATCATTCAACCCCGCTGAATTTCCTTTCAGCCACCGAATTGAAGCAAATACAATGTTCGATATTCTCGTCTATCTTTTCGAAAATTATTTTGAGGTCAATGCTTATCCCGACAAGGGAACGCTGACCAAAGAGCTCAGTGCGGCAGGCTTCGGACGCGATGAAATAAACCAGGCCATGACATGGGTCAACGGCCTGGAGAAGTTGGCGCAGCAAGTTCCGCCACCCGGCCTGACTGCTTCGCGTGCGCACCGGCTTTATTCCAAAGAGGAAAGCGAGAAGATCGGTTCGGAACCGCATGGTTTCCTGCTGTTTCTCGAATCGTCCGGCATTCTCAACCCGGTGCAGCGGGAACAGGTTATCGACCGGATTATGGCGCTCAACGAACACGGCGTTTCCCTCGAACAGGTCAAATGGACCGTTCTGATGGTATTGTCCAGCCAAGGGTTGGCGAGCGATTTCATGTTCATCGAGGATCTGCTGTTCGGTGACGCACAGCCGACCATGCATTAACCAAGCAAAAGGCGCTTGTCAATCTAGGCGGTTCTTCATTATCATCCGCGCTCACACCCACCCTAACCTTTGCGAGAGCGCATGTCCTCCAGCTTACTGATCGTCGAATCCCCCTCCAAAGCCAAGACGCTAAAAAAATATCTTGGCAAGGATTTTGAGATTCTTGCCTCCTACGGCCACGTGCGCGACTTGGTTCCGAAACAGGGGGCGGTGGATACCGAAAACGACTTCAAGATGAAGTACCAGTTGATCGAGCGCAACGCCAAGCACGTTGACGCCATCATCAAAGCGGTCAAGCTCGCCGATAACGTCTATCTGGCAACTGACCCGGATCGCGAAGGCGAAGCGATTGCATGGCATCTCACCGAGTTGCTCAAGTCCAAGAAACTGCTCGCCAAGAAAAATGTAAAACGCGTGGTTTTCTACGAAATCACCGAATCCGCCGTGCAGGCTGCCGTCGCCAATCCGCGCGACATCCTCATGCCGCTGGTCAATGCCCAGCAAGCAAGAAGAGCGCTTGATTACCTGGTTGGCTTCAATCTTTCGCCGCTACTATGGCGCAAAATCCGCCGTGGCCTGTCCGCCGGCAGGGTGCAAAGCCCGGCGCTGAGGCTGATTTGCGAGCGCGAGGCCGAGATCAATGCTTTTGTCTCGCAGGAATACTGGAGTATCCATTTCGATACTCATAAGTCCAAACAAAAGTTCTCTGCCAAGCTGTTCCAGCACAAGGGAGAAAAACTGGATCAATTCAGTATTGGCACAGAGGCTGCTCAGGCCGGCATCATCCAGTACCTGTCCGAAAACTCCGGCAAACAGGCGACGGTCGTCAAGGTCGACAAGAAGCGCAAGCAGCGTCAGCCATCGGCTCCCTTTACCACCTCCACGCTGCAACAGGAGGCGGTGCGTAAGCTCGGCTTCACCACCGACCGCGCCATGCGCATCGCTCAGCAGCTTTATGAAGGGGTAGACACCGGCGGTGGTGCCGTAGGCTTGATCACTTACATGCGAACCGACTCCGTCAACCTCGCCAACGAAGCGGTCGCTGAAATCCGGGATTACATCAGCGCCAAATTCGACCCGGACTACCTGCCAAAAGCCCCGGTTCAGTACAAGAACAAATCAAAGAACGCGCAGGAAGCGCATGAAGCGATTCGCCCGACCTCGATCCTGCGCACCCCGGATAGCGTGCGAGCGTTCCTGTCCGCCGATCAGATCAAACTCTATGAAATGATCTGGAAGCGCACCTTGGCCAGCCAGATGGGCCCGGCCAAATTCGACACCGTCAGCCTGGATCTTGCCGTAGCTGACGACGCCACGCTATTCCGCGCCAGTGGCCAGACTCTGGTTTTTCCCGGGTTTATCGCGGTCTATCTGGAAAGCGAGGACGATCAGGAAGAGGAGGGCGAAAGCAAGCTTCCCCCGCTGGAAACCGGCGATCAGCTTCCTCTGGACAAACTGTACGGCGAACAGCATTTCACCCAGCCGCCGCCGCGCTACACCGAGGCCAGCCTGGTCAAGTCGCTGGAAGAACATGGCATCGGACGCCCCTCGACTTACGCGAGCATTATTTCTACGCTGCAAGCACGCGAATATGTACTGCTCGACAAGAAACGGTTTTTCTCCACCGATGTCGGCACCGTCGTCAACAAGTTCCTGACCGAGCACTTCACGCGCTATGTCGACTACGACTTTACGGCGAAACTGGAAGACCAGCTCGATGTCATCGCCAACGGCGCAAAGGAATGGGTGCCGGTACTGGAAGACTTCTGGAAAGGTTTTAGCAAGCAGATCGAGGAAAAAAAGAATATCGAACGCAAGGATCTTACTCACGAGCAGCTCGACGAGGCTTGCCCGAAATGCAGCAAACCGCTATCGGTTCGGCTTGGCAAACGCGGCAAATTCGTTGGCTGCAGCGGCTACCCTGAATGCGATTACACGCGCAGCATGGATGGTGAAGTTACTCCCGATGAACCCGTGGTAGTGGAAGGGCGGACGTGCCCAAAATGTGACAGCCCATTGCATGTTAAATCAGGCCAATACGGCAAGTTCATCGGTTGCTCCGCCTACCCCAAGTGCAAATTCCTCGAGCCCCTGGAAAAACCCAGAGATTCCGGCGTAACCTGCCCGGAGTGCAAAAAGGGCAGCCTGATTGAGCGCAAAAGCCGCTATGGCAAGATGTTCTATTCCTGTAACACTTACCCGGATTGCAAGTATGCGGTCTGGAATCCGCCGATTGCCGAGCCTTGCCCGAAATGCGGCTGGCCGGTACTGACTATCAAGACAACAAAGCGTCGGGGCACGGAAAAAGTCTGCCCGCAAAAAGAGTGTGGATTTGCCGAACAGATTGCCACGCCCGAAGAATAACCCGGGATTTGCTGGGCGCGTAAAAGAATAAAGGGGCGGTCAACGCCCCTTTTTCTTGTTGCAGATTACTTCAGGACTCACGCCGCGATACGGCGCTTAAACTCACCCGTTCGGGTATCAATCTCGATCTTGTCGCCAATTTCGCAAAATAAAGCGACCGGCAACTCGAAGCCGCTGGCAACCTTCGCCGGTTTCATCACCTTGCCGGAAGAGTCGCCACGAACGGCGGGTTCCGTGTAGACAATTTCACGAACAACCGTCGTCGGCAGTTCAACGGAAATAGCCTTATCCTGATAAAAAACCACTTCGCAAGGCATGTTTTCCTCGATGTAGTTAATCGCGTCACCAAGGTTTTCCTGCTCGACTTCATACTGGTTGTAATCTGCGTCCATGAAAACGTACATCGGATCAGCAAAATATGAATAGGTTACTTCCTTGCGCTCAAGCAACACCACTTCGAACTTATCGTCTGCGCGGTAAACGGCCTCGCTGGCCGAATCGGTAAGCAGATTTTTCATTTTCATTTTGACCACGGAGGCGTTGCGGCCGGACTTGGTGTAATCGGCCTTGAGAACGACCATGGGATCTTTACCGACCATGATTACGTTGCCTGGACGGACTTCCTGAGCGGTTTTCATAGAGTTTCCTACTGAATTAATTAACGAAACGATAAATAAAAAGTTGGCTATTTTAACTTACTATTGCAAAAATTCACCAGATTTGTTGCTAAATCTTCTTTTTCTTCCTGTTTATCCGCCCAATCGCGAGCATGATTTTCCAACTCGGCTCGATGTATCCACAACTTTTCCCAATCTGCTCCATCGGCTTCGCCCCGGTTCCATTTTTCAGAAAACGCCACCAACCTCTCTGCCGCATCCGGCGACAGGCCGCAACAATATCTGGCGAGAAATGCGTTTAGCTTGGGCCAATGAGCGCCCTCCTCCTGCGGATAAATCTGCCAGGCCATTGGTTGTGCCGCCAACTGCGCTCGCACAAAAGAATCTTCCCCTCGCACGAAATTAAAATCGCATGCCCACAGAAGTGTGTCGTAAGAATCTTGCTCGAGAAAGGAAATAACACAAACCGTAAGGCCGCCTTTTTTGAACATATTTCCGGGCACAGGGCTCGAATGGCCGAAGAACCGCTCGATTTGTTCTGTCGCAACCCCTTCTGGAACAAGGCACACCACAGGGGGTTTTCCTTTGGCCCAGCCAGAAAACAAATTGCTCACAGCCTTGTTTTCATAGCAAAAAAGGGAAACTCTGGTTTCTTCGTTTTCCGGCACAGGAAGGCCAATCCCGCGCCAAAACTCTTCCTTGAGAGAAAGGCATGCCTGAAAATTTCGCCGCCGATCCGCCAATCCTTTTTCAACTAACAGGCCGCCAGTCATGGGCGAAAAACCGGGGAAAAAGAAATGCTTGGCCAACGGCAACTGCGGATGAGGCGAGATCAAGCCATGATAGCTGTCAACCCATTCCTCTGCGCTCAAATATTCCAGATTAATCCAGATATGCCGTCGACCGCCGCTGGCCATTGCTTCAACATAATTCGCCGGTAACTTGCAGCCGAAGGCTTCCACCACGACATCCGCCGGCTCTACAGACGGAAACGGGTCTGTCCATTGCCGTATTTCTACTCCGTGGCATTGCTGTTTTTGCTGAAGTGGGTCAATTTCCGGACAGATTTTCTGAAAGCTCGCCAAGCAGTCGACCCAGAGACGAACGTTAATCCGGTATTCCGCAACAAGCTGACGAGAAAGGCGCCAGCAGACGCCAATATCGCCGTAATTATCAACGACAGCGCTGAAAACGTCCCATGCTTGATGGTTATTATCAGATATCGAGGTTTCTGGCCCCAAGCGCATTCGTTTCAATAAAGGCACGACGCGGCTCAACCTGGTCGCCCATTAGCGTAGTAAAAATTTCGTCTGCTGCGATCGCATCATCGATTTGAACTCTGAGTAGTCGCCTTACCTGAGGGTCCATGGTGGTTTCCCACAACTGCTCCGGGTTCATTTCCCCTAGCCCTTTGTAGCGCTGAATGCCGAGGCCCCGTTTGACCTCTTCCAGCAACCAGTCCATTGCTTCCTTGAATTCGCTGACCGGTTGATTGCGCTCGCCGCGCCGAATCATGGCCCCTTTTTTCAGCAACCCCTGCAGTACTTGGGCTGTCTTCATCAGTTGAAGATAATCGCCGCTTTGCAGAAAGCTATTATCCAAATAGCTAAGCCGCAAATTTCCGTGCTGCATCTTGCTAATTTTCAGGCGATGACTTTCGTTTGATTCATCGTATTCAGCCATGACGGTATATTGCTCATTAGCCAAGGCTTCCATCAGTTGATCTGCGCTCGCACTTGCATTCGAAATATTACTCAAATCCAATTTGAAATTTTTCAGCAATGCATGCAACACCGGCTCCGCAATAATGCGGCCAAGGCGTTCAATAATCGCTTCCGCCAACAGATATTCCTTGGCGACTTCTTCCAGAGCGGCCTTGCTGATCGGTTCCGCTCCTGCCTCAGTAATCAATTCCGCTTCGCTCATGGCCATTTGCAGCATGTATTGCTTCAGCTCGTGATCGTCTTTCAGATAGCGCTCCTGCTTGCCATGTTTGACTTTGTACAATGGTGGCTGAGCAATGTAGATATGGCCACGCTCTACCAGTTCCGGCATCTGACGATAGAAAAAAGTAAGCAGCAAGGTGCGAATGTGGGAACCGTCAACGTCCGCATCGGTCATGATGATAATCCGATGGTAACGCAACTTCTCCGGGGAATATTCATCCTTGCCGATGCCGGTGCCCAACGCAACAATCAGTGTAGCTATTTCCTGAGACGATACCAGTCGGTCAAAGCGCGCACGTTCAACGTTAAGAATTTTCCCTTTCAACGGCAAAATGGCCTGGAATTTTCTATCGCGGCCTTGCTTTGCAGAGCCTCCGGCAGAATCACCCTCTACCAGATAAATTTCTGATAGTGCAGGATCTTTTTCCTGACAATCGGCCAGCTTTCCTGGCAACCCCATGCCGTCCAGCACACCCTTGCGCCGCGTCATTTCTCGGGCTTTACGGGCCGCTTCGCGAGCGCGGGCTGCATCAATAATCTTGCCGCAAATAATTTTTGCGTCTACTGGACATTCAAGCAGGTACTCTGCAAGTTTGGCGGTGACGATTTCCTGGACAACAGGCATTACTTCGGAAGAAACCAATTTTTCCTTGGTTTGCGAAGAAAACTTCGGTTCCGGCACTTTGACCGACAGAACACAAGTCAAGCCCTCGCGCATGTCGTCCCCGGCTGTTTCTACTTTTGCCTTCTTTGCCAATTCATTTTGTTCGATGTAATTATTTAACGTTCTGGTCAGCGCATTGCGCAAACCGGTCAAATGAGAACCACCGTCGCGTTGAGGAATGTTGTTAGTAAAGCACTGGACGGTTTCCTGGTATGAATCGTTCCATTGCATCGCAACTTCTACGGTTATCCCGTCTTTTTCTCCTTGTGCGTAGAACACTTTGGGATGAAGAACCGACTTGCTGCGATTAATGTACTCGACAAAACCTTTAACTCCGCCACTAAAGGCAAAGTTATCGCTCTTTCCAGTGCGCTGGTCCATCAACTCAATCCGAACGCCATTATTGAGAAAGGATAATTCTCGTAAACGCTTGGCCAGAATTTCATAATGAAATTCGATTGAACCGAATATTTCCTCGTCTGCCATGAAATGCACGTCAGTTCCGTGCTTTTCTGTTTGACCTAGCAGTTTGATTGGCTCAACCGCTACGCCACACCTGAATTCCAGGCCATGCAAATTTCCGTCGCGGCGAATGGTTAATTTCAGCCATTTTGACAGCGCGTTAACACACGACACGCCGACACCATGCAAGCCGCCTGAAACCTTGTAGGAATTGCTGTCAAATTTTCCGCCAGCATGCAACTCGGTCATGACAATTTCTGCGGCAGACCGTTTGAGTTCGTCGTCTTCCTTTATCCCCGTAGGAATTCCACGCCCATTATCATGCACACTGATTGAATTATCCGGGTGAATAATCACCTTAATGTCGTCGCAAAATCCCCCAAGCGCTTCATCTATAGCGTTATCCACCACTTCAAATACCATGTGGTGTAAACCAGAGCCATCACTGGTATCGCCTATGTACATACCAGGACGTTTGCGTACAGCTTCCAGACCCTTAAGAATCTTGATGCTATCGGAAGTATATTCAGCCATTATTTATAGGTTCCACGTGAAACAATTTTAATTTTAGATACGCATGGGCATAACAACATATTTAAAGGATTCCTGCCCGGGTACTGTAAATAAACCGCTGCTGTTAGCGTCGCCAAATGAAAGTGCGATGGATTCATCGTTTAAATTCATTAATACATCCAGCAGGTAATTAACATTGAAGCCGATATCCAGCGGATTGCCGGTATAGCTAATTTCAATTTCCTCTTGGGCTTCTTCCTGTTCATTATTATTACAGATAATCCGCAGGCTATTTTGTGTCAAAACCAGTCGTACGCCCCTGAATTTTTCATTGGATAGGATGGATGCACGCTGCAAGGACTGTAATAAAAGAAGCCTGTTGATCAAAATCAGATTTTGATAGCCCGATGGAATAACCCGATTGTAATCCGGGAACTTACCTTCAACAATTTTAGAAACCAAAAAAATGTTGCCGAAAGAAAAACTGGCCTGATTTTGCCCTATTTCAATGATGACCTCTTCATCATTATCACCAAGCAACTTAATTAATTCTGATACGGTTTTACGGGGTAATATTATTTCGTGCGTAGCGCCCTCTGAAACTTCCATATTTTCAAGTGTTAAATAAGCCATCCCTAAACGATGCCCGTCAGTGGACACAACTCGAAGCAGGTTATTTTCCACGACCAGCAACAATCCGTTTAAATAATATCTAATGTCTTGCTGGGCCATGGCATATTGAACCAAGTTCAACAACCCCCTTAAATTCTTTTGGCCCACTTTAATTCTGGATCGCACATCTCCGTTTAGCACTAATTTAGGAAAATCATTGGCGGGCAATGTTTGCAAATTGAAACGGCTTTTCCCAACCTTAATTTGCAAACGGGCATCATCGTTTTCGAGGGTAATTTGTGAAGTTTCAGGAAATGCTCGGCAAATATCCTGAAGTTTCTTGGCAGCCACGGTAATCGAAAAATCGGGTAGGTCATTCTGGCAAGTAGATGTCGAAGTAATCTGGATTTCCAAATCAGTCGCTATTACCGATAAGGTTTCCCCATTTTTTTCCAAAAGAATATTGGAAAGAATAGGCAGGGTATGCCGCTTTTCCACTATGCCTATGACAGCTTGAAGAGGTTTTAATAATGCATCCCTGTTTGTTTGTATTAATAACATATATATATTCCTAATACTAAGTAATAAGCCTAAGCCGTTATCTGTATTGTTTTATATTATTTATAGTAATCACATAGTTAATATAAACAAAAGCCTGTGGATTAAGTTACTTGGAGTGCTGGGTAAATTGGGCATCAATTTTTTTTTTAGGTAATATTATTTTCTATCCACATAGAATCCACATGATTCAAGTGCGTAAAATTTGTAGCAATATTTCAAAATCCCGGCTAATTGCAGGATCAATGTTCTTTAATTCAGTAATTTTTTTACATGCATGTATAACGGTAGAGTGATCTCTACCCCCGAAGGCTTCACCGATCTCAGGATAACTAAGCTGCGTTAATTCTTTAGCTAGAGACATTGCTACTTGTCTGGGCCGAGCTACATTTCTTGAGCGCTTAGGTGAAAACATTTCAGCGACTTTGATTTTATAGTAATCGGCTACTGTTTTTTGAATATTATCCAAAGAAACCTGTCGGTTTTGAACGGCAAGCAAATCTTTAAGCGCTTCTTTGGCTAATTCCAGATTAACAGGGTGGTTCGTAAAGCGAGAGTAAGCTAGAACGCGTTTAAGCGCGCCTTCCAATTCACGTACATTGGAACGAATTTGTTTGGCTATAAAAAAGGCGACTTCTTCCTGTAATTTTATTTCTTCAGCCAGGGCTTTTTTCAATAGTATAGCTACACGCATTTCTAATTCTGGTGGTTCAATGGCAACCGTCAAACCCCAGCCAAAGCGGGAGATAAGCCTGTCTTCCATGCCAGAAATTTCTCTGGGAAATGTGTCACAAGTAATAATGACTTGCTTATGAGATTCTATCAATGCATTGAATGCATAGAAAAACTCTTCTTGAGTTCTATTTTTACCTGCAAAAAACTGAATATCGTCTATCAGAAGTAAATCCAGCGAATGATAGTAACGTTTAAATTCGTCGAATGTTTTATGCTGGTAAGCGCGTACTACATCTGAAACATAACGTTCAGCATGTAAATAACTTATTTTTGCATTACTGTTTTGCTCTTGTACCAGATTACCAATAGCCTGTATCAAATGTGTTTTACCTAGACCAACCCCGCCATAAACAAATAGGGGGTTATAGGCTGTTCCGGGATTTTCCGCGACTTGTATGGCGGCGGCCCGTGCTAGCTGGTTGGCTTTTCCGGTAACAAAATTTGAAAAAGTAAATAATGGGTTGAGTCGAGATTGGTCACTTTTAGTTCGGTGTAAAGTGGGAGCGGTTATTTTTGGCGCCAATTTTTCCGGAGAATTTTCTACATCATTATCAGGTGGAGAAAGTATTAGCGATAATGGCGCTGAAAAATATTCGGCGGCCATTTTCTCGATCCGATCAAGAAATTTGTCCTTGATCCATTGCAAAATAAAGCGGTTTGGGGCGATCAGGCGCGGAGCGCCATCTATGGCGTCAAATTTGAGGGGTTTTATCCATGTGTTGAATTGCTGCGGCGGCAACTCTTCTTTCAAGTGATTTGTGCAATTTAGCCAAAAACTTTCCATGGGGGAATTTACAAGACGTCCAAAAGTAATTATTGCGCGATTTTTCAGTCAGGTGCTTTGGGGCAGTTTCAGGAAGCAAGCTTAAAATTCTTGAGGATGGTTTGTTACATTGACACACATACCCAATTTTACTTTAAATTATGAAACCATCTTAACAAAGGCGCCAAGAGAAAACATTTCAATGCATTCTATCCGCTTTGTTTAAACTTATCCACAGGGAAGAAAGATAAAAACAATTTGACAAAACAACACTAAAGGTAGTCTAATTGCGCGTTTTGGCTTAACAGGATATTGGGGTAAAAAATGAAACGCACCTATCAGCCTTCCGTTATCAAACGCAAACGTACTCATGGTTTTCGTGCTCGCATGAAAACCCCTGGCGGGCGTGCTGTAATTAATGCACGGCGTGCCAAAGGCCGAGCTAAACTTTGCGTTTAGTTGTTGGCAGAAGTGCCTGCCATCCACGCTTTTCAAAGAAGTAAGCGGCTAAGAAAAACGGATGAAATTTCATCCGTTTTTTCGTTTAAACGCCAGGTATATGGCCAATACCTGCGATTATTGGCAAAGCCAAATAATCTTGGTTATCCTCGTTTTGCGGGAATAATCAGCAAAAAAACAGCGCCCCTTTCCGTGACCAGAAACTATATCAAACGCTGTCTTCGTGAGATTTTCAGGCGAAATCAAGGTTTGTTCGGGGATGTAGACATTATTGTGGTGGCTAACAAAAAATTTAGCAGCGAGACAGCTCAACAGGTTGAACAAGAGTTTTTGCGGCAAATTGAGGAGATCAAAAAAAAGCTGGTAGGCGTATAAATGTCGCGCTTGCTTGTCGGATTGATTAAAATCTATCAATATTGCATTAGCCCTCTGCTCGGTCCGCGCTGCAGATTTACCCCGACGTGTTCAGAATATACCTGTCAGGCATTAACCAAATTCGGTTGGTTAAAAGGGTGTTGGCTTGGCGCTAAAAGAGTTTGTCGTTGTCACCCCGGACATCCCGGCGGATATGATCCGATACCATAATATTACTGAGGCAAGATGGATACTAAACGGCTGATTTTATTCATTGTATTTTCTTTTTCAATCTTGATGCTATGGGACGCATGGCAAAAAGAACAGCATCCCGCCCAAGTTGCGACCGCGACCCAAGAAAAATCCGGGATATCGCAAGCGCCCGTGCCTTCAACCCCCGTTTCTGAAACCTTGGTGAAGGAGGTTGTTGGCGGCAAACTTGAGTCTGGCGAGAAAATCAAGGTATTAACAGACGTCGTTTATGCGGAGATCGACACCCTGGGAGGAGACGTTCGCCGGGTCGAGCTGCTCAAGCACCACGATACCGTCGACAAAACCAAGAGATTCGTTCTGTTAGAGGACGATCCAAAGCGCCTGTATCTGGCACAGACCGGTCTGATCGGCAATGGTTTGCCGACCCACAAGGCGTTGTTTACCGCATCAGCAAAGCAATTTGAATTGGCTGATGGCGCAAGCGACGTGCAGGTGAAGTTAAGCTGGTACGGAGCAAATGGCATCCAGGTTGACAAGCTTTTTACGTTTCACAAAGGAAGTTACGTTGTTGACGTCCGTTACGAAATCAACAACGGAAGTGCCGCCAAATTGGAGCCGAGCGCTTATTTCCAGTTAACGAGAAACGGCCAGGCGCCACTGGGTGGGCAAAGGTTTGTTTCCACCTTTACCGGACCCGCAATCTATACCGACAAGGATAAATTCCAAAAGATCGATTTTTCCGATATTGAAAAAGGAAAAGCGACCTACGCCAAGCAAAGCGATGACGGTTGGGTTGCCATGTTGCAGCATTATTTTCTCAGCGCCTGGTTGCCGGCTAATGGCCAATCCCGCGAAAATTACGTTAAAAAGTTGGGCGATGACTTGTATGCAACGGGCGTAATTCTGCCGGTGGGTACGATAGATCCGGGCAGCAAAAAGGAAACCAGGGTTCGTTTCTACGCCGGGCCGCAAGAACAGGATCATTTAAGCAAGGTTGCCCCCGGGCTGGATCTGGTCGTTGATTATGGCGTACTGACAGTAATTTCTGCTCCGCTATTCTGGGTTTTGGCCTGGATTAACAAGCTTGTGCATAACTGGGGGCTGGCCATCATTCTCCTTACCGTCCTGATCAAATTGGCATTCTATCCGCTGTCGGCAAAAAGCTACCGCTCCATGGCGCATATGCGGGAGATCGGGCCCAAGCTGCAAAAACTCAAGGAGCAATATGGCGATGATCGCCAGCGTCTCCATACGGCCATGATGGAGATGTACAAGACAGAAAAAGTTAATCCGCTCGGTGGTTGCCTTCCGGTCGTGGTCCAGATCCCGGTGTTTATTGCGCTGTACTGGGCGCTGCTGAATAGTGTGGAAATGCGCCAAGCACCGTTCATGCTGTGGATGAGCGACCTGTCGGCACCCGACCCCTACTACATCCTGCCGATCATAATGGGCATTACGATGTTCATTCAGACCAAGCTCAACCCGACGCCGCCGGACCCGATCCAAGCCAAGGTCATGATGATCATGCCGCTGGCGATGAGCGTTTTCTTTTTCTTCTTCCCTGCGGGCTTGGTTCTATACTGGGTGGTGAATAACGTATTGTCGATTTCCCAGCAGTGGTATGTCACGCGCTGCGTCGAGAAGGAAAGAGCCGCCGCCAAGGGGCATGTCAAACACTGATGTAATCGCCGCCACAGCAACCGCTTCCGGGCGTGGCGGCATCGGGGTGGTGCGCGTTTCTGGCGGCGGTTTGGCGGATTTTGCCTTTGCTTTGCTGGGCAAAGCGCCGAAGCCGCGTGTTGCCACATTGAGCAACTTTCTCGCTGCAGATGGTAACACCATAGATCAGGGCGTCGCCCTGTTTTTCCCCGCCCCCCATTCCTATACCGGTGAAGATGTTCTCGAGTTGCAGGGCCATGGCGGCGATGCTGTGTTGCGCATGGTTCTTGGGCGCTGCCTTGAATTGGGCGCGCGACCCGCAGAGCCGGGCGAGTTTACCAAGCGCGCCTTCCTGAATAACAAAATGGACCTGGCTCAGGCGGAAAGTGTCGCCGACCTGATCGATGCCGCCACGACAGAGGCGGCCAAATCTGCGATGCGCTCATTGCGTGGCGAGTTTTCCGGCGCGATCCACTTGCTGGTGGAGAGCCTGATTAATTTGCGTATGCTGGTTGAGGCGACGCTGGATTTTCCAGAGGAAGAGGTTGATTTTATTGCCGAGGCCAACGCTTTCGGCCAGCTTGCCGCGATCAGAGCGCAACTTGGCGAGGTCTTCCGCCAAGCCCGGCAGGGCAGCTTGCTGCGCGAGGGGGCGCACGTCGCCCTGATCGGTCAGCCGAATGTGGGCAAATCCAGTTTGCTCAATCAGCTTGCCGGCGAAGAGGTGGCGATTGTTACGCCGGTGGCGGGCACGACCCGCGACGCGATTCGCCAGCACATTGAAATCGAGGGCGTCCCGCTGCATTTTATCGATACAGCGGGATTGCGCGAGACCGAGGACGAGGTCGAAAAAATCGGTATAGCCCGTGCCTGGTGCGCCATTCGTCAGGCAAACGTCGCGCTGCTTCTGGTTGACGCAACGCAAGGTGTGGCGCCTGCCGATCTGGAAATCATCGCGGCATTGCCGCCGGGTTTGCCTCTGCTACGCGTATTCAACAAGATTGATTTGCTGGAGCGGGAGCCAGGATCCTCTGGCGTTGACGGAGTTACAGATGTTTATTTGTCTGCAAAAACTGGCGCCGGGGTTGATCTGCTTCATCAACAGTTGTTACGCATGGTTGGCTGGCATGGGGGCGGAGAGGGCGCCTTCATGGCGCGTGCGCGGCATCTGAAAGCGTTGGGCGAGGCAGAAGGTCGCCTGGTTTTGGCCGAGGCCTGCAAAGGACGAATCGAATTGTTCGCCGAGGAGCTAAGGCTTGCCCAGCTTGCGCTCTCCAGCATAACCGGCGAATTTACTGCCGACGACTTGCTCGGGGAGATATTTTCCCGATTTTGCATCGGAAAATAGGGTTTCACGTGAAACAATAGAAATTCTGGGGTATGATTCGACCTCTTTCATCTGCGCCCGGCAAATCCATGCTTTACCCAACCCTGTTTGATGTAATCGTCATTGGCGGCGGCCATGCCGGCGCCGAGGCTGCGCTGGCCAGCGCCCGGATGGGCATGAAAACGTTGTTGTTGACCCACAACATCGAAACGCTGGGCCAGATGTCCTGCAATCCGTCTATTGGTGGAATCGGCAAGGGACACCTGGTAAAAGAGGTGGATGCTTTGGGCGGGGCTATGGCTGCCGCGACGGATGAGGCGGGCATACAGTTTCGTATTCTGAACTCAAGCAAGGGTCCTGCGGTGCGCGCAACCCGTGCGCAGGCGGATCGGGTTCTTTATCGGCAGGCAATTCGGGGGCGGCTGGAGAATCAGCCGAATTTGTGGCTGTTCCAACAGGCTGTTGATGACCTGCTTCTTGAGCAAAATCGGGTTGTCGGTGTTGTTACTCAGCTAGGTTTGCGCTTCCGGGCATCGACCGTGGTGCTGACGGCAGGGACTTTCCTGGCGGGGCTGGTTCATGTCGGCCTATCGAACTACAAGGCGGGCAGGGCGGGGGACCCGCCTTCAATTACCCTGGCGCATCGTCTGCGCGAATTGGCCTTGCCGGTGAAGCGTTTTAAGACGGGCACGCCGCCGCGCATTGATGGGCGGACGCTGGACTATTCGGTGATGGAGGAGCAGCCGGGCGACAATCCGGCGCCGGCATTTTCCTTCCTCGGTGACCCGTCCCTGCACCCGCGCCAACTGCCATGCTGGATTACGCACACCAATCAACGCACTCATGAAATCATCCGCGGCGGGTTGGATCGTTCCCCGCTATATACTGGCGTGATCGCGGGTGTTGGTCCGCGCTATTGTCCGTCGATTGAAGACAAGATCACGCGCTTTTCAAGCAAGGATTCGCACCAGATTTTTGTTGAGCCTGAAGGGCTGGGCACCCACGAAATTTACCCTAACGGTATTTCAACCAGTTTGCCGTTCGATGTGCAGGTGGATCTGGTGCGCTCGATCCGGGGCTTTGAAAGCGCGCATATTACGCGGCCCGGCTATGCGATCGAGTACGATTACTTTGATCCGGTGGGGCTGAAGCACTCGCTGGAAACCAAGGCGATCCAGGGGCTTTTTTTCGCGGGGCAGATCAACGGTACCACCGGCTACGAGGAGGCTGCGGCTCAGGGATTGCTGGCCGGCATCAATGCGGCCCGGGCGGCGCAGGGAAAAGATGCCTGGTATCCGGCGCGTGATCAGGCGTACATCGGCGTGATGGTGGACGACTTGATTACGCGCGGAGTGGTCGAGCCTTATCGCATGTTTACCAGCCGCGCCGAATACCGCCTGCTCTTGCGCGAAGACAATGCCGATTTAAGGCTAACCGAGGAAGGGCGGGGCTTAGGCGTGATTGACGATAAGCGCTGGCGGCATTTTGAGGCAAAGCGCGAAGCCATTGCTGCCGAGCAGGAGCGACTGAAAAGCACGTGGGTAAATCCTCGGCTGTTGCCCCAGAAAGAGGCTGAGCGGGTCTTGGGCAAAAATATCGAGCACGAGTATTCCCTGCTCGATTTGTTGCGCCGCCCTGACGTTGATTACCAAAATTTGATGACACTGCCGGGCGTCGGGCCCGGGGTGTCTAACGCCGAAGTGTCCGAGCAGGTGGAAATTCAGGCCAAGTATCAAGGCTATATCTCGCGCCAGCTCGAGGAAATTGCCCGGCATCAGCATTATGAAACCATGGCGTTGCCGTCCGATCTGGATTACCGCGAGGTGCACGGCTTGTCCATTGAGGGGCAGCACAAGCTGAACCAGCACAAACCGGAAACGCTCGGCCAGGCCGCCCGCATTTCTGGCGTAACCCCGGCCGCGATTTCCGTGCTGCTGGTGCATTTGAAGCGCGCGGAACAAGATATTAAGACAACATCCAACAAGAAGAGCGCATGAATCTGGAAGAACAATTGGCCTCTGGGCTGGCGGAATTGGATTTGCCGCTGGATGCGGCGGTACAGCAGCGCCTGCTCAAGTATGTTGCCCTGCTGCAAAAATGGAACAAGGTTTACAATCTGACAGCGGTGCGCGACCCGCAAAAAATGCTGGTACAGCATTTATTCGATAGTCTGGCAGTGTTGCCGCAGATACATGGACGCCGAATTATCGATGTCGGAACCGGGCCGGGCTTGCCGGGAGTTCCGCTAGCGCTGGCGAACCCGGCACTTGATGTCACCCTGTTGGATAGTAATCATAAAAAAACCACCTTTCTTCGGCAGGCGTGCCTGGAACTGGGGTTGAGCAACGCGACCGTTGTTTGTGAGCGGGTGGAGGCATGGCGACCGGGAGAGAAATATGATGTGGTGATCTCCCGGGCTTTTTCCGATTTGGCGGAATTCGCAAATTTGACGCGGCACCTGTGTAGCGATAGTGGGGTAATGCTGGCCATGAAGGGGGTTTATCCCAATGAAGAATTGGCTCGGTTGCCGGCATGTGTCGCATTGCAAAGCGTAGGGCAACTCAGGGTGCCGAGCCTGGATGCTGAACGGCATTTGGTCGTGCTACGGCCAGTCGAAACCGAAGCAACAATAGTATAGGGCGAGACGATGGCAAAAATTCTTGCAATAACCAATCAAAAGGGCGGCGTGGGGAAAACCACCACCAGCGTCAATCTCGCCGCCAGTCTGGCGGCGACGAAACGGCGCGTGCTGCTGATCGACCTTGATCCGCAAGGTAATGCGACCATGGGAAGCGGGGTCGACAAAATGGCGCTGACGCAAACGGTTTACCATGCCTTATTGGAAGAAAAGGGCATGGCGGAGGTGCGCGTAACCGATACCTGCGGGAAGTATGATCTTATTCCGGCCAATCGCGAGTTGGCCGGCGCAGAAGTTGAATTGGTACAGGAGCTGGCGCGCGAATGGCGCTTGAAAAAGGCCTTGAGCGAGGTAGAGGGTGAATACGACTACATTCTGATCGATTGTCCGCCAGCCTTGAATCTCCTGACCGTCAACGCGCTGTGCGCGGCTCACGCCGTGATGATCCCGATGCAGTGCGAGTATTACGCGCTGGAGGGATTGAGCGATCTGGTGCAAACCATCAAGAAGGTTCGTTCTGCGCTGAACCCGGAACTGGAAATCGAGGGCTTGTTGCGCACCATGTTCGACCCGCGCAATACGCTGGCGCAACAGGTGTCCGAGCAGCTACAGCGCCATTTTGGCGACAAGGTTTACCGTACGGTAATTCCGCGCAATATCCGGCTGGCAGAGGCACCCAGCTTTGGTGTGCCGGTGCTGTTGCATGACAAGGGGTCAAGGGGAGCGGTGGCCTATCTGGCGTTGGCCGGCGAAATGACGAGAAAGTGAGAAAATCATGGCGAAACAATTAAAGGGCTTGGGGCGTGGGCTTGATGCTCTTCTGTCCGGCAGTGGCGAGGAGGGGCAGAAAAAAGATGCCCCGCAAAATTTAAAGCTGGATCGGATGCAGCCCGGCAAATATCAGCCGCGCACGCACATGGATCAGGATTCGCTGGCAGAGCTGGCTGCATCCATCAAGTCCCAAGGGATCATGCAGCCTATTCTGGTGAGAGCCCTGACGGATGGCGGCTACGAAATTATCGCGGGCGAGCGTCGCTGGCGCGCAGCCCGGTTGGCGGGGCTGACCGAGGTACCGGTGCTGGTGCGCGAGGTGGCGGACGAAGCTGCGCTGGCAATGTCCCTGATCGAGAATATCCAGCGAGAAAATCTCAATCCGCTGGAGGAAGCCACCGGTATCCAGCGGTTGATCGACGAATTCAGCATGACTCACCAGCTTGCAGCGGATGCTGTGGGACGTTCACGCAGTGCCGTGAGCAACCTGCTCCGCCTGCTCAACCTGGCGGCCCCGGTGCAGGAAATGCTGATGCACAGCAAGCTCGATATGGGCCATGCCCGCGCTTTGCTGAGTTTGGCCAATGCGGAACAAATTGCGGCAGCCAATGAAATATCCAGCAAGGGGTTGTCAGTGCGAGAGGCGGAGAAACTGGTTCAGCACCAGCAACCCGCGCAAAAACCCAAGCCCGAGGCGCAGCCAGATCGCGATATCCTGAGGTTGCAGGAGCGCTTGGCGGAAAAACTGGGCGTTACCGTGGTGCTGAAGGCGCAGAAGAATGGGCGAGGAAAATTGGTTATTGACTATGACAGCTTGGAGCAGCTAGACGGCATCATAGGCAGATTGGGCGTTACAGAAGGCTGATCGACGGCTATCAGCCGAGCTAATAATCCCATTAGCCAAATTGATTGATCTGGCGCAACCAAAACGTTTGAATCCTACGCAGAAATTGACGAATAGGCAAGAGTGCACTAAAATCGCGGCTCAATTTGACGTCGGTTTACAAATGGGCGCAACTTACCGAGTGATCGGCGTGCAAGTCATCACGGTAATTTTAGCGTCATCGGCGGCGTATTTCTGGTTAGGAAGCAGTATCGCTATGGCGGCCCTTTTTGGCGGCGCGGTAGCGGTGGCGAATGCCCTGTTTCTTGTCTGGTGCATGCGTATCGGTGTGCGGCGGTTGGGACAAGACGCCCGTCAAGAGCTGGCATGGCTTGTTCGTTTCAGTTTTGAACGATTCTTAATGGTCGCGCTGTTTATCGTGGCGGGATTGGGATGGTTGAAACTGATGCCGGTGCCTTTGCTGATCGGCTTTGTTTTGGGGCAGTTAACTCTGGTGGTCTCAACAATATTCAGTGGAATAGAGAAATAAACGATGTCCGGCGAAACACTCACCTCTTCAGAATACATCAGACACCACCTGCAGAACCTGACCTATGGCAAGTTGCCAGACGGCTCCTGGGGTGTTGCACACAGCGCTGAGCAAGCAAAGGAAATGGGTTTCTGGGCTATTAACCTGGATACCATGTTTTTTTCTTTTGCACTTGGCGTCTTATTTCTATTCCTGTTTTCGCGTGCCGCGCAAAAAGCCTCGGCGGGCGTGCCTAATGGGCTGCAAAATTTTGTCGAGTGGATCATTGAATTCATTGATACCAGTGTGCGTGGCTCATTTACTGCGAGAAACGACATGGTGGCGCCCCTTGCCCTGACGATTTTTTCCTGGATTCTGCTAATGAATCTGATGGATCTGTTGCCAATCGATTATTTGCCACTAATTGCCCATGCGGCAGGAATCCCATTCCTGAAGGTGGTTCCCACGACGGATCCCAATGCCACGTTCGGCATGTCTATCGGGATATTTGTGCTGGTGGTGTATTACAGCATCAAGATGAAGGGCCTGGGCGGATTTGTGGGTGAATTGACGCTGCAACCCTTTGGCAAATTCGGTTTGCCCGCCAATATCTTTCTTGAGGGCGTGAACCTGATCGCAAAGCCAATTTCGTTGGCCTTGCGTTTGTTTGGCAATATGTACGCGGGTGAAATGATCTTCATCCTGATCGCGCTCATGGGTGCATCATGGGCTAGCGCCTCATTTGGCAGCACGCTGCTGTTCGGCTCGCAGGTCGTTCTTTCTCTGGGCTGGGCAATTTTCCATATTCTGATCGTGACGCTTCAAGCGTTTATTTTCATGACGCTGACAGTGGTTTACCTGGATATGGCACATCAGGAACACCATTAAGCATCGAATCCCTTAACTTTTAAATCAACCTGGAGAAACACAATGGAACATGCACTGCTTTTCATCGCTGGCGCGATCATGATGGGTTTGGGCGCACTGGGCGCTGCCGTTGGTATCGGCATCCTGGGCGGACGCTTCCTTGAGGGCGCGGCGCGTCAGCCCGAGCTGATCCCGATGCTGCGTACCCAGTTCTTCGTGGTCATGGGTCTGGTCGATGCTGTGCCGATGATTGCCGTTGGTATCGCGATGTACGTCTTGTTTGCGGTTGCGGGCTAGGTTAGTTGTGATTCTAAATACAAGAAAGGTTCATGCATGAATATCAATGCAACCCTTCTCGGGCAAACGATCATGTTTATCATGTTCGTCTGGTTCTGTATGCGGTTCGTCTGGCCGCCCATCATGCAAGTATTGACCGCACGCAAGCAGTCAATCGCCGATGGTCTGGCTGCCGGTGAGCGCGGAAAGCATGAGTTGGAGCTGGCCTCTCGCCGCGCCACAGAAGGCATGCATGAAGCCAAGCAAAAGGCGGCGGATGTAATTGCTCAGGCAGAGAAGCGCGCGGCCCAAATCCTCGATGAAGCCAAGGGCCATGCCAAGGAAGAGGGCGACCGCCTTATTGCGGGAGCCAAAGCCGAAATGGAACAGGAAGTCCATCGTGCCAAGGAAAGCTTGCGCCAGCAGGTCGCTGACCTAGCGATGGCCGGCGCAGAGAAAATCTTGCGTCGCGAAATCGATGCCAAGGCTCATGCCGAGTTGTTGACTTCCATCAAGAGCGAGTTATAGGGATCATGGCAGAAGTCACTACCATAGCCCGGCCCTATGCGGAAGCGGTCTACCGCATTGCAGAGCAGGGTGGCGCACTCGACAAATGGTCGCAGATGTTGGAGTTCACGGCAACGGTTGTGAGCGACCCACAGATGCAGGCGGTGATCGGCAATCCCCGGTTGACAGCGGAGCAGCAGAAGAGTGTGTTTCTTGCCGTGTGCGAAAAGAGCCTTGATGCACAGGGCGTTAACATGGTGCAACTGTTGCTGGAAAATGGTCGGCTGGTCCTGTTACCGGTAATCCGCGAGCAGTTCGAATTGCTTCGGGCATTGCACGGCGGCATCATGGACACCGAGATTTTCAGTGCCTATCCCCTGAGCGACGCAGAAAAAGAAGATTTAGTGCGTCGTCTGGAATCCAAATACAAGCGCAAAGTTGAAGCAACCGTAACGCTGGCCCCCGAACTTATCGGCGGCGTCAGAATTGTGGCGGGAGACGTCGTGATAGATGCGTCGGTGCGCGGCCAATTACAAAACATGGCGTTTACGCTCAAAAGTTAGGAGAGATCATGCAGTTGAATCCCTCGGAGATCAGCGATCTGATCAAGAGCAAAATCGAAGGTCTGGCCACCACGGCTGAGGCGCGCAACCAGGGTACGGTCGTATCCGTCACTGACGGTATCGTCCGCGTTCATGGTTTGAGCGATGCGATGCAGGGCGAGATGCTTGAGTTTCCCGGCAACACATTTGGCTTGGCGCTCAACCTTGAGCGCGACTCTGTCGGCGCAGTGGTGCTGGGTGAGTATGAACACATTACCGAAGGCGACACCGTCAAGTGCACGGGCCGCATCCTGGAAGTGCCGGTCGGCGAGGCGCTGATGGGGCGGGTGGTCAACCCGCTGGGTCAGCCGATTGACGGCAAGGGCCCGATCAACGCCACAGAAAAGGCGCCGATCGAAAAGATCGCGCCGGGCGTGATTGCTCGCCAGTCAGTTTCCCAGCCAGTGCAGACCGGTCTTAAGTCGATCGATGCGATGGTGCCGATCGGGCGCGGTCAGCGTGAGTTGATTATTGGCGACCGCCAGACCGGCAAAACAGCCGTGGCAATTGATGCCATTATCAATCAGAAGGGTACTGGCGTGATTTGCGTTTACGTCGCGATCGGTCAGAAGGCCTCCTCGATCACCAACGTGGTGCGCAAGCTGGAAGAGCATGGTGCCATGGGTCATACCATCGTGGTTGCCGCCACCGCTTCCGATTCCGCCGCAATGCAGTACATCGCACCCTATTCGGGCTGCTCGATGGGCGAATATTTCCGCGACCGCGGCCAGGACGCGCTGATTATTTACGACGACCTGACCAAGCAGGCTTGGGCTTATCGCCAGATTTCGCTGCTATTGCGCCGTCCACCAGGTCGCGAAGCCTACCCCGGCGACGTGTTCTACCTGCACTCCCGTTTGCTGGAGCGCGCGGCCCGGATCAATGCTGTCGACGTGGAAAAGCGCTCCGGCGTGAAGGGCAAGACGGGTTCGCTCACTGCGCTGCCGATTATTGAAACTCAAGCCGGCGACGTTTCTGCGTTCGTGCCGACCAACGTGATTTCGATCACCGACGGCCAGATTTTTCTTGAGACCGATTTGTTCAACGCCGGCATCCGCCCGGCGATCAACGCCGGTCTGTCGGTGTCCCGCGTCGGCGGTGCCGCGCAGACCAAGGTGATCAAGAAGCTGGGCGGCGGTATTCGTATGGCGCTGGCGCAGTATCGCGAACTGGCTGCATTTGCCCAGTTCGCATCCGATCTCGACGAGGCAACCCGTAAGCAACTTGAGCGCGGTAAAATGGTGACCGAGCTGATGAAGCAAGCCCAGTTCGCCCCCATGACCGTGGCGGAAATGGCGATTACGCTCTTTGCCGTTAACAAGGGCTACCTTGACGATGTCGACGTGAAAAAGGCGTTGGCCTTTGAAGCGGCGTTGCAAGCGTTCATCAAAGGCAAATACAAGGCGATGCTGGACAAGATCGAAGAAACAAACGAAATGGATGCCGAAGCGGAAAAAACCTTGGGTGCGGCGATCGAGGATTTCAAAGCCAGCTCCGTTTATTGAGCGCAGGCGAATTCATAGCGGAGTTGACTGATGGCTGGTGGTAAAGAGATTCGGACCAAGATCAAAAGCGTCCAGAATACCCAGAAGATTACCCGCGCCATGGAAATGGTGGCGGCATCCAAAATGCGCAAGGCGCAGGATCGGATGCGCGCTGCCAGGCCGTATGCGGAAAAAATCCGCAATGTGGCTGCGCACATGAGCCGCGCCAACCCGGAATACCGCCATCCCTTTCTGCTGAAGCGCGAGGAACTCAAGCGCGTCGGCGTGATTGTGGTGACATCGGACAAGGGTTTGTGCGGCGGTTTGAACACCAACGTGTTGCGCATGGTGCTGGGCAAAATCAAGGAATGGGAAGGCGGCAAGCATGGCGTGGAAGTGTGCGCCATCGGCACCAAGGGACTGGGTTTCATGCAGCGCATCGGCGCCAGCGTGTTGTCCCATGTCACCCACCTGGGCGATACGCCGCATATGGAAAAGTTGATCGGGCCGGTTAAAGTGATGCTCGATGCCTACAGCGAAGGCCGCATCGACGCACTGCATATCTGCTACACCCGGTTCGTCAATACCATGAAGCAGGAGCCGGTGATCGAGCAGTTGTTGCCGGTCAGCGGCGAAGCGCTGGGCAGCGCAACTGGCCATTGGGATTATATCTATGAGCCAGACGCAAAGCAGGTGGTCGATGAGTTGCTGGTGCGCTATATCGAAACCCTGATTTATCAGGCGGTGGCAGAAAACATCGCGTCCGAGCAAAGCTCGCGAATGGTGGCGATGAAAGCCGCTTCGGATAATGCCGGTAACGTGATTGAAGAACTCAAGTTGATTTACAACAAAACCCGCCAGGCCGCGATCACCAAGGAGCTTTCCGAGATCGTTGCCGGAGCCGCTGCGGTTTAAAAGAACATTGTATTTATTAAGGAAGTAATGATGAGCCAACACCCAAAAGGGCATGATGGAAAAATCGTACAGATCATTGGCGCGGTCGTGGACGTGGAATTTCCACGCGAATCCATGCCCAAGGTCTACGATGCACTCAAGCTGACCGATGTGAACCTCACGTTGGAAGTACAACAGCAGCTCGGCGACGGCGTTGCGCGTACCATCGCGATGGGCACTACGGACGGCTTGCGTCGCGGCATGGCGGTAGTCAATACCGGTGCGCCGATTTCCGTGCCGGTCGGCACCAAAACGCTGGGCCGCATCATGGACGTGCTGGGCAACCCGATCGACGAGTTGGGCCCCATCGGCAATGAAACCAACTGGGCGATTCACCGCAAGGCCCCTGCTTTCGACGAACTGTCCCCTTCCACCGAGCTGCTCGAAACCGGCATCAAGGTGATCGACCTGATCTGCCCGTTTGCCAAGGGCGGTAAAGTCGGCCTGTTCGGTGGCGCCGGTGTCGGCAAGACCGTGAACATGATGGAGTTGATCCGCAACATCGCGGTCGAGCACAGCGGCTACTCCGTATTCGCTGGTGTGGGCGAGCGGACTCGCGAGGGCAACGACTTCTATCACGAAATGAAAGAAGGCGGCGTGCTGGACAAGGTTTCCCTGGTTTACGGCCAGATGAACGAACCACCTGGCAACCGCCTGCGTGTGGCGCTGACCGGTCTGACCATGGCGGAATACTTCCGCGACGAAGGCCGTGACGTGCTGCTGTTCATCGACAATATCTATCGTTACACCCTGGCCGGCACCGAAGTGTCCGCCTTGCTCGGTCGGATGCCGTCCGCCGTGGGTTACCAGCCAACGCTGGCCGAAGAGATGGGCCGCCTGCAGGAACGGATTACTTCCACCAAGAAGGGTTCCATTACCTCGATCCAGGCCGTTTACGTGCCTGCGGACGACTTGACCGATCCTTCTCCGGCAACCACCTTCGCCCACTTGGACGCAACCGTGGTGTTGTCGCGCCAGGTGGCCGAGCTAGGTATCTACCCGGCGGTGGATCCGCTCGATTCCACATCCCGCCAACTCGACCCGCTGGTCGTGGGCGAGGAGCACTACAATGTGGCCCGTGCCGTGCAGTCGACTCTGCAGCGCTACAAGGAACTGCGCGACATCATCGCGATTCTGGGCATGGATGAGCTGGCGCCGGAAGACAAGCTGGCCGTGTCGCGTGCTCGCAAAATCCAGCGCTTCCTGTCGCAGCCGTTCTTCGTTGCCGAGGTGTTCACCGGTTCGCCGGGAAAATTCGTGTCACTCAAGGATACGCTGGCCGGATTCAAGGGCATCGTCAATGGTGAATATGACCATCTGCCGGAGCAGGCCTTCTACATGGTTGGCTCCATCGACGAAGCCGTCGAAAAAGCAAAAACCATCTAACAGGGCGAATCTATCATGGCGATGACAAT
This sequence comes from Betaproteobacteria bacterium, assembly GCA_021373185.1. Lineage (GTDB taxonomy): Bacteria > Pseudomonadota > Gammaproteobacteria > Burkholderiales > Sulfuricellaceae > Sulfuricella. Next base: position 25,478 of record JAJFTF010000041.1, on the reverse strand, counting down.
GCACGTGGACGTGGTAAGCGCCGAAAGCTCGCTTTTCTCCGGTTTGGCAGAATTCATTGTCGCACCGGCAGAAATGGGCGAAGTGGGCATTTACCCTCGCCATACTCCGCTGATTACGAGGATCAAGCCGGGTGCTGTGCGGATCAAGCGGCCAGACCAGGAGGAAGAGGAGCTGATTTATGTGTCAGGCGGCCTGCTGGAAGTTCAGCCCCAAACCGTGACCATACTTGCCGATACCGCCGTGCGTGGTCGCGACCTGGACGAAGTCAAGGCGCAAGAGGCCAAACAGCGGGCGGAAGAGGCGATGCGTGACCGTTCGGCGGTGATCGGTTATGCTGCGGCTCAGGCCGAGCTGGCCGAGGCCGTCGCACAACTGCAGGCGATTCAAAGGTTGCGCCAAAAGAAATAAAGCAGTAAAACCAGAAGGGTAATAGCAAAAAGGCAGCTTTTCAGGCTGCCTTTTTGCTATGGGGAAAGGAGATTACATGCAAACGGAACTGAATATCGTCATATTGGCTGCCGGCAAGGGAACGCGAATGCACTCCAATCTGCCGAAAGTTCTGCATCCTCTTGCCGGCAAGCCCTTGCTCTTCCACGTCATCGATACCGCATCTCAACTTGATCCCACCCGACTGCTGGTTGTTTACGGCCATGGCGGCGATGCCTTGTCTAAAGCCGTTGCCCAGAGAGGGTCGGCTGTACCGCATGGCAGCAAGAAAATTATCTGGGTTGAACAGGCGCAACAACTCGGAACCGGCCACGCCTTGCAGCAAACTTTGGCCGAGCTGGGCGAAAACGGACTTACCCTGATTCTGTTCGGCGACGTTCCGCTGATTTCGGCGGAAACCCTGCGTACCTTGCTCAATATCAAACCGGATGAAGTCGGGATGCTGACGGTGACGCTGCCCGACCCTACCGGCTACGGGCGCATCGTGCGCGACATGCAGGGCAAGGTAACCGCCATCGTCGAACACAAGGACGCCAGCGAAGCGCAACGGACGATCACTGAAGTGAATACCGGCATCATGGCGTTGCCGACCCGTGAACTGAAACGCTGGCTGGCGACTCTGCGCAACGATAATGCCCAGGGCGAATATTACCTTACCGACGTGATTGCCTTGGCGGTCAAGGAAGGGAAGGCAGTGAGCACATGCCAACCTCGCCGTTGCTCGGAAGTGTTGGGAATCAATGGTGCGGCACAACTGGCCGAGCTGGAAAGATTGCATCAGCTTGAAATTGCCGCCAGCCTGATGGGGCAAGGCGTACGCCTGATCGACCCGGCGCGGATCGATGTGCGTGGCGAGCTGAGCTGTGGCCGCGACGTGGCTATCGACGCCAATTGTATTTTTGAAGGCAAGGTCATTTTGGGTGATAATGTGACGGTCGGCGCCAACTGTATTTTGCGCGACGTCAACGTGGCAGCAGGAACCCTGATTGCGCCATTCAGCCTGCTGGAACAGGCGCAGATCGGAGCAGACAGCCGTATCGGGCCATTTGCGCGCATCCGGCCCGGCACCGTGCTGGCGGCGGAGGTGCACATCGGCAATTTTGTCGAATTGAAAAATAGCCAGGTTGACCGCGGCAGCAAAATCAACCACTTGAGTTACGTGGGCGATACCACGGTAGGCAAGAACGTAAACATCGGTGCAGGTACCATCACCTGTAACTACGATGGTGCCAACAAGCACCGTACCGTGATCGAGGATGATGTCTTCATCGGTTCGGACACCCAACTGGTGGCTCCAGTCACTGTTGGCAGGGGGGCGACCATCGGTGCCGGAGCGACTATCACCAAGGATGCTCCCGCCGATCAGCTTACGCTGTCACGAGCCAAACAGATTTCGGTGTCCGGCTGGAAACGGCCAGAGAAGAAGGCCAAAGAGAAATGATGATGAAGAAAGACGCAATGAAACCATCGAGTGAACAGGGGCTTTTCATCACACATTATTCCTTACTCCTTAACGGGATCTGACCATGTGCGGAATCGTTGGTGCAGTAGCGCAACGCAATGTCGTACCGATCCTGCTGGAAGGTTTAAAACGTCTGGAATATCGCGGCTATGATTCAGCCGGTCTGGTTGTTGCGACGGGCAATACGCTCACGCGGTTAAGAAAGCCCGGTCGCGTCGCGGAACTGGAAGCGGAAATAAAGAAGCAGAAGACTCACGGCCACCTCGGCATCGCCCATACTCGTTGGGCCACCCACGGCGCGCCGACAGAGCGCAACGCCCACCCCCATGTCAGTGAAGACTCACTGGCGGTTGTGCATAATGGTATTATCGAAAATCATGAAGAGTTGCGCTTGCGCCTGAGCGGCATGGGCTACTGCTTTACTTCCGATACCGATACCGAAGTCATCGTTCATCTGATCCACCACCATTACCAGCAGAAAAAAGACCTGCTTGGCGCTACCCGTCTGGCCGTTGCCGAGCTGAAAGGTGCTTATGCGATCGGCGTGATTTGCGCCGATGCGCCCAACAAGCTGGTATGCGCCCGCGAGGGCAGCCCCCTGCTGATCGGGGTTGGCATCGAGGAGCACTTTATCGCTTCGGATCAGTCGGCGCTACTGCCGGTCACGCAAAAAATCGTTTACCTGGAAGAGGGCGACGTGGCGGAAATCGGCCTGCTCGATTTCAAAATCATCGACCGCAATGGCAAACCGGCAAACCGGCAGGTACAAATCAGCGAACTCCGTGCGGAGCGGGCGGAGTTGGGCAGTTACCGCCATTTCATGCAGAAGGAAATTTTCGAGCAGCCGCGCGCATTGGCTGAAACGCTGGAGGCGGTGTTGGGCTATGGCAGCCTCGATCCGAAGATATTCGGCGAAAAGGCCGAGAAGGTGCTCAAAGCGATAGACAGCGTAACGATCATCGCCTGTGGCACCAGCTTTCACGCGGCGACGGTAGCGCGCTACTGGCTGGAAGGCGTCGCCGGCATTCCATGCAGCGCCGAGGTGGCGAGCGAATATCGCTACCGCGACAGCGTGCCCAACCCGAAAACACTGATCGTCACCATTTCTCAGTCGGGCGAAACCGCCGACACCGTGGCCGCGCTGAAGCACGCCAAGGCCAGCGGCCATAAATACAGCCTATCCATTTGCAACGTGCCGGAAAGTGCACTGGTGCGCGAATCGGATCTGCGTTTCCTGACACGCGCCGGCCCGGAGATCGGCGTGGCCTCGACCAAGGCGTTTACCACCCAGCTTGCCGCGCTGTTCCTGCTGGTGCTGGTATTGGGCAAATTACGCGGTCGCATCGATGCTGCGCAGGAAAAAGGGCACCTCGATGCCTTGCGCCATTTGCCATCCATGATCAGCCAAGTACTGCTGCTGGAGCCGCAGATCGAACTCTGGGCGGAACGCATGGCATCCCGGCAGCACGCCCTGTTCCTTGGCCGCGGCCCGCATTACCCGATTGCCATGGAAGGTGCGCTGAAGCTGAAGGAGATTTCCTATATTCATGCCGAAGCCTACCCTGCCGGTGAGTTGAAGCACGGCCCGCTGGCGCTGGTGGACAGCGATATGCCGGTGGTGGCCATCGCCCCGAATGACGCCTTGCTGGAAAAGTTGAAGTCGAATTTGCAGGAAGTCCGTGCGCGCGGCGGCGAGCTTTACGTGCTCGCGGATCAGGATAGCCATGTGTCGCCGCAGGAGGGCGTGCATCTGATCAAGCTGCCGGAGCATGCCGGGTTGTTGAGCCCGATCCTGCATACGGTGCCGTTGCAGATGCTGGCTTATCATACTGCCTTGCAAAAAGGCACGGACGTGGATAAGCCGAGAAACCTGGCAAAATCCGTAACGGTAGAATAGAGGGGTGAACGCATGGCAGTAATCGCGGTATTCAACCAGAAGGGTGGCGTCGGCAAAACCACCACGACGCATAATGTGGCGGCCGCTCTGGCGGTAATGGAAAAGCGCCCGCTGGTCATCGATCTTGATCCCCAGGCGCACCTGACGCTCTCATGCGGTTTTCGCGCCGATTCGCGGCATGAAACCATCTCTGCTTTCTACCGCGAAGGCACGGCGCTATCCAAGCTGGTGCAAGACGTCTCCAATGGCATGCGCTTGATTCCCGGACACATGGAGCTGTCGAAGATCGATGCCCTGTTTGGCAAAAGCGTGAGCATTTCGTCGCGCTTGCGCGAAGGGTTGCAGGAAAGCCTGGCATGGGACGACAGTCCGATTCTGATCGACTGCTGCCCGATGCTCGGCGTATTGTCGCTGAATGCAATTTTTGCCGCCGACCGGGTACTGATCCCGGTGTCAGCCGATTTTCTGTCGATGCAGGGTGTCGATCGTCTGGACGCCGCGCTGAACGTGCTGGAAGGCGTGCTCAAGCGCAAAATCGAACGCAAGGTGGTGGTGACGCGTTTCGATTCCCGCCGCAAGTTTTCGCATCGTGTCCGCGAGCTATTGCGGGAACGTTATGGCGACGATTTGTGCGAAACCCATATCTCGGAAAATGTCAGCTTGGCGGAGGGGCCGGAGCAAGGCAAGAGCGTGTTTGATTTTGCACCAAACAGCCAGGGCGCGAAGGATTACATGGCGCTGACCGCAGAATTGCTGGAAAAAGGGTTTATCCAGTAGCAAGGCGTGAAGCGCCTTGCCTCGGTTTTTACGACAACAGCAATCTTAAAAACCTGCCAAAAACCCGCCGCGATTTCCCGATCCGACCGGCGGATTCCTTTGCAAATTACTTTCCGGCGTGTTCCTGCCGTGCCTTCTTGATCAATTGATCGAGAACGGACATCAGGCCGGCCTGACCGCCTGCCGCCGATACCGACGTACGGTATTTGCCGTCCACGATCAGCGTCGGAACGCCGGTGATGCCATAGTTCTTGGTTAGCTGCTTCGAGCGCAGGGCTTCGCTCTGAACGGAAAAAGAATTGTACATGGCGATAAAGTTTTTCCGGTTAACCCCGTGTTTTTCAACCCAGTCGAACACCGCATCGTCGTCGTCGAACCGCATGTGCTGCTCATGAATGGCAATGAAAAAGTCTCCGTGCAGCTTTTCGGTCAATCCCATCGTTTCAAAGGTATAGAACGCCTTGGCCAAGGGCGTCCAAGAGGTGTTGAAGATCGCCGGCAAGCGGCGGAATGCGACATCCTTGGGCAGCGTCTTCACCCATTTGTTGAGGTCGGGGTCGAGATGATAGCAATGAATGCAGCCGTAGGAAAAAATTTCCAGAATCTCGATTTTTTTGCCGGTTTCAACGGGCTGGGGCTGGGTGAGCAGCTCATATTCCTTGCCGGGCTGGATGTCGGCCTGCGCCGTGAGTCCGGCAAAAGATAAGGCGATGGCCAGCACCAGGCGAAGTGAAAAGGTATGAAAGAATCGGGTTGTAAAATTCATGGTCTGCTCCGTAATTCAAGGATCAAGTTAAGCCATAATAATTAACGCGGTGAATCTTCGATAGCCTTTACCTGGCTGACGGGGATTTTGTTCTGCTCAAGCAACGTACGAGCACGGACGACGTCCTTGTCGCCGGCAAAAGGCCCGACCCGTACCCGGTGCCAGACACCTTTGTCGGGAACGCTGACCGTCTGGATCTCCGCTTCCATGCCGAGCAGGGCGAGGCGCGCTTTCATGTTGTCGGCTTCGGTGGCGGCTTGAAACGAGCCAACTTGGAGGAAGACGTTGCTCTTTTCGGGACTCTCCGGCTTTACTGTTTTTTTGGCTTCGTGCGTGGAAGCGGGCTCTTCGCTGCCGGGCAGGATGGTGTAGAAGTCAAAACGCGGTTTGCCGCCGGTCTTGCCGCTCTTGTTCTCGGCAGAATCGGCTGCGACGGGCGTGTTCGACGGGTTTTTTTGCGTGTCAGCCGGGATTTTTTCGGTGGTTTTGGCCGGAATGTCGGGCAGCTTGTCGCGGCTGACGAAGGGCTTGGGGCTGAAATTGATATATAGCGCGATACCGACGGCGACGATGAGACCGACAACCAGCCCGATCATGATGCCGGCAAATAAGGGGTGCCCCTGCTTCTTCGGGGCGGCACGTTCGGATTTTTTGTAATCGCGGCTCATCGAGTTATACCAGACCTACATTTTTTCCGGGCAGCCGACGCCAAGCAGCGTCAGGCCGTTGTGCAATACCTGGCGAACCGCAGTAACTAGCGCCAGTCGAGCCATGCGCACGTCGTTGTCGGCAACCAGAAACTGCTCCGCATTATAGTAACTGTGAAACTCCCCTGCCAGATCCTTGAGATAGTAGGCGATCAAATGGGGAGAAAGTTCCCTGGCCGCGCTTTCCACCATGCCGGGATAGTCGCCCAGCAAATTGAGCAAGGCCAGTTCATGGTCGCCGGTCAGGGCGCCGGTTTCCGCGCCGGTCAGTTCCGCCGCGTCGCCGCCCCATTGTCCCATCACGCTGCATATACGGGCATGCGCATACTGAATGTAATACACCGGGTTCTCATTGCTTTGCGATTTGGCCAGTTCCAGGTCGAAATCAAGGTGCTGGTCGCTCTTGCGCAACACGTAAAAAAACCGTGCCGCATCGTTGCCCACTTCTTCGCGCAGTTCGCGCAAAGTCACGAAGTTGCCGCTGCGCGTGGACATCGGCAATTTTTCCGCGCCACGCCAGAGCACGGCGAATTGCACCAGGGCGATGTCCAGCCGCTCGGCATCGAGTTCCAGCGCCGTCAGCGCGCCTTTGACGCGGGCGATATAGCCGTGGTGATCGGCACCCCAGACGTTGATCACGCGTTCGAAGCCGCGCTCGAACTTGTTCAGGTGATAGGCGATGTCGGAGGCGAAATAAGTGTAGAGGCCATTCTCGCGCTGAACCACGCGGTCTTTTTCGTCGCCGAAGTGGGTGGAGCGGAACCATTTGGCGCCGTCCTGCAGATAGAGGTGGCCGTGCTTTTCCAGCGTGGCGACGATGCGCGCCACCAGCCCGTTGTCGAACAGGGATTGTTCCGAAAACCACGAGTCGAAAGTGACGCCAAACTCGGTCAGGTCGTTGCGGCAGTCGCCCAGTTGTTCGGTCAGGGCAAAGTTGTGGATGTAGGCGTAGTCCTCGCCCAGCAAGCTTTTGGCGTTGGCGATCAGGGCGTCGAGGTGGCCGTCGGCATCCTCTTCATGGGGTGGCACGCGGTCGCTGATCTCATCGCGCTGGCGCACGTAACGGTCACCGTGCGCTTCGTGGATCAGGCGCGCCATGTCGCGGACGTAATCGCCCTGATAGGCGTTGCCCGGAAAGGCTAGGTGGACGCCATTCCACTCCAGATAGCGCAGCCAGGTGGAGAGCGCCAGGATGTCCATCTGCCTGCCGGCATCGTTGACGTAGTACTCACGGGCGACATCGTAACCGGCGGCAGACAGCACGTTCGACAGGCTCATGCCGAACGCCGCGCCGCGACCATGGCCGACGTGTAGCGGGCCGGTCGGGTTGGCGGAAACGAATTCCACCTGGGTCTTCAAGCCGTTGCCCAGATTGCTGCGGCCATAGTCCTCGCCCTGCGCCAGCACCTGCTTGACTACCAACTGCTTGGCTTCTGCCGTCAAAAACAGGTTGATGAAGCCGGCGCCGGCAATCTCGGTTTTTTCCACATGGGGCGAGGTGGGCAGCGCGGCCAGCAGGCGCGTCGCGATTTCGCGCGGATTGCCGCGCAGCGGGCGCGCCAGCTGCATGGCCAGGTTGCAGGCAAAATCGCCATGCTGCACTTGCTTGGTGCGCGAGATTTCAAAAGCGACGCCGGATTGATCCGGCGCGACCTGGCTTAATGCCTGGGTGAACAGTTCGGTAAGATGGCGTTTCAAAGGGGGCTAACTCGTACGTAAAGCGCGTATTTTAACGGCTATTTGGCATCCCTGCACTAAAACTGCCGAGATGAGTTGAAAACATTGTCCATACAAAGCAGTTAACCGCCGATAAACGCAGATGAACACCGATAATTCAGCGGGCACCAAAAATTGGCACCCACCTTTATGGGCGAAGACAGCAATGTCAGCAATGCCATGTCTTACATCTACGTTTATCGGCGTGCATCGGCGGTTAATCGCCGTTTTCAGGATTACTTCAGCGCCTGCTGGTATTCATGCCGAAAATGCCGGAATGAGCTATCGACCAGTTGCGCCACCCCGTTCACCAGATGGCAGCGCCCGCTGCCGGGCAGCATGCGGCACAGGCTTTCTATCGTGACCAGGTCGTCTGCCGTGCCGCGCCCGGTGTCGATGCGCTCGATCAGCCGGCTCAGCGTCGCGGTGCCAGTCTTGCACGAGACGCATTGGCCGCAGGACGAGTGGGCGAAAAACCGCATGTATTCTGCGACGCGTTTGACGATGCCGGTTCCTTCCGAAACCACGATCATCGCGCCGGTGCCGAGGTTGGCGCCGCGTTCGCGCAGCGATTCGAAATCCAGTCCGACATCCAGGTCTGCCGGGGTCAGCAGGGTGTTGGACGGGCCGCCGGTAAACACCGCCTTGAGCGGCTTGCCGGAAAGCAGTCCGCCGCCGTGGGTGAAAATCAGGTCATGCAGCGTGGTGCCCATCGGCAGCTCGTACACGCCGGGGTGCAGCACGTCGCCGCTGAGCGAATAAAGCTTGCTGCCGGTTGCATGGCCGATGCCCAGATTGCGGAACCAGTCCGCGCCGTGGCGCACGATGGCCGGGATGTTTGCCAGGGTTTCAATGTTGTTGATCAGGGTTGGGCAGCCGTGAATGCCGAACTGCGCCGGATAAGGCGGTTTGCCGCGCGGGAACGGGAATTTTCCTTCGATCCATTCCATTGCGGCGGTTTCCTCGCCGCCAATGTAGTGGCCGGAGCCGGGCACCAGCGTCATGGTGAGCGGGCGTCCCAGTACGGCGCTGGCTTGCTCCAGCATGTCCGAACCCTGCCACTGGGCGAGCGCGGCCTTCAGCGCAGCCAAGGAGCGGGGCAGGTCGGGGTTGATGTAGAACACGATGCGGTTGATGCCGGTGGCAAGCGCAGCCAGCAACGCGCCCTCGATCACCTGATGCGGCGTTTCTTCGAGCAGCAGCCGATCCTTGAAAGTGCCGGGCTCGTCCTCGTTGCCGTTGCACACCAGGTATTTGTCGGGGCGCGGCGCTTCGCTCGCCACCGCTTGCCACTTGCGCCACACTGGAAAACCGGAACCGCCCAGCCCGCGCAGATCGGCGTCCTGCACTGTAGCGAGTACAGCGGCAGGGTCTTGCGCGGCAAGGCGCAGCGCTTCGCCGCCATCCGCCTCGCGCCAGCGTGGCATGCTCTCGCCGACCCGTTGTCGGGGGTGGAGGAGGTTGGCGTTCAGGCTTTCCATATGTCTTTCCCCGGCGCGGTATAAGCGGGCAGCATCTGGGGGGCGCGCCGCGTCAGCGGCAGCCCGGCCAAGGTCAGGGCGCGCCGGGCCTGGTTGACGTGCTCCAGGGTGACCTTTTTCGGCCCACGGTCATGCTCTGCCAGGGCGGCGGCAAAACCGGCGCGGCGGCCAAAGCTGATGATTTCCAGCAGCGCGTTGCCCATGATGCGGTTGTGGCCATGGATGCCGCCAGCGACTTCGCCTGCGGCATACAGCCCGGCCACGGTGGTCGCGCCATCGACGTCGATCACCGCGCCGCCGTTCTGGTAATGCAGGGTCGGATATACCAGCACCGGATCGCGGCGCGGATCGATGCCGGCAATGCGGGAGCGGGCCAGCAGCTTGGGGAATTGCTGTTCGATCAGGCCGGGCTGGCCGCGCTCCAGACGCGCGGTGTCGAGCCACACCCCCACGCCGCCGGTCTCGGGGTGAATGCCGCGCCCTTCGCGGCACTCGCGGATGATAGCGGCGCTGACCACGTCGCGCGGCTGCAGCTCGTCGATAAAGCGGCGGCCCTCGGCGTTAAGCAGCAACGCGCCGGCGGCGCGCACCCCTTCGGTGACCAGCTTGCCCGAGAGATAAGGCGGATTGACCAGCCCGGTGGGATGGTACTGGAAGGAGTCGAGGTCGCACAGCTTGGCGCCCATGCGGTAGGCCAGCACCAGGCCGTCGCCGGTCGCGCCGAGATGGTTGGAGGTGGGGAAGCCGTGCAAGTGCAAGCGGCCAATGCCGCCGGTGGCGAGGATCACCGAGCGCGCGCGGACGATGCGCAGCTTCTGGCCGTCGAGCGAACCCAGCACCGCGCCCACGCATTTCCGCCCGCTTTCATTGGACAACAGCTCGACGGCCGGGGCCTGGCTCCACACCTCGATGCCGCGATGCTGGGTTACCGCCTCGCGCAACACGCGCATCATTTCGAGGCCGGTGTAATCGCGGCAATGAACGATGCGTGGCGCGCTGATGCCGCCGGCCCGGCGCGTATGCAGGTCGCCGCTCGCAGTCTGGTCGAACTGCATGCCCTGGCGGATCAGCCAGCGGATCACTTCGGGGCCGTCGCCGACCAGCGCGGCCACCAGCGCTGGGTCGCCGGCATGGTGGCCGGCGCGCAAGGTGTCCTGCAGGTGTTGTTGCACCGAATCGTCGGGTTCGATGGCGGCCTGGATGCCGCCTTCGGCCATCACCGTGTTGCTGTCGCCGAGGCGCATCTTGGTGGCGAGCAGCACGCGCGCGCCGCGCTCGGCGGCGGCCAGCGCGGCGGCGCAACCCGCACCGCCGCCGCCGATCACCAGCACGTCGGTATCGGTCACTTCCACGCCGGCCAGGTCGACTTCATCGATATAGGCTTCCGCCTGCAGCAGGTCGGCCAGCTCCCGTGGGCAGTGCGCGTCCGTGTTGGGGCCGACGGCCAGCGTTGCTATGCCGTCGCGCAGGTAATCGGGGTGGTAGGCGGTGAGCAGCGCGTCCGGGTCAATCAGTTCCGGCGGCGGCGCCGGCTCAGAGTCGGCGCGATAGGCGGCCAACGCGGCCTGCAGCGACAGGCCGCGCTTCATGACGATTCTTTCTCGTCGGTTGCCGAAAAGGGTTCTTGCCGGAGTTCTTCCAGGCGGTGAATCAGGTTGGGCGGGCGCAGGTGGAAAAACGCGGTGATGCGGCGGCTGAACAGGCCGACGTGGGCGGGCGCGATCTGCTCCGGGCAGGCGTTGTCGCACAGCTCGCACATCACGCACTCGATAAACGCTTCGCCGGCTTCGCGGAAGCGACCCGCCGCCGCCAGCGCGACGCCTTCTTCGACTTTGATCCCTTTCGGGCAGGACTGCACGCAGCCGTGGCAATGCCGGCAGCGCTCGGCTTCCGGGAAGATTTCCTGAAAACGCGCCTGGATATCCCAGCCGTCCTTGAAATCGGTCAGCTCATATTGGTGGCGGGCGGCGGACGGTGCCGGCAGGAACAGCGCTTCGATGCCGTCTTCGGCGAAGGTTTCGCACGCCAGGGCGACGCTGACCGCCGATCCGCGCCGCAGCAGGATGCGGCACGAGCCGCACATCCCTTCCAGGCAGCCCACCCCGGTAACACGCGGCACGCCGCCGGCCCAAGCCGCCTCGACGATAGTCATGTGCGATTCGGCGCGAACCTTGACGCCATTGATCAACAGATCAACGAAGGAATCGCTGCCGGCGTTTTCGGTCATGGGCGCGCGAGATCGATGATTTTGCGCAGGTCGTAGTCCGGGCCGCCGCCGACCTGTTTCACCAGATCGGCCATGCGCTCGTCGAGCGTCGAGCGTTCCACGCGGAACAGCAGGCCGACCGGAATGCGCCCGTTCTTGTGCGCCATGTTGACCGCGTGCATCGCGGCATCGATGTCGCTGACGTCGTGGTTTTCCTGCAACTCTTCGGCAGAGCTCTTGAAAGTCTTGGCGTCGTCGATGGTGTTGAAAGTGGGGCACTGGCTGAGCACGCTGATAAACGAGAAGCCCTTGTGCTCCATGCCTTCCTGAATGAGCTTCGCGGTCATTTTCACGTTGGTCGCCAGCGTTTGCGCCACGAAGCTCGCGCCGTAAGTCAGCATGTAAAGGATCGGGTCGAGCGGCTCCTCGACACCGCCGTAAGGCGTGGTGTAGGCCTTCAACTGGCGCTGCGAGGTGGGCGACACCTGGCCCTTGGTCAGGCCGTAGATGCGGTTGTCCATCAGCACGTAAGTCATGTTGATGTTCTTGCGCGCGAGGTGCGGCATGTGGCCGCCGCCGATGGAAAAGCCGTCGCCGTCGCCGCCGTTGACCAGGATCGCCAGATCCGGGCGGGCGAGTTGGACGCCTGTCGCCACCGGGCCCGCACGGCCATGCAGGGTGTGCATCTTGTAGGAGCGGACAAAGTACGGCAGGCGCGACGAGCAGCCGATGCCGGAAATGTTCACCAGATAGTTCGGATCGACGCCTACTTCGGCCAGGGCGCGATACATTCCGGTCAATACGCCGTGGTCGCCGCAGCCGGCGCACCAGAACGGCTTGGTGTCGGTCTTGTACTCTTTGGTATCGAGTTCGACCTTGTGCAAATGGGTTTGAGCGCAGCTCATTTCAGCATCTCCTTGGCTTTGCCGACAATCATGGCGGGCGTGAACGGCAGCCCGCCGCAAATGGTATAGGACTCGGGGCGCAGGTTGGTTTCGGCGCGGATGAAATGAGCCAACTGGCCGAGGAAGTTTACCTCGGCTACAACGGTCTTGCGGCAGGACGCGCCGAACGCCTCGTACTGTTCGACCGGCATCGGCCACATTAGTTTTGGATAAAACCCTTTCACCGAAACACCTTCGGCGCGCAGGCGCGCAATCGCTTCGCGCACCACGCCGATGGTGCTGCCCCAGGCGATGATGCCCAGATCGCTTTCGCCTTCGCCGTCCACTTCGACCGGGGCGAAGTTTTTCACCACGGCGTCGAGCTTGCGGAAGCGCTTGGCCTGCATGGCTTCGTGGTTGGCGGCAGTGTAGCTGGGCTCGCCGGCTTGGTCATGCTCCAGGCCGGTGGCGATGTGCATGCCGCCGGGGGTGCCGGGATCGGCCATCGGCGAAATGAAATCGTCGGTGATGGCATAGCGCTGGTATGCCTTCTTGCCGTCCCAGCGCTTGCGCGAAACCAGCTTGTAGCTGGCGGGGTCGGGGTAAGGAATGGTCTGGGTGGAAAAAGCCAGCGAGCCGTCGGACAGCAGCAACACCGGGCACTGGTAAGTCTCGGCCAGGTTGAACGCTTCCACCGTCAGCCCGATGCAGTCTTCAACGCCTTCGACCGACAGCACGATGCGGCCGCAATCGCCGTGGGAGCCGAAAATCGACAGGAACAGGTCGGACTGCTCATGTTTGGTCGGCAGGCCGGTGGAAGGGCCGCCGCGCTGCACGTTCACCACCACGCTCGGGGTTTCGCTCATGAACGACATGCCCAGCATCTCGCCCATCAGCGCCAAGCCCGGCCCTGAAGTCGCGGTCATCGCCTTCTTGCCGGCAAACGATGCGCCGAGCACTTGCGAGATCGAGGCAATTTCGTCCTCGGCCTGAATCAGCGTGCCGCCGCGCTTGGGCAAATGGCGCGCCACGTAGCGGGCGATTTCCGTCGCCGGCGTGATCGGGTAAGCGGCGAAGAAATCCAGCCCGGCAATGATCGCGCCCAAGCCGACGGCGTCGTTGCCGGAGAGCACGATGCTGTCGCTCTTTTTGGTCGGCACGCCGATTTTCCAGGGGTCGGTCTTGGGCAGGGCGGCGGCCAGCTCGCGGCCACGCGCGAAGGCGGTGAGGTTTTTCTCGACGACCTCAGGGCCCTTTTTGGCGAATTTCGCCGTGATGATTTCCTGCAGCGGCAGATCGGGCACATTGAACAATTGCGACAGCGCGCCCAGCGCGATCATGTTTTTCACGCGGATGCCGCCGAGTTCCTTGGCGGCCACGGTCATCGGGATCGGGTAGGCATGCACGCCGGGCGGCACGTCGGGCTCGAAATCGCCGCCGGGGCCGTCATAGACAAAGGCGGTGCCGGGCAGCAAACGGCTGCGGTTCAGGTCGTAGGCTTGGCCGTTGAACGCGCACAGCACGTCGAAAGTGTCGCCCTGGTTATACAGCGGCTCGGTGCTGGCGCGGCTCTGATACATGGCGTAGCCGCCCTTGATCTCCGCCGGGAAAGTTTTGAAGGTATAAACCTCAAGGCCGGCGCGCGCACACGCCTGGGTGATCAGGTCGCCGGTGGAGATGACGCCTTCTCCGCCTTCGCCCGCCACGCGAATAATCAAATCGTTTTTGTCCAAGACTAACCCCTACCTGATGCAGTTATGTTGTTGAATTCGTGGTTGCGCAATCGAATCGAAATGGCGCCAACCGTGAGCGTAAAACCAAAGGCGTGCAGCTCATCCGTTGTTCTGGAGGCCCGCAACAAGGATCAGAAAACGCGGCAACCCGGAAAGTTGGCCGGAAAAACAGGAATTTCCTTACATTATCACGGTTTGCAAACAATCCGGGATGATAATAGATATCTTATATAAGCTCAATGGGGTATTTCGGGGGTACATTTGCGGGGTTTAAGGCGTGGGCTGGATGTGATGGTGTTAAAAATTGGATGTCATTCCGGCGGCACCTGTATTGCATTGATTTTAAATTAAGTTTAGAGTTGTTGGCATGTTTGTAAACCAACCCGATAAAATGATAGATATTTTATTGGGGTCTACTTTACGTTAGAGAGCCATGGACATTCTTCCCGGTGCCTACCCAGCAATTGGTGCGATTACTGCCGCTCTTATCGCCGGAGCGATCTCCTTTGTAAGCGCGGTCCTTTCAAAAGATCAAAAGACGTCTGAGTTCCGGCAAGCGTGGATAGATTCGCTTCGTGATGAGGTGTCTGAATTCCTTTCGCATGTCAGCACAATTACTTCCATGCTGCGGAGCAAGCATAGTAGAGGAAGCAGCGTTGAAGAACTGTTGAAGTACGTCGAAGAAAGCGATGAAGGCATGCGTCAGGCTTCGTTAATGTATGCGCGAATCAGGCTGCGGCTTAATCCAAAGGAAAACGCGGCACTGCTAGAAAAACTTGACGCAGTGCGCGACTTGCTACGGTCAGCGAAGGCCTTCGATAAGGACTACGCAGGGCAGGCTTACAAAGACCTTATAAATGAAGCGCAGCAAGTATTGAAAGTGGAGTGGAAGAGAGTTAAGCGAGGTGAGTGGGCCTTTGTCGCAACCAAGTACATATCGTTGTTATTGTTTCTGGTTTCAGTAGCCGTTGCCGCATACCATGGAAAGCCTTACATCCTCTCCGCAATGGCTCTCTAACACTACGTTCGAGGCGACCTGCGCGAAAAGCCGCGCAGGCGCCTCAACTCCACGTTTAAAATCAAAGCAATCAAAGGGGCCCAATCAAAGGGGCCAGGCCCCTTTGATTCTCGCCAAGCGCGCCGCCCTGGTTGGGAATCGGCTCCGGGCTACGCTCTACGCCGCTCCCCAACCAGGGCAGGAAAAGCGGACAATTCTAAAAACCCGCGACAGAGAACCACATCTATATATCATCCAGTGAAATGGCAGCCCTCTTTTTTCTCGGCTTAACTGGTCTGTTTGGGTCTTTGATGATTTTAGGTGCAACAAATTGGGTTTCGCCATCGGGAAGCCAGATTAACTCCCCATGCTCCATTACGTAGTTCAATGGAATTTTAGGGTTGTTAATATCTTTTCCGCCATCCGCATGCCATTTAGTTTCCCATTTCTCATAGAATGGCTCCATGGCATCGGGTTTCATGCGGTAAATGGCCTTTAATTCAATCCCCAAAAAAGGGGCGAAAAACCAATCAACTAAACGATATTTCGCGATAATAATTGGATTCATGTGGTGATGTGTTGTAAATTGGTTTTGAAGCTCAAGATTAACTGTCTTGATCTCATATTCGTTACCATCTACATCAACGGCATCATTTCCCTCTCGTGCGCCATCAGTTCTTAGGCCGAGAATCATCATCAGCTGCAGATATTTCCCCCCATTGTCTTGGAAAATATCATTGATGTTGTATTTTGTTGCTAAGTCTTGGTATTGCCGAATATATGGAAATAATTCCAAGAATTTTTGGTAATCTGGGTTGTCAGTCGTCATATGGCTTTAGCAACTCCCTAAGGTCAACACCTAGAGCTCCAGCCAGCCTTTCCATATTATCAACAGTGATGTTTCGTTCAAATCGTTCTACCGAACTTACATACGTTCTGTGCAATCCCGAAAGCTCTGCTAACTTCTCTTGGGAAATTCCCTTGGAAGTTCTAAACTCTCTTAAGCGGTTTGCAAATATGATCCGAGCTGTCATGTGATGGGTATATGTTTGGAAGCCCCGATATTGGCGGCTTGACAACTTTGTATCTACAGACTATAAGTTTCCCCTTTGAGACATGTTACGAGCACTAAAATGAGGTCACAAATATTTGAGCAAGACCCTCTTTATCAAACCAAGCTAGGAGCAGCCTATGTTGCCGACTCATTGGATATGTTGCGTCAGCTTGAAGATAACTCAGTAAATCTGGTTATTACATCACCCCCTTTTGCGCTATTGAGAGTGAAGGACTATGGCAACAAGGAGCAACACGAATATATTGACTGGCTGGCTGAATTTGCAAAGCTAGTGCATCAGAAATTAACTTCCGATGGCTCTTTCGTAATAGATTTAGGTGGCGCATACCAAAAAGGCGTCCCGGTTCGCAGCCTGTATAACTATCGTGTGCTGATTAAATTTGTTGATGAGATTGGGTTTCATCTGGCAGAAGAGTTTTTTTGGCATAACCCCTCCAAATTGCCCAGTCCTATTGAGTGGGTTAATAAAAGGAAAATTCGAGCTAAAGATTCTGTAAATACAGTCTGGTGGTTATCAAAAACTGAATGGCCTAAAGCTGACGTAACAAAGGTTCTTACGGAATATTCAGACAGGATGAAAAAGCTAATCAAAGACCCAGAAGCCTTCTACACCCCTGCCAAAAGGCCATCAGGACACGATATTGGTTCTACTTTTGGTCGAGACAATGGCGGAGCCATTCCATCCAATTTGCTGCAAATATCCAATAGTGAAGCAACCTCGAAATATTTAAAGTTATGTAAGGAGTTTGGTATTAAAGCCCATCCAGCAAGATTCCCAACAAAGCTCCCTGAATTCTTCATCAGAATGCTGACTGAGCCGAATGATCTTGTCGTAGATATTTTTGCTGGCTCAAATACGACAGGTTATGTATGCGAAGCCGAGGAAAGAAGGTGGCTGGCATTTGAGCAAATGCCAGAATATTTATCAGCTTCTGTATTTAGATTTATGCAAGATGAATCAGTTGAGACCATTAAGCGGGTCTATCAGGATTTAATTTCTCGTGATGGAAAGCAACGGGCGAATAAGAGAATCAAATCGAAGATTCAACAGCACTTAACTAGTCCGCTGCTACCTTGAAAACCAGAGACCTCAGGGTCAGACTCCATTGATCCCTAGGATCCACTTCGTTGATGCGCCTCCCGGATTTTGTTATATCCTGAATTGCGCCACCGCTGCCTGTAGCGAGCCGGCAGATTCGCTCAACTGGGCGGAGGCATTCGCGACATCCTGAATGGCGATGGCGTTTTGCTCCGACATGGCGGCGATTCTTTCCACGTTGGATGCAATCAGGCCGCTGGAAGCGCTTTGCTGCTGGAGCCCGGCGGAAATGCTGTTGACCGCATCCACTACCTGCCCCGAACCGCGGGCGATTTCACTCATGGCCAAGGCGGCTTCCCCGGCCATTGCCACTCCGGTGTCGACGCGCTGCTGTCCTTGATGCATGGTGTCTACGGCGTGCTTCGATTCCGACTGGATGGCGCCGATCATGGTGGTGATTTCATCGGTGGATTTTGCGGTACGCTCGGCGAGTTTCCTGACCTCGTCGGCTACCACGGCAAATCCGCGACCCTGTTCGCCGGCACGCGCCGCTTCGATGGCCGCATTGAGCGCCAGCAGGTTGGTCTGGTCGGCAATTTCCTTGATGACTCCGGCAATCGTGGAAATGTTGGCGGAGTGCTCGCCCAAGGAGAGAATCCGTTGGGACGATTGATTCACGCTTTCGGCAATATTGCTCATTTCCGCCGAAGCCTGGCTCACGATGTCGGCACCGCGTTTGGCGGTTTCGCCAGCTTCCTGGGCCAGGGCAAAGGAATCGCGCGCGCTTTCGGCCATGTGCTCGATGCTGGTGGTCAGTTCTTCCACCGCAGCGGCGGTGGAAGAGGCGTCGTCGCTCTGTTGCGCCGACTGGCTCGCCACGTTGTTGGAGGTGGCGAAAAGGGAAGTCGATAGCCCGGCAATATGCTGGGCATTGCTGGTGATGTTGCCGATCATCTGGCGCAGGGATTCCTGCATGTGGCCCAGTGCGTTGAGCAATGCGCCGATTTCATCTTCGCGCTGGGTGCTAACCCGGTCGGACAGGTCGCCGTCGGCGATTTTCCCGGCGGCGGCAACCGCTTCATTCAGCGGGTTGATGACCAGCGAACGCGACAGCCAGATCAGCAGGGCCATCAAAATGCCGCCCAGCACCAAGCCGATCGCCACCACGGTGAAGATGGCTTTTTTTACTGCGCTGCGGACTTCGTCTTTGGGGTAGGCCGATACCATTTCGAAGCCCCAGGGGGTGAAGGTTTCCCGTTTGACCTCCCAGCCCTGAATGCCGCCGCCGGCAACACCCAGAACGGTTTCGGGCGTGATGTTGTCCGAATGGAAGCGCGCCTTGCCCTTGTTGTCCAGCAGCGCGACGAAGCCGCCGTTCAGGATGCGGCTCTTGGCGATGGATTGCTGTAGGGCCTGCATGTCGATCTTGTAGCCCACGTACCAGATGCCGACCACGCCGTTCTGGCTGTCGAGCATGGGTTCATAGCCGGTGAGAAAGGGGTTGCCGAGGATGTCCACTTGGCCATAGAAGGCCTGGCCGGCGCGGATTGCCGCGATGGCCTTGCCGTTGGGGTCGAGGAGGGTGCCAATGGCGCGCTTGCCGTCTTTTTTCACGTTGGTGCTGATCCGCACAAAATCTTCGCCCGCTTTGGAAAACAGCGTGGCGGTGCCGCTTTGGCTGGAGGTCACGCCATCCACCAGTTCGAAGCGGTTGGCCTGGGGCTGGCCGCCAAAAATCAGGTCGGGCGCGGTCTTGCCTTCGACGGTTACCGGGTCGCCCTGATGCGGCATGCCAATATGGCCGCCGCGTTCCATCAGCAGCTTCATCGAGCCCTTCACGCGTTCCATCATGATGGCGTCGGTGACGGCAAGAATCCGTCCGATATTGGCGAGTTTTTCCTGGCTTTCGCTTTGGGCGGATTGCTCGATGCTGCGGCTGTTGCCGATGGAAATGACCGCGACCAGGATCAGGGTCGTGACGACGACAAGGATTGAAACGGGCAGGATGAATTTTGCCTGAAGGCTGCGGGAAAACATGCGAAAGACTCCTCGTGGATGGCTTGATTAAAATGAAGCCTATAATTATGTTGGATGAATTAAACGCCATTTCCGGAAGCACGGCAAGCGCCGTGGTTTGCCGGCGACATCCGTCAACCAAAAGATCGTATTTTATTCCACCGGGTTATACGGCGGACTCCAATCCTGACGCACGAACGCGCGCTCAGAATTCCTGCGGATCGACATCCAGCGCCCAGCGCACGCGGCTGTCCAGCCCGGTTAGCGCCTTGTTCCAGTCGGCGACAAAAGCCTGCAGCGCACCGCGAGAAGCGGCTTGAACCAGCAGGTGCGCACGCTCGTTGCCGGCCAGGCGCGCCATTTGCGCCGGCACCGGGTCGAACAGGGTGACATCGAAGCGGGTGGGGGCAACGGCCTTGGCCTTGCGCAGGAAAGCCAGGGCGGTTTCCATCTGCGCCGCTTCGGCGCGCAGCAGCACCTGGTGGCAAAAGGGCGGAAACTCGGCCTGCTTGCGCTCGGTCAGCAGGCTTGCGGCAAAGCCGTTGTAATCGTGCCGCATCAGCGACTGGAACAGCGGGTGGGTGGGAAACTGGGTCTGGATCAGCACTTCGCCGGGCAGGGCGTCGCGTCCGGCGCGCCCGGCAACCTGCATCAGTTGCGCGAACAGGCGCTCCGAAGCGCGGAAGTCGGCGCTGTAGAGCGCGCCATCGGCGTTCACCACGCCGACCAGGGTGAGTTTTTTGAAGTCGTGCCCCTTCGCCATGAGCTGGGTGCCGATGATGATATCGACCTCTTCGGCGTGGATGCGATCCAGCATTTCCGGCAGGGCGTGCTTGCGCTTGGCGCTGTCGCGGTCGACGCGCAGGATGCGGGCGGCGGGGAACAGGCCGGTCAGCGTTTCCTCGATGCGTTGCGTGCCCAAGCCGATCGGCGCGAGGTCGGCGTTGCCGCAATCCGGGCAGGTGTGCGGCATGCGCGATTCGTGGCCGCAGTGGTGGCAGCGCAGGCGTTTCTCGCGCAGGTGCACCACCAGCCGGCTGGAGCAGCGGTGGCAGGTGGAGATCCAGCCGCACTGGCCGCAGCGCATGACCGGCGCAAAGCCTCGGCGGTTGATGAATACCAGGCTTTGCTCGCCGCGCTCAAGGCGAACTCGCAGGGCTGCGATCAGCGGTTCGGACAAGCCGTCGACCAGGTTGGCGCGGGTGATGTCATGGCAGCGGATGGTTGGCAGCGCCGCCTCGGCCACGGCCCGCGCCGGCAGTTCCAGCATCTGGTAGCGGCCGGTGCTGGCGTTGTGCCAGCTTTCCAGCGCGGGCGTGGCCGAGCCGAGAACCACCGGCACGCCGGCCTGCTTGCCGCGTGCAATCGCCATGTCGCGTGCGGAATAGCGCAAGCCGTCCTGCTGCTTGAACGAGCTGTCGTGTTCTTCGTCCGCCACGATCAGCATCAGTTTCGGCAACGGTGTGAACAGCGACAAACGCGTGCCGAGCACGATGCCGGCCCGGCCCGATTGCGCCAGCGACCAGTTGCGTAGCCGTTCTCCAGCGGCAAGGCGGCTGTGCAGGCTGACCATGACGGTGTTGGGAAAGCGGGCGCGGAAGCGCGATTCGAGTTGCGGCGTCAGGTTGATTTCCGGCACCAGCACCAGCGCCTGCCCGCCGCGCTGTAAGACCTGCGCGATAATGCGCAGGTAGACCTCGGTCTTGCCGCTGCCGGTAATGCCGTGCAGCAGCCAGACCTGGAACTGCTCCAGCTTGGCCAGAACGGCGTTGACCGCCTGTTCCTGATCGGGCGTCAGCGTGGGCAGGGGGGGCGATCCGGCTGCCGTCTGGGCGGGTTGCGGTGCGTCCGGGATTTCGTCGCTTTCTTCCGCCCAGCCTAGCGCCAGGAATTCCTTGAGGGCTTGCGGCGCGCTTGGCGACAGTTCGGCAATGTCGCTGCGCGCCAGCGTGCCGGCCTGTTTCAGGCTGTTCAGCAGTTTGCGTTTGACGATGGCGCGGCTGGGCAGGCTGTCGGCTTCGATCGCCAGCCCGGCTTCGGTCAGACGGTAACCGGCGGCTTTGGCCGGGGCGACTGGCTTAGTCTGGCGCAGCGGGACGGGCAGGGCATTGAGTATCACCTCGCCCAGCGGGTGATGGTAATAGTCGGCGCAGAATTGCAGGAGTTGGAGGATTTCGTCGGACAGCGGCGGAGCGTCGCGGAAAACCTGAATTACCGGTTTGATGCGTTCCGGCGCCAGGGTGGAGTGGTCGGCAATGCCGGCGACAACGCCGACCATCTTGCGGCGACCGAATGAAACCAGAACCCGGTCGCCAATGCCTACTTCGCCGGCGTTTCCCGCCGAGTAGTCAAACAGGGTGTCGAGAGGGACATCCAGGGCGACGCGAAGAATTTTCATCCGGCAAAGGCAATCTCAGCCACGGATTAACACGGATTGGCACGGATGTAGGCGGGTGAAGCAAGGAAATCCGTGTGCATCCGTGTTAATCCGTGGCTGAATGCTGCTGCGGTTAATGGTACGGCTTACTCAGTTCATGCACGGCTTCAACCATGGCGGCGGCGTTTTCCGGCTTGGTGAACTGCGAAATGCCGTGGCCGAGGTTGAACACGTGGCCGTTGCCCTTGCCGTAGCTTTGCAGGACTTTGCCGACTTCGGCGCGGATGGTGTCGGGGTTGCTGAACAGCACGTTCGGGTCGAGGTTGCCTTGCAGCGCCACCTTGTCGCCGACGCGGGCGCGCGCCTGGCCGATGTCGATGGTCCAGTCCAGGCCGATGGCGTTGCTGCCGATGGCGGCGATGCTTTCCAGCCACAGCCCGCCACCCTTGGTGAAGACGATGTTGGGGATGGTGGCGCCGTCGCGCTCGCGGATCAGGCCGCTGACGATCTGCTCCATGTAGGGCAGGGAGAATTCATGGTAGGCCGCATGCGACAGCGCGCCGCCCCACGAGTCGAAAATCATGATGGCTTGGGCGCCGGCCTCGATTTGCGCATTGAGGTAGGCGGTCACGGCGCGGGCGTTGACGTCGAGAATGTGGTGCAGCAGTTCCGGGCGCTGGTAAAGCATGGTCTTGACCAGGGAGAAATCCGAACTGCTGCCGCCTTCGACCATGTAGCAGGCCAGCGTGAACGGGCTGCCGGCAAAGCCGATCAGCGGCACTTCGTTGTTCAGCGATTTGCGGATCTGGCTGACGGCATCCATCACGTAGCGCAGGTGCACATTGGGATCGGGTACGGTCAGGTCGCGGATTTCCCATTCGTCGCGCAGCGGGCGCTCGAATTTCGGCCCTTCGCCGGTGCTGAAATACAGTCCCAGTCCCATCGCATCGGGAATGGTGAGGATGTCCGAAAACAGGATGGCCGCATCCAGCGGAAAACGCGCCAGCGGCTGCAGGGTGACTTCGGTGGCAAGATCGGGGTTTTTGCACAACGACAGGAAATCGCCCGCGCGCGCCCGCGTCTGGTTGTATTCGGGCAGATAGCGTCCGGCCTGGCGCATCATCCATACCGGGGTGTATTCGGTAGGCTGGCGCAGCAAGGCGCGCAGGAAGGTGTCGTTTTTGAGTTTATTGTGCATGTTGTTTTAGCGTTACCGGGGTAAGTTGGAAGAGCCCATCAGGTATTCGTCAACGGCGCGTGCGGCCTGGCGGCCTTCGCGGATCGCCCATACCACCAGCGACTGGCCGCGACGCATGTCGCCTGCGGCGAATACTTTGCCTACCGAAGTCTGGTAGCTGCCAGTGCCGTCGGTTGATGCTTTGGCGTTGCCGCGCGCGTCCCTTTCGACGCCGAACGCGTCCAGCACGTTCTGCACCGGGCTGACGAAGCCCATCGCCAGGAACACCAGGTCGGCCTTCAATTCGAATTCGCTGCCCGGAATCTCGTGTGGTTTGCCGTCTTTCCACTCGACGCGCACGCAGCTCAGTTTTTCGAGCTTGCCGTTGGTGCCGACGAAAGCCTTGGTGGTCACCGACCAGTCGCGCGTGCAGCCTTCTTCCTGCGAGCTGGAGGTGCGCATCTTGAGCGGCCAGTTGGGCCAGGTCAGGGGCTTGTTTTCCTGCTCTGCCGGACGCGGCATGACTTCGAGTTGGGTCACCGATGCGGCGCCGTGGCGGTTGGAAGTGCCGACGCAATCGGAGCCGGTGTCGCCGCCGCCGATCACCACCACGTGCTTGCCGGTGGCCTTGATCTGGTCGGGCAGGGTGTCGCCCGCCACCACCTTGTTCTGTTGCGACAGGAATTCCATGGCGAAGTGTATGCCCGCCAAATCGCGGCCGGGAACCGGCAGGTCGCGCGGTTGCTCGGCGCCGCCAGTCAGAACCACGGCGTCGAAATCCGCCATGATGGTTTGCGCCGGGACGTCGGTGCCGACATGCTGGCCGACGCGGAATTCCACGCCTTCGGCGCGCATTTGCTCGATGCGGCGGTCGATGTGCGACTTCTCGAACTTGAAATCGGGGATGCCGTAGCGCAGCAGGCCACCGATGCGGTCATTCTTTTCAAACACCGCCACGTTGTGCCCGGCGCGCGCCAGTTGTTGCGCGCAGGCCAGCCCGGCCGGGCCGGAGCCGATCACCGCGACCTTCTTGCCGGTCTTGGCCGGCGCCGGTTGCGGCGTCACCCAGCCTTGCGTCCAGCCCTTGTCGATGATGGCGTGCTCGAGCGACTTGATGCCGACCGCCTCGTCGTTGATGTTCAGCGTGCAGGCGGCCTCGCAGGGCGCCGGGCAGATGCGACCGGTAAACTCCGGGAAATTGTTGGTGGAATGCAGGGATTCCAGCGCCCGCTTCCAGTTGCTGCGATAAACCAGGTCGTTCCAGTCAGGGATAATGTTGTTGACCGGGCAGCCGCTGGAGCAGAATGGAATGCCGCAGTCCATGCAGCGTGCGCCTTGGGTGGCGGCCTGCTCGTCGTTCAGGTGCTGGACGAATTCGCGGTAATTTTTCAGGCGTTCGGCAACCGGCAAGCTCTCCTCGCTCAGGCGCTTGAACTCCATGAATCCGGTAGGCTTACCCATTATGCCACCTCCTTTTGCTTGACCTGTTTCGTCGCGATTTCCTGCATCGCGCGCCGGTATTCGGTCGGCATCACCTTGACGAATTTCGGCAGGTAGCTCGTCCAGTTATCCAGAATGAGCTTGGCGCGCGCACTGCCGGTATAGCGCAGGTGCTTTTCGATCTTGCCGCGCAGCGCGGCTTCGTCGGCCTTGCCGAGATGGTTGAAGTGCACCCGGCCATGTGCTTCCAGGGCACCCATTTCGCTGGCGGCGATTTCTTCCGGGATCGGTTCCAGTTGCACCATGGCCAAGTTGCAGCGCTGTTCGAAGCTGCCGTCTTCATCCAGCACGTAGGCGACGCCGCCGGACATGCCGGCAGCGAAGTTGCGCCCGGTCTGGCCCAGCACGATCACCATGCCGCCGGTCATGTATTCGCAACCGTGATCGCCCAAGCCTTCCACCACGGCGACGGCGCCGGAGTTACGCACGGCGAAGCGTTCGCCGGCAACGCCGTGGAAATAGCACTCGCCGCTGGTTGCGCCGTAGAGCACGGTGTTGCCGACAATGATGTTGTCTTCCGGCACGATTTTGCATTCTTTCGGCGGCATCACCACGATGCGTCCGCCGCACAGGCCCTTGCCGACATAGTCGTTGCCTTCGCCGGTCAGTTCGAAGGTCACGCCGTGCGCGAGGAAGGCGCCGAAGCTCTGCCCTGCCGTGCCTTTCAGCTTCACCGTGATGGTGTCGTCAGGCAGGCCGGCGTGGCCGTAGCGTTTCGCCACTTCGTGCGACAGCATGGTGCCGGCGGTGCGGTTGACGTTGCCAATGATGCTGTCGATGACTACTGGCTGGCGTTTTTCCAGCGCGTTTGCGGCTTGGGCGATGAGCTGGTTGTCCAGCGCCTTGTTGAGTTCGTGATCCTGCTGTTCGGCATGGCGACGTGCGACGCTGGCGGGCATGTCGGGCTGGTGGAAAATTTTGGAGAAATCCAGGCCGCGAGCTTTCCAGTGTGCGATGCCTTGCCGGACATCGAGCAGGTCGCTGCGTCCGACCAGGTCGTCGAACTTGCGGACGCCCATCTGCGCCATCAATTCGCGCACTTCTTCGGCAACGAAGAAGAAATAGTTCACCACGTGCTCCGGCTGGCCGGTGAATTTCTTGCGCAGCGCCGGATCTTGCGTGGCGACGCCGACCGGGCAGGTGTTGAGGTGGCACTTGCGCATCATGATGCAGCCTTCGACGATCAGCGGCGCGGTGGAGAAGCCGAATTCGTCCGCGCC
>JAJFTF010000003.1 GCA_021373185.1 Betaproteobacteria bacterium | reverse complement strand
TTGCGGCTTGAGTTCGATGGCGTCGCGCAGGACTTGTTCCAGATCGGCGTCGGAGATGCCGGCGCGCAGCAGCGGGCGCAGTTCCAGTTTTTCGTCCTGCCCCAGGCACAGGAACAGGGTGCCGTCCACCGACAGGCGCACGCGGTTGCAGGTGTCGCAGAAATGCTGCGACATCGGCGTGATGAAGCCGACGGTGAAAGCGCCGTCCGTCGATCTCAGGTAGCGCGCCGGGCCGCCGCCGGCCATGACGCCGTCGATCAAGCCGAAGCGTTTTTGCAAGCGCTCCTTGACGGGTTGCAGGTCGAGATATTGCGCGTTTCTGCCGGTGTCGCCCATCGGCATCGCTTCGATCATGCGCAGGGTGAAGTCATGCTGGATGCAGAATTCCACCATGTCGTCGATTTCGTCGTCGTTCACGCCGGCCATGACCACCATGTTGATCTTGACCGGGGCGAAGCCGGCTTCTTTCGCGGCCATCAGGCCGGCCAGCACTTGATCGAGGCAGTCGCGCCGCACGATCTGGTTGAAGCGTTCCGGGCGCAAGGAATCCAGGCTGATGTTGAGGCGTGAGACGCCGGCTTGCTTGAGTTCAACGGCGTGTTTGGCGAGTTGGGTGGCGTTGGTGCTGAGCGACAGATCCTTGACGCCATCCAGGGCGTTGAGCTTGCGCACCAGTTGCGGCAGGCCGCGACGCAGCAGCGGTTCGCCGCCGGTCATCCGCACCTTGCTGACGCCCATCCGGGCAAAGGCACCGACGACGCGCTCGATTTCGTCGAAGCTGAGCCATTGGCCGGGCTCTTCGAAATCGGTGAACCCTTCCGGGATGCAATAGGTGCAACGCAGGTCGCAGCGGTCGGTGACGGACAGGCGGAGGTACTCGACGCGTCTGCCGAAACGATCTTGCAAGGTGGGTGCGTTGTTCATAACAATTTTCTGGGATTACAAAACGGGCTTATAGCGCTATGCTCATTCATTTAAGGTGGTGGTGCAATAGGTGATTGGTAGTAGTCCCTTGGAACTATTTTAGTAGACAGGTGAAAACGCATTACATGGATGCAATAACTAATTCTTGTTTTTCAGGTGGTTGTCGGCAATGTTCAAGGCTGGCGGAATTCCTCGATCAAGTCCGGGGCAGTCACCCCGATTATTTTGCCAGACCGGTGCCGCCGTTTGGTGCCGACGATCCGCGTCTGCTGATCGTCGGCCTGGCGCCGGGCATGCATGGCGCGAATCGCACCGGCAGGCCGTTTACCGGCGATTTCGCAGGCATCCTGCTGTATCGGACGCTGCACAAATATGGCTTCGCCAGCGCGCCGGAGTCGGTAAGCGCGGCGGACGGTTTGGAATTGATCGACTGCCGCATCACCAACGCGGTCAAATGCCTGCCGCCGCAGAACAAGCCGGAGCCGGCTGAAATCCGGCAGTGCAATGCCTATCTGGCCAATGAAATCGCTGGTCTCGGCGATGGCGTCGCCATCCTGGCGCTGGGCACGATTGCCCATCAATCGGTGCTGCGCGCACTGGGGCTCAAGCTCAAGGATTTTCCCTTCGGTCATGGCGCTGTGCATGCGCTTCCCGGCGGCGCGAGCCTTTACGACAGCTATCATTGCAGTCGTTATAATACCCAGACCAAGCGTCTGACCGTGGAAATGTTCGAGGCCGTCTTCGCCCAAATCCGCCATAATCTGCCAGGGAGGTAACATGCCTTACGTCAACATTCGCATCGCCGGCACCCTTACGCGCGAGCAGAAACAGAAAATCGCCGAAGAAGTCACCGACACCCTTGAGCGTATCGCCAACAAACCCAAATCCTATACGGTCATCTCCTTCGATGAGACGCCTTATGAAAACTGGGCGTTTGCGGGCGAACTGCTGGACGAGAATTGAGTCTGAAAAAGCAGTTTAACCCAACAGGCAGAGCCGTTTTTCCTGCGCTAAACACAAGCAGTGGACATTAAAGAATTTCTCGCCAATCTGCCCCATCTTCCGGGGGTGTACCGCATGGTCAATGCGGGCGGCGAAGTCATTTACGTCGGCAAGGCGCGCGACCTCAAAAAGCGGGTCTCCTCGTATTTCCAGAAAACCACGCTAGCGCCGCGCACCGGCCTGATGGTGTCGCAGATAGACCAGATCGAAACCACGGTGACGCGCACCGAGGCCGAGGCATTGCTGCTGGAAAACAACTTGATCAAGGCGCTGGCGCCGCGCTACAACGTCCTGTTCCGCGACGACAAGTCCTATCCCTACATCATGCTTTCCGGCCACCGCTTTCCGCGCTTGGGATTTTTTCGCGGCACGCCGGACAAGAAAAACCAGTATTTCGGCCCATTCCCCAATGCCGGCGCGGTTCGGGAGAGCATGCAATTGCTCCAGAAAGTGTTCCGGCTGCGCACCTGCGAAGATAGTGTGTTCAGCAACCGCACCCGGCCCTGTTTGCTGTATCAGATCAAGCGTTGCACCGGGCCTTGCGTCGGGCTGATTGGCGAAGATGCTTACCGCAGCGATGTGAAAGAAGCGGCCCAGTTTCTGGAGGGCAAGGAGCAGCAGGTGCTGGAACGCCTGGAAGCGGCGATGCAACTGGCTGCGGATGAGCTGCGCTATGAAGAGGCGAAAGTGTACCGCGACCAGGTCATGGCCTTGCGCACGATTCAGGAGCGGCAGTTCGTCAGCGGCGAGACCGGGCTGGATGCGGATGTAGTTGCCTGCGTGGCCGAGAACGGCGTGATCTGCGTCAATCTGGTGATGATCCGGGGCGGGCGGCATCTGGGCGACAAGAGCTTTTTCCCGAAGAACGCCGAGGAATGCGATGCGGCGACCGCGCTGGAGGCCTTTCTGGCGCAGCACTATATTGGCCGTTCGGTGCCGTCCCTGATCGTCATCAGCGAAAAGCTCGACGATGCCATGCTGGCGGATCTCCTGAGCGAGCAGTCGAAGCATAAAGTCCAGATCAATTCCAACCCCATCGGTGAGCGCCGGATGTGGCTGAAGATGGCGCTGGAAAATGCAAAAATCGCCATCTCGCAGCGCTTGAGCCAGCAATCCACGCAGGAATTGCGCCTGCAGGCGTTGCTCCAGGCGCTCGATTTGCCGGATGGGGCGCGGCGCATCGAATGTTTCGATATCAGCCACACCATGGGTGAAGCGACGGTGGCCTCGTGCGTGGTGTATGACCACTATGCCATGCAGAAGGGCGAATACCGGCGCTACAACATTACCGGCATTACCCCCGGCGACGATTACGCCGCCATGCGCGGCGCGCTGACGCGGCGCTACCGCAAAATAGCGGCAGGTGAGGGGCATGTGCCCGACCTGGTGCTGATCGACGGCGGCAAGGGGCAACTGGCGGTGGCCGAGGAGGTGTTGGCCGAGGTGGGTTTGAACGGCGTCGGCCTGATTGGTGTAGCAAAAGGAGCGGCGCGTATCGTGGGCGAGGAGCAACTGATTTTTCCCGGCGGTGAAAAGACGTTACAATTACCGAAAGATCATATCGGGCTGCATTTGATCCAGCAGATTCGCGATGAAGCGCATCGGTTTGCCATCACCGGGCATCGCGCGCGGCGCGGCAAAGCGCGCTTGCATTCGTCGCTGGAAGATATCGGTGGCGTGGGTGCGAAGCGGCGGCAGAAATTGCTGGCACGCTTTGGCGGCCTCAAGGGTGTGCAGGAGGCCAGCGTTGACGAGTTGGCCAAAGTTGAAGGTATTAGCCAGGCGCTGGCGGAAAAAATTTACCAGGAACTACATTAGGCAAACATGCCATTGAATATTCCCAATCTGTTGACCTGGCTGCGAATCCTGCTGATTCCGGTATTTGCGGCGGTGTTCTATTTGCCGACCGAGTGGCTGCAGCCGCAATGGGTCAACCTTACCGCGACCTTGATTTTTGCCGTGGCGGCGGTGACCGACTGGCTCGATGGTTACCTGGCTCGCGCCTTGAACCAGACTTCCGCCTTCGGGGCTTTTCTCGACCCGGTGGCGGACAAATTGATGGTTGCGGCGGCACTCATCCTGCTGGTGTGGAAGGGCAGGGTCGACGCACCGATTGCGCTAATCATCGTTGGTCGTGAAATCGCCATTTCCGCATTGCGCGAATGGATGGCCGGGGTTGGTCAAGGCAAGAGCGTGGCGGTTTCGTTTATCGGCAAGCTCAAAACCACCGCGCAAATGGTAGCGATTCTGTTGTTGCTGTACCACGACCCGATATTGCAGCTTTTCGACACCCATTTATGGGGAACATGGCTAATTTATATTGCTGCGATTTTGACTTTGTGGTCAATGGTTTATTATATCAAGAAGGCCGCGCCGCAAGCGATTGAGAGGGAATAAGCGGCACAATGTCTTGACATGGCTTCCAGAATCATTAAAATGGCGGCTCTTAATTGCGGGAATAGCTCAGTTGGTAGAGCACAACCTTGCCAAGGTTGGGGTCGAGAGTTCGAGTCTCTTTTCCCGCTCCAGATTCCAAGGGAAAGCGTACGCTTTCCCTTTTTAGTTGAATTCGGCACATCAAATGTGTCGCGTCTTGTTCTCAATGGCGGGGTAGCAAAGTGGTTATGCAGCGGCCTGCAAAGCCGTCTACGCCGGTTCGATTCCGACCCCCGCCTCCATCATTCCACTGTGGCAGTTCGTAGATTCCAAAATTCATCGGCCCGGATGGTGAAATAGGTAGACACAAGGGACTTAAAATCCCTCGCTGCTAACGCGGCGTGCCGGTTCGATTCCGGCTCCGGGCACCATTTCGGCCAGAGCGTTTTCTTGCTCGCATCTTCAAAATTACACCCCAATAATATGTTGCATCTTCAGGCTGGCTTGGCATGATTCAACGTCAGGAGCGGTTGACACTCAAATTGAGGTGACGTACCGTGGCGGCCTTATTTTCCGGGAACTTTTATGCAAACTCTGGATTTTCAGCTTAAAGGCGAATACATTGAACTCTGCAATTTGCTCAAGGCTACCGGCGTGGCGGAAAGCGGTGGCCGAGGCAAGACATTGGTTGCGGAGGGCAAGGTAATGGTTGATGGCCAGTTGGAGAGCCGTAAAACGGCCAAAATCCGTGCTGGGCAGGTTGTCGAGTGCCTTGGGGTGCAGATTACGGTGGCCGGGTCGTAAGGGCTTAAATCGTGCCGAATCCGTTTTCAGCAAACTGGACGGCCAAGGGCAATAATTTGTGCCTTGGTCAGTGGGAAATTTATTATCTTGGTCGCCGGCTCGATCTTGATGCCGAACGACGCGACAAGGATATGGCAACCTTCGGCATATTCAGTTACATCTACCCGGACGATGAGGATTTTGCAGAAGGGTTGTCGGAAGACGATTGGATCACTGAGAACGCCGGATGGTTGGCCGAGTTATTCGCCGCGAACGGGATTCCCGGCGACGAAGCGCACATGCGCTGGCTTTATCAGGCGGTCAATCCGCATGATTGGCGATGCGGCAGTTGTGGCGGTTGTCTCTGAGGGTACCCGGCTTCCTGCCGGATAATTATGCTGCGTGTCCCTGTGCCACCGCGCCTTCCAAAGTGTCGGAGGCTTGGTTGAATACGCTGAAAGCGGCATCCAGTGCTTTAGTGGCGGCATTGAAATAGTGTTCGGCGTCAATCGCCGGTCGATCGACATTAATCAGTTTCTCGTCCAGCAAGGTCAGGAATTCATGGATGGCCTTATTGGCTGCCTCCCAGGCAAGGCCAATCGATGCGGTTCTTTCCTGGGCGGCGCCAGCGCTGACCAGATCGGCGCTCACCCATCCCATGGTTTCGCTGATTTGTTCCTCGAGGAAACGCAACTTGATCCTGGCGACGCTGGAACAGCGACCTTGCGCCGCCACGCCGGCGCCCAATCCGCGCGCCTGCCCAAGCCCCTCGGCAACAGAGGGGATGTCAGTCCACAACGCATTCACCAGCGCGGCATCGGCGGTGCATGTGCTGACAATCTGGCTGCGCTCCGCCACATCCCCCAATGAATAAAGAACGGCGCGGATAAGCGCACTGTGGCGGCGGAAGCTGTCTCCGGTCGATAACGTCAAAACTTCGCCACGCAAGGCCTGCCAGACGCTGCGGATACTGTCCCAGCGCTGTGCGGTCAATAGCCCTTTGTCGCGCAGGGCATCCAGTTTTGTCATGCCGCTTTCAATTTCAGTTTGTTTTTTCTCAAGCCGGGGTTTGAATGAACTGTCGCCATTCAGGAAGGCGTTTACCATGCCGCGATGTTGCTGCAAATCGAGCAGCAACTTCATGACCATCCGGTTGACGCGGATGCCCTCGATTCGGAGCGATTGGCACGTCTTCCGGTTTTTACCATTCAGGAAAAAAGCGAGGCCGATGGCGACTGCGGCCAGAGCAAGAAAAATCATCGATTCAAGGCTGTCCATTAACCGTTGTTTCCTCTCGTTGTCATCCCCGGAAATTGGCCAGGGAAGTGCGCATGCCATTCGCCAGATAGGCGAGGTGCGAGGCCATCTCCGCAGTTTCGGCGGCGGCGTGGCTGTTGATCTGTGCGCTGTCGGCGATTTGCTCGACGTGCCGTGCAATTTCAGCGCTGCTGGAGCTTTGCTGCTGGGTGGCGGAAGCGATCTGGTGCACCCTGTCCAGGGCGGCGATTGCCTGCGTATCGATTTCCGATAATGCGTCACTGACGCCGCTGGCGTGCGCCACGCTTTCTTGCGCCTTGCCGCCAGCCGCTGCCATGTGAACAACCGCTTGCTGAATCTCGTTCTGGATGGCGGCGACGGTACCGGTAATCTCGTCGGCAGAGGTGCGCGCCCGTTGCGCCAGTTTCCTTACCTCGTCCGCCACTACGGCAAATCCCCGTCCCGATTCGCCGGCACGGGCCGCTTCGATGGCGGCATTCAACGCGAGCAGATTGGTCTGGTCGGAAATTTCCCGGATCAATCCGGTGGCCTGGTTGACTTCGGCAGAGCGTTGCGCAAGGTGATCCATCAGTTGGGAAACATCGTCAACGGCCTTGGCGAGAGATTGAATTTCCCCGGAAGAACTTGAAATGGCGCGACGCCCATCCGCGGCCAGTTCGCTGACCATATGCGAGGTTTGCTCCGCTTCCTTGCTCTGGGATGCCACCTCGGTAATGCTGACCGTCATCTGTTCCACTGCCGCTGCAGTGTGGGATGCCGAATCGCCCTGCTGGTTCGCCGCATCAGCCACCATGCCGGCGCTTTTGCTCAGTTCTACCGTCGCATGAGCCACTTCGGAGGATGCCGCGCGGATTTCGGCGACGATGCGCCCGACTTCCCGTGCCATATCGTTGAATCGGCGGGCCAGTTGTCCGCCTTCGGACGTGGCCGGCGGCACCATGCGCGCGCCGAAATCCCCCTTTTCGAGGCGGGAGTTGGCTTCTTGCAATTCGTGGAGCATGCAGGTCAGCATAAGGAACAACGAAGTCAGCAGGTACCAGGACAATAGCGTCAGGCCGCCGAATATCAAGGTCATCTGAATCGTCAGCGTCTGGTTGGTGATGGCGCTGAAAACGAGGGCGCTGAATGAGGATGACGCCAGTCCTGCCGCCAGGATGATTTTCCAGGCAAGGGGAAGGCGGCTCAGCCATGCTGTTGCAGGCAGTGCCCCGCAGTGCGCGCGATTCAAAATGAAATTTCCTTCATCATAAAAATGCGGTTGATGGAAACAGGCTTTTTAAATGAATATTCTTCAACATCATGGCACGAATAAAAAAAGCAGTAAAGCAAGGGGTAGCGCTCACGCCGCAAAGCCGAATTCAAGCAGGATGAGTGTCCGCCTGGTGCGCAGCACATCCGCTCGCATGCCGCTCAATAAAACTGTCGAGAAAGCGGCGCAAGAACCCTTCGGTCTGGGCGCTGTGAAAGCGGTCGATCTCTTGCCCGTGGCTGTAGGCGATGACGGTCGGAAAGCCTTTGGCCTGGTGCCGCCCGGCGATTCTCATGTTCTCGTCGGCATCGACGTTGGCCAGCACGAATTTGCCGCCATATTCCTTGACCAGCTTTTCCAGAATCGGCGACAGCACCCGGCACGGGCCGCACCATTCGGCGCTGATATCCAGCAGTACCGGAATCTCGTGCGAACGGGCAACGACCCGTTCCTCGAAGTTGGCTTCTTCTACATCGTATGTGTGATTCATCGTCTTGAACAATCCAGATATAAAAAAATGAGCGGCAGTTTAATATAAATCGAGATTACTTTAATAGCGTCTATCGTGTCGTTTTGGCGGACGAAGGTCGCAGGTTGCTTTCCGCCATCAACTCACGAATTCGGTCGGCGATTTCCAGAGGCGGGGTGGCGTAGGCGAACTTGGCCAGAAAGCGCCCATCCGGCCCCAGCAGGTACGTGCCTGCCGAATGATCCACCGAATATTTGTCTTTTTCCGCGCCGGGTTCCCAATGCTTCTCGTAGCGTACCTTGAAGTGGTCGGCGACACGGCGCACCAGCTCAGGGGAACCGGTGAGGCCGATGATGCGCGGGTTGAAGAACGCGGTGTAGTCTCGCAATTTATCCGGTGTATCCCGTTCCGGGTCCACCGTTACGAAAATAGGTTGCAGCAGATCGGCTTGCTTGCCCAGTTTTTCCATGACCAGCGAGATTTCCGCCAGGGTGGTCGGGCAGATATCCGGGCAAAAAGTGTAGCCGAAAGCGATGATCTGGAAACGGCCCGGGAAATCCTGATCGGTCACCGCTCGCCCGCGAGTGTCCATCAACAGGTAACGGGTGACAATTGCGGATTCCGCTTGCTCCTCCACGGCAGGGGTGTCCGCCCAGGCAGAACCCGCAACAATCAGGGTTGCAGAAAGGATGGCAAGGCACAATCTCTTCATTGGATTATTGTTTCGGTGTCGTGGTCGGGAGGGCTGCCTGCAAACGCTGGGTCGCCTCATCTACCTGGCCGTTGAGAGTGGGGCCGTCCGGGCAGGCGGCCTGATCCTGCCGGGATTGGGTCAGGAAGGACTGGTTGGTGGTTTCCTCGAAAGCCGTTCCATACTGACGCGCCTTGGGTGCATGCTGGATCATTGCCGATTTGATTCGGGCGGCGGTATCCGCATAGCCGCAGGCCAGCGCTTGGCCGTTGAGCCGTCCCAGGTCGCGAACCTCCGCCAAGCCGACATCGGAAGCGGCGTTGGCGGCTTGGATGGAAAGTGCAAAGCTCAGAAAACATAATAGCTGGGTAAAACGTTTCATTCGTTTTCTCCGTGGTAAATCGTGATCGCAGCAAAAAAGAATTATAGCAGTCTTGATGTTGCGGAAAAGTCGAATCTTTGATCTGGAGCAATGTTTTGCGACAGATTTATGGCGCACCTGTCGTATGCTAAAGTTCCATAACAGCCTTGTTTACAGGCGCTACCCAATCGAATTTCAATGAAAACGCGCATGCTCCCTGTTTCACTCATCCTGCTTCCGGGTTTTCTGGCGTTCGGGCTGCTGGGCTGCGCAGCCCCCGGCCCGCGCTATCAGACCGCATACCGTTATGAGCTGCCCGCAGACGCGGCGGGCCGCGCTTGCCTGGAAAAAATCGGGCAGAACCAGATGCAATGCCAGCAGCACTGCTCGACGGAGTACCAGGCTTGTCTGAAGATTATCGAGCCACAGGGGCAAGCGCGTTATGCCGAGGCGCTCAAGCGCTACGAAATCGAGATGCATCGCTACAACGGGGAGCTGAGTCGCTACCAGATATATCTGTCCATGAGCCGGGGATGGTCGCCATGGGGCGGCTACTACGGGTATTACCATCCTTGGCCGGAGCCGTATTATCCGCCGCCAGTGCCGCCCGCCAAGCCCAGCCTGGAGCAGGAGATGGGCCGGCTGCGGCAGGAAAAATGCGAGGTGGATTGCGGCTGCCAGGCTAGTTACGACGCGAGTTTTCTCTCCTGTGGCGGCAAGCGCATTCCCGAGCAGAAGTGCATTGCCAATTGCCCGCAGGTCAAATAGAAGCGCTTACTTTTCGGGCATTGCGGACGAGGTAAAGAACCGCGAGCTCATTTCTTCCAGACCCAGCGTCTCCAGCAGTTCATTCAGGCGTTCGGCAGGGCGCTTGCGCGGCAAGTTCTTGTCGCTGGCGATAATCAGCTCGTTCTTCATTGAGTGCTCCCAGCCCACCAGTTCGGTCACGCTGACCTTGTAGCCGTGCGCTTCGAGCTGCAGGCAGCGCAGCACATTGGTGACCTGGCTGCCGAATTCGCGGGTGTGCAGCGGGTGCCGCCAGACCTCGACCAAGGCGCCCTTGGCCAGCGCTTTCCCCTTGTTCTTGTTCAGCACGGTCGCCACTTCGGCTTGGCAGCAGGGCACCAGCACGATGAATTTCGCCCGCTTCTTCAGCGCAAAGCGAATCGCATCGTCGGTGGCCGTGTTGCAGGCGTGGAGCGCGGTGACGATATCGATCTTCTCGGGCAAGCGGTCTGAATCAATCGATTCGGCCACCGACAGATTGAGGAACGACATGCCGGGGAACCCCAGCTTTTCTGCTAGCACCTGGGATTTCGTAACCAGCTCGTCGCGCGTTTCGATGCTGTAAATGTGGGATTGGTCGTTCAACGCCTTGAAAAACAGGTCGTAAAGAATAAACCCCAGATAGGATTTCCCCGCGCCATGATCGACCAGTTGAATGTCGGCGTGGTCTTGCTGAATTTCCTTCAGCAGCGGCTCGATGAACTGATAGAGATGAAAAATCTGCTTGAGCTTGCGTCGGCTATCCTGGTTCATCTTGTCGTCGCGCGTCAGGATGTGCAGCTCTTTCAGCAGCTCGATCGATTGGCCGGGTTTGATTTCGTGCATGGGGTTCCTTGGGTTTCAGTGTTGCCTGTGCGGCACGATACGTGACGCCGAAGCCGGGCGCAAATTGCAGCCTTAGTGTCGTAGGCTGGGGTGAGGCACGAACCCCAGCATTTCGAGATCGAAAACGCTGGGGTTCGCAAGCTCACCCCAGGCTACCACGCTTGGCCAGCTCGCTCAGCACCGCCTTCAGAAGTTGCCAGCAGCGCGCCACCGATGCGATCTCGACGCTTTCTCCGGGTGCATGGGCGCCGCGAATATCCGGGCCGAAGGAGATCATGTCCAGATGCGGATGGCTGGCGGCGAGCAGGCCGCATTCCAGCCCGGCGTGAATCACCTGCAAACTCGCAGGCTGGCCGAATTGCGTGGCATACACCTGCTGGCACAAGGCGAGCAAAGGGGAAGACGGATTCGGCGTCCAGCCCGGATAAGCGCCGTCCTTCCAGGCGCGCAAGCCGAATGACTCGGCATGCGCCACCATCTCGTCGGCCAGCACATCGGCGCGTGCGTCCTGCAGCGAGCGCACCTTGAAAGTGGCGCGGAACGCGCCCTGTTCCAGCGCAACCACGCCGAGATTGTCGGAAGTGTCGGTCACGCCGGAGAATTCGTCGCTGCTGCGTATCACGCCGTTGGCGGCGCTGTCGAGGAAGCCGAGCAGGCGATCTCGCTCGGCTTTGGCAATGATGTTCCCTCGCCCCTCCGGGGAGAGGGCTAGGGAGAGGGGCATATTCGCACCCGAATCAAGCGATGCCTGCCGAACCGCCAAACTCACCCCCGCATCCGCCTCGGCGAATCGCTCCCGCCATGCGTCATGCTTCTGCTGCGTCCACGTTGCCAGTTGTGCCGCATCTTCCGCAGGCAGCGCAAACACCGCCACCGCCTCGCGCGGAATCGCATTGCGCGCCGTGCCGCCCTGCAAGCCGATCAGTCGCAGGTCGTGATTGGAAGCCAGCTCGCGCAGCGCTTCCGCCAGCAGTTTGATCGCATTGCCGCGCCCGAGGTGGATGTCGATACCGGAATGGCCGCCGCGCAGCCCGGACACTTCCAATTGCATGGCCACATAGTCCGGCGGCAGTTTTTCTTGCTCGCAGTCGCGGCGCACCTCCACATCCACGCCGCCCGCGCAGCCGAGGTAGAAATGCCCCCATTCCTCGGTGTCGAGGTTGATCAGTGTCTTGCCCTGCAACGTGCCAGAAACCAGCCCACGCGCGCCGTCCATGCCGGATTCCTCGTTGACGGTGAGCAGCACTTCCAGCACCGGATGAACCAGCCCCGGCTCCTCCAGCGCGGCCAGCGCCAGCGCCACGCCGATGCCGTTGTCCGCGCCCAGCGTGGTGTCCTCCGCCACCAGCCAGCCATCGCGCACCACCGCGCGGATCGGGTCGCGCTCGAAGTCGTGCTGCGTGCCGGCATTGGCTTGGCACACCATGTCGAGATGGCCTTGCAGGATCACGCCGGGCATCGCCTCGCAGCCAAGACTGGCGGGTTTTTTCAGGATCAGGTTGCCGGCAGAATCGACAATGGCGGTGATGCCACGCGCCTGCGCCCAGTCGATCAGATGTCGTTTCAGCGCCGCCTCATGCAGCGAAGGGCGCGGTATCGCGCACAGCGTGGCGAAATGTGACCAGACGGAGCGGGGTTGCAGGTTTTCAAATGGATTCATGTCGCAAACGGAGTGAGTCAGAAAACAGAATTATAGCTTGAACTTCAAGACTGTATAAAATATTATGACCATATGACCACTTATGGAGATTTCCATGCGCACCATCCCTATCGTCGAAGCAAAATCCCACTTCTCCGCGCTGCTGTCCGAAGTCGAGGCGGGGGCGGAAATCGCCATCACCAAACATGGCCGCGTCGTGGCGCGCATCGTGCCGGACACGCCGCGCATGGCGGCTGATGTTTTCCGCCCGTTCTGGCATGAGAGCGACATCGACCTGGAGGCTCCTGCCGATTCCCTGCCCGAACCCGTGGCGCCGCTGGAGTAGGAAATGGCCTACCTGCTTGACACCAACATCATCATCGCTGCCATCAAAGGCGTGCCGGATGTCATCGGCAGGCTGGAAAAAATCCCGCTCTCTGCACTGATCCTTTCGCCCATCGTGCTTGGCGAACTGGAATTCGGTGCAGAAAAAAGCGCGCAAGTGGAAAAGAACCGCGCCCGCCTCGCCAGCCTGATCGAGAACATCCCCGTTGCGTCGCTGGATAGCGAGGCCAGCCGCCACTACGGACTCATACGTGCCGACCTGGAGAAAAAAGGCACACCCATCGGTGCAAACGACCTATGGATTGCCGCTCAGGCGCTGGCGCTTGGAGTAGTGCTGGTCACCGACAACGTCGGGGAGTTTTCGCGGGTGGCAGGGTTGGAGGTGGAGAATTGGGTGGGGAAGCGATAGATTGAATTCACTCTGGCCCCAATGGTTGACGCAGATTATTTTTGCTTGTTAACCGTTGCAGGAGGAGTGTCGGGTTTGCGCACGACAAACGGCGTACCCGTTTGCTCGGCGAGTTGGCGGGCCTTCTCGGAAGCGCGCATCAAGGCTTGCGGGACTTTTTGCAGGTCAGGGTCTTTCGAAAGAGAAACCGGAGCATCCCAGTCCACGCCAGCCTTGGGCAAGTCAGCCCACGCGCCCGGTTTACGCGTAGCGACAGGCGTATTGATCTTCACCAACCTGACTAATGGAACACCGTTCCGGGCAATAATCACATCCTCTCCCGCAAGTGCGGCTTGCGTCAGTTTTTGGAGTCGATTCCTGGCTTCACGCAGGGTGTATTGCATGGCAGCCTCGTTGTTTCTGATGACAAGTGGTGGGAATATCAAGCCGCCAACGGCTCAAAACGATGTATCTGCGTCAGCACGTTCGACAATTCCTTGGCGGCTTCCTCGGTGTCGTAATCTGCCTGCAAGCCAAGCCAGAAGCCGCTCGTCGTGCCGAAGAACGCGGCCAGGCGCAATGCGGTATCCGCCGTAATCACCCGTTTGCCGGAGCAGATCGCCGAGATGCGCGCCTCAGTCACGCAGATTTCTTTTGCCAGACGGTATTGGGAGATGCCGAGCGGCAGCAGGAATTCTTCGCGCAATACTTCGCCGGGGTGGATGTTGCGCAGTTTCTGTTTGGTTGGTTTGCTCATGGTCTTTGCTCCTCAGTGATAGTCGCAGATTTCCACGCGATTGGCATGCCCGTCGTTCCACTCAAAACACACGCGCCATTGGTCGTTGATGCGGATGCTCCACTGTCCGGCACGACCGCCTTTCAAAATTTCCAGGCGATTGTTCGGCGGAATGCGCAAATCCTCGATCCGTTGCGCGTTGTTCAACATCCGCAACTTGCGCCGCGCCACCTCCTGAATCTGATTCGGCAGTCGGCGGGAAAATTCGCCGAGCCAGACCTTGCGTGTTTCTTCGTCGTGGAAATCGGTAATCATGAAAAGCAATGCTATCGCCATGCGATAGCATTGTCAAGGGGGCCGTCAGGGGTTGCCGAATAACTTGTCGAGCGGATTGGGGCGTTGGGTAGCAAAGCCGGCAAAATTTGCCGGCCAAGCTGGATAGAGTCCTTAAGATATTTCCTGTGGAAGCCTGTGCCGGCGCAATTTCCGTCACTTGAACGTTGGCTGGCACATTGTATGCATCATGCCAAAGCGAAGCGGTGCAAACACAAATTTGCTGGCGAGGCGCCGATAAATAACTTGAACGCGACGCACCAGGATGCAAAGGAGAATATCATGAAAAAAGAGGACATGATCAAGCGGATACTAAGGGGTCTTGAGTATGATTTTTTCATGATCAGCACCCTGGAGCTGGACAAGGCATTGGAGAAAGAGAAGCGGCTCCTCAATGAAAAGACCTACAGCGAAGTCGAGACGCTTTACTACGCGACGGTATAAGTTTCCGCAATTCGCTCAGGGCTTGCCGAACAACTCGTCGAGCGGGTTCTTGCCGGTGGGGGCGTTGGCGGAAACACGCTTCGCCGTGAACTCTTCCTCGATGTTGTCGCGATAATAGCTCCAGGCCGACCCCGAACTGCTGAAGCGGCGCCAGACTTCCTCGCCGACGCCGCTGTACTGCAGCATGCTGCCATCGTCGAGCTGGACTTGCAGCAGGCGGGCGCGTGGGTCGTAGCCGATGGCGCGCAACTTGCCGGAGTTGATCTTTTTTATTTCCATGGTGGGATTCTGATACTTTTTCGAGCCAGGCCCATTTAATTATTAAATTGGATTGGTGCTTAAGGCTGCAACACTTTTTACTACTTCGAAAAATTGTTGCAATTTATACAGTGGTGGCCCACCTGTTACGCTTAAAAGAAGGAACTCGCCAGGTGAAGGTGTAGTTAGGGGGATGACTGAGTAATGTTTTTTTAAAACTTTCATATATTCGCCTAATGATTCGCTCGAATTGTGAGCAATATGATTGCGAATTTTCTTGAATTCTCTCAGCTCAACCAAGTGAGGTTCAATCGCATCTTTTATTGGGAAACCATTTTTTAAATACAACTCAGACCTGTTGAGAATCGTGTCTGGACTAGACCAATCCAAGAAGGGCATAGCAGACTTTATTAGGTTTTCAGTGTGGAGAAAATCAAGAGGATTTAGAAAGGACTTGACTTGCCTTCTTCCTGAACACGGATTTTTCCCCATACAGTACAAAAGAAATACATCCCTGACAAAATTTTCATATGTACGAAAACTGGAGAAGAATATTGCTTCAGTAAGTAAATGAAGTTGCTTTTTGGATAGTCCAGAAGCTGCGTAGTTCCTTTGGTTTTCTGCGTCAAATTTTTCCAGTCTTTGAATTTCAAGCTGGATATATTTTAGGGCAGCAGAAAGGGATCTGCGCACGGCGGCCATCTTTATTACAGCGACATGAGTTGAGAGCAAATAAAATTGGCACGTCCTATTCGAGCGCCAGTATCCGTTGTTCCACGGCGTGACCAGTTTACAAAATTATTCCATTCGATATCAGTGGTGGTGCCCTTTTTATCCATCGTGGATGCCACCTCGTCATATTTGGCGCTGATTTCATCTAATCTATTCCGAATCTTCCCAATCAGCTTTTTATTCAGAGTCGCACGTTGATTTTTGTCTAGGTTTTCTATGCCATACAGGCAGTGACCTATTGCGGTAAATAACGAATAAAAAAGTTGGACACGTGACCAGTTGGTTTGTGCTAGTTCTTTTGGCGGATAAATTGAGCCAATATAGCTCATGATATTGTCAAATCGGGTAGCGGCTTCTTCGAGAGGGCCAATGGTGTCATCGAACAGCTTATAAAATTTCTCGTTCGATTTGTTGGTCTGCACCGCGTCAATTAGTGATACAAATAAATCGGCAGACAATTCTGCCTCAGCCATTCTGGTTACTTGTGCTTTTGTAAGTACACCAGCTTCTAAAAAGTACTTCACATATTGATAGCCGTATTTGAATGCAAATTGTTTAAAGAATCCAAGATATGACGCATTTATTTTTTCCTGCTTATTTAATGAAACAGTGTATGAGTTAATACGGGCAAAAATGTCCAGTATTTCTTCATAGTCGACACCTAATAAAAGATCGACGCCTAGCTCATATTGCAAATAAGCTTGTTGAGCGTCAGAGGGGAGCTTGTCGAATGTAAAACCCGCTAAATCCTTGTTGTGAGCACGTGAAATTTTAAAATCATTATTGATGAAACCAAGAATAGCCCGTAGTCGCTGTTGACCATCTACGACAATTCGAACCGACCTCGCCCCCTCTAATCGCTGTGTGATAAGTATCTTGGGTATTGGTTTGCCAGTAATAATGGTGTCAATAAGGTAAGACTTAGCTTTTTCTGACCATACCGAGCGTCGTTGAAAATCAGGTGATAATTCTAATAGCCCGTTGTTATGCCATTCTAGAAAATCTGCGATGCTGTAGACGCGGGTATCAAAATTTTTCATTTCTAACTCCAATGAACTTGTTAATGTTTAAACAATAATCAGGAACAGGCCATGGGTTACCGACTAATCGGCTTATACCGAATCCGCTTCGGCTTCGCGCCTTCTTCACCCAGGCGCTTCTTCTTGTCCGCTTCATATTCCTGGTAGTTGCCATCGAAGAACGTCCACCTGGAATCGTCTTCAACCGCCAGAAAACGCTGAAAAACTGGAACAGACCACGATTTATTTATCAGATCAAGCCGCTGCCTTCAAAGTGAAATCCGCATGAATTTCATCCCAGGGAACAAACATTTTGCCACTCGAATTTTTTTCTATTAATCCCATTGCCAGCAATTTTGCGGCATCCGAATGGACGTTGCTGTAATTGCGCTCAAGCTGTTTGGCAAGCGCGTAAAGGGTGACCGGGCCACAGGCTTTGAGTGCTTCCAGCATGGCCCAGCGTGTGGGCGTCAATGCGGCAAGCAACTGGGGCATGTTGCCGAAATACAGCGCCTGGCGTGGTGCAACATTTTGCCCGGCCTCTGCGGCTTGCCATGCTTCCAGCACATCGGCACCCATTTGTTTCAGGGATTTTGTTCCGATCTCAAGTTTCTTCATCTTCTATCTCCGCCAGTCTTGTTACGTCGCCAAGAAAGTCCGCCATCAGGCGCCCCGGCGATACGAAAACATAAGGATGTTCATCTTCTCCATAATGGATGTGATCGCCTTTGCCGCTTTCATTGTCGTAACGCACAATGCAACGATCTTCCTGGCCGCAATAAAACCGGTATTTCAAACCGTGTGGCCGATCCTTGGTTGGTTTGGGTAATTGCCAAAGCACCATCTCTACCAGAACGCCGTTAGGGTAAACTTTCTTCAGATGGCGGATTAGCTTGGCTTTCATGTATTGTATTTTAGCAATATATTGTCGCCATGCAATATATAAATGCGGAATTACCGGCTAATCGGTTTATACCGAATCCGCTTCGGCTTCGCGCCTTCCTCACCCAAGCGTTTCTTCTTGTCCGCTTCATATTCCTGGTAGTTACCGTCGAAGAATGTCCACT
Source organism: Betaproteobacteria bacterium (assembly GCA_021373185.1). Lineage (GTDB taxonomy): Bacteria > Pseudomonadota > Gammaproteobacteria > Burkholderiales > Sulfuricellaceae > Sulfuricella. The sequence goes on along the minus strand of JAJFTF010000003.1, from coordinate 12,813 downwards.
TGGAATCTCCTTCCGCAGCCAGGATGTGGGTGGCGATGCGGTCGAGGAACCAGCGGTCGTGGGAGATCACCAGCACGCAACCGGCGAATTCGAGCAGCGCGTCTTCGAGGGCGCGCAGGGTTTCCACGTCGAGGTCGTTGGAGGGTTCGTCGAGCAGCAGCACGTTGCCGCCGGAAATCAGCGTTTGCGCCAAGTGCAGGCGACCGCGCTCGCCGCCGGAGAGCTGGCCGATCATCTTGCCTTGGTCGGAGCCCTTGAAGTTGAAGCGGCCGATGTAGGCGCGCGCCGGAGTTTCGTATTTGCCCACGGTGAGGATGTCGTTGCCGCCGGAGATGGCGTCGAACACGGTCTTGTCGTTTTGCAGCGAGTCGCGTGCCTGATCGACGTGGGCGATCTTGACGGTGGCGCCGATCTTCACTTCGCCAGAATCCGGTTGTTCCTTGCCGGTGATCAGTTTGAACAGCGTGGATTTACCCGCGCCGTTCGGGCCGATGATGCCGACAATAGCGCCGGGCGGCACTTTGAAGCTGAGGTTGTCGATCAGCAGGCGGTCGCCGTAGGCTTTGGACACGCCGTCGAATTCGATGACTTCGTTGCCGAGGCGTTCGCCAACCGGGATGAAAATTTCCTGCGTTTCGTTGCGCTTCTGGTGTTCCTGCGAATTGAGTTCTTCGAAGCGGGCGATACGCGCTTTGGATTTCGCCTGGCGTCCTTTCGGATTTTGTCGCACCCATTCCAGTTCCTGCTTCATCGCTTTGGTGTGGGCGTCGATCTGCTTGTTCTCGGTTTCGAGGCGCGCACCCTTTTGCTCCAGCCAGCTTGAGTAGTTGCCCTTCCACGGGATGCCGTGGCCGCGGTCGAGTTCGAGTATCCACTCGGCGGCGTTGTCGAGGAAGTAGCGGTCGTGGGTGACGGCCACCACGGTGCCGGGGAAGCGCACCAGGAATTGCTCCAGCCAGTCCACCGATTCGGCGTCGAGGTGGTTGGTGGGTTCGTCCAGCAGCAGCATGTCGGGTTTTTCCAGCAGCAGTTTGCACAGCGCCACGCGGCGCTTTTCGCCGCCGGAAAGATTCTTGATCACCGCATCCCAGGGCGGCAGGCGCAGGGCGTCGGCGGCCACTTCCAGTTGCTGATCCGGGCTGCCGCCGTCGCTGGTGGCGAGGATCGCTTCCAGCCGGGCCTGCTCGGCGGCCAAGGCGTCGAAGTCGGCGTCCGGCTCGGCATAGGCGGCATACACCGCATCCAGCTTGGCTTGCGCCTCGAATACCTCACCCAGCCCTTGCTGCACCGCCTCGCGCACGGTCTTGTCGGGGTCGAGCTGCGGTTCCTGCGGCAGGTAGCCGATGGAGATGTTGGGCAGGTGCTGCACCTCGCCGTCGAATTCCTTGTCCACGCCGGCCATGATGCGCAGCACGGTGGATTTGCCCGAGCCGTTCAGGCCCAGCAGGCCGATCTTGGCGCCGGGGAAGAAACTCAGCGAGATATCCTTGATGATTTGACGCTTGGGCGGGACGATCTTGCTCACGCGGAGCATGGACATTACATATTGGGCCATTGGAGCGCGCTTTCTAAATGAGTTAGTGGCATTGTGCAGAAATAAAAGTACAAGCTTAACCTATGCTGGCTGGATTGGGGAGATGGGCGCCGTGCCGATGTTTCTGGCTGCTGCAAGTCGAGGAAGTCAATGCCTCCGGTTATTGGGCCGCTGCCTGGTGTATCCGTAAATCGGCATTCGTCATGCCTGGCCGAAGCGCTCGCTCAGGCCTTTTACCGTGTCGCCTTCGCCGCGAATGCACAGAAACGTGCCTTCGTCGTCGGCGCGCTCATCCAGCACCTCGCAGTGCGCGTAGATTTCGCCGCGCATTTGCTGTGCCGACCAGGGCAGGAAAATCTCGGCTTCGATGCGGTCGCGCTGGAAAAACGCGACAATCGCCTCGCGCAGTTTTGCGACATCGTCGCTGCGGCGCGCGCTCATCACCAGGCAATCGGGATATTGCGCGCGCAGTGCCGCTTCGCGTTCGGCTTGTGCAGCTTCGTCGCCGACGTGATCGATCTTGTTGAAGACGCGGATGCGCGGCACGGCCTCGGCGCCGATCTCGTTGAGCACGGTGTCGGTAACTTCGCGCTGCCGTTCGTAGCCGGGATCGCTCGCGTCGATGACGTGGAGCAGCAGCGACGCATCGAGCGCCTCGTCGAGCGTCGATTTGAACGAGGCGACGAGCCCGTGCGGCAGGTTCTTGATGAAGCCGACGGTGTCGCTGACCAGCACGCGCGGCATGGTTTCGGGGTGGAGGGCGCGCACGGTGGTGTCGAGCGTGGCGAAGAGCTTGTTTTCGACCAGCACCTCGCTGCCGGTGAGCGCGCGCATCAGGGTGGACTTGCCCGCGTTGGTGTAGCCGACCAGCGCCACGTTGGCGATTCCCTGGCGTTCCTGCCGCCGCGCGCGCTGTGTCTTGCGCTCGACATCCATCGCGGCGATCTCCAGTTGCAGTTCGGCGATGCGGTCGCGGATCTTGCGCTTGTCCAGCTCGGTGTGCGATTCGCCGGCGCCACGGCCACCGGTGCCGCTGCGCTGTCGCCCTTGCGGCCCCGCCAGCTTCGCCGCCTCGCGCAGGCGCGGCGCCATGTAGCCGAGGCGGGCGATTTCCACCTGCGCGCGTGCGGCGCGGGAGCTGGCATGACGGTGGAAAATTTCGAGGATCACCATGGTGCGATCCATCACCTCGCAGCCGACCTCGATTTCGAGGTTGCGCGCCTGCGACGGCGAGATTTCATGATCGACGAAGACCACGTCGATCTTGCCGGCGTTAGGGTCGGCGGCGGCCTGCGGCTTTCTCTCAAACTCGACGGATACGGGTTCGTTGTCGACGAAGGCGCGTATTTCCTCTCGCTTTCCGACACCCAGGTAGGCCGTCGTGTCGAAGCTGGCGCGCTTCTGCGTGAAGGTGGCGGTGATCTCGAAACCCAGTGTCTTTGCCAAGTCGCGTAGTTCGGCCAGCGATGCCTCGAACTCGACGTCGCTCACGCTCGGCAGTTGTACGGATGCCACAACGGCGTATCTGGGCTTCTCTTTGACTTCTTTTCGCATGCGGAGATTGCTTTTCTGTGAGTGGGCGAAGCCGGATTATAGTACTTGCCCGTGCAAATGGCCGCAAAGACCGGGGAGGCGGAAATCATCTGCGTATGCAGATCCCAGTCTTTTTTGCCTAGAAAATCACCGATTCTCCCAGGTTGGGCACGGTGACTTCCCAGTCCATCTTTCTGATGTTGTCGGCCAGCGCCTGTGCCGCGTGCGCTTCGCCATGCACCACGAAGGTATGCGTGGGCGGGCTGTTGAATTGCTTGAGCCAGTGCAGCAGGGCGGACTGGTCGGCATGGGCCGAGAATCCGCCAATGGTGTAGATTTCGGCATGCACGGGGATGTCCTTGCCGTAAATGCGCGCAAATTTTGCGCCGTCCACCAGTCGCCGGCCAAGCGTGTTCTGCGCCTGGAATCCGGTAATCAGGATGGTGTTCTGTTTTCTGCCCAGATTGTTGATCAGGTGGAACTTGATGCGTCCGGCATCGCACATGCCGCTGGCCGAGATGATGATTGCGCCGGAATGGATGCTGTTGAGCGCGATGGATTCTTCGGCGCTGCCGGTAAAGGTCAGTTTGAGCGGAACATGGTTGTTTGCCAGCCAGGCGGTGAGCTGCTTCGCTTCATCGTCAAACATTTCCATGTGGCGCCAGGTGATGTCCGTGGCCTTGGTGGCCATGGGCGAATCCACGTAGATGTTGAGATCCTTGAAACGCCCCTGGCGCGTGAGGTCATAGAGAAAATACAGTATTTCCTGCGTCCGGCCCACGGCGAAGGCGGGGATGATGACGTTGCCTTTCTTGCGGTGCAGGGTGTCGTTGATGGCATGCACCAGCTCTTCGACGGTCGAGGACATGTCCTTGTGCAGACGGTCGCCATAGGTGGATTCGACCAGCAGGATGTCGGCGTCCTCGATCACGGTCGGATCGCGCAGGATCGGGCGATCCGGCTGGCCCAGGTCGCCGGAGAAAACCAGCTTGGTCTGCTTGGTTTTGCCCTTGAGCCAGACTTCGACGATGGCCGAGCCGAGAATATGCCCGGCATCGCGGAAACGGCATTTGACCGTCGGGTGTGGGTCGATCTGGACATCGTAGCCGGTCGGCGCCAGCCGGTGCAAACAGGTCTCGGCCTCCGCCATGGTGTATAGCGGAACGGCTGCCTCGCTGGATTTGCGTTTTTTTCTCGATTTCTCTTCGCGGCGGCGATTTTCCCGCTCGGCCTCGATTTCCTGGATGTGCGCGGAGTCCGGCAGCATCACCTGGAGCAGGTCGGCGGTAGCGGTGGTGGTGTAGATCGGGCCGTCGAATCCGGCAGCCACCAGCCTCGGCAACAGGCCGCTGTGATCGATGTGGGCGTGGCTCAGCAGGACGAAGGCAACATCCCGCGGCACAAAACGGAACGGCTGCGCATTGAGCTGGTCCGCCTGTTTGCCGCCCTGGAACATGCCGCAATCCACAAGGAATTTGATTTCCCCGGTTTCGACCAGATAGCAGGAACCGGTGACCTGCTGGGCGGCGCCGAGGAAGGTGATTTTCATCTGGCTAGACCGGGTAGGGCAGGGAAAGAATGCCTAACGGTGGGCCGTCCGGGGTTTTGTGGCGGACTGCGCCGGCATCCGCCGCCTCGGTCGGGATTACCGCCAGCAGATCGAAGCCGCCGCCGGGAGCCGGTTGCGCGTTGACAACCATGCCGTGGGTTTCTTCCCCGCTGAACACTTCGTCGCCGGGCTGGGGCGCGTTGGCCGAGTCGATATGCGCCAGATACAGGCGGCGTTTGACCTTGCCGAGGTATTGCGTGCGCGCCACGATTTCCTGGCCGGTATAGCAGCCCTTGTTGAAGCTGACGCCGCCGATCATTTCGAAATTGACCATTTGCGGCGTGAACTGCTCCTGGGTTGGCGGCAGGATGACGGGGATGCCCGCGAGGATTTCCAGCCATTCCCAGCAGGCGCTGCCGGCGGGGGTGGCCTGCTTGCCGAGTTCATCCCACAGCGCCGGCCCTTGTGCCGGCGACGCAATCACTTCGAATCTCTCCGCGCCAAGCCGGATCACGGTTCCGCGTTCGTGGTCGAGGGTGTTCAGCGTGTCCGTCGGCAGTGCGCCGAATGTTTCCTGCAGCAAGCGTTCGGCATCGGCCCCGGCCACGCCGAAACGGACCGATTCCTCGCTGGCGTCGCGCAGCTTGACCTTGGAGCGCAGCACGTACATCGTCAGCCGCTTCTGGATGGCGGCCTGAAGCTCGGCGGGCAATTGCAGGGCATAGCCGTCATCCGTTCGCCACAGCAGGAAACTCGCCAGCATCCGCCCCTTGGGGGTGCACAGGGAGTTGTGCTGCGCCTGCCCGGCAGCCAGTCGCACGTCGTTGGTGGTCTGGCCCTGCAAGAAAGTCTGGCTGTCCTCGCCGCCGATGCCGATGATGCCGCGGTGCGAGAGGTCGGCGAGAATGGTGCCGGACTGTGCGGCCTGAAGTTCTTTTTCCGGGCTGCCGAAATGCATGGCGCGATCAGCTTCGATAATTGCGCCCGCTCGGGTGAGATGTTCTTTCCAGGTGGGGTTCATGTTTTTTTCTGGTGTGTATAAGGTATGAGTCTAAAATAAGGCCATTCGGCCATTTTTACAAGGGTAGCATGTGGACACGCTGACAGTTGCCGTCGGGCCATCCCGCTGGCTGGCCGGTTTGCTCGCCGGCATGCACGGTTTTGCTGCGGCAATGTGCTGGCTGGTTCCGCTGCCGTTGTGGCTTGCCATGGCGCTGATGCCGTTGCTTGTCGCCAGCGCCTGGCATGTATTGCAGCGCGACGGCTTTCGCTCGCAGCCGAACTCGCCGGTCGCCGTGCGTCTCCATGCCGATGGCCGTTGTGCGTTCAAGGTTCGCGACGAAACCTGGCATCAGGCCGCGTTGCTCGGCAGCAGCTTCGTTTCACCCTATCTGACCGTGCTGAATTTGCGCCCAGATGGCGGGCGGTTCGCACGCCATCTGGTGATTTTGCCGGATGCGGTGAATGCCGAGGATTTCAGGCGGCTGCGAGTGTGGCTGAAATGGCGGGGTGAGTAAGCGGCTCAAAGGCCGTGGTGTGATGATTGGCTGCCGCTCTCAGGCTTCGCGCATTTTCCGCGCGTAAGCCTCGAACTCGTCGACCGGTAACGGTTTGCTGAAATAATAACCCTGTACTTCGTTGCAACCCTGTAAACGCAGGAACGCCAGTTGCCCCGATGTTTCAACGCCTTCGGCAATGGTTTGCATGCCAAGGCTATTCGCCATGCTGATGATGGCCGCAACAATGGCCTTGTCTTCCGGGTCTTCGGTAATGTCGCAGACGAAGGATTGGTCGATCTTCAGTTTGTAGACCTGGAATCGCTTGAGGTAATTCAATGAAGAATAGCCGGTGCCGAAGTCGTCAATCGACATGCGAACACCGCGTTCGTGCAGGTTGCTCATCACCGTAATGGCGGCAAGCGGGTCGTCCATCGCGACACTTTCGGTCAATTCCAATTCCAGATATTGCGGCGACAATTTCTCTTCTTCAAGTATCTGCGTGACCAATGCCGGCAGATTGGCATGGCGAAACTGCACCGCCGAGATGTTGACCGCGATGACCATCGGTTCCATGCCGCTATCCATCCAGCTCTTCAACTGATGAATCGCGCTGCGCAATACCCATTCGCCAATTTGCAGAATCTGGCCGCTAGCCTCCGCGACCGGGATGAATTCGGCGGGCGAAATCTCGCCCATCTCCGGGTGCTGCCAGCGCAACAGGGCTTCCGCCCCGATAATGCGCCCATCCTGCAACGACAACTGGGGCTGGTAATGCAATCGTAACTGGTGGCGATCCATGGCATGGCGCAGGGCATTTTCCAGTTGCAGGGTGCGGGCCGAATGCAACTGCATTTCCTGCGTGAAAAATCGATAATTGTTGCGGCCATCTTTCTTGGCGCGGTACATCGCCACATCGACGCACTTGTAGAGCGACTCGAAATCCTTGGCATCGCTGGGGTACATGGCGATGCCAATCGAGGTGGTGATGTGCATTTCATGGCGTTCGATCTGGTAGGCATGGGCGACTGCCGCCAGCAATTTCTCGGCCACGTGCGCCGCGCCGTTGGCATCGATTCCCGGCAATACCAGAATGAATTCGTCGCCACCCTGGCGCGACATCGTGTCTTCATCGCGGATTGCCGATTTCAGGTGCTTTGTCACTTCTATCAACAGTTCATCGCCGATGCGGTGGCCGAGTGTATCGTTGATGTTCTTGAAATGGTCGAGGTCAAGGAACATGACTGCGAGTTGCGAATGGCTGCGTTGGGCCATGCTGATCGCGTAGTTGATGCGATCGGTGAACAATGCCCGGTTAGGCAGCCCCGTGAGTTGGTCGAAATGCGCCAGTTGCATTTGGCGCTTCTCGGCCTGTTTGCGTTCGGTGATATCCCGTGCGATTCCGGCGATTCGGTAAATTCGACCGTTTTCGTTTCGAACCGGAACCAGTGTCATGTAAAAATGACTGGTCCCGGCGGGTAGCGCGATTTCCTCTTCATAATTGATAACGGCGCCGACTTCAACGCAACGGCGATATTTTTCGATTGTCTGTTGGGCCGATTCATCAGGGAAGATTTCATCGATGAACTTGCCTGATACCTCGGCAGTCGAACGGCCCACCAATCGCTCTTCTACCGGATTGAAGCTGATTATCCTGAAACGTAGATCTTCGGTGACATCCAGCAAAAACAACCCATCCGATGTGTTCTCAAATACCTCGCGAAAGCGCCGCTCGCTCTCGCGCAGCTTGTCCTCAATTGCCGCCCGCGCGTTCAAGGCTTGACGGATCAGGAAGAATACCAGCGCGGAAGTGATAGCAACATAGAACCAGCCTTTATAGGTCTGGTAGTGGGTGAGTGTAGTGGGATCCGAGATGATTGAAGCCAGCAGGGCATCGCTCAGGAATATCCAGAGAGAGCCGAGAATCGCATAAATGAGCGCAAGGTCTAATGCCATGCCGGCTGGTTTTTTCACGCGGCCATCCTTTGGTCGGTAAAGGGTAATACTGTTTAGCCAAATATCCGACAGATAAATTGGCGGGTAGCTATAAGTATATGTTGCCGTTATGCCATTGTGGAAAATGATCCGCAGCCATTGAAATTCAAAGGCTTACTTTTGAAGTGTATGCCGAATCGCTTCGCTTGGCACCAGTACCGTGTTTTTTGCCTCTGCCAGCATTTCCGGGTAATCCCGGCTGTAATGCAATCCCCGGCTCTCGTGGCGCAGCATGGCGCATTGCACGATCAGGTCGGCGGTGAGCACCAGGTTGCGCAGTTCGATCAGGTCGTTGCTGACGCGAAAGTTCTGGTAGTACTCGTTGATTTCCTCGGTGAGCAGGCGGATGCGGTGCTGCGCTCGTTCCAGGCGCTTATTGGTGCACACGATGCCGACGTAATCCCACATGAAGCGGCGCAGTTCGTCCCAGTTGTGGGAGATGACGATTTCCTCGTCGGCGTCGGTAACCCGGCTTTCATCCCACTCCGGCAGGGCAGGGGGTGGCGCTTCCGGCTGCCCGAGAATGTCCTGCACGGCGGCCTGGGCGTACACGATGCATTCCAGCAAGGAGTTGCTGGCCAGGCGGTTGGCGCCGTGCAGCCCGGTGCAGGCGACTTCGCCGACGGCATACAGGTTCGGGATGTCGGTGCGCGCCGAGCGGTCGGTGACGATGCCGCCGCAACTGTAGTGTGCCGCCGGCACCACGGGAATCGGCTGGCGCGTGATGTCGATGCCCAGTTCCAGGCAGCGGCTGTAAATGGTGGGAAAATGCTCCTTGAGGAAGGCCGCCGGCTTGTGCGAAATGTCCAGATAAACACAGTCCAGCCCGCGCTTTTTCATTTCAAAGTCGATGGCGCGTGCCACCACGTCGCGCGGCGCAAGCTCGGCACGCGGATCGTGATCGGGCATGAAGCGGGTACCGTCGCGCAGCACCAGCAGGCCGCCTTCGCCCCGTACCGCCTCGGTGATCAGGAAGGACTTGGCGTGAGGGTGGTAGAGGCAGGTGGGATGGAACTGGATGAATTCCATGTTCGCCACCCGGCAACCCGCGCGCCAGCCCATGGCGATGCCATCGCCGGTGGCGACGTCGGGGTTGGTGGTGTAGAGGTAGACCTTGCCGGCTCCGCCGCTGGCCAGCACGGTGTGCTGCGAGGCGAAGGTCTTGACCCTGCCTGTGTTGTTGTCCAGCACGTAAAGGCCGTGGCACGCTTTATCCTGAGACCTGAGCTTTTTGCCGGTGATCAGGTCGATGGCGATGTGGTTCTCCAGCAGCGTGATGTTGGCGTGATTCCTGACCTTTTCTGCCAAGGTGAGCTGTACCGCATTGCCGGTGGCGTCGGCGGCGTGGATGATGCGGCGATGGCTGTGACCGCCTTCGCGCGTCAAATGGTAGCCAGTGTCGCTACCTGCGTTTTTGGTAAACGGTACGCCTTGTTCGATCAGCCATTCGATAGCGGATCGGCTGTTTTCGACCACGAAGCGGGTGGCTTCCTCGTCGCACAGCCCGGCACCGGCAATCAGCGTATCGCGGATATGTGCCTCGATTGAGTCGTCGTCCGCCAGCACGGCTGCGATGCCTCCTTGTGCCCAATTGCTGGCGCCATCCAGCAATCCGCGCTTGGTGATGATTGCCACCCGTTTTCGTTCGGCCAGATTCAGCGCCAGCGTCAAGCCGGCCAGCCCGCTGCCGATGATGATCACATCGAAATGTGATGCGTGCTTTTCCTTGGAAAGTTTCATATTGCGGAAATAATAGCACGCAATAAGGGCGCGGAGCAGGGCGGTCTTGCGGATGATCTAGTTTGTCAATAACCTTGTCGGGATGTGAACTATCTGGCTGACGGGGGGTCAATTAGGGGAATGACGGATTTGCGCGTTCCCTGAAGCGGGCGAGGACGCTATACTGAAACTATTGATTGGCATGGGAAAGGCCATGCCGCCAATAGGGAAAGTATAAACAACGCTGCTTTCAGGGAAGGCCCGGATGGGTGATCGTGAAATTGACCAGCAACTGGTCGAGCGCGCACAGCACGGCGACAAGCAGGCTTTCGAGCTGCTTGTGGCGAAGTATCAGCGGAAGCTGGGCCGTTTGCTGTCGCGCTTTATCCGCAACCCGTCCGAGGTCGAGGATGTCGCCCAGGAGGCGTTCATCAAGGCCTACCGGGCGTTGCCTTCGTTTCGGGGCGAGAGTGCTTTTTATACTTGGCTATACCGGATTGGAATTAATACCGCCAAGAATTATCTGGTGTCTCAAGGCCGTCGGGCGCCGACGACAACGGAGTTTGATAGCGAAGAGGCCGAAGGCTTTGAAGAGGCGGAACAGCTGCGCAATATCAATACGCCCGAAAACGAACTGATGAGCAAGCAGATTGCGGAAACCGTGAACAAGGCGATGGAAAGCCTGCCGGAGGAGCTTAAAACCGCGATTACTCTGCGCGAGATCGAAGGTCTGAGTTACGAAGATATTGCGGGCATGATGAATTGCCCGATCGGTACGGTGCGGTCAAGAATCTTTCGCGCACGCGAAGCGATCGCCGAGAAATTGAGACCCTTGCTGGGCACTAATAAAGACACGAGGTGGTGATCATGATGGAGAGTCGGGTATCTGCCCTGGTTGATGGCGAGTTGGAGCAGGAAGAGGCAATCGAGATGCTGGTTGCCGCTACCAGAGAACAGAAGACATTGCAGCAGGAATGGATGTTGTTTCACCTGATCGGCGACACCCTACGGCAAACCCCCCCTCTTTCACCCGATTTCAACACCCGATTCTCCGAGCAACTGGCAAAAGAACCGACGATCTTGGCGCCCAGGCGCTTCTTTCAACACAAACGTTCCTTGATGGCACTGTCAGCGGCTGCCTCTGTCGCGGCGGTTTCGCTGGTGGCCTGGGTAGCGCTGCAATTCAACAATGTCAGCGGTCTGACAGCGCCGGCGAATACCATCGTAGCAGAAACAAGTCCGTCAGGCTCCGCACCGGCGATCAATGTCAGCAGTTACCTGAGTGCGCACCAAGAATATTCTTATGCAGTTCAGGGAATAAGCCCCTATCAGCGGGCTTCACTCGAAAAGCCACAGGGCGGGGGCCGATGAGAGTTTTCCTTCTTGCAGTAGCCCTACTTGCCGGATTACCCGGCGTGTCGCAAGCGGATGCAGCGAGTCAGACAGATGCGCTGGGATGGCTGAATAAGGTTGCCGCAGCGGCACATCAGCTCAGTTACAGCGGCACCTACATCTATCAGTATGGCGATCAGGTTGAAACCAGCAGGATCACCCATATCAAGGATGAAAGCGGCGAGCACGAAAAACTCGAGGCGCTGGATGGCTTGCCACGGGAGGTGATCCGCAACAATGACGAGGTGTTGTGCTTCAAGCCTGACAACAATACGTCGGTCGTGGTGGAAAAAAGGAAGATCGAGAAATCCTTCCCCGCGCTGCTGCCAAAGCAGCTTGGCATCATCACCGAGAATTACCGGGTTCGCTTCGCCGAGCCTGACCGCACTGCCGGCTACGCGTGTCGGGTGGTTATTCTGGAGCCCAGGGATCAATATCGCTACCGTCACAAGCTGTGGGCCGACATGGCTACGGGCCTGCTGCTGAAAGCCAGTATGCTCAATGAAAAGAACGAGGTGGTCGGCCAGTTTGCCTTTACCCAGATCAAAATCGGCGGGCAAATCGACAAGGAATCCCTCAAGCCGAAAATTGCCGGCAGGAAAGTGATTGTTTCCAGCGAGCCGGCCGAAGCGACAGAATTGCAGCAGGCGGATCTGACCTGGGTGGTGAAGCCGCTGCCCCCGGGATTCAGTCAGGTGACAGTGATGAAACGCATGATGCCCGGGAAGGATGTCCCGGTGGAGCACCTGGTGTTTTCCGACGGAATGGCGACGGTCTCGGTTTTCATCGAGCCCATGACCGGAGGCATGAAGCCCGTGCAGGGCGTGACGCGACAGGGCATGATCAATGTCTATACGCGCACGATGGCGGATCACCGGATTACCGTGCTGGGCGAAGTGCCAGCGATTACCGTGACTCAGATCGGAAATTCCGTCACGAATAAGGTCCGATAAAAATCGGCTGGCATTTTCCCGGGCCGAAGGAGAAAGTTTTTCATGATAGAAACTCAAGCGGTGGTGGTAAGAATAGAGGATGCCGGTGCCTATGTGCAGGCTGAGCGCAAATCGAGCTGCAGCGGCTGCAGCGAAAGCAGCTGCGGCACCTCGGTGCTGGCCGGCTTGTTCGGGCAGAAGACTCCGCTTTACCTGGCCAGCAACGAAATCGGCGCAAAAGTTGGCGACCAGGTGGTGGTCGGCGTGAATGAGTCTGCCCTGTTCAAGGGCACGCTGCTGCTTTACATGTTGCCCTTGCTGCTGCTGTTTATCGGTGCTGTGGTGGGGAATACCCTGGCAGCCTCCGCGGACGCCAGCGATAGTTACTCTGTGGTGGGGGCCGCCATCGGTCTGGCGGCCGGGTTTCTCGGCCTGAAGCTTTTTTCGGCCAGGTCCGGCCTAGGCAAGCGGTTTCAACCGGTCATCTTGAGCAGGGTCGATATTCCGGTACATTTCGTTGAATTTGAGGGTAGGTTGAAGAAATAGGTGCTTATTTTTATTCTTTCAGTAATTAACTTTGTTGAGGTTGCCAGAAGATGAAGAAATTGCTGTGTGCTTGTTTCCTGATCTCGTTTTCCGTATTTTCCTACGCCAAGGACCTAC
>JAJFTF010000026.1 GCA_021373185.1 Betaproteobacteria bacterium | reverse complement strand
TACATGGGCGAACCTGTTTCGCCCATTTTTTTTGTGCCGTTCGTACGGGTTCTGAGGTCTTTGCAAAATGCTTGAAATTATCCGAGAGCGCGCCCATGGTTTGATTGCCAAGATTATCCTGGGCCTGATTACTGTTCCCTTCGCGCTATGGGGAGTGGATTCATACATACGGCATAGTGACAAAGCCGACATCGTCGCCCAAGTGGATGGGCAGAAAATTACCCGGCAGGAGTTCGGCCAAGCCCTAAAGGAAAAACAGGATCAGATGCGTGCCGAACTGGGCGCCCGTTTTGATCCGGCAGCTTTGGATCGACCGGAAATTCGCCAGTCCATTCTGGATGGATTGGTTCAACAGCGCCTGCTGGCCATGGAGTCGGTCAATGCCGGATTGAATATGCCCGATGCGTTGCTCGCCTCGATTATTTCCAGCATCCCGGAGTTCCAGCAGGACGGCAAGTTTTCTCCCGCCCGTTATGAGTCGATGTTACAGGCTCAGAACATGACGAAACCTGTTTTCGAAAACCGTTTGCGCCAGAATTTGTTGCTTCGGCAGCTTATTGAGGTTTCCCATGGCGTTGCCGTGCCGCATACTACCGAAGAGAAAGTGGTGCGACTGGCCGAGCAGCAACGAGAGATCAGCCAGGCGATGGTGACGCCAGAGCATTATATGGTTCAGATAAAGATCGATCCGGCGGACGTCAAGGCTTACTACGATAAACATCATGAAGAATTTCGCATTCCGGAGCAGGTTAAGCTCGATTACGTGGCTCTGTCGCTGGACGAACTGGCGCAACAAATGGTTGCAGGCGAAGATGAAGTAAAAAAATATTACGATGAGCATAGTGCTCAATATCAAGAGCAGGAACAGCGTCGGGCAAGCCATATTTTGATTGCCGCCGATCCGACCGACAAACCTGCCGCGCGTGCCCAGGCAGAGAAAATACTTAAGGAAATCAAGCAGAGTCCGGCCAAGTTCGAAGCTCTCGCCAAGCAATATTCGAAAGATCCCGGCTCTGCGGTAAAGGGCGGCGATCTCGGGTTTTTCCCGCGTGGCGCTATGGTCAAGCCGTTCGAGGACACCGTGTTTGGCATGAAAGGCGGCGAAATCTCGGACTTGGTGCAATCCGATTTCGGTTTCCATATTATTAAATTAACGGCAATCAAACATGGCGGTGCTCGCAGTCTTGATGAGGTCAAGGGTGAAGTCGCACAGGAACTGAAAATGCAGAAAGCCGCCAAGAAATTTGCTGAGTTGGCAGAAACCTTCAGCAACACGGTTTATGAGCAATCCGACAGCCTCAAGCCGGTGGCAGACAAGCTCAAACTTAAAATCCAGGCTAGCCCCTTGATCGGCAAGAATGGAGCAAATCAGGGATTGCTGAACAATCCCAAATTGCTTGAAGCGGTATTTTCCGAGGATGCACTCAAACTCAAACGCAATACCCAGGCTATTGAGGTCGCGCCCAATACCTTGGTGGCGGCACGTGTGACGGAGTACACGGCCCCCACCTACAAGCCTTTTGAAGAGCTGAATACGGAATTGGCCAAACGTTTGTTGCGCGAACAGAGCAATGCCATGGCCGTGAAACAGGGCAAGGAAGCTCTGGCCGTCTTGCAAAAGGGCGGTACAGTAGCCGACCTGCAATGGGGCGCGCAAATCATGATTAACCGCGAGAATGCATCTACCATGGGGAAAGAGGCATTGAGCCAGATTTTCCGTGCAGATGCCGATAAACTTCCGGCCTATACGGGGTTTGAAAATCCCAAAGGCGGCGGGTTCCTCCTGGTCAAGGTCGGCAAGGTAGTCGACGCCGGTACTATTGACCCGGAAAAGAAGAAGTCCTATTCCAGTCAGTTGCGGCAGTCGCTTTCCCAGGAATATTCATTGGCTTACCTGGCGAGTTTGAAGCAGAAGGCGGATGTGCGCATCACTAAGGAAAAACTGGAAAAACCCGAACATTAGGCTAGCCAGCCTAATCGACGGCGTTTCATCCCGGCGGGCGCAAGAGAGAAGCAAAGCTTAAGCATCGAACCTGAAGCTCATCTTTGATGGGGGAATGTGGTATGGATCTTAAGATTTGGTTTCCTTCTACGCTTTCTGTAGCTCAGTAGCTTGTCTGGCTGCAAATTCCCTTCTACTGTTTTTACCGATATGGGCTATTGGCTTTTTTCCGTGCATGATGGAGAATCAATGCTCGTGCTTTCTCCCGGGTAAGAAACGTGAATCTGATCAGGATCGTCCCGCTGCTGTCGCTTTTGGCGACACTATTGACGGGAGCCGCGCAGGCGGAAGAAAAAATTTATTCCTTCGGCGTGCTCAATCAGCGTTCCGTTATGCTGACTGCGCAATACTGGAACCCGATTCTGAAATATGTAAGCGATAAAAGTGGCGTACATCTGCAACTCAAGATGGGTAAGACTGCGCCGGAAACGTCCGCCATGATTGGGCGCTCAGAATTCGATTTCGTCTATTCCAATACGATTTTCACACCCGCCAACAGCCCAGCCGGTTATCGTGTCATTGCACGTCCCATCGAGAGAGCCATCCAGGGGCAGATCGTGACGCTGGACGATTCGCCGGTTCATGCGCTCAATGATCTGGAAGGGAAGGAAGTGGGTTTCCCCTCGCTGGCTGCTTTTGTCGGATATGCCGTGCCAATGAATGGGCTTCTCCAGTCGGGGATCAACGTCAAACCGGTGTTCGCCGGAAATCAGGAAGGCATCATGGGCCAGCTCAAGGCCGGACGTGTGATCGCCGCCGGGGTGAATTCCGAAGTGATGCATGATTTCGCTCAACGTGAACATATTAAATACCGCGTGTTGTGGGCCTCGGAGGGATACCTGAACCTGCCAGTTTCCGCTCATCCATCGGTGCCGATGGAAAAAGTCGCGGCGGTTAAAGCGGCATTGGTCAATATGGCGAAGGATCCGGATGGACTGAAAGTTCTCGATGCCAGCGCGGCCTTGATCAAGCAGGCTCCGCCGCTGGGTTTTGTGCCGGCGGAAGACCGGGAATACGATAATTACCGCCATTATTACAAGACGACCCAGGTTAAGGGGCTGTAGGCTATGAAAATGCCGTCTTGTGTGCGTTGTCTGAGCGGAATGAGTCTGTCCACCCGAATATTGTTTGCTGCCTTGCTGGTGGTGCTGCTGGGCGGTTCCGTTTTGATCCACGAGACGGTGAGGAACTTTGCCGGTAGCTATAAGGCTGAACTGGCAGAACACCTTGACGATGCGCTTGATTCTCTGACTATCGTTCTGGGCGAGCAGGCGGTGGTGGGCGATTATGCCACTATCCAGCAAATTCTGGACGAGAGAGTGAAGCGACCGAATGTCGCCATGATTGGCTGGACCGATAGCCGCGGCAAAACCCTCGTGGCTCGCGATCAGGAGGTTGCGATAGAAGTTCCGGGCTGGTTCGTCGATTGGGTGGGCTACCCGCATTTCAACGCGGAGCGCAAACTGGAAATAGGCGGACAATATTATGGCAGTATCTCGGTGCAACTGACGGTTGCGTCCACGATGAATCAGATTTGGGACATGTTCGTGCGCCAATTGCAGATTATTCTGCTTTTTGGTGCTTTGTCCTTCACGCTGGCTGCGATTTTGCTGAAAATTGGCCTGCGTCCCTTGCAGCGGTTGAAGGATGGGGCAGATCGCTTTGGTCAGGGCGATTATTCGGTGCGCCTCGCGCCGACCGGCACGCCGGATATGCTGCCTACCATCCACGCTTTCAACGACATGGCCGACAAGATCGAGGGGCTGCTCGATTCATTGCGCAAGTTTTCCCGCGCTTTGGAGCAGAGCGCGAATGTCGTGGTGATCGCCGATCTGGCAGGCAGCATTGAATATGTCAACCCGATGTTTTGCGAAGTGACTGGCTACACATTGGATGAGGTGATCGGCCAGAATCCGCGTATTTTGAAATCAGGCGAAACGCCTGCCGAAGAATATCGGAAAATGTGGGAAACCATTACCGCCGGCGATATATGGCGCGGCGAATTTCATAACCGGCGCAAGGACGGTTCATTGTTTTGGGAGTCGGCATCGATTGCGCCGATCCGAAACGAAAAGGGCGATATTACGCACTTTGTCGCAGTCAAGGAGGATATTACCCGGCGCAAGGAAGGCGAAGAGCAGATGAAGCGCCTGAATGAAACATTGGAGCAGCGTGTGCATGAGGAAGTGGCGCGCAACCGCGAGAAGGATCACATGTTGATTCGTCAATCCCGCTTGGCGGCGATGGGCGAGATGATCGGCAATATCGCCCATCAATGGCGTCAGCCGCTGAATGCGCTGGGTTTGCTGCTGGCTAATATCAAGGATGCCCATGATTATCATGAACTCGACGAAGCTTACCTCAACGAATCGGTTATCAAGGGGCGTTTGTATATCGACAAAATGTCCACCACCATTGACGATTTTCGAAATTTTTTCAAACCCAATCGGGAGAAGATGCCATTCAGCTTGGTGAGTACGATCAGGGATGCGCTGTCAGTGGTGGATGCCAGTCTTAATAGCAGCAATATTGTCGTGCTTTTGAATGTCGAACAGGACGCCACGACGCTGGGTTTCTCCAATGAATATGCACAGGTTGTGCTGAATATCCTGGGCAATGCCAAGGATGCCATCAGAGATCGGCGAATACAGAACGGCAGGATAGAATTGTCTGTCAGCCGGGATGAAACTGCCGCTTGCGTAGCTATTCGCGATAATGGCGGCGGCATTCCGGACGAAATATTGGAGAAAATCTTCGATCCTTATTTCACCACGCGCGCGAGCGGTACGGGTATTGGCCTGTATATGTCGAAGATGATCATAGAAAACAACATGAATGGCCGGATCGAAGTGCGCAATGCCGAAGAAGGCGCGGAATTCAGAATCATAACGCCATTATGTCCTGATGCGAGGGTTGCGCCTCCCGGTCTCAAGGTTGAAGAATGAATGAGATGACGGAAAAAGGAGCGAATGCATTGAAAAATGGATTGACAGTTACGGCAAATGACGCAGCCGAATTGTTGGGCTCCCTGTCGCTATTGTATGTAGAAGATGACCCGGATATCCGCGCGGAATTGACGCAATTTCTGACGCGGCGGGTCGGTACCCTGCATGTTGCAGCGAATGGTCGGGAGGGCTTGGATGCCTGGCGTTTGCATCAACCCGATGTGGTGGTGACCGACATCATGATGCCGGTGATGGATGGGCTGGAAATGTCCGATATGATCAAGCGGGATAACCCCTCCATGCCCATCATACTGGCTACCGCCTTTAACGAAACAGCCTATTTCCTTAAGGCGATTCAGCTTGGTATCGATGGTTATGTGCTCAAACCGGTCAGCCTTTCGGCGCTGCAAAAGAAGCTCGGCGAGATCGCGCAGATGCTTTACCAACGCCGTGAGCTTGCTCAAAAGAACGCACAAATGGAGGCGTTGCTCGGGGAATTGCAGCATTACTACGATGCGGTAGAGCGTGAAAACCAGATTGTTGCGAGTTTAATGGATCGCACTATTCGCAAAGAAAATCTGATCGATCCTTTGCTGCATTCCTGGTGCGCCCCTGCCACCACCTTTAGTGGCGACCTGGTAGCGGCGCAGCGCGCGCCCAACGGCGATTTGTACCTCATTCTGGCAGATGCCACCGGCCATGGCCTGGCTTCGGCAATCAACCTGCTGCCGTTGACGCGGATTTTTTACCAGATGGCGAAGAAATCGTTCTCCCTGTCTGCTCTGCTTGGTGAAATGAACAGGGCGATACGCGAGCAATCCACGTCCGACCGTTTCGTTGCCGCGACGTTGGTGCGAGTGGATGTGAAAAACCATATCCTCGAAGTGTGGAACGGTGGCAATCCCCCTGCCGTCTGGTTGAACGGCAACGGCGAAATGCTGCATCTGTTTGTCTCTACCAATCTGGCGTTGGGGATCGTTGACAGTGATATGCTGGATGTCCACACCGAAGTGATCCAATGGGATAATTCAGCGCAATTGATATTGTTTTCCGATGGATTTGTCGAGGCGGAGAATGCAGTTGGCGAGCAGATCGGATTCGATGCCTTGCTGGCCACGGTAGCAGGCGCGCCACATGAAGAGCGCTTTTCGGCGATGATTCAGGTGGTGCAGGATCATCTGGATGGCAGGCAGCCCCATGATGACATGTCGCTGGTTTTGGTCGAATGCCCGGTTGAGTAGCCGGGGAAACTGCTTTAAAGTGCTCGCCGTTGATCATTCAGAGAATAAAGCGCTGACATAATCACCACTACTCAATCAGGCGGATAACCGGCTTAATGGATGGCGGCAGTAAGAGGATTTTACAGAATAAGAATGGCTATGATTGCGTTCCTGCGCAACCAGATGGGGTAGACAATGGATGATTTGCAGAAAAATGAAGAAGGCCATTCAATCAATGAATTGGATAGCAGGGGCATCGTCAGCTCGCTGAAGAGTGTATCAGTCCTTTACGTAGAGGATGACGAGGGGATTCGCGATCAATTGTCACGCTTCCTGAAGCGCCGGGTCGGGACACTTTACATCGCAACGAATGGTCAGGAAGGATTGGAGTCCTGGCGCCTGAATCAGCCTGATGTGGTGGTGACGGACATCATGATGCCGGTGATGGACGGCTTGAAAATGGCAGAAGCCATCAAGCAGGAAAACCCGACTGTCCCCATTATTGTCACCACGGCGTTCAACGAGACGGAATTTTTCCTCAAGGCGATTGACCTTGGCATTGAAAAATATGTGATCAAGCCGGTCAAAACCGAGCAATTGCTGGTCGCGATCCAGAAGAGCGCATGGGGTGCCAGGGCCGAACTGGAAATGCAACTGGCCTCCAAGGTTTTTGAATCCTCCTCCGACGCCATCGTCATTACAGACCAGAAAAACATCATCATCGCCGTCAATTCGGCTTTTTGCCAGATCACCGGCTTTGCCGAAAATGAAGCGATTGGCCAGACTCCTTCCATTTTGAAATCCGGGCGGCATGATCAGGCTTTTTATCAGGAGATGTGGCGGAGCATAGAAAAAGATGGCAACTGGAGCGGTGAAGTCTGGAACCGCCGTAAGAATGGCGAAATTTATGCGGAGTGGCTGACGCTTAACACCGTAAGAAATTATCAGAATGAAATTACACATTATGTCGCGATTTTTGCCGATATTACCGAGCGCAAACAGGCAGAAGAACATGTGCATCACCTGGCCCATTATGACGTGCTCACTGATTTGCCAAACCGCACATTGTTGCAGGACCGGCTTAGCCAGGCGCTAATCAAGGCGCATCGACATGCTTCGAAGGCTGCGGTGATGTTTATCGATCTTGATCGCTTCAAGGTCATTAACGATACCCTCGGCCACGGTATCGGCGACCTGTTGTTGCAGGAAGTCGCAGACCGTCTGTCGAACTGCATCCGTGAAGGCGACACTGTCTCGCGTCTGGGCGGCGACGAATTCGTCATCCTGCTGCCCGAACTCGGCACCCCGGATGATGCTTACACGGTGGCGCAGAAGTTGCTGAATTCGGTTTCCCAGCCTTTCATGCTGAAGGGACATGAGCTGCATATCAGCGCCAGCGTCGGCGTCAGTTTCTACCCTGATGACGGTGAAAGTGTCGAAACCTTGATGAAAAATGCCGACATTGCCATGTATCGGGCCAAGGAAATCGGGCGCAATAACTGCCAGTTCTACCATGCCGACATGAACTCCCGCTCCTTTGAGCGGCTGGCCATGGAAACCAGCATACGTCGGGCGATCGAATGCGCGCAATTCGAGCTTTATTTCCAGCCCCGGATCGCCATGTCGAGCAGAAAAATCATCGGCATGGAGGCGCTGATCCGCTGGCATCACCCCGATCTGGGTTTGGTCTCGCCAGCGCAGTTCATCCCGCTGGCGGAAGAAACCGGATTGATCCTGCCGCTGGGCGAATGGGTGCTGCGCGCCGCTGCCACGCAGGGGCAGGCGTGGCTGGCTGCCGGGCTCGAACCCTTGCATATTGCCGTCAATGTTTCCGCGCGGCAGTTCAGGCAAGTCGATTTTGTCGGCAAGGTCGAGCAGATACTCAAGGAAACCGGCTTCAGCCCGGATTACCTCGAACTGGAACTGACGGAATCCACGCTGATGACGCATGCCGAAGAAAACATCAATGTATTGAATAAATTCAAGGCAATGGGTATCCGAATCGCAATCGACGATTTCGGTACCGGTTATTCCTCGCTGGCCTATCTCAAGCGTTTGCCGGTGGATATCCTGAAAATCGATCGCTCATTCATCAGCGACATAACGGAAGACCGGGACGACGCGGCCATCGCCGAGGCGATTATTTCGATGGCGCAAAGCATGTCGTTACGTGTGGTTGCCGAGGGCGTGGAAACCTTGGAGCAGCTTGATTTCCTGGAAACGCGGAAGTGCGACGAGGTGCAGGGCTTCTATTACAGCCCGGCGGTGCCGGCGGAGCAGTTTGCCCGATTGGTCGCAGAGATGGGAAAAGGCATTGGCCATTCATAAGTTTTCCCCTCATCAATAGATCGTATCCCCGGCCATGTTGATTCAAAGCCATATGGATGTCGTGTTCTTCGTTTATGGCCTGGCATTTATTGCCCTGGCGCTGGTCATTATTGCCCAGCCAAAAGAAGAAAATCCGCATGAGCTGGCA
Organism: Betaproteobacteria bacterium; assembly: GCA_021373185.1. Taxonomy (GTDB): domain Bacteria; phylum Pseudomonadota; class Gammaproteobacteria; order Burkholderiales; family Sulfuricellaceae; genus Sulfuricella. The sequence goes on along the minus strand of JAJFTF010000026.1, from coordinate 43,699 downwards.
AAACAATTTGGGCTGTTGGCCGCTTTTGGGTTGATTCACGGCTTGTTGGAGTGGGTGGATTTCTGGATCGTTGTCCGGGGTGGAAACCCGTCACTTGAAATAGGGAAAGTTGCACTCCTGTTTCTCTCGTTTGGCTTTCTTTTCGAGTTCGGTCGCCGTTTAATCCAGTCTCTTTGCGCGAAGGATTCGGCCATTCCCGCCCTTGCTTGCCAGATGTTAGGGAAGCCCGTTTATGGTGTGGTAGCGCTGGGCTTTCTGATCGAATTTACGATTATTCCAGACTGGATGCTGGCGGCTCAAATTGCTTCCAGATATTTCCTCGGGTTTGGTGGTGCTTTAATGGCCGGGACAGGGTTCATATTGTGCGCCAGACAGAATCGGCTCCAACAAACAGGGGCGGCGCATCCATGGACAAGAACATATTTCATCTTGGCCGCCATCGCATTCTTTCTTTATGGAATTGCGGGAGGGGTGGTAGTACCCCCCGCCGATGTATTTCCGTCGAATATCATCAATTACCCGTGGTTTATTTCGACATTCCAGTTCCCCGTCCAGCTTTTGCGTGCCGCCTGCGCGGTATCGGTGGCAATTGCCGTTGGCAATATTCTCCGGATTTTTCATCTGGAAAGCCTGGGAAAACTCCAGTCAGCCCTGGCGACAGTTGAAAGTTTGCTGACCTTGGCCAAAGAGCAAACGCAGGAGTTGAAGGAAAGCGAGGCTCGTCTTTATGAAATTACCTGCACCTTGGGCGAGGGCGTGTACGTCCTGGATGAGAATCAGAAAATCACTTTTACCAATCCAGAGGCCTGGAAATTGCTCGGCTGGGTAGAAAGTGAGCTTTTCGGAAAAAATGCTCATGCCTTATTTCATCACAAAAAAGCCGATGGTATTCTCATCCCGGAAAAGGACTGCGAGATCGCCAGGGTTGTACAATCCGGCAAAACCTATCGTTCGGATGGCGAGGTGTTCTGGCGCAAGGATGGCTCCGCGCTTCCCGTTTCCGTGATTTCATCTCCAATTATTCGGGAAGGGAAGATCGCCGGTTCTGTGGTGACTTTCCGGGACGTTACTGAGTACAAGCGCGCCGAGCGCCTGCTTGAATTCGAAAATCATGCCTTGGCGGTAATCAGCAGCAATCCTCCCCTGACGGACATTCTGAAAATTCTGTGCAGGGGTATTGAGGAAACCCTTGAAAAATCGCTGTGTTCCATTCTGCTGGTCGACGAAGGCCGCACGCATTTTCATCTTGGCGCGGCGCCCAGTTTGCCGGAAGAATTCAACCGGGCGCTCGAAGGTCTCCCTATCAGTTCGAAGACCAGTCCTTGTGCCACAGCGGTACTTTCCGGCAAGTCGGTGATCGTCCCGGATCTCATCAAGGATACTCAGTGGGAGTGTGGAAAAGGACTGGCGCTGCCTTACGGTCTTCAATCAGTTTGGTCAGCGCCGATCTATTCCGCAACGGGTGATGTGCTGGGCACTTTTGCCATTTACTATCGCTCCCCCCACACGCCAACACCATTCGACATGGAATTGATCAGCCGCATCGCTCATCTTGCCAGTATTGCCATTCAGCATAACCGCGCTGGCGAAGACCTGAAGCGCCTCAATGAGACATTGGAGCATCGTGTGGTCAAGGAGGTTAGCCGAAATATGGAACAGGAACGCCTGCTTATCCAGCAAGCGAGGCTTGCGGCCATGGGCGAGATGATCGGTAACATCGCACACCAGTGGCGACAGCCGCTCAATGCGTTGGGGCTTCTGCTGGCCAATATCAAGGATGACCATGATTATCAGGAACTCGATGCGGAAACGATGGCGCGCCATGTTACCAAGGGCCGGTTGTTTATCGACAAGATGTCGTCGACCATCGACGATTTCAGGAATTTTTTCAAGCCAAACAAGGTCAAGTGCGATTTCAGTTTGCGCAAGGCGATCGACGATACGATCAACCTGATTGGCCCCGGCCTCAGGAGCTACAATATTTTGATGAACATTGAGGAGGGGGAGGACATCTTGTTGAATGGCTTCCCCAACGAATTTTCACAAGTATTGCTCAATATTCTGACCAATGCTAAGGATGCCCTGCTGGAAAGAAAAATAGCCAACGGCAAGCTTGAAATCGGATTTGGCCGCAGCGGCGCCAGAAAATGGATCAGAGTCAGGGATAATGCGGGAGGTATTGCTGAAGAAGTATTGCCGAAAATTTTCGACCCTTACTTCACTACCAAGGAGTCTGGCACGGGGATTGGCCTGTATATGTCGAAAATGATTCTGGAGCACATGGGAGGGCGTATCGAAGCTCGCAATATCGGGGAAGGGACGGAATTCCTGATCACTTTTCTGGGTGATGCGTGATTTGAATGCTATTTGAAAATAATGAAGGTCATGCCGCTCTTTTTTTCATGCGATTGATCCTTGAAGGAAAAGCGGGCGGCATGAGCGCTGCGTGAGTATTTAGAATGTTGCCAGCCTCAGTATGAGATGCTACTGGGTGGGCGATTTGGGCAACGCCAACATGAATTCAGCCCCGTTCCCCACGTTTTGAACGGTGATATTCCCACCCATGTGTTCCAGAATCATTTTCGACATATACAGGCCAATCCCCGTGCCTTTTTCCTTGGTTGAGAAGTAGGGGTCGAATATCTTATGGGAAATATCTTCCGCTATTCCTCCGGCGTTGTCCTTTATCGCGACGAAGGATTGACGGTCATTACAGCCCAATCTGATTTCAATGCTGCCGCCAGCAATTTTTCTTTCCAGCAGAGCATCCTTGGCATTGGTCAGGATGTTGAGCAATACCTGTGAAAATTCGTTGGGGAAGCCATTCGACAAAACATCCTCCCCTTCCTCAATAATCATCGAAATATTGTGGCTCCTGAGGCCGGGGCCAATCAGGTTGATCGTATCGTTGATTGCCTTGCGCAAACTGAAATCGCACTTGACCTTGTTTGGCTTGAAAAAATTCCTGAAATCGTCGATGGTCGACGACATGTTCTGGATCAGGCGTTCTCCTTTGCTCACTGCTTCGTCGAGGTAGGGCTTGTCGAGTTCGTCATATTCGTAGGCATCCTTGATATTGGCCAGCAGAAGCCCCAACGCATTGAGCGGCTGTCGCCACTGGTGTGCGATGTTACCGATCATCTCGCCCATGGCCGCCAAGCGCGCCTGCTGAATCATCAGGCGTTCATTGGTCATGTTCCGGGCAACTTCTTCCTTGACCCTTGAGTCGAGCGTTTCATTGAGGTCACGCAAGGCTTTTTCGGCAAGCAGGCGCTCGGTAATGTCACGGGCGCTTTCGATGATGCCGATAATTGTGCCGTCCTCGTTGAAGAGCGGAGAGGCCATTAATTCAATATGGTGCGGCTCGCCTTGGGCATCGAAATGTTCATGGATAACGGCGATTTGGCGTTTTTCTTTTAAAACAGCGCCAAGCGGACATTGATGCTCCCCGCCGTCGCAGGGCGTCTCGCGCTGGTGGGACATTTGGTAGCAGAATTGCTGCTGCCCGCCCGGCGAGCTTGCGCGATTGGAGAGCATGACATGGTAATCGGCATTGATTACCATCACCGGTTCCGATATGCCGTCAATGATGGACTGGAGAAACTGGTGCTGTTTTTCCAATTTTTCCTGGAAAGCTTGCCGCTGCGTGATTTCGCCTCTCAGGGAGGCGTTGGCATCGACTATTTCTTTTGTCCGCCGATCAACCAGAGTAGTGAGATTGTGCATCAGGCGATGGCTGGTTAGCAGGCGCCCCAGTGTTTTGCAGAATAGCAGCAGCAAGCGTTCGTGCCACAGGTTGAAAAAATCGGGGGTAGGGTAAAAAACGTTGAGTACGCCAAGAACCTTTCCCTCGCAGGTGACGGGTACGCAGAGGAGAGCGCCTTGAATCGGTTTGTCGCCATCGCTGAATTTTTTGAACTGCGGGTCTTCGCCGCAGGAACGGCAATGCTCGATTTCCCCTCTCTCGGCGGCACGCCCCATGATGCCTTCACCCAGTCGATAGCTGTTTTTGCTAGGCGGACGGGCGGCAGCCACTTCGGCAGGGCGGACAATGTCCCTCAGCATGTCATCCCAGTCCAGTCCTGCGGCATTGGACAAGGTGCCATGTTCATCGAGCAGGAAGATGGAGCAGCGTTCCATGTCCTGATTTGACATCAGGGCTTCCAGCGCCAGTTTGAGCAACTGGGATTCGCTCACATCGCGGATCGAAATTTCCGTCAACCCGTGGATGGCGGACAGGGAGTCCAGCAGGTTGACGATATGCCGGTTTAGTTCCAGCGATGAGTCGGCAATAGGATCGGCCATGGCGATCAATCCTTGCTGAACAGGGACGCCATTTCGCGGATTGCCTCCAGCTTGTCGCCTATTTCTTCACGAACCTTTTCGGCCTTGTCCGGAGGGACGCCCAGCACGGATAATGCTTCTGTTTCCGGATCTATTTCGGTGTGTCCATCAAGGATTTGATTGGCCCAACTGGCACAAATCGCTTCCAGCAAGACCAGCGGCCAGTGCTCGCCGCGATAGTTTCTGCCATAGTGATATTTCATTACCAGCAGGATGTCCTCCGGCAGGTGCCACTTACTGCCCAGCCAGACGCCGGCTTCACAATGATCCAGCTCAAGGTGGTCGCGGATATGATCGCCCAGTTTACGCGTGGGAGCTTCTCCATAGGCAATCAGCGCAGCATCCATCTTGTCCGGGTAGAGATGCACCAGTGCCAGCAGGCCGAGGTTATGAAGCAATCCTGTCATGTAAACGCTGTCACTCGGCGGGCGGAGATCTTGCTGAATGTGCGCATGGAGCGCATTACTCATCAGGGCGGTCATGACGGTGGATGCCCAGTAGCGCTGCACGTCGAAATGAGCGCAGCGATCAGTCTTGAACATGCCGGATAGCGCCAGGCCAATTGCTACGCTTTTTACGGTGACCATTCCAAGAACGGAAATGGCGTGCGACAGCGAATGAACCTTGCCCTGCTGTCCGAAAAAAGAAGAATTGGCCAGTCCCAGCAGGCGTGCCGCAATCGTCGGTGATTCGCCCAGTATGTCGGCCAGTTCCTTGGCGGAGATATCGGAACTTTCGCAACTGGTCAGGATGCGCGAAACATCTGGCGACAAGGTGGGCAATTCCTTTTGCCGTTGTATTTCCTGACGGGATTGTTCAATGGACATAAGGGCCATGACTGTTAAATTTAACGCGGGTTCGAATCAATACTACAACTGGACAAACTGTAGCATACAACACCGAAAAAATCGCTTTTGGTGCGAATAAGGCAGATCGAAAAAAAGGTCGGCAGATCGTGTCTTGCATGGGGATATTGATTACAATTAAACGCTTTTTGATAATCACGGTTTTTCACATGCACACAGGTCTTGTCGCTGTACTGGTTTCCTGCCTGCTGGCGCTCGCTGGCTGTGCCACCCCGCCAGTGGGGGATGTGACTGCCCCCGCCAAGATCGTGCCCGTTTCCAAGCCCCCTGCGCCGAAGATCGCGCTGGTGCTTGGCGGTGGCGCGGTGCGTGGATTTGCCCATATCGGCGTGATCAAAATCCTGGAAGCGCAGGGTATCGTGCCCGACCTGGTGGTCGGAACCAGCGCCGGCAGCGTGGTGGGGGCTCTTTATGCCGGCGGCTACAGCGGTTTTGAACTGCAAAAGGTCGCCTTGCAACTGGAGCAGGAAACGATTGGCGACCTGGTGATGCCGGATCGTGGCTTCGTCAAGGGGGAAATGCTGCAGAATTATATCAACAGGGCTTTGCAGAACCGCCCCATTGAGCGTCTTAACCGAACTTTTGCTGCTGTCGCCACCGATTTGCAGAGCGGCGAGGTAATGGTGTTCCGCCGCGGCAACACGGGCATGGCAGTGCGTGCTTCCAGCAGCATTCCCGGCGTGTTCCAGCCGGTCAGTATTGGCGGCAAGGAGTATGTGGACGGCGGACTGGTCAGCCCGGTTCCGGTAAGGATCGCACGCAGCATGGGCGCCGATATCGTGATCGCAGTGGATATTTCCAGCAAGCCGCGTCATGGCAAGGTGAACGATACCATCGACATCTTCCTGCAGTCCTTCAATATCATGGGGCAGACCATCGGGCGTTACGAACTGGCTGAGGCGGATGTGGTGATCAGGCCGCAAATTGGGTCAGTCGGTGCGACGGAGTTCGAACAGAAGCATCTGGCCATCATGGAAGGAGAGAAAGCGGCACAAGCTGCGCTGCCGCTCATTCGCTTGAAACTGCAGCAAAAGGCAAGCGGGAAGTAATGCTAAATGCGGCGGGCGCCGTTGAAGCGTTTGACCCAGTAATTTTCGTTCATGTCGACAACCTCGACGCCGCGCCCCGTCACCGAGGCGTGAACGAATTTGTTTTCACCAAGGTAAATGCCGACATGGGAGAAGGTATGGCGCATGGTGTTGTAAAATACCAGATCGCCGGGCTGCAATTCTGAAATCGTGATTTTCTTGCCGAACATGCTGATGGCACGGGCATTGTGAGGCAAAACCAAGCCGGCGGCCTGTTTATAGACATAACTGACGAAGCCGCTGCAATCCAGGCCGGTTTCTGGAGTTTTCCCACCGTATTTATAGTTGACGCCTACCAGACTCAAAGCGTACATCAACATATCGGACGCTTTGTCGATCGAACTGGAGAGCGCCGTTTGCTGCTGCGCTTCGGCATCAATGTCATCCGCCGCCAAGGCTGAGCCTGACAATAGCAGCAAACCGCCGAGCAGGAAAAATTTGTAGGATCGCATCATTTTTATTAATGGATGATGCGTGTATTTTAATGATTACCGCTCCTGAGTCAAGGAAAGCACCAGAAAACGGCGGGCGCTTAATGGGCGCGGTGGTTGGCGTTCACTCCGGCGCTGACTCTTTCCATTTGTGTACTGTGTAATGCAGCAGTCTGACATCAGGCGCCCAGAAATCGGCAGGCAGGCCGGCCTTGTGTTTGAGCTGGCCCATAAAAACTGCCGGTTCCGGCAACTGCTCCCATACCTGTGGCAGAAATGTGCTGCGATAGCGGCCATATTCGAATACCACGCCGTCGATGCCGGGGCGCAACTGCTCGAGTGCATCGACTTCGTTGCTGAAGGCCATCGGCTGCATTGACGAGAGTAATGAGATTTCGATTTTGGTGAGGTCGAGTTCGTCGAGCGTCAAAGGGCTGAAGCGTGTGTCGCGAAAAGCTGCTGCATAGGCGTTTGCCTTGATATCATCCAGTAGTGGGCGGTGCGCTTCCAGGCTGCCGATGCAGCCGCGCAGGTTGTCATTCTGGGTCAGGGTGACGAAACAGGCACCCGGTTCCTTGAGCCACTCGGCTTCCTCGTTGGCCTGCATGGCTTTGCCCAGCGCGTTTGAGATGGCGGCGCGCGCGATGGGGATCAATATCTGTCCTTTGTCAGTGGACATGTGCGGGTTCTTCGGTAAAGGCAAAAGCGCCGTAGCCGACCACGCGGCTCTTGTCGCCGGCGGTGTCGCCGGAGTTGCGCAGGTCGAGCAGGTGCGGATTGAGATGGTGATGCTGCGCCGCCAGCAGCAGTCCGTTTATCGGTGTGCCGCCGCATGCCTGCTCATGGTTCAGTGGCCAGCGCAGGTCGAGGATAGCCTGTGCCGTCGCGTTGTCGATTTGTTGTGCTGAGTGGTAGGGCAGAAAATGGGATAAATCCGAGCTGATGACGATCATCGTCTCCTGGCCGCCCCACAAACGCTCCAGCACTTCAGCCACTTCCTGCGGCGTGGCATCGCCCACTGCCAGTGGCACCAACTTGAAGTTGTCGAGTACGGTTTGCAGGAACGGCAGTTGCACTTCCAGCGAATGCTCCCAGGCATGGGCAGGGTCGTATTGCACTACCTGCGGCAGATCGGCCAGCATCGCCATGGCATCCAGGTCGAGCGGTACCGCGCCGAGCGGCGTGGCAAAGCTTTTGGCATCGGGCAGCGCCAGTCCGCGCACCGGCACCCGATGCACCGGTCCGAGCAGCACGACGCGGCGGTAAATGCCGCGCCCCTGACGTAGCAGTGCATAAGCGCTGGCGGCGACCTGGCCGGAATAAATATAGCCGGCATGGGGTACAATAACGGCCTTGGGCAGTGACGCCAGTTTCTCGGTGTGCCGTTCTGCCGCTTCGAGCAGGGCAGTGAGCTCGATAGCCAAATCGTTCGGTTCCTCTGTGTAGAAGGTGCCGGCAACAGCAGCGGGACGAATGGATTTCATAAAGCCTCCTTTTCTCAAGATAGCAGAAAGCAATGCCAAATTACTATGCTTTGATACCCGCCGCCGGCTCCGGTTCGCGTATTGGGGGTGAAACACCCAAGCAATATCTGTCGGTGCTGGGCCGGCCATTGATTCATTATGCCGTTGCCACCTTGTGCGCCTGCCCGCAAATCGTCAGTGTTTACGTGGTGCTGGCAGCAGGCGACACGTTGTGGCAAAGCTTCGACTGGAGTCTTTTTTCCGCCAAGCTCAAGGTGCTTCATTGCGGCGGTGCAGAGCGCTTCGAATCGGTGCGCAACGGGCTTGACGCCATTCGGGATGAGGTCGGTTTCGAGGACTGGGTGCTGGTGCATGACGCCGCCCGACCCGGCCTGAACAGCGAACTGCTCGAGCGGCTGATCGTGGAGGTGGGCAATGACCCGTTCGGCGGGCTGCTGGCAGTACCGGTGGCCGATACCCTGAAGCGCGCTGATGCCGACAATCGCGTACAGCGCACCGAGCCGAGAACTGGCCTGTGGCAGGCGCAAACGCCGCAAATGTTCCGCTACGGCCTGTTGCAGCGCGCCCTGTCGCTGCTTGACGGCGAGGTGACCGATGAAGCGCAGGCCGTCGAGAAACTGGGGTTCCAGGCCAAACTGGTGGCCGGCGACATGACCAATTTCAAGGTGACCTATCCGCAGGACGTCAAACTGGCAGAACTGATATTGTCGGGAGGCAAGTCATGAGAGTCGGCCAGGGTTTCGATGTCCACCAACTGGTGGAAGGGCGCAAGCTGATTATCGGCGGGGTGGATATCCCTTATGAACGCGGCTTGCTCGGCCATTCCGATGCCGATGTGCTGCTCCACGCGATTTGCGATGCGTTGCTGGGTGCGGCGGCGCTGGGCGACATCGGACGTCATTTTCCCGATAGCGATGCGCGTTACAAGGGCATCGATAGCCGCAAGCTGTTATGCGAGGTAGCGCGTTTACTCAAGGAACGTGGCTGGAGTGTGGTTAACCTGGATGCCACCATCATTGCTCAAGCCCCGAAGATGGCGCCGCATGTTGCGCAAATGGTGAACAATATTGCTTCAGATATTGGTGTGTCGGCAGATTGCATCAACGTCAAGGCGACTACGACCGAGAACTTGGGTTTTACCGGGCGTGGCGAGGGGATTGCGGCGCAGGCGGTGTGCCTGATCAAGAAGTTTTAGGCCAGGAACTCGTCACCCTGAAAAGCCAACACTCCAGAACGTCCGGGAATCTCTCCCATGATCACTTCATGCCGGGGCAGGCTGGATAGTTCCAGCCCCTCATTGTATTGCCTTAGCGATACCAGCTCGTAGCCTTGCGCTTTCCACCCGGTGAGCAGTTCATCGAACGCATTGGCGAGCTTCATGCCTTCCAGCTCGGCGTGCAGCGTGTAAACATGGCCGGTAGCCGGCGGATTTTCGGTCAGGCCAAGCAGGTGTTGCGCGACGTTTTCCGGCGTGATGCCGCCGATGCCCAGCACTTCGTCCAGCGTTGGCAGAGTGGTGGGTAGCTGCGGGCAGGCGACGATTTCTGCGTTCCAGATCGGCATGAAGGGATGAGTGCCGCGCGTGTCCGAACAGTAATCGAAGTTCAGCCGTTGTTCCAGGCGTAAGGCGTGGATATTCATTTGCCAGCCTGCGGCGCCGTGAACCTTGGCAGGCTCGCCGAAGATTTTCTCAAAACGGTCGCTAGCCAGTTTCATTTCCTTCGTCGTCCAGGCTGCGTCCTGTTTTGCCACGTAATCCTGCCACTTGATGTGGTCGTAACAGTGGATGCCGACCTCAAAGCCGTCGTCGCGCACTGCGCGCATGATCTCGCCGCAGCGCTTGCCGATGTCGGGGCCGGGCAGCAACGTGCCATACATCAGGGTCTTGAGGCCGTAATGCTCCACCACCGAGGTGCGCGATACCTTCTTCATGAAGCCGGGGCGGAACACCCGTTTGATGGCACGGCCCGTATGATCGGGTCCGAGGCTGAACAGGAAGGTGGCGCCGGCCTCGTGTTTCCGCAGAATTTCGACCAGGCGCGGCACGCCCTCGCGAGTGCCGCGATAGGTGTCGACGTCGATCTTGAGGGCGAGTTTCATTATGGAGAGTGAGGGGTGAGGAGATTAGGAGTGAGGAGATATTGTGGGTGATTTTTACTTCTCACCCCTCACCCCTCACTCTTCACTCCTTACTGTAGAAATTACTCCACCAGCTTGCGCGCTTCAGAGACTTGGCCCTTGTAAGCATCGAAAATATGCTTGATCGCGTCAGCCATGGTGACTTGCGGCTTCCAGCCGAGGTCCTTCATGGTGTTGTCGATCTTGGGGATGCGGTTTTGCACGTCCTGATAGCCCTTGCCGTAATATTCGGCAGAAGTGACTTCCAGCGTTTTTACCTTCTTGGCGGTCTCTGCGTATTCCGGGTAGGTGACGGCGAGATCCAGCATCATCTTCGCCAGTTCCTTCACCGAATAGTTGTTGCTCGGGTTGCCGATATTGTAGATTTGGCCCGTCGCCACGCCGTTCTTGTTCTCGATGATCTTCATCAGCGCATCGATGCCGTCGGAGGCGTAAGTGTAGGAGCGTTTGGCCGTGCCGCCGTCGACCAGCTTGATATCCTCGCCGCGCACGATGTGGCCGAGGAACTGGGTAATCACGCGCGAGCTGCCTTCCTTGGCGGTGTTGATGTTGTCCAGGCCGGCGCCGATCCAGTTGAACGGGCGGAACAGGGTGAAGTTGAATTCGGTTTTCATCGCGTAAGCCCAGATCACCCGATCCATCAACTGCTTGGAGCAGGAGTAGATCCAGCGCGGCTTGTTGATTGGGCCGAGGATCAGTTCGGAATTCTCCGGGTCGAATTCGCCGTCGCGGCACATACCGTAGACTTCGGAAGTCGATGGGAAGATCAGGTGCTTGCCGTATTGCACGCACTGGCGCACGATCGGCAGGTTGGCCTCGAAATCCAGCTCGAATACCTTGAGCGGCTCCTTGACGTAGGTGGCCGGGGTGGCAATGGCGACCAGCGGCAGGATGACGTCGCATTTCTTGACGTGGTATTCGATCCATTCCTTGTTGATGGTGATGTCGCCTTCAAAGAAATTGAAGCGCGGATTATCCATCAGCTCGGTGACGCGCTCGCTGTACATGTCCATACCGTAAACTTCCCAGTCGGTCGTTTCCAGAATGCGCTTGGACAGGTGATGGCCGATGAAGCCGTTCACGCCCAGGATCAATACCTTTTTCATCGTTTTTCCCTAAGTCAAAAATTAAAATCTATTCCCCCAGCGGCAGGGAATCCTTGCCGCTGGCGATCAATTCGTCGGCGGTCACTGCCTTGCCGTCAACCTCGCAGGCCAGAATGCGCAACATGCTGCCGTCGCCGCATTCGGCATAGCAGCGACCATCCTCGCAATACAGTGCCGCCCCTGTTCCCCGGCCTTTGCGCTGAGGCTCGACCAGTGTTTGCAGCACCCGCATCGGCTTGCCGCCAAGCCAGGTGTAAGCGCCGGGATAAGGCGGCGCAACCGCGCGCACCAGGTTGTGGATGGTCTGCGCGCTTTGCAGCCAGTCGATTTTACCATCTTCTGGCCGTCTTCCGCCGAAATATCCACCTTGGCTCAAATCCTGCGGCTTGAGCCGGGCGGTGCCGGCCAGCAGCGTGGGCAGGCAGCGATCAAGCGTGACCTCGGCGGCGCAGGTGGCCTTGTGGAACACCTCCAGCGCGGTGTCGTTGGGCAGAATGGGGATGGCCTGCTGATCAACGATGGCGCCGTTGTCCGGCTTTTCGTTCATCACGTGCAGGGTCGAGCCGGTTTCGCGTTCGCCCTTTATGATCGCCCAGTTGATCGGCACCCTGCCGCGGTATTGGGGCAGCAGCGAGCCGTGCATGTTGAAGGCGCCGCGTGCCGGAATCTCGAGCAGCGGCTTCTTCAGCATGTTGCGGTAGTAGAAGGAAAAGATGTAATCCGGTGCGAGCGTCTGGATCTGCGCGACGACTTCCGGCGTGTTGGGGTCGTCTGGCGTGATCACGGGAATATCGTGCAAGGCCGCCAGTTTGGCGACACTGTCGAACCAGATATTCTCGTTGGGGTTGTCGGTGTGCGTCACCACCAGCAGGATATCAACGCCATGGGCAAGCAGCACCGACAGGCAGCGTACGCCGACGTTGTGGTAGGCGAAGACTATGGCACGGGGTGAAGGGATCATATCGGTGAATAAACGTTTGAATTAAGGTAATGGGCGGAACTCGGCAGTTGGCAGCCTTGCTGCCTACCCATCTTTATGCAGCCCGTGCCATGGGCACGATGTCTTGTTCAATTTTGTCACCGTTTCCAGCCAGCGTAGTTTTCAGGTCGAAGTCGGCTTGCAGGCCCAGCCAGAATTCTGCACTCGTGCCGAAGTAGCGTGCCAGTCGCAGTGCCGTATCGGCGCTGATTGCCCGGCGTTCGCGTGCAATGTCGTTGATGCGCGGCGCAGGAACGCGCAGAGCCATCGCTAGCGCATTGGCGGATAGCCCCAGTGGAACCAGAAATTTCTCGCGCAGGATTTCGCCTGGGTGGATTGGGCGCATGCTGTTATGGTCCTTATCATGCCGCATGCAATTCCTCACGCAGAACCCGGCGCAATTCCTCAACGGTGAGTGGCGCTTGGCCGGGCTGGATTGTGGCACGCAAAGTCTCGTTAATCAGCGTTTGATAGCCTTTCCCTTGGGCTTCCGCACGCTCCCGGAAAGCGGCCAGTATGTCGTCATCCAGAAAAATGGTGATGCGGGTCTTGCCGGTTGGCGCAATCACCGCGCCACGCTTGGCTTTTGAGAAATCGTATTCAGCTTTCATATGCCCTCCGTTCATTCCGGGTTGCTTCTCGCGCTGAAATCAGGCGGATACTTTCTGCACGTTGCGTCCAAGCCACGGCAAGTACCCGTCCAAGTCCGCCCTGTCCAACGGTGATAAATCTTGTTTCGCCTTGAGCTTCGTCATCTTCGCAGGTTAATCCGAGTGGATCGTAGAAAACCGTTTCGGCTTCCTGAAAAGAAACGCCGTGCTTTTTCAGGTTGGCCGCAGATTTTTTCGGGTCGCATTCTACCTGCATGGTTTGATTGTATGTACTTTATGCATATTTATCAAGGCGGCAAAATTATTTCTGGTCTGGTTTCTCCAGAATGGCTTGCACCAGATACCTTGGCCGGTGGCGCACCTGCTGGTAGATGCGCCCCACGTATTCGCCGAGCAGGCCAATGCCGAACAGGGTGATGCCGATCAGGAAGAAGGCGATGGCGAACAGGGTGAACAAGCCTTCCGCCTCCGGGCCGACGATGATGCGGCGGATCAGCAGGAAGACGACGAAGAACGCCGACAGCAGCGAGACGATGATGCCGGTGAACGAGAACATCTGCAACGGTACCACCGAGAAGCCGGTCATCAGGTCGAAATTGAGGCGGATCAGGCTGTAGAGCGAATACTTCGATTCGCCCACGGTGCGCTCTTCGTGTTCCACCACGACTTCCGCCGGGCTGTGGGCGAAAGTGTAGGCCAGCGCCGGGATAAAGGTATTGACTTCGCGGCAGCTATTGACGGCATCGATGATGTCGCGGCTATAGGCGCGCAGCATGCAGCCCTGATCGGTCATCTTGATGCGGGTGATGCGCTCGCGCAGGTTGTTCATGGCGCGCGAGGCGACGTGCCGCCACCAACTGTCCTGGCGCATGCGGCGGATACTGCCGATATAGTCGTGGCCCTCGTCCATTTTGGCGAGCAGATTGCCGATTTCCTCGGGTGGATTCTGCAGGTCGGCATCCAGTGTGACGATGCGATTTCCCTTGCAATGTTCGAAGCCGGCCATGATCGCCATGTGCTGGCCGAAATTGCCGTTGAACAGCACCACGCGGGTGACATCGGGCCGCTTCTGGAACTGTTCGCGCAGGATCGCGGCAGAGCGGTCGCGACTGCCGTCGTTGATGAAGACGATCTCGTAGCCGATGTCGAGCTTGTCGAGCGCGGGATAGAGCCGGTCGAACAGTGCTTGCAGGCCTTGTTCCTCGTTGTAAACCGGGACGATGACGGAGAGTTCGGTTGGGTTCATTTCCTGGAGGCCTCGATGATTTCCTTGATTGCGGTGCATACCCGTTCCACGTCGGTCAGTTCCATCGCCGGGAACAGCGGCAGGGTGACGGTTTCATTGCCGATCTTTTCGGCCTCGGGAAAGTCGCCTTTCATGAAGCCCATGCTGCGGAACAGCGAGAACAAATGGATGCAGGGATAATGCACGCCCACGCCGATTTCCCTTTGCTTCATCTGCTCGATGAATTCGCCGCGGCTGATGCGCATGCGATCCAGCGGCAGCAGAATCTGGAACATGTGCCAGTTGCTGCCGGCAAAATCTTCCTGCGGCAGCTCGCAGCCCATCGACCGGTCGAAACAGGCGAAATAATGCTTCACCAGTTCGCGCCGCCGGCTGTTGAATGCGTCAACCTGTTTCAGTTGTCCCAGGCCGATGCGGGCGGCGATATCGGTCAGGTTGTATTTTCCGCCTGCGACATCCACATCCATGGTGCCATCGGGGAAACGCTCGACGCCCTGCAAGCGCAGCTTTTCCGCCAAGGGGATTTGCGCCGCATCGCTCAGCACCAGACAGCCGCCTTCGCCGGTGGTCATGTTCTTGTTGGCGTGAAAGCTGAACGAGATCAGGTCGCCGAACGAGCCGATTTTTTTGCCTTGCCATGTAGCGCCCATCGACTGGGCTGCGTCTTCAATGACGCGCAAACGGTGCTTTTCCGCAATCGCGTAAAGGCGATCCCGGTCTACCGGCAGCCCGGCGAGATCGACCGGGATGATGGCCTTGGTATTCGGCGTGATGGCGGCTTCGATGAGGTCGAGATCGATGTTGCGCGTGAGCGGGTCGATATCGACAAACACAGGTTTGGCGCCGACGTGAAGAATGACATTCGCCGTGGCGACCCAGGACATCGGCGTCGTGATGACTTCATCGCCGGGGCCGATGTCGCAAAGCTGCAGCGCCACCTCCAGCGTGGCCGTGCCGGAATTGAAGGCGCGCACGGTGCGGCCGCCAAAATATTCGGACAGCGCGGCCTCGAATTCCTTGACCTTGGGGCCGCTCGATAGCCAGCCGGAACGCAAAACTTCGGTTACGCCCTGGATGGTGGCTTCGTCGAGAGTGGGTTTGGTAAAAGGAAGGTAGCTCAAATCAACTCCTGGCAACGACGTAAACGCCGATAATGATAATGCCGATACCGGCCAGACGCGTGAGCGAAACCGCTTCGCCGAACAGCCACCAGGCGGCAAACGCATTAACCACGTAGCCGATCGACAGCATCGGATAGGCAATACTGACCTCGACTCGCGACAGCGCCATGATCCACACCCCTACGCTGATCACATAGAAGGCCAGCCCGCCCATGATGTGCGGTTCGGTGGCGAGTTGCCAACCCACCGGCAGGAGGTTGTCGCGGCTGAAAGTGAAATGGCCGACCGCATTGGTCCCGGCCTTGAGCAGGAGTTGTGCGGCGGCGTTGAGCAGCACGCCGGTCAGGATGAGAGAGAAACTGAGCAGGTTCATGGCTTGATTACCACTACGCGGCGCGTGTCCTGGGCGATGATTTGCATGGGCAGCCCGCTGGTTTTGAATCGTTGATAAGTTGGCGGTTCGATGATCGCCAAGGCATAGCCCGGCTTGCGCCATTCGCGTTCGAAATCGTCGAAGGTCGGCAGCCATTTCCCCGGCTCCTGCTGCAGGCCAAACTCCATCTCATCCTGAAATGCGACCAGAGTGACGGTGCGCTTGATGTAAAAGGGCAAGGTCTGTTCGTACATGCCGACGCTGTAAAAGGGCGCACCCGGCTTGAGGTAGGGCTGAATTTGCTGTGCGATGCGCCAGGCGGAGTTGGACGGAGACAGACTCTCATGGCCGCTGAGCGCGACTTGGGCAAGGATGAGGCCGCTTAAGGCAAAAGCGATGATGCCGGCGGTGACCCGTTCGCGGCGCAACAGATAAAGACCGACCATCGAGCCAATCAGCCAGATTGCCGCAGCAGCGGTGAGCCAAACGGCGTATTCGCGATAAAGCTCGACCGGCACTTCCTCGCTGGCGAAGGTGACGACAAAAGGCGATAACAGAAAGGCAATGCCCGCCAGCACGGCGATTGGCATCATCATCCAGAATAGGGCGGGCACCGATATCTTTGTCAGTCGCACGCCGATCAACAGCGCCAAAGCCGGAAAAATCGGCAGGATATAGGAAGGCAGCTTGGAACTGGATATGGAGAAGAACAGGAAGATGAAAACACTCCAGATCAGCAGGAAGCGCTGCGGCCTGAATGCCTTGGAGTGAATGTCGCGTAGCGACACTGCTTCCCCCTCTCCCGCAGGCGGGAGAGGGCTGGGGAGAGGGTTCGGTTTGGGCGAATCGCCATTCCAGGCTCGCGCCAAGGCATCGAACATGACCGTGATCCAGGGCAGGATGCCAAGCAGCAGGATCGGGATGAAAGCCCACCATGGCTGATAGCGGTGATGCACCTTGGTGAGGAAGCGCTCGAAATGTTCGTGGATGAAAAAGAAATGAAAAAATTCCGGGTTGGCGATTGAAACCGCGATGAACCAGGGCGCACTGATCAGCAGGAACAGCGCCAGTCCGCTGACCATGTGCAGACGCTTCCACAGCGCCCAGTCGCGCTGGATCAGGGTGTAAAGCACCAGCACCGCGCCGGGCAGCACCAGGCCGATCAGTCCTTTGCTCAATACGGAGAAGGCCAGACCGGCCCAGACCACGTGCATCCACCATTTGTTCTCGTCGGCATTCGCGCCGGGGCGCTGGGCCAGCAGGAATCCAGCCATGCTCAGCCCCATGAAAAAAGTGACGCCCATGTCCAGGGTATTGATGTGGCCGATCAGGACATACAGCAGGCTGCTGGCCAGCACTGCTGCGGCATACAGCCCGGCAGTGGCGCCCCACAGGCGGCGACCGGCTACGTAGGTGATGGCGATGCCGAGGAAACCGGTCAGTGCGGTCCACAACCGCGAAGTCCAGTGATGCTCGCCGAACAGGTCATAAGCGGCGGCAGTCGCCCAGTATTGCAGCGCCGGCTTCTCGAAATATTTCAGGTCATTCAGGCGGGGGGTGAGCCAGTTGCCGCTGGCGACCATCTCGCGCGGAATTTCAGCGTAGCGGCCCTCGTCCGGCTTGACCAGATGGCGGTAGTCGAGGGTGCCGAACCAGATCAGGAAAAGAGCCGCCAGCAGAAGCATCAGGCCACGCTGCGAAAATTGAGGTGAAGGGGTCATTGTAAGTGAATGTTTTTAATCAAATGGCGCGCGCAAGTATAGCATTTGCGCGGCTGTGGGACTAGGCGCACGGTTAAAATGCCTTTCTGAGCAGTACGATGGTGGCGCCGCTGCCGCCCTCGATTGGTCGTGCCTGGCAGAACGCCAGCGTATCGTCGCGCTGCATCAGCCAACTGGCCACTTTCAGCTTCAACACCGGCTCCTGGTTCCGGGAGCCGAATCCCTTGCCGTGGATGATCCGCACGCAACGCAGGCCGAGGCTTTTACTCTCTTCAAGAAATTCGCTGAAACTGGCTCTGGCCTCGTCGCTGGTCATGCCGTGAAGATCGATTTCGGCCTGGATGTTCCAGTGGCCGCGCCGTAATTTTTTCAGTGTCGGCAGCGCCATGCCGGGGCGCAGAAACGAAAATTCGCCGTCGGTTTCCGACAATGCAAGGGGAATATGGTCGCTCAGGCTATCCGTGAGCGCTGGCTGATCGTGGAGCCGGCTTTGGCGGGGGGCAGGGCGGGGGCGTTGCGGTGTGAACAGGGTCTTGCCGCTATCGGGCAAGGGGCGCGCATCGCCGATAGCGGCGCGAAACAGTGAGGTATCTTCTTCGGACAGGGATGGCGGCGCTGATTTGCCGCCATCCTTGCATTCTCCGGGTTTTTTCTGCTCGGTCACTTACCCAGGTCGTCGAGATAGCGCTCTGCGTCAAGCGCGGCCTGACAGCCGGTGCCGGCGCTGGTGATGGCCTGGCGATAGATGTGATCCTGCACGTCGCCGGCGGCGAATACGCCGTCGATGCTGGTGACCGTGGCATTGCCCTTGTTGCCGCCTCTGGTGACGATGTAGCCGCCTTCCAGCTCGAGCTGGCCGGTGAACAGGTCGGTGTTGGGCTTGTGGCCGATGGCGATGAAAATGCCCTGCAGCGCGATATCCTTGGTGCTGCCGTCATTGACGTTCTTCAAGCGCATGCCGGTGACGCCGGTCTTGTCGCCCAGCACCTCGTCCAGTTCGCAGAAGGCCTCGAGGCTGATGTTGCCGTTCTTGATCTTGTCCATCAGCTTTTCGACCATGATCTTTTCCGCCTTGAAGGTGTCGCGGCGATGCACCAGCGTGACGTGCTTGGCGATATTGGCCAGATACAGCGCCTCTTCAATGGCGGAATTGCCGCCGCCGACCACGGCGACTTCCTGGTTGCGGTAGAAAAAGCCGTCGCAGGTCGCGCAGCCGGATACGCCCTTGCCCATGAATGCCTGCTCGGAAGGCAGGCCGAGATATTTGGCGGAAGCGCCGGTGGCGATAATCAGCGCATCGCAGGTGTAAGTGCCGGAATCACCGATCAGGGTAAACGGCTTTTCGGTCAGCTTGGCGGTGTGGATATGGTCGAAAATGATTTCGGTGTTGAAGCGCTCGGCGTGCTTCTGGAAGCGCTCCATCAGCGCCGGCCCCATCACGCCATCGACATCGGCGGGCCAGTTGTCCACTTCGGTGGTGGTGGTGAGCTGGCCGCCTTGTTGCATGCCGGTAATCATCACCGGGCTGAGATTGGCGCGGGCGGCGTAAATGGCGGCAGTGTAACCGGCGGGGCCGGAGCCGAGGATCAGGAGTTTGCAGTGTCTAACGGAAGCGCTCATATCATAGACCTTCAGAAATTGTTGGGGGGGTAATGCGTGTAAATTTAACCGGCTGTTACGAAAATTATATCATGATCGTATAGCGTTAAATTATAAGCCGCTGACAGGGGGGGCGATTCAAATTGATGTGAAATGCAGCATGTAGGTTGGGTTGAGCAGCCTTATCGCGAAACCCAACAAACCTGAACGACAAAACCTGCTCTTGAAGTTTGAGTTTGTCGCCTAGAGGCGCCTATTTCAGCCCGGCCAAGCCGCACCAACCGCAGCAGGCATACAGATTGAAATGAAGACGGTATAATCTCCGGCAGGTATCCGGCGGCGACCTCGATTCCTAAAGTGATTCCAAACTGATAAATGAACCGAATTCATACTGTAGATGGCCTTTCTGAATAAAACCTCGAAGCTGCAGAACCATTCCCTCCGGGATGCCGGACGCAAGACGGCTCCAGAGCCGGTCTCGCCGAAAATGGCGCTCTTGTTCCGCGAGGTCAAGTGGCTTGCGCTGGTCGGCTTGGCGGTATACCTCGCCATGGTGCTGTTCAGCTACGATCAGGCCGACCCCAGTTGGTCTCACAGCGGCAGCCGGCTGACCGTCCACAATTCCGGCGGTGAGATCGGCGCATGGCTGGCCGACATGCTGCTCTATATCTTCGGTTTTTCCGCCTACTGGTGGGTGGCCTTTGCGCTTTACCTGGTGTGGTGGGGTTACCGCCGCATCGAAAGCGCGGCGCTGTCCGACCGGCGCTCCCTGTTCGTCGCAACCACCGGTTTCATTTTGCTGATCTTCGCCAACAGCGGGCTGGAAGCATTGCGCCTGCACAGCCTCAAGGCGACACTGCCGCTTGCGCCGGGCGGCATGATCGGGTCGGTGGTCAGCGACGCCATGTCCAGAGGGCTGGGCTTTACCGGCGCCACGGTCTTGCTGCTGTTGGCCATGGCGGCGGGCTTCAGCCTGTTTACCGGAATGTCCTGGCTGAAATTCATGGAAGGCCTTGGTGCAGCAATCGAAGGCAGTACCCTGTGGATCATCAAGGCTTGGGATGCCTGGCAGGATCGGCGCGCCGGTTCGGTCGCGCAGAATCAGCGTGAAGAAGTCGTGGCAGAGGAGAAAAAACGCTTCGAGGTTCACAAGCCGATCCATATCGAGCAGCCGGTGGTGGACATTCCGCAAATACCCGTCACCGAGCGCGAAGTGCAGGCGCCCCTGTTTGACAACCTGCCGGATTCGCCGCTGCCGCCCCTCAACCTGCTGGACGAGGCGGACGCTGACATGGAGCAGATCGCCGACGACACGCTGGAGTTCACCTCACGCCTGATCGAGCGCAAGTTGGCCGACTTCGGCGTCGAGGTGAAAGTCATCGCCGCCTATCCCGGCCCGGTAATTACGCGCTACGAAATCGAGCCGGCGGTGGGCGTGAAGGGCAGCCAGATCACCAATCTGGTCAGAGATCTGGCGCGCGCCCTGTCGGTCGTCAGCATCCGTCTGGTGGAAACCATACCCGGCAAGAACTGCATGGGCCTGGAAATTCCCAACCCCAAGCGACAAGTGGTGCGCCTGCGCGAGATACTCGGTTCCAAAGTCTATGCTGACATGACCTCGCCGCTCACCATCGCGATGGGCAAGGACATCGCCGGCAAGGCGGTGGTGGCCGATCTGGCGAAAATGCCGCATGTGCTGGTGGCCGGCACTACCGGTTCGGGCAAATCGGTCGCGATCAACGCCATGATCCTGAGCCTGGTCTACAAAGCCGATCCTTCCAAGGTGCGGCTGATCCTGGTCGATCCGAAAATGCTCGAACTGTCGGTTTACGAAGGCATTCCCCACCTGCTCGCGCCGGTGGTGACCGACATGAGACACGCCGCCAACGCGCTCAACTGGTGCGTGGCCGAGATGGATCGCCGTTACCGCCTGATGTCGGCGTTGGGCGTGCGCAACCTGGCCGGCTACAACCAGAAAATCCGCGATGGGGAGAAATCCGGCGAGAAGGAATTCAACCCTTTCAGCCTCACCCCGGACGCGCCCGAGCCGCTGACCGAATTGCCCTTCATCGTGGTGCTGATCGACGAACTGGCCGACATGATGATGGTGGTCGGCAAGAAGGTCGAGGAACTGATTGCACGGCTGGCGCAGAAAGCGCGCGCCTCCGGCATTCATCTGGTGCTCGCTACGCAGCGACCGTCGGTGGACGTCATCACCGGCCTGATTAAAGCCAACATCCCCACCCGCGTCGCCTTCCAGGTTTCCAGCAAGATCGACTCGCGCACCATCCTCGACCAGATGGGCGCCGAAGCCCTGCTCGGCCAGGGCGACATGCTCTACCTGCCGCCCGGCACCGGCTACCCGCAGCGCGTGCACGGCGCTTACGTCGCCGACCATGAAGTTCACAAAGTAGTGGAATACCTGAAAGCACTGGGATCGCCGGATTACATCGAAGGCATCCTCGATGCGCCGGAAGCTGCTGGCGAAGGCGAAGGTGGCGAACCTGGCGGCAGTGACGCAGAAGCCGACCCGATGTACGACCAGGCCGTGGCGCTCGTGCTCAAATCGCGCCGCGCCTCGATCTCGCTGGTGCAGCGCCAGCTCAGGATCGGCTACAACCGTGCCGCCCGGCTGATCGAGCAGATGGAAAACGCAGGGCTGGTTTCGCGGATGCAGAGCAACGGCAACCGCGAAGTGCTGGTGAAGGGGCCGGAGTAAGGCGCTTCCGGTTTTGTTTGTAGGGTGCGTCCCACGCACCAATGGTTGTGGTGCGTGGGACGCACCCTACATTACCTGGAATTGAATCAGAGGCTCGCTTCCTCTCCCCAAACCTGATGCATGCTGAAGCGGATATCGGCCTGATCCACGTGCAACGCCTCCTTGATCGCAAACGGCTCACCGGCGGTATCTCTCCTGACCGGAATCGACAAGGCCACACCGTGCGGCCCGACCAGCGCGTGAACGATGGGCGTGAGCGGCCCGTCGCCCTTCTTGGAAACCACCCCGATTTCACCGTTGTTCAGCCGCACCAGAGTGCCGGGCGGATAGAGGCCGAGCACCTTGATGAAGTAGGCCGCAAGCGTGGGATCGATGCCCTTTCCCTTCTCCAGAAAAATTTCGCGCAGCGCCGTGCTGGGCAGATGCGACTTGTGGTGCTTTCTCTCGGAAATGCTGGCGCAATAGCGGTCGGCCAGCGCCAGAATTTTGGTCCCGGACGAAATCTCCTCGCCCGCATGACCGTCAGGATAATCGCCGCCGAATTCGCTTGCATGGTGTGATCGGACATAGGCCAGCCAGCCGGCATCGTGCACGCCCGCCCCCTCCAGCATGCCTGCGCCTTCCAGTTGATGCTGGTGGATGGATTCGATTTCCTTTGCGGAAGGCGCTTCCAGCTTGTGCTGCAACTGGGCCTGCTGGCGCAGCATGCCGACATTCATGGTGAGCGCGGCGGCGGTCAGCGTCGCAATCTCGTCGTGGGTGAGATTCATCGATTGCGCCACCAGGATGGCGACCACGGCGGTGTCGAGGCCGTGCCTGACCGGATAATCGTCGGTCTGCTGGTTGAGCAGGATACAGGCCAGCGCGATATCGGAATTCTGCTCGGTGGCGGCAATCACCGAAGTGGCCACCTCCATCAGCTTGGCGGGAAAATCGGGTTCGACACTTACCCCGAACAACAAACGTTCCAGCCGCTTCTCTGCCAGATTGAGCATGCGCAAAACAGAGGGCGTTTCGCGGGCCTGAGCAGAATGGATGTCGTCTTCGTGGGACAGGGAAGCGTCGGCATACAGACCTTGCTCGACAAGTGCAGCCACCTGCGACAGACTTTCGACAACAAACCCTTTTTTCAGCAAAAGCTGGCCGCGCGCATTGTAGGCATTCCACGGCAGCGGTTTGCCTACATGGATATCCGACATGCCGATGCGATTCTGCTCCATGCCTGTCCTTGTGCAAGCCCGTCGGGGGCTAATATTGGGAAGCGGGACTGCTTGTTAAATGCCAAGGTTATTATCTTGATAACGGCAGAAGGCAAGGAATCTGTATGGTTTTAAAGGAAATAGGGGGTGAAATGGACAGAATTGCGATAGGAGACTTGGCGGTTCTATGAGGTCAGCCAAATGTAGGGTGGGTTAGCGTTTTTTGCGTAACCCACCAAGCGTTGCGTGGCAACACGGCGCTTTTTAATGGTAGTCAGATCGCGGGTGCGTGATGCCCAACGTTTGAATGCACCGGCACTGCGCGGCTTTATGCGCAGATCCGGTGCATTGCAGTGTTAGGCCAATCAGTCACGGGACTACAAAGACATGCCGCAAGCTTCTCACTTCACCTCTGGACACGAAGCTGTACAGGATTTGTTCTCAGATAAGCACCCTTCGGTGCAGCTAGAGTCGGCTTCGCAACTCAGCAAGCATGCATTAAGGCATACAAGGTTTGTCATACCTTCGATTGTGCAATTTTGGGAGCAGTCCCGTTTACATCTGTTCACAGCGCTATTGCAGCTTGCTTGGCATGAACGTAGCTGGTTGCCGCAGGAACGAATGCATTGTGGATCTGGCTTCGCCGAAGCGGCTAGTGGGAAAAGTATCACAGCCAATAATGCCAACCTGATTGTCGTTAATCGTAAGCAATACATTTTAGCCTCCTAGGTTATGCACGGAGAGAAGGATCGAATGGCCCGGCCCGTGCCAACCAAGCCTAACGTCTGAATTCACCGACCTGCACGGCTTTTTGCGCAGGCCAGTGGAATGAGAGGTTAGCCAGCTATTTCCCACGCTGAGAAACAAAGAGTGTCGCGATAACAGCCAATAGGCCAACAATAATTGCGATCATTGATCCCAAATACCATTTGGCAAGTTCTTTAACGTCTCTGAGGTCATCTTTCAGTGCTTTGATCTCTTCGCTTTGAACGCGCACCTTCTCCTGGACGATTGGGAGCGAGGCCGCGTCTTCTGGATTCGCGAGGATGATTGATTTCACCTTTTGAATTTCGGCATTGAGAGTGTCTAGGCTTCGTGACTCCGTAACGATAGCCGGTGCTTGAACTAGCTCTTCCTTGCCTTTGCGGGAAGATTGGCTGGTGTCAGGCAGAAGGAGAAGATTTACGACGTTGCCTTCATTTTGTGAAACGTATAGTGCGTGTTGTGTATCAATGTATCCAGGCTTCTTTGCCTCGATGGTATATGTGCCCTTCTTTAGCTCCACTCTTAGCGGCGTTTGGCCGACTTCCTTTTCTTCAACGCGGATGGTGGCACCGGCAGGTGTCGATGCAACGACAACCGTATACGTACCAAAAAACTCGGCGTACATGACTACACCGACGCCTAATAGACTCGCTACAGCAGCAACGCCAGCGGTTTCGGTAAGCCGTCTTGCGGACTTTGCAAATTCGATAATCACTAAGATGTCTCCGTGATATAGATGGCTAACGTAAAAGTAAGGGGCTGCGCGCTTTTGCGCAGTCCCGCTTGACTGTAAGGTTAGAGCCCATTTTACTTGAAGTCACTAAGCCCGCCAGTAATGGCACTAGCCGATACCTTGAAAGCTATCGAGTAGCCGGGCTCGATGTACCCGCCGATGCCTTGAAGGACTTTGCCGTCAGCTAGCGTGACAGTGACTCGGCAATCGCCCTCACCTTGATGATAGAAGCGCACCGTGGTTGATGTGCCTGGTTTTGGAGGAACAGCCTCTACTTGTCCTTTAAATCCATAGCTAGTGTAGCTGACAACCAATGAACGAAACTCTTGGCCCGATGCATTTTCAACTTGAATGTTGACTAACGGTTGATCCCAATGATTAACGATTGCGGTGAGCGCGCCAACTGCGAAGGCAGAAAGCAAGAGAAGAATCAAAAGCGATATATTGCGGAACTTGCGCATGGACTCTAACGTTTAGTTGAGGGGCTGACACGGGCTGCTTCGCGGCAGTCCCGCTCGAACGTTAGGTTAGGCAGGCTATGAGTTTTCACAGTCTCGTGACCTTCGATTTGAGCTTTGCAACTAAACCAGCTTCTTCAGCGAGGACAGTAGTGGCAGCGGTGATGCTCTGTAGTGCTTGATATGCTCGAATAGAGTGTGTCGTTACAGGACTACCGTTTTTCTTGGATTTTATGAGCCCTTTCGTGGCCTTCTTTGCGATCAATGCAGTTTTCTCCAGATGAGCTAGCAGGTGATCCTGACTAGGGAGTTTTTTGGGATCGGCAAGGAAATCAGTTTCGATCTGTTTAAAAACTAAGGTTGCCTCCAACAATTGATCTGAATTTTTGTTCTTAGCCATATCGTATTGTCCTGTCGAAGTAAGCATTCATTGGTTTGGCCTAACGTAAAGTAGACCCCAATAAAATGTCTATCATTTTATCGGGTTGGTTTATAAACAAGTTAATTACGATCAATCCACTTTGGAATCAGTGGCTAACTGTTTTTATCGGGTCACCGGCCATTTTTTATCACGCCACTGTATCCGTTCCAAAAATCCCATCACCCAAAGGAGTCAGGCGCATTGCTTTAAAATTCCCTCGTTTTCGCATTCAATTAAAACGTTTAGACCACTATAGGCATTTCTGCGGTTTACGACAAGCGGATATGTCGCCGCAGCCAGGGGCATTCCGTATAATGGCCGCCTCATTCAATCCGGTTCAATCCAGCCATGACCAATCGCATCAACCAGCGCATTGCCGACGAGCTCGGCGTGCGCGAAGCCCAGGTGAGCGCCGCCGTGCAGTTGCTCGACGACGGTTCCACCGTTCCATTCGTTTCCCGTTATCGCAAGGAAGCCACCGGCGGCCTCGACGATACCCAGTTGCGCAATCTGGAGGAACGCTTGCGCTACCTGCGCGAGCTGGAAGGGCGGCGCGCGGCCATTCTCGGCAGCATTGCCGAGCAGGGCAAGCTGACGCCGGAGTTGGAGGCGGCGGTTCTCGGCGCCGAAACCAAGGTGGCGCTGGAAGACATGTATTTGCCCTACAAGCCCAAGCGCCGCACCAAGGCGCAGATTGCGCGGGAGGCCGGGCTGGAGCCGCTGGCCCTGGCGCTGCTGGCAAACCCGCTGCTCGACCCGGAGCGGGAAGCCGAGGCTTATGTTTCTGCCGACAAGGGCGTGCCGGACGGCAAGAGCGCATTGGACGGTGCGCGCCAGATTTTGATGGAGCAATTTGCCGAAGACGGCGAATTGCTCGGCAGGCTGCGCGACAAGCTGTGGCAGGACGGCTACCTGAAATCCGAGCTGGCGGAAGGCAAGGCGGAGGAGGGGGCCAAGTTCGCCGATTACTTCGACCGCCGCGAGCCGATCCGTGCCATTCCTTCCCACCGCGCTCTGGCGATGCTGCGCGGACGCAACGAAGGGGCGCTGAATCTGTTCTTGCAGGCCGGGAAGGAAGAGCAGGAGCCCGCCGCCATGCATCCGTGCGAAATCGATGTCGCCCG
Source organism: Betaproteobacteria bacterium (assembly GCA_021373185.1). Lineage (GTDB taxonomy): Bacteria > Pseudomonadota > Gammaproteobacteria > Burkholderiales > Sulfuricellaceae > Sulfuricella. The sequence goes on along the minus strand of JAJFTF010000026.1, from coordinate 17,172 downwards.
CCGCTTCGGCATCGCCGATCAGGGGCGGACGGCGGATCGCTGGCTGCTGGCGACCGTGCGTTTTGCCTGGAAGGTGAAGCTTGCTCCGCATCTCGAAACTGAATTGGTCACGCGATTGCGCGAAGCCGCCGAGGCCGAGGCGATCAATGTGTTCGCCCGCAATCTGCACGACCTGCTGCTGGCCGCTCCGGCTGGCCGCAAGGCGGTGATCGGCCTCGATCCCGGCCTGCGCACCGGAGTGAAGGTGGCGGTGGTGGACGCGACTGGCAAGATGCTGGAAACCGCCACCATCTTTCCCCATGCGCCGCGCAACGAGTGGGATCGCTCCATCGCCATCGTCGCAGCACTGGCGCAGAAGCACGGCGCGGCGCTGGTCAGCATCGGCAACGGCACCGCCTCGCGTGAAACCGACCGGTTGACGGCGGAACTGATCAAGCTGCATCCCGAATTGAAAATGCAAAAGGTGGTGGTCAGCGAGGCGGGTGCTTCGGTGTATTCGGCCTCCGAATTCGCCGCCAACGAATTCCCCGATCTGGACGTGACCTTGCGCGGCGCGGTGTCGATTGCGCGTCGCCTGCAAGACCCGCTGGCTGAGTTGGTCAAGATCGACCCCAAGGCAATCGGCGTCGGCCAGTACCAGCACGACGTCAACCAGCCCGAGCTGGCGCGTTCTCTGGATGCGGTGGTGGAGGATTGCGTCAACGCGGTCGGGGTGGACGTCAACACGGCTTCGGAGCCGCTGCTGGAAAGGGTGTCCGGCCTGTCCTCCACGCTCGCCCGCAACATCGTCGAATTCCGCAACAGCAACGGCGCGTTCAAGCGCCGCGCCGATCTCAAGCAGGTGCCCCGGCTCGGCGAGAAAGCATTCGAGCAGGCTGCAGGATTTTTGCGCATCGCCCAGGGCGATAACCCGCTGGATGCTTCCGGCGTGCACCCCGAAGCCTACCCGGTGGTGCAGCGCATTCTCGAAGCCAGCGGTCGCGAATTGCGGCAGGTGATCGGCGACGGCGCTTTTCTGAAATCGCTCGATCCGCGCCAGTTCACCGATGACCAGTTCGGCCTGCCGACGGTGACCGACATCCTGCGCGAGTTGGAGAAACCGGGCCGCGACCCGCGCCCCGAGTTCAAGGCTGCCGTGTTTCGGGAGGGCGTGGAAGGCATCAAGGATCTGCAGCCCGGCATGCTGCTCGAAGGCGTGGTGACCAACGTCACCAACTTCGGCGCGTTCGTCGATGTCGGCGTGCATCAGGATGGACTGGTACACATCTCGGCGCTGGCCGACAAGTTTGTCAAAGACCCGCATGCGGTGGTCAAGGCGGGGGATGTGGTCAAGGTGAAAGTGCTGGAGGTGGACGAAAAGCGCCGCCGCATCGCCCTGACCATGCGCCTCTCCGACCAGCCGGGCGCGGTGCAGGCCAATGTCGCCGAGCGCCAGCCGGTCAAGCAGGCCCGGAAGGAACGTCCCGCAGAACAGCCGCAGGGCACCATGGCGGCGGCGCTCGCCAAATTGCGCAAGAGCTGAGGCCGAATAGGCGCGCGGCTCTTCGTCGATATTTGGCGTTGTGACGAAGTGCTGCTGCTTGCGGGTTGACTCTCGAATTTGATTAGACTAGACTGTCTAGTCTACTTTGATCAAATTTGAGCCAAGCCGTGTCCGAACCGAAAGAAAATATTACCGCCGATACCCGCACGCGCCTGATCCAGGCGGCGAGGGAGGCGTTCATGAAAGAGGGCTACCGTGCCAGCGTGGACGGCATTGCCGCCCGTGCCGGCGTGGCGAAACAGACGCTTTACAACCATTTTCCCTGCAAGGGCGATCTGTTCAGCGAGGCCGCGACGATCGCCTCGGCGGCCATCGTGGTTTCGCTGGATGGCGAGACTGACGACGTGCGCGCATCCCTGTGCCGTTTTGCCGCATCTTTCCGCGAGAAGGTGCTGGGCGACGAAGGGCTGGACATGCTCCGCGCCCTGATCGCCGAATCCACCCGATTTCCGGCTTTGACCCAGGCGTTTTTCACCAAGGGGCCGATCAAGACCGCCACCCGGCTGGCGGATTTTCTTGGCCGCGCCATGGCTGCCGGTCACCTGCGCCAGGATGACCCGCGTTTCGCTGCGGAAATGTTGCTCGGCATGCTCGGCGGCTTCGAGCATATTCGCCGCCTGTGCACGGCCAGTGCGCCGGAAGTTGCCGAAGCCCAACGAATCGAGCAGATCGTCGATTGCTTTTTGCGTGCCTATACTAGGAATTAACTTATTCATTCAGCCACGGATTTACACAGATATACACGGATTACCAATCAATGATCTTTCTCAATCTGTGCGCCATTCGAATTTATAAGCTTTATTTATCGGTGTTAATCCGTGGCTAAAAGCTGTTTTTAGAATTAAAAAATCAAGGAATCCACCATGAAACAAAAAATACTGTTGATGGTTCTGCTGACGACCGCTCTGGCTGGTTGCGGCGGCAAGGGCGACAAAAATGCAGCCGGCGGTGCGGGCGGGCCGGCCATGCCGCCGCCGGAAGTCGATGTCGTTACCGTCGCGTCGGGTACGGCGACGATCACTCAGGAATTGCCGGGCCGCCTCGAAGCGTTCCGCACCGCGCAGGTTCGGGCGCGGGTGGAGGGCGTTGTCGAGAAGCGCCTGTTTACTGAAGGCAGCGATGTCAGGGAAGGGGCGACCCTATTCCGCATCGACCCGCGCAACTATCAGGCGGCTTTCGATGCGGCCAAGGCGGATCAGGCTGTCGCCCGCGTGACGCTGGAGCGCTACCGGCCACTGCTGGAAATCAAGGCGGTAAGCCAGCAGGAAGTCGATCTGGCCGAGGCCAAGGCCAAGCAGGCCGAAGCGGCGGTGACGCGCGCCCGCCTCGACATGGAAAATACCGCCGTGCCGGCGCCGATCTCCGGTCGCATCGGTCGTGCGCAGGTGACCGAAGGGGCATTGGTGGGCAAGGGCGAGGCGACCTATCTGGCGACCATCGAGCAGATCGACCCGATCTACGCCAATTTCACCCAGCCGGGCAGCGACCTGCTGCGCCTGCGGCAGGCGGTGAAAGCGGGCAAGCTCAAGGAGGCGGAACGCGCCAAGGTGGAGTTGATTCTGGAAGACGGCAGTGTCTATCCGCTGCCGGGCAAGCTGATGTTCTCCGATCTGGCGGTCGATCCGGCTACCGGCAGCGTCTCCCTGCGCGCCCTGTTTGCCAACCCACGGCATGAACTGCTGCCCGGTACCTTTGCGCGCATTCGTTTCCCCGAAGCGATTGCCGATCACGCCATTCGCCTGCCGCAGCGCGCCGTTCAGTCCGGGCCGCAAGGGCAGTTCGTGATGGTGGTGGACGCAGAAGGCAAGGCTGTGCCCAACCCGGTGAAGACCGGCGGCATGAGTGGCAGCGACTTTATTATCGCCGAGGGTTTGAAAGGCGGCGAGCAGGTGATCGTCAACGGCTTGCAGAAAGCTCGCCCTGGCACGCCGGTGAAGCCGGTGCCGTGGAATCCGAACGCTGCATCCGCCGCACAGCCGCCGGCTGGCGTCAAGAAATAGGGGTAACGTATGTTCGCCAAATTCTTCATCGATCGCCCGGTCTTCGCCTGGGTGATCGCGCTGGTCATCCTGCTGGCCGGCGGCCTCGCCATCCGGGGATTGCCGCTTTCCCAATACCCGGCTGTCGCGCCGCCATCCATCGCTTTCAATATCGTTTATCCGGGCGCTTCGGCCAAGGTGGTCGAAGATACGGTTACCGCCCTGATCGAGCAGGAAATGAACGGCATCGAGCATCTGCTCTACATGGAATCGGCATCTGAGCTGGGTACGGGTACCGTCACCCTGACCTTCGAGCCCGGCACCAACATCGACATCGCCTCGGTGGAAGCGCAAAACCGCTTCAAGCGCATCGAAGCGCGTCTGCCCGACGATGTGCGCCGAGTGGGCGTGCCGGTGACCAAGCCGTCGCGCAACTACGTGATGTTCGTTGCGCTGTATTCGCCGGACAACAGCATGAAGGCGGTCGATCTCGGCAGTTTCGCCGCCGCCAGCGTGCTCGACCCGCTGCGGCGTGTCAAGGGTGTGGGCGAGGCGCTGCTGTTCGGCACCGAATACTCGATGCGTTTGTGGCTCAAGCCGGAAAAACTGCAAGCCTATAATCTGTCGCCCGGCGACATCACCCGCGCGGTGCGCGCCCAGAACGTCGAGCTGGCTACCGGCGAATTGGGGCAGGCGCCGGCGGCCACCGGCCAGCAGTTGAATGCGGTGATCGTCACGCGCAGCCGTTTGTCGTCGCCCGAAGAGTTCGGCAACATTCTCGTGCGCACGCTGCCGAACGGTTCCGCCGTGCGCGTGAAGGATGTCGCCCGCGTCGAGCTGGGTTCCCAGGATTACAACATTTTCGCCCGTCTGGATCAGCAGCCGACTGCCGCCATTGCCATCCGTGTAGCGCCCAACGGCAACGCGCTCGACGTGGTCAAGGCGGTGCGCGCCAAAATGACCGAGATGCAGCCCTATTTCCCCAAGGGCGTGACCTGGGCGGTGCCTTACGACACCTCCCGCTTCGTCGATATTTCCATCAAGGAGGTGATAATTACCCTGGCGGAGGCGATGGTGCTGGTGTTCCTGGTGATGTTCCTGTTCCTGGAAAACCTCCGCGCCACGCTCATCCCCACCATCGTCGTGCCGGTTGCCCTGACGGGCGCGCTGGCCGGGCTTTATGTGTTCGGCTATTCGATCAACGTGCTGACCCTGTTCGCCATGGTGCTGGCTATCGGCATCGTGGTGGACGATGCCATCGTGGTGGTGGAGGCGGTCGAACGCATCATGAGAACTGAAGGCCTGTCGCCTCGGGATGCCGCGCGCAAGGCGATGGATCAGATTTTCAACGCCATCGTCGGCATCACCCTGGTGCTGTCGGCGGTGTTTGCGCCGATGATTTTCTTCGGCGGCTCGGTGGGGGTCATCTACCGCCAGTTCGCCGTGACGCTGATTCTCACCATGCTGTTCTCGGCGCTGATGGCGCTGACGCTGACGCCGGCCCTGTGCGCCACGATGCTCAAGCATGCGCCGGCAGAAGAAAATCTGACTCATGGATTCTTCGGCTGGTTCAATCGCTTCTTCGCCCGTACCACGCAAGGCTATCAATCCTGGGTTGCACGCGCGCTGAAAAAAACCGGGCGCTACCTGCTGCTCTACGCCGGCATCATCGTTGCCGCCGGCTGGTTCCTGCTCCATCTTCCCGGCAGTTTCTTGCCCGATGAGGATCAAGGCTATTTCATCAACATGGTGCAACTGCCGCCGGGTTCGTCGCAGGAACGCACCATCGAAGTGCTGAGCCAGGTGGAGCAGTATTATCTCAAGCAGCCGGAAGTGGCCAATGTCATCGGCGTGGTCGGTTTCTCCTTTTTCGGTCGTGGCCAGAACGCAGCTCTCGCGTTCGTGCGGCTCAAGGACTGGGACGAGCGCAAGGGTGCGGAGCATACTTCGACGGCGCTGGTGCAGCGCGCCAATATGGCGCTTTTCCAGATCAAGCAGGCGATGATTTTTGCCGTCAATCCGCCGCCGATCCCGGAGCTGGCTTCCACCGGAGGTTTCGACTTCCGTCTGCAGGATCGCGCCGGCCTTGGCCGCGAAAAATTGCTGGAGGCGCGCAACATGGCACTGGGAATGGCCGGCCAGAACCACGAGCTGGTCGGCGTGCGCCCGGAAGGTCAGGAAGCCGGGCCGCAGTTGTTGCTCGACATCGACCGGCGCAAGGCGGAGACCCTCGGAGTAAGTATCGCCGACCTCAACGAGACCCTGCAATCGACCCTGGGCGTGGCTTACATCAACGACTTCGAACGGCAAGGCCGGATCCTGCGCGTACAGATGCAGGCGGAAGCCGACCTGCGCGCCACGCCGGAAAACCTCCTGCGCCTGTCGGTCAGGAACCGTGCCGGCGGCATGGTGCCGCTGGCCGAACTGGTCACGCCGCGCTGGATTATCGGTTCGCCCAAACTGGATCGCTACAATGGTTTGCCGGCGATGAAGATCGCCGGCAGCCCGGCGCCCGGTCACAGCACTGGCGAGGCCATGCAGACGATGGAAGGCTTGTCCAAACAACTACCGCCGGGTTTCGGTTTCGAATGGTCCGGCACCTCGTTCGAGGAGCGGCTTTCCGGCAGTCAGGCGCCGTTCCTGTTCGTGCTGTCGCTGCTGGTGGTTTTCCTCGCACTGGCCGCATTGTATGAAAGCTGGTCGATCCCCTTTGCCGTGATCCTGGTGGTGCCGCTGGGCATCTTCGGCGCGACCCTGGCGGTCACCTTGCGCGGCTTGCCCAACGACGTCTATTTCAAGGTCGGTCTTATCGCCATCATCGGGCTGTCGAGCAAGAACGCCATTCTGATTATCGAGTTCGCCCGCGATTTACAGGAACGTGGCATGAGCCTGGTCGAGGCGACGCTCGAAGCTTGTCGCCTGCGTTTCCGCCCGATCCTGATGACTTCGCTGGCGTTCATCCTGGGCGTGTTGCCGCTGGCGATTTCCACCGGCGCCGGCGCCAACAGCCGGCACGCCATCGGCACCGGCGTGATCGGCGGCATGCTCGCAGCCACCTTCCTGGCGATATTCCTGGTGCCGGTGTTTTTCGTGGTGGTACGCAAGATATTCCCCGGCCATGCCCGCCATCATCAGGAGAACGACCATGCGTAAGTTTTTTATCATCGCCCTGGGCGCGGCTTCGGCAGGCTGCTCGCTGATGCCGGACTACCAGCGACCGGAGCCGCCGGTTGCCGCGCAATGGTCGCCAGTCGCCCAGCCCAATGACGTGCGCAAGGCGACTGAAATCGAGTGGCGCGCATTCTTCCCCGATCAGCGCCTGCAAACCCTGATCGCGACCGCGCTCGAACAGAACCGCGACATGAGGATTGCCGTGGCGCGCATCGAGGAAGCCCGCGCCCTCTACGGCATCACCCGCGCCGACCGCTTGCCCAATGTCGATATTGCCGCCAGCGGCTCATCGGCACGCACGCCGGCAGACCTTTCCGCGACTGGGCGTGAGTTCATCAGCCATCGTTACGATGCCGGCTTATCCGTGCTGTCTTTCGAGCTGGATTTCTGGGGGCGGGTGAAGAGCCTCAACGAAGCGGCGCTATCGAGCTATCTGGCTACCGAGGAAGCCCAGCGCGCCTTGCGCCTGTCGCTCATTGCCGAAGTCGCCAACGCTTATTTCACCCAGTTGGAGATGGAGGAGCGCACGCAACTGGCGGCAGAGACTTTGAAGAGTCGTGAGGAAACCCGCACGATGGTCAATCGTCGCCGCGAGGTGGGGCTGGCGGGCGATCTTGATTTCCTGGCTGCGGACGGCGCTTATCAGTTGACGCGGGCCGAATTCGCTAACCTGGAACGTCAACGCGCTACGGCCATCAATGCGCTGACGCTGCTGGTCGGGCGCGAGTCCGCCAATCTGCCCGGCGGACGCAAGCTGGCGGATCAGGGCATCGTCCCCGATTTCGCTGCCGGGTTGCCGTCTGAAGTGTTGCTCCAGCGCCCCGATGTATTGTCTGCCGAAAAAAGGTTGATGGCCGCCAATGCCAATATCGGCGCGGCCCGCGCCGCTTTCCTGCCGCGCATTTCGCTGACTGCCGCGCTGGGCACTGCGAGCAGCGCCCTTTCCGGGTTGTTCGATGCCGGCAGCGATAGCTGGAGCTTCCAGCCTGCGCTGCGCCTGCCGCTGTTCGATGCCGGTCGCACCGCAGCGGGTGTCGATCTCGCCGAAGCGCGTAAGGTTATCGCCGTGGCCGAGTACGAAAAAGCCATCCAGCAGGCGTTCCGCGAAGTGGCCGATCTTCTTGCCGCGCGCCAGCACCTGACCGAGCAGTTGCAAGCGCAGCAAGCCGCCGAGAAAAGCCAGCAGGAACGGCTGCGCCTGGCGGATGCCCGTTACAAGGCCGGCATTTCAAGCTATCTGGAAGTGCTGGATGCGCAACGCGAACTCTTTGCCGCCCAGCAGGGTTCGGTGCAGACCCGGCGTGCCTGGCTTGCCGCTGCCGCTCAGCTCTACAAAGCTCTGGGCGGCGGCGGAGCGTCCTGAGCATTTGTCTATTGATGCAGGTTGGGCTGAGCGATATAGCCGCTCAGCCCAACCTGCGATTTATTTTGGCAAGCACTGCTTGATCGGTCTACGGTGAAGGTTGAAGGCATCATCTTGACCGCTTTGGTTCCAGTAGCCCCATCGCGGCATTGATTTCCTGAAGTTTTTCCATTTCACCGCCTCGGTCGGGGTGGTGCTCCATCGCCAGTTCGCGGTAGCGGCGCTTGATCTCCAGATCATCCACCGGATCGGCGAGCCCCAGCGCGGCAAGCGCTTCGGCGCGCCGGTCGAGGCGGGCGAAGCGCAGCCAGAAGGTGTCGAGCATTTCCACTACGTCCTGTTTGTCGGTGCTTTCGAGATTGGCAAGATCGAGGTAGTAATCCCGCAGTGGATCGTGGGCGGCGGGCAGTTGGCCGCTTTCGCCCAAGCAGGGGCGCAGTTCGATCTTCAGGCAGTGGATGGCGAGGTCGCCTGCGCCGTTGTGCCATAGTTCATCGCGCAGGCGGTAGAGATGGTGGAACAGGATGAAGTGGCACTGGAACAGGGTCAGCTCGTCGGCAAAAGCGTCAGGGCCGAAGGCGGGGTCGTCGCGGGCCAGTTTGCCGATCAGGTCGTGTTCGGAAAGTCCATCTGGATTGGTGCGCAGGATGGTGAGCAGCGCATCGACGAGGGCGGTGTTCAATGCGCTATTTGTCCAGCTTGGTGATCTTCGATCCCTCGAAAGTAAGGTTATACATCAGCCCCTTGTTGGAGAAGATAAAGCCGATGATGGGTTTTCTGGCAGTTTCGGTGTCGATTTCACCGCCCGCTCCCAAGGTGGCAAGGGCGACGCTGCCGTCCACGCCGGCTTTCCAGCCTTGGCTGTGGCGGAATTTGGCGAGGGCGCTGTCGGTCATGAACAGGACGATCTGTGAACGGGCTTGGGCGCCGAGCTGGAAGCCGATGGAGGCGGAAGCGATGTTGTAGTAGGCGACGGTTTTGCCCTTGACGAGTAGCGCGCCTTCGCCATATTCGCCGCCAACGCCGATGCCAGCCTTGATGACGCTGGGGAAGACCAGTATGCCCTCGGCTTTTTGAGCGAGATGCTTGCCCGCGCTGGTTTGCTGGTAAAAGTTTTCGAGCGTTTCCCGCACTTCGGCGTTGATTTCCTCCTTGGAAGCCGCGCTGGCGCCGGTGGTAAAAATGAAAGCGGCCAGCAATACCAAGCTTGGGACGACCTGTTTTATTCTCATGATGTTCTCCTCAGCGTTATGTTTCCATCAATATAGTCTAGCCGGGCAATCCGAGAAAATCCGTATTTTCTGCCGCCTTCACTCGGGGCTTTCTTTCAGGCTGCCGTTCATCAGCCCGGCAATGGTTTCCGGTTTCTGGAACGGCAGCGCATGGTCGGCGTTCTGGATCAGGTGGCAGGCCCAGTCATTTTTTCCTGCCGCGATTTCCTGGCATAACTGATAAACGCCAGGATGCGAACGTTCGCCGATGAAGCTGTGAACGTTGGCCTGAGCAGCGATCAATTGCTGACGGTCGAGCCGCCCGGCGGCATGCGATACGCACTCGATGGCGCAGGCCAGTCCCGCCGGGCGGTGAGACAGGCGTTGCCACATGACTTGCTCGTTCTTCGAACCCCGGATGCGATTGGGGGCGACGGCATCGAGAAACAGTTCCAGCCCTTCCTCCCGATTTTCCAGATGATGCAGGCGCTTGGCGGCGTGCAGGATCAGGTCGTGCGAAAGCGCCGATTCCTCGTTGTTCATCTTGCCCAGCAGGGCGGGTTCCAGCAGGTAGGTGTTGCCCACCGCTGTCGGGCGGGCGGCCTTGAGCAGCATGGCGATCAGCCCGCCGTAGGAATAGCCGCCAAGGTCGAATCGATCCCAGTCGAGATGGTCGAGCAGGGCGGCGAGGTCGGCCACCACTTCTTCGGCTTCAAAGCCGTGTTCGTGATGGTCAGGGTAGCGGGTCTTGCCGGTGCCGCGCAGGTCGGGCACAAGGATTTCGTTCCAGTGCGCGAGGTGCGGCAGGATGCCTTCCCAGGTGGTTTTCCCCGCCACGCCGCCGCCGTGAAGCAGCAGCAGACGCCGCGGCGGCGCTTGCTCGAAGCGGTAGAGGCGGTAATAGACCTCTTGGGTCGGCAGAGTGAGGGTGGCTTTTAGTTCACTTGAATGGTTCTCGGTCATGATTGATTAGCCACGGATTAACACAGATTGGCACGAATTATCTGTGTGCATCCGTGTTAATCCGTGGCTGAAATTATGCTTTCATAACTGGAATCTTGCCGATTTTCATGCGCCATTCCGTCGGCCCGGTTTCATGCACCGAGCTGCCGTTGCTATCGACCGCCACGGTCACGGGCATATCCTGCACGATGAATTCGTAAATCGCTTCCATGCCCAAATCGGCGAAGGCCAGCACTCGGGATGCCTTGATCGCCTTGGACACCAGGTAGGCTGCGCCGCCGACCGCCATCAGGTAAACCGCCTTGTGCTTTTTGATGCTTTCGATGCTGGCCGGGCCGCGCTCGGCTTTGCCGATCATGCCGATCAGCCCGGTTTTATCCAGCATCAGGTCGGTGAATTTGTCCATGCGGGTGGCGGTGGTGGGGCCGGCGGGGCCAACCACTTCGTCGCGCACCGGGTCGACCGGGCCGACATAATAGATAAAGCGGTTGGTGAAGTCCACGCCCGGCGGCAGGCTTTCGCCTTTAGCGAACAACTCGGCGATGCGCTTGTGGGCGGCGTCGCGCCCGGTGAGCAGCTTGCCGGAGAGCAACAGGGTTTCGCCCGGTTTCCAACTGGCGATTTCTGCGCGGGTAACGGTGTCGAGATTGACGCGGCGCGCGTCGGCAGCGGGGTGCCAATCCACCTTCGGCCATTCGTCGAGATTGGGCGGCGTCAGTACTGCGGGGCCGCTGCCGTCGAGGGTGAAATGGATGTGGCGGGTGGCGGCGCAGTTGGGGATCATCCCCACCGGCAGACCGGCGGCGTGGGTCGGGTACTCCTTGATCTTGATGTCCACCACGGTGGTCAGTCCGCCCAGCCCTTGCGCGCCGATGCCCAGCGCGTTCACTTTTTCAAACAGTTCCAGCCGCAATTCCTCCAGCGGATTGCTTGCGCCGCGCGCTTGCAGTTCGTGGATGTCGACCGGCTCCATCAAGGCTTCCTTGGCGAGCAGCATGGCTTTTTCCGAGGTGCCGCCGAGCCCGATGCCGAGTATCCCCGGTGGACACCAGCCCGCGCCCATGGTGGGGACGGTTTTCAGCACCCAGTCGACGAGGCTGTCAGACGGGTTGAGGATAGTGAATTTCGATTTGTTTTCCGAGCCGCCGCCCTTGGCCGCAAGGGTGATCTCGATCTTGTCGCCGGTGACGATCTCGTAATGGATTACCGCCGGAGTATTGTCGCCGGTGTTTTTACGCGCACCGTAAGGAGGGGTTACGATCGAGGCGCGTAGCACGTTGTCGGGATTCAGGTAGGCGCGGCGCACGCCCTCGTTGACCATGTCGGTCACGCTCATTTTGGCGTCCCATTTCACCTCCATGCCGACCTTGATGAAAGCCACCACGATGCCGGTATCCTGACAGACCGGGCGGCGGCCTTGCGCGCTCATGCGTGAGTTGGTCAGTATCTGGGCAATGGCGTCCTTGGCGGCGGGGGATTGCTCCCGCTCGTAGGCCTCGCCCAGCGCCTTGATGTAGTCGAGCGGGTGGTAGTAGGAAATGAATTGCAGCGCATCGGCGATGCTGGCGATAAAATCTTCCTGGCGGATGGTAGTCATGATATTTTTACTCTCCTGACTTGGAATTGTACCGTTAATTGTATGTTCTTTTGGAGCGCGACCAAACATGACTGAAAATCGGCAGGATTTCGATGGCGGCATCGCCACGATAGACGCCCATCACATCCGCCCCGGCCTGGCGGCCATCCACTTGCTGGTCGAAGGCGGCAAGGCGGCAATCATCGACACTGGGACGAACTTCTCGGTTCCCGGCGTGCTGGCTGCGCTGCGGCAAAGAAATCTGCGCCCGCAAGATGTCGCCTATGTAATCGTGACCCACGTCCACCTCGATCATGCCGGCGGAGCGGGCGAAATGATGCGGCTGTTCCCGGAGGCGATGCTGGTGGTTCACCCGCGCGGAGCCCGCCACATGATCGATCCATCGAAGCTGACGGCAGGTTCGATGGCGGTTTACGGCGAAGAAATGTTCAGGCAGGCCTATGGGGAAATCGTGCCGGTTCCCGCCGATCGCGTGATCGAAGCGCCGCATGAATACACGCTGAAACTGAATGGACGCAGCCTGTTGTTCCTCGATACGCCAGGCCATGCCCGCCACCATTTCTGTATTTTCGACGAGCGCTACGGCGGCATCTTTACTGGCGATACCTTCGGTATTTCCTATCGCGAATTCGACGTGGACGGGCGCGAATTCATCCTGCCGACCACCACCCCGGTGCAGTTCGAGCCCGGAGCCGCACATGCTTCGATAGACCTGATTCTGTCCTGCCAACCACGGGTTGCCTACCTGACCCACTATAGCAGGGTGACCCGGCTGCCGCGCTTGGCCGATGACTTGCACTACCTGTTGGATGATTTCGTGAGGCTTGCCGAAAGTGTCCGCGATGCGGGCGAGTCGCGGCATAAGCAACTGACGGAAAAATTGGGCGCATATTTTCTGGAGCGCCTTGCCGCCCATGGCTGCAAGCTTGCTCCGGCAGAATCTCTGGCATTGCTGGCGAATGATGTCGAACTCAATGCCCAAGGGCTGGAAGTGTGGCTGGATAGGGTGTAGTGCGTGTTCCGACATGAACTGGATTGCCCGATCTGTGCCAGATATAATCTGTTTTGTATTGATTTGTAATTAAATTTTAGAGTTATTGTCATATTCTAAAGTTAGCCCGATAAAATTTTTTCAACACATCAAGGCTTCCATATATGAAAGCTGAAAACTTCACACTTCAAAACTATTTCGACAGAATCGGCTTTCGCCGCGACGCAAAAGCAGATATCTCCACCGTCACTGAAATGATGAGACGCCAGTTATTTTCTGTGCCATTTGAAAACCTTGATGTTCAGGCAGGCAAAGTCGTTTCGTTGGTTCCAGAGGAGATCGTTGAAAAAATTATTTACCGTAATCGTGGCGGATACTGTTACGAGGTCAATGGCCTCTTTGCCATGGCACTTCAGGCGCTTGAGATCCCTTACCAGTTCGTGGCTGCTCGGCCTATGTTCTATCCGGTTAGAAGACCGAAAACGCATATGGCGATTGTGCTGAAAGTTGATGACGAGGAATGGCTGTGTGATTTGGGCTTTGGTAGTTATGGCATCAGAGCGCCCATGCGGCTTAATTTGATTGATATTGAAGTAAAACAAGATTTCGATATGTTCTTGCTGAACAAGACAAACGACCGTGAGTATTTATTAAAGGCGCTTGTTGATGGTGAATGGACAAATCAGTATGCGTTCGATCTCTCTCCACAAGAATGGATCGATTTTGTTCCTGCCAATTATCTCAATTCCACGCACCCGGATGCGATTTTTGTGCAAAAGCTGTTAATTGTCTTGCACGACCAAACCGGAAGAAAAATCCTCTTCGGCGATGTGTTAAAAACTGTAGCAAATGGGAACGTGGAAAAACAAACCATCGCCCAGGAAGATCGTGTATCCATCTTGTCCAATAAGTTCGGGCTTACGTGGTCGCCCCATTAAATACTGTCATCTGAAATCTAGTAAAGCCCGTTTTTAGAGGATCGCCTTCCGCTGGCATGGCGTTTGCTGAGTTAGTGGCATTGCCACTTAACAGAACCGTCAAAATGTTGCGAATCATGCTGGTGGATCAAGGCCCGGAACGGGCCGAAATATTGCGCGCCACGCTGGAGCAGGCCGACTGCGAAGTGGTGGCGCAGGTCAGTTCCACGATTGATTTGTCGGCTTTGGTAGAAGCCTGCAAGCCCGATTTGATCATCATCGATACCGACTCTCCCGAACGCGATACCCTGGAAAATATCTGTATTGTCAGCCGCGATCAGCCGCGGCCGATTGTCATGTTTACCCACGACGAAGATAGTGAAACCATCCGCGCAGCCATTCGTGCCGGGGTTAGCGCCTATGTCGTGGGCGGCCTGAAGAGCGACCGCATCAAGCCGATCATGGATGCGGCCATTGCCCGTTTTGAAGAATTTCAGGCCATGCGCACCAATCTGGAAAAGGCCGAGGGGCAGCTTGCCGACCGCAAAATCATCGATCGTGCCAAGGCTGCGTTGATGAAGCAGCGCGGCTGGTCGGAGGATGAGGCTTATCAGGCGTTGCGGAAAATGGCCATGAACCGGGGGGTTAAATTGGGCGAAGCGGCGCGGCAGGTAATCGCGGTAACTGAATTGCTCGGATAGGGACTGTTCGCAGTGCATAGGGGGTATTAACGCACCGTGGCGGTGCATGACTGAAATCACGGGATTCACAGCGGCCAGCTAGATTCGGATAGAAACTGTTGGTAAATTAACAGGTTACAAGGTAATTTCGACTGCTGGCACGGTGCTTGCGATAACGGGGTTAACAGACCAACGGATTGAAACCGGTTTTTGTGTTCAATCCAACCCAACGGCGGGTCGGTCGAGGATTGTGAATTAGGAAGTGCAAACCGGGATGGTTTGCGTACCAGGACAACGGCGTCCATTCGCGGGAGCAATTTCTCTCGCGGATGCGACGCCTTTTTTTTTGTGTTTTGTCGAGGAGTGAGTCATGTGTGAAGAGTTCAAGAACGGTCGGAGAGATTTCATGAAAAAAGGCGCGGTTTTGCTGGGAGCCGGGACGTTGATGTCCATGGTCGATCCCGCCATACGCAGCGGGGCGTGGGCGGCAGGTTCCGATGCGCCGGAAAAAACCGAGGTGAGAGTCGGCTTTATTCCCCTGACCGATTGCGCATCGGTGGTGATTGCCTCGGTGATGGGCTTCGACAAGAAATACGGCATCAAGATCGTGCCCAGCAAGGAAGCCTCCTGGGCCGGCGTGCGCGACAAACTCACCAACGGTGAACTGGATGCCGCCCATGTGCTGTACGGCTTGGTCTACGGCGTACAGATGGGCATCGGCGGGCCGAAGAAGGACATGGCGGTGCTCATGAACCTCAACCACAACGGCCAGGCCATTTCCCTATCCAACCAGCTCAAGGCCAAGGGCGCGGTGGACGGCGCCAGTCTGGCGGCGCTGATCAAGAAGGAACCGCGCGAATACACCTTCGCCCAGACCTTCCCCACCGGCACCCACGCCATGTGGTTGTATTACTGGCTGGGCGCTCATGGCGTGAACCCCTTCACCGAGGTGAAGAACATCACCGTGCCACCGCCGCAGATGATCGCCAACATGCGTGTCGGCAACATGGATGGATTTTGCGTGGGCGAGCCGTGGAACGCGCGCGCCATCCGCGACAACGTGGGCTTCACTGCCGCCACCAGCCAGGACATCTGGAAGGATCACCCGGAAAAAGTGCTGGGCACCACCGCAGAATGGGTGGCGAAACACCCCAACACCGCGCGCGCCATGATCATGGCCATTCTCGATGCGTCCAAGTACATCGACGACATGAAAAACCGTTCCGGTGTAGCCAAAATCATTGCCGAAAAGTCCTACGTCAATACCGACTTCGATTCCATCGAAGACCGCATGATGGGGCAGTACGACAACGGCAACGGCAAGAAATGGCAGGACGCCAATTACATGAAGTTTTATGAAGAGGGGACGGTGAATTTTCCCTACCTCTCCGACGGCATGTGGTTCCTCACCCAGCACAAGCGCTGGGGCCTGCTCAAGGAAGACCCGGATTACCTGGCCGTGGCGAAAAAGGTCAACCAGATCGAGCTCTATAAACAGGCGGCAACCCAGACCAAGACGCCGATTCCGAAAGATGTCATGCGCAGCAGCAAGATGATCGACGGCACGGTGTGGGATGGCAAGAATCCCAAGGCTTATGCCGCCGGGTTCAAGATCAAGGCGTAATTGGTGTACAGCAGGTCGGTTTGAATGCCGACCTGCAAAAAGGAGAAAAATATGAGCGCAGTTACTCTCATGGAAGGTGTGGAACAGATGGAAACCAAGGCGCAAGCGGCTCCCGCCGTTACCGAAGCGCCCAAAGCGCAACTCAAAACCGCGCAGCCGGAGGCGGTTCCAGCACGCACCCTGTCTATCTGGCTGGGGCTGGCGGTTCGTGCCCTGCTCCCTCCCTTGATCGGCATGCTGCTGTTCATCGGCATTTGGGCGCTGGTGTCACAGAGCAGCCCGCAATTGCCCGGGCCGGCCAAGACCTGGGCATCGGCGGTGCAACTGTTCAGCGATCCTTTCTATAACAAGGGGCCCAACGATCAGGGTATCGGCTGGAACATCCTGGCCTCACTGCAACGCGTGGCCGTCGGTTTCGGCATGGCGGCGCTGATCGGCATCCCGCTGGGTTTCATGATCGGGCGTTTCCGGTTTCTCAGCGCCATGATGTCGCCCATCATCAGCCTGTTGCGTCCGGTTTCGCCCCTGGCCTGGTTGCCGATTGGCCTGCTGGTGTTCAAGGCGGCCAACCCGGCGGCGGTCTGGGTGATTTTCATCTCTGCCATCTGGCCCATGATCATCAATACCGCCGTGGGCGTGAACCGTATCCCGGCGGATTATATGAACGTGGCCAGAGTGCTTAATCTGTCCGACTGGAAGATTGTTACCAAGATACTGTTCCCCGCTGTGCTGCCCTACATGATGACCGGCATCCGCCTTTCCATCGGCGTTGCCTGGCTGGTGATCGTCGCGGCTGAAATGCTCACCGGTGGCGTCGGCATCGGCTTCTGGGTGTGGGACGAATGGAACAACCTCAACGTCGAGCACATCATCATCGCCATCTTCATCGTCGGTATCGTCGGCTTGCTGCTGGAATATGCGCTGACTTTGCTGGCAAAGAGATTTTCATACGAGTAGGGGCGAATTCATTCGCCAATGGGCGGATACATTCGCCCCTACAGGAAACTGGAGATAAACATGGAAAAATACGTACAAATCGAAAACGTGCGCATGGTGTTCAACACCAAAAAAGGCCCCTTCGTGGCGCTGCGCGACATCAACCTGAACATCGCCCAGGGCGAGTTCGTTGCCCT
>JAJFTF010000035.1 GCA_021373185.1 Betaproteobacteria bacterium | reverse complement strand
TGCGCCCGATTCGCGGCGCATTGGCGATGACTTTCAAGGCCTGTCGCGACGGTCGCGCCTTTATCCTGCCGGCGGAGAATGCCGCCGAAGCGGCGCTGGTGGAGGAAGCGCAGGTTTACCCGGCCAGCTCGCTGCTGGAAGTGTGCGCGCACCTGACCGGGCGGCAACTGCTGGCCAGATGGCGGGAAATACCCGAGCCGAACCCCCATCGTTATCCCGATTTCAGCGAGGTCAAAGGGCAGGCTCACGCCAAGCGCGCCCTCGAAATTGCTGCCGCCGGCTCGCACAGCATTTTGATGGCAGGGCCGCCGGGCACCGGAAAAACCATGCTGGCGGCGCGTTTGCCCGGCATTTTGCCGGCCATGACGGAAGAGCAGGCGCTGGAATCCGCTGCGATCCAATCACTGAACGGCGGTTTCAGGGTCGAGAACTGGCGGCAACGAAATTTTAGAGCCCCGCACCATTCCGCATCCGGCCCTGCGCTAGTCGGTGGCGGCGGCAACCCCCGCCCCGGCGAAATATCGCTGGCGCACCATGGCGTGCTGTTTCTCGATGAATTGCCGGAATTTTCGCGTTCCGTGCTGGAAGCGTTGCGCGAACCGCTCGAATCCGGTCGCATCACCATTTCCCGCGCAATGCATCAGGCCGATTTCCCGGCGCGCTTTCAACTGGCGGCGGCGATGAACCCTTGCCCCTGCGGCTACCTCGGCCACGCAAACGGCAAATGCCGCTGCACGCCGGATCAGGTGGCGCGCTACCGCAGCAAAATTTCCGGGCCGCTGCTCGACCGCATCGACCTGCAAATCGAAGTGCCCGCGCTGCCCGAAAACGACCTCACCAGCCATGCCGCCGGTGAGTCCAGCGCAACGATCCGGCGACGGGTAGAGACGGCCTACGGGCGGCAATTGGCACGGCAGGGCAAGGCCAATGCAGCATTGGCCAGCGGGGAAATCGACCGCTACTGCCAACCCGATGCCGCAGGGGAAACCTTGTTGAAGCAGGCAATCAGCCGGCTCAACCTTTCCGCTCGCGGCTATCATCGAGTGCTGAAGGTGGCGCGCACCATTGCCGATCTTGCGGGCGGCGCGCCGGTCAATGCGACGCATGTTGCCGAGGCGATCCAGTATCGGCGCTTTACTCAGGGATAACTTGGTTTAGAGTTTAAGAGCTTCAGCTCTTGTCGGCGTCGAGGTTGAAGCCGGAGAAATTGATCACGGTGTCCTCGTTGAGAGAGGTGGCAGAAGAGCTGGAAGAAGCCGAGCTGGCCGGAGCGGCAGGCTCGACGCGCTTGCCATTATTGATCAGCCATGACAGGTTGGTGGCAGAATCCGCGTTGGTCAACGCCTCGTCCAAGCTGATCCGGCCTTCCTGATAGAGGTTGTACAGCGCTTGCTCAAAGGTCTGCGAGCCGGGCGTCAGGCTCTGCTCCATGGCTTCCTTGATTTTATCCACCTCCCCGTCCTTGATCAGATCCGCAACGTAGGATGAATTCATCAGGATTTCCACGGCAGCCACACGCTTGCCGTCCACGCCGCGCACCAATCGCTGCGAAACCACCGCTTTCAGGGTGACGGAAAGATCGTGCAGCAAATGGCCGCGCGACTCGGCGGGAAACAGGTTGATGATGCGATTGAGGGTGTGATAGCTGTTGTTGGCATGCAGGGTGGACATCATCAGGTGGCCGGATTCAGCATACATCATGGCCTGCTGCATGGTCTCGCGGTCGCGGATTTCGCCGATCATCAGCACGTCCGGCGCTTCGCGCACCGCATTGAGCAGAGCGGTTGCGTAAGAAACCGTATCCAGCCCGACCTCGCGCTGATTGACGATGGACTTCTTGTAATGATGCAGGTATTCGATCGGGTCTTCGATCAGCAGGATATGCCCGGTTCGGTTGGCATTGCGGTAATCGATCATCGCCGCCAGCGTGGAGGATTTGCCCGACCCGGTTTGCCCGACCACCAGAACCAGCCCGCGCTTTTCCATCACCAGGTCTTTGAGCACGGCAGGCAAGCCCAGCGCCTCCAGCGAGGGGATTTTATTGTTGACGTAGCGCGCCACCAGCGCGACCTCGCCGCGCTGAAAAAAGACATTGACGCGAAACTTTCCGACGTCCGGCACGGTCAGGCCGAAATTCAGTTCCAGGGTGGTTTCAAGCGTCTGGATATTGTCTTTCGACATCAATGAATAGGCAATTTTCTTGACCGTTGCCGCATCCAGTATCTGGCTGTTGAGCGGCAGAGTTTCGCCTTCAATTTTCATCAGCACCGGTGCGCCGGCGGAGATGAACATGTCGGAGGCCTGCTTGTCCGCCATGAATTTAAACAACTGTGTCAGATCCATGGTTATCGTCCTGTTTTTCGCCAACCGGAAATATCCAGGGCGGTTTCGAATGTCGGTGTTTCGCGCACGAACTTCGACAGCGCAAAGGCGGCGGTAGGCTGCATGTGGATGCATACCATCCTGACGTTGATGGCCTGGATAGTGCGCGCCAGCGCATCGAGCCAGCCATAATAGACCGGGTCGATCAACGGTTGCTCGGAGAGGTCATAATACAGGCGCGCCGCGCCGGCCTGCTGCAGGCGCGCGACGATGCTCTCAATCAGCGACTCCTGTGCGCGGATATTCAGATTGCGCGTCGGTTCCAGCAGGAAGTCGTCGCTGCCGATCTGGGTCAGATGCAGACCGGGGATAGCCATGCCGGGATCAGTCGGGTTTTTTGCTGACGACGATGCCCATGCGGCGGAACGCTTCTTTCAGTCCGTCGGACAGGCTGGCGCGCGTGGTGACGTTGCTCAAGTCGATGTTCAGGCTGATCAATGCACGCGCGATTTCCGGGCGAATGCCGGTAATGATCGCGTCGGAACCCATCAGTTGCACCGCCTGCACCATCTGGATCAGGTGGTGGGAAACCTGCGAGTCGATATTCTTCACCCCGGTCAGGTCGATGACCACGGCGCTGGCATGCTCCTTGGCGATGCGATTGAGCAGCGCTTCCATCACCAGCACGGTGCGACTGGAATCCAGCGTGCCGATGATCGGCAGGGTCAGCACGCCGTCCCAGATTTCGGTAATCGGTGTGGCGGTTTCGCGCAGTTCCGCCTCCTGAGCGTAGACGGTGCGCTCCTTTTCTTCGAGATAGGCCTGGAAAACCGCCAGGATCAGCTCGTTGAACAGGCCGGACAGGAACAGCAGCATGGTGCGCGCGTCATCGACGGTGATGCGCTTGTCGCTGCCCAGCGCGTCGATCAGCGTGCGCTGCATGAACTGGATGTAGCGCACCAGGTCTTCGACCCGACCGCCGCGCACCAGGATCTGTTTCGACAAGTTATTGAAGTACATTTCCAGTGCATGAAACTGGGGAGAGGCATCGTCATGCGGGTCTTTGGATTGGAGCAGCGCAACCAGCAACTCGAGAAACTCGATGCAGAAATCGTTGATTTCATCCGTGCCGAGCAGGTTGTTGCTGCCGCCGAAGATATTTTGCCCTTCTTTCTCGATGGCTTCTGCGAGGCTGCCCACCTGAAGCTTGAGCAGTTCAGCCAATTTGGCGCTGGCGTCGGTTGCTTTTTGTTGTGCCATGATTCCCTCTTGAATTAGTTAACCGAATTATTCCGATTTGATGCTGGCAATACAAAGCGACTGGTCATCCGAAATCCTGCTCATGATATTCCCCAACGTGTAGGCGATCAACTGCGGATGCAGGTGAAACAGGCCGGGGAAACTGGAAACCCCCCAGTTTTTGCGGATACCGTCACTGGCCGTGATCGCCAGGCAACGCTTGCCGGCGTCAAAGCGGAACGGCACCGACCTCTTGTGCTCCTTGCCCAGTACGCCCGGAGCGAAGGACAGACTATGCATTTCCTCATTTTCC
This sequence comes from Betaproteobacteria bacterium, assembly GCA_021373185.1. GTDB lineage: Bacteria > Pseudomonadota > Gammaproteobacteria > Burkholderiales > Sulfuricellaceae > Sulfuricella. Next base: position 50,117 of record JAJFTF010000035.1, on the reverse strand, counting down.
ATGACGCGGGCTTGCATGTCGCCGACGCCGGCAATGTTCAGCACCTGTCCGGCCAAATCGAGCTCACCGGCAATAGCGACCGCGCCGCGCGTATCCTTGATCTGGCGATCCACCGCTTCCAGAATCGCGCCGGGATTGTCGCAGTGCGCCAGGTGAGACGCCAGGTTGGCCGTGGCCGCCTGCGCCTGCTCGCCATGCCCCAGGCCATCCAGATGCAGCCAGCGCAAGGTTTCGCCGGTTATCTGCAAATAAATACGATCTCCATTATAGCGATCGTTCGACAGCGAACGCGAAAACAAGCCGATGCTCAGTCCAGAGGCAAGGTCGCCAATATCCGTGCCATTAATCGGCTTCATTTTTTTACTGCCGGGGTAAAAGCGCGCGAGAAAAACCGTTCCGCTCCATTTTTTCAACCCGTCATGGCTTTCATGCTGGGTGTAGGTGAACGATTCGTCACTGAGCCGGCGGATGCTGCCCAAACCCTTGCCCAATGTGCTGACGCTGGAATAACCGTCCTTTTCCGCGAGGGAAAGGTTGGCGATGCCCGGGCCGTAATCCAGTGCCAGGATGTCCAGCACCGGCCCCGGCTGCTGCCAGAGCTGGATCAGGCCGCGACCGCCGGCATGTTTGACCTGGTTGCTGACCAGTTCGGAAGCGACCAGCGCCATGTATTCCCGCTTCTGTTCGGAAATACCGAGGCGCTGTGCAATCGCAAACAGCTTCGCACGCAGCAGGATGAGCGCACTTTCATTTTGCACCGGGCTGCTATAGAGCAGCCGGCAATCTGTCGCGCTGTCGAATGTCCTGGTCATGGCCAGGAAGCGGTTTCAGTAAAAATCATGGGCGAATTATTGGGGCGGCAACTGAGGGGCCATCTTCGAACAGGTCGATTTGCAGTCGCCGTTATCCGGCATGGAGCAAACATCCACCACGGCGCGTCCGCGACCGCGATGCTTTGCCGCATACAGCGCATTGTCGGCATGCCGGATGAAATCTTCCAGAGTGAGGCCGTCCGGGGTTTCCTGGTTGATAGAAGTGATACCGATGCTGACCTTGTTCTCCATCAGCTCCAGCACTTTTCCCGCTTTGCTGCAGGCGAGCGGGAAGTCGGCAAAAATAAGCATGGCGAATTCGTCGCCGCCGAAGCGGAAAACGAAATCGACATCCTCGCGAATCACACTGAGCAGAGATGCCGCCATTTTGTTCAGGTAAGCATCGCCGAACTGGTGCCCGAATTCATCATTGATATTCTTGAAAAAATCGAGATCGAACAACAGCAGGGAGAGCGGCTCGTTCTTTTGCCGCATCGCGCGCCGGAATGCGCGGCTCAGCTTTTCGTCGAAAGCGCGGCGGTTGAACAACCCGGTAAGCGGGTCGGTCTCAGCCTGGCGCAGGGATTCGTAAAGCTCGGCCTGGCGCGCCTCCAGCACCTGCTGCAGCGACTTGAGCTCCGCTTCGGTGCGGGCGCGGGTTTCATCGAGGTGGCGCGCCATCTCGGCATTGCGCTGCAACAGAATGGCAGGGTCGGCGGCAGCAGTCGAGTCCTGCAGATGCTGGCGCAGTTGCTCTATCACGGCAGAAGACGGCGGCAGGGGCAAATGCGCGACTCTGGCATAGGTATTTCCCCGTGATTCGGCATGGGTCGCGTCGGTCTCCTCACCCCAACGCACCAGCAAATGGCCATCGGCAAGATGCAGACTGGCCGGCAAGGGATAACCGGTGGCGGCGCCCGCATTGCGCAGTTTTTGCATCAGCGCCAGCGCGGCAACGGCGGCGGGAAAGGGATTGCCGCCCAACCTGCCGGTGCTTTCCAGGACGAAACCGATAAAATTCTGCAAATCGGGTTCGATCGCCAGGTTTTGCTTCAGAAGTTCAACGGATTCCAAACGACACTCCCCGGATCACACCTTGAACCTGCCGACAGCCGCCTGCATATTGGCAGCCAACGCTTTTAGCTGATCCGCATTTTTCCAGACCTCATTGATGGTGTCGTTGCTCTGCTCCGCCATGCGGGAAATTTGTTCGACGCTTTCGGCAATCTGGTTTCCTGCCGCTGTTTGTTCCTGCGTGGCGCTGGCGATGGAGTTGATCTTCTCGGCGATCTGTTTGGTACTGAGGTTGATGTTGGCCAGCGATTCCGCCGCCTGATCCGCCATGCGCACGCCCTGCTCCGCCCGTTCACTGCTGGCGCGCATCGCCTTCACTGCCCGCTCGGTTTCAGCCTGAATCGCATTGGTCATCCCGGTAATATCGGCAGTGGCGCTGCTGGTGCGCTCAGCCAGTTTGCGCACTTCGTCGGCGACTACCGCAAAACCGCGCCCCTGCTCGCCGGCGCGCGCCGCCTCGATGGCAGCGTTGAGCGCCAGCAGGTTGGTTTGGTCGGCGATTTCCTTGATTACGTTGACGATGCCGCCGATTTCGTCGGAGCGCTTGCCCAGCAATTCGATGGCGCCCGACAGTTGGCCGACGGACTCGGCGATTTCCTTCATTTCCGTCGAGGCGTCGTGAACGACTTTCTCGCCTTGCGAAGCCTGTTCTCCCGCCGCGCGCGAAGCCTCAGCCGTTTCCTGGGTATGGCCGGCGATCTGCCCGTAACGTCCGGTAATTTCCTCCACACTGATCGCGGTGCCGGACGCAGCCTCAAATTGTTGACGAGAGCTGATGCTCACTTTCTCCGCAATCTCGGACTGCAGCGTGGCAGCGCCGACCACCTGCTCCACGGCTGAATTGATCTCGCGGATAATCGCCTGCAGTTTTTCGATAAACATGTTGAAGGCCGACGAGGTGCGACCGATTTCATCGTCGGCGTGGATATCCAGACGCTTGGTGAGGTCGCCTTCGCCAGCCGACAACACCACCATCGAATCGCGCAGGAACGCCAGATTGTCCAGTTTCACCTTGAGCAGCCAGAGGGCGATCAGGGTCATGACCAGCATGCCGACAAACACGCCGATATAACCCCACATCTGGATATAACTGCGTATCGCGATTTTCTCGGCCTTGCCGCGATTGACGCGGGAAGCCGCTTCGGAAACGGCCAGGATCGAATTGATGGCCTCGGTAGAGCGTTTGACCCACTCGCCGGCGCTCAGCGTGTAGCTGCCCGCAACCGCCTGCGCATAAACCTGCGTCCGGGTCTCGTTGAAAGTGCCCAGAAAGTTCTTTTCCATCTCGCGGATGGCCGACACCACCAGCGGGTCGGTGTCCGGCAGATCGCGCAGAAATAAAATATCCCTCATGCTCAAATCCACGATCGCGCGAAACGCCGCCAGCCGCTGCAGCACTTCCGGGCTGGCCTGAGTCCCGCCGCTAATCAGGGCCGCCACGTTGGCGCGTTCGCGCCCGGCATATTCGCTCACCATCCAGACAAACTGCTTGACGGTCAGGTTGCTTTTGGAAATTTCCTGGGGGTAGGTATCGCTGTCATCGCTGAATGCCCGCATGCGCAGACGCGCCGCCAGATCGATGAACTGGGTGGCGGCGGTTATCCATTCTTCGGCAGTGATCGCGCGGTTTCCGCTCAGAGTGCGATCCACCCGCGCCCGCGCATCGGCCAGTTTCTGGTATGCCTCCTGGGTTTGCCGCAACAGCACGGTAAAGGAAGAGTCGTCTGGATAATCCCGGATCATCAAGGTGGCATGGGCGGCGGCGTCTTTCCAGAATTTGTCGCCGCGCTCGCGCTTGTCCCGGATCTTCTCGATCAGGTCGCCGCCTGGCGCAGCGCCCGCGCCCAGGGCGGTAGCGGTGAGGCCGCGCTCAAGCGCGTGGAGGCTGGCGGCGGTGATGATCATGTCGGCCATTTCGTTGGCGCGCATGGTTTTGTCGGCGCTGGCGTGGACGATCCAGGAGCTCCAGGCCAGGTAGGCGGCCAGCCACAACAGGAGCAGCGGCGCTCCCAGGCTGGCGTAAATGATGAACCGCAAATTCAGGTTGTTGATTCTCTGACCGATCGCACCAGATAACATGGAGATTCCCCCAGCTTATTAATCAGGTTTGCGCCCAAGGCAGGCCTTCGAAGCGCCAGCCATTGTGCGAGTTGCGGTGGTGGTTCTCGTCGAGGTCGCCCTCGAAACCATTCAGCACATTGTAAACTTCCTGCAATCCGGCTTTTTCCAGCGCCAGTCCGGCATCCACCGAGCGGCGACCGGAGCGGCAGATCAGCACGACGGGGCGGTTTACGCTCGCCGCTTTTTTGACATGGCCGGTGAAATGGGGATCGACCTCCCAGTTCGGCCCGTCGACCCAGGGAATCAGGATCGAACCTTCGGGATGGCCGACGAACAGGTATTCCATCTCGCTGCGCACATCGACGAACACCGCCTCCGGGTTGGCTTGCAGGAACTCATGAGCTTGCTTTGGCGTCAGATGTTGCATGGTGTCGCTCCTTAGCGGACTGACCGGCTGAATGTTATTATAAGCACTTTCTGCGCCACCGAGATACTCAATCGCCATGAACCGCCAAGACCGCACCGCCCGGCTCCAAACCCTGCTCAAGCAGCGCATCCTGATTCTGGACGGCGCCATGGGCACCATGATCCAGACCTACAAGCTGACGGAGGCGGATTACCGTGGCGAGCGCTTCGCCGGTTACGGCAGCGACCTCAAGGGCAACAACGACCTGCTGGTGCTAACCCAGCCGCAGATCATCCGCGCCATCCATGCCGCCTACCTCGAGGCGGGCGCGGACATTCTCGAAACCAACACCTTCAACGCCACCGCCATTGCCATGGCGGACTACCACATGGAAGGGCTGGTCTACGAAATCAACGTTGCCGCGGCCAAACTGGCGCGCGAAGCGGCGGACGAATGCGAAGCGAAAGACCCGGCCAAGCCGCGCTTCGTCGCCGGCGTGCTCGGCCCGACCAGCCGCACCGCCTCGATCTCGCCTGATGTCAACGATCCCGGCTTCCGCAACGTCAACTTCGACCAGTTGGTGGATGCTTACACCCAGGCAATTGACGGTCTGGTCAACGGCGGCGCCGACATCCTGATGGTCGAAACCATTTTCGACACGCTCAATGCCAAGGCCGCGCTGTTCGCTATCGAGCAACATTTCGACCGCCACGACATCACGCTGCCGGTGATGATTTCCGGCACCATTGCCGACCTGTCCGGTCGCCTGTTGTCCGGCCAGACCGCCGAGGCATTCTGGAACTCGGTGCGCCACGTCAAACCGCTTTCCATCGGCCTGAATTGCGCGCTCGGCGCGAAAGACCTGCGCCAGTATATAGAAGAACTGTCCAACCTCGCCGACTGCTATGTGAGCGCCCACCCCAACGCGGGACTGCCCAACCCCCTGGCCGAATCCGGCTACGATGAAACGCCCGAGGCGATGGCGGCGGAGCTGCACGAATGGGCGGCGAGCGGCCTGCTCAATATCGTCGGCGGCTGCTGCGGCACCCGTCCGCCGTTCATCCGGGCGATTGCCGATACGGTGGCTGAACTGCCGCCGCGCCAGATTCCCGAGATCGAGAAAAAGCTGCGCCTGTCCGGCCTGGAAGCGCTCAATGTCGGCAAGGACTCACTGTTCCTCAACGTCGGTGAGCGCGCCAACGTCACCGGCTCGGCCAAGTTCAAGCGCCTGATCCTGGAAGGCCGCTACGACGAGGCACTGGAGATTGCCAAGGCGCAGGTGGAAAGCGGCGCCCAGGTCATCGACGTGAACATGGACGAAGCCATGCTCGACGGCGAAGCGGCGATGATCAAGTTCCTCAACCTGATCGCTTCCGAGCCGGATATTGCCAAGGTGCCGGTGATGATCGACTCCTCCAAGTGGAGCATCATCGAAGCCGGCCTGAAGTGCGTGCAGGGCAAATCCATCGTCAACTCGATCAGCATGAAGGAAGGCGAAGCCGAGTTCATCGCCAAAGCGAAACTATGCCGCCGCTATGGCGCGGCGGCGGTGGTGATGGCTTTCGACGAGCAGGGCCAGGCCGACACGCTGCAACGCAAGATCGACATCTGCGCCCGCTCCTACCAACTGCTCACCGAAGTGGTCGGCTTCCCGCCCGAAGACATCGTTTTCGACCCGAACATCTTCGCGGTCGCCACCGGCATCGAGGAGCACAACAACTACGCGGTGGATTTCATCGAAGGCACGCGCTGGATCAAACAGAACCTGCCTTATGCCAAGGTCAGCGGCGGCGTGTCCAATGTCTCTTTCTCGTTCCGCGGCAACGAGCCGATGCGCGAGGCGATCCACACCGCCTTCCTCTATCACGCGATCAAGGCCGGCATGGACATGGGCATCGTCAATGCCGGTCAGCTCGGCGTTTACGAGGAGATTCCCAAGGACCTGCTGGAGCGCGTAGAAGACGTGCTGCTCAACCGCCGCCCGGATGCGACCGAACGTCTGGTAGAGTTTGCCGAAAGCTTCAAGGGCGCGGCCAAAAGCCAGGTGGAAGACCTCGCCTGGCGCGATGCGCCGGTGCGCGAACGCCTTGCCCATGCCATGGTCAAGGGCATCACCACCTGGATTGTGGAGGACACCGAAGAAGCGCGCCAGCAGGCGGAGCGCCCGATCCACGTGATCGAGGGGCCGCTGATGGACGGCATGAATGTGGTCGGCGACCTGTTCGGCGCGGGCAAGATGTTTTTGCCGCAGGTGGTGAAATCCGCCCGCGTGATGAAACAGGCGGTGGCGCACCTGATCCCTTACATCGAGGCGGAAAAAGCGGCGACCGGCCAGGCGGCACAGGCCAAGGGCAAAATCATCATGGCGACGGTCAAGGGCGACGTGCACGACATCGGCAAGAACATCGTCGGCGTGGTGCTGCAATGCAACAACTACGACGTGGTCGATCTCGGCGTGATGGTGCCCGCAGCCAAAATCCTGCAGGCCGCCATCGATGAAAAAGCCGACATCATCGGCCTGTCCGGCCTGATCACGCCGTCGCTGGAGGAGATGACCCACGTCGCCAAGGAAATGGAACGGCTGGGGATGAAGCAGCCGCTGCTGATCGGTGGCGCGACGACTTCGCCGGCGCATACCGCAGTAAAAATTGCACCCCATTTCAGCGGGCCGGTGATTTATGTGAAGGATGCCTCGCGCGCCGTCGGCGTCTGCTCCAATTTGCTCAGCGATAACCTGCGCGACGATTACGTCCAGGGCATCGCCGATGAATATGCCGCGATCCGCGAGCGCCACCAGAACCGCACCAACGATACCAAACCGTTGAGTCTGGCCGCGGCGCGCGCCAATGCACCGCAGCTCGACTGGTCGGCTTATGCGCCGCCGTTGCCGAGCTTTATCGGCGTCAAGGCATTCGCCGACTATTCGCTGGCGGAAATTGCCAAACGCATCGACTGGACGCCGTTTTTCCAGGCATGGGAACTGCACGGACGCTACCCGAAAATTCTCGACGATGCCGTGGTCGGCGAAGAAGCGAAAAAACTGTTCGCCGACGCGCAAGCGATGCTCGACAAGATCATCGCGGAAAAATGGCTGGCGGCACGCGCCGTGATCGGCCTGTTCCCCGCCAACAGCGTCGGCGACGATGTCGAAATTTACACCGATGAAAACCGCAGCCAGGTGGCAATGACCTATCACACCTTGCGGCAACAGGTAGAAAAGTCGCCCGGCAAGCCCAACCTGGCGCTAGCCGACTTTATCGCGCCCAAGAACTCGAGCTTGAAAGATTATATCGGCGCCTTTGCCGTAACAACCGGCATCGGCATCGATGCGCGGGTGGCCGAATTCGAAAAGAACCATGACGATTACAGCGCGATCATGCTCAAGGCGCTTGCCGACCGTCTTGCCGAGGCGCTCGCCGAGCTGATGCACGAGCGCGTACGGCGGGAATTCTGGGGCTACGCGAAGGACGAAGCACTTTCCAACGAAGACATGATCGCGGAAAAATACCGCGGCATCCGTCCGGCGCAGGGTTATCCCGCCTGCCCGGAACATACCGAAAAAGGCCCGCTGTTCGATCTGCTGCAGGCACCAGAAAATGCCGGCATCACCCTCACCGAAAGCTACGCCATGCTGCCGACTGCAGCGGTCAGCGGCTTCTATTTCGCCCACCCCGAGTCCACCTATTTCGCCCTCGGCAAGATCGGTCGCGACCAGGTCGAGGACTACGCCCGGCGCAAGGGATGGGATGTGGCAACGGCGGAGAAGTGGCTGGCACCGACGCTGGGTTATTGATCGGAACCGGCAGGCCCGATTTTCTTCTTTTCTTCCCGGCGAAGCAAAATAACGCCACCATCCAGGTTGCCCATCGCGCTGGCCGCATTCAAATCATGTTGACGCGCAAAGGACGGCAGGGTAAATTTCGACAGAAATGGACTTAAAGTTCCATAGGTTATGAGGATGACAACACATGTTCGGCGGGAAAAAACACCAGCAGGAAATTGAGGCGCTCAACGCCCGCATCCAGCAACTGGAAGCGGAATTGGACGCAGAGCGCAGCCGTTCGCAGGAAATCCGCGATTCTTGCCAGCTAGACAAAGAAGACGAAGAGAAAAAGCACGAATTTCACAAAGGCATTTTCGACAACGTCATGCAGTTCGGCGAGACGCTGCTCACCCTGCAAACATCGATGGCGGGCCTGGCTGCCAAAATGCGCGAAGAACGGGATATCGCCGAAAGTACGGCAGCCACAGTGACCAACAATCTGGGAGCGGTGCGCAATCTGTCCGACAACGTCAGCGACATGGCCGAAAAGACCCGCGAAGTGACCTCCTCCGTGGACGCCCTCGCCGCACGCGCCGTCCAGATCGGCGGCATCGTCAACCTGATCAAGGAAATCGCCGACCAGACCAACCTGCTGGCCCTCAATGCCGCCATCGAAGCGGCGCGCGCCGGCGAACAGGGGCGAGGCTTTGCCGTGGTCGCCGACGAAGTGCGCAAACTGGCGGAGCGCACCACCAGCGCCACCAGCGAGATTGCCACGCTGGTGAAAGCCATCCAGCAGGAAACCGGCGACGCCAAGGCCAAGATCGAAGTATCTCCAGAAATGGCCGCCAAATATACCGATGACTCGGTCAACGCGAGCGCCAGCATCCAGAATTTGCAGGATCTTTCCGAGCAAACCCGTGGGGTGATCCGCTCGTCTTCCCTGCGCACTTTCGCCGAACTGGCCAAAATGGACCACATCATTTTCAAATTCAACATCTACAAGGTGTTGATGGGAAAATCGGACAAAAAACCGGAGGATTTCGCTGCCCATACCGCCTGCCGTCTCGGCAAATGGTATTTCGAAGGCGACGGCAAAGCGTGTTTCAGCAACTTCCCGCCCTACCGCGACATGGATCAGCCCCATCAAGCGGTTCACGCCAATGGCCGCAGCGCCGTCGAACATTATTACAACGGCAATTGCGGCTCGGCCCTGTCTTTCATCAACGACATGGAAATGGCCAGCGTCCAGGTTCTCGAATGTCTTGAGCGGCTTGCCCAGTCCGGCGAAACCTCGTCCGTCGATTTGTTCTAGCTAACGCCGCCGGGGAATTCAGCCTCTTCCTGCGGTTTATGCCACGATTATGCCAACCAATTTCAGGGAAACCCTCATGAACCATGCCGAACTCGAAAGCCTCAACCAGCGCCTCGCCATTTCCGGCCACGTCCGCTTCAAGGAAGGGCCGGGCGGACTGATCGTCGCCGAGATCGCCAACACCCATGCCGAATCCATGATCGCCCTGCAGGGCGCCCATATCATGACCTGGCAACCACGCGGCCAAGAGCCGGTGCTGTGGCTGTCGCGCTTCGGCAAATTCGCGCCGGGCAAATCGATCCGTGGCGGAGTACCGATCTGCTGGCCATGGTTCGGCCCGCACGCTGCCGACGCCAAACTGCCGGGCCATGGCTTTGCCCGTACCGTGATGTGGGAAGCGCTGGAAACCCGTGCGCTGGATGACGGCGCCACTTTCCTCCGCTTCGGCCTGATCGAAACCGAGGCGACCCGCGCTCAGTGGCCGCACGCCTCAAGCGCGCAACTACTGGTGACCGTCGGCGCCGAACTGCGGATCGAACTGCTTACGCAGAATGCCGGCAACGCGCCCTTCCAGCTCGGCGAAGCGCTGCACACCTACTTCCACATCCACGATGTGGCCGGCATGGAAATTCGCGGACTGGAAGGCTGCGCCTATCTGGACAAGGTGGGTGAACCGGCCCGCAGAACCCAGCAAGGCCCGATTGTCATTGGCAGCGAAGTCGACCGTATCTATCTCGATACCGAGGCCGACTGCCTGATCGAGGATCGCGGCATCAAGCGGCGCACCCGCATTGCCAAGAAAAACAGCCGCTCCACCGTAGTGTGGAACCCCTGGATCGAGAAAGCCGAAAAAATGGGCGATTTCGGCGCCGAAGGATATCGCGGCATGGTTTGCGTGGAATCCGGTAATGCCGCCGATAACGTGGTGACGGTACAGCCCGGCGAAGCACACAGTATGCTGGCGGTAATCAGCGTCGAGGCGCTGGCCTGATTTCGCCTGGGGCCGGAAAAGAGCGTCATAGAAAGGCGGGAGGCGATGATAAACAGACAGTTCAGCCTGGATGCATGGGTGCTTTACTTCGAGCAGGCACAACTGCCGGTATTGCGCCGAACGCAGGAAGAGCTGCCGCGCCTGGAGGAAAGAGAGGATGCGCTCAACGGTCAGGAACTGGCCGCTGTTATCCTGCGCGACCCGATCATGACGGTGAAGGTGTTGCGCTATCTGCAGGAACACCGCGGCAAACGCCAGATCACCGACATCACCACCATCAGCCGGGCCGTCATGATGATCGGTACGACGCCTTTTTTCAAGGCATTCGCCAGCCAACCCATAATCGAAGAGCACTTGGACGAGTACCCGCAAGCACGGGAAGGCGCGATGCGGGTCATGAGCCGCGCCTACCACGCCTCGCTGTATGCGCTGGATTGGGCAGTTCAACACCACGACATGGACACCGACGAAGTGGTGGTCGCCGCCCTGTTGCGCGACTTGGCGGAAATGCTGTTGTGGTGCTTCGCGCCGGAACCGATGCTGGCAATCCGCGAAAAAATGCGCCTCAACCCGGCACTGCGCAGCGCCGCCGCACAACAGGAAATACTGGGTTTCCGCATCATTGAATTGCAACTTGCCCTGATACAGGCATGGCAACTGCCTGGATTGCTGCAAAGCCTGATGGACGAAGCCCATGCCGACCACCCGCGCACCAAATGCGTCGCGCTGGCAACCGCGCTTGCCCGGCACTCCGCCAACGGCTGGAACGACGCGGCATTGCCCGACGATTTTGCCGGAATAGCGGATTTCCTGAAAAAATCGCCGGACGACACCTGGGACAGGATTCGACATACCGTCCTGCTGGCAGCAAAAGGTTGGGAATGGTACGGCGTTCCGCCCGCGGCAGCCTGGCTGCCGATGCAAGCGGCCACTCTCCAGGAAAAATCGATATAATCGCGGCCTGTTAATCCCGTTGGGCAAACTTCTTTAAATCATGCACATTCACATCCTCGGCATCTGCGGCACTTTCATGGGCGGGATTGCGGTGCTGGCCAAGCAGGCCGGACACCGGGTCACCGGCTGCGACGCCGGCGTCTACCCGCCGATGAGCACGCAACTCGAAGCCCAGGGCATCGAGTTGATCGAGGGTTTCGACCCCGGCCAGATCAAGCTGGAACCCGATGTTTTCGTGACCGGCAACGTGGTGTCGCGCGGCAACCCGCTGATGGAGGAAATCCTCAACCGCGGCCTGCCCTACGTGTCGGGACCGCAATGGCTGGCCGAAAACGTGTTGCTGGGCAAGTGGGTGCTGGCCGTGGCCGGCACTCACGGCAAGACCACCACCTCGGCCATGCTGGCATGGATTCTGGAAGACGCAGGGCTTAATCCGGGATTTTTGATCGGCGGCGTACCGCAGAATTTCGGCGTTTCGGCACGACTGACCGACTCGCCCTTCTTTGTGGTGGAGGCGGACGAATATGACACCGCCTTTTTCGACAAACGCTCCAAATTCGTTCATTACCATCCGCGCACTGCTGTACTCAACAACCTGGAATTCGATCACGCCGACATTTTCCCCGACCTGGGCGCAATAGAAACCCAGTTTCACCACTTGGTGCGCACCGTGCCCGGCAACGGCCTGGTCGTCGCCAATGGCCGCGAAGAAAGCCTCGACCGGGTTCTGGCACGCGGTTGCTGGACGCCGGTGGAACGCTTCGGCACGGCGCAAGGGTGGGTCATGGGGGCGACGGGCGCCGTCGCTTTCAAGGAGGAATTCCAGGGCACGCTGAACTGGCAACTGCTCGGCGAACATAACCGCATGAACGCCCTGGCAGCAATCGCTGCCGCACGCCACGCCGGCGTACCCGCAAATATGGGGATCGAGGCACTGGCCAGATTCGAGAATGTAAAACGACGCATGGAAGTGCGCGGTGTGGCGAATGGCGTCACCGTCTACGACGATTTCGCCCATCATCCGACCGCCATCGCCACCACCGTCGCCGGCCTGCGCAGCAAGGCCAGCAGCGCGCGCATTCTGGCAGTGCTGGAGCCGCGCTCCAATACCATGAAGCTGGGCGTGATGAAGGATGCGCTACCCGGCAGCCTGCACGACGCCGACCTGGTATTCTGCTATGGTGCCAATCTGGGTTGGGATGCGGCGGCTGCGCTCGCACCGCTGGGCGACAAGACCAAAACTTTCAACGACCTCGATGAACTGGTGAAGGCCGTATCCGCCGCTGCCCGCCCCGGCGACCAGGTACTGGTGATGAGCAACGGCGGCTTCGGCGGCGTGCATGAAAAACTTCTGGCGGCGCTAGCTGCGCCTTGACGCTGCTAGAACAAACTATTTCTTTCCTGTAACCGGCGAAGCAGGGTGACTTTGGCGCTGGTTTTTCTGCGCCACCACCACAGCACCACGCCAAATATCGCCGCAGTCAACAATCCTCCGCCCAAACCGGCTTGCCACAGGGTCAGGCCATTGCTTGCCGGACTTACCGGCGAGAGCGGCACGGGGGGCGGCTTGATCGCCATTTTTTTAAGAACGGCAAGTTGATTATTCAGCTCGTGTTCTATTTCCAGCAACTGCTTCAGTTGCGCTTCCGTCTCCTGAAGCCGGTTTTGCAAAGACAGGTTAATCGCATACAGATCGTCGCTGTCCGACGATAACGACTGCTTTCCCGTTTTTTGGGCAACGTCGCCATCCGCCGGCTTTTCTTGCGCACCGCCCGCCACCTTGACCTTGAACACCTGTTTGGCCGTGTCACGTGGTGCGGCGGAATGCGGCGACTGACCGCCGGAGCGCTTTTCAAGCGCTTTCTGTATCGCCTTCTCGAAGCGGGAGCGCGGCGTACTGGCGATCCTTTGCGGATTGGACAAGCGCACCCGGGTGCCAGGCGGAATTGAGCCGATAACGCCATCGGGGAATATGCCAAGATTGTCCAACACCATGGCAGCCAGCATGCGATCCTGCAATACCCGGTCGCCAGGGTAGCGTTTTTCCGCCAAACCCTGCGGTGTTTCGTCCGGCTGAACCTGCCACGTGTCGCCCGCCGATGCGGCGGCTTTTCCCGTGCCAGGGCGAGTCGCGGCACTCGCAGGCGGTCTGGCGAATGCCGCTATTGATTCCGATTCAGCGAGCGAGCCAGACCCGGTCAGCGCGGTTTCCGGGGGGTCGAGCAAAACCGGATAATCGCGTTCCAGGTTATGCCCGCAGCCAATGCTCAAACCCAGAATAAAAATGGGATCGTTGACCGGGCCGTCTGTCCTGATATGAATTTGCAACTGGTCGTTGATTTTTTCCACCGTCAACCGCACTTTGGCAAGCTGGGGCAGGGAGTCGCCGGAATCGGACACACGGGAACGCAAACAGGACGCCTCAAGAGTTTCGCCGCTACCCAGCGTCACCGGAATAGCCGCGCGAAATGGCGCGCCCAGCCGCGACTTCAGCACCATGCTGCCGAGCCCGATAGCAAATGCGCTGCTCGTCGCAAATAGCAGCATCAGGGCAAAAATAAAATGGGAAGTTACCGATGGGAGATTTTTCTGGCGCATGTTTTTTCGGTTGGCAACGGTCTGTGCATTATACTGGCGGGCTCGCGCAGCCACCGGGATAACCCGGCATATTTAAAGCCGAATGGTAGCAGATAACCGACCGAGCCATGAACAGGAAGTCTTGCCGCTTGTTTCTCTCCGCCAATCGGCGATCGAGTCCTTGCCGGAACATTGAATTTTGAACCCCGTGCGCGAGTTTCGCCCACTTTGAACCAGTTACATAATCAGATGAATATTCTTTACGAAGAAGACGGCGCCATCAAGGTGGCAAGCATCATGGCCGACAACAATACCTCGCTGCAAGTGGAAACGCCGCACGGCAAGCGCGCCAAGATCAAGGGGGCCAACGTGCTGCTGCGCTTCGATTCGCCGCCGATCGCCGGATTCATGGATGCCGCCGAAACGGCTGCCGGGGAGCTCGATCCGATTTTCCTGTGGGAATGCAGCGGGCAGGAGGAATTCATGTTCGCCGATCTCGCCCGCGAGTATTACGGCCATGCGCCTTCTCCGGTAGAGGCGGCGGCAGTGGTGTTGAAACTGCACACCGCGCCGATGTATTTCTACAAAAAGGGCAAAGGCCGCTACAAGGCCGCGCCGGAAGAAAATCTCAAGGCGGCGCTGGCGTCCGAGGAGAAAAAGCGCAAGCAGGCCGAGCAGATTGCGAGCAATGCGGCAGAGCTGGCGGCGGGAAATCTGCCGGGCGCATTTACGCCGGCAGTGGTGGAATCCATGCTGTATGCGCCGGACAAGAACACTCTCGAATACAAGGCACTGGACAAGGCCTGCGCCGAGACCGGCCTGAGCCCGGTGAAACTGCTGGAGAAGTGCGGCGCGATTCCCTCTTCCCACGATTTCCATCTCAACCGCTTCCTGCGCGAGCACTTTCCCGAAGGCACCGGCTTCCCCGAAGTTGCCAACCCTCTCCTCAATCCTCTCCCGCACCCGCAAGGAGTGTCCCCGCCGGGTTCCCGCTGCTTCGCAGCGACCTCGGCGAGACAAGCGGGCGAGGAAGCGAACGTGGAAAGCGCTGGTTTTGGTTTGGGCGATCCGGCCCATTCCGATGCGGTCGCCTTCAGCATCGATGATGCCGCCACCACGGAAATCGACGACGCCTTCTCGGTCAAGCGCATGGACAACGGCAACTGGCGCATCGGCGTGCATATCGCAGCGCCGGCCCTGGGCTTTTCGCCGGACGATAGCCTCAATGAGATTGCGGCGCGACGCCTGTCCACTGTCTACATGCCGGGACAAAAAATCACCATGCTGCCCGACGCGGTAGTGGAACGCTTCACGCTGGCCGCAGGCCGTCGTTGCCCGGCGCTGTCGCTGTATATGGAAGTGACGCCGGGACTCGAAGTGGTCGGCCAGGAAAGCGCGCTGGATCATGTCGAGATCGCCGCCAACCTGCGCCACGACACGCTGGAACCGCTTTTCAACGAAGCCACCCTGGCCAGCCGCGCAGGCGATTATGCCTGGAAGGACGAGCTGTTACTGCTGTGGGATTTTGCCACCAAGCTCAAGGAAGGGCGCGGCAAGGCAGAAAGCCGACAGAATTTCGCCGATTACAATTTCACCGTGGTCGATGACCGTGTCGTCATCACCGAACGCAGCCGCGACACCCCCATCGACCGGGTAGTGTCGGAGCTGATGATCCGGGTCAATTCAAGCTGGGGCAAGGCTCTGGCGGAAGCCGACTTCGCCGCCATCTACCGCAACCAGGAAGGCGGCAAGGTGCGCATGAGCGTGGCGCCGGGCGCGCATCAGGGCTTGGGCGTGACGCACTACATGTGGGCGAGTTCGCCGCTGCGGCGCTATGTCGACCTGATCAACCAGCGCCAGTTGATCGCCCATCTGGAGGATAAGCCGGCAGCCTACGGCAACCGCGACGAGCGGCTGTTGATCACGATGCGCGATTTCGAGCTGGCCTACGAGGCCTACGGCAACATCCAGGATCAGATGGAGCGCTATTGGTGCCTGCGCTGGCTGCAGCAGGAACAGATCAGCGAAATCGGCGCGGTGGTGATCAAGGAAAACCTGATCAAGCTCGATCATCTGCCTTATTTCACCCGCGTCCCATCCTTGCCGGAAGTGGCGCCGGGCAGCCGGGTAAGCATCGAGATTTCCGGCGTCGATCTGCTGGATGTCGCATTGCACTGCAAATTTCTGCACAAGCAGGAACAATGATTCGGCACGTATTTCTGTTAAACTACGTTTGTATTGTCAAATCATAGAGTTCTCATGGGGTTGGCCGATCAGGCGCCATTGAATGCTGCAACCAACATCACCCGCTTCGCGCGGCTAAGTCAGTCCGATCGCCTCGGGCTGGTGCTACTGCTTTCCATTACCCTGCATCTGGTCGCCGTGTTCGGCGTGGTCTTCAAGGCGCCCGAAATAAAAAAACCAGGCGCCGCCGCCTCTCTCGACGTGGTGCTGGTCAATCGCAAATCCGTCTCCCGCCCGGTCAAGGCCGATGCCTTGGCGCAAGCCAACCTCGATGGCGGCGGCAATACCGATGCCGACCGACGCGCCCAAAGCCCGCTGCCGGTACAGCCCCAGCAGGAATCCAGTGCGGCACAGAAACAGCAGCAGGTCGGGCAGCTTGAACAGCAGGCGCGCACCCTGATGACCCAAGTCAAATCGACGCAGCGCGTCGAGCGGGCACAAGCCAAATCGGAGCAGATGGCAGCGCCATCGGATAGCCCGTCGGCCTCCGACCTGGCGATGAAAAGCCTGCAAGCGGCACGGATGGAGGCCCAGATTTCACGTGACTGGGAGTCCTATCAGAAAAAACCGAAGCGCACATTTATCGGCGCACGCACCCAGGAATACCGCTTCGCCCGTTATGCCGAAGACTGGCGCCTCAAGGTGGAAAAAGTCGGCAATCTGAATTACCCGGAAGAGGCGAAACGGCAGAAAATCTACGGCAGCCTGCAACTCATCGTCAACATCAAATCCGACGGCAACGTCGAGAGCGTCGAGATAAAACGCTCCTCCGGCCACAAGGTGCTGGACGAAGCCGCCATCCGTATCGTCAACCTGGCGGCACCCTACGCGCCCTTCCCCGAGGACATCCGCAAAGACACCGACATTCTCGGCATCGTGCGCACCTGGAGCTTCACCCGCGCCGACGAATTGGGAACAACGGCTGCCGAGTAAGGCAACCGCAGATATGCCATAATTACGCCATGCAAAACGTGAATCTGACCGACCATTTCCTGATCGCCATGCCGGCCATGGCCGACCCTTATTTTGCCAAATCCCTGACCTATATTTGCGAGCATTCCGAGCAGGGCGCGCTGGGCGTGGTGGTCAATCGCCCGATTGAAATGACCCTGAAAATGCTGTTCGACCAGATCGGCATCAAGCTCGAATCGGATGAGCGGGCGGAGAACATGGTGTATTTCGGCGGCCCGGTGCAAACCGATCGCGGTTTCGTGCTGCACCAGCCTGCCGGCGAATGGCTGTCCACCATGGCGGTAAACGAGCACATCGCCCTGACCACCTCGAAAGATATTTTGGAAGCGGTTGGTCACGGGCAAGGCCCGTACAAATTTCTGGTGACGCTCGGCTATGCCGGTTGGGATGCCGGGCAACTCGAACAGGAATTGTCGCAGAATGCCTGGCTCACCGTACCCGCTTCGGCGCAGATCATTTTTGACCTGCCCTGGGAGCAACGCTTGCCTGCCGCGATGAAATTGCTGGGCGTCGATTTTGCCAGTCTGGCCGATGAGGCGGGGCATGCTTGAATACCGTGCTGCATAGCGGCACCGTGCTCGGTTTCGATTTCGGCCTGAAGCGCATCGGCGTGGCGGTGGGCGACTTGGATCTGGGTCTGGCGCACCCGCTGACGACGGTGACCGGCGAAAGCAACGACCAGCGCTTTGGCACGATCGGGGCATTGCTGAAAGAATGGCAACCGGTGCTGGCCGTAGTCGGAATGCCCGCCCATGCCGACGGCGGAGAGCACGAAATGAGCGCGCGCTGCCGACGCTTCGCGCACCAGTTGGAAGGACGTTTCGGCCTGAAGACGGCGTTTGTCGACGAGAGCCTGAGCTCGGCAGCGGCCAGCGAGGATTTGAACGAAGCGGGTGTGCGTGGCCGACGGCAAAAAACCGTGCTCGACCAGGTCGCCGCGCAACGCATATTACAGTCTTATCTGGATCAACATAAATATGGAATTACCTGAAGTTGAAACGCTGCTGCGCGAACTCGCGCAGCAAATTCGGCCCCGCCTGACCCCGGACAGCGTCCTGGTCGGCATGCATACCGGTGGGGTATGGGTGGCGGAAAAGCTACGCGAGCAACTGGGTGTAAAAACACCCTTGGGGACACTGGACATTTCCTTTTACCGCGACGACTTCGGTCGCAGAGGACTGCACCCCGAGGTGAAGCCTTCGCGCATCCCGTTCGAGGTTGAAGGCCGCCACATCATCCTGGTGGATGACGTGCTGAAAACGGGCCGCTCGATCCGCGCAGCCATGAACGACTTGTTCGATTTCGGTCGTCCAGCCAGCATCCAGCTAGCAGTACTGGTGGATCGGGGGGAACGCGAGTTGCCGATCTCCGCTCAGTTCGTCGGGGTACACCTGAATGTTGATGGCCATCAGGATATCTGCCTGAACCGGACGGAATCGGGACAGTTGAGTTTGAGCCTGGATGACGCGAAAGGGCGCCTCTAAAAATTTAGAGTTCGCCCAAATGCAAGGCGCGGAAAAAATTTCGCCGCGCCGCATATGGGTAATATGTCAGCAAGAAAATTTTTACGCAACGCAGCAGTTGGGATGAAATCTGGATTTTTAGAGGCGCCCAAAAGGATAATTTGATTATGCGCAACAACCCGCAGCTAAACAAGAACGGCGAACTGCAGCACCTGCTGACCATCGATGGCCTGCCGGCCAGCACTTTGCGCCACATTCTCGACACCGCGGAATCCTTTCTCGGCGTGGCCGAACGCGAGGTAAAAAAAGTGCCGCTGCTACGCGGCAAGGCGATCTTCAACTTGTTTTTCGAACCCAGCACCCGCACCCGCACCACCTTCGAGATTGCCGCCAAACGGCTGTCCGCCGATGTCATCAACCTGAATGTCGGCACTTCCTCGCAATCCAAAGGCGAGACCTTGCTGGACACGGTCGACAACCTGGCGGCGATGCAGGCCGACATGTTCGTGGTGCGCCACAGCCAGTCCGGCGCAGCGCACCTGATTGCGCGCCATGTGGCGCCGCACATTCATGTCGTCAACGCCGGCGACGGTCGCCATGCCCACCCCACTCAAGCGCTGCTGGACATGTTCACCATCCGCCACTACAAGAAGGATTTGACCCGGCTGCGCGTGGCGATTGTCGGCGACATGCTGCATTCGCGCGTGGCGCGTTCGCAGATTCATGCGCTGACCACGCTGGGCGTGCCGGAAGTGCGCGTGATCGCCCCCAAAACCCTGATTCCCTCTTGCGCCGAACGCATGGGCGTGCAGATTTACCATGACATGGCGAAGGGGCTGAAAGACGTCGATGTGATCATCATGCTGCGCCTGCAAAGCGAGCGCATGCGCGGCGCGCTGCTGCCCTCCTCGCAGGAATATTTCAAATACTACGGCCTGACTTCTGAAAAGCTCGCGCTGGCGCGCCCCGACGCAATCGTGATGCACCCCGGGCCGATGAACCGTGGCGTGGAAATCGAATCCTCAGTTGCCGACGGCGTGCAGTCGGTGATCCTGTCCCAAGTGACGTTCGGCATCGCAGTGCGGATGGCGGTAATGAGCATCCTGATGGGCAACGAGGCGGGGGAGACAGCATGAAAATTCATATCAGGAATGGCCGGTTGATCGACCCTAAAAACGGCATCGACGCCCAGCGCGACGTGTTCATCGCGGCAGGCAAAGTGGCCGCAGTCGGCGCCATGCCGGAAGGCTTCCATGCCAACCGCGTGATCGACGCCAGCGGCCTGGTGATCTGCCCCGGCCTGGTGGATTTGTCCGCGCGCCTGCGCGAACCGGGCTACGAATACAAGGCCACGCTCGAATCCGAAATGCTGGCGGCGGTCGCGGGCGGCGTCACCAGCCTGGTCTGCCCGCCCGACACCGACCCGCCGCTGGACGAACCGGGCCTGGTGGAAATGCTCAAGTACCGCGCCAAAAGCCTTAACCAGGCGCGGGTCTACCCGCTCGGCGCATTGACCCAGAAACTGGCGGGCGAACGCCTGACCGAAATGGCGGAGCTGCATGACGCCGGCTGCATCGGCTTCTCTCACGCCGACATGCCGCTTTCCGATACGCTGGTGTTGATGCGCGCCATGCAATACGCTGCCACCTTCGGCTTCACTGTCTGGCTGAGGCCGCAGGACGCCTATCTCGCTCGGGACGGCGTCGCCCACGATGGCGAAGTGGCGAGCCGACTGGGCCTGCCAGCCATCCCGTCCTGCGCCGAATCGATTGCGCTGTCGGCGATCCTCGCGCTGGTTCGCGAAACTGGCGCGCACGTCCACATTTGTCGTCTCTCCAGCCGCGAAGGCATTGCCCTGATCCGCGCCGCCAAAGCGGAAGGTTTGCCGGTCACCTGCGACATTGCGGTGCATCACGCCCATCTCAGCGAAATGGACATCGGTTTTTTCGATTCCAACTGCCACCTGGTGCCGCCGCTACGCAGCCAGCGCGACCGCGATGCACTGCGCGAGGCGCTCGCCGACGGCACCGTCGATGCCATCTGCTCCGACCATACACCGGTAGACGACGACGCCAAACTGCTGCCCTTCGCCGAAGCCGAGGTCGGCGCCACCGGCCTGGAATTGCTGCTGCCGCTGACGCTGAAATGGGCGCAGGAAACCGGCGTACCCCTGTCCGCAGCCATCGCCAAAGTCACCGCCGAACCGGCGCGAATCCTGGCCTTGAACAACGGCCATCTGGGCGTCGGCCAACCCGCCGATTTATGCCTCTTCGACCCGGAGCAGTATTGGAAAGTCGAACCGGCCTCGCTCAACAGCCAGGGGCGCAATACGCCGTTCACCGGATTCGAACTGCAAGGAAAAGTCCGAATGACGCTGGTTGAAGGACACGTGGTTTACGAGCTGCCTGATGAGGGCTGAATCCGGCCAATACGGGACGATGCAACCATGAGCGCCGCCGCCGAAATCCAGAACCTTATCGTCAAGCGCACAGACGGGGTTTTCGCCAATCTGGCGAAGCTCGAATCTCCGGCTGTGTTCCAGACCAGCGTCGAGCGCATTTTTTCGTCAGGATACTATTTCGTCGATCTCGATTATGAGTGTTTCCTCGATCTGTTGCGCGACCATTCGACGGAAAACAAGCCCCTCGCGGAAACAAAAGGCGCCAAGGATTCGATGATCCGCTTTGCAGCCGATATCGTGGAGTTTCCCCTGGAACGGCGCGCGCTCTACAAGGCAATAAAAATTGTCGATGGTGAAGCGGAATATTTTTTTGAGCCGGTATTGCTCGAGAAGATGGTCGAAGAACCGGTTTTCGGCGAAGGGGAAAATGGCGAGCGCATCGTCATCCGAACCGAAGAAAAATGCATCTCGGAACCGGCAACACTGTCCTTCGACGAATTCGTCGCGGACATGTGGGGCAAGGGTGTCCGCTACGGTATCGATGCTGCCACCGTGCGCGGGGTCATCCACAGCGGAGAAAGAACACGAGCCGTTATTGCCCGTCCGCTCGAACCCCTGCTCGGCACGGATGCCGGAATCGAAGAACAAACCGACGGGCTTTACCGTAACGATGCGCCCAAGAAACTGTCGAACGGCAGATTTGACCTGAGGCAGTACAAAAACCGTTTCCCACAAGTCAAAAAAGGCGCCCGGCTGTTAAAAAAGACCCCGCGAGTGCTGGGTGTTGCGGGTCAGGATATTGGCGGAGTTCCGGTCGAACCGCCGCTGCCGGGCGATTTCGATTCCGCCGATTTGTCGGGGCCGGGAACCTTTGTCGATCGCACCCGGCAAGGGGAATTTATCGTTGCCAGCCTGGATGGCTTCCTGAATATCGACACAGCGACCAATCGCATCTCCGTTGTCGAGAAAATCGTCAACACGGAAGGGATCAGCGTCCGCACCACCGGGAACATTACCCTGGACTGCAATGAATTCGAGGAACACGGGGAGATTCAGGAAAAGTGCGTCGTCAAAGGACAAAACATCGTTGTCCATGCCGACGTTTTCGGCTCGGTCATTTCGACCGGGGGCAATATCCATCTCAAGCAGAATTTGAGCGGCGGTTCAGCGACCAACCATAATGGCGACATCTCGATCGACAACCTGGCAACAGGAAGCATCGTCCATGCAGAGAATGGGACAGTCACCATCCAGCGCGCGGAGAACTGCGTCATCGTCGGCAAGAAAATCATCATCGAGTCCGCCGCTCTTTGCGACATTCTCGGCGAATCCATCGAAATAGAAACATGCGAAGGCTGCTCGATCGCCGGGAAAAGCATGCGGATCAACAGTACCGGGCCGCGCCGGGATAGCCAGACCGTGGTATCGGTCATCGTCCCCGACCTGTCGGATTTCGATCAGCAAATCAGCGAGACCGGAAAACAAATTCCGGAAATCGAGCTGGCTATCGAAAAAAAGCGGCAGGAAGCCAAGGTCATCACGGATCAAAGTGAAGTAAAGAACTACCTGGTGTTGGGCGCCAAGCTGAAAAAAAAGGAAATCGTTCTATCCGAGCAGCAGCAGGACAACTGGAAAGCCCTGATTGCCAAAGTCACGCCATTCCTGGCTGCGCTTGCCAAGATCAACGAAGCGATCAATGCGCTGCAAAACGAGAAAAAACCGCTGGAAGAAGAAATTGCTGCGTTGGTACAGCGCAAACGGGAAGCTTCGACAGGGATATCCTGCGCCATAGAGACCATCCTTGGCGATACGCTCGTTCAAACCATGAAACTGAAGTCCGATGAAGCCTCTCTGACGAGCCTGTCGCCCAAGCTATTAAAAGCCCGGTTGAATGCCCGCTCTGTGCCGGGAGTCCATCTCTTTTCCGGACATGGCGGACCGTTTGACTGGCGCTACAAAGCGCCAGATGCGGAGCAATAAAACCCGTCAGGTAATCACTGTCGGCTGCTCGCGCCCGGTGCGCGCCCGCAATTGCGACAGATCGCCGGCGATGGCGATCAACCCGGCCAGCGCCAGTTGCGCATCCAGATGGTGTTTGGCGGTATCCGGCTCGAAAGCTTCCAGATAGATTCTTAGCGTCGCCCCTTCGGTACCCGTGCCGGAAAGGCGGAAGACGATGCGCGAGCCATCGACGAAGCCGATGCGCAAGCCCTGTCCGGTACTCACGCTGCCGTCGACCGGATCCGTGTAGCTGAAGTCATCGCAGAATTTCACCTGCCAGGCATCGAACCGCTTGCCCGGCAATTCGGTAAACTGGCTTTTCAAATGGGCCATTACGCCGTCCGCCGCATCGCCCGGCAAGCTTTCGTAGTCGTGGCGGGAATAAACATTGCGGCCATATTCCGCCCAGTGGCCATGAATAATTTTCTCCACCGATTGGCCGCGTTTCGCCAGGATATTCAGCCAGAACAGCACCGCCCACAGGCCGTCCTTTTCCCGCACATGGCTGGAGCCGGTACCGAAACTTTCCTCGCCGCACAGGGTCACTTTGCCCGCATCCATCAGGTTGCCGAAAAACTTCCAGCCGGTCGGCGTCTCGTAACAAGGAATGCCGAGCTTCGCGGCAACGCGGTCGACGGCTTCGCTGGTTGGCATTGAGCGTGCCACACCGGCCACGCCGGCGGCATAGCCGGGCGCCAGCCTGGCATTGGCAGCGATCACGGCCAGGCTGTCGGACGGATTGACGAAAAAATGCCGCCCCAGGATCATGTTACGGTCGCCGTCGCCGTCGGACGCCGCGCCGAAATCTGGGGCATCCGCCCCGTACATGATCTCCACCAGTTCATGGGCATAGGTCAGGTTCGGGTCGGGGTGGCCGCCGCCGAAATCGGGCAGCGGCACGCCGTTAATCACCGTGCCCGCCGGCGCGCCCAGCCGCCGCTCAAGGATCTCATGGCCATAAGGGCCGGTGACCGCGTGCATGGCGTCGAAACACAGGCGAAAACCGCCACGGATCAAGGTTCGAATCGCGTCGAAATCGAACAGGGACTCCATCAGCTCGGCGTAATCCGTCACCGGGTCAATCACCTCCACCACCATGCCGCCCAAGGTGAAGCTGCCGGCTTGATCGAGCGCCACATCGGGCGCGTCGAAAATCCGGTAGTTCGCCAGCGCCTTGCTGCGTGCATAAATCGCTTCGGTGATCTTTTCCGGTGCGGGGCCGCCGTTGCCGGTATTGTATTTGATGCCGAAGTCGCCGTCCGGGCCGCCCGGATTGTGGCTGGCGGACAAGATGATGCCGCCGTAGGTATGGTATTTGCGGATCACGCAGGAAGCCGCCGGCGTCGACAGGATGCCGCCCTGCCCGACCAACACCTTGCCGAAACCGAAGGCAGCCGCCATTTTCAGGATAACCTGGATCGCTTCCCGGTTGTAATGGCGACCGTCGCCGCCCAGCACCAGCGTGCTGCCTTGCGGCGCGGCGATGGTGTCGAAAATGGCCTGGACGAAATTTTCCAGATAATGCGGCGACCGGAATATTGCGACTTTCTTGCGCAGACCGGAGGTGCCGGGTTTCTGGTCGGAGAACGGAGTAGTGGCGACAGTTTTGATGCTCATGATTTTCCTTGATGATTTAAGGTGATTACATTAACCCGCTCAGTCTTGCCGGTGATTGTTCGCCAGCCGGACATAATGCGCCGCCGAATAGGCGAAATGCGCCAGCTCTTCTTCGGTGAGCGCACGCAACAGCTTGGCCGGGCGACCCAGATATAGATTCCCGCTTTCCAGCACCTTGCCTTCCGGCACCAGGCTGCCCGCACCGAGCAACACGCGCGGCTGCATCACGACTTTATCCATCACGATCGAACCCATGCCGATCAGGCATTCATCGCCGATTTCGCAGCCATGCAGGATCACGTTATGGCCCACCGTGACCCGCTCGCCGATAATCAGCGCCGCGCCGCTAGCGGGGTTGTCTGCGCGGCGATGGCTGACATGCAGGGTGCACAGATCCTGGATATTGGTTTCGCTGCCGATGCGGATGAGGTTGACGTCGCCGCGCACCACGGTATTGCACCACACCGAGGCGCGTTCGCCGAGCGTCACATCGCCGATGATCTGCGCGCTGGGGTGGATGTAGGCCGAAGCTGCAATTTGCGGGAAGGCGCCCTGATAGGGCGTGATGTTGGAGCCGGCTTGATTTTGCATGGTTCTGAGCCAATATGAGGTTAGTCCCCGTAGTATAATCCGTTCCTGTTTTACCTAACCAGAGGCGCCTCAAAATGAACCCCTTGCTCGATTTCTCCGGCCTGCCCCGTTTTCCCGAAATCAGGCCGGAACACGTCACCCCGGCGGTGGACGCGCTGCTGACAGAAAACCGTGCGCTGGTGGACAAGCTGACGGCTTCCGCTGCCGCGAGCTGGGATGACTTCGTGCAGCCGATGGAAGATGCCAACGAAAAGCTTTCGCGTGCCTGGGGACAGGTTTCCCACCTGAATGCAGTGATGAACAGCCCGGAACTGCGCGAGGCATACAACGAGAACCTGCCGAAGCTGACCGCCTATTACGCCGATCTATCGCAGAATCTGGCACTGTTCGGCAAATACAAGACGCTGCACGGCTCGCCTGAATTTGCTGCGCTGTCCGCGCCGCGCAAGATGATCATCGAAAACGAGTTGCGCGATTTCCGCCTGGGCGGCGCAGAGCTGGCGGATGACAAAAAAGCGCGCTTCAAGGCGATCCAGGAAGAATTGTCGGCGCTGTCCGCCAGGTTCGAGGAAAACCTGCTCGACGCCACCAACGCTTTCGCGTTATTCGTCGAGACCGAAGCCGAGTTGGCCGGAGTGCCCGACGACGCGCTGGAAGCGGCCCGCGAAGCCGCGCAGAAGGACGGCAAGCCGGGCTGGAAATTTACCCTGCACATGCCGTCATATTTCCCGCTGATGCAGTATGCCGACAACCGCAGTTTGCGCGAACAGGTCTACCGCGCCCATGTGACACGCGCCTCCGAGTTCGGCAAAGCCGAATGGGACAACACCCCGCTGCTTGCGCAAATCGTCGAGCTACGCCGGGAAGCCGCGCATTTACTCGGTTTCGAGCATTACGCCGACATTTCGCTAGCAACCAAAATGGCGCAATCGCCCAAGCAGGTGCTGGATTTTCTTGAAGACATGGCCGCCCGCGCCAAGCCTTATGCCGAGCGCGATTTTGCCGAACTGAAAGAGTTCGCCCGCACCGAACTGAAGCTGGCCGACCTGCAAGCCTGGGACGTTGCTTATGCAGCGGAAAAGCTCCGCCTCAAGCGCTACGCCTTTTCCGACAATGAAGTGAAGCAGTATTTCCCGGAAACCCAGGTGCTGCCCGGCATGTTCAAGGTGGTGGAAACGCTCTACGGCCTGACCATCGCGCCAACGCCCGCACCAGCCTGGCATGAGGATGTGCGCTTCTATACGGTCAGCGACAAGAACGGCGAGCCGGTCGGCCAGTTCTACCTCGACCTCTATGCCCGCGAACACAAGCGCGGCGGCGCCTGGATGGACGACGCCATCAGCCGGCGCCGGAAGGGCGGCGCGATTCAGATACCGGTGGCCTATCTCAACTGCAACTTCTCCGCCCCGATCGGCAACAAGCCGGCACTGTTCACCCACGACGAAGTGATCACCCTGTTCCACGAATTCGGCCACGGCCTGCACCACCTGCTCACCCGCATCGAGGATCTCGGCGTTTCCGGCATCAGCGGCGTGGAATGGGATGCGGTGGAACTGCCCAGCCAGTTCATGGAAAACTTCTGCTGGGAATGGGACGTGGTGCGCTACATGGCGAAGCAAGTGGACAGCGGCGAGGTTTTGCCGCGCGCCCTGTTCGACAAGATGGTGGCCGCCAAAAATTTCCAGAGCGGCATGCAGACCGTGCGCCAGATCGAATTTTCACTGTTCGACATGCACCTGCATTACGATTTCAACCCGGCAAGCGGCAAGACCGCGCTGCAACTGCTGGAGGAAATCCGCCGCCGCGTCGCCGTGATATTCCCGCCCGACTACAACCGCTTCCCCAACAATTTTTCGCACATCTTTGCCGGCGGATACGGGGCCGGCTATTACAGTTACAAATGGGCGGAAGTTCTGTCGGCAGATGCCTATAGCCTGTTCGAGGAAAATGGTGTGCTCAGCGAGGAGGTGGGCCACCGTTTCTGGAGCGAGATTCTCGGCATGGGCGGCAGTCGCTCCGCGCTGGCCTCGTTTACCGCCTTCCGTGGCCGCGAGCCGAGCATTGACGCGCTGTTGCGCCACAACGGCATGACCGGGATCTGAGGCGATATCCATTCCGGCTATGAAGGGTCATATTTAAAAAAAACTTGCTTTTTCTATTTTACTTGTGATATTACTTAAACATAATCGTATAACAGGCTGAACAAATGAGAGTTTTCATTCTTATGGCGGCACTGCTTTGGGGCGGGGCAGCAATCGCGCAAACCGCGCAGGTGGTAGAAGCCAGTGGCGTCAACATGCGCAGTGGCAAGGCGGAGAATTACCGCATTATCAAAGTATTGCCGCCGAAATCGGAAGTGAAAGTCCTTGAAACAGACCAGGAATACACCAAGGTCAAAACGTCGGACGGCGCGTCCGGCTGGGTGCTGAACAAACTACTGATCGTTCAGGATGCCGCAGAGGAAAAACCCGAGCAGAAGAGCCAAGCCGGGACGGACGCCACGCAAAAAGATCTAATCGCTGCGCGGGTAGAAGTCGCCGACCTGCAACGTGAACTGGAGCGGCTAAACCGAGCCGAACCGGGCAACGCGCCAAAGTCGTCGTTTCCATTCATCCTGCTGGTGGCGCTAGGGGCTTTCGCCATCGGCGTGGCGACCGGCATGCTGATCCTCAAGGCCTATTATCAAAGACGCCTGCATGGACTGAGGATATGAAACTCGCCGTTTTTTTCTGTATCTTCTGCATGTTCGCGGTGTATTCGGCGCAGTCCGCGCCGCTTTACCGCTGGGTAGACAGCAGCGGCAAAGTGCATTATACCGATCAGCCGCCGCCGGCCTCCGCCAAGGAAGTCGAAGAAAAGAATTTGAATGTCCCGCCACCGGACAACGATTCCCTACCCTATGCCAGCCGTATGGCAGCAAAAAATTTTCCGGTTACCCTGTATAACTCCGGTTGTGGCGTGGCCTGCACCAATGCGCGTGACCACCTGATCAAGCGCGGCATCCCGTTCAACGAAAAAGATGCTGGCGCTCCAGAGGTTCAAGAGGAATTAAAAGCACTGATCGGCAACGTCGAAGTCCCTGTTCTGGCTGTCGGCAAGATTACCCGCCTGAAAGGCTATGAAACTTCAGCCTGGGATGCCGCACTGGATGAAGCCGGCTACCCCAAAAGCGCGCCGGCGCTGAAACTCAAGCCGAAAGCACCGGCAAAAGCCGAAACCAAAGGCGACGAAAAAAATCCCGCGACCGGCAATAAATAACCGCCGTTCATGAAGCTGGTCACCTGGAACGTCAATTCCCTTAAAGTCCGTTTGCCCCAGGTTCTGGATTGGCTTGTCGTCCACCAGCCGGACGTACTGTGCCTGCAGGAAACCAAGCAGGAAGACCAGAATTTTCCCGCTGCCGAAATCCTTGCTGCAGGCTATCAACCGCTGTTCAGCGGCCAGAAAACCTACAATGGCGTGGCGATCCTGAGCAGAACCCCGGCCACCGAAGTGATTACCGCGATTCCCGACTTTACCGACCCGCAAAAGCGGGTGCTGGCGGCAACCATCGCCGGCGTGCGGATCGTCGATATCTATGTGCCCAATGGCCAGAGCGTGGATTCCGACAAGTTCCAGTACAAGCTTGCTTGGCTCGATGCGCTGGTTGCGTGGCTCGGGCAGGAAATGGCGCGTTACCCCGAACTCGCGCTGCTGGGCGACTTCAATATCGCGCCGGAAGACCGCGACGTTCACGACCCGAAAGTGTGGGAAGGGCAGGTTCTGGTCAGCCCGTCCGAGCGCGAGGCATTCCGGCGATTGCTCCAGCTTGGGCTGGCAGACAGCTTCCGCCTGTTCGAGCAGCCGGAGAAAACCTATTCCTGGTGGGATTACCGCATGAACGCCTTTCGCCGCAACATGGGCATGCGCATCGACCATGTTCTGCTGAGCGCGGCACTGGCTAAATCCTGCAAGTCCTGTGTGATCGACAAGGAAGCGCGCAAGACGGAACGACCTTCCGACCACGCGCCGGTGATGGTGGAACTCTAGTACTTCTTCAGCACTTCTTCGGCCACAACACCGGCCAGACCCGGAACGTGAATACCGCCAGCGACAGCCATGCCAGCAGCGCCCCGACGATCACCAAGCCATGCCAGCCGAGCAGATAGCCAGCCACATAGCTCGCCACCCCGGCGTGTGCCAACCCCATTTGCCACCATGGCCAAACGCCTTCGCGGACCGGGTTGCCGGTAAAGCGCGGCAGCATGTGGCTGCCGAGCCCATAGATCATGAACAGCATGAAGCCGAGGGTAAACAGGTGGAGAAAGGCGGGACGGGACGCACCGTCGGCGAGCAGGCTGCCATTGATCAGCAGGCCGATTCCGGCGAGCATCAAGTATCCCTGGGCGGCGATGATGAAACCACGGTTATCGCGGGAAAAAGTAAAACCCATCTGCGCCATGCGGGAGTGGGCCTGACGTTGCACTTCAGCGATGTTTTTTTCAGGCACTGCCTTTCCCCCTGACGGTAAGGATCATGTTGAGACCGAACAGCACGATCGCACCGTAGGTAAACAGGCCGCCGGTCATCACCAGCATGTCGCGCCAACCCAGCCAGCCGGCGATCATCAGCGGCAAGCCGGTGTTGGCCGCATATAGCTGCCAGTCGGCCATGCGCTCGGAATATAGCGGAAAACCGCCGAAGCGCGGCAGCACATGCAAGGCGATGCCGTAGATCATCATCAGGATGAATCCGAGCAGCATGATGTGGCCGTGGGCGCGCGGCACGTTGCCGGGAATCAGGCTGGGGTCGAGCAGCCGGACGATGGCGATCAGGCCGCCAAGCAAACCGTAGATCAGGGCAATGGAAACGAACAGGCGATTGCGTTTGTGCATGATGATGAATGTTGAGGGCTAAAAGCGGAGTGTAAGCAGGTTGCCGGGGACTTTCAACTCATGACTCGGCGCCGGAATTCGGCTCCATCCCCAGCTCCTGAATCTTTCGCGTCAGCGTATTGCGCCCCAGCCCGAGCAGATTGGCCGCCTCGATGCGCCTGCCGCCGGTATGTTTCAGCGCGCAGGCAATCAATATCTTTTCGAAGTCGCGAGAAAATGGATCCATCACGCTTTTCTCGCCGCGATTGAAGGCAATTTCCGCTTCGCGCGCCAATGCCTCGCGCCAGTCTTTTTCCGGAATGGAGACCGGATCGTCGCGCAAATCCTGGGGCAAATCGGAGATTTCAATGTTTTGCCCCGGCGCCATGACAGTCAGCCAGTGACAAACGTTTTCCAACTGGCGCACATTGCCGCTCCAGCCCAGCGTGGTGAAATAACGCATCGCGGGCTGGGACAGCCTTTTGGGCTCGACACCGAGCTCGCGCGCGCTTTTCTGCAGGAAATGCCGGGCCAGCAACGGGATGTCCTCGCCGCGCTCGCGTAGCGGCGGCAATCGCAGACGGATCACGTTGAGACGATGAAACAGATCCTCACGGAACAGCCCCTGCTTGACGCGCTGCTCCAGATTCTGGTGAGTGGCGGCGATCACGCGCACATTGACGGTGATCGGCTGATGGCCGCCAACACGGTAAAACTGTCCATCGGAAAGCACACGCAGCAGGCGCGTTTGCAATTCGGGCGGCATGTCGCCGATTTCGTCGAGAAACAATGTACCCTCGTCCGCCTGTTCGAAACGCCCGCGCCGCATGGCTTGGGCGCCGGTAAACGCGCCGCGCTCGTGACCGAACAATTCGGATTCCAGCAAGTCCTTGGGAATGGCCGCCGTATTGAGTGCGATAAAAGGCTTGCCGGCGCGCGGGCTGTGGCGGTGCAAAGCCAGCGCCACCAATTCCTTGCCGGTGCCGGATTCGCCATTGATCAGCACGGTGACATGGGACTGGCTAAGCCGTCCGATGGCGCGGAAAATCTCCTGCATCGCCGGCGCCTGGCCGAGAATTTCCGGCGCCGTTTCCGCCGCTTCCGGCTTGCCGGCCTGGCGCAGGCTTTCTTCCAGCGCGCGCCGAACCAGCGCCACGGCATGGTCGACATCGAACGGCTTGGGCAGATATTCGAATGCGCCGCCCTGAAAGGCCGAGACCGCGCTGTCCAGGTCGGAGTACGCGGTCATGATGATGACCGGCACATCGGCCAGCCGTTCTTTCAACTGCTTCAACAGTTCCATGCCGGAAGTGCCGGGCATGCGGATATCGCTCACTACCACCTGCGGGGCGTCGTCTTCAAGCGCTTCCAGCGCATCCTGGGCGGAAGAAAAAGAACGAAACACGATTTGTTCGCGTGCCAGCGCTTTTTCAAGCACCCAGCGAATGGAGTGATCATCGTCAACGATCCAGACTGCTTTCATTTTTGAGCTCCTTAGGATCTGTTCATGAATAAGTTGGACAATTATGGGCGCGCTGGCGGGATGCGATGCAAGACGTCGGGCGCGCCGCATGGCTATTCCCTGCAAGCGACCGGCAACGCCGCAGCGCGCCCGCCAGCACGGCCAGAATGTTCGAGTTATTCATGAACAGCTCCTTGGGAGTCGGGCAGCGGCAACAGCAGGGTAAAGCAGGTGCGACCGGGCCGGCTGTCGCATTCGATCGTGCCTTGATGTTGGTTGATCAGCGTTTGCGCCAGCGTTAATCCCATACCGCTGCCACCCTCACGCCCGGAAACCAGCGGGTAAAAAATTTTCTCGCGAATGTTTTCGGGAATGCCGGGGCCGTTGTCGGTAATCTGCACCTGGATAGCCTGGCGGTAGCGTTTCTTGGCCAGCGTCACTTGGCGCGCGACACGCGTGCTCAAGGTGATTTCTCCCTTGCCCTGCATCGACTGGACGGCATTGCGCACGATATTGAGCACCGCCTGGATCAGTTGTTCCGGATCAGCCGCCAGTTCCGGCAGGCTGGTGTCGTAATCGCGCCGGATCACGATGCCCTTCGGCGTTTCCGCCAGGGTCAGGCTGCGCACCCGCTCCAGCACCTCGTGAATATTGGTGAGGCGCAAATGCGGCAAATGATTGGGGGTGAGCAATCGATCCATCAGCTTCTGCAAGCGGTCGGCTTCCTGGATGATCACCTGGGTGTATTCGCGCAGACCGGTGCGGGGCAACTCGTGCTCCAGCAATTGCGCCGCACCGCGCAGTCCGCCCAGCGGATTCTTGATTTCGTGGGCCAGGTTGCGCAACAGTTCGCGGTTGGCCTGCTGCTGCATTTGCATGCGCTCCTCGCGCGCAATTTTCAACTGCTTGTCGATCTGGTGAAATTCCATCATCAGGCTGATGCTGCCAATTTCCACCGGGGTAATAGTGCAACTGACTGACAGCGTCTGGTTGCCGGGCGTGGACAGAATAATTTCATGCTCGATAAAACTGGCTCGGGTAAGCAGCGCCGACTCGACGGCCTTGGGAAGCGCTTCGGTTTCGCCAAAGGCCTGTTGCAAAGGCAGACCGATGACATGTTTGCGACTGAATTTGAATAAATTCTCTGCCGACGGGTTGAGATAGGCGACCCGCAAATCCTGATCGAGCAGGATGACGGCGGTAGTCAGGTGTTCGAGTCCGGCAAAAGGGTTCGGCATCGCGAAAGGGATTCGTCTCTGGGTGGTTTGCTACAAGTCTAGCAAGAGTCGCGCCAGGGATTGGATGGATTACCGGATACCGGCAATTTCCTTGTTCAGCGCTTCAATATTCTTTTCATGCAAGGTGACTTCATCCTTTAACCCCTGCACCCGATCCAGATATTTCTGATAATTGCGTTCACCGCCCAGGCGCACCGCTTCGCCTTCCGTCAGCGCTTTCCTGGCTTCCTCCAGCAATTTTTGCTCGGCAGTCAGCTCTTGCTCCAGGATGCCGCGCCGCGATTCATCGCGCTTCTTCTGGGTGCCGCCATCGACACGAGGAAAATTCTGCGGTGTCGCGGCGGATGGCTTCGACTTGGCCGGAGCGCCCTCGGGAATCGGGCTGAGATAAACTTTCTTGCCGCCTTTGAGCGGCGTGTTGGAATAGGTCACGTGACCGTTTTCGTCGACACGCTTATAAATGTCGGCATAAGCCGCCTGGCTCAGAAGAAACGATAAAAGGATAAGTAGCTTAATTTTCATGGGGTGGGCCGACAAACAAAGGCAGGCTCAGGTTAAGGGATAACCCTGATTTTAGCAACGTTCGGATAAGCCGCCGGCTGACAGGCAAATAAAAAGGGCGGGATAACCCGCCCTTCCTGTGCCGCAAGCTCAAATATTACAGGCTGTAATACATGGCGAATTCGACCGGGTGAGTGGTCATGCGGAAGCGGGTGACTTCTTCCATCTTCAGGTCGATAAAGGCATCGATCCAGTCGCTGGAGAACACGCCGCCACGAGTCAGGAACTCGCGATCCTTGTCCAGGTAGTCCAGCGCCTGTTCGAGCGAAGAACACACGGTCGGAATCAACTTCTCTTCTTCCGGCGGCAGGTCATACAGGTTCTTGTCCATTGCGTCGCCAGGATGAATCTTGTTCTGGATACCGTCGAGGCCAGCCATCATCAGTGCGGAGAAGCACAGGTAAGGGTTGGAGGTAGGATCCGGGAAGCGGGTTTCGATACGGCGACCCTTCGGATTGGCCACGTGCGGGATGCGGATCGAAGCCGAGCGGTTCTTGGCGGAGTAGGCCAGCATCACCGGTGCTTCAAAGCCAGGAACCAGACGCTTGTAGGAGTTGGTGCCGGGGTTGGTGATCGCATTCAGGGCGCGAGCGTGCTTGATGATGCCGCCGATGTAATACAGCGCGATTTCGGACAGGCCGCCGTAGCCGTTGCCGGCGAACAGGTTCTTGCCGTCTTTCCAGATCGACTGGTGAACGTGCATGCCGGAACCGTTGTCGCCAACGATCGGCTTGGGCATGAAGGTAGCGGTCTTGCCGTAGGCGTGAGCCACGTTCTGCACCACGTATTTCAGGATCTGGGTCTGGTCGGCGCGCTTTACCAGCGTGCCGAATTTGGTGCCGATTTCGCACTGGCCGGCGGTCGCCACTTCATGGTGATGCACTTCAACCGGCACGCCCATTTCTTCCAGCGCCAGGCACATGGCAGAACGGATGTCCTGAAAGGAATCGACTGGGGGAACCGGGAAGTAGCCGCCCTTGACGCCAGGACGGTGGCCGGTGTTGCCGCCTTCGAACTTCTCGGCGGAGGCCCAGGCTGCCTCTTCGGATTCGATCTTGACCGAAGTGCCGGACATGTCGGCATGCCAGGTGACGGAGTCGAAAATGAAGAATTCTGGCTCAGGACCGAAGTAAGCGGTATCGCCTACGCCGGAGGATTTCAGGTAGGCTTCGGCGCGCTTGGCGATGGAGCGCGGGCAACGATCGTAGCCCTTGCCGTCGGAAGGCTCGACAACGTCGCAAGTCAGGATCAGGGTGGACTCGTCAAAGAACGGATCAAGGTTCGCGGTCTCGGGATCGGCCATCAACTGCATGTCGGAGGCTTGAATGCCTTTCCAGCCGGCGATGGAGGAACCATCGAAAGCGTGGCCGGTTTCGAACCAGGCCTCGTCCACGACATGGGAAGGAATGGAAACGTGCTGTTCCTTGCCGCGGGTATCGGTAAAGCGCAGGTCAACGAATTTGACTTCATTGTCCTTGATCATTTTTAAGACGTCGGCTACCGCCATGTTAATCTCCTAACTATCTAAGTTTGCGAAAAATTTACTTTGTGATCCGGGTTTTGCCTCTGGTGTGGCAATTTAGCAGGAAACATGCCAAGCAAAAGAGAAAAAAAAGCATTGTGCCATAACTGCTTATGAATCGGCACGCTTTATTTGCCGCACCAAACTTGTGCAAGTTCAGCTCGATTGGCACCATTATGGTGCACGATGCCGGTGCAAGTGTATTGCAGAAAAAACCCCATTCTCCTGCAGCAAATGTTTTACCGCCGCTTCAAGCGCCACAACTTGCTCCTGACGAATGCCATCCGAAAGAAAAATTTCCGCTTCCGCCCGCCCGCTCAGATAATGCAACACCATCTTTTCCGAATCGGGAAGCGTCGGCCCCAGTTGCTGCTGCAACAGCGCAATCAACGCTTCGCGGCTGGGCAGGTGCTGGTTGGGCTTGGACGACGAATCGTCTTCCGGGTCGATATGCACCATGACATCAAGGGCATGGTGCCGCTTGAGGACATGGGCTCTGGCGCTTTCTGCGATGTAATGTCCTTCCGAAACGCTGATGCGCGGATTGACCAGCACATGGGCATCCACCAGCGCGCGGTCGCCCATGCGCCGGGTACGCAATTCATGCACGCCGAGAACGCCGGGAGTCGAGAGCAAAGTGGTACGAATGGCTTCTACCTCGTTCTTGTCCAGGCTGGTATCGATCAGTTCGGAAGTCGCCTGAGCCGCCTGTTTCCAGCCCATACGCGCGATCATGATCGCCACCAACACTGCCGCCAGGATATCCATTGAGGTAAAACCGAGCAGGTTGCCGCCGATGCCCGCCACCACCACCAGCGACGAGGCGGCGTCGGAGCGCGCATGCCAGGCGTTGGCTTCGAGCATCTGCGAACGCAGCTTGCGGGCGACATGCAGCATGTAGCGAAACAGGCCTTCCTTGCCGGCCAGGGTCAGGATCGCAATCCACAATGTAGCGACATGGACCTTTTGCAGTGCGGCAGGATTTTGCAGCCGCTCCACCGCGCCCCAGAATAGTGCGCCGCCAACGCCCAGCAAAATCAGGCCGAGCGCCAGTGTAGTCGCGGTTTCGATGCGGGCGTGTCCATAGGGATGTTCTTCGTCCGCATCGCGCGCACCGTGACGATTGGCGAACAGCACCAGGAAGTCGCAAAGCAGATCGGACAGGGAGTGCAGGCCATCGGCGACCAGCGCCTGGGATTTGCCGAACAGGCCGACCGTGATCTGCAGCACGGTCAGCAATATGTTGACGCCGACACTGATCCAGGTGACTTTTTGTGCGGCCTGAAAATGGCCGAGCCGATCCGGGTGGATGCCGTGATCGTGATGAGGTTTATGCGTATGCGCCATGAAGGGTAGGGTGGCCGAAGATTCCGCGAATTACAACCTAAACATGCACGCAAATCAAGCGCGGGTTGACTTATAATGCGGCACCCAGTGACATATTAGGGTGCCTCTAAAAATTTAGAGTTCGCCCAAATGCCCCACAAGGGGACACCGATCCGCTATGGGCTGAAGCCCATGCGGAATCGTATGCAAGGCGCGGAAAAAATTTCGCCGCGCCGCATATGAATGATATGTAAGCAAGAAATTTTTTCCGCAACGAAGCAGTTGGGATGAAATCTGGATTTTTAGAGGCACCCTTTATCGTTCGAGGCAGCATGACTGATCGCTACGCCGTAATCGGCAATCCCATCGGGCACAGTAAATCCCCGCTGATCCACGCTGAATTCGCCCGCCAGACCGGGCAGGACATGGCATACACCGCTATTCTGGCGGCGTTGGACGACTTCGCCGAAACGGTGCGCACATTCCAGGCAGAAAACGGCAAAGGGCTCAACATCACCGTGCCGTTCAAGCAGGAAGCCTGGCAACTGGCAACCCGGCTGACCGACCGCGCGCAACTGGCGGAGGCGGTGAATACGCTGAAGTTCGAAGCTGACGGGTCTATCCTCGGCGACAATACCGATGGCGCCGGACTGACCCGCGACATTTGCGACAACCACGGCATTTCTTTTGCAGACAAGCGTGTGCTGTTGATGGGTGCGGGCGGCGCCGCTCGCGGCGTGTTGCTGCCGCTGTTGCAGCAGAAACCGGCGCACCTGACCATTGCCAACCGCACGGCGGAAAAAGCCGTCGAACTCGCACGCCATTTTGCGCCTTATGGCCAAGTCGAGGGCGGCGACTATGCTCGATTGGCAGGACACCAGTTCGACATCGTGATCAATGCCACCTCGGCCAGCCTGAGCGACCAGTTGCCGCCCCTGCCGACGGGCGTATTCGCCACCGGCGCACTGGCCTACGACATGATGTATGGCAAAGGCCTGACCCCGTTCCTGCAATTCGCCGGGGACAACGGCGCGAGGCTTCTGGCCGACGGCCTCGGCATGCTGGTCGAACAGGCGGCGGAATCCTTCCTGCTGTGGCGCGGCATCAGGCCGCAAACCGAGCCGGTCATCGCACAGCTCAAATCATGCTGAAATTCCTCTGGCGCTGGCTGTGGCGAAGCACAGCCCTGCTGGTCGCCGCGATGCTGCTTTATCAGTTGTGGCTTTTCGCCCATATCTGGTGGTGGGTGGATCACAACCCGTCCACCAGCGCATTCATGGAACAGCGCCTGGAAATCCTGCAAAATAAAAATCCCGACGCCGAACTGTATTACCAGTGGGTGCCGTACAACCGCATCTCCAACAATCTCAAGCGCGCCCTGATCGCGGCGGAAGACTCCAAGTTTCTCGACCACGAAGGCTTCGACTGGGAGGGCATCCAGAAAGCTTACGAAAAGAACCAGAAAAAGGGCAAAATCGTCGCCGGCGGCTCCACCATCAGCCAGCAACTGGCAAAAAACCTGTTCCTCTCTTCCAAACGGGCATTCTGGCGCAAGGGCGAGGAGGCAATCATTACCGTGATGCTGGAACGAATGATGAGCAAGCGCCGCATCTTCGAGATTTATCTTAATGTCATCGAGTGGGGCAACGGCACATTCGGCGCTGAAGCGGCGGCTCGCCACTATTACAAAACCAGCGCGGCCAATCTGTCCGCCGAACAGTCCGCCAAACTGGCCTCGATGGTGCCCAACCCGCGCTACTACGACAGCCATCGCAATGCACGCGGCCTGGCGCGCAAAACGGAAATCATCCTGGTGCGCATGAATCAGGTGCAAGCGCCCTGATCAGCGGCCATTCCACAGTCATTGCAAATTGACAGATGTTGCCGGCGGCGATTACAATTCGGGCGTTTTCATTCTCAAGGGTTTCCACCTTGGACAGTTATAGTTGTCGCAGTTTCGCAGCAAACTTTTTGTTCTAGCGGTTAACCCCCTCAATGCGCCTTTGGCCCTGACGGTTTTTCCGCTGGAATACAGCGGAAAAACAGGCAAAAGCGCGACCCTCCGGCTCCGACCGGAACCCTCGATTTCCTGATTTTTCCTGCGCTCTATCAAAAGGGCTTCGATCCGCCATGGGCATTTGTTCCATGCGGAGATGGCACGCGTTGCGCCGGATGTTTTACGTCTTCCGGGCAAGCGTGCGACAAGGGGACGACGGCATGTCTGAAACAGAGCAAACAAAAATTCAGGAAAGCATCCAGGAAAGCCTGCAGCAGGTCGTCGAGCTGCTGCACAAGCACCAGTTGGTGGAAGGGCTTGTCCACAAGCAGGCCATGCCGCGTCACGACCTGATCGAGTCGATGGTGCACAAGCAGAACCTGGCCGAACTGCAGAAAAAGCTCGACGAACTGCACCCCGCCGACGTCGCCTACATTCTCGAAGCCCTGCCGCTGGCGCAGCGTCTGCTGGTATGGGATCTGGTCAAGGCCGAGCGCGACGGCGACATCCTGCTGGAAGTCTCCGATGCGGTGCGGGAATCGCTGATTGCCAGCATGGATCGGGAGGAGCTGCTGGCCGCTGCCGAGCAGCTCGACACCGACGAAATCGCCGACCTCGCGCCCGACCTGCCCCACGACGTGATGTCGGAACTGATCGAGTCGCTCGACAGCCAGAACCGGGCGCGCCTGCAATCGGCGATGTCTTTCCCGGAAGATGCCGTCGGCTCGCTGATGGATTTCGACATGGTGACCATCCGCGACGACATCACCCTCGAAGTCGTGCTGCGTTACCTGCGGCGGCTCGGCGAACTGCCGGGCCATACCGACAAACTGTTCGTGGTGGATCGCGACGACAACTTCAAGGGCATCCTGTCCCTCAAGCGGCTGCTGACGCATGACCCCGATGTGAGCGTCGCCGCAGTGATGGCTGAAGAAGCGGTGACCTTTCATCCCGACGACGAAGCGAACGAGGCGGCGCAGGCGTTCGAACGTTACGACCTGGTTTCAGCCCCGGTGGTGGATGAGAACAGCAAGCTGGTCGGACGTTTGACGGTGGACGTAATGATGGACTTCATCCGCGAGGAAGCCGATAGTGAAGCGCTGTCGATCGCCGGTTTGCGTGAGGAAGAAGACCTGTTCGCCACCGTCTGGCGCAGTATCCAGAACCGCTGGACCTGGCTGGCGATCAACCTGGTAACCGCATTCATCGCCTCGCGCGTGATCGGCGTATTCGAAGGCTCGATCGAGAAAATCGTCGCCCTCGCAGCCTTGATGCCGATTGTCGCCGGCATCGGCGGCAACTCCGGCAACCAGACTCTCACCATGATCGTTCGCGCCCTGGCGCTCGGGCAGATTCATAGCGACAACATGCGCAAACTGTTTTTCAAGGAACTCAAGGTCAGCCTGATAAACGGCCTGGTGTGGGGCGGCATCATCGGGCTGATTGCCTGGCTGCTCTACCATAATCCCGCACTCGGGATCGTAATGACCAGCGCGATGATCCTCAACCTGTTGCTGGCGGCGCTGATGGGCGTGCTGATCCCGATGCTGATGCACAAGCTCGGGCGCGATCCGGCGGTCGGTTCGAGCGTGATGATCACGGCGGTGACCGATAGCGGCGGATTCTTCATCTTTCTCGGCCTGGCGACGATATTCCTGATTTGATTCGGAAAAGGGCGGATACGCCGGTTGCCTAAATCGGCAAGGCCGGCAGCTTTGGCGGGATTTTTCTGAGCGGTATTGTTGCGGTATTGCTGACGTGAAAATTTGGGGCATCCGCAATATGCGGTTGTTTTAACTTTACGCCAAGCGCCTCCAATCGGCCCTAAACGGCCAGGCTGTCTTGCCGAATGCGGCCATTCAAAATAGCTTTTGTGGAAGCAAGACGAGGATGTTTCCGAGCGATTGAAGGCCAACCATTTCTTCCAGCGCCATCCCGCTACGGCCAAATAACGATGTCCATTCACTCAAGGTGCGCTCGCGCCCTCGCGATCCCATAAACATCTGCATATCGAACGATGCCCCGGCTAAATCGGCACCAACCTCCGGCAGCACCATTTCCAACAATGCGACCCGAGCACCGGTGCGACCACAAGTATTGGCGAGATTGCGTAGAATGGTGACACACGTATTGTCGTCGAACCCGTGTAGGACGGCGGAGAGCAGGTAAATGTCCCTATCGCTCTGCGCTGGCGGAATCGAGTTCAGTATGTCGCCAGCCTGAAAGTGCAGCCGCTCTATACCGATCGCATTATTGCCGGCCCAATAATGCTGCGCCTCTGCGATTACTTGGGGGCGGTCTACTACTAAAGCAGATAGGTTAGGGTGTCGTTTCAGAATGGCAAGCGACTTGGTGCCACGGGAGCCACCCACGTCAACAATCCGCTCAAACCGTCCCCAGTCGAAATCAGAGGCAAAGCTGTCCCCGGTAAGCGCCTCGACACTATCCATGGCTTCGGAAAACAGCTTGTCGAAGTCAACGTGGCCATCCAGGTAAGAAAACAGCTCCTCGCCATGGCTCAGACGAAAGGGTGGGACACCTTGGCGCACGCCTTGCTCAAGCTGCTCAAACCAAGGGCGGCTCATGGTTTCGGAATTATGCATAAGGATCATGGCACGCACATTTTTCGGATTGTCCATTCGCAGGAAAGAGGAGAACTTGTTGTTGCGAAAAACATGTGGCGCAGTCTCCTCGAAGATCCCTATTGCAGCCAGTAGACGCAGCAGCCGCCCAATGGCATCGGTATTGGCGGCGATGCGAATGGCAATTTCTTTCGCATCGAGCATCTCATCACCCATCGTGGTGGCAATATCCAGCCTCGCGGCG
Organism: Betaproteobacteria bacterium; assembly: GCA_021373185.1. Taxonomy (GTDB): domain Bacteria; phylum Pseudomonadota; class Gammaproteobacteria; order Burkholderiales; family Sulfuricellaceae; genus Sulfuricella. The sequence continues at coordinate 9,091 of JAJFTF010000035.1, read as the reverse complement.
ACATAAAGTGCCCGCGACTGCCAGAAGGCTGAGCCGATCTGCATCAGCCTAAACGGCGGGGGGGTGAGCTTATTGGAGATGGTTTGTAGCCAAGCGCCGAATTTTATAGTCTTGGCAAAGCGGCGCACGGCCCCGGCATTCTTCTGAAAAGACATGGGTCTATCTCCAGTTATTTTGAAACGCACGGCGTCAATCCAGCAGAAAACAGGTGCCCATTAAAGGCCGCCAATTCTTCCAGAAATGCGGCGTCCATCGGGCGTCCCGTCTGTTCCTCGAAGATATCCTTCAGCAACACGGGTGTCATGGCTAGACTGACAAAAGCCAATCGCAGGATGTCAGGATCGATGGCGGAGGCGATCTGTCCCTGGACTTTTAAATCGGACACCTTCCGCGCCCCTCGTGTGCGTCCGCGCTCCAGCATCTGCTGGATAAAGCGTCGGCCAGGCCCATGGTTGAGGGCCAATACCTTGAGTATCAACTTGGGAAACTCAGGTCGAGTTGTCATGGCGTCGTAATACAGGCGGAGAAAGTCCGTGAAACCTGCGACAGAGGATAACATCGGGCCATCAAGTACGGCCAGCAACGGATTCAGGGTTTCTCGGATCATCTCCTCGTAAAGCCCTTCTTTGTTACCGAAGTAGTACCGGATCATCGAGGCATTGACGCCAGACCTCTTGGCAATCAGCCGGGTGGTGACACGGTGGTAATCGTCAGCGAGAAAGCAATCCAACGCTGCCTTTACAAGACGAATCCTTACCGGCTCCGTAGTATCTATATTGCCCATGTCTTTCCCCCATGATGTCGATGCGAAATAGGTTAGCACCGGCGACGGTGACTTTTGACATGGTTTCGTCAACCAAAAATGGGGGATTGATTGAACAATAGCCCTGCGCCGAACGACAAGTTTTGAGCGCGGTAGGGGGGCGTACTCTGACGCAACCGAGACATTCTCATATTCGCCAATCAACACAATTGAAATTTATGTGCCATCCAGTGCGCGCCCGAAATTAACCCCGCATTTTGAAGAGCCAAAATTTTTACCGCAGGAGTGGCGGCCAGCAAATCCCTAACTGATCTTGACCACGATATCGTGCAACGTGTTGGCGCAGTGGGCCATGTTGTGGGCGGCATTGGAAAGATGACGGTAGATTTCGCGCCGCTTGAACATGTCGAGGTAATCGTCACCCTTGAACAATTCGGCCAGGGCGATACGGTATAACCTTTCGACCTGTCGTTGCGCCTTGCGCGCCTTGTCGGCATCGCCCGCCGCCGATCCGGGGTCGGTGCCCAGCTTGCCGAAGCCGGCCACCAGCGCATCCACGCCTTCCTGCAGTAATTTGGATTTCTCCACGATGAAGGTGTCGGGCGTAACGCCAAGCACATCCATTTCACTGACCGTGGTTTTGCAATAGGTCACGATGCGGTCGAGGTCGGCGATGGCGCGGTAAATGTCCTCGCGGTCGATCGGGGTGGAGAAGGCCTCGTTCAGGGCATGAAGGTTGCGCATCTTGATCAGGTCGGCTTCGTGTTCATCCTGCTTGATTTTTCTCCCCAGCTCTTCGTTGCCGGTTCTCATGAACTCGACCAGATCGTCAACCGAATGGCTCACCAGTTCGCATTGCTCGGTCAGCAATTTGAAGAAATTGGGCGTCTTGGGAAAAATACGCTCGAGGAAACGCTGCAACAGGGATTTATCCGGTTCGCTCATGATGTTCTACCCCGCAAATTTCATGCTTGCCTGCATGAGGAAATAAAAGACAATGGCCGCCAGCGCCGCGCCCGGCATGGTGATCAGCCAGGTGATGGAGATTTCTTCCGCCTTCGCCCAGCGCACCGCCTTGGGCCGTTCCGATGCGCCGATGCCCATGATCGAGGTGGCGACCACATGGGTGGTGGAGACCGGCGCGCCCGCCAGGGAAGCGGCGAAAATCAGTCCAGCCGAAGTGAGTTGGGAATCGAGCGCATGCAGCGGTCGCACCTTGTAGATGGCGAAACCCAGCGTGCGCACGATGCGCCAGCCGCCCGACATGATGCCCAATGTGATCGAGGTGGCGCAGGCCAGTATCACCCAGAACGGCACGACGAATTCATGAATGAAGCCGCCCAGCAGCAATACCAGAGTGAGTATGCCCATGCTTTTCTGCGCATCGTTGGCGCCATGGGAAAAGGCCAGTCCGGCAGCGGTGAGGAACTGGGCGCGACGCAAATGCCGATTGATCGAGGGTTTCGCCCCGCGCAGCAAAAATAGCATCAGGCGATGCAGGAAATAGCCGGCCCAGAAGCCGATCAACGGCGACAGCAACAACGCCAGCAATACCTTGGTGACGCCGGTGAAACGGCCATGCAGGAACAGTTCGCCGAAGCCCCAGGCGACATGATCGACCCCGACCGCAACCGCCACCACGCCGGCCAGCCCGCCCACCAGCGCATGCGAGGAAGAGGAGGGGATGCCGCGCCACCAGGTCAGCAGGTTCCAGCAGATCGCGCCGGCCAGCCCGCAGACGATGATGGCAAGCGAAACCGTGGACGGCAAATCGCCAAGGCTGACGAACGTGCCGATGGTGTTCGCCACTGCCGTGCCGCCCAGCAGCGGGCCGAGAAATTCGAAAAAGCCGACGATCAGCACTGCCTGCACCGGCGTCATGGCGCGCGAGGCGATCACGGTGGCGACGATGTTGGCGGCATCGTGGAAGCCGTTGGTGTAATCGAACAACAGCACGATGACCACCGCCGCTATCGCCAGAATCAGGACTGTGTTCATGTTTGCGGTAAAAAAAGGAACGACTGTCAGCCTACCATTGTTTGACGCGAATTCGGAGAGGGATTCCGCTCAGTCCAGCGTTTTGCGATAGCGCTTCAAACCGATCGCCACCACGGTCAGCAGGAACAAGGCAATCGGCCACAGGTGCGGCAGGGTTTCCATCAGGCCGTTGCCCTTGAGCAGGATGCCGCGCACCATGCGCAGGAAATGGGTCAGCGGCAACACGCTGCCGATGTTCTGCGCCCACTGCGGCATGCCGCGAAACGGGAACATGAAGCCGGACAGCAGCATCGACGGCAGGAAAAAGAAGAACGTCATCTGCATCGCCTGCATCTGGTTTTTCGCCACGGTGGAGAACATCAGCCCCACCGCCAGATTGGCGGCGATGAACAGCAGCACCACGGCATAGAGCAGGAACACGCTGCCGAGCATCGGCACGCTGAAAATCAGGTGGGCCGCGAGCAAAATCAACGTGACCTGGATATAGCCGACCATGATGTAGGGCAGGATTTTCCCCGCCATCACCTCGAAAGGCCGTACCGGCGTGGCGAGAAGATTTTCCATGGTGCCGCGCTCGCGTTCGCGCGTCATGGCGAGGCCGGTCTGCATGATCATGGTCATGGTCAGGATCACCCCCATCAACCCCGGCACGATGTTGTACTGGGTGATACCCTCCGGGTTGTAGCGGCGGTGCAGGCGCACTTCGAACGGCGCCGGTTTGCCTTGCAAATGCGCCAGCGAACCGCGCAGATCGTGGTCGAGCCCGGTCTGGGACAACTGGCTGAGCGCGGCGATGGCGTTGCCGGTCGCGGTGGGGTCGGTGGCGTCGGCTTCGACCAGAATCACCGGGCGCTCGCCGCGCTGCAGCTTGCGCGCAAAATTTTCCGGGATGTTGATTACGAACTGCACCTCGCCCTCGGCGATCATGCGCTCCGCCTCGACTTCGGTTTCCGGCTGCGCGGTCATCTTGAAGTAACTGCTGTTTTCCAGGGCGCGAACGAAGCTGCGGGAGAACTCGCTGTGATCGGCGTGCAGCACCGCCGTAGGCAACTCCTTGGGATCGGCATTGATGGCGAAGCCGAACAGCACTAGCTGGATCAGCGGGATGCCGACCATCATGGCGAAGGTCAGGCGGTCGCGCCGCATCTGGATGAATTCCTTGGTGACCACGGCGAGGAAGCGGTGCCAGGCAAAGCGCTCAGACATTGCTTTTGGCTCCTTCCATCATCTGGATGAAGACATCCTCCAGCCCCGGCTGGATCGAAACCCAGCGACAGCCGGCCTGCTCCCGGAACGGGGCGATGGAGCGCTCCAGCAGGGCGGCGTCGGTGCCGCTGACATGAAGAATGTTGCCGAACGGCACCACCTGGCTGATGCCGGGCAAGCCGCGCAACTGCGCGCCAAGGGCGTAAACGTCGGCACATTCCACCATCCAGGTGAAGATGCCGGAGTTGGCCACCACTTCCGCCACCGTGCCCTGAGCAAGCAGGCTGCCGTAGGCAATGTAAGCCAGGCGGTGGCAGCGCTCGGCCTCATCCATGTAATGCGTGCTCACCAGCACGGTGATGCCTTGGCCGGCGAGGCGGTGAATCTCATCCCAGAAATCGCGCCGCGCCTTGGGATCGACGCCCGCAGTCGGCTCATCCAGCAACAGTAATTTTGGTTCGTGCAGCATGCAGGCAGCCAGCGCCATGCGCTGCTTCCAGCCGCCGGACAGCGTGCCGGCCAGTTGCTTCTGGCGGTCCGCCAGGCCCAAGCGCTCGAGCGATCTGTCCACCGCCTGCCGGCGGTTTTCCATGCCGTAGATGCGGGCGGTGAAGTCCAGGTTTTCGCGGATGGAGAGATCTTCGTACAGGCTGAAGCGCTGCGTCATGTAGCCGACCTGGCGCTTGATCTGGCGGGTTTCGCGGATGACGTCGTAGCCGAGGCAGGTGCCGCGCCCGCCATCGGGGGTGAGCAGGCCGCACAACATGCGAATGGTGGTGGTCTTGCCGCTGCCGTTCGGCCCGAGGAAGCCGTAAATCTCGCCGCGCTGCACCTGGAGCGCCAGATCGTTGACCGCCACCAGGCCGTTGAAGCACTTGCTCAGCCCGGCGACATCGATCACCAGATCTTCGTCAGCCATGGGGTCAGGGCCTGATGTCCAGCGGTTGACCGGGGCGCAGCTTGGTCGCATCGGCGGGAGCCGGACGCGCCTCGACCAGGAACACCAGTTTGCTGCGATTTTCCTTGCTGTAGATTACCGGCGGCGTGTATTCAGCTTGCGGCGCAATGTAGCTGATCGTGGCCGGAATCGGCACGGTGCAGCCATCGCAGGACACCGTCACGGATTGCCCGGCCTTAAGCGCGTTAACCCGCGCTTCCGGCACGAAAAAGCGCACCTTGATATTTTGCGGCGGCAACAGCGAGATGACCGGATTGCCGGCTGGCACCCATTCGCCCGGCACGTAAAGCGTGTCCTGCACCAGGCCGGCGACCGGCGCTTTCACGCTCTTCTGGGCGAGCGACCAGTCGGCGCGGGCGAGGGTGGCGCGCGCAACGGCAACCTGCGCTTCGGCGGCGCGCACCTCATCCACCCGCGCCGATAACTTGGCGCTGGCGAGCTGGGACTCGAGTTCCCTCAGGCGCTGGCGGTCGCGCTCCAGCGCGGTGCGGTCGCTGTCCAATTTCTGGCTGGAGATGAAGCCGTCTTTCGCCAGTTTTTCATCGCGTGAAAGATCGGCCTGGGAAAGCTTCAGCGCAGCCCGCGCCTGTTCACGCTGGGCAATCACCACGTCCAGCTCGACCGGGCGTTTGCCTTTTTTCAGGTTCTCCCATTGCGCCTCGGCGCGCTTCAATCCCTGCATCGCTTCATCGCGCGCCGCTTTTTCGTTGTCCTGTTCCAGCGCGAACAGGGGCGCGCCGGCCTCGATCTGCGCGCCGCGCTGTACCGCCAGCGTGGTAAGGGAGCCGGCATACGGCGCGGCAACGCGCACGAATTCGCCCTCGGCATAGCCTTGGTAAGTTTGCGCCGCATCGCGCGAACAACCGGTCATCCCAGCCGTGGCAATCAGCAACCCTGTCAGCATTAACTTCATTACCGGCTCCCGATCATTCTTCAACCATGCGCGGGTGGCGATTGCGCCAGCGCTGCAAGGCGTTCTCCACCAGCGAATAAACCGCCGGCACCACCACCAGGGTGAGCAGGGTCGAGGTGATCATGCCGCCGATCACAGCCACCGCCAGCGGGCCGTTGGTCTCGGCGCCCGCGCCGAATCCCAGCGCCGCCGGCAGCAGTGCCAGGATCACCGTCAACGAAGTCATCAGTACCGGCCTCATGCGGATCGGGCAGGCGTCGCGCAAGGCGTCGTCGATGCCGTTACCCTGTTCGCGCCGCTGGTTGGTGAGGTCTACCAGCAGGATGGAGTTTTTCGCCACCAGCCCGATCAGCAGCACCATGCCGATCATCGAATAGATGTTCAGGGTGTGGCCGGTAAGCCACAACGCCAATACGCCGCCGATAATCGCCAGCGGCTGCGCCAACATGATGATGAAAGGCTGGATGAAAGAGTTGAACTGGGAAGCCAGCACCATGTAGAGCAGCACCATCGCCAGGGAAAAAGCGAAGATCATGTAGTTCACGGTTTTGCCGAATTCCTCCGCCTGGCCGATCATTTTTACACTATAGCCGAGCGGCATGATGCCGGCAGCCGCCTCCTTGACCTTGGTCACCGCATCGCCCAGCGGGATGGTGGGCGACGCATAGAAGGTGGCGGCGTATTGCAGGTCGAATCGACCGATGATCGCCGCGCCGAGAATCTGCTTGATGCCGGTTACGGTATCGAGGCGCACCAGTTTGCCGTCCTTGCTGCGCAGGTAAATTTTGTTCAGGTCGGAAAGCTGGCTGAATTCGCCGTTCTTGGCCTTGAGGCGAATATCGTAACGCTGGCCGTCGCCGGGCTCGTCATTGTACTTGGCGATATCCACGCCGCCGGAAAGCACATTGAGCGCCAACGCCACGTCCTGAGTGGACAAGCCGGCGGCGGCAATGCGGGTGCGATCCGGGGTCAGCGTCAATTGCGGCAAATCGAGCTGCAAATCCATGTCCATGCGCCCGATGCCCGGCTCTGCCGCAATTTTTTGCTGTAACGCCTGCGACAGACGACCGACTTCCGCCAGATTGGGGCCGCTGACCACGAATTGCAGCGGCTCGCCGCGCTGCCCGCCGACCATCGGATAAGGTGCGGCAAAGGCGCGAGCACCGGGTATTTGCGCCAACTCCTTGCGCAAAATGGGGATCAGTTCCTGCTGCTTGACGCTACGCTCGCCGCGCGGCAGCATGCGCGCCACCACCGTCCCCTGATTAACCTGGCCGGCGCTGCCCAGCCCGATCAACGCAAATTCGGTGACGATTTCCTTGTGCCGGAACAGGATGTTCTCGATCATGCGCAAACGGCTGTCGGTGTAGTCTATGCTCGACCCGAGCGGGGTGCGGAGATTGACCAGGAAGCGCCCCTCGTCCTCCTCGGGCACAAAGGTCTTGCCGACATTGGCGAAGAAATAACTGCTGGCGACGACCGTCGCCAGGGTCAGGAACACCACTTTCCAGCGATGGCTCAGCGCCTTGCCCAACAAGTAACGATACAGGCTGTCCATGCCGTGAAAAAATCGGTCGAGGGCGTAATACACTCGTCCGTGTTGTTTGGACACGCGCAGATAGCGCGAGCACAGCATCGGCGTCAGGGTGAGGGAAACGAACAGCGACACCAGCACGCCGAAGGTGACCACCACCGCAAACGCCTTGAAAAACTGGCCGATGATGCCGCCGAGAAAAATTACCGGGGCGAAAATCGATACCAATGACAAGGTGGCGGCCAACACGGCGAACACCACTTCGCGGCTGCCGTTGACGGCAGCCGTTACCGGATCGGGATCGATTTCCTCGCGGTGACGGAAAATATTCTCCAGCACCACGATGGCGTCGTCCACCACCACGCCGATCAGCAGCAGCAAGGCCAGCATGGTCAGCGAATTGAGGGTGAAACCGGCGAAATAGATCACCGCCACCGCGCCCAGCAGCGACACCGGAATCGCGGTGGCGATAATCAGGGTGGAGCGAATCGAGCGCAGGAACAGCCAGACGATCAACGAGGCCAGCAGCGTGCCTTCGATCAGATGCTCTTTCAACGAATTGACGATTTCCAGGATGAATATCGCGTCGTTGGAGACCACGTCGAGCGTCATGCCGGGCGGCAATTGCGGGATGATTTCGGTTTCCAGGCGCTTCTTGATCGCATCGACAATGGCGACGGTGTTGGTGTTGGCCACCTTGACGACGCCCAGGCCGATGGTGGTTTTCCCCATGAAACGGGCGAGCTGCCGATAATCGGCGAGACCGTCCTCGATTTCCGCCACGTCCTTGAGGCGTACCGGTGCGCCGTCGCGGTAGGCGATCACCATTTTTTCCAGCTCGTCGAGGCGATGGAATTCCAGGTCGAGCTTGATCAGGTTTTCCGTCGCCTGACCGACCAGAAAACCGCCGGCCACCTGGACATGCTCACTGGCGAACGCGCTGGTCAAATCCTGGGCGGTAACCTGAAAAGCCGCCATCTTCTTCGGCAACAGGTTGACCCGGATGGTGCGGTCGCGGCGTCCGCCCAGGCGCACTTCACCCACGCCGTCGATGGTTTCCAGACGCTTCTTGATGACGTTCAGCGCATGCTGATTGAGCTGCTGCTGGGTGCGGTCGCCGCGCAGCGCCAGCCACATGATCGGCATGGCGTTGGTTTCCACCTTGGAGACCACCGGCGGGTCGGCATCCTTGGGCAAGCGCCGCAACACCTGGTTGACCTTGGACTGCACCTCGTTGAAGGCGACATCCACTTTCTTGTCCAGGCTGAAGGTGATGTTGATGACCGACACGCCGGGCGAGGAACTGGACTGGATATGCTCGATGCCGGGCACGCTGTTGACCGAAGTTTCCAGCACGTTGGTGATGCTCGAATCGACGATGTCCGGGTTGGCGCCCTTGAGCGTGGTGGAAATCGAAATAATCGGAAACTCGATATGAGGAAAACGATCCATGCCGATGCGCTGGTAGCTGATGTAACCGAACAGCACCAGCATGGCGGACAGCATGAACGCCAGCACGTGGCGCTTGATGGAAAGTTCGGGCAAGGTCATTTCTGCGCGCCTTTATTGCCGTTTGCCTCTTTCACGCTGACCGCGGCCTTGTCGGTGAGGAAACCCGCGCCGTCCACCGCCACCGTTGCGCCCGCCTTGAGCCCTTGCAGGATTTCCACCCGGCCGTTCTGGGTGACGCCGGTGGTGACGATGTGCTGAATCGCCTTG
>JAJFTF010000020.1 GCA_021373185.1 Betaproteobacteria bacterium | reverse complement strand
GTGGGCGATGTTGCCGATCATCTCGCCCATTGCGGCCAGGCGCGATTGCTGGATAAGCAGGCGTTCATGCTCCATGTTCTGGTGGACAGCTTCGTCCACTCGTTGTTCCAGCGTGTCGTTCAACTCCCGGAGTTGCATTTCTGCCTTTTTGCGCTCGGTGATGTCGTTGTAAATTGCCACGATCTCGCCGCTGGGCAGCTTGTAGACGTAGTTCTCGCGCCAACCGGAAATGCGCCCATCATGGTAAAGAGAAACCGGAAAATGCTCTGCCTTGCCGCTTTGCCAAACACGTCGGAAGACATCGAGCAAGCCCATTTCCACAATGCCGGGAAAAACATCCTTCACGCTTTTCCCGATCAAGTCATCGCATTGCCGGTTCTCGATGTGTTCCGCTGCGCGGTTCATGGAGGTGATGATGAAGTCCGATCCATCTGTGGAAGGCTGGTAAACGGCTACGCCATTGCCCATGTTTTCAAACAACTCATGAAGGCGTGTTTCGCTTTCCTGCAATGCGTTTTCCGCGCTCTTTCTTTCGGTGATGTCCCGGTTGCTGACGCGGCGTCCCGTGGGTTCGCCGTTTTCATTATGGACAGCGTGGCAGTGATGGGAGATCCAGCGGATTCCTCCATCGCGGCGAACGATGCGGAAATCCGTCATCGCCCCATCCAGATGGGCGATGTCTCGCATATGTTGATCCATCACATACTGGTCATCGGGATGGACAATATGCTGGAGCAGGACGGGGTCGGCAACGAATTCATTTGAAGAGTAGCCCGTTACCCGTTCGCAGGACGGTGTCATGTACAGGATTTCCTGATTCGGCCCTTGCCAGTATTCCCAGTCATAAGTGTAGTCGGCCATGGTGCGGAATTTGGTTTCCTGGCGAGCCAATGCTTCGACCGAATGCATTCGGTGCTTCCAGGAGCGATAAATCATCCACGCTGCCACTGAGGTAATCAGGATGAAAAGAGCTGCCATTTCTACCAGTTTTTCGTTGCCGTTCCGCCATTCGGCGAGGTAGTCGTCGGTAGCCAGTCCGACGATAATAAGAAGAGGGTGCTCATTGACCCGGCGATAGGAGAAAGTCCTCTCGGTGCCGTCCACGGTTGAAAGCGCCGTGTAAGTGCCGGCCTTCTGCCCGCCCAGAACCATTTCCCGCAGCGGTGCGGGCGCAGTCTTCTGCCCGACCACGCTGCCGACCACGCTGGGTTCGGGGTGGCGGATGACAATGCCCAACTCGCCGTCGCGTAGTGTGACGATTCCGCGTGGGCCAACGTTGAGGGTGGAAAAGGTCCGGGAAAGGTGTTCCAGCGAGATTGCCGCGAATACCATGCCACCGAAAGTTCCGTCCGGCTGATCGATGCGCCGCGCCAGGACGATGACCCATTTCTGGTTGACACGGCTCACCTGTGGTTGAGAGATCACCAGTCCCGCCTTGGGGTCGTCGCGCAGGCGGATAAAATGAGGGCGGTCGGCAAGGCTGGTCCTCATGGAGGGAACGACGCCGCTCCCGAAGATCAGCAAGCCTTGCGCGTCGGTTATTCGCAGTGCGTCGATTTCCGGCAGGCGAGAACGCACCCGCTCGATATGGGCGTTCAGCGCTTTCTTGTCGATGCTCCCGGCGGCGCGTTGTCTTTGATATTCGTCCATCACCGAGAACAGGGCCATGTCGTCATTCTTGAGGAAGCCGGCCAGTTCGCTTTCCAGCACCTGCGCCAGATTCTGGGTGGTGATCTCGGCGCCTTCCTGATGTTGATGGTAACTGCGGTGTATTGACAGCCCGATCAAGGCGGCAACGAACAGGTTGGTCGCCAGAATGCCGGCGATCAGTTGTGCGATGAAAGCAGAGGGAGATGGGGCGGCAGGGCCTGATGGTTTAGCGGGTGCGGTCATGGGGGGGCGGGTTTTAGGCGTCCGAGCCTGATTTCATGGTTGAAGCTTTGTTGTAGTCAGGTCTTGTTCGGGCAGTTCGTTTTGGTGCAATCGGCAAATAGGTACAGCGAGTGGTCGCGGATGATAAAGCCCCGTTCCCTGGCGATTTTATCCTGCTTTTTCTCGATATCCGGATCGTAAAACTCTTCCACCCTGCCGCATTGCAGGCAAACCAGATGGTCGTGATGGCGGCCCTGATTGAGTTCGAAGATGGCCTTGTCGCCTTCGAAATGGTGGCGGATCAGCAGGCCGGCTGCTTCGAATTGGGTAAGCACCCGGTATACCGTAGCCAATCCCACGTCGTCGCCGTCCGCCAGCAGGATTTTGTACACATCCTCGGCAGTGAGGTGGCGCACGTTGCTGGTTTCGAACAGGTTCAGGATTTTCAGTCGCGGGATGGTAGCCTTGAGCCCGGCATTTTTCAGGTCCTGGGAATCGCCCATTGAGTCAGTCCGAATGTTTCAGTGGGCCAATCATATAATGTGCACCCCTAAAAATCCATATTTCATCCCAACTGCCTCGTGGCAGATCTATGCCCGGGGAGTTTTTGGATGTGCCTAAATATGGGGTCTGCGCTTTCCAGCGCTTGATGGGATGTTATAATGCGGTCACTTTAAATTGTTTCCTGTCGGGATTTTTATGAAATCCGTTCTGCGATCATTTGTTGTCATCCCTGTCCTGCTGTTCGTTGCAGCCTGCTCCGTGACCGATGCGGTTACCGAAAAAATATCGCCCTACCGAATCGATATTCAGCAGGGGAACGTGATCACCCAAGATATGGTGGCGAAGCTCAAGCCCGGCATGACCAAATCCCAGGTGCGCTTCATCATGGGCACCCCGCTGATTACCGACTCGTTCCATGCCGATCGCTGGGATTATGTTTATCGTTTTAATAAAGCCGGCAAGTTGACGGAAGAGCGCAAGATGGCGTTGTTTTTCGAACAGGATTTGTTGCGCCGCGTTCAAGGCGACGTGGTGGCGGCTACGCCCGAGTCGATAGCGGAGGCGGAAGCGGCGAAAAACGCCGCTGCAGGCGCCCCGGAAAAAGCGTCTGAACCATCGGTGCCGCATGCGGCGCCAGCGGAAGAGGAAAAAGGTTTTTTCGGCAAGATGCTGGACAAGATAGGTCTGTGAAGCAGATTTGGCTATTTTTGGATTCATGATATGACCACATTGAATATTGCGATTGCAGGCAGTTCCGGGCGCATGGGTCGTGCCCTGCTGGAGGCGGTGGCGCAGGCGTCGGACATGCGGCTTGCCGCCGCTCTGGAGCGGCACGGCAGCCCGTTTGCCGGCAAGGACGCAGGCGAGTTGTTCGGCGCATCGTGCGGCGTGGCGATCAATGACAATCCCGGCGCTGCGTTGAAGGGTTGCAGCGCATTGATCGATTTCACCCGCCCCGAAGCGACGCTGGATCACCTGAAAATCTGCCGCAAGCTTGGCGTCAACATCATTATCGGCACCACCGGCTTCAGCGCCGAGCAGAAGGGCTTGATCGCCGATGCCGGACGCGATATCGGCGTGGTGTTCGCGCCCAACATGAGCGTCGGGGTGAATCTCAGCCTCAAGTTGCTCGACATGGCGGCCCGCGTTTTGAACGAGGGTTACGATATCGAGATCGTCGAGGCGCACCACCGCCACAAGGTGGATGCGCCGTCCGGCACCGCCTTGCGCATGGGCGAGGTAGTGGCCAGTGCACTCGGCAGGGATCTGGCGGAATGTGCGGTTTATGGCCGCGAAGGCGTGACCGGCGAGCGTTCCCCTTCGACGATCGGATTTGCCACAGTGCGGGGCGGCGATATCGTCGGCGATCACACCGCGCTGTTCGCCGGCACCGGCGAGCGTATCGAAATCACTCATAAAGCCAGCAGTCGCGCCACCTTTGCGCTGGGTGCGCTGCGTGCGGCGCGCTTCCTTGCCGGTAGCGGCAAGGGATTGTTCGACATGCAGGACGTGCTCGGCCTGCGATGAATTGCGCGCGGCGCACCCCGTCCATTTCATCCGCTTGTTGGTGGCTTCATTCAAGAGAGTTAGGTGTGGGATAACGGGCATGAAGGTGTCCGCCACGTTGATGGCAGCGCCGTAATCCGGTATAATCCAAAATGTTAAAGAGCGGGGAGGGCGTAAGCCAGCCCCGCTTTGCATATCCGCTGTTTATTCAAGGAGTTCCTGTGCCGCATCACCAGACCGCCATACTTGCACTTGCAGACGGGACAGTGTTTCGTGGCATTTCCATTGGCGCTGCCGGCCATGCCGTGGGCGAGGTGGTTTTCAATACGGCGATGACCGGATACCAGGAAATCCTGACCGATCCATCCTATTGCCGCCAGATTGTTACGCTGACTTACCCGCATGTCGGCAGTACCGGCACCAATACCGAAGATGAAGAATCCGGCCAGGTTTTCGCCAGTGGCCTGGTGATTCGCGATTTGCCGATCCAGTCCAGCAACTGGCGCAACACCGAGGATTTGAGCGCCTACCTCAAGCGCAATAACGTCGTCGCCATTGCAGATATCGACACCCGCAAGCTGACCCGTTTGTTGCGCGAAAAAGGTGCGCAGAGCGGCTGCCTGATGGCGGGCGAAATCGACGAGGCCAAGGCGCTGGAACTGGCGCGCGGCTTCCCCGGCTTGGCTGGCATGGACTTGGCCAAGGAGGTGAGCAGCGACAAGCCCTATGATTGGCAAGAAGGCGAATGGAAGCTCGGTAGCGGCTTCAAGCCCCTCGACAACCCCAAATTTCATGTGGTCGCCTACGATTACGGTGTCAAGCGCAACATTCTGCGCATGCTGGTAGAACGCGGCTGCAAGGTGACCGTGTTGCCTGCCCAGACCCCCGTTGCAGAAGTTTTCAAGCTCAAGCCGGACGGCGTGTTCCTGTCCAACGGCCCGGGCGACCCCGAGCCTTGCGATTACGCCATTGAGGCGATCCGCGACGTGCTCGAAAAAGGCATCCCGACTTTCGGTATCTGCCTCGGCCATCAATTGCTGGCGCTGGCCAGCGGCGCGAAGACGCGCAAGATGAAATTCGGCCATCATGGCGCCAATCATCCGGTGCAGGATCTCGAGTCCGGCCGCGTCATGATCACCAGCCAGAACCACGGCTTTGCGGTCGACGAAGCGGCCTTGCCGGCCAATTTGCGCGTGACCCACAAGTCGCTGTTCGACGGCAGCAATCAGGGTATTACCCGCACCGATGTGCCGGCATTCAGTTTCCAGGGTCATCCCGAAGCCAGCCCCGGGCCGCACGACGTGGATTACTTGTTCGACCGTTTCATCGGCCTGATGCAGCAACACAAAGGGAATTAACCGCCGATAAACGCAGATGAACGCCGATGCCGGCAGTTTTTATCCGCGTTTATCGGCGTTCATCTGCGGTTAAAATTTATGCCAAAACGTACAGACATTAAATCCATCCTGATCATCGGCGCCGGCCCCATCGTCATCGGCCAGGCGTGCGAATTCGACTATTCCGGCGCGCAGGCTTGCAAGGCGCTGCGCGAGGAAGGCTACAAGGTCATCCTGGTCAACTCCAATCCGGCCACTATCATGACCGACCCGGAGATGGCGGACGTCACCTATATCGAGCCGATTACCTGGCAGGTGGTGGAGAAGATTATCGCCGTCGAGCGCCCCGACGTGTTATTGCCCACCATGGGCGGCCAGACCGCGCTCAACTGCGCGCTCGATCTGGCGCGTCACGGCGTGCTGGAAAAGTACAACGTGGAAATGATCGGCGCGACCAAGGAAGCGATCGACAAGGCCGAGGATCGCGAGAAGTTCAAGAAGGCGATGGAAAAGATCGGTCTCGCCTGTCCGCGCGCAGCCATCGCCCATAGCCTGGAAGAAGCCTTGCAAGTGCAAGCGATGGTCGGCTATCCCACCATTATCCGGCCCTCCTTCACCATGGGCGGTTCGGGCGGCGGTATTGCCTACAACAAGGAAGAGTTCCTCGAGATTTGCGAGCGCGGTCTGGATGCTTCGCCGACCAAGGAATTGTTGATCGAAGAATCCGTCATCGGCTGGAAAGAGTTCGAGATGGAGGTGGTGCGCGACAAGAAGGACAACTGCATCATCATCTGCTCGATTGAAAACTTCGACGCGATGGGCGTGCACACCGGCGACTCGATTACCGTGGCGCCGGCGCAGACCTTGACCGACCGCGAATACCAGATCATGCGCAACGCGTCATTGGCGGTGCTGCGCGAGATCGGTGTGGAAACCGGCGGCTCCAACGTCCAGTTCGGCATCAACCCGGACGACGGTCGCATGGTGGTGATCGAGATGAATCCGCGTGTGTCGCGCTCGAGCGCACTGGCCTCCAAGGCAACCGGCTTCCCGATCGCCAAGGTGGCGGCCAAGCTGGCCATCGGCTATACCCTCGACGAATTGCAGAACGACATCACCGGCGGCGCGACCCCGGCCTCGTTCGAACCATCGATCGACTACGTGGTTACCAAGATTCCGCGCTTCGCCTTCGAGAAATTCCCGCAGGCCAACAACCGCCTGACCACCCAGATGAAATCGGTGGGTGAAGTGATGGCGATTGGCCGCACTTTCCAGGAGTCGCTGCAGAAGGCGCTCAGGGGCCTGGAAACCGGCAATGACGGGCTCGACGAGAAGACCGCCGACCGCGAAGTGATCGAAACCGAGCTGGGCGATCCCGGCCCGGATCGCATCTGGTACATCGCCGACGCGATGCGCTGCGGCATGACGCAGGATGAAATCCATGCGCTGACACATATCGATCCGTGGTTCCTGGCGCAAATGGCCGACCTGGTGGTGCGCGAGCAGGCGCTGAGCGGTCGCAGCCTGGATTCCATCGATTTTGCCGAAATGCGCGAGCTCAAGCGCCGCGGTTTTTCCGACCTGAGACTGGCGAAACTGCTGGGCGTGAGCCAGCACGATGTGCGTGCGCGTCGTCATGCACTCAAGGTGCGTCCGGTCTACAAGCGGGTCGATACCTGCGCCGCCGAATTTGCCACCGACACCGCCTACATGTACTCGACCTATGAGGACGAGTGCGAATCGGAGCCGACCGACAAGAAAAAAATCATGGTGCTGGGCGGCGGGCCGAACCGCATCGGTCAGGGCATCGAATTCGATTATTGCTGCGTGCATGCCGCGCTGGCGATGCGCGAGGACGGCTACGAGACCATCATGGTCAACTGCAACCCGGAAACCGTCTCGACCGATTATGACACCTCCGACCGGCTGTATTTCGAACCGCTGACGCTGGAAGACGTGCTGGAAGTCGTTGCGGTGGAGAAGCCGGTCGGCGTGATCGTCCAGTACGGCGGCCAGACGCCGCTGAAGCTGGCGCGCGATCTGGAAGCCAACGGCGTGCCGATCATCGGCACCACGCCGGACATGATCGACGCGGCCGAAGACCGCGAGCGCTTCCAGAAATTGCTGCATGAACTGGGGCTGAAGCAACCGCCCAACCGCACCGCGCGCGCACCGGAAGAGGCGATTCGGCTGGCCGAAGAAATCGGCTATCCGCTGGTGGTGCGTCCGTCCTACGTGCTGGGCGGTCGCGCCATGGAGATCGTTCATCAGCAATCCGATCTCGAGCGCTACATGCGCGAGGCGGTAAAGGTTTCCAACGACTCGCCGGTGCTGCTCGACCGTTTCCTCAACGACGCCACCGAAGTCGATGTGGATGCGATCTGCGACGGCACCGACGTGCTGATCGGCGGCGTGATGGAGCACATCGAGGAGGCTGGCGTGCATTCCGGCGATTCGGCCTGCTCGCTGCCGCCGTATTCCCTGTCGCCGGAAATTCAGGATGAGATGCGCCGCCAGACCGTGCTGATGGCCAAAGGGCTGAACGTGGTCGGCCTGATGAACGTGCAGTTCGCCATTCAGGGTGAGACGGTCTACGTGCTCGAAGTCAATCCGCGCGCCTCGCGCACCGTGCCGTTCGTGTCCAAGGCCGCCGGCCTGCAACTGGCCAAGATCGCGGCGCGCTGCATGGCAGGCAGGAGCCTCAAGGAACAGGGCATGACCCACGAAGTGATTCCGCCTTACTACTCGGTCAAGGAAGCGGTGTTCCCGTTCATCAAGTTCCCCGGCGTCGACCCCATTCTCGGGCCGGAAATGAAATCGACCGGCGAGGTGATGGGCGTGGGCCTGACTTTTGCCGAGGCCTTCGTCAAGTCGCAGCTTGCCACCGGAGCGAAGCTGCCGTCCAGCGGTCGCGCGTTTATCAGCGTGCGCGGCGGCGATAAGAAAAAGGTGATCGACATTGCCCGCAACCTGGCGGAGCTGGGCTTTACTCTGGTCGCCACGCGCGGCACGGCGACGGCGATTGCCGCTGCAGGCCTCGATGTGACGCCGGTGAACAAGGTGCATGAGGGCCGTCCCCATATCGTCGACATGATCAAGAACGGCGAAATCAATCTGGTCGTCAATACCATTGAGGACAAGCGCGGCGTGCACGATTCCTATGCGATGCGCAATGCCGCGCTGCAGAACAAGATTACCTATTACACCACGCTGGCCGGCGCGCGCGCCGCCTGCGCCGGTATCCAGCACATGCAGGAACTGCAGGTCTACGATTTGCAGGGCCTGCACGCCCGGCTGAATTGATTTCAGCCCGGCGACACAGCAATCCAGGCATTTAGGAGAGAGGAATGAACAAGGTTCCATTGACGGTCATCGGTGCGGAACGGTTGCGTGCTGAATTGCATCAACTGAAGACGGTTGAACGTCCCAACGTAATTGCGGCCATTGCCGAAGCGCGCTCGCACGGCGATTTGTCGGAAAATGCCGAATACGATGCCGCCAAGGAGCGCCAGAGCTTTGTCGAGGGACGCATTGCTGAGGTCGAGAGCAAGCTGTCCAACGGCCAGATTATCGACCCCAAGCTGCTCGATGCCGACGGTCGCTGCGTGTTCGGTGCGACGGTCGAACTGGAAGACCTGGAAAGCGAAGATAAAGTAACTTACCAGATCGTCGGTGACGATGAAGCCGATATCAAGCTGGGGAAAATTTCCATCAGTTCGCCGATTGCCCGTGCGTTGATCGGCAAATATGCCGGCGATGTCGCCGAGGTACAGGCGCCGGGCGGTGTGCGTGAATATGAAGTGCTGGATGTGAAGTACATCTAAGTGAGGGGTAAGGAAAATTTGCTCCTCTCACCTGAAATGCCATGAACAGATTCGCCGATAAACTTTCTTTCTTCGCCGTCACTTTGTGGGTGGGCGGCTTGTGGGCGATCGGTTATCTGGCCGCGCCGGTGTTGTTTGCCTCGCTCGACGACAAAATGCTGGCCGGCATGCTGGCCGGCAGGATGTTTGTCTGGATCGCCTATGTCGGCATGGCTTGTGGTTTATATCTGCTGGTTCATCGCCTGGCGATGCATGGCGCTTCAGCGCTGAAGCAGGGATTTTTCTGGGCGGTGCTGGTGATGTTGCTGCTTACTCTGGCTGGTCGTTACGGCATTCAGCCGATTATGGAAGGTTTGAAGGAACAGGCATTGCCGAAAACCGTGATGGAAAGCCTGTTCCGTGATCGTTTTGCCCGCTGGCACGGCATTTCAAGCATCGTTTACCTGCTTGAAAGCCTGCTGGGTTTGGTGCTGGTATTGGCGCCACGCCGGGGCTAATTCTTAAGGCAGGGTGATCCTGGGTTTGTCGGCAGGTTTGTAGACAATCAGGATCTTGCCGATATGCTGCACCGCTGCGGCGTCCTGAGTTTCGCAGATTTCCGCCAGTTGGCTTTCACGTGCAGCCTTGTCGCGGCTGTGCGACTTGATCTTGATCAGTTCATGGCTGGCGAGGCTGAGCCCCACTTCCCTCATGACCGCTTCGGAAAGGCCGGCATCTCCGATGGTCACGACGGGATTGAGAGCATGGGCCTGAGCGCGCAAAAAACTTTTTTGCGCCGAAGTAAGCGATAACATAATGATTTCCCGGAAACGTCCTTAGAAGAAGGCTCGCAGTTTACCCGATGAAACCCACTAAAACCAGCAAGGCCTGGATGAGCGAGCATGTCAACGACCCCTATGTCCAGCGTGCCAAACTGGAAGGCTATCGTTCGCGCGCATCCTACAAGCTGCTGGAAATCATCGAGCGCGACCACCTGCTCAAGCCCGGCATGCGGGTGGTCGATCTGGGCGCAGCGCCGGGAGGGTGGTCGCAGGTGGCGGCCAAAATGCTGGCGGGCAACGGCAAGGTGCTAGCCCTCGATCTGCTGGAAATGACGCCATTGGCGGGGGTGACGTTCATCCAGGGCGATTTCCGCGAAGATGCGGTGCTGGCCGAACTGGTCAAGGCGCTGGACGGACGCCCGGTGGATCTTGTGATTTCCGATATGGCCCCCAATATAAGTGGCATTGCACTTGCCGATCAGGCGCGCGCCATGCACCTTGCCGAACTGGCGCTGGAGTTTGCCGTGGCGCAGATGAAACCGGGCGGCAATTTCCTGGTCAAAGTATTCCAGGGCGACGGCTTCGATGAATATATCCGTGCCATGCGCGGGCATTTCAAACAGGTCGCGACGCGCAAGCCGAAAGCTTCGCGGGGCCGAACCAACGAAACCTATTTGCTGGGAATCGGTTTGAACAAATAGACTCGCATGCAAAAGAGCTGCATGAGCCGAATAAAGGGTTTAGAATTTGTCTGCATATGCAGGCTTGAGGAGAAATCTTGAATAATTTGATGAAAAATATCGCGGTCTGGCTGGTAATCGCACTGGTGCTGATGATGGTGTTCAACCACTTCGGCCAGCGGCAGGCCATTCAGGCGCCGCTGGAATATTCCCAGTTCCTCGAAGAGGTGAAGCAGGGCCACATCGCCAAGGTGTCGATCGAGGGCCACGTGCTGAAAGGCGTGACTGCCGAGGGCAAGCGCTTTACCACTTATGCGCCGTCCGACCCGTGGATGGTGAGCGACTTGCTCAAGAACGGCGTAGTGGTCGAAGCCAAACCGGAAGAAGAGCCTTCCTTCCTGATGAATCTGTTTATTTCCTGGTTCCCGATGTTGCTGCTGATCGGCGTATGGGTCTTTTTCATGCGCCAGATGCAGGGCGGCGGCAAGGGCGGCGCATTCTCGTTCGGCAAGAGCAAGGCCAGAATGCTCGACGAGAACAGCAATACCGTGACCTTCGCCGATGTCGCCGGTTGTGACGAAGCCAAGGAAGAAGTATCCGAACTGGTTGAATTTCTGCGCGATCCGAGCAAGTTCCAGAAACTGGGCGGGCGGATTCCCAAAGGCGTGCTGATGGTCGGTAATCCCGGCACCGGCAAAACCCTGTTGGCCAGGGCTATCGCCGGCGAGGCCAAAGTGCCGTTCTTCAGTATTTCCGGTTCCGATTTCGTCGAGATGTTCGTCGGCGTCGGCGCGGCGCGGGTACGCGACATGTTCGAGCAGGCCAAGAAGAATGCGCCCTGCATCATCTTTATTGACGAAATTGACGCAGTCGGTCGCCAGCGCGGCGCCGGCATGGGCGGCGGCAACGACGAGCGCGAGCAGACCCTGAACCAGTTGCTGGTTGAACTGGACGGCTTCGAAGGTTCGGTCGGCGTCATCGTGATTGCCGCGACCAACCGTCCCGACGTGCTTGACCCGGCATTGCTGCGCCCCGGTCGCTTCGACCGCCAGGTGGTGGTGCCTTTGCCCGATATCCGTGGTCGCGAACAGATTTTGCTGGTGCACATGCGCAAGGTGCCGATGTCGCCCGATGTGCGTGCCGATATTCTGGCGCGCGGCACCCCAGGTTTTTCCGGTGCCGATCTTGCCAACCTGGTGAATGAATCCGCCCTGTTCGCGGCGCGCGGCAACAAGCGCCTGGTCGACATGGAAGACTTCGAGCGCGCCAAAGACAAGATCATGATGGGTGCGGAGCGCCGTTCCATGGTCATGCCCGAGCACGAGCGCAAGAACACGGCGTACCACGAGGCCGGCCATGCGGTAGTGGCACGGCTGCTGTCGAAGACCGACCCGGTGCACAAGGTCACCATCATCCCGCGTGGCCGCGCCTTGGGCGTGACCATGCAGTTGCCGACCGAAGATCGCTACAGCATGGATCGCGAGACTATCCTGCAGAACATCGCCGTGCTGTTCGGCGGGCGCATCGCGGAAGAAGTGTTTATGGGGCAGATGACGACCGGCGCCAGCAACGATTTCGAGCGAGCCACCGAAATGGCGCGGCGCATGGTCACTCAGTGGGGCATGTCCGATGCGCTGGGGCCGATGGTTTACGGCGAGAACGAGGGCGAAGTATTCCTCGGTCGCTCCGTGACTACCCACAAGAACGTTTCCGAAGCGACCATGCAGAAAGTGGACGCTGAAATTCGCCGCATCGTCGATGCACAGTACGCCTTGGCGCGCCATCTGATCGAGGAAAATCGCGACAAGATCGAACTGATGGCGAAGACCCTGCTGGAATGGGAAACCATCGATGCGGATCAGATCAACGACATCATGGAAGGCAAGGAGCCGCGCCCGCCAAAACCAAGGCAGAGCACGACGCCGACCCCGCCTTCGGACAGCGCGCCGCCGGCCCCGGTTACGCCGACCTCGCATCCGGCAGCGGAAGCCTGATATATCGGTGAGGGGTGAGGGGAAAGAGGTGAGGGGTAAACCCGCCTCACGCCTCACGCCTCACGCCTCACCCAACATGTTTCATTGCGGCCGCTTCACCCTTCCCCTCCATCGCCCATTGATCATGGGCATCGTCAATATCACCCCCGATTCGTTTTCCGACGGCGGTCAGTGCGCTTCCCCAATTTCCGGTATCGAGCATGCCTTGCGCCTGCTCGATGAAGGTGCCGACATTCTCGATATCGGCGGCGAGTCGTCGCGCCCTGGTGCGCAGCCGGTCAGCGTCGAGGAGGAGTTGCAGCGGGTGTTGCCGGTGGTCGAGGCGCTGAGTGGCAGGAACGTGCCGATGTCGGTCGATACCTGCAAGACCAGGGTGATGCGCGAGGCCATTGCTGCCGGCGCGGCCATGATCAACGATATCGATGCCTTGCAGGGAGAAGGCGCCATCGACGCAGTGGCGGCTTCGAATGTGGCGGTGTGCCTGATGCACAAGCAGGGTACGTCGCAGACCATGCAGCTTGCACCCAGCTACGACGATGTGGTGGCGGAGACGATGGCGTTTTTGCAGGCGCGCATGACTGCGGTGCAGGCTGCCGGCATTGGCCGCGAACGGCTGGTGGTCGACCCCGGTTTCGGTTTCGGCAAGCGGCTGGAGCACAACATTGCCTTGCTGCGCCAACTGGCTGATTTCACCGGGCTGGGCGTGCCGGTGCTGGCCGGGCTGTCGCGCAAGTCCATGCTCGGCCAGATCACCGGCCTGGAGGTGAACGAAAGACTGATCCCCAGCGTCGCAGCGGCAGTGATAGCGGCGATGAAGGGTGCTAAAATAATCCGCGTGCACGACGTGAAGGCGACCAGGGACGCCTTGCAGATCGTGAATGCCATCAACCTGTAAAAAAACAGTTTAGCCACGGATTAACACAGATAGGACAATGCCATGCCGAAAATTTGTCCATTGCCGGTAAGTCGCTCCAGATGAAATGGGCAACGCATTGATAATCCGTGTACATCCGTGCTAATCCGTGGCTAGTAGTCGTTTTTAGCAAGGAAAACCATGACCAGAAAATATTTCGGTACCGACGGGGTGCGCGGCAGGGTCGGCGAAGCGCCGATCACGCCTGATTTCGTGATGCGCCTCGGTTATGCAGCAGGCAGGGTGCTGGCCGCTTCGGAGAAACGTTTGCCCCAGGGCGAACATCCGGCGGTGGTGATCGGCAAGGACACCCGCATCTCCGGCTACATGCTGGAATCTGCGCTGCAGGCCGGGCTTTCCGCCGCCGGGGTGGATGTGCTGCTGCTCGGGCCGATGCCGACGCCGGCGGTGGCCTATCTGACTCGTGCTTTGCGCGCTCAGGCGGGCATCGTCATCAGCGCCTCGCATAATCCATTCGAGGATAATGGCATCAAGTTTTTCTCGGCATCCGGCACCAAGTTGCCGGATCAGACCGAGCGCGCCATCGAGAAGGCGCTGGACGACCCGATGCAGACCAAGCCTTCGGCGCAGTTGGGCAAGGCGCGCCGCATCAACGATGCCGCTGGACGTTACATCGAATTCTGCAAAAGCACCTTTCCCAATGAGCTCGATCTGCGCGGCATGAAGATCGTGGTGGACTGCGCTCACGGCGCGACCTACCATGTCGCGCCGCCGGTGTTCCATGAGCTGGGCGCCGAAGTCATCGCCATCGGCAATCAGCCGGACGGTCTCAACATCAACCACGAATGCGGCGCCACCAGTCCGCGTGCATTGCAGGAGGCGGTGAAGCAGCATCAGGCCGACCTCGGCATCGCACTGGATGGCGACGGCGACCGCCTGGTCATGGTGGACGGTTCCGGCGAATTGTACGACGGCGACCAGTTGCTTTACGTGATCGCCAGATATCGTCACCAGCACGGCCTGCTCAAGGGCGGCGTGGTGGGCACCCAGATGACCAACCTCGGCATGGAACATGCCCTGGGTAAAATGAAGATCCCGTTCGCCCGTGCCAAAGTGGGCGACCGTTACGTCATGGAGATGCTGGGCGAGCGCAGTTGGCTGCTGGGCGGCGAAGGCTCCGGCCATATTCTCTGCCTCGACCGGCACAGTACCGGCGACGGTATCGTTTCGGCGCTGCAAGTGCTGCTGGCATTGCGCGAGAGCGGGAGCACGCTGGACGGTTTCACCAAGGATCTGACACTGTATCCCCAGATTCTGATCAATGTGCGTGTGGTCAGGGGGTTCGATTTCCGCGAGAATGCCGGTGTGATGGCAAAGCTGGCGGAAGCGGAACTTGCTCTGGATGGTGCGGGCCGGGTGCTGTTGCGCGCCTCGGGTACGGAGCCGCTGATCCGGGTGATGGTGGAGGGCAAATCCGAGAAAGAAGTCCGTCAGTGGGCCGAGGCGATTGCCGAAACCGTGCGCCTGGCGGCGGGGTAGGCGATCAGCCGAACTTCCCCGTGATATAGTCTTCCGTCGCCTTCTTTTTCGGCGTGGTAAAAATCGTATCGGTGTTGCCGAACTCGATCAGCTCGCCCAGATACATGTAGGCCGTGTAGTCGGAGACCCGAGCCGCCTGCTGCATGTTGTGGGTGACGATA
>JAJFTF010000002.1 GCA_021373185.1 Betaproteobacteria bacterium | reverse complement strand
CCCAGAGCCAGCTAGTTTACCGCATCTTTCAGCGCTTTTCCAGATCTAAATTTAGGCACACGAGCTGCCTTGATCTTGATCGTTGCGCCAGTGCGGGGATTGCGGCCATTACGGGCAGCACGCTTACCGACATAGAACGTGCCAAAACCGACCAAAGTTACCATATCGCCCTTTTTCAGCGCGATCTTGACCGCGCCAATAGCGGCATCCAGAGCGCGACCGGCAGCGGCCTTGGACATATCGGCGGATTTGGCAATTGCATCAATTAACTCAGACTTGTTCACGTGCAGTCCCCTTTCAATATTGAGTTGAGAAGCAGGATTCAGTCCTGCACACGCTTTATAACAAGCCGCAAAACCTTGTGTCAAGCGGATAAGTCCAAATTAAGCTAATTTAATGGCATCGCGCATGGCGCCTCGATCCGCAAGCAAATCACGAGTCAAAATATGACAAATACCACACAACAAAAAGCCAACCTGTCGCCAGGTTGGCCAAGAAACGATTCAGGGCAAATTTAGTGCTTGATAACAGCAGGCTTGGTTTTTTCTTCTACCGGTGGAATCGGCGGCACTTCCACCACTTCCTCCAGTGGCTCGGGTTTGCGCTCCAACGCATAACCAAGCACTTCGTCAATCCACTTGACCGGATGGATATCCAGCCGGTTTTTGATGTTATCCGGAATTTCCACCAGATCCTTGACGTTTTCCTGCGGAATCAACACCGTCTTGATGCCGCCACGATGCGCGGCCAGCAACTTCTCCTTGAGTCCGCCGATCGGCAACACTTCGCCGCGTAACGTAATCTCGCCGGTCATCGCCACGTCCGCCCGCACCGGAATGCCCGCCAGGATGGAAACCATCGCAGTGGTGATGGCGATGCCCGCGCTGGGCCCATCCTTGGGTGTCGCGCCCTCCGGCAGGTGAATATGAATATCGTTTTTCTGGTAGAAATCTTCGGGAATGCCGAGCGTGCGCGAACGGCTGCGAACCACCGACAGCGCCGCCTGGATCGACTCCTGCATCACGTCGCCAAGTTTGCCGGTGGTAATCATCTTGCCCTTGCCCGGCAAAGCCACCGCCTCGATTGTGAGCAATTCGCCGCCGACTTCGGTCCAGGCCAGGCCGGTAACCTGCCCGATCTGATTTTTCTGCTCGGCCACACCATAACTGTAGCGGCGCACACCCAGGTATTTATCCAGATTGCGTGCCGTTACCGTAATTCTAGCTTTACTCTTCTTGAGCAACAGGGCTTTCACCACCTTGCGGCAAATCTTGGCGATTTCGCGCTCCAGGCTCCGTACGCCCGCCTCGCGGGTATAGTAGCGAACAATATCGCGCACGACGCTCTCGGCAACGCCGGCCTCTTCATCCTTCAGGCCATGTTGCTTCATCTGCTTCGGCAACAGATAGCGCATGGCAATATTGATTTTCTCGTCCTCGGTATAACCGGAGAGACGAATCACTTCCATTCGATCCAGCAAGGCGCTCGGAATATTCATGGTGTTCGCGGTAGCCACGAACATCACGTCGGACAAATCGTATTCCACTTCCACATAATGATCGACAAAAGTATGGTTCTGCTCCGGGTCGAGTACTTCCAGCAATGCCGAAGAAGGATCGCCACGAAAATCCATCCCCATCTTGTCCACTTCATCCAGCAGGAACAAGGGGTTGCGCACACCGACCTTGGTCATACCCTGCAACACCTTGCCCGGCATCGAACCGATGTAGGTGCGGCGATGACCGCGGATTTCAGACTCGTCGCGCACCCCGCCCAGCGCCATGCGAATGAATTTGCGATTGGTGGCGCGAGCGATGGATTGACCGAGGGAGGTTTTACCCACGCCGGGCGGCCCGACCAGGCACAGAATCGGCGCCTTGAGTTTGTCTACGCGCTGCTGCACCGCAAGGTATTCGACGATGCGTTCCTTGACCTTGTCCAAGCCGTAATGATCCTTGTCCAGAACCGCTTCAGCGACTTTCAGATCCTTGCTGATTTTGGTTTTCTTCTTCCATGGCAACCCGGTCAAGGTATCGATGAAAGTGCGGACCACGGTGGCCTCGGCTGACATCGGCGACATCAGGCGCAGCTTCTTCAGCTCGGATTCAGCCTTGGCAAGCGCCTCCTTGGGCATTTGCGCCGCCTTGATCTTTCTTTCCAGCTCATCCAGATCGGAGCCTTCCTCCATGTCGCCAAGCTCTTTCTGGATCGCCTTGACCTGCTCGTTCAGGTAATACTCGCGCTGACTCTTTTCCATCTGGCGCTTGACGCGACCGCGGATGCGCTTCTCAACCTGAAGGATTTCAATCTCGGCATCGAGAATGCCGAGCATGTGCTCCAGGCGCTTTTGCACACTCACCATTTCCAGGATTTCCTGCTTCTGCTCGATCTTGAGCGGCAGGTGCGCGGCGATGGTATCGGCCAAACGTCCTGCTTCATCGATGCTGGCGAGCGAAGTAAGAATCTCCGGCGGAATTTTTTTGTTCAGTTTGACGTACTGGTCGAACTGCGCGAACAAACCACGGCGCAACGCCTCCACTTCATGATCCTCACCTTCTTCCAACGGGATCAGGTCGGCTTCCGCAACGAAATGAGTTTTGACATCGGAGAATTGCTTGACCTGCGCGCGCTGATTGCCTTCCACCAGCACTTTGACAGTGCCGTCCGGCAGTTTCAGCATCTGCAGGATGCTGGCCATACAGCCGACTTCATACATGTCCTCAGGGACTGGCTCGTCCTTGGCGGCGGATTTTTGCGCTACCAGCATGATGTGCTTGCCCGACTCCATGGCGGTTTCCAAGGCCTTGATGGACTTTGGGCGACCGACAAACAGCGGGATTACCATATGCGGGAACACCACCACATCGCGCAATGGCAACAACGGGAGGGTCACGGATTGATCTAACGAATCATTGTGTTCGGTCATGGGCTCCACCTGAAATTTAACTTGTACATATTGTTTATTAAGGTAGGGGCGACTCGCAGCAATTCAAGTGCATCTGAAAATTTGAATAATGCTCACGAAAAAACCGGGCAAGCCGCCGCCGTGACAACGCGGGGCTTCGGCTGTCACGGCCAGATGACCGTGACAGCGCAAAATCAGGCAGTACCTGCCGCTTTCGGCTGATCGGCATAAATCAGGATCGGCTGGCTCTCGCCGTTCACCACGCCATCGTCGATCACCACTTTAGCGACATTGCTCATGGAAGGCAGATCGTACATCGTATCCAGCAGAGTATGCTCCAGGATAGAACGCAGTCCGCGAGCGCCGGTTTTTCGTGCCAGCGCTTTCTTGGCGACGGCCAAGAGAGAGTCGTCCCGGAATTCCAGCTCCACATTTTCCATCAGGAAAAGCTTCTGATACTGCTTGACCAAGGCGTTTTTCGGCTCTGTCAGGATACGCACCAAGGCATTCTCATTGAGATCCTCAAGCGTCGCGATGACGGGCAGACGCCCGACAAATTCCGGAATCAGGCCGAACTTGATCAGGTCTTCCGGCTCGACATCGCGCAGCACCTCGCCGATTTCCTTGCGATTGTCCTTGCTCTTCACTTCTGCGCCGAAGCCGATCCCGCCTTTTTCGGAACGGTCGCGAATCACTTTCTCCAGCCCGCTGAATGCGCCGCCGCAGATAAACAAGATATTGGTGGTGTCCACCTGCAGAAATTCCTGATTGGGATGCTTGCGCCCGCCTTGGGGCGGCACCGAGGCGGTGGTGCCCTCGATCAGTTTAAGCAAGGCCTGCTGCACGCCTTCACCCGATACGTCGCGAGTGATCGAAGGGTTGTCGGACTTGCGTGAAATCTTGTCGATTTCATCGATGTAAACAATGCCGCGCTGCGCCTTCTCCACATCGTAGTCGCACTTCTGCAGCAATTTCTGGATAATGTTTTCGACATCCTCGCCGACATAACCGGCCTCGGTCAATGTGGTAGCGTCCGCCATGACGAAAGGCACGTTAAGCATGCGCGCCAGGGTCTGGGCCAGCAGCGTCTTGCCGGAGCCGGTCGGCCCGATCAGCAGGATATTGCTCTTCGCCAGTTCAACCTCGTCGGTTTTCGTGCTGTTCTTCAGCCGCTTGTAATGATTGTAGACGGCAACCGATAATATCTTTTTCGCCTTCGGCTGGTCGATTACATATTCATCCAGCAACTGGCAGATTTCCTGCGGCACCGGCAGGTCAGAGGCGCCGGCCTTGGTCGATTGGTCGCCTTGCGCCTCCTCGCGGATAATGTCGTTACAAAGCTCGACGCATTCATCGCAAACGAATACGGATGGACCGGCAATCAATTTGCGCACTTCATGCTGGCTTTTTCCGCAGAACGAGCAGTAAAGCAGTTTTTCGCCGCCGGTTTTATCAGACATTTTCAATCTTCCTTATTTGGGGCATCAAGCAGTTATATCGGCACGATTCGCCAGCACTTTATCCACCAAGCCATATTTAACCGCTTCATCAGCGCTCATGAAATTATCGCGATCGCTGTCTTTTTCAATCGTCTTGACCGTCTGTCCGGTGTGCTGGGCCAGCATGGCATTCAAGCGCTGCCTCAGGTACAGGATTTCTTTGGCATGAATTTCAATGTCTGAAGCCTGCCCCTGGAAGCCGCCCGAAGGTTGGTGGATCATCACGCGGGAATTCGGCAGGCAAAAACGCTTGCCCTTCGCGCCGGCGGTGAGCAGGAACGAACCCATGCTGGCAGCTTGGCCCAGGCACAAGGTACTGACATCCGGCTTGATGAACTGCATGGTGTCGTAAATCGCCATGCCGGCGCTGACCGAGCCGCCCGGCGAGTTAATGTAGAAGAAAATATCCTTGTCCGGATTATCCGATTCGAGGAACAGCATCTGCGCAACAATGACGTTGGCCGTCGCATCGTTAACCGGGCCGACCAGAAAAATCACCCGCTCCTTGAGCAAGCGCGAATAAATGTCGAACGCACGTTCGCCGCGCCCGCTCTGCTCGATCACCATCGGGATCAAGCCCAGATTTTGTGGCTCCCAGTTCTGACTATGAATCATCAAGCCCCCATCAGTTCATCAAAGATAATTGCGGCATCCACCACATTGGCACGAGCCAGCGCCCACTGAACCACATTGTCTTCCATCACCAGCGATTCGACTTCGGCCAGGCGGCTCGGTTCCCCGTAATACCAAGCCACCACGTGCTCAGGCTGTTCGTAGCTTTCGGCAAATTCGTTCACCCGCTCGCGCACTTGCTCGGCATTGGCTTGCAACTTGTTAGCCTTGACCACTTCCGACAGGATCAACCCAAGGCTGACCCGGCGGCGCGCCTGCTCTTCAAACAAATGGGACGGGAAAGCAATATCGCCGACATCCATGCCGCGAGCCCGCATATCTTCGCCCGCACCCTCGCGCAAACGATCAATTTCCATCTCGACCAGCGCCTTGGGCAATTCCAGCGGCGTTGTATCAAGCAGCGCCTGCATCACGCCTTCCTTGATCCGGGCATCGATGCGCTTTTTCCCCTCGCGCTCCAGATTGGCCTTGATCTCGCCGCGCATGGTCTCCAGGTTTCCGTCCAGAACGCCCAGCGACTTGGCAAAATCGGCATCGACCTCAGGCAATTTAGGCTCTGAAACCTGATTCAGCGTAACTTCGAAAGTCACCGTTTTACCCGCCATTTCCTTGGCATGATAATCTTCGGGGAAGGTTAATTCAAACGTTTTGCTTTTTCCCGCCTTCATGCCGATAATCGGCCCTTCAAAGTCTTTCAGCGTTTTGCCTTCGCCCAGCACCAGCTTGTAATCCTTGGCTTGGCCGCCCTGAAATTCCACACCGTCCAGAGTGCCGCGATAATCGATTGCGACCTGGTCGCCGGCTGCCGCTGCACGCTTGACCGGATCATAGGTCACGCGCTGCTTGCGCAGGATGTCGATGGTCTTATCGACTTCCGTGTCGCCGATGGCCACTTGCGGGCGCTCGATCCTGGCTGCGCTGATGTCGCCTACCACCACCTCGGGGTACACCTCAAAAGTTGCCGTAAACAATAAATCCTGGGATTCGCCTTCGACTGGCTTGGCCTCAATCCTTGGATAACCGGCCACCTTCATGTCCTGTGCCTTGACTGCTTCGGCAAAATTTTTCTGCACGGCATCGCCCAGCACCTCCTGGCGTACCTGGCCGCTATACTGCTGCGTCACGATCTTGAACGGCACCTTGCCGGGGCGGAAACCGTCCATTTTCACGGTGCGTGCCAGCCGTTTAAGCCGGTTATCCACCTCGGCCTGCATGCCGGCGAGGGAGATTGCCAGGTTAAGCGTCCGTTCCAGTTGGCTGGTATTTCCCGTAGTTGTTTCCATTTCCAAATCCTTAAAATTTTAGTGGTTTGTTGCAATCTCTGGTGCGAAAGGGGGGACTCGAACCCCCACGCCGCGAGGCGCTGGAACCTAAATCCAGTGCGTCTACCAATTCCGCCACTTTCGCAAAAAGCGATAGTGTAATATATTCAAAGACCGGCTGTCAGCTTTCCGCTTGCCTTTCCGCCACCCAGACGGCCTGAAAACCCTATGCCCCAACACTATGAAAATTTTCCGGTAGCCTCGGTTCTGCTGCCCAAGCGGTTGCGCCATCCGGTCAGCGTCATTTATTCCTTTGCGCGAGCGGCAGACGATTTCGCCGATGAAGGTGATCTCGAAGACGCCACGCGCCTGTCGCTGCTCGGCAATTTCCGTTCAGAACTGGACGGCATCGACGCCGGAATTACGCCTGCAACGCCGCTATTCGTCGATCTGGCTGAAGTCGTCGCCCGCCACCGCCTGCCGCTACAGCCCTTTTACGACCTGCTCGATGCCTTTTCACAGGACGTCACGGTAAAGCGCTATGCCAACCTCGGCGAGCTGATGAATTACTGCCAGCGCTCCGCCAACCCGGTTGGCCTGCTGCTGCTGCATCTTTATGACGCGGCAAGCGAACGCAACATCAGCTATTCCAACGCGATCTGCTCCAGCCTGCAGTTAATCAACTTCCTCCAGGATGTCGCCATCGATTACCACGACAAGGACAGGATTTACCTGCCGCAGGACGAACTGGCAAAATACCGCATTACCGAGGCGCAAATCGCACGCGGCGACTGCGGCGGACTGTGGCAACCGTTCATGCAATTCCAGATCGAACGCACGCGCAAGCTGCTGCAGTCGGGCGCACCGCTGGGCAACATCCTGCGCGGGCGGATCGGGCTGGAAATGCGCATGATCGTCATGGGCGGGGAAACCATCCTGCGCAAGCTGCACAAATCCGGCGGCGACGTGTTCAATAACCGGCCAATCCTCAAGTCTGGCGACTGGGCTTACATGCTCTACCGCGCACTGCGCAAAAAATGAAGGAACCAACTTTGACCCCTGACCAGTACTGCCAGGAAAAAGCCTCCAAAAGCGGCTCCAGCTTCTATTACAGCTTCCTCTTCCTGCCGCCGCCAAAACGGCAGGCAATCACCGCGCTCTACGCCTTCTGTCGCGAAGTCGACGATGTCGTCGACGAATGCCACGATGCGGCTGTCGCCCACGCCAAGCTTGCCTGGTGGCGCAATGAAGTGACAAGCATCTACGCCGGCAGCCCGGAGCACCCGGTTGGTCAAGCCTTGGCGCCGCTGGTCAAGGAGTTTGGTTTGCCCGCCGCCGAACTTGAAGAAATCATCGCCGGCATGGAAATGGATCTGCAGCAGAACCGCTATGCCGATTTCGACCAGTTGCAGCTCTACTGCCACCGCGTGGCGGGCGTGGTCGGCCTGCTCTCCGCCAAAATTTTCGGCTACCGCGATGCGCGCACCGAAAATTATGCCCACGACCTCGGGCTGGCCTTCCAGCTCACCAACATCATTCGCGATGTCGGCGAAGATGCGCGCCGTAACCGCATCTATTTGCCGCGGGACGAACTGCAGCAGTTCGGCGTCAGCGAGGCCGACATCCTGCATGGCCGGGAAACGGAAAACTTCACCCGGCTGATGGCGTTCCAGGCCGAACGGGCGCGCCGCTATTACGACCAGGCGTTCGCCGCACTGCCCGCCGCCGACCGCAAGGATCAGATCACCGGCCTGATCATGGCGGCAATTTACCGCACCGTGCTGGACGAAATCGAACGCGACGGCTACCACGTGCTGGATCGGCGCACCTCGCTGACCCCTGTCAGGAAGCTGTGGATTGCCGTGAAAACCTGGCTGCGCGGATGAAAGTCGCGGTCGTCGGCGCCGGCTATGCTGGCATGGCAGCCGCAACGGAGCTGGCTGCGCACGGCATCCCCGTCACCGTTTTCGAAGCGTCGAAGCAATTGGGAGGGCGAGCGCGGCGGGTCGATTACCGTGGCCTGGCGCTGGATAACGGCCAGCACATTTTCCTCGGCGCCTACCATGAAACCCTGCGTCTGATGCGCCTGGCCGGCGCCGACCCAGTCGCCCTGCTGCTGCGCCTGCCGTTGCAACTGGTCATTCCCGGACGTTTCAGCCTGCAGGCAGCGCCGCTCCCTGCCCCGCTGCATCTGGCGCTCGGCCTGATCACAGCGCGCGGCCTCGGCTGGGGCGAACGGCTTGCCGCCGTGATGTTTATGAGCGCGATGCGCCGCCTGAATTTTCGCCTGCCCGAAGACCTCAACGCTGCCGCAATGCTGGAACAGCACGGGCAGACCGGCAACCTGCGGCGCTACCTGTGGGAACCGCTCTGCGTCGCCGCGCTCAACACCCCGCTGGCAACCGCTTCCGCCCAGGTGTTCCTGAACGCCCTGCGCGACAGCCTGGCCGGTTCACGGGCGGACAGCGACATGCTGCTGCCGCTGACCGACCTCAGCCGCCTGTTCCCCGAATATGCCGCCGCCTTCGTCGAGAAACATGGCGGCAAGGTGAGGCTTTCCCAAACCGTGCTGTCGATCCGGGCAGGCGCACAGGGGTTTGCCGTGGAAACGCGCCAGGGAACGGAAAAATTCGACCGCGTCATCTGCGCGGTACCGCCGCAACGCCTCGCCGCGCTCGTCGCCGACCAGCCGGAATTGGCCGATGCCACGGCAAAAACAGCTTGCCTCGGTTACCAGCCGATCTACACTGTTTTCCTGCAATACGCCCCGGCCACCCGCCTGCCTCGCCCGATGATCGGGCTATGCGATGGCGTCACGCAATGGGTGTTCGACCACGGCCAGATGAACCGCGAGGCCGGCCTGATGTGCGCCGTAATCAGCGCGGAAGGCCCGCATCAGGCACTTGGCCACGACCAACTGGCGCAGCAGGTGGATGCCGAGCTTCGCGCCGCCGTTCCCGGCTTGCCGCAGCCGCTATGGCACAAGGTCATCGCAGAAAAG
>JAJFTF010000048.1 GCA_021373185.1 Betaproteobacteria bacterium | reverse complement strand
GTTTGGGACCAGGATGTCGGGAGTTCGAATCTCTCCACCCCGACCAGGATTTGTCCGACAATCTGCCCGTAGCTCAACCGGATAGAGCACCAGCCTTCTAAGCTGGGGGTTACAGGTTCGATTCCTGTCGGGCAGGCCAGTAAGGCCGTTTCTTCAGTGGTGGCTGTAGCTCAGTTGGTAGAGTCCCGGATTGTGATTCCGGTTGTCGTGGGTTCGAGCCCCATCAGCCACCCCAAATATTCAAAGGGTTAGAGAAATCTAGCCCTTTTTTTATTTATCTCAACACAGCCAAGCCAACACCCCATCCCCATTCGTCACCTGCCGCACCAACGCTAAAACCAGCAATTTTTGTCTGGCCTGTCGAACAACCGCCTTTGAAATAAGTTAAACTCAAATCCTGGTTAGCCCAAGAGCATTCCATTAAAACCCCGAGGTAAAATATGACCATCAGCGCAAGCGACCTGGTTCAGGATATTGGTGGCTTGATCACACTGCCCGATGTCTATTTGCGCATCAAC
Organism: Betaproteobacteria bacterium; assembly: GCA_021373185.1. GTDB lineage: Bacteria > Pseudomonadota > Gammaproteobacteria > Burkholderiales > Sulfuricellaceae > Sulfuricella. The sequence continues at coordinate 20,894 of JAJFTF010000048.1, read as the reverse complement.
CGTATCGTGGACGATCCCGACAGCATGATCGAGGACATCGCTAAAGTCATCAGCCAGGACCCGTCTTTCACCGTGCGCCTGCTGAAAATCGCCAACAGTGCGCTATACAGCTTTCCATCCTCGGTCAACACGGTCTCCAGAGCAGTAACGATCATCGGCACCTCACAGATACGCAACCTGGCGCTATCCATGTCTGTCGCCAAGAGCTTCGATGGCCTTCCCAACGATCTGGTTTCCATGGAGAATTTCTGGAAGCACAGCTTGCTTTGCGCCCTGTCCGCTAGGATATTGGCAAGGCAGGCCGGTCGTTGCGATCCGGAAGCTTTATTTACGGCAGGGCTGCTGCATGATATCGGTGAACTGATTATATTCAACAAATTGCCCGGCCCCGCAAAGGAAGCATTGACGCTGGTCCTCGATAACGTGGACGAACTGCCGGTGAATGAAGCCGAACACCAAATAATCGGCTTCGATCATGCCGATGTTGGCGGCGAGCTGGCACGTCAATGGAAACTCCCTCCTTTGCTTGAAGAATGCATCGCCCACCACCACCACATTGAAAATGCCAAACACTACCCCAGAGAAACGGCGCTGATCCATATCGCCAACGTATTCTCACAAATGGCCGAACTGGATACGCTCGACCCGTCCGATGTCCCCCCGATTGACCCGCTGGCATGGGAATTAACCGGCCTGACCGAAGAGTCGATGGAGCCGACGGTGCGTGAGGCCCAAGCCGAAATCATCGAGGTTACACAACTGTTTCTGGCATAAACAAGCAGCCACCACCCTATTTCAGGTAAATGCCCATGGCACTCTCATCCACCATCAAGCCGCCGCCACCGCCCTTGGTATTACCGGGCTTCGAGCATGTAAAACGCTCGTGGAATGAAACATACCAGTCTTACGCGGCACGTATCCTGCCTGGCGAGTACTATGTCACCAAAAGCGATGAAGGGGTCTACACCACTCTGGGGTCGTGCGTTTCCGCCTGCATTCGCGACACCGTAATGGGTATCGGCGGCATGAACCACTTCATGCTGCCCATCACTGATGCCGCCCCCGCCGACGCCTGGAAAGCCGCCAGCCAGAGTTCCGCCACGCGTTATGGCAACTACGCCATGGAACACCTGATCAATGAAATCATGCGCAATGGCGGCCAGCGGAAGAATCTGGAAGTAAAAATTTTCGGTGGCGGACGCATTCTGCAAAACATGACCGACGTCGGTGAACGCAACATCGATTTTGTGCGTGACTATCTTAAGATTGAAGGACTCAGGGTGGCGTCGGAAGATGTCGGTAGCATCTATCCGCGCATGGTGGTGTACTTCCCGGCCAGCGGGCGGGTGCGGGTGAAACGACTGCGCTCCCTGCACAACAACACGATTGTCACACAGGAAATCAGCTACATCGACAACCTCAAGGCCAAGCCGATATCCGGCGATGTGGAGCTATTCTAGTAGCGGAGCTTGCGCCCCAATTTGGAGCTATCCACCGTATGGCAGGCGCGATGAAAAGCCAGCAAGGTTTTCTGCGCAAGCCCGAGTACGCTGCCATGAGGATAAACCCCCGCCTCATTCGCCACACCGGCAGGCGCACCGGTGAGAAGCTCAATGCCCTCGCTGGCCAGATCGATTGCATAAATGTGAAATAACCCCTTGGATACGGCTTCGGCCACCTGACGATCCAGCATCAGGTGACGCCGGTTGCGGCGCGGAATCAATACGCCCTGGCTGCCGTCCAGCCCGGCTGTTTCGCAGATGCGGAAATATCCCTCGATTTTTTCATTGACCCCGCCCACCGGCAGCACCTCTCCGTGCTGGTTGACTGCGCCGGTAACGGCAATCCCTTGCTTGATCGGCAGGCCGGATAACGACGAAAGCAAAACATAAAGCTCGGCGCAGGAAGCAGAGTCGCCTTCCACGCCATGATATTCCTGTTCGAAGGCGATGGAAGCGTTGAGGGAAAGCGGCGCATTATGGGAAAACAGCGCCGCTAGGTAATTTTGCAGGATAAATACGCCCTTATCGTGAATCGGGCCGGACATTTCCACTTCACGCTCGATGTTGAGCAGACCGCCTTCGCCGGCAAAGGTGCGCGCAGTGACGCGCATCGGAAAGCCGAAGCGATAATCGCCCAGATCGATCTGGGTCAGGCCGTTGATCTGCCCCACGCTTGCACCATGCAACGCAATCAGCAAGTCCCCTTCGGCAATGGATTCGCACATGCGCCGGGAAGGGTAATCATGACGTCTTGTGCGCGCCTGTATTGCAGCCTCGATATCCGGCACATCAACCAAGCCATCGCCTCGAGCGTGGCAAAGCGCCGCGCTTTCCAATATCAGCGCTTCGGTGCTTGCAAATATCGCGGATTGACGTGATTGATCGTCCACTTCGCGATGCCCGTTCTCCAATAGACGCGCAACCGCTCCAGCCGAGAAATGGGGCAGGCCGAACTGGCGACAGGCATGAGCGACAAAAATGGACGATGCGCGGCGAGTTTCGGCATTGGATGTAAAGCTCTCTGCGAAATCGACCTTGACCCGGAAGTGGCGAGCAAACTCAGGATCTTCTTCCTGCATCTCGTAAAACTGCTCGCGTGAGCCGATCAACACGATCTTGACAATGATTTCGACGGTTTCTGGTTCCAGCGACACCGCTGCGATTGGCGTAAATGCCGTACCCGGTTCCTCGATCTGCAATCTGCCGCTGCGCAGGCAGCGCCGCAGTTTTTCCCACACCAGGCCATCGGCCAGCAGGTCGCGCAGATGCAACATGAGGAAGCCGCCATGCGCCTTGAGCAAACTGCCGGCACGAATGCGGGAGAAGTCCGTCACCAGCACGTCGTTTTCGGTCTGATACTCAATGCTGCCGAATAGCGAGCGAAATAGCGGGTTATCTTCGACGATCACCGGCGCGGCGCTCAGGCCGCCATTGTCCACCACCAGGTTGACGCGGTAGCGCGATAACGCATTAGCCAGGAGTTCCTTCCGGCCTTCCTCATCTTCATCCGAAACCTCGAACAACGCCAGGTTGTCGAGCACGCTCCGGGCGATTTCACTCAGCCAGGTATTGAGCTTGGTCGCATCCTTGATCTGCTTCTTGAGTTCGCTGCGGACAGTCTGCAACGCATGATCCAGCAACGGTTTAACCACTTGGCGACGCAGTGCCGCCAGGCTCTCGTTCATCGCCCGTTCCAGCGGTCGGGTTTTCTCGAAATAAACGGCGATCTCGGTGCGCAGTTCCTGCTCGGCCAGCTCCACTGCCACACGGCGCTCCCTGGGCAGGGAAAGCACTTCATCCTCGACCAGCGCCTGCCCGGTCTCGCCCATCAGGGTGAATACCATCCGCCCCGCCTCGCGGTGAATGCTGAAATTACGCGCCTCGGCAAAAGCGGAGAGCTCCGCATAAGCCTTGGCTTCCTCACCCTTGAAGGCTTTTTCGATGCGCGCGCTATCAGTCTTGAAACCATCTCCCGCCAGTTGCTGCGGGATTTCCGCTACCAAGGTTTTCACCGTCTGCTGCATGAGTTGGCGCAGCAAGCGGCCCTGACCTGCCGGCAGACGCAGCGCCAGCGGCCTTTCCGGCGTATCGAAGTTGTGCAGGTAACACAGGTCGGGCGGCACCGCCTTGGTCGCAGCAACAGCATGCATCGCCTGCCGGAGCAGCGAGGAACGGCCACTGCCGACCTCTCCCAGCACGAACAGGTTATAGTCCGGCTGATCCAGCCCCAAGCCGAAATGGGCAGCCAGTTCGGCGCGTTCCTGTCCGATCCAGGGCAAGGGGTGTTGCAGCAGCTCCGAAGTATCCGCGAAGCCCAGCGAATCGGGATCGATGGTCAGGCGCAGCTCGGCGGGCAGCAAACTGGAGATAGGCATGTCAGTTATTTCCGCTGGTTCCGCAAGTGCCAAGCTCGCCAGCCAGCAACAAATCGCCGCTCCTCACGCCGATGCTGCCGACGGCGTGCACCGCCGCCACGTAATGCGGATCTTCATGCAGTTTGGCCCAGCTTTCCGGGTGTGGCTTGCCGTGCATGCGAATCAGCCTTGCCATGCTCGTCGCCGGCATCTCCCATTTCAGGCCGGCCAGCAGTTTGTCGGCACTTTCCGGCTTGTTGCATACCAGCACCATGTCGCAACCGGCATGCAAGGCAGCCTCTGCACGTTGCACCACATTGCCGGCGACGCTGGCGCCTTCCATCGAGAGATCGTCGCTGAAGATCACGCCGTTGAAGTTCAGTTCATTGCGCAAAATATCTTTCAACCAGATTTTCGAGAATCCCGCCGGCTGGCTATCCACCTTGGGGTAAATCACATGCGCCGGCATCATGGCCGCCAGGCCGTATTCGATCATCTGCTGGAACGGCAGCAGGTCTTCCGCTTCGATGTCGGCATAATCGCGTTCATCCAGCGGAATTTCCAGGTGGGAATCGGCGCGCACGAAGCCATGGCCGGGGAAATGCTTGCCCACCGCCGCCATGCCGCCCTGCTTGAGTCCCTGAATCAGGCTGTGCGCCAGCTCAGAAATGGCCTGCGGTTCGCGGTGAAAAGCGCGGTCGCCGATCACGCCGCTCTGGCCGAAATCGATGTCCAGCACCGGCGTAAAGCTGAAATCCACGCCGCTGGCGCGCAATTCCGCCGCCAGCACCCAGCCGGTCTGATGCGCCAGCGTTTTGGCGCGGCTCGGGTGGCGATCCCAGATCATCCCCAACTCGCGCATCGGCGGCAAGCGGGTGAAGCCGTCGCGGAAGCGCTGCACCCGACCGCCTTCATGATCCACCGCAATCAGCAGATGCGGGTTGCGCAACGCGTGAATCTCGGCGGTCAGCCGGGCCAACTGGGCCTGCGAAGCATAATTGCGGCTGAACAGGATCACGCCGCCAACCAGCGAGTGCTTCAGCCTTTTTCTGTCTTCATCGGTCAGTTCAGTGCCGAGAACATCCAGCATTACCGGGCCAAGAGTCATTTTTGGGTTCTTTATTGTTCCAGAATGGAAAACGCCACCACCATCTCCGTCTCATCGCTGATCGAAAGATGATGGCTGCGGATATTGCGCTGCCGCAGGTTTTCGGCCAGATCCGGCGCCAGGCCGAAGCCCGGACGGCCAAGGTCGTCATGGGTTACGTTGATGTTCTGCCAGGTCACTGGGTAGCGCATGCCGGTGCCGACGGCCTTGGAGAATGCTTCCTTGGCGGCAAAGCGCTTGGCCAGAAAACGGGCGCGGTTAGCGCAGGCGGCGAACTCGTCCATTTCTTCCGGGGCCAGGATGCGCTGGGCGAATTTATCGCCGAAGCGGCTCAAGGCAGCTTCGATGCGGCCTACCGCGATAATGTCGGTGCCAATACCGTAAATCATTTGGCTGCGGCCACCATCAGCGCTTTCATTTCGGCCACCGCCCGCTCCCAGCCGACAAACAACGCCTGCGCGACAATCGCATGGCCGATGTTAAGCTCGTAAATGCCGGGAATCGCCGCAATTTTCTGCACGTTGTGGTAATGCAGACCGTGACCGGCATTGACGCGCAGCCCCAATGCCACGCCGTATTCAACCGCCTGGCGGATGCGCACGAACTCCGCGTCCTGTTCGGCATCGATTTCAGCATCGGCGAAATGGCCGGTGTGGATTTCCACTACCGGCGCGCCGGCGGCTTTGGCCGCATCGAGCTGCGCCTTTTCCGGCGCGATGAACAGCGAAACGCGGATGCCAGCAGCGCCCAGCGCCGTGCAAGCCTGCTTGATGCGCTCGAAATGGGCGACCACATCGAGCCCGCCCTCGGTGGTACGCTCCTCGCGCTTTTCCGGCACCAGGCAAACATCCTGCGGTTTCAGGCGCAACGCGATCCCGATCATCTCATCGGTCACCGCCATTTCCAGGTTCATGCGCGTCTGCAAGGCGGGGCGCAGGATTTCGACATCCTGATCCTGGATATGGCGACGATCCTCGCGCAAATGCAAAGTGATCGAATCCGCACCGGCGCTTTCCGCCATCAGCGCCGCCTGAACCGGGCTGGGGTAGCGCGTTCCGCGCTGCTGGCGTAGCGTGGCAATGTGGTCGATGTTGACGCCGAGGTGAATCATAATTCCTGTAAGTCCTTTAAAATCTGGCGGGTATGCAAGGTTCCGTCGCCGAGATAGTGATTGATCAGCGTGCGCATCAGCGCCTTGCTCTGCTGCAAGGTAACCGGATCGCTGTAATCGTCGGCCACCATGTCGAGCAGCGTCTTGCCCCGCAATTCTACACCGTTTTGGCGGTTTTTTTGCCGCACCGGGCCGCGTTCGATGACAAAACGATAACGTCCATCCGGCTCAACCGGCTCGCCGCTCTCGGCATCATGGTCGAGCGTCAGGGCGTAGCCCAGCTCTTTCAGCAGGTTCAACTCGAAGCGCCGTAGCACCGCTGCGTAATCGGTGCGCCGTGCAAGCTCCTGCAAGGTTTCCTGGTAATACAGGAACAGATTTTCGTGGGGATCGTCGCGGTGCAGCAGCTTCAGCAGAAGCTCATTCAGGTAAAAGCCGCAGATCAGCGCCATGCCTTGCAGCAGCGGCTGGCCGCCCTGCCATTCGGCACTGTGCAAGGTGCGCAGTTCGCCCTTGCCGAACCAGCTCATCGAAAGCGGCTGAAACGAAAGCAGCAGGCCGCGCACCGCCGATTTCGGTCGCCGCGCGCCGCGCGCCATCAACGGCACGCGACCATGATGCTGGCTGAACACCTCGACGATCAGGCTGGTCTCGCGATAGGGGTATGAGTGCAGGACGAAGGCGGCTTGCGCCTCGTGGCGGACTTTATCTGGGCTGGCCATAGGCGGCGACTGCGTATTCCGGTTGTTGCCTGGTTCAATATTGAACCGCCACTTTATCACATTCGCTCTGTTCCTGATGAGCCCATCTCGTGCTATCCGTGCCTGGCTTGATGGAAAACTGCTAGCATGAAACCTGTTTCCCAGAAGACGATCAACCGGGAGAATTTCGCGATGACAAAAAAATCCTTTCCCTTGTCCAGGGTATATGGCCTGCTTGAACCCGGGCCGGTAGTGATGGTGTCAACCGCCCGCAAGGGGCGAACGAACATCATGACCCTGTCCTGGCAAACCATGCTTGAGTTCGAGCCGCCGTTGGTGGGTTGCGTAGTCAGCAACCGGAATTACTCGTTCAACCTGCTGAAAACGACCAGGGAATGTGTGATCAATATTCCGACGGTAGAACTGGCGGAAAAAGTGGTGGAATGCGGCAACACCTCCGGGCGGGATATCGACAAATTCCCGGCCCTCGGCCTCACGCCGGTAGCCGCCTCGTTGGTGCAGGCGCCGCTCATCGACGAATGTTACGCCAACCTGGAATGCAAGCTGGTGGACACCCGGATGGTGAACAAATACGGTTTCTTTGTTCTCGAGGTGGTCAAGGCATGGATCGATCCGGCCATAAAAGACCCGCGAACGATTCATCATCAGGGAAAAGGCATTTTCAAGGTCGATGGCGACACGATCAAGCTGCCATCCCGGATGAAGTAGGCTCGTCCGGCTTGATTTGCCTGGGCCTCCCCATTTACTTTGACCCAAGCGGTTGACTTGGCGCACCGGCTTGCACATCATGAGCGCTTTATTTCAGCCGCTTACCGAGGGAACCCCAAATGCCCCAAACCAAGATCCTGCTCGACGAGTCCGATATTCCCAGCCACTGGTACAACGTCGTCGCCGACATGCCCAACCCGCCAGCGCCGGTGCTTGGCCCTGACGGCAAACCGATCGGGCCGGAAGCGCTGACCCCGATTTTCCCGATGGCGCTGATCGAGCAGGAAGTTTCCGCGCAGCGCTGGATCGAGATTCCCGAAAAGGTGCGCGAGTTATATCGCCTCTACCGCCCTTCGCCGATGTTCCGCGCTCACCGTCTGGAAGTGGTGCTCGGTACTCCGGCAAAAATTTATTACAAGTACGAGGGCGTTTCCCCCGCCGGCTCGCACAAGGTCAATACCTCCATCGCCCAGGCTTATTACAACGCCGAAGCCGGCATCAAGCGCATCGCCACGGAAACCGGCGCGGGCCAGTGGGGCTGTTCGATGGCCCTGGCCGGCCAGATGTTCGGCCTGGAAGTGCGGGTTTACATGGTCAAGGTCAGCCACGAACAAAAGCCTTACCGGCGCTCGATGATGCAGACCTGGGGCGCGGAAGTTTTTGCCAGCCCCAGCATGGAAACCAACACCGGTCGCGCTGCGCTGGCGGCAGATCCGAACAATCCCGGCTCGCTCGGCTTGGCGATTTCCGAAGCAGTAGAGGATGCCGCCTCGCGCGCCGATACCAATTACGCGCTGGGCTCGGTGCTCAACCACGTCCTGCTGCACCAGACCGTGATCGGCCTGGAAGCCAAGAAGCAGTTCGAGAAAGCCGGCGATTATCCCGACATGATTTTCGCGCCCTGCGGCGGCGGCTCGAATTTCGGCGGCGCGGCGTTCCCCTTCTTCGCCGACAAGGCAAGCGGCAAGAACGTGCGTCTGGTAGCCGTCGAGCCGACTTCCTGCCCGACCCTGACCAAAGGCCACTATGCCTACGATTATGGCGACACCGCCAAGTTGACGCCGCTGATGCTGATGTACACGCTTGGCCACGATTTCATGCCGCCCGGCATCCACGCCGGAGGACTGCGCTATCACGGCGACTCGGCGCTGGTGTCGCAGCTCTATCACGAGAAGCTGATCGAAGCGGTGGCGGTGCCGCAACTGGCCACCTTCAAGGCCGGCATCACCTTTGCCCGCGCCGAGGGCATCATTCCCGCACCGGAATCCAACCATGCCATCGCCGCCTGTATCGATGAAGCGCTGCGCTGCAAGGAAACCGGCGAAAAGAAAACGCTGTTTTTCAACCTCTCCGGGCACGGCCATTTCGACATGGCGGCCTATGACAGCTACTTCAGCGGCAAGCTGGACGACTACGAATATCCCGAAGCGGCGATCAAAGCCGCCCTAGACCGCCTGCCCAAGGTAGGTTGACTAATATTCTGCCGATTTCACCGGCGGACGAAAAGGAACAACATGCAGATTTTAATGAATATCATGATCGGGGAGCCGGACGAAATCAGCGCAATCGGGGAATCTCTGTCTCCGCTTGACGACTGGCAAGGCATGGAAGCGAACGGCCTCAGCCTGGAAAAACTGGCGATGCTCCAGTCCATCCTCACGGGCCAGACCTTCGATGAGGCCTTTGACGAATTCCGCCCGCTGTTTACCGCCTCCGAAGAGGGTCCGTGGCTGATCCGGTTTCCGCACAGCTCGGTCAGGCAACTGGCTGATCTGGAAGAAGAGGCATTGGAACGGATCAGCGAAGAACTGGCCGCCTCGGAGGAATTTGAAACTGACGACGTTGCTGCGGATGAGGCTCAGGATTTTCTGATAGAACTATCCCAACTGGCAGAAAATGCGGTCGATCAAGACAAGACGCTGTTCATCTGGGTTGGGGAATAGCTGCGCCCAAATACCTACAGCAGCGGCCTATTCGTACCCCAGGCTTTTCACGGCGCGCTCATCGTCGGCCCAGCCACTTTTTACCTTGACCCAAACCTCGAGATAGACTTTTTTGTTGAATAGTTCTTCCATGTCCTTGCGGGCCTGGGTGCCAATTTCCTTGAGCTTTTCACCTTTCTTTCCGATCAGGATCGGCTTCTGGCTGTCCCTATCGACGATAATGGCGGCAAAAACGCGGCGCAGATTGCCTTCGGTTTCGAATTTCTCGATCTCGACGCTGATGGCATAGGGAATCTCATCGCCGAGCAGGCGGAACACCTTTTCGCGCACGATTTCGGCAGCGAGAAAGCGTTCGCTGCGATCGGTAATTTCATCCTCGCCGTAGATCGGTTCACCTTCCTGCAGGTGGCGGCGGATTTCCTGCACCAGCTCGGGTACCTGAGCGCCGCGCTTGGCGCTGACCGGAATAACCGCCGTAAAGGGAAATGAAGCAGACACTTTTTCGATGAATGGCAGCAGCTCAGCCTTGTCGCTCACCTTGTCGACCTTGTTGATCACCAGCACTACCGGGCAATTGCGCGGCAAGAGGGCGAGCACCTTTTCATCTCGCTCGTCGAAGCGCATCGATTCGATCACGAACAGCACCACATCCACGTCCGAAATGGATTGCGTCACGGTGCGGTTCATCACGCGGTTCAGCACGTTCTGATGCTGCATCTGAAAGCCCGGCGTATCGACGAACATGTACTGCGCATCTTCGTCGGTGCGGATGCCGACAATGCGGTGCCGGGTGGTCTGCGCCTTGCGCGAGGTAATGCTGATCTTCTGCCCGATCAGTTGATTGAGCAGCGTCGATTTGCCCACATTCGGGCGACCGACGATGGCGATGTAACCGGTGCGAAATTCCATATTATCCTTGCTGGTTGAGCATTTGCAGCGCGCTGCCGGCGGCAGTCTGCTCGGCGCTGCGGCGGCTCACGCCGCCGCCACAGGCGCGTACGTTCATGGCGGGGATGGCGCATTCGACTTCAAAATGCTGCTGATGCGCCTCGCCGCTGATCGACAGCACGGTGTAATTCGGCAAAGGCAGCTTGCGGCCCTGCAGATATTCCTGCAATAGGGTTTTCGGATCCTTGCCCAGGGTTTTCGGATCGAGCCCTTTCATCAGCGGTTCGAACAGCCGCGCAATCATCTGTTCCGCCGCAATGAATCCGGCATCAAGATAGACGGCGCCGATAATCGCTTCCAGCGTGTCGGCAAGAATCGACGGGCGGCGAAATCCGCCGCTTTTCAGCTCCCCTTCACCGAGTTGCAAGTAATCCCCCAGGTTCAGGGATGCGGCGATTTCGGAAAGCGTCTGCTCCTTGACCAGATGGGCGCGCATCCGGCTCAAGTCGCCTTCCTGCACGCGGGTATGAAGATGATAAAGGTGGGTAGCGATGGAGCAGTTCAACACGCTGTCGCCAAGAAACTCCAGCCGCTCGTTGTGCGGCATGCCATAACTGCGATGGGTCAACGCCCTGCGCAACAGGGCCGGATCCTTGAATTCGTGGCCGATGCGCCGGATCAGCGTTTCAATGCCCATGCAGGAGATGATCTCGCATTTATTGTCCTGCCGAAGCCGAGAAATCCAGCCAGGCACTGACGTTGGACACAATCGGCACCTTGACGGAGTAAGTGACGGTCAATGTCGACCGATCACCGGAACGGCTGACTTCAAGGTCTTCCGGTTTGATGCTATGGATATTGTCGATACTGCCGCGCTTGAAAAATGAGGCCTGGATTTCTCTGGGCGACATGGTTTTGAGATCGCCGCCGGTATCCATGGCATTCAGAATCTTCTTTACCGCCATGAATTCAGTGTAGGCTGGCACCAGCTTTGCCGCCAATATCACGACCGACCCAATCATGGCCGCGATAAAAAGCATGCCTACGAGCGTGGCTCCGAGTTGTTTTTTCATGGTTGTCCTCTCTTAATCAATCGATTTCCCGATACGCTTGAGATCGTCAAAGTTCCACCAGATCATGAATGCCTTGCCCACGATGTTGCGATCCGGGACAAAACCCCAGTAACGACCGTCATTGCTGTCATCCCGGTTGTCCCCCATCATGAAGTAATGCCCCTGCGGCACCGTGCAAGTAAAGCCGTCTTCATTGTAAACGCAATCTTCGCGATTGGAAAACTGCCTCACATCGCCCAGACGCACAACCGGCGCCTCTGGTTGTTGCAGGGTCAGGTGGCTATGCTCCCCCAACTGCTCGCGGTAAAGCGCCGCATTCACAAAATTCAGCCCGCTCTTGACGTAGCTGTAACCGCCCTTGCCTTCCATCTTCAATGGCTTGCCGTTGATGGTGAGACGCTTGTTGCGATAGCTGACCTTATCCCCCGGCACGCCGACCACGCGCTTGATGTAATCCAGCGAAGGATCATCCGGGTAACGAAATACCATTACATCGCCATTACGCGGCTGGCCGATTTCGATAATCTTTTTATTGGCCACCGGCAGGCGAATGCCATAGGCGTATTTATTCACCAGGATGAAATCGCCCACCAGCAGGGTCGGCATCATCGAACCGGACGGAATCTTGAACGGCTCGACCAGAAAAGAACGAAGCGCGAACACCACCAGGATGACCGGGAAAAAACTTTTGGCATATTCGACCAGCAAGGGCTCCTTAGCGGTCGCAACACGTTTCGGCTTGAGCGCATAAATATCCAGCAGCCAGATGGCGCCGGTGACAATCAATGCAACCAACATAATCAGCGGGAAGTTCATTTGTTATCCACCTGCAAAATCGCCAGGAATGCTTCCTGCGGAATTTCCACGTTGCCCACCTGTTTCATGCGCTTCTTGCCGGCCTTCTGTTTTTCCAGCAGCTTGCGCTTGCGGCTGATGTCGCCGCCGTAGCATTTCGCCAATACGTTCTTGCGCAACGCCTTGACGTTCTCGCGCGAGATGATTTGCGCGCCGATTGCCGCCTGGATCGCCACGTCGAACATCTGGCGCGGGATCAGTTCGCGCATTTTCGACGCCAGTTCGCGGCCACGGTACTGGCTGTTGGCGCGGTGCACGATCACCGACAAGGCATCCACCTTGTCGCCGTTGATCAGGATATCCACCTTGACCAGATCGGAAGTCCGGTATTCCTTGAACTCGTAATCCATCGAAGCATAGCCGCGCGAAACCGACTTCATCTTGTCGAAGAAGTCCATCACCACTTCGTTCATCGGCATCTCGTAGGACAGCATCACCTGCCGCCCCATGTACTGCATGTTCTTCTGCACGCCGCGTTTTTGCGTGCACAGAGTAATCAGGGTGCCGACATACTCCTGCGGCGTCAGGATGGTCACGTTGATGATCGGCTCGCGGATTTCCTCGATCTTGGAAAGATCCGGCAGCTTGGAGGGATTCTCGATCTCCAGCACTTCGCCATCTTTCATCACCACCTGATAAATCACCGTCGGTGCGGTGGTGATCAGGTCCATGTCGTACTCGCGCTCCAGGCGTTCCTGCACGATTTCAAGGTGCAGCAGGCCAAGAAAGCCGCAGCGGAAACCGAATCCCAGCGCTTGGGAAACTTCCGGCTCGTAGCGCAGTGAAGCGTCATTCAACTTAAGTTTTTCCAGCGCATCGCGCAGCGCATCGTACTCATGCGATTCCACCGGATAAAGACCGGCAAACACCTGCGGCTGAATCTCCTTGAAACCGGCAAGCGCCTCCTTGGCCGGATTGTCCTGCAAGGTCACGGTGTCGCCCACCATGGCAGCCTTAAGCTCCTTGATGCCGGCAATGATGAAACCGACATCGCCGGCGGATAGCTTTGGACGCTGCATGGATTTGGGCGTAAACGAGCCGACCTGCTCGCACAGGAAGGTTGCGCCGGTCGCCATCAGCTTGATCTTGTCCTTGGGCTTGAGCACGCCATCGAATACGCGCACCAGCATGACCACGCCGACATAATTATCAAACCAGGAGTCGATGATCAACGCTTTCAGCGGAGCGGCAGGGTCGCCTTGGGGCGGCGGGATGCGTGCGACCACCGCCTCCAGCACGTCCTCAATCCCCACGCCGGTCTTGGCGCTTGTCAGCACGGCATCGGAGGCGTCGATGCCGATGATCTCCTCGATTTCCTTGATCACCCGCTCGGGTTCGGCGCTGGGCAGATCGATCTTGTTGAGTACCGGAACGACCTCGACGCCCTGCTCGATAGCGGTATAGCAGTTGGCCACGCTCTGCGCTTCCACGCCTTGGGATGCGTCCACCACCAGCAAGGCACCCTCGCAGGCAGCCAGCGAGCGCGATACCTCATAGGAAAAGTCGACGTGACCGGGCGTGTCGATCAAATTCAGCCGGTATATCTGGCCATCGCGCGCCTTGTAGGTCAGCGCGGCGGTCTGGGCCTTGATGGTGATGCCGCGCTCGCGCTCAAGATCCATGGAATCGAGGACTTGCGCTTCCATTTCGCGGTCGGAAAGTCCGCCGCAGAGATGGATGATGCGGTCAGCCAGCGTGGACTTGCCGTGATCGATGTGGGCGATAATGGAAAAGTTGCGGATTTGCTTCATATTTATGTCAGTAAAAAAGGGCACTTTGCGGTGCCCTTTTCTTTTTCAGGAAAGCCGGATTCTAGCGGATTTTGCCAAAATAAGCATCAAGCGCGGCGAGGTCGAGGTGGTAGTGGCATATTTCCTCGCCGTTTGCCGTCAGCACCGGCACCAGATTTCCATAACGCTGTTCCAGCGCCATATCCTCATCCACGTCGATCACCTCCAGATCGAAAGCGTAGACGGGCTGCAACGCCTCGATGGCCGCGACCATCTCATGACACAGGTGGCAATGTTCACGGACATAAACCGTCAGAGCTGATTTGCCGCTCATCGTATCTTGAGCGGAATGAACAGGGAGCGCTCTCCACGCTGCAGCAACAGCGCGATATTCTGCCCTGCCTTGAAGCCGGACAACATCTGATTGAACTGCGCCACACTCTTCACATCCTGGTTGTTAATGGCCGTAATCACGTCGCCGCGCTGGATACCCGAACTGGCCGCCGGCATTTGCACCTCCACCACGACCACGCCGTGCGCAACCCGCAATTCCTTCTTTTGCGCTTCGGTAAGGTCATTAAGCCCCAAACCGAGCCGGCCAACAGCCCTTTCAGTCTTGTCTTGGCGTTGCTGCACGAGATTATCTGTCGGCGCCTCGCCCACGGTCAGGGTTAAATCCTTGCTCGCACCCTTGCGCCATATCTGCACCTCAATCGGCTTGCCGGGTTTGGCCGAACCGACCAGACGCGGCAATTCGCCGGCGTTGCTCACCGCCTTGCCATCGAATTTCAGCACGACATCGCTCGGCTTCAAACCGCCTTTTTCTGCCGGACTACCTTTCTCCACTCCCGCAACCAGCGCGCCCTCCGATTTTTTCAACCCGAATGACTCTGCCAGTTCCCTGGTCACATCCTGAATCATTACCCCGAGCCAACCGCGGCTGATCTTGCCATGAACACGCAACTGATCCGCGACATCCATCGCCACGTCGATGGGAATGGCAAAGGCAAGCCCCATGTATCCGCCGGTACGGCTGTATATCTGCGAGTTGATGCCGACCACTTCACCCTTGAGATTGAACAGCGGCCCGCCCGAATTGCCCGGATTGATCGCCGCATCGGTCTGGATGAACGGCACGTAGTTCTCCTGCGGCAGCGAGCGCCCCTTGGCGCTGACGATTCCGGCGGTCACGCTGCTCTCGAAGCCGAACGGCGAGCCGATCGCCGCCACCCATTCGCCGACCTTGAGCAAGTCCGGCCTTCCGATAACCACCTTGGGCAATCCGGTCGCACCTATTTTAATCAACGCCACATCCGTCCGGCGATCCTTGCCAATGACCTTGGCCCTGAACTCGCGCTTGTCGGTCAGGCGCACCGTCACTTCATCGGCGCCATCGACGACATGGGCATTGGTCAGGATATAGCCGTCAGCGCTGATGATAAAACCCGAACCTTGGGATTTGCTTTCGAATTCGTGTGGGTTGCTTCCTTGAGGGGGGCGAAACCGGCGAAAGAAATCGAAGAAAGGATCGCCTTCCGGGAGATTGGGAATTTGAGGGAACGCCGCCTCCTGGCTGACGGTCTGGGTAATGCTGACGTTCACGACTGCCGGGCCTTGTTTCTCAACCAGATCGGTGAAATCCGGCAGGTCTTTGGCGTGGGATAATATGGAGAAAGAAATCAGGAAAACAGCGCATAGCCACTTCTTCATCGTTTCGTCACCTCAACAAAGTTAGTCATGGAAAAAACGCAAAAAATTACTTCTTCAGGCTTCCTTCGAGCGCCACGAAATGGACGGGCGCATTGGCGATCCGGCTCAAGATGACAGGCTGGAATTGCTCGCCCATACCAAGCCTGGCCGAAAGAAATTTCAGGCCGAGGAATCCTGCCGCCAAGCCAATGGCAGCGCCCACCACAGAGTAGCCATCCCTGGTCTCGGCGGTGACGGCCAGCGCGCTTCCCGCCAGCGCTCCCGCAAAAAGCAACAGCAAGGGCAATATATAGAACAGCAACGTGCCCTTGAACAAACCGGTTTCATTCATGCCGACCACGACCCGATCGCCGATCTTTGCGCCGATTTCATTGCGTGCCCGGTAAAGCGGTGCTTTTTGTCCTAAAAAACTGGCCAGCACGGAAGTCCCGCAGTTGCTTTCGTTGCAACCGCTGCAGCTCGATTTCCGCTCTGCCTGGACGTAGGCCACGGCATTTTCCAGCTTTACCACTATCGCTTCGGTTTCGATCATGGCAGGCATCTGGGGTTCCCTAATTTTTGCTGACGGAATTCGCCATTTGCTTCACGGTGATGGCCGGCACATCGCCCAATACGGTGATTTTAAAATCGCCAATGGTGCGCATGTATATTTGGGTTGCCCCATGCCGGGTCGCCCCCAGCATGGGTTCCATTCCTGCCGCAACGGGTTCGACGAAGACCGAAACCGTGGCCAGGCCATCGGAAAACACCAGGTGTTTGACCGGCACATCCTTACCCGGCATCAGCCGCTTCATCACCGTTACCTGGCTAAAACCCGGAGGGGGCTGCTTCACCACCCAGGTCAGATCGTTCTGTTGCAATTCTGTCGCGATGGCCGGCTCGCTGGAAATAACCACTTTCCTGCCGGCAATTTTGGGTTTGATCAAATCACGTCCGATCTGCCCACCGATAGTAATCTGGGTAAAGGCAAACTGGCCGATCACTTCGTTGTGCTCGTTTAGCGTGCTGGCCTTCAGCAGCAGGCCCGTAGCGCGGTCGATCCAAAGCTTGTGGCGATAACGATATTGATCCTTGGGCTCCAGAATAATGGTCTGGCAAGCGTGGCCGGCTGCGCGGCCCGTGTCGAAAAGCTGAACCCGGTAATTCTCGGTTATGCCGCCAAGCTGCTTGGGCAAAAGCGCTGGAAAGACCTGCCCCATTCTTCGTTTTTCCACGATAACCGACGCATTGCTGTCCGGCTTGAAACACAGCACTTCATCATTATTGCGTATCACTTCGCGCGGAGCGCCGTCCAGCGTCTCCACCTTCTCATGTTCCCCGCTTTCGTTGCTGAGATGCGCGATCCTGCTGGTCTCGACATGATCGCCATGCTGATAGATATAGGTGCCGCTGTAATTAAGCTGGCGTGCCGCTGCCGCCGCTTTCTCGAGCCAATCCAGCGCACCCGTCTGTTGCGCCACGTCCGCCCGCGAAACGCCGGGGATAACGACCAGCAAGGTTGCTGCGAGGAATAATGCTCTCATCGGCCTCCACCTTGCGACGTCTCAAAAACCGCGCGCTGGTACGAGCCGCCATCCTGCATTACATGGGAATATTCCTGGTGGGCGGCCAGATAGCTGCTGACATTGGCCGCAGGCCTTGCACCGCTCGGGCTGTTTTCAGCTACAACGACATTCGCCCTCGATCCCGATTCATGCCCATCGTTAAATTGAAAGGCCATCCATGCCACCAGTGAAACCGCTGCGACCGAGGCCGCCGCAGACAGTTTAATCAGCGGGCGATGCGGCAAGGCCCATCGACCTGGAAGCCCCCGGTTTTCTGCCGGCGGTTGCTCATGACAGATCGCGCGCGGAGCCAGGACAGTCGGCTCTTTTGCCAGTTGTGCGGAAAACCGCGTATTAAAATCGGGAGAAAGAGAAGGGGTCTGTCGCAAAGTGTCGCCGATCAGATGCAGCAACATCCATTCATCCTGCAACGCCTGCCGTTCCTTGACGGATGCCAGCAGCGTCAATGCATCCTCATGTTCCAGTTCACCATCCACCAGCGCAGATAACCGACTCTCCATCATGCCTACCACCTCGTATCTTTATTCGTGCCCAGCAAGGGACGCAATTTTCCTGCAATGGCTTCGCGAGCGCGAAATATTCTCGATCTGACCGTACCAATCGGGCAATTCATCAGGTTCGCGATATCCTCGTAACTCATCCCTTCGATCTCCCGCAGCATGATCGCGGACTTCAATTCCTCGGGTAATTCCTCAATCGCCTTGTTCACGGTTTCGGCAATTTGTTTGCTCGCCAGTTCACTTTCCGGCGTAGTGCTGCTGCGAAGCTGCTCTGCGTCTTCAAAACCCTCGGCCTCTTCATTGTCGAATTGTGTCGTCGTCGGCGCGCGCCGGCCTTGGGTTACCAGATAATTCTTGGCGGTATTGATCCCGATCCGATACAGCCAGGTATAAAAAGCGCTCTCGCCCCGGAACGTAGGCAACGCCCGGTAAGCCTTGATGAACGCCTCCTGGGAAACATCCTCGACCTCGGTCGGGTTGCGAATGAAGCGCGACAGCAACCGCCCCAGCTTGCGCTGATACTTCGCCACAAGCAGCTCGAAAGCATGCTTGTCGCCATGTTGCGCGCGTTCGACCAGTTGCTGGTCAATTTCACGATCACCCATCCGGGCCTTCCCTGAAGCGCATTGTCATTATACTTATCCCCATTGTCGGTGCAGGCCTTGCCATGCCAGCCAACAGTTCAAGTATAGCGCCCTCATGCCGATTCAGGGAACGTGCAAATCCGGCATTCCAAACGTAGACACCCCTCCTGAAAAATAGTTCACACACCAGCAAGGTTATTGGCAAATCCAGCGGCAGCCCAGACTGTCCGCAATACGGCCCTGCCCCGCACCATGGTTGCATGCTATTATTTCCAACGATATGAAAATTTCCAATAAAAATCTTGCCCGGCATTTCGACGTGATCGTCATCGGCAGCGGATTGGCCGGCATGGCGCTGGCGCTGAACCTCGCCGATCGCCAGCGGGTGGCGATCATCACCAAACGCGGATTGATGGATGGCGCCAGCGATTGGGCGCAGGGCGGCATCGCCGCCGTGCTGGCAGACGACGATTCGGTCGAAGCGCACATTCGCGATACGCAGATCGCCGGCGCCGGACTGTGCGACGAAGCCGCTACCCGCTTCGTCGTGGAAAACGGTCGCGCCGCCATCGAATGGCTGATCGAACAGGGCGTACCGTTCACCAGGGACGCCGACAATGGCACCGGCTACCACCTGACACGCGAAGGCGGCCACAGCCAGCGGCGCATCATTCACGCCACCGATGCCACCGGCCACGCGGTACAGACCACGCTGGCCGAGAAGGTCAAAAACCACGCCAACATCACGCTGCTGGAAAAACACATCGCCATCGACCTGATCACCGGCAAAAAGCTCGGCCTTGAGGATAATGCCTGCCACGGCGTGTATGTTCTCGACAAGACCAGCGGCAAGGTCAAAACCTTTTCCGCAAAGAATGTCGTGCTGGCCAGCGGCGGCGCCGGCAAGGTCTATCTCTACACCACCAACCCCGACGTCGCCACCGGCGACGGCGTCGCCATGGGCTGGCGCGCCGGATGCCAGGTGGCGAACATGGAATTCATCCAGTTCCACCCCACTTGCCTTTATCACCCCCATGCCAAGTCGTTCCTGATTACCGAAGCAGTGCGCGGCGAAGGCGGCATTCTGGTATTGCGCGACGGCACCCGCTTCATGCCCGACCACGACCCGCGCGCCGAACTGGCACCACGCGACGTGGTGGCGCGGGCCATCGACTTCGAAATGAAAAAGCGCGGCCTGGACTGCGTTTATCTCGACATCTCGCACAAACCCGCCGCCTTTCTCAAGGAGCATTTCCCCACCATTTACGAGCGTTGCCTGGATCTCGGCATCGACATCACACGCCAGCCCATCCCGGTAGTGCCGGCGGCGCATTACAGTTGCGGCGGCATCGTCACCGACCGTGCGGCGCGCACCGATATCGCAAACCTCTATGCCATCGGCGAAGTAGCATGCACCGGGCTGCACGGCGCCAATCGCCTGGCCAGCAACTCGCTGCTCGAATGCCTGGTATACGCCAAGGCCGCAGCGCAGGACATTCTCGGTCATCCCGAAACGCCATCCATCGCCTTGCCGGAGTGGGATGAAAGCCGCGTCACCGACGCCGACGAGGAGATCGTCATCTCCCACAACTGGGACGAACTGCGCCGCTTCATGTGGGACTATGTCGGCATCGTGCGCACCAACAAGCGCCTGGAACGGGCGCAGCACCGCATCCGCCTGCTCACCGAGGAAATCAACGAGTATTACCAGAACTTCCGCGTCAGCAACGACCTGATCGAACTGCGCAACCTGGTGCAGGTGGCGGACCTGATCGTGCGTTCGGCCCAGTCCCGCCATGAGAGCCGTGGCTTGCACTTCAGTCGCGATTACCCGCAAACCGACGCCGTCGCCAAACCGACCACGCTGGTGCCTTGAGGCGCCCTACCCCCTGCCAACGGAGAGACCCATCATGCTGCGCACCCTGCTCAAATCCAAGATTCACCGCGCCACGGTGACCGACTGCGAACTGCACTACGAGGGTTCGTGCGCCATTGACGAGGACCTGCTCGACGCCGCCAATCTGCTTGAGAACGAACAGGTTCACATCTGGAACATCAACAACGGCGAGCGCTTTGTGACCTACGCCATCCGCGGCGAGCGCGGCACCGGCATCATCTCGGTCAACGGCTCTGCGGCACGCCGCGCCGCCGTGGGTGACCTGATCATCATTGCCGCCTTTGCCCAGGTGCCCGAAGCCCAGCTTGGCGGATTCAAGCCCCAACTGGTATTTGTCGATGCCAACAACCGCCTGCAGCATCAACGCTCGCACATTCCGGTGCAGGCGGCAGCCCACCCGCAAGAAGGAAGACCCGCATGAACGCGAGCGTTGAGTCCACCAACGCCACGCCGTACGGCACGCTGCCTCCGACCGCTGCGGCGTCGGCGCGCAAGCCCATCAGCCTGCCGCGCCTGCTGGAAATGCACGCGCGGGGCGAGAAACTCACCATGCTCACCGCCTACGACGCCACTTTTGCCGCAGTGGCCGACGCGGCCGGCGTGGAGTGCATCCTGGTTGGCGACTCACTCGGCATGGTGTGCCA
>JAJFTF010000010.1 GCA_021373185.1 Betaproteobacteria bacterium | reverse complement strand
TCGACAAGTACCTGTGGAGCTCAGTCAGCTACGGCGGCAACACGATTGCGGGCAGTGCCAAAAACGGCAATCCGCTGTCGAGCAATAGTGCGCACAACCCCTGGGGCGCGCTGACCGGTTTGTCATCCGGCGACAATATCTTTGCCGGGGCAATCCCGGCGGCAAAAACACGCGGGGCCAATTTTTTCTGCGCCTCGCAGTTTCAGCGCGCCGCGCTGGCACTGCTATCGCTCGCGCACGCGCAAGCCGCGACCGCGACGACCTACTGCGCCTGGTGGACCGGCTCTGGCGTGTCCGCCCCGCGCGGCTGCAATAACAACGCCCTGGGCGACACCAATGATGTGGCCGTGAAATGGCAGGCGGACGGCTATCTCAATGCGGACAAGACCGGATCGGCGGGCTATGGTGGTGGGGCGGGCAATGTGTTCGCCAAAGCGACGCACAACGGGCAGAACTGCGGTGTCGCCGATCTCAACGGCACCCTGTGGGAGGTGTCGCTCGGCATCACCTGCGTCGCGACCGCGAAAGCTATCAGCGGGGCGACCCAGGCCAACCCGGTGGCCCTGACCATCGCCGGCCATGGCTTCACGACCGGCGATGTGGTCCAGATCGTCAGCGTCGGCGGCATGACGCAAATCAACGATAAATTGTTCGCGGTCACGGTCATCGATAACAACACGGTCACGCTGGACGGCTGCAACGGCACCGCGTTCGGTGCCTACACCAGCGGCGGCACGGCAACGGTGGGCAGGTTCTATGCCGCCGCACCGACGACGCGGATGCGGGATTTCACGGCGGGCGCCAGCCTGGCGACCGATCACTGGGGCGCCACCGGCGTCGCGGCCATGATGGCGCCGATCCCGGCCATCAATTTCCTGCGCACCGACTACCCGCAGAACGGATTCGACAAACGCTTCGGTCGCGGTGCCAATCAGGTGCTGTCGGCAGCGGTATCCGGCAGCGGCTGGACCCTGACCGGCCTCGGCCTGCCCATGCCCACCGGCATCTCCGACGGCACGACCGGCAGCAACGCATTT
This sequence comes from Betaproteobacteria bacterium, assembly GCA_021373185.1. Classification (GTDB taxonomy): domain Bacteria; phylum Pseudomonadota; class Gammaproteobacteria; order Burkholderiales; family Sulfuricellaceae; genus Sulfuricella. The sequence continues at coordinate 40,202 of JAJFTF010000010.1, read as the reverse complement.
GGCGCGGATCACTACTATCAGTCCGTGCGCGATCAGCTCTGCCTGCGTGCCGGCGGCGACTGGGGCAACACGGCGACTTCCGGCGTGTGGGCAGTGTACCTGAACAACACCCGCACGGACTCCCTCTCCTACCTTGGCGGTCGTGCCGGCCTTTATCTGTAACGCGGGAGCTTCAGCATGATCATTCGCTACCAGACAGCATCCGACGCCTACACCACCTACCGGCTCCACGAGCCGGACGGCGAGCCGCGCTGCACGGAGTTGTGCACCCTGGCTGACGGCTATACCTACGTCGCCGTGCCGGAGGGCGTGACGCTGCCTACCGATCAACCCGCCGAGATTGCCGACAGCATCGAGACGGTAACGCTGACCGCCGAGCTGCGTGCGCAGATCAAAGCCGTCAGCCCTCATGCCCAGCTCATTGCGCAGCGTGTCATCGACCGCATCCGCGAACGCTACAGCGTCGACGACGAGCTGTTTTTCGCCCGCATCATGATCGGATCCCAAGCTGGCCTCTACACGCTGGAGCCCGGCGAAATGGCCGAAGTCGAGGCGTTCAAAACCTGGGTCGAGGCCGCCCGCGAGTGGGGGCGGAATGAGCGGGCGGCGCTGGGACTGTAAATGCGCATCACTGTCCCCGGCTTTTCCGGCGTCAATCGCATCACGGCGCCGCAGCGACTGGAAGATCACCAAGCCACAGCGGCGATCGACTGCGATTTCCGCTCGGGCGATCTGCGCAGTTTTTTGGGGGATCAGGCTACCGGCCAAGCGCTGGGTGGGTCCGTGTCGTCGGGGACGCTGTTTCAGTTCGACCCCACACATCTGATCGCCGCCTCCGGCAAGGGCTACAGTTTCGCGCGGTCGCCGACCTTCTATGCCGAGAGCGGCACCTCGGACCCCCGGGCGATCGTCTCCGAGGCGGGCCAGCCGCCGAAGTGGGTGACGGCTGCCGACCTGACCGCTGCCGGTACCGGGCTGTATACCGTCAACGCTACCTTGAAACGAGTCGGGGTGCCCCGGCCGAACCGGCCGACCCAGCTGGCGTTCGAGAAGCACACCGGGGACATCAAGGGCTACGTCATCTCGACCAAGGACAAGCTGACCGTCACGGTGGCGGACACCGATGCGCCCTACCTCGTCGCGGGCGGCAAGGTCTACTTGGACGCGCCTGGCATCCCGGCCGGCACGGCCTACACCCTGACCGGGTCTCCGGCCATCTCGGCGCCCGATGCGACCGTGACGCTGCTGAACTCCAAGCGCAGCTGGAAAGTCGTGACGGTGCGGTCGGTCAAGGACACCAAGACCATCCGCCTGGTCTGCCAGAACCACGGCTTCTCGGATGGCGACCAGGTATTTTTTGGGCGGACCGATGCCGACACCAGCCTGCTCGGCGGTGCGCCATTCTACCCGCTCAAGGTACACAAGGTCGTGAACGTCACCTACGACTACTTCGAGCTGATGTACCACAACGGCACCGACTGGGTGCTGGTGGAGCGGACGACGGCGTGGAACGGCAGCGGCAGCCCGGACTCCGGGCACAAGAAGAAAGTCGCCCTGCTGGCGCCGACGGACAATGTCTTTCCCGATGAGGCGTTGCCGACGATCAACGATGTCGCGCCAGGCTACCACTTGCGGGCCACGGCGACCGTCAACACGGCGGTCTACCTCGCCACCTGGACCGACGCGGATTCCGCCGACCGGCTCTCGACCCGCGCCTATGTGACGACGTTCGTCAACGCGGCCGGCGATGAGTCGGCGCCCAGCGACCCGACCGACCCGATTGACGTGGTGCCGAAGGAGAAAGTGACGTTCAAGGCCAATACGATTCCATTGACCTCGCCGGACTACACGATCAGCGAGTTCCAGGCCCCCGCCAGCGTCCGGCTGTACCGCACCGACGCCACGGGCCAGTTCCGGCTGCTGAAAGAGCTGACCCTGGCCGAGCTGGCCCAGGACTACGTTGACGACAAAACCGATGCCGCCCTGGCGGAGCCCCTCGCGACCACCGGCTGGCTGCCGCCGCCGGCCTTGTTGCAGGGGGTCATCAACGCTCCCGGCGGAACGGTTGTGGGTTTCCAGGGCAAGACCGTTTGCCCGTCGGTCCCCTATGCCCCGTATGCCTACCCTTTGGCGTATCGGACAGCCTGTGACTACGACATCGTCGGCTTGGTGCCGACGGCGGCGGGTATTGCCGTCCTGACCCAGGGCCTGCCGTATCTCCTGACGGGTACCGACCCTTCCTCCTGGGCGGCGGTTAAGCTCGAAGCTCAGCAAGCCTGTGTGGCCCGCCGCTCCATTGTCGACATGGGCGATTACGGCATGTACGCCTCCCCCGATGGGTTGGTTGCCATCAATGGCGCGACCGTTGAGCTGGTGACACGGGAGGTGATGACCCGGGACCAGTGGCAGGAGTACAACCCGTCGACGATTGTCGCCGCGCAGACGGAAGGCCGCTACATCGCCACCTATGTGCCCCTTGCCGGGGGCAGCCGCAAGGGATTCCTGTACGACCCCCGGACGCAGACTTTCACCGATCTGGCGCTCGCCAGTGGCACGTACGTCGCGATGTACAACGACCTGCTGACGGACACCCTGCTGATCCTGAACAGCAACGGAACCATCTCGCGGTGGAACCGCGGCACCAGCTACACCCCCTACACCTGGGCCAGCAAATGGTTCCAGCTCCCCATCCCGGAGTTGATGGGGGTTGCGCAAATTCTGGTCACCGCGTCGGTGGTGGGGGATCGCACGCTGACGTTCAAGCTGTACGGATTCGATAACAACACAGTTACGGAAATCTATGTCGCCAGCACCACTGGCAGCCCGGCGGTTATTCAGGGCAACCAACCCTTCCGCCTGCCGTACGTTGCCCCCGGGCGATTTACGGCGTTCCGCATCATTCTGGAGGGCACATTGCCGGTCGGTATGGTGTCGGCCGCGCGAACCATGGATGAGATGAAAGAGGTATAACCATGGGCCTTCCACAAGTACCCCCCGGCCTCAAGGACCAAAACCTCGCCAACTTCCTGCGGCAGATTCGCAATGCGATAGCCGGTGTCTCCGACAATGTCACCCGGCTGGAAGCCTTCACCCGTAACCCCGGCAATAGTGGCGGCGCGCCGCCGACCGATCCCGGCGCGCCCGATCCAGGCAACCCCGGTACGCCGGGCACCCCCGCGCCAACGGTGGTTGTCGCCCTAACGGTCTCGCCGCTCGCGCCCAAAGATGGCGACGACATCACGCTGACGGTGTCCGTCGCGGGGGACCAGCCGACTGGCTCGGTACACATCACACAAAACAGCGAAGACCTGATCACCCTGTCCTTGTCCGGCGGGAGTGCAACTTACGTCATCGCGGGTGGACTGGCCACCGGCACGTATACTTTCATCGCCTACTACTCGGGCGATCCGCGCAACCCGGCGGCGGTCAGCAACACCGTCACGCTGGAAGTTGGCTCCAGCTGGGCCGGGCGCCCGGCACCACCCTCAAGTCTTGCGGCTCGCGGGGACATGTGGGCGGTCTATCTGGACTGGATCAATCCGTTCATCGGCGACTACGCCCATACGGAAGTCTGGGCCAGCGACACGATCACGACGTTCGACGCGACGACCTACGATGCCATTGCCCCGCCGACGGGCGTCACCAAGGTAGCAGAGGTTACTGGCAGCAGTTTCACCTTCCTGCGCTGGAACAATGCTGATCTGGTCGCTGGGCAGACCTACTACTTCTGGGTCCGCAACGTCGACACGGAATCCTTGTATTCGACCTGGGTACCGGTCGGCAACGGCGCTGCGGCCACGGTCCTGAGCGACCCGGGCCGGTATCTTGACATCCTGACCGGGTCCATTACCGAGACCCAATTGTATTCGTCTCTTGGCGGTAAAATTGATCTGATCGTCCCATTAGACTCGCGCGTCAATACCGCCGAGACGGACATCATCAATCTTCAGAACGAAGACGTGAACCTGTATGCGCAGTTGAGCCTGGTCTCGGCGGGGGCTACAGGCTTTGACACGGCCAAGATATGGCATTTCGACGCCAGCTCTGACATCACTGGCTGGACGGTCACGAACGCATCGGCGCTCTCCGTTTCGGGCGGCCTGCTGACCTTCACGCCGACCGCAGCCGATTCCTCGTTTTCGACCGGAACCCTTTCGGTAGCGGGCAGCGCCTATCAGGTCGTCAAGATTCGTATCAAACGCACCAGTGGAACGGCCACCACCGACTGGATCGGGCGACTGACCTATTACTACAACAGTACGTCGTCGTCACTCACGATCTCGGAACCGACTTATGATTCAAACGGCTGGGCGACCGCCGAGTGGGACCTATCGACGGAAGCCAACTGGACGGGCAACACTATCATCAAGCTGCAAGTGGCGCTTGGCAACGCGGCCAGCACGCCGTGGGGTGGTGTTTTCAAAGTCGACTGGATGGCCGTCGGGCGCAATGCGCCGAGTGCATCGGTTGCCCAGGTAGCGGACCTGTCCGTCGCGCAAATCGGCTATTGCGTCATCAGCGGCAGCCCGTCCAACCATGAGTCCAAGTCTGCCTGCGAAGCCGCTGGGGGAACATGGTACGGCAATCTCCCGCTGGCCCAGGCGGTCAAGCAGGTGTCGGTCACGGATGGCGTTTCCACCGGCACCATCGAGCAGAAGTTCACCGCGCAGAAGACCAATCTCGACACGCTGAATCTCCAGTACACCGTCAAGATTGACAACTACGGCTACGTGTCCGGGTTCGGCCTGGCCTCGACGCCGGTCAACGGGGCACCCTACTCTGACTTCATGGTCCGCGCGGATCGGTTCAGCATCGTCAGTCCTAACATCCCCTCCCTGCGGGCGCAGATTAGCGGCAGCCTGACCCACAACGGCACCACCGCCACGGTCACGACCACCAGCACGCATCCCTTCGTGGTTGATGATACGGTGGTGCTAAGTAATATCGCCGACGGCTATTGGAACCACGCTTTTAAGGTTACGGCAAAAACCGGCACCACGTTCTCATTCGCGGTCCACGCCAGCAATCCGCTCTGCCTGAATCCTAGCGCGGCGGCGTCGACCACGGCGGCGGCGGGCAAGACCGCCTACGCGCTGAAAACGACGATCCCCTTCGTGGTGCTGACCACGACCGACAGCAACGGCACGCCGCCCGGCGTGTACATCGCCGACGCCTACATCAAGAACGCAGCCATCACCGCTGCCAAGATCAAGGACGGCGAAATCCTGAATGCCAAGATTGGCAACGCGATTTACTCCAACAACTGGCCGGTCACCGGGGGTGTGCCCGATACGTATCCTGCGTCTGGCAGTGCGTTCAACGGCTGGATTCTCGACAAGGTCAACGGCCTGCGCCTGTACGGCACCGGCTTCGCGCTGTACGACGCCAACCAGAACCCGATCATCGAGGCCGGCGGGGCCATCAACGGGGCCAAGCTCAAGCGCATGGCCCTGACCGCGACGGCGGAGGTTTTCTCGGTCGCGAAGCCGCCCGCCACTGTGGTCACGCCCGCGACCATCACGGTCAATGCCACCGCCCAGAATCTCACCGGGCTGACGATCTCTTGGTCGGTCACTAGCGGCACTTACACCGGCACGCTGAGCAACGGCGTCTCGTCGCAGACGATCAATCCGACCAACATGACGACGCCGGTCCTGACGCTGCGGGCCTGGGTGACGGCGGCCGATGGGGTGGTTTATGAAGACTTCCTGACCCTGGCCAAGGTGCAGGAAGGCTCCGACGCGCTGTTCCTCTACCTCAGCAACGAGAACGACGCGCTGCCGGCTGACGCCAGCGGCAACCTGACCGGGGCCACCAGTGTTGTCTCGGCGGTCAAGGTCTATCGCGGGACGACCGATGTCACCGCGTCCGAGAGTTGGTCCATCACGACCGCGTCGAGCGATGTCAACACCTCGGCCAGTTACAGCGCCGGTAACGTCACGGTGACGATGGCCAACAACAGCGCCGACCGGGTCACGATTACGATCACGGCGACCAAGTCCGGCAGCCCGACCCAGACCCGCCTCCTGACGGTGGCCAAGCAAAAGCAAGGCATCGCGGGGACATCCGGTGTCACGATGGTGTTGTCCAACGAGGCGCACACGGTGCCAACGCGCCCCGACGGCACGCAGGGCGACTTCACGGGGGCTCAGTGTACGGCGACGGTTTATGAGGGCGCGACGGATGCCTCGTCCAGCTGGACTTTCAGCCAGACGCCCAGCGGCGTGACCGCGACGGCCAGCAATAGCAACCGCACCACGGCGGTGTCGGCCATGTCCGGGGACACGGGTTACGTCGATTTCACGGCGACCAAGAGTGGACAGACCGTCACCCGCCGGTTCTCGCTGGCGAAGTCGAAATCCGGTAAGTCCGTTTCCATCGCGGCGACGGCGCTGACCCGCACCAAGACGGCGGCAGGTATCCTCAGCCCCTACCAGATTGTCTTCACCGCGACGGGGGTTGGCACCTCGGGCACACCGCAGTGGTACTTCTGGTACGACAATCAGACGCCCTTCACCAATACTCTCGCGACAGGCGCATCGACCCGGCTTAACGTCGATCGCAATGACAGCGCCGTGGATGGTAGCCATCCTTCGCCCGCCGGGTCGACCATCTCAGGCTACTGGGACACCAGCAAGACGAAGCTCAGTATCGGGGTTGAGCTGGACGGCGTCCGTGATTTCGTCACGCTGACTCAGGTCAGTGACGGCGCGACCGGCGCTCCCGGTGCCAATGCCAGCGTGCTGGTGCTCTCGGCAGACTCTAATGTCTTCCAGGTCGCCAAGTCCGGGGCAGGCTCCCCCGCGCAGATCAACCTGACCGCGAAACCGAGCGGGGCGCTGACCGGAACTGCAACCTTTACCACGTCGCCGACCGTCACCCTGACGGGCTCCGGGAATACCCGGGCACTGACATACGCCAACATGGGGGCTAACACGTCGGTCACGGTGACGGCGACTCTCGGCGGCTACAGTGACTCGGTGACCCTCGCCAAAGTCGTGGAGGGGTCGGACGCCATTACGGTGGTGGTCTCGAACGAGGCGCATGTGCTGCCGGCGTCAACGACCGGCGTGGTGTCGAGCTACGCGGGCTCCGGCACGGACATACGGGTCTACGCGGGCGCGACGCTGCTGGACTACGACGGGCTCGGCACCGGCAACGGGACGTGGAAGATAACCTCGCCCGCCGCCGGGACGGTGGGTAACGGGAGCAATGGCGCGACCAATATCACGGTCGGGGCGTACTCAACCGGCGGGGCATCGCCGTCCCGCTACGTCGTGGTGGGCCAGCACTCGGGGGTGGCAGCCGGGACCGACACGGCGTCGATTGTCTATACCATCACAGGCAAGTCGCCCAACGGCACGCCGTTCACCCTCACCAAGGCGCAGTCATTCAGCAAGTCAAGGACGGGCGCCCCTGGCACTCCCGGTGCCAGCGCCTACTCGATGATCCTCTCGAATGAGAGCCACACGCTGCCTGCCAAGGCGGACGGCACGGTGACCTCGTTTGCCGGGGCCGTCTGCACGGCCACCATCTACCTGGGCGGGACGCCCGACACGGGCTGGAGCTTCGCGGGTTCGCCTGCCTCCAGCGGCACCCTGGCCTACACCCAGAGCGGGGGCACGTTCACGATCACCGGCATGGCGGCGGGGACCGACGCCGCTTACATCGACATCACCGCCTCGAAGTCGGGGCAGAGTTCCATCACCCGCCGGTTCTCGATCAGCAAGTCCAAGACCGGGCAGACGCTATCGGTGTCCGCGTCCACGCAGCTGATCAAAGGCACGGTGCCCGCCAGCCCGGCCAGCTTCATCCTGACCGCCGCGACGACCGGCAACCAGGCCAATCTTGTCTGGGAGTACAACGATGACCAGAGCAGCAGCCCGACGCTGACGTGGAAAGCCTCCGACCCCAATCTGAATGGGAAGAGCGGGTGGATTCTTCCGACGTACATTGGCGCACCTACCCCTAGCAACTCCGACCCGACGAACTACTACATCTGGGGCAGTTTCCCCGAGTACAACACCGTCATGCGCTTCCGCTGCCGCGACACGGTGACGGGGGCTAGCGATGTGGTCACTGTCACCCGTGTGATGGACGGCGCAGCGGGATCTCGGGGCGCGGGCTGGTACTACGCCACCGGCTCATCCTGGAACGACGCGACGGCCAACGCCGCGACGCCAGGTGACAACCAGATTGCCGACGCGGTCACCATCTCCAACGGCAGCACGTTCTCCGAGACCCGGGTATGGGACGGTACCCAATGGCTTGCCTATGGCTCCCGGCTGAACGGCAACGTCTTTATCAATGGGACGGTCGTGGCCGAGAAACTGGCGGGCGGCACCATCACCGGCAAGAACATTTACCTGGACGGCGGCACGATACGGACGTTGAACTACGCGCCCGGCAGTACCGGATGGGCGATTAACGGGGCGGGCGATGCAGAGTTTAATACCGTCATCATCAGGAAACCGTCAAAGACTATCCAGAGTGGGGTGCTGAGCAAACAGGGCGGGGTGTATGAGGCCGGTGACATTACCGTGCCGACGGGTACCGCCATGACCACCATAGCCGAGCACCTCTATCAATATGCCGGCGAAGTGCAGTCGAATGTCATTCTCAGCATATCGGCGTCGTTTGAGTGCCCGGAGGACTTAGTCGTTGTCGGGGTATACTACGACACCTATATATACGCTTCGAGTTATTGGTTTACGGCAAGTGTTTTCCCTTACTACAGGGCCAGCCAGCCAATCAACTGCCGGCATTTCTCGGCGACGTTCACGGTAGCCCTGCCCGTACCCATATCCAGGGAATCATGGATACGGGTCAAAGTCAGGCACGCGTATAGTGGAAACCGTACCTTCGGCGACCGAGTCATTGCCATACATGAGACCTACGCTTGATGAATATCGTTTATGAGACTGCGACAGGCCGACCGCTGGCAGCGCATCTCGGCCAGGATTTGCAGGTGACTCTCGACAACCACTGCGAAGCGGGTCAGTCCGCCATCGAAGCCCCCCTGGCCGCGCCTTCCGACATCAAATACGGCCACGTCCTCGACGGTCAGCTCGAACCCCGGCCCGCCCAGTCCACCCAGCTCACCGGCCTGACCCTGACCGCGCTGCCTACGAACGCTACCCTGCACATCGACGAGCAAGCCTACCCGCTGACCGACACGACGGTGGAACTGGATTTCCCGCTGCCCGGCACCTACCGCCTGCGGGTGACGTGCTGGCCATATCTTGACTGGACCGGTGAGGTGACCGTATGAAACTCAAGCACACCCGTGATTACCGCGCAGCGCGACGACCGGAGTACCCCAGTCTGGAAGAGCAGGTCGGGGCGATCATGAAGTGGATGACAACGCAGCCCCTGCCCCCGGATGTAAAGGCCGTCGTCGACCAGGTGGAGGCGGTGAAGCGTAAATTTCCCAAATCATCTACTGATAGGTAGTATGGTGGTATCATTCACCCCAATAGGAGGTACGTATGGACATCATTTTAGTGGCCCTGCTGCGGCGTATCGGCAACCTGCTGGTGGGGTATCCGTTTTTCAGCGCCGTGTATGCCGTTGTCAGCAAACTGGACAACCGCTTCGACCTGGACGGCGACGGCAAGCGGGAGCGTGCGATTGATGAGCTGCTGGGCCTCGGCTACACCTTCGGCCGCCGGCAGGTGAATCTCGCTGTCGAGCTGGCTCTACAGATCCTGGAGCGCAAGAAATGAAAGGACTGGATACCAACACGGGGACCAACGCCCTGGCGGTTGTCACCGCGCTCTTGGCCGGTGGAGAGGCTATGCCGCCGACGACGCGCCAATGGTACATGCCGCTGATGCTGCTCATCCTGGCGTTGATCTTCTGGCTGATCAAGGGGAGCGGTATCGAGCCCGGCCAGGGCGAAAAGATCAAGCAGGAGACGATGACCAAGCCGGATGAAGAAGCGCCCGTCAGCGACCGCTTGCGCAAGCTACTGGAAGACGGCCGTGGCTAGGCTCATCAACGACCTGGGGCTTGAGCTGATTCAGCATTTCGAGGGTTTTGTCCCCGCCGCGTACAAATGCCCAGCGGGCGTTTGGACGATTGGCTACGGATCAACTGGTCCGCACGTCAAGCGCGGAATGACGATCACACAGGATGAGGCGGAAGAGCTGCTGCTCAGAGATATTGCCCGCTTTGAGAAAGCGGTCGACGCCGCGACCTACGACGTGTCGACGACCGACAACCAGTTTGCCGCGCTGGTCAGCCTGGCCTTCAACATCGGCATTGGCGCATTCAGTAGATCGACCGTGCTGCGCAAACACCGTTACGGTGAGACCAAGGGCGCCGCCGACGCTTTCCTGATGTGGACGAAAGCGGCGGGTCGGACCCTATCGGGGCTCGTGCGGCGCCGCGAGGCGGAACGCAGGCTCTACTTGCTGGAGGATTGAGATGTCGCCCGACGAAATGCTGACTCTTTTGGGGCTCTCCGCGATGGCCGGGCTGCTTCTGTTTCTCTGGTTGCCGTGAACCGCGACCCTTACGAGGAGATGATGCGCGACGTGGTTTACGTCAGTGGCGCCTTGGTGTTCGCCGCTTTTGTTTCGGCGCTGGTTTTTTTGGGGGGCTGCACGCAACACAAGGTCGATGTCAGCTCCAGCACCGCCGACAAACTTATCGCCAGCCTGGCGGCCTGTCCCAAGGTCTCTCTGCCCCCGATTGCAGACGATGTCGTCATCGACATCAAGGGCGACACAATCACCGCCAATCCTGGGGGAGAACAGCTCTTGCGTGGGTATGTGCAGTGTCGGTTGCTCTATCGCTAGCGGGATGCACATGCCACTTTCAACCGTCCGTTTTTGTTGAGGAACCTCGAAATGGCGACCCCCTTACCCTCGACAACTTCGACAACCTTGGCTTCATGGCTGGAATCGCTTGCCCGCTGGATGAGACGTCTACGAAGGAGTTTAAGCATGAGTGACTGGGTCAAGTTGGGGTTCACCGGAGCGATCAGCATCGCGGTGTTTTGGAACATGGTGCAGCAACACGAGTACCGCTTGACCCAGGTTGAAGCTGGCTTTGGCAAACATCTGGATTCCCACGAACGGGACCTCAAGGAAATTCGATCCAGCTTGAATGAGATTGAAATGTCCTTGGCTCGCATTACTCCCGCCGATGGCCGCTGATCTGATACCGGCGGACATCCGCGAGGTCTGGGAACAGGTCTTGCCGGGGCTCACCCACGTCAAGACGAAAACGAAAGCCCGCTGGCGGCCGGAGGACGTGTATGTGTCATGCGTGGTGGGTACGGCGTACCTCTACCTCGGGGAGCCCGGGTTCGTCATCGTGCAACCCAAGGAAGACCCCTTCACCGGCGAGCGGGAACTGCTGGTCTGGATCGCCTATTCCAACGCTCAGGGCAGCGTGGCGACGTTTCAGGCAGCGGTGGACGCCCTAGCCCTGGATCACGGCTTTACCAAGCTGACGATGTGGAGCAACCGCCCCGGCTGGGAGCGGGTTCCGGGGTGGGAGGCCGTGTCGATGGTGTATGAACGGAGGCTGACCCGTGAGTGAGATGCTCGAATTGTCGCCGCAACACCTGGCGGCGTCGGACAACAAACGCGAAGCGTTCGCGCAACTGGCGAGCCTCATGGACAACATGGACACGCGTTTCGAGCTGCCGGTCCAACACTACCTGGCGCCGGGGTTATACGGGCGGCGCGTCTTCATGCCCGCCGGGTCCTGTGTGGTCAGCCGTATCCACAAGTACGAGCACATCACGGTGGCCCTGACGGGCCGCTGTCTCGTCGTTGACGCCGACAACCAACAGACCCTTGTGCAGGCGCCCGCCGTGTTCGTCACGAAACCCGGTATGCAGCGGGCCTTGTGGATGGAAACCGACTGTGAGTGGTTGACCGTTCATGCGGCGGACATTGACGACGCCGAGGCAGCTAAGGACCTGTTGACTTGTACCACCTTCGAGGCGTACGAGGCTTTCATTGCGGCGCTACCGTCGCCGGAGGACGCATGACGTTTGGACTTACAGCAGCTGCGGTTGCGAGTGTGGGTGTGGGGCTGTCCGCCGCGAGTGCGGCCGGGGCTTTCAGCAGTTCGGTTGACCCCAACAACCCGACCCCGCAAGAACTGGAAGCGGCGGAATGGGCGCGGAAAGTCAATTCATTGGGGCAACGGATCGAAGCGCCGCTCAACAAACTGGCCCGCAAGGACATTGCCTATCTTGGGTCGCGCGACGCGCTGGATCGCGCCGGCGATCAGGGGGTGAACCAAGCGGTGAATCCGCTCTACGCGCAGATGCAGGCGGCCTTGCAGCAGTCGATGGCGACGACCGGCGGACCCGGATCTGGCCGTTTCTGGAACACGTTGGGCCGCGCCGGTGCCGGGATGGATGCGGCGTACCGAGGCGCTGAGATCGGCGGTCGCCTGGGCGGGCTCAACACATACATGGGCCGGATGGGCCAGTTCCTGGACCGGCGCACCAACACCCTCAAGACCGGCCTGACCGGCATGACCACTGGCGGTGCGCAGGCGGCACAGAATCAGCAGGCCCGCATCCAGGCCCAGATTCGGAACAACATCGCCGCCAATCAAGCGATGGGACAACTTGGCGGGGCTTTGACCAGCGTCGGTATGGCCGGGGTTGGCGCAGCGGGGGGACTGGGAGCGGTTGGCGGCATGGGCGGGGCCTTGAATGGTGCAGAAACCGGGCCGAGTGGCATGCAGCCGGCGCTGCAAAATGCCGCCGCGACCAATCCGATGTTCCAATATCTGTACGGCGGTTAGGAGGACAACATGGGCGCAGGCGGTGGCGGAGGCGCAGTGCCTCCCGCAGGACTTTCCCCGATGCAGCGGGCCAATTTCGATGTGTCGCAAGGACAGGCTAAATACGCCATGGGCGACGTGCGCCGCTACGGAATGCAGATGCGCGACCTGGCAACCGGTGGCTTGATGGGCCGAGGCTTGCAGCAGATGAACCGGGTGCTGGACGCCCCTTCTCTGACGCCCGGGATGCAGGCTCGCACGGCGGCCCGCTATGGCATGGTAGCGTCTCCCGAGCAGCAGCAAGCCATGGCCAATCAGCTGGCCATGTCGCAGGCGTCCACGGAAGTGGCGCTGCGCAACAACACGCGCAATGGGTTGACCAACGCCATGCGCGACATGCGTTTTGGGGGGCTCGGAGTATGAACGTCGCCGGCTGGGGCCAGGAGCTCCAAGGGTTAGGGTTGGCGCAGCTGCAAGCGCTGGCGGGCATCGAGAACAACCGCCGCTGGGGCAACTACGAGCAGACCCAGGCCGAGAACGAGGCACAGGCGCAGGCGGTTGCAGGGCTCATCGGTACCGTTGCCGGCGCGGGCAAGGGCGCTTACACCAAGCGGAAGGATCAGTTCGACCAGGAACAACAGGCTACCCAGCGGCAGTGGGAGGCCGAGAACTTTGTCCACGCGCTACGCGGCGAAAAACAGACGGCCCGGCCAGCCGTGAAGGACTACAACGTCCTGGATGACATCGACAACTCGTTGGGGTGGTTATGGCGATGAACGGTCGCGCAATGTCGGCGGGCCTGCAAGGGTTCTTCATGGGCTTCGACCAGGGACAAAAACTGGTCGGTGCAGATCCTGTGTCCCGCGAACTGGACATGAAACGCGCTGCGATCAAAGACGAGCGCGAAAGCGGGGTGATGAAGGCGCTTCTGGAGGCCCAGCGTTGGCAGGCCGAGCAACAGGCCAAGGCCGATGACCGCGTCTATAACCGGGCCAAGGACGCCTGGGAACAGGAGCACACGCTCCAGCGGGACGCCGCCAACGACAACTTCCGAAACCGGGAGTTCCAGTCGAATGACGCCTACCGGGGGCTACTGGGGCAGCAGCTTGAAGGACAACTGGCGGAACAAAAGCGCAGTGAGGAGTTTCGCAACCGTGCGGCCAGCATGAGCGAGTTGTGGGGCAAGTTCCGTACCGGCGAGGTGATGACGCCTGAGGAGTACCAGCGCATCAAGCAGTTCGGGATGTTGGCGTCCAACCCGCGTCTTGCCGATGCGGACACGGCTTTGGTCCGTGCGGCTCAGGAGTTTCCGACCAAGGGCGCCGGCGCGTTCCGCAACCCGCAGCTTGTGCAAATCTTGTCCGACACCTTTGCCGGGCCGCTCAATCAAACCGTTGGCAGCGCCCTGAACGACAAGGAAAAGGTCGGCGCCGTTTCGATGACGGATATGGTGCCCAACGAGGACGGTTCGCTCAGTTTTAAGCTCAAGGTGCAGCCGGTTGGCGCGGACGGTAAACCGACGCGGGATGCCTACACCACCTGGTTGACCGAGGGGCGTACTCCGATTGGCGAGGCCGATACGGCCACGGCACCGTCCGCTGCGGCGCGTTTCAGCCCACAGATGGTCGCCCAGACCATTCGGGGAGTGCGCACCCTGGCCGGCCTGCGGACGGCGGACCCCGAGATGGCGACTGAGATGGACATGATGCTGGAGTCCATGCGGGCTGCCAAGACCCCGGAGGAAGGGCAGAAGCTCTACCTGGAACGTCGTGACAAGCAGGCGCGGGAACGGGCAAGAGTGGCGGTAAAAGACGGCGGGACCAAGGATCTGCGCAGTCAGTTCGACTCGATTCTGCAAGCCTCGGAGTTGCGCGACCCGTCGGCTATGGCCCGGATGCTCGGTGGTGACGACGCCCCGCCGGACAGGATAGCGGCCTTTACGCAGGACGAGACAGAACGCCGGGGCCGGATGCGGCAGCTCGGGTATGACTACATTGCCCAGCACCCGGACGCCACGCTCGACGAGGTCATGTCGGTCGTTCAGCAGCAGGTACCTGCCTCGGCCAGCGTGGGGCTCAAGGATGCGTTCCGGCCCACGGGCGCGCAACCACCCAAGGATGGGGTCACGTCCGTCGGAGGCACCGGTAATCCGGTGGCGACGTTCTACAAGAGCCCGGACGCGGTGGCAATTGCCGAAGCGTATCGCAAAAAGGAAATCACCTTGGAGGAAGCCAAGCAACGCCTGGCCGAGTTGAGGCTGCGGCAGTGAGCCCCGAAGAGCGGTTCCTCCGCGCGTACCTGGCGGGCAGTGAATCCCAGGCTCGGGTGGGCTTGGGGGCGACGCAAGTGTTTCAGCGGTTTGCGATCCCGTCCGCTCCCGCGCGACGCGCTCGGCCATCTCAGGGGGCAACCCCGCAACCCCCCTTGGCCCGTTATCCGACCGGGGGCAAATTGCCGCCGGAAGCTTATGCCCTACTCGACACCATCGCGGGCACGGAATCACCTGGGTACAACGTCATCTACGGCGGTAGCCGGTTCGAGGATTACCGGGACCACCCGCGCCGGAACATCCCGATTCGGTCAGGCCCCAACGCCGGCAAGACCTCGTCCGCTGCGGGGCGGTACCAGTTCATCCAAGGCACCTGGGACGATCAGGCCCGCAAGCTCGGGCTTGAGGATTTCTCCCCGGGCAATCAGGACGCCGCCGCTTGGCACCTGGCGCAAGAAACCTACGGACAGGGGCTGCTGGACACCCTGCGCTCTGGCGATCCTGCCCGCATCGCGTCAATTGGTAGAGCACTGCGTCGGCAGTGGGCGTCTCTCCCCGGTGGCATTGAGGCCCGCACGACCAACGACCGCTTTGCTAGCGCCTACCAGAAGAACTTACAATCACGTCTAGGCGCAGACACTACGGCGTCCTTGTCCCCCGAAGAACAGTTCCTATTGGACTACCTTTCCCGGTAACGCTTACATGGCAGAAACGCAAACCCCCTTCTATTGGGAAGACGTCGTCGACCAGCTCAAGAAGGCCGGCGCTACCGAACAGGATTACGAGGTCGCCAAGCGGGCCTACTTCGACAAGATGGTGGCGCCCCGGGTCAGCCCGCGCGTCGCGCCCTACCTGTGGGAGGATTTCAACCGTCGCGCCAGTGAGTCCATTCCTGAGCAGGGGGTGTGGCCTGAGATCAAGCGAGGGGTGGAACGGGGACTCACGACGGTCGGGCAAGGGCTGGTGGGATCGGTGGCCTCGGGTATGCAGTCGGTCGAGCGCAACTTCCCCGGTTCGATTGCCCCTGAGAACATGCAGCGCATCCGGGCCATCCAGTTGGCCCAGGCGCAGCGCCAACGGGAAGCAAGTTCCGGGTACAGTCGCTGGGACAACGTCCACGGGGTGAACGATGCCGCCCGCTTTGTCGCCGCCAACACGGGCGAAGGGCTGGGCACGAGCCTGCCGATGCTCGCCCTTCCCGGGGGTCCGCTTGCTGTTGCGGGCACCGCTGCGGTGACGGAATTGGGGAACATCCAGGCGGACGCGATGGGCCGCGCGGAGGATGAAGCGTTTCTGGCGCAGGCGGCTGCCGGTGTGCCCGCCGATCAGATCGACGTCTCGCAAGCCTGGCGTGATGTGGATACCCGCAAGTTGGCCGCCGGCACGGGGGGCGCTGCGGCCTTGGAGACCGTGGGTTTCTTGGCCGGCCCTTTTGGAAAAATTATCGCCCCTCGGGGGATGCCGGGGGCACGGGCCGTCGACCTGCTAAATGGTTCTGTTTCCCGAGGCGGGGCGCTGGCGGCGATCACCGGTAAAACCCTAACCCGCACCGGGGCCGAGGCGGCGACGGAGTATGGGCAGACCTTCGCGGAAGCCTACGGCGCGGGCAACCCCGACTGGACCGGCCCGGACGTTCAAGCCGACGCGCGTCAAGCGGCTATCAGCGCCGCCGGCGGCGCTCTGGTGCCCGGCTTTGGTTCCACCCTGCCCCGCTATGCGGGCGGCGCGGTCGATCAGATTCGTGCGCTGCGGGATGCGTCCTATCAGCCGGATTTCCAGAAATACCAGCAAGGAGAACTGGCCGCTGGCAACGCGGACCTGCTGAACGCCGACCAGTACGATCGCGCTTTCTATGTGGACCCCGCCCTACGCCAGGCGACGCGTGCGGCGGTGCAGGCAACCCCCATCACAACGGTTCTCCCCGATGGCCCCATGCCCGCCATGACGGGCACCCCGGAGGATTCCGCAACGCTTGACGCAGCCGCACTGCCGGAAATCCCCACCGTCAAGGATCTGTACGCGCAGATGCTGGCGGACTTCAAGCTGAAGCAGGACGCGGCCAAGCCGCCCAAGATCACCGAGGCGGATTACCAGGCCGAGCTGGACGCCCTCCCTCCGGACGTTGCCCCGGAAGACATTCCGGCCAAGCTGGCGTCGTTCGAGACCTTCAAGAAGTGGAAGGTGACGGAGACCAAGGCAAAAGGCCCGACCAAGGGCGAGAAGGCGCCGACGGTGGCAGACGCTGCCCGTGCCCGCCAACAGATGATCGCCGAGCGCGAGGCCGCTTACGGGCCGCAGATTCCGCCGCAACCGGTCGCTTTGCTGGAGGCGCTGCCGAACCCGCCGGGCGCAAAGAGTGCGCTGCCGCAGCCGCGTGGGCCGCAGCAAGCCGATATGTTTGGCGAAGGGGGTACGGTCATCCCGGTCGATGCGCAGGGAACCGCTCTGGTGGGGGAAGCCCCGATCGACGACTCCTTGCCGCCCGTCGATCCCAGGCAGGAAAGTCTTCCGTTCCCGGTCAACGACGCGGCCAGTGGTCGTCGCTTTGACGCGGCCTTCAACCGGGCCGAACGGGACGCGGCCAAACAGCGGGCTAGAGAAGAAGAGGACGCGGCGCGACGGACTCGCCAACGGAATCAACAGACCGCGCAGGCGCAGGCCGAAGTGGACGCCAACACCGTGGCAGCGGAGACAGCCCCCGACCTCGGCCTCAAGGTCCGGCAAGCCAAGCGGTTGACCCGCGCCCAGGAACGCGCCACGGCGGCGCAACAACAGGCGGACACCGAGAAAGCGAATGCCCGGCAGACCTTCGTTAACGAGGCCAATGCCGCTGTGGGTCCCGACGCCGATGGCAACCCGCAGATTCAGCCCGACGATTTGATCGACGACAGCAAGAACATGCTGTTTCCGCCTACCCGTCGGGGGCGTCCGAAGGCGGGGTATCGCTACGTCGACATCAAGCGCGGCGACGAGACCGTCGGCCGTGTCCTACGTCCTGTCCAACCGGAGGCCAGCAATGAAATCTCCCTGCAAGAAACCCAGCCCGAAGCCGGTCCTGCCCCCACGCAAGAAGGGGTACTGAATCCCCCGCCGGTCAAGGTTGCGCCCACGCAAGAAGGGGTACTGAATCCCACGCCGGTCAAGGCGGCGCCCACTGCCGACGACCTGATTGCCAAGATTGACGACATTCAGCAGCGCCCGAAGCAAAAGGTTGACCGGCAGGTCGAGCAAGATGTGGCCGAAGCGCTACGTTCAGAGGCTGAAGGCCCCGATGAGACGACACGCTATGACGACCTGCTGGACGACTGGGATGTTCACAGTGCTGGCACGCCGGAATTCTTTTCGGCAAAATCGTCGGCGACTCCCGCCAGAGGCGTGCACCACACCGTCGCACAGGCGGCGGCTAGTCGATTTGTCCGGCAATTTGCAACACCGCTTGGCGTTCGCGTCCGAGTCTTCAAGCATGCGCAAGAACCGTTTGCTCCAGGTACCCAGTTACCGTCCGGCGCCAAAGGCGCCTACTGGCCCCAAGACCGAGTCATCGGAATATTTGCCGATGCCGCCCATTCTGTGCAGGACATCGAGACCACCATTGCCCACGAAGTCTTCGGGCACTTCGGTCTTAACACGCTGCCTCCAGAGCGTAAGCAAACTCTGTTGTCGGATATTGCGGCGGCCAAACAAGGCACGCTGAAGGAAGCGTTCGAGAAAGTCTATCGGGATCAGCCCGACATCAAGGACGACGACCTGCGGTCTGCCGAGGAGGTTTTTGCCCGCGCTGCCGAGCATGTCGACGACCCGTTCTGGAATAGGGTTTTCGACCGCCTTTCCGCAACGGTTGCCAAGGCGCTCCGATTCTTCAACAAGGGTCGGCAGCTCTCCCCCGCAGAACTCCGCGTGACGGCCCGACAAATTGCCAAGGGCATTCGCAAGGGTCAGCGGCAACAGACGTTCCCGACCCATAACACGGAGCAGTATCGCGCCCTCAAGGATTTCGTCACCGACGAGGTCATGCCGAAGGCGCAGGGAGCCGCCGACCCGGTCAAGGATTTCTACCGGGATATGGTTGTGCAGATGAATACCACGGGGTGGTTGACCCGGTGGAAACCTGAGCTGAAAGCGCTGGGGAAAATTCATCAGGCGCGGCTGGACATGCAGAAAGCCATGGGGACGATGTCCGATACCGTCATTCGGCAAGTGGAGAATATTCGCCAGCTGCCGGCGGCGGAACAGAAACGCCTCAACCGGGTGATGTTGGATGCCACCCGCAACCGGATTCATCCTGACATCGGCTTCGGTATGGGCGCCAACGCGCACTTGGCCGGACAGGAGAAGCTGAAACCCACCTATGACACCCTGCGCCGGGAGTACGAACAGCTGTCGCCGGAGGCGCGGAAAGCCTATGCCGGGGTACGGGATACCTTCGAGGCCATGAACCAGGCCCGGCGCGAGGCGCTGGAGAAACTGATCGACCAGGTGATGTCACCGCGCATGGCGGCCAAGACCAAATCTTCTCTGGAGACGCTGACCAAAAAGAACCCGGGGCCGTACTTCCCGTTGGTGCGTTTCGGCGATTACGTCGCGGTCTGGAAGTCGAAGGACTACAGGCAGGCTCTCGATGACGGCGACACCAAACGGGTCGAGGAACTGAAGCAGGACCCCAACCATTATCTGGTCTCGTTTGAGAAAACGCGGGCCGCTGCGGAACGGCAGGTTGACGCCTGGCGCCAGGAGAATGGGGCCGAGAATGAGGGGGACAGCTTCGCCGGCAAAAAGGTCGACCCCAAGTCGGGCCTAAACCTGGGCATGGAGAACCTGCTGAACAGTATGCAGCAGGCCACGGAGTTGAGCCTGAAGGGCCACGACATCGACGCCAAGGCGATCGCCGAGGTTAAGGACGCTTTGGCCCAGACCTTCATCGCTTCGCTGCCAGATACCTCCATTTTCATCTCGGCCCTGAAGCGCGAGAATGTCGCTGGTGTGAAACCCGAACAGATGCTTCAGGCTATCGCCAAACACGGGGGAGCGCAGGCGTTCCATATTTCCCGGCTTCAGCATTCGCACAAACTCCAGGAGGGGCTCAGTGAACTGAAGACCGAGTCGCGGAAGGACGCGGACGCTAATGCCATCTATGACGCTTTGGCGCATACCGTCGCCGGTCTGTACACCCAGGAGGACCGCAACGGGCTGGTGAAATTCGGTGGGGCTTTGCAGTCCCTGCTTTACTACAGCCGCCTCGCCACCTCGCCGGCCTTCTGGATTCAGAGCGCACTGTCGCCGGCCTTTGTCTCGGCGCCGTACATGAACGGGCGGCACGCCCTGCCGCTGATCTATGGCAAATGGTCGCAAGCGGCACTGGATGCGGCGAAGATGCTGACGTTCTCCAGCTACAAGGCGTTCACCCGCTTTTCGTTCGCCGACCAGATCGAGGCATCCGGCTTACCGAAGGATGAGATCGAAATGCTCAAGGTCCTGGAAGCCGCCGGCAGCATCGACCAGAGTCAGGTCCGGGAGCTGGGGCAGATTGCCCGCACGGGCGTCGGCACGATGGATGAGATGCAGCGTCTGCTGGCCAGCATGGCCCACCGGGCGGAAGTCCTGAGCCGTATCTCTACCGCGCTGACGGCCTACCGACTGGAGAAAGCCAAGACCAAAGACCCGGAAGCGGCGACCCGCTACGCCATTCAGGTGGTGGACGACACGTTGCTGAACTATTCCGACGCCCACACCCCGCTGATTCTGAGTAAGGGAGGCAAGCTCGGGGGTCCCGCCTGGCGGATGATCTTCCAGTTTGCCCGGTACCAGATCGGCATGATCAACCTGATGACCCACACCTATCAGGACGCTTATGGCAGCCGCGAGGTCAGCCCGGCGCGTCGCGCCGAGGCAAGGAAGCAGCTCACCTCCCTGCTGGCGGTGCATACCGTCTTGACCGGCACCGGCGGGTTCTTCGGCATCAACGCCATGTCGACTATCGTGCAGCAAGTGCTCAACGCCTTCTACCCGGACGACGACGAACCGGACATCGAGAAGAAGGCCCGCGACCTGACCGACCAGATCATGGGCAAAGACCTCAGCATTGCCGTGCGCAGGGGCCTGCCAGCCCTTCTGGGGCTCGATCTCTCTGGCCGTATGGGTATGGGGGACATGCTCAACCTGCGGCGTGACAACCCGCTCAAGGGCGACCGGACCCAGATGCGAGCGCAGCTCGTGGACGCCGTCCCGGCCCTCAGTCATTTCCTGGACTGGATCGACTGGATCAAGAACCCGACGCTCAAGCGGATGCCGGTCTCGCTGGTCTCCAATGCCGCCAAGGCGGCCGAGCTGTCCGACAAGGGCATGACCAACACTCACGGCGTGACCAAGATCGGCGCCGAGGAATACGGCCCTGCTGACTGGTTGTTCCAAGGGCTTGGCTTCACCCCGACCCGCTCGACCGAGGCGTACACCCGGCAGGCATCCGACCGTGAGGCCAAAGGCAACGCCACCAAGGTGCGCCAGGCGCTGATGGACGAACTCTACGCCGCGATGCGCAGCAAGGACAAGGACGCCGTCACCCAGGCGCGGCAGCGGATCGCCGAGTTCAACAGCCGCCACAAGGGCGAAAAGAAAGTCGTCATCGACGCGCAGGATCAGGCGAAGTCCTACCGCCAGCGGCAGAAACGCGAGCAGGCGATGGATGAATATGGCATCGAACAGTAACCGAGGGCTCACATGATCGACGAACTGAACAAACACCTGCCGATGGAACTCAGCGCCCACCTCCGGTACTCCGGTCAAGCGCAGATGCTGCGATTCCATGGGTACAACAAGCTGGCCGACAAGTACACCGAGGAGGCCGAGGAAGAACTGGGCCACGCGCACAAACTGATCTACCGCATTCAGCAGCTGGACGGAGCGCCGAATTACCTGCCCGAGCTGGTCTCAGATCCCATCAAGAAGTGCGATGTGCCGGCCATGCTGGCGGCTGACCTGGAGGTGGAGCAGTCTGTTCTCGACTCCCTGAACGCGCTGAACACTCTGGCCGAAGGCAAGGCCGCCGACTGGGAAACCAGCAACGTGTTGCGTGGTTTGATCACCGACACCGAGGACCATGTGACCTGGCTGAACACGCAGCTGGAACTGATCGCCGAATTGGGCAAAGCCAACTACCTTCAGGCCCAACTTTAGAACGGTTATCATACTTTCTATCATACCCGGCGCCGAGGCCCCGCCGTACTGGGCCTCAACCACTAGCGATTTGCCCTCCGAAGGCAAAGGTCGTACGTTCGAATCGTATCGGGCGCGCCATCAAATCAATGGCTTAGCAAGTTATCCACAGCGTAGACGCTATAGCATACTGCCTCTGCAAGCCGCGCCACGCCTGGGGTCGAAAAGGCCGTTATCATACCGTTATCATACCGACAGGGTCCCCACCGCACGCCGCAGATTCTCGGGTGCCAGGTGGGCATACCGCTGTGTCAGCTCGATCGAGCTGTGGCCAAGTAGGTCCTTCACCTCGTAGAGATTGACCCCCGCCATGACCAGCCAAGAGGCGAAGGTGTGGCGCAAGTCGTGGATGTGGAAGTTCGTGATCCCGGCCCGCGCACAGGCGCCAGCGAACCCCTTCTTGAAGGACCCATAGCCCCCGAAAACATACGGGGACCGCGGCCATCGCGTCCGACACCGGGCCAGGGCTTCCTCCGCCTTCTCGTGAATCGGTATGGTCCGGCGCCGTTCCGTTTTGGTGTGCTGGGCTTCCAGCAGGATGATCCCGCGTTGGCGGTCGACCCGATCCCAAGTCAGCTCCATCATCTCGCCGTTGCGCATCCCGGTCATCAACCCCAGGGTGATGAAATCCGCCACCTGCGGCGACGCGCACGCAATGAGATACCGGGCTTCCGCCTTGGTGATCCAGCGCACGCGGCCCTCGGGCTCCCGCTTCTTCATTTTGCTGGCGGGATTGGGGATGTCGCACCCGTGGCGCCGATTGAACTCCGCAATGGCCGCTGACAAGATGGTCATCTCGCGGTTGACGGTCGACTGACTCACGGTCGTCAGCCGCTTTTCCGCATAGTCAATGACATCCTGGCGCGTAATGTCGGGCAGCGCTTTGTCACGAAAATGGGCCAGCAGGAGCTTGCAGCGACTTTTGGTCGTGGGGTCCAGCGGCCCCTTTTTCGTGACGTACTCCAAAAGGACTCTTTGAAAACTAGCGCTCACGCCGCCGGCTTTCTTGCGGGCCTCGAACCCTTCGGCCCGCAGCTTCTGTTCAAGAGCTTTCGCCTCGGCGTAGTCGGTAGTGCCAGAAGCGCGTCTAACCTGCTTTCCGCTGGCGTCAATGTAGGAGATGGTCCAGAACTGCGATTTTGCTTGGCGGTAGGGCATGGCTGTACCGGGTCTTGCCGGCGGCACAGTATAAAGGCTTCGAGGTCTTTTGGGTCTATCCGTAGGACCGTGCCGGCCCGAAAGGCGGCGAGCCAGCCCAGGTTGATCCAGCGCAGCACCGTCGACTGCGAGACGTTAAGTTGTTGTGCGACGTGTTTGGTGGTCAGCATGGGTCTTATCAGGGGGCAAAGTTGATGGCCCGGCGCATAGCCTTGACCACGCACCCACACGAGCGGCTATGCCCGTACTTGAGCCGGGTGACCAAGACTTTTCGGCGCGTTCCGCATTCACATTTGCAGAGCACAATACTTTTGCCGTGTTTGTCCTTGCCCGCGTCTTTCAGGACCGTCCATTTACCGAAAGTTTCACCGATCATCTTCCCACTCCTCAATCATTTTCACCGTCCGCCGTGAACCTTTCCACTATTCCATCGACAAGGGCGCACACCTTGAAGACCGACTTTTCTCTTTCAAAGTAGTGAAAGTCTGTTACAGGAATACCATCTCGGGTAACGACCGGCTCCCCGGCCAATGCTTTCTCAAGATTGAATGGCTTCATTTTCAATCTCCGTTTTTATTGGCGCAATTGAGGCGGTCGCGATTTTCTAAACGACATCTCTCCTCATCTTTGTGAGCTATTATCTTTCGGTAATCTTCTCGGATGTTCTTTACATATTTTTTGTCATGGACTTCCATGATATACCCGCCAAGCACAACGCATCCGACGGCGACCGCAAAAAACGCCAATACTAAATAAGTTTCTGTCATTTTGATTCCTCTTCAATATAAATCCCAATCCGCTGCTCTGCAAACCTCACGCCGAACATGAAGCTCAGTGCGTCAATGGGCGCACCTCGCTCGTTTTCAATATCGATTAGTGCTTGAGATATTTCTTTTGCTTCAGCCGGTGAATGGTGCACTGTTACTTTGTCTGCTGCGTTCATTTTGATTCCTCCATCGCCCGAATAATCGCCAGCGCTCTATCAAGCTGCTCGGGGGACGGCAGCCAGCGCTCGTGGTGCGCTACGCTGTTATAGAAAACCCTCAGCGCAGCGAAACTCTCGCATTCTCCAGCCGCTACAGCTTGTTTCCCCGTTTTGATTGCAGCAACGCTGGTTGTCTGAGTATCGCCCCACCCGCAAGGTGTCCCATACTCGTCGAACAGGCGAATGAGGTAATGGCCTTCTTTATACTTGCTCATACTTTCTCTCTATCCATATCCAGCCACATCGCCATCACTGTAGGCCATGCCTCCCCCTCCATCTCTTAACTCTTATGACGATACTCACGGGCAAGCGCGGTATCGAGGTGGCTTTTCTCCAGGAACTCACGCCCGGACAGGGCCATTTCCTTGACGGAGCGCCGAAGAACTCGCTCGATGTCGGCGTGCGACATGCCCTTGAACAACGAGGCAACCTTCGCATCGTCCGTCTCAAAGTTACGCCGGATTCCCGACAATTTGAGCGCGAGCAGGCGCTTGATCTGCTCCAGGTTTGGCATCTCGAAGTGCACGACTTCATCAAAGCGCCGCCAAATAGCCTTGTCGAGCAACGTTTCGTAGTTGGTCGTAGCAATAAGGATGCTTTCCCCACGATAGCTATCCATCATTTGCAGGACCGCGTTGACGGAGCGCTTGAGCTCCCCATGATCGGCGCTGTCGCCACGATCCTTGGTCAAGGCGTCGAATTCGTCAAACAAGGCGACCATGGGATGCGTTGCGACGTAATCGAACACTTTTCGCAAATTCGCAGCCGTCTCCCCCAGAAACGACGATATGATCGAGTCCAGTCGAACGAGGATGAGCGGCATGGACAGGGAATGCGCGATGACTTCTGCGGCCAGCGTCTTGCCGCAGCCGGGAGGCCCGCAAAACAACAGCTTCTGCGCGGGTTGCAGGCCATAGGATCGGAGCACGTCCGTCCGGTTGTGCTCCATCAGGATTTCATCGAGTGCCGACTGCGAAGCATCCGAGAGAATGATGTCTTTCTCCTCTCGAATCACGGCACGCTCTTCTAGTAGCGCGAGGCCGTTGTCTTTATTTGTCGGCACGCTGGGCAAACTTTGCAGCTTCCGCGCATTCTTCCCGAAGTTTGCCTGATCGCCGTAAAGCAAGCGCTCTAGGTCATTTGCGAGCAGATGATGGTTCTTCTCGCGCTCCTCTTTGATCACTGCCTCGGACGCTGCGCGAAATCCCGAAGCATCGCCTTGCGTTCCCGATTTGATGAGTTGCCGCAGTAATTTTCCGCTGGCCATATCTCGCTCTCCTCAATTCTTGATACGCGTCAACCGCAGCCTGGTCATGCGCAGGTCTAACGGTGCTACTTGATTAGTCATTACACCAGCTCCCACTCGACAGTGAACAGCGCGCGCTCCTCGACCTGCTGTTGGAGTTGCACTTCAAGCTGACTGATCAAGTCGTTGCGCTGCGCTTCGACTTCGTCCTGCCGGGCAAACAGCTCGCGGCGCACCGCTGCAACGGCAATATCAAGCTCCGTTGCCATCCCACTCCTCAATCGTATTCACCGCCCGCCTGATTTCCCACAGAGCCACGTCGGGCTTCTCGTTGTCGATGGCCTGGGCGATATCGCGCATGGCCTCGATGAGGTAATCCAGTTTTTCTTTGTCAGTCATTTTTTCACTCCTCGTGTCAGCAATTTAATACTCAATCGAGCCATGCCGGTCTGTCATGTTTTTGCCGCGTAGTTTTGGCTTGATGTATATTATTCTCTTTAGCCGGAGCTGTCGCCGCCGCAGGAGCCAGAGCTGGAGCCGTCGCCGGATCCGACGCCTGAGCCATAGCCGAAGCCATCGCCATCGATGTAGCCATAGCCGTCGCCGGAGCCGGAGCCGGAGCCGTCGCCTTCGCCGTTGCCGTAAATGTCGCCGTAGCCTGCGCCGGAGCCATGGCCGTCGATGTAGCCATAGCCAGTCTCGGTGTAGCTGTGTACACGACCCTCTACGGTGGCGTAGACCTTATATTTAGACACAGCCGTTGAGAAGTAATGAAGGTCTGTCACCGGCTCTGTGGCTTGACTTAATTTCGCTCTCCCAAGCTCATATATCATGCGCTTCAGCACTTCGTTGATTGCGCCTTCTACCATCGGCTCTAGGTCTGTAATATCTGGACCGACATAGTAGCGGCCATCATAACCGAGGTGTCGTCTTGCCAGTTCCTCAGTCAGTTTCATGTAGCTCATTTTTCGTCCGTCAATTGTTGGATGGTGCTACTCCAGACTCTGCTGGCTGTCTTAAAATCCGTGACCTTTTCCAGCTCAGGGATCAACTTAAGCGACATTTCGTAAATCACGTCTGTAACAAGCCGCTCAAGGCGATCACAGCTAGGCCCCATGTAAGTTTCACAGACAGAGTCGCCTTCCATATGTCGGGCAGAAAAATGCCGGCGCGCCAGTCCCTCGGTCAGTCTCATGTAGCTCATTTTTCCAGCTCCTCAAGAATCCACCACATCTGGATGGCTAACATTCTTGCCTGCCTTTCAGTGAGACAGAGCTTATAGTCCCCTGAGCCAATGACAACGTATTGTTCGCCGTCAAAAACTCCGTGCCCTACAAGGAGGTCATTGTTCTCTTTTGGCTTAATCATTATTCATACCCTCAACAAAGAAATCCATCCAGATTTTCGCATCGCTCCCAAGCCCCGCTACCTGTAACAGTACCCGCCGGGCCTGGCCTATATGTTTCCACGCCTGCTGCTCGATGTACTCGCAGTGCGGGGTTCCGTTGAGCTGATAGCGCAAGTCGGCGTCGAGAAATACTTTCAATACTTTCTGCGCGACATGTGGGTTAAGGTCGGGTGGTGGTTTCATATAGTCTCGTTACTTAGGCGGCCCGACGCGGGCCTTTCCGATCCAAGGTTAATTGGATAACCGCGCCGGACCATTGATCTATTTCAGCGCGTCAATAGCAGCCCTGACTTTTGCGCGATATGCGTCACGCTCCTCTATCAGTCTGCCGTTATCAAACTCTAATTCTCGGGCGTGTCTCTTGTATTGATCAAGTATGGCGTCGACACGCTCGTCATGCGCTTTCTCTCGCCGCTTGAGGTACTGCCAATCAATACCCCACATGATGGCTCCGCCGACCATCATTCCCAAAAAAAGTCCGCGATTATCAGCTCATTCATCGTCATCGCTTTTGTGTATGCTTATGCTGGTGCCGATCTTCTCTACTGTCATGATCTTGATGATTTCCAAGGCACCCACGATTTCGGAGGCATTTAAGGCTCCAAAATACCTTAATATAACTTCTGTTGCTTCTTGGGCAAATCCCATCAATGCTTCTTGTCTATCGTCGCTATTCATTGACAACTCCCAGCCGTTTCTCGGCAAATCGCACGCCGCACATGAAGCTCAGTGTGTCAATTGGCGCACCTCGATCGGTCTCACTGTCGATAATTGCTTGGGATATTTCCCTTGCGTCGGCCGGTTCATCCAAGCGGCTATTGTAGTATTCAATAATCGCGCCCATATGGGCGTTGGTGCTTTCCTTAACCCTGCGCCAGAATAGAAACTCTATGCTGGCCGCCAGTAATATGCCTGTTGCGAAGCCGCCGCTAAAATAGAATGTTGCTGCCTGTTCTGTCATTTCGATTCCTCCGCTGCTTCCAGTGCCTTGATAATCGCCAGTGCTTTTGCCAGTCGCTCGGGTGACGGCAACCACCGCTCCTGATGGGCGACGCTGTTATAGAACACTCGCATCACGGCGAAGCTATCGCATTCTCCCGCCGATATAGCCCGGCGGCCCTCTTTGACGGCAGAAACGCTGGTGGTCTGCGTCTCGGCCCATCCGCACGGGGTGCCGTAAATATCGAACAGGCGGATAAGATATTGCCCTTCGCGGTATTTGCTCATGCCCACCCCAGCGCGGCAGCTACCGACGGCAGCTGCTCAACGAATATCGCTTTGCACCCTTCGGCTACCTCGCGGTGTTCCAGCTGGGTATCCGCCTTGGTGCGGAGCTGGATGTAGTGAATCCACGACCGCACCGATCCCGTCACGTAAAGCCGTGTCTGAGTATTCATCGGCAGAATGGCGCGGGCGCATTCTCGGGCAACCCCATAGGAAATGGCATCTTCATAGGCGCGTTGCGCATCGGCAAACACGTCTTGCTGGATCGTCTCCCACCATGACCGCACATGCACAGGCGCGTCATCCACGCTGCTCTGCCGGTTTTTCTCGGCCTGCCTCCGCGCCTTGACGGGCACATAGTCCATCGGCTCGGAATACCGCTGGGAGAACTCCGAGAATGTGAAGCTCCTGTGCCGCAGTATCTGCGCCGAAATCATGCGGCTGGTCGTGATCTCGATGGTCATATAGGCATGCTCGAACACCGACCAATGCTGGTGCTCCAGGCAATACGTGAGGAGCTTGGCGTATTCGGGATTCTCCTGGTTGGGTGACGAGACGCGGGCGATATACGCCATCGTGGCTTCTGCGTCGGGCGTGATGGTGATGAGTTTGACGTTCATGCTGCTCTCCTATCGGTGGAAATTGACGACGTTGTTGGTAGGACTGGCCGCTTCGGCGGCACTGGTAAGAACAGGCCCGATGGCCTTGTTGTAGTTGAGGCGGTAACACTTGGAAGTACCGAGCGTGCTCATGCCGACGACGCCCGAGCCGAGGGGGAAGTCGATAGTTTCTACCCGTACCCTGTTGCCGTCGCGAAGGACATGGCGCTCGTCGAAACACCCCGCCTCGATGAGTTCCTGGCGGAACTTGGCCGCACTCTTGGATACCCGTACGCAGTACTCGTTGAAGGCGGACGCGGTAATGACGGCAAATTCCTCTTCCCGAATGACGCGCATGACGGGCATCCCGCGCAGGATCAGGTCGCTTTTCATGCCTCCGCTGACCGCAGTGGTGATCGCTTTGCCTTCGCCGACGAAGGTGGCCAGCATGATCGCGAAATCTTCCTCGACGGTGCGCTGGTACTCGTTGGTGGTGTCGCGCAGGGTGCTCATGTGGGCAAAGGCCCAGGCGTACATAGCTTGGATGTTGAAATCGACAAGCCCCAGGGCTTTGAGAATCTGCCCGGCGACCACCACGCAGGCGATGGTGTAGACGTAGAACCGTTCCTTGCCGTGGCGCACGCCCTCCGACTTGGAGATCAGATCAACCAGGCCCCAGAGCTTCTTATTGACCTTGGCCTGATTGGCCATGACGAAACGGATGAAAGCGAGCCCCACGCTGCCGTAGCCGGAGCGCACTTGGTTGATGATCTGAACGAAATCGGCCGCATGGGTCAGGCTCTCAATGCGCGGGTAGTTTTCCAGCGGGATCTCAAAGAGGCGCATTTGCGCCGCCTCGGGGTTGACCCGGCTCTCGGTCAACTTGAGAAAGATGTTCTTGTTGCCCGTGATGAAGCTGATCCCCCGCCACGGCGGGCTGGCGGGCCGAGGGGTACCGTCCTGTTTCAGGCGGGCGCGAGCTACGCCGTTCGACAGCATGTAGAGGATGTGGCTGGTCTCCTGGCCGCCCTTGTTGGTCATCTCGTCGAACAGGTGCGGGATATGGTTGAACGTGGAGCACTGAACTTCCACGGCGCCCGCCGAGACCTCATCGCCAGTGAGGACATTCTTGTTGCGCTCAACCCGGCCCAGGGCGGCTAGCGCGATCTTGCAGACGGTGGACTTGCCATAGCCCGACTCATCCGAGGTCAGGCCGATGGGGATTCCGTTGTATTCCTCGGCGTCTAGGATGGGCACCAGCAGCGACCCCAGGGCCGCGCAGATGGCGAACTGATAGGGCTGGCCGTTGGGCACGTTGTAGAGCGCGTTGACAACCTGGCTCCACTCAGCGGCGGGTTTGTCGGCCAGGAACAGGTCCGCTTTGGGCGCGAGGTGTCCGTGAACCCGGATTTCTTTGGTGCTGTCGGCCGTGATCAGCGTGTTGCCGATCAGACAACCGTCCTTGTGCCAGCCCATTTGCCGAAAGGTCTTGGTGTCCTCGACGTGCTGGCGCAGCAGGGCAATGTATTTCACGACAAACTCCGTGCTGGGCTGCTGGGTGTGGATGCCGTAGCGGTTGAGGGTCCGTTGCAGGGTGCGGTGATCCTGGAAACCCTCGTGCTTCAGCACGAACGTGCGCAGCTCCCCTTTCCGGGGGAAGTAGACGACGTCGCTTTCCAGTTCGCCGGCGTGATTGACGGCCAGTGAGGTCAAGTAGAACGGTTGCTCGGCCGCCCGAAGCCAGCGTTTGATCGGCTCGGGCGCTTTTTTGGTGCCGATGTTGACGTCCATCAACATTTCGAGATGGCCGTCCTTGATGCGGGCCTCGTCTGGGAACCACTCCGGCTTGAAGACCTCGGCCTCGCCGTCGTCGTTGCGGTACACCACGGGTTCAGGGCGTCCGCCGTACCCGATAGAAATGGGGCTGTTGCAGTGTATGGCGCAGGTGGCGCAGGGACCGGCCGGGTCCTTCCGTTTGAACTCGGCGCAGGTGGTTGCCCCGGAGGCGTTCCAGGACTCGAACTTGTTTTCGACTTCGACGGGATCGTAGTGCGCGAAGCCGTTGGCACTCCAGGCGTGGGCCAGTTCCTTGCCGTTGCGGGCAAACTTGAGGACGCCGATGCACAGCCGCCAGATTTCATACGGCAGATTCCCGGAGTCCTGGAACCGGCGCAGCTGACCGCAGTGCTCGACAATCAGACTGGCATCCGAGTTTTTGCTCTCGTCGGCGTACTCTGCGCCGGACTGCGCGGCCTCGTTGGTGCGCATGTCAGTGGGCCGGGTAAGACCCGCTTGCGGTTTCAGAAGAACCTGCTCCAGAAGTTCGACGGGGTACGTCGGATGGGCGCTGTTGGCCCCCAACAGGCGCACCGGGTAGGTCTGGTCAGTCCCGCCCTTCATGTCGCGCCACAGGGTTCCGACGGGCCTTAGCACCCGCGCTTTGTCGGCGGTGACGGCGGCGTCGGTCAGCAGGTCGTGCGCCTGGGTCAGGTCCTTGAGCGCATTCGCCAGCAGTTGCCAGCGAGCGGCGTCGACATCCGTGTCGAAGCACCAGTAAATATGAATACCCTTGCCACTGGACACCAGCAGGTTGGGATGGGGAATGCGGCTGGCTTTGACAAAGCCTTTGAATGCCTGAAAGGCAGCGGCCTGCGAGTCGTAGCTCTCGCCAGATTCCTTCTGAACATCCAGGTCCAGCCATAGTGCCTTCAGGTAGACGACAGACTTGGCCGTGCGGTATGTCTTCTCCTCGCCCCGGCGCGTGGATTTCACAAACCCACCGTTGGCGTGATAGATGTTGGCCAGCTTGTTCTTGTTGGCCTCGATGGTCGCAGCCATCTCCTCATGGGTCTGCCCGGCATCGAGGTCCTGCCAGCGTCCCTGCCCCCGGTCGATCGAGACGATCTTCCAGCCCTGCTCAGGGACGACAAGGCGAAGAAATTCTAGGGTGGTTAGCGTCATGGTAGTCGGCAGGTTGGGCTGGAGCAGACGGCGAAGTCTACTCCAGCTGTCTATGCGTAGGAACCAGGGTCTCCTCAACCTGGATCCTACGGGCCTCGGGCTCAGTCCTCGAAGGGCGCCTCAAGGAAAGCCCCAATGTCCTCGCTCAAGGAGCTGGTCGACGCGGGGATGTCTTGCTGCACCTTAACCCGGGCTTTTGTCTTGGCCACCGGAGCAGGCGGTTCGTCCTCGTCGTCCTCCTCAAAAGCGGGAGCGGGCGCAGGTTTGGCCTTGGCCTTGGCTTTGGGCGCCGGGGTGGGGACGGGTAGTTCGTCCTCGTCGTCCTCCTCAAAAGCGGGAGCGGGCGCCGGTTTTACCGTTTGCAGCTTGGGCCGTGCCGGGGCAGGCGCCGGGGCTTCCTCCTCCTGGACAACGGGTTGCCGCTCACCGGTAATCTGGCGGAGCAGGTCCTCGTTCGGATAGTCCATGATGTGCTGGACACTGTCGCTATCGAGAATGCCGCGCTGTTGGAAAGTCAACAACTGGTGGGTCACTTCGGGGTCGAACCCGATCTGGGTCGCCATCCAACGCATGTCGACCCCCTTGCTACCGAGAAAGGCGCCGTAGTTCCCCAGGTTTTTGATACTGGTGGGCGGCACCCGCAACAGGATGGGATCGTCCAGTCGGTCGATCTGGGCCACGGCCATCCGCTTCGTATCGGGGCAGGCTTTACCGCGCCCCGTGCTGGCGCTACCGAAAGCGTTATGGGGACAGGCGGCACAGGTCTTCGCCTGCTTGTTGGTGGAACTGGGGTCGGGGCGAATGCCATCGCTGCTGAAACAGTCAGGCTTGCCGTTCTCGCCTTCGACAAACCCCTCCGTATAAAACGCCTTACTTGTCCCCGGGTTGATCCGCAGGATAGCCACGATGATGCTGTTCGCGGGCTCGTTGGTCCGGGGGTCGTTGATGATTTGCCGGACGCCAGAACGGACCAGGGTGAAGCGTTTGCCCTTGAGGCTCATCACCGGGAAGCCGCTGGAGCCGGGACCAGCGGCGCTGTTGTCGACGCGATCGGCGTACTGGCGAAGGTAAGCCGGCAGGTTGCCGGATTCAAAGGGGACGATGTTGGCTGCGGTCATGGTGTTACCTCTTTGTGGCGCGGTTGATGTTGATTTCGACGGTGCGGTACAGGTTGATGCCGGGGGGTAGCTCTTCGTGCTCGTCGAGGTACTCCAACACGGCGGTCTTGTTGGCCGCTCTTGTGAGCATGTGCCAGTTGTCGGTCGCTTGCACCCAGGGCAGGAAGTCATCCCACCCGGCAACCGATGTGGAGCGCTTTTCGGCTTTATAGGCGGTGCCCGCCTTGGTTCGGGCACTCTCGATGCCCAGTTCGCCAAAAGCCTGGAGAATTGTAACCTCCAGCTCGGCCATCTCGCCGTCCAGTTTGGCGACGAGTTCTTTGGCCCGCGCCTGCACGGCGCTCTTTTTGTCACGCAGCTCGATGTACTGCTCGACAAGATTTTCTAGGTCCATCGTAGGCCTCCTTTACTGTCTACGGGTATCAGTCTATGCGAGAAGCTATTCTGTGTCAATGTGTAGACACTACGTTTTTGCCCTCCTATGTTGAGGTTCTCAGCAGTTCCAGCAGCAGGCCCTGCGCCGACTGCTTTTCCTTTAGGCGCTTGTAGTATTTGCGCTCGATCGGGGTGCCGCCGATCATGGCGACGACGCACTTGTGTTTCTGCCCGGGCCGGTGGCAACGGGCGTTGGCCTGCGTGAAAATCTCGTTGCTGGTGACCGGCGCGTACCAGATGATGGTCGAGGCAGCGGTCAGTGTAATGCCGTGGGCCATGCACGACGGAATCGCGACAATGACCTGAAGGTCCTGCCCGCTCTGGAACTGGCTGAAGATCCGGTCCCGCTCAGACTTGGAGGTGCCGCCGTCAATAGACGCCACGGTGTGCCCCGTTTTGCGCAACTGCTGGGTGACGTACGCGACGACCGACCGGAACGGGCAGAACACGATCGCTTTACCGGAAGCCGACTCTTCCACCAGTTCCTTGACCACGGCAACCCGCCCTTCCGCGCCCGCTACGCGCTCGGTGCCATCCACGTCATAGGCGACGCCGCAGGCAATCTGAATGAGTTTGCTGGCCTTGACGCCCTCGTTGACCGCCAGGATTTCCCCATTGGCGACCTCGGTGGCCAGCATGTTCATCATCTGGTTGTATGCCTTGGCCTGGTCCGCCGACATGGGCGCGTCGCGGTCGATGTACACCAGCTCGGGCAGCTCGACACAATCTTCCAACGCAAACCGCACCGACGGGTGCATGTACTGGGCCACGACTTCCTGCGCGTTGACCCGGGGAACCCAGACGTACTGGCTGATCTGCTGCATGACCTGGTCCTTGAACCGGCCGAAGCCAAACGGAATACGGTCGGGCGCCAGCAGTTTCACCTGAGCATAGGCATCCGTCGGCGCGTTCGGCGTTGGCGTACCTGTCAGACCCCAGACCCGGCGGATGATATTGCCGGGGCGCTGCTTGTTGCAGATCTCATTGGCTGCCTTCCAGCGGTTGGTCTGGGCGTTGCGCAGCACGGCCAGCTCGTCGATGATCACGAGATCAATGTCGGACCGCTCGGCCAGATCTTCGGCGATGATTTCCATTCCGTCGTGGTTGACGACGTAGAGGTCGTAGTCCAGGTCAGCCAGCAGCTTCAATCGTTTGGCCCGCGACCCGTGCAAGATGGCCACGTTGAGGTGCGGGAAGTTGCGAAAGACCTCGTCCCCCCAGGCCCGCTCCAGCGTCGAGAGCGGCGCGACAATCAACGCCCGGCTTATCCGTTGCTTCTGGCGCAGGTAGTCCAAGGCCCACAGGGTCGAGATGGTCTTGCCGGCGCCCATGTCGTTGAGCACGAAGGCCCGGGTATGCAACGTGAGCATGTCGACGGTGACCCGCTGGACTTCAAAGGGCTGATATTGCCCTGACCAGGGGTAGTAATACTGAACCGGGCTGGGAACGTCGTACCCCAGGTTCTTCAGAATCAGCGTTTCGTCGAGTCGATGTGGGACTAAGGTGATCGGTACGCCCTTCCAATTCATCACCCGGGCGTCGGGTATTACGGTCGTGATCTTTGCGGGGTTTCTAAGTTTTAAGGCTATCGCTTTCTTTTCGGGTACTACAAGAGGCATGGAATAACTCCTTCACAGCGTCCAGAGTATCGACGACGGCCCCTTGGCCACCGGCGGCTTGAACGGCTGCGATGAACCGCCGCTGATGCGGCGTCGCGTTGTTGCTTTTGCCCGGCGCCTTCACCTCCAGTGCGTACAAGACACCGTTGTGCAGGGCCAGTATGTCACTGATGCCGTGCGTCGAGAAGGGGCCAGCGGCAGCGCTCCAGTAGAAGATGCCCTGGTCCCTAAGCCACTTTTTAATCGCGGCCTTGACGCGGTTCTCAGGCGTCGTCGCCATCCGTGCGGTCTTGAAGCTGTTCTAGCGCACGTTCAAGCCGCTGCGCTAACTCAAGCTCTAACTCGGTCAAGCCGCCACGACAGTACGTCTCGTTCAGCAGCTCGTCATCCGTTAAATGGGCAAACGGTAATATACTCATAATGACTGATTCTTATTGTCGATCACCAATAATCACGAGCCGCAATGCTCGCACCGACTCCGACCAACAGGACACCACGCGCGGCAGAGCCCTGACGGTTTGGCTGGCCATTGTTGCTTCTCGTAGGCCAGTTCCAGCCGCCGAAGCTGCGGCAGGAAGTATTTCCAGATGAACTCCAGGTCAGCCCGGTCAAAGTCTTCAATCGTTTTCTCCCCATGATTGAGCCACAAGAACGCCGTCTTCACTTTGTCCACGCGTGGGTACTTGGCAAAGATAGCGGCGGCAAACAGCTTCAGCTGCGTCAACTCCGGGCGCTTTTTTCCTGTCTTGTAGTCGGCAACAAATGCTCGTTTGCCATGGACAGTATAGACGTCAAGTACGCCTCGACACCAGACATCTGTGTCGAAAAATCCGGTCGGCTCCAGGTTCTCGGTCAAACCAAACTGTTCCTCGGTCACCCACTGATCGGACCAGGACTCCAGTTCTTGGGCGACGGCCTCGTATTTGACAAGCTCGGGCGGGAGCGGCCGCCCTTCTTTGATGCGCAACTCCAGTGCGGTGTGTACCGTCTGTCCCCAGATTGTCGCCTCCGTCGGCGGCTCTTTGACTTCCTTGGTCACGCGCGTCAGGTAATACCGACGCGGGCATTGCAGGAACGAACTCAGTGAGCTGTAGCTCCAGGGTTGCGGTAGCTTCATTTCTTTTTTGCTTCGTAGAAGTCCAGTTGTAGCCTTGCTTCTTTCAGTAACTGTGCCAACTCGGGGAGGCTTGGCACGTCGTTGTCCTTAAGCTGCCGGCGGATCTCGTCCCAAAAGTCGTCGAGGAGGTCGTCCTGCTCGGGCTTGGGCAGTTTTCCGGCGGGGCTTTTGCTTCGCGCTACCGCTAGGACGACCCGGCGTCGCGCTTTCCACAACGCCTGCAAGTCGATGACGTACTGGTTCTTGGTTGCCAAGTCGGGGAACTCGCCGTGCTTGGCCTCGTAGGCGGGCTGAATTTTCTGCGCCCGCACGCGCCGCAGCGCGGCTTCATGGCGCTTCGTCACCCGGCGAACCACATCGCGCATCTCGATCCGGGTTTCGCTGCGTTTGGGGAACTGATCGTGCACGCGCTTCAAAAAATCCAGCCAACCCTCCAGGTCGTTGGCAAAAAATTCTACGGCGGCCGTCGCCCATCGGTACGCGTTGGGAATCGTGTAGACCTTTGGGCGCAGGCGGTACCGTTGGATCTCGGCGTCGGCAATATCAATCAGATCGGACCGGTTCTCCGATCGGGAAAACAGATCGTACAAGTCTCGCAGTTCGGGTTCCATGGCGGCCCTCTTGTTATGGTAGGTAGGCGCCTACAACGTAGCACATTTTATTTTGTCTCGCCATAGTTGTCCCCAAACGATCCTTCCGCAGACAAGACGATCTCTGGCCACCACTGCGGCGAGGTCTTCATCACCCCCAGGGCAAAGTCAAGCGCGGCCGGCGCCTCGTCCTCCGGAACCACCAGAATCACCTCGTCGTGGACAGTATGCGCAATGGGGTAGCGCTTCTGTATTTCCAGCATGTGGCCGACTAGAATCTGACGGGCGAGGTGCTGGACCAGGTTTTCACAGATGATGCCCCCGTATGCCTTGGTCTTGTGCCGGCCGAGGCCGTACACCCACTGAACGTCCAGGTTGGCGTCGTACTCTGTCCGCAATTGCGGGTAGCGAAGCATCCCATAGGGGGTGCGGATGCCGTCCTTGACGGTGACGCAATGGCCCCACGTGTCGATGGGATGAGACTCCCCCGCCGCAATCAGCGGCAACGCCCGGGCGCAAAGCTCCCACCCCTCAACAATTGAGGCGTACATGTCCCGCCACGCATAGACAACCTTCTGGGCCTGGTTGGTGCTGAGGTCGTACCCCTGGAGCTTGGCCCCCTCGCGGAACTTCTTCCAGCCCATGCCAAAACCCAGACCGAGCTGAACCATTTTGGCAAACTGGCGCTGTTCCTTGGTGACGTCTTCGGGTCGGCAGCTGTAGAACCTGGCCGCAAACGCCCGGTACAGATCGGCCTCGGCATCCTGCTGGTACAAGAGCATCGAGGACGGCACCTTCCACAGGAAATGGTTGACCCGCAGCTCGATGCCGGAGAGGTCGACGGCCACGATCTTATGCCCCGGCGGGGCAATCAGGCAACGCCGCAGCGCGTCGGTCAGTTTGGGGTCCTTCGGGTTGACCCGGGGCAGGTTCTGCTGGTTGACCTTGAAGGCGCCGCTCCAGCGCAAAGTGTGGGCCCCGGCGTAGTTCAGCGCGATGGGCATCCGCCCGCCCGTAGCTTTGGCCATGATCAGGAACGACTCGATCCGGGTCTCCAGCAACGACGACTTGATGCCAAGGCGGGTCGCCGCCGCATCGGCGACAAGTAAATCCTCATGTTCCAGCAGTGCCTTCATGCCCTCGTCGGTCTTGGCGAAGGCGAACGTCTCTTTGCCCGTCCGTGGGCTGGTCTTGGTCGGCGGCTCCACCCCGAGGGCTCGGAGCAATTCCGCGAACTGCGGGTTCGAGATCAGCGCCCGGCGCAGGTCTTCCGGCGAATTGACGCCAAGTTGTTGCTCCAGCGCCAGCAGGGCCTGCTCTTTCCGCGCCCGTTCCTGCGCCAGGGTAGCGTCCAAGAGGGACGTGTCGACCCGCAGCCTGGGGTTGACCAACATGCGGATGGTCATGTCGATGACGGCCAGTTCCCGCTTCACGGTGTGACGGACCATGTGTTGGAACAGCTTCCGGCACAGCCGGACATCCTGCTTGTTGTACGCGGCCAGCGCTTGCTTTTCCGCAGCGGTGAAAGTCTCCAGCTTGCGCCCCTTGGTGCCAATCGCTTCGAGGTCCCCCTTGACGCCAATGCCGAGGTAGTCGCAAAGCATCTTCAGTGAGCCGCCAACTTCCGCTCGGTACAGCGCCCGAGCCATGGCCAGGGTGCAACCCCAGACGCGGGGGCGCCGCAGCCCCAGACGCCACGACAGCAACATGCTGTCAAACCCGGCCATGTTGTGGCCGACGACCATCGTGTCGGACCAGTCTTCGCGGGCGATGAACTCGCGCATGGCCGCCTCGCCCCAGAGAACCTGGGGCTCCTCGTTATCGAACGCGTAGCTCAACGACTGGAGTTCGGTTTCCCGGTGCATGCAGTAGGCCACCGGGTTCATCTTGGACAGCGAATGGTGTGCCGACCAGAAGGTTTCCAGGTCTAGGTAACAAACTCGCATGTCACCACCCCGAACAAACCCAGGCGCCCGTCGCAACGCTGCGGTAACAGGACTGCTTAGGGGTGATGATCTGGTCGCGGCTGTAGTAGCTTGACCCGGACCCCGGGAAAATGATGGGCGGCGGCACCTCGGGTTCCGGGTGTTCGTACCGGTGAATGTTATAGGCCGGCTGCGGTTCCGGCTGGGCCGGATCCTCGTATAGGTAGCGATAGTCCTCGGCGGCAAAAGCCGGCTGTGCGATCAGGTAGGTGGCGAGGATCAGGTGTTTCATGGGAGTGTCTCCTTTGGGGGGCGGACAATGCGACAGATGTCGCATTGTCCTGAAGGTCGATTACATGGGGCCAGGGATGTTGTCGTCGTTGGCCCAGCCGGGTTTTTTACCGAAGATCGACAGGTTGCGTATGGCCATGCGCCGGGCCTCAGCCTTGGCCGAAACGTGCGTCGACGCCTCGGTTCGGGTGGGGGTCGCCCGGATCAACTTCTGCGCTTTGACGATACGACGATCCGCTTTCAGAATCATCTCACTCGCCTGCTTGGCATTCTCACCCGGCAGCAGTATGCGGTAGTCCCCTCGGTCCTGCTTGAGATACTTGCCTTCCTCGATCAGCACTTGACGGGCATCGCTCACGGCGGCCAGCTCTAGCAACATCGCTTTTTTGAAGTCGGCCAACGTGCCGATCTTGGGCACCTCGATGCCGAGCACCGCCCGAACTTCGTCGGCTGTGATGAACGAACCATAGTCGTCTCGCCCACATGCCCGCATCCAATCCAGCAAGAGCGTATTCATGCCCGCGCCTCCGCCATTGCCTTCCCAAAGGTCGGGCGGAAATCCCCGAACCCACCGTACTGCGCGGCGTGCTGGAGAATGCGCACCAGCGACCGCTGGTCAATCACTTTGTCGTCAAACCCCAGGGTGATCTCGAACCCCCAGTTGTGGAAGATCGGCATGGCTTTCATCACCCGCTTACCCATCTGCGGCAGGATCATGCTGTGCCGGAAGTCGGGGTTCCCGACGATGTCGTCGAGCGTGCGGACCAGGTGGTCATCCTCATACCGGAGGGGCACGGCAAACTCCTCGGCCACCACGGTGCCGCGAATGCGCTCCTTGGAGATCTTCGCCACGGCGTGGCTGTTCTTGGCCAAGGCGGCCAGTACCCAACTGGCGGGTACGACCACGCCCAGTTCGTCATCCCAGTGGACCTTTGAGCGGACCTCGATGTCTTGCAGCTCCCGAACATCCTCGTCCGTCCGGGTCTTGCCTTTCTTGTTGGTGATCTGCGCCATGCGCAGGGCGTAGGGGTTGAACCGGTCCACCACTTGCGGGTTGTTCATCAACAGTGGCCGCGTCCCCGTGATCCGAAAAGATTGCAGTTGCATACTCATTGCGTGTCTCCTGTCTATTGGTAGGTCATTCCTTCTTGGTGAAAAGGTTCACCGGGATATGGACTCGTAAGAATCCATAACCCGCTTTGCTTTCCAATGCCATGCCTTGCCTTGCATTGCCCTGCGCTGATGGAAAAGATTCCACCGGGTTATGGACTCGTCGTGAATCCATAACCCGC
>JAJFTF010000008.1 GCA_021373185.1 Betaproteobacteria bacterium | reverse complement strand
CTGATGTGCGCCGTAATCAGCGCGGAAGGCCCGCATCAGGCACTTGGCCACGACCAACTGGCGCAGCAGGTGGATGCCGAGCTTCGCGCCGCCGTTCCCGGCTTGCCGCAGCCGCTATGGCACAAGGTCATCGCAGAAAAGCGCGCCACCTTTGCCTGCACGCCGAACCTCGACCGCCCGAGCCAAGCCACGCCGCTGCAAAATTTTTACCTGGCTGGCGATTATACCGCCGGTGATTACCCCGCCACCCTCGAAGGGGCCGTGCAAAGTGGGGTAAAATGCGCAAAACTTGTCCTGGAATCGCAATGAAAAACTACCAAGCCCCGCAAGACCTGCTCAAAGACCGCGTCATCCTCGTTACCGGCGCCGGCCAAGGCATCGGCAAGACTGCCGCGCTCACCTTTGCCGCCCACGGCGCCACGGTGATCCTGCATGGCCGTTCGGTGAAAAAGCTGGAACTGGTGTACGACGAGATCGAGGCGGCGGGCGGCCCGCAGGCGGCAATTTTCCCGCTCAACCTGGAAAAGGCCGAGGGCAAGGATTATGAAACGATGGCCCTGGCCATCGAACAACAACTGGGGCGACTCGATGGCATCCTGCACAACGCCGCCAAGATCGAGCGACCCCAGCCGCTGGAAGACCAGAATCTGGAGCAGTGGCTATCGCTGCTGCGCATCAATCTGGCCGCACCGTTCGCACTTACCCGCGCCTGCCTGCCGCTACTGAAAGCCGCGCCGGACGCCTCCATCCTGATGACCTCGGAAACCCACGGCCATGTGCCGACCGCGTTCTGGGGCGCTTTCGCCGTTGCCAAGAGCGGCGTGGAAGCGCTGGTGAAAATCTGGGCGCAGGAGATGGAAATTCACCCCAACCTGCGTATCAATGCCGTGGTTCCCGGCCCGGTGCAATCGCCGCAACGCACCCGCACGTTCCCCGGAGAGAACCGGGACAGCCTGCCCAAGGCAGAAACCCTGATGCCGCTCTATCTCTATCTGATGGGTCGGGACAGCCGCGGCACCAGCGGCCAAGTGATCGAAGTCGGGCAGGAATGACAATTACAAAAAAACAGTTCAGCCACGGATTAACACGGATATACACGGAGTATCAATAGGTTACAATTCTTACGCCCAGCCACCTTTCGGTTGAGTCCCATATCTTCAGAGTCACATTTTTATCCGTGTCAATCTGTGTTCATCCGTGGATAAAAGCGCTTTTATTTCAGCCGGAACTCCAGCTTGACCCCGGCGATTTCAACGATATCGCGATCTTTCAGCGCATGGGGTTCGCCGCCGATGGCGACGCCGTTCACCAGTGGCGTTTGTTCCCCTTCCATGTGCCCCAGCGTGTAGCCTTGCGGGCTGCGCGTAATCACCGCCACCTGGATACCCGGCTTGCCCAGCGTTGTCAGGGTTCGGCTCAAATCCATTTCAGCGCCGGCACCTACCCCACTTAAAATCTGCAAACCAGCCAGCGGCATTTCGCCGGAGGTTGCCCTGCCGGGCGAGCTACCGGGAATGGCCTGCTGCGTGGTCGAGGAAAAGGATTGTGTCTGCAGGTTCTTGTGCGTCGCCAAGGTATCGTTGACGCTCTCGGCAAGGTTTTCGAGATGGCGCAGCTTTTCGGGAACTCGGCTGGGGCTGGCTTCCGGCTTGATTTCCAGGGGTTCGAACACATACTTCAGGACATGCAGTGCGATCCCGATTTCATCGCCGTCATGCAGCAGACATTTCTTGATGCTTTTGCCGTTGACCTTGGTGCCATTGGTGCTGTGCAGGTCTTCCAGAAATGAATCGTTGCGGATCGTGACGATCGCGGCATGGCTGCCGCTCACTGTCTCATGCACCAGTTGCAGGTCGTTGTCCGGCTTGCGCCCGATCAGGATGCGCTCGCGGTCGAGCTGGCGCTCGCCGACCAGCCCCCCATCCAGATAGACCAGCAATTTTGACATCCTGCGACTCCGCGCCAAGCTTCCCAAATACCAATATTAGTCGTATTGCCGGAATAACGCCTTCCTTACGGAATGTTATCCCCGGCAATAAGCCACGGCTTCTTCAAGCCGCTCCACCGCCACCACCTCCATGCCGGCAATCGCCTGCTTCGGCTTGTTGCCCTTGGGAATCACCGCATGGGTAAAGCCCAGTTTGGCAGCTTCCTTGAGGCGTTCCTGACCGCGCTGCACCGGACGCACTTCACCGGCCAGGCCGATTTCGCCGAACACCACCAATTTCTGCGGCAGCGGTCGGTCACGCAGGCTAGATACAATCGCCAGCAGCACCGCCAGATCGGCGGCCGGTTCGGTGATCCTGACCCCGCCCACGGCGTTGACGAACACGTCCTGATCGAAGCAGGCTACCCCCGCATGGCGATGCAGCACCGCCAGCAGCATCGCCAGCCGGTTCTGCTCCAGTCCCACCGACAGGCGGCGCGGATTGGGCGCATGCGCCTCGTCCACCAGCGCCTGAATTTCCACCAGCAACGGCCGCGTCCCCTCCTGCGTCACCATCACGCACGACCCGGCGACATCCTGGCCGTGATGCGAGAGGAACAGCGCGGAAGGATTGCTGACCTCGCGCAAGCCCTTCTCGGTCATGGCGAACACGCCCAGTTCGTTGACTGCACCGAAGCGGTTCTTGAAGGCGCGGATCAGGCGGAAACTGGAATTGCTGTCGCCCTCGAAATACAACACCGTATCGACGATATGCTCCAGCACCCTCGGCCCCGCCAGCGTGCCCTCCTTGGTCACGTGGCCGACCAGGATCACGGTGATGCCCGCCTGTTTTGCCAGACGGGTCAACTGCGCGGCACACTCGCGCACCTGCGCCACGCTGCCGGGAGCCGACTGCAAGGCTTCGGAATAAACGGTCTGAATCGAATCGATCACCGCCACATCCGGCTTCTGCGCCAGCAACGTGGCGCTGATTTTCTCCAACTGGATTTCCGCCAGCAACTGCACCGGCCCGGCGTCCAGCGCCAGCCGCTGGGCGCGCAAGGCGATCTGCTGGGCCGACTCCTCACCGCTGACATACAGCACCTTCTTGTGCGCGCTCAAGTGGCACAAGGCCTGCAACAGCAGGGTCGACTTGCCGATGCCGGGGTCGCCGCCGATCAGCACCACCCCGCCCGGCACCAGTCCGCCGCCCAGCACACGGTCAAACTCGGCAATCCCGGTGGGCTGGCGCGGCGTCTCGTGCGCCTCCACCTCGGAAAGCCGCTGCACCTGGCTGGTATTGGCCAGCGCGTTGTAGCGGTTGGTCGTGACGGTTTCAGCAACAGCTTCCACCAGCGTGTTCCACGCCATGCAATGCGGGCACTGCCCCTG
This sequence comes from Betaproteobacteria bacterium, assembly GCA_021373185.1. GTDB lineage: Bacteria > Pseudomonadota > Gammaproteobacteria > Burkholderiales > Sulfuricellaceae > Sulfuricella. Next base: position 10,980 of record JAJFTF010000008.1, on the reverse strand, counting down.
CCACTTCGGCACTTGGCCGCCGCATTCGATGCAGGAGTAGATGGATTTTTGTTTGGCCATATTCGTTAGAGGCTCTCGATCAGCGCCTTGAAGGCCTTATCCTGCGGCAAGGGATGAATGTCCGCATCGTTCAATTCAATTTGACGCAATTCTTCGCCGCCCAAGGCAATGGCCTTGGTCAGAATCGGGCGCGCTTCTTCGACCCGACCCAGCAGGAACAGGATATAACCCTGATTGCCGAGGTATATCGACTCATTCGGTTCGCGTTGTTGTGCCGCTTCGATCTTCTTCAGCGCCTGCTTCAACGTCCCGATTGCGGTTGCCTCGTCTCCGCCCCTCCAGACTTTCTTTGCCTCACAAAGCAGCCCAAATCCCCAGCCATTCAGCGCAATCGCCACCTCTTCACGTAGCGCAGCTTCCGGCGCGTCACCGTAGCGCTTCACCACTTCATCGTAGACGGCGATTGCCTCTTCGCCACGATCCAATTGACAGAGCCTAACGCCCTTGTTCCTCAGCGCAATCGCCACCTCTTCACGTAGCGCAGCTTCTGGCGTGTCACCGTAGCGCTTCACTACTTCGTCGTAGACGGCGATTGCCTCTTCGCCACGATCCAACTGGCCGAGCTTAACGCCCTTGTTCCTCAGTGCAATCGCCACCTGTTCTTGCAGCGCAGCTTCCGGCGCGTCACCGTAGCGCTTCACTACTTCGTCATAGACGGCGATTGCCTCTTCGCCACGATCCAACTGACCGAGCGTAACGCCCTTATACCTCAGCGCAATCGCCACCTCTTCCCGCAACGCAGCTTCCAGCGCGCCCCCGTAGCGCTTCACTACTTCGTCGTAGATGGCGATTTCCTTATCGCCACAATCCAACTGGCCGAGCATAACGCCCTTGTTCCTCAGCGCGATCGCCACCTGTTCTTGCAGCGCAGCTTCCGGTGCGTCACCGTAGCGCTTCACCACTTCGTCGTAGACGGCGATTGCCTCTTCGCCACGCTCCAACTGACCGAGCGTAACGCCCTTGTTCACCAGCGCTTCCGCGACCTGTTCCCTCAGTGCCGCTTCTGGCGCATCCCCGTAGCGCTTCACCACTTCATCGTAGACGGCGATTGCCTCTTCGCCACGATCCAACTGGCCGAGCGCAATACCCTTGTTCATCAGCACCACCGCCACCCGTTCCCGTATCACCTCTTCCGGTGCATCCCCGTAACGCTTTACCATTTCATCGTAGGCAGCGATTGCCTCTTCCTTCCGAGCCAACTGACCGAATGTGTCACCCTTTATTGCCAATGCCAATGCTGAACAGTATTGAGTGTCCACTCCCTCAATCGAACCAAAGCGTCCTATCAACTCATCGAATACTCGGATGCTCAACTCATAACTTCCCATCTCGTCAAGCACAAGCCCTTTCAGTAACAACGTCTTGGCGACCAAGGCATCAAGCTGGTTTTTCTCTGGAAGCACTACTGCCGTTTTTAGTCTGCTATACACATCCATGACCAGATCAACAGCCTGTAAAGCCATAGTACGACAGTCATCTTTTCCACTGTCGAAAGACAAACCACGCGCCACTTCAAACGCCGCAAAGACCAACTCTTCCATCGCGACAGGGGAAATCGCCTCCAAGAGAATTTCATTTGCGTATTGCAAAGCTCCTTGGTAATCGGATCGGCGCATTGCGTCGCGCATAGGCTCCAAAGGGTCCGCCTTGACAGCTCCTGTTACACTCTCAAGACATTCACTGGAACTGCGTATTCGTTCTACGACGCTCTTCAAACTGTATAGGTCGTCATCTTCTTCCATGTCCTCCGCAGGAAAAGTTTCATGGAGCCGATCAATCAGGGATTGCAGCGGGTCACGGGTCAGTTTGGGGGCTTCCAGATCTAGCCCTCGGATCATGGCATCGAATACGATGCGCGCATCTAGGGTCGGCTCCCCCAAACCAGACACTTCAACCGGCTGCTCTTTGGAAAAAGCTATCCTGTCGCCGAACAAGCCTTTGTCGTATTTCGTTTTTTCAACAGGCGAGAAAATGCGCTTTTCTCGCTCCTCAGGCAGAATGAAACGCACATTATGGTGTTCTTTAAGCCAGTAGGGCAAAGCATCCTTTGCGCCACGGCGGTAGCAGAACCAGTAAAGATTGTACGGCAACGGTTCTTGCAGTCTCCGCTTAAGTGCCTGCATAAACACATCCTGCTCCCAGCCGCTATACCCTACCACTAGTGGCGATCTTTCCCGCAAAACTGCGTCCAGCAAAGAAGCCATTGTGCCCGTGGTGCGCGCAGAACCTTGGGCCGCCTGTTCGATTTCACCGGCTAGGTTTTTGCATTCGTAGAAGTGGTAGGAACCGTGAACATGGATCAGATACAGCTCCTTCCGATCCGTCAGTGTAATTCTCTGCGTCGTTGCAGGATGATCACAAACAATATGGCGCTTGCCGAATAAGGTCAGGGCACGGGATAGATGATCGTCAAAATTTGGTGTGACCACCACATTGACCGGTGCCGATTTTCCTTCATCTTCACCCAACAGCAGGTGGGCGAGACGGAAATTAGCTTGGGAAATTTTCCTGTTCTCAATCAGTTTCCTAAGATAGCCGGTACGCTGCTTGGGCTGAGGGTAGGCTTTGTCCAGCCAGAACGAATACTCGTCCATCGCGGATTTTTTGTCAGATCCACCATCAGCCACTTTCTTCCGGCAATGCTCAATCACTTCAGCCGATGCGGGAATCTGCGGCGAAGACACGCCCGCTCCGATCATGAAGAAGAACGGTGATTGATCGCCATTCTCCTTGGCCTCACGACAAGCACTCAGAATATCGTTAACCGCAGTGTCCAGTGTCTTGATGTTATCCATTAACTTTCCTGATTTTCACTGCCAGATCGGCACATAACCCCCGTAGCAAAGTATATTAACCTTCGCCATTTTCAATCTTCCACCACCGGCACCCGAGCGGCCAGCGCGCACAGCAATTCGTAGCTGATGGTACCAGCGGCAGCAGCGACTTCGTCCACCGCCAAGCCCTTGCCCCACAGTGTCACAGGGCTGCCGATGCGGGCGCCGGCAATGCCGGTTAGATCGACGCACAGCATGTCCATCGAGACCCGCCCCAGCGTGCGGCTGCGGGTTCCGTCAACCAGAACCGGCGTGCCGGTCGGAGCGTGGCGCGGATAGCCGTCGGCGTAGCCGCAGGCGACGATGCCGACGCGCATTGGCTTTGCCGCCCGGTAAGTCGCGCCATAGCCCACCGCATCGCCTGCATCCAGTTCCTGCACCGCGATGATCCGGCTGCGCAGCGTCATCACCGGTTCCAGCCCGAGACTTGCCGCGCTTTCGTCGGCAAATGGCGATGAGCCGTACAGCATGATGCCGGGGCGCACCCAGTCGCCGTGGGCTGCCGGGTGGCGCAGGATGGCGGCGGAATTGGCGAGGCAGCGCGGCATCTCGCGCCCGGCGGCAAGACTGTCGAAGCAGGCAAGCTGCGCCGCGATCCCCGACGCTTCGTCGGCGCTGGCGAAATGGGTCATCAGCGTAATCGTGCCGACTGCGGGGCAGGACTGGAGCCGGTCGAGCGCGGCGGTGAATGCCTCTGGCTTGAAGCCGAGGCGGTTCATGCCGGTGTTGATCTTGAGGAATATGTCGAGTTTCACCGACAGGCCGGACGCTTCGAGCATTTCGATCTGCTCCGCGCAATGCACCACGGAAGCCAGGCGGTGTTCGGCCAGCGCCGACAATTCGTCGGCGCTGAAAAAACCTTCCAGCAGCAGAATGGTCTGCTTGAAGCCGGCCTCGCGCAGCGCCACCGCCTCGCTCACGTTGAGCACGGCGAAGCCTTCGGCAGCTTCCAGCGCACGCGCCGCCCGCAGCACGCCGTGGCCGTAGCCGTTGGCCTTGATGACCGCCATGGTGTGCGATTGCGGCGCGTGACGGCGAGCCACGCCGAGGTTGTGCCTTAAGGCGGAGAGGTCGATATGGGCGACTAGCGGGCGGGGCATTTCAGTGTTGAGCTTTGCGCCTGAACAGCGCGAAAATATTCGACGAATTCATGCCCGGCATCAATACGATCCGCCGTGCGCATAGTTCTCGAAGCGGGTGTATTCGCCGATGAAGGTCATCGGCACCATGCCGATCGGGCCGTTACGCTGCTTGCCGATGATGATCTCGGCCTTGCCCTTGTCCGGCGAATCCGGGTTGTAAACCTCGTCGCGGTAGATGAACAGGATCAGGTCGGCGTCCTGCTCGATGGCGCCGGATTCGCGCAGATCCGACATGACCGGGCGCTTGTTGGGGCGTTGTTCGAGGCTGCGGTTAAGCTGGGAAAGCGCGATCACCGGCACTTCCAGCTCTTTGGCCAGCGCCTTGAGGCCGCGCGAAATCTCGGAAATCTCGGTGGCACGGTTTTCACCGCCGCTGCCCTTGCCGCTGCCGCTCATCAGTTGCAGGTAGTCGATCACGATCAGCCCGAGCTTGCCGCACTGGCGGTGCAAACGGCGCGCTCTGGCGCGCAGGTCGAGCACGCTGAGGGCGGCGCTTTCGTCGATGTGGATCGGCGCATCGTTGAGCTTGCCGACGGCATAGGTCAATTTCTGCCAATCCTCGTCCTGCAGGCGTCCGGTGCGCACCCGATGCTGGTCGAGGCGACCGATGGAACCCAGCATCCGCGTCACCAGTTGGGTGCCCGCCATTTCCATACTGAACACTGCGACCGGCAAGCCAGTCTGGATCGCGACGTTTTCGGCGATATTGATCGAGAACGCGGTCTTTCCCATACTGGGCCGCCCGGCGACGATGACCAGATCGCCCGGCTGCAGGCCGGAGGTCTTTTCGTCGAGGTCGGAAAAGCCGGTCGGCAGGCCGGTGACATCGTTCGGGTTTTCGCGCTGGAACAGCATGTCGATGCGTTCCACCACCTGGGTCAGCAGCGGCTGGATTTCCATGAAACCCTGCTTGCCGCGAGCGCCCGCTTCGGCGATCTCAAACACCTTGGCCTCGGCCTGGTCGAGCAGTTGCGCCATCGACCGGCCAGCCGGGTTGAGCGCATCCTCCGCGATGCCGCTGCCGACTTCGACCAACTGGCGCAGCACTGCGCGCTCGCGCACGATTTCGGCATAGCGGCGAATATTGGCGGCGCTCGGCGTGTTTTGCGCCAGCGCGCCAAGGTAGGCCAAGCCGCCGGCATCAGCCAGCTTGGCGCTGTTTTCCAGCGATTCGGCGATGGTAATCACGTCCGCCGGCTTGCCCAGATCGATCAGTTTGCTGATGTGGCGGTAAATCAGGCGATGGTCGTGGCGATAGAAATCCGCTTCGGTGACCAGATCGGCGATTTTTTCCCAGGCGCTGTTGTCGAGCAACAGGCCGCCGAGCACGGACTGCTCCGCCTCAACCGAATGGGGAGGCAGTTTCAGCGCATCAAGCTGTTGATCATTCATACGATCTTTGAAGATATCCTGAGTTCAGAAATTGAAAAGGGAGTATACCGCAGCGGGCGCCACAAAGAAAAAGGGGCTGCAAGCAGCCCCTTTTGCCGGAACAACCCGAATCTTAGCTTGCGCCTTGCACGGAAACCGTGATGTTGGCGATCGCATCGTGGTGCAATGCCACGACGATAGGGTAATCACCGATCTGCTTGAGGTGGCCGGTAGGCATGCGGATGTCGGCTTTGACAACCTCGAAGCCTTGGGCTTTCAGCGCGTCGGCGATGTCGGTGTTGGTCACCGAGCCGAACAATCTGCCGTCAACGCCGGCTTTCTGGGCGATGGTCACGGTAATGCCTTCGATCTTGGCAGCGCGAGCGGTTGCATCGGCCAGAATCGCAGCTTGCTGCTTTTCCAGTTCGGCGCGACGGACTTCAAATTCAGCCTTGTTCTTTTCCGTAGCGCGCTTGGCTTTGCCTTGCGGGATCAGGAAATTGCGGCCATAGCCGTCCTTGACTTTAACGATGTCGCCCAATTGACCGAGGTTGACAACCTTTTCCAATAAAATCAGTTGCATCTGGTGTCTCCTTAGTGCTGGTCAGTGTAGGGAATCAGGGCCAGGAAGCGGGCGCGCTTGATCGCGGTGCCCAACTGGCGCTGGTAACGGGTTTTCGTGCCGGTAATGCGGCAGGGAATGATCTTGCCGTTTTCTGCGATGAAATCCTTCAGAATTTCGGTATCTTTGTAATCGACTTCCTTGATACCTTCAGCAGTAAATTTGCAAAACTTGCGACGCTTGAACATGCCGCCACGGTTGGTTGGCCGGGTCGGTTTTTTAGTAGTGGGACGTGCCATTATTAACCTCTCTCAATCAATTCTATTCTGTTCAAATGCAACACCAGTTGCTGACTGTGCAAACTCTTGCGTGCCAGAAATCCCTCTACCTTGACGCTGTCTCCGGTTTTCCAACCAGCTACGGTTTGGGCGGGATCTCCCATCACTATCGCAGGAACTTCACACTCCACCTTGCGCTTGAATCCTGCTTCGGTCTGCTCGGACATATGACCAATCCTGAAGGCCATCAACGGCAAACCGGCGGGGGTATAACGCAAGGCATCCATCTCGGCGATCACGCCAGTCAGGACAACCTGGTTGCGCTCCACTTAGGCGGCGGCTTCCTGTGCAACAGGAGCTTCTACCGGGGCAGCAGGTGCAACCGGGGCGGCTTCAGCAGACCGGGTGCGGCTGTCTTCCTTCATCATCGGCGAAGGCGTAGTCACGGCTTCCTTGGTGCGGATGGTGAGGTGGCGCAGCACGGCATCGTTGAATTTGAACGCGTGCTCGATCTCGTCCATGGTTTCCTGATCGCACTCGATGTTCATCAGCACGTAGTGTGCCTTGTGCATCTTCTGGATCGGGTAAGCCATCTGGCGGCGGCCCCAATCTTCAAGGCGATGGATCTGGCCGCTCTTGGAGGTAATCAGGGTGCGGTAACGCTCGATCATGGCGGGCACTTGCTCGCTCTGATCGGGGTGCACGATAAAAACAATTTCGTAATGTCGCATGAATACTCCTTATGGATATATAGCCTCCCGCCATGCGGGACGGTGAGGCAAGGTGGAAAAGCCGCGTATTCTAATGAAAATTCAGTGGAAAATCAAATATGATCGCGCTACTGTCGGGTTTCGCAAACAAAACCTGCCGGGCGGCAAAACATTTGCTATCCTCACGCCGTGAATTTCCTATCCCATAATCTGCCCATGATGCGGTTCCAGACCTGTTTCAGCAAACGGGAGCTGTCGTCGTGAACGACCATCCAGTCATCCACTGGAGCGAAGCGGATGAAGTTCGTTCCGCCCGCTGGCGCTCGGAAAGCGGCGCACCGCCGCCCAAGCGCGTGATCGTCGCCGACGACCGAATGACCGCCGATGCCGCATATCGCCTGGCCTGCGAAGGCACCGCAATGCTGTGGAAGGGCGACTTCCAGAACGCGCGCCAACTGCTGCAGGCGCTGGCGCGGCGCGTCGAGCGCAAGCCACCCAAACCGGCTCCAGCGCCGACCGACGCCTTCAATCATCATCGCCAGTCCCAAGCCCGGCGCGCACGCATACTGGCGATGCTGCTGCTGCCGCTGGATAGCGACTATGGCATTCCGCTACGACGCGCGCCCGACTTGCGCCTAGCTTGTGCGGAAGCCTACGGCCCGGCAGATGAACCTTCCGTGGCTTCGTTGCGCGAATTGCTGGGGCTGGTCGGCGCGCATGAATGGCGCAAGAAAGGGGTCGATATCCCCGCGCTCGGCGGGCGCATCCACCCACACTACGGCGTATTCTCGCCGGTTCGCGGCGAGTACGTGGATCTGGTGGCGAAGGAACCGTTGCCTTCGCTGGAACTGGCCTTCGACATCGGCACCGGCAGCGGCGTACTGGCTGCGGTGCTGGCCCGGCGCGGCGTCAAGCGCATCGTGGCGACCGACCAGGATCCGCGCGCGCTGGCATGCGCCCGCGAAAATCTTGCACGCCTCGGACTGAACGAACAAGTGGAAGTACTGCAGGCCGATCTCTTCCCAAAAGGTAAAGCGCCGCTGGTGGTCTGCAACCCGCCATGGCTGCCGGCACGGCCAAGCTCGCCCATCGAACATGCGATTTACGACCCTGAAAGCCGCATGCTGCTTGGCTTTCTCAATGGGTTGGCGGCACATCTGGAGCCAGGCGGCGAAGGTTGGCTGATCCTGTCCGATCTCGCCGAACATCTGGGCCTGCGGTCGCGGGAAGAACTGCTCGCGGCCATCGATGCGGCGGGACTGAAGGTTGCGGGGCGGACGGATATCCGTCCGCATCATCCGCGTGCCGCTGACACCACCGACCCGCTGCATGCCGCGCGCATGGCGGAGGTGACCTCACTCTGGCGGCTGGCGATCAAATAACCGTCTGGAATTACTCGATCATCGGCCTTTGAATCATTTCAAGGCGTTCCGCTGCCGTCGCGTTTCATACAGGCAAATCCCGCTGGCCACCGAAACATTCAAGCTTTCCACCGTGCCGAACATCGGGATGCTGACCAATTGATCGCAGGTTTCGCGGGTGAGGCGGCGCAGGCCTTCACCCTCGGCGCCCAGCACCCAGGCGGTCGGGCCTTCAAGCTTGGCGGAAAACAGGTCGGTCGTGGCCTCGCCTGCCGCACCGACCACCCAGATGCCGGCCTCCTTGATCTCGCGCAGGCTGCGGGCGAGGTTGGTGACGGTGACGAAGGGCACGGTTTCCGCCGCGCCGCTGGCAACCTTGCGCACCGTGGCATTGAGCCCGGCGGCACGGTCTTTCGGTACCACCACGGCATGCGCGCCCATCGCATCCGCCACGCGCAAACAGGCACCCAGGTTGTGCGGGTCTTGCACGCCATCCAGTACCAGCAATAACGCCGGTTCTTTCAACTCTTCCAGTACGTCGAAGATGTCGTGGTACTCACGCGCCGCTGCCACCTTGGCCACCACGCCCTGGTGCTTGTCGTTGCCGGCCATGCCATCGAGACGGTGGCGTTCCATGAAAATGACCCGCACGCCCATCTCTTCGGCCAGTTGCAGCAGCTCGCGCGCGCGCGGGTCTTGCCGCTCCCGGTGCAGGTAGATTTCGGCAATACTTTTTGCGTCTTGCCGAATGCGGCTGACCACGGCATGAAAGCCGTAAATAAAACTGTCAGCCATCAGTGTGCCGGCTTCCGTTTGCGGCGCGGCTTCTTGCCGCTTTCTTCCACCTTGGGAGCAGGCCCCTTGCCGCCGGCTTTTTCGCGCCCGCCCTTACTGGCGCGCGACTTGCCGCCAGCCGATTCTCGCGATGCTGACTGCCTGGCCGATAACGGCCCTTTGACCACAGGTTCTGCCATGACGAAGTCGATCTTGGTGGTTTCGAGATCGACCTTCGCCACCGTGACCTTCAGCCGGTCGCCCAAGCGGAAACGCTGGCCGGTGCGCTCGCCCAGCAACTGGTGCTTGGCGGCATCGAAGTGGAAGTAGTCGTTGCCCAGTTCGGTGACGTGCACCAAGCCTTCGACATAGATGTTGTCGAGCGCGACAAACACGCCGAAGCCGGTGATGCCGGCGACGGTGCCATCGAAGGTCTCGCCCACCTTATCCTGCATGAAATAGCACTTGAGCCAGTCGCTCACGTCGCGCGTCGCATCATCAGCACGGCGCTCGGTCAGGGAACAGTGGACGCCCAGCTCCGCCCATTTGCCGGGCCTGTATTTCTCGCCGTTTAGCACCGCCTTGATGGCGCGGTGCACCAGCAAGTCCGGGTAACGGCGGATCGGCGAGGTGAAGTGGGTGTAAGACTCATAGGCCAGGCCGAAATGGCCGACGTTGTCCGGGCTGTACACCGCCTGCCGCAGCGAGCGCAGCATCACGGTTTGCAATAGTTGCTCATCAGGCCGCCCTTTCACCTTGGACAGCAGCTTGGCGTAGTCCTTGGCGTGGGGATCGTCGCCGCCGGAGAGGGGCAGGCCGAACTCCTTGAGGAATTCGCGCAACCCTTCCAGCTTCTCCGGCGTCGGACCCTCGTGGATACGGTACAGGGTGGGATGCTCGTTGCTCTGCAGAAAATCCGAGGCGCACACGTTGGCCGCCAGCATGCATTCCTCGATCACGCGGTGGGCATCATTGCGGTGCACCGGCACGATACGCTCGATTTTGCCCTTGTCGTTGAAGATCATCTGCGTTTCGATGGTCTCGAAGTCGATTGCGCCGCGCTTCTCGCGCGCCTTGGCCAGCACCTTGAACAGCTTGTAAAGCTCTTGGACGTGCGGCAGCAGTTCATCGTGCTCCTGAGCTTCCGGTCCCTTTGGATTGGCCAACATCGCCGCTACCGTGGTATAGGTGAAGCGCTTGTGGGAATTCATCACTGCCGGGTAGAAGCGGTATTTCTTGACCTCGCCGCTGCTATCGATGTCCATCTCGCATACCATACACAGCCTCTCGACGTGCGGATTGAGCGAGCACAGGCCGTTGGACAACTCCTCCGGCAGCATCGGGATGACGCGGCGCGGGAAGTACACCGAGTTGCCACGATCGAATGCTTCAAGATCGAGCGCATCCTTGGGCTGGACGTAATGGCTGACGTCGGCAATCGCCACGTACAGCTTCCAGCCGCCCTTGCTCAGGATTTTCCAGCCCTTGTCCAGCTTGCGGCAAAACACAGCGTCGTCAAAATCGCGCGCTGTCTCGCCGTCGATGGTGACCAGTGGCAGCTCGCGCAGATCCTCGCGTCCCTTCATGTCCTTCTTCAGAACCTGCTTGGCGAATTTCTTCGCCGCATGCTCCACTTCGGGCGGAAACACGTGAGGCAAGTCATGCTTGCGCAGGGCGATCTCGATTTCCATGCCGGGATCGGTGTATTTGCCTAGAATTTCCACCACCTGGCCGACCGGCTTGGCGTGCTTGCTCGGTTGCTCGATGATCTCGACCATCACCACCTGCCCCGCCTTGGCTTTGGTTTTCTTGTCCGGCGGAACAAGGATATCCTGATTGATACGCCGGTTTTCAGGAACGACAAGGGCAATGCCATGCTCGATCAATA
>JAJFTF010000007.1 GCA_021373185.1 Betaproteobacteria bacterium | reverse complement strand
GGCGTAGTTCAGGCCACGCTTGGCCAAGCCTCTATCTCGTCCACCAGCGTCTATACCGGCATCACCAAAGAAGACCTGGAATCGGCGCTGCACGAGGTGGACGGCAAGAAGGTTTTCCGCAAGCGCGATATGCGGCGAGTTTATGAGGGGAGGGCGATGTCATGAGCGAGATTCTTTCACCTTCAGAGGAAACCATTGAATTCGGCGGGCTGGTTTGGAAAAAAACAGATAACCCACATAGCTGCGAGTACCGATCAAATTCTCCTGGTACCGGAGATTACAGGATTTCTCAATATGAAGATGGCCGTTGGCACTGCATGTCTCATATCGATGAATGGCTTGATCCTTTGATTGAACTGGATGTTATTACGGATTTATTTATTTCAAAGATAAAGCCCACTAGAGATGAAGCCATGCAGTTTTGCATTGATGCGAAAGACTTGCTCACCTCTGACGTCAAGAAGCTCAGCTTTGCCCTCTCCATCGGAGACTATGCAACCGGATTCAAAGAAGGCCAATCCGCGCTTGCCAAGGATATTCGTGAGGTGCTGCCATGATCCATACATTCGATCTTGTGGCTCACCTGAAACGACAGAGCGAATTTTCCTTGCGCACGTTTGGACCAGGAACCCGTACTTATGGCGTTATTGACCATATCCGCCAGGAACTCGATGAAATTGCCGCCAACCCAGGTGACGTAACCGAATGGGTAGACGTGGTACTTCTGGCACTTGATGGAGCATGGCGTGCTGGATTTGAGCCTGAAGAAATCGCAAGCGCTATCGCCGCCAAACAGGAACGCAATGAATTGCGCCGGTGGCCGGACTGGCGCACGGCAGAACCGGGCAAGGCGATAAATCATGTCAGGAATGAAGAGGGGCGTGAAGAATGAAGCGCATCTACATCAGCGGCCCTATGACAGGCTTGCCAGACTTCAATTTTCCAGCCTTCAACACTGAGGCCGACAGGCTGCGATCACTCGGGTATGAAGTCATCAACCCAGCAGAAATCAACCATGAATCTGCCGATGACTGGCATGGTTGCCTTCGCAAAGACCTCGCCTCTCTTCTCACATGCGACACCTTGGCGCTTCTGGATGGTTGGCAGAAATCCGCTGGCGCACATCTGGAAATGCACGTCGCGCATCGCATCGGCATGGAAATCGTTATATCCAGAGAGGTGGCAGCATGAGCGTAAGTCACGTAGAAATTCGCCACTTTCACCTGTTCTGCGGCCTCGGCGGCGGTGCTGCCGGATTCAACAATGGCGAGGCGCGTGTCGGTAATTCGCTGGCGCGGTTCCGCTGCTTGGGCGGCATCGATGTCGACGCGGCGGCGATCAAGGATTTCAGTTCGCTTGCCGGCGTACCCGGCACGGTGCTGGATATGTTCGACCGCGATCAGTACACCGCATTCCACGGCTTCGAGCCGCCGGCAGGATGGCGCGAGTCTACGCCGGCAGACATACAGCGCGCCGCCGGCAACGAGCGGCCGCACATCGTTTTTCTTTCCGCGCCGTGCAAGGGGTTCTCCGGGCTGCTTTCCGAGGGAAAGAGCAAAACGGACAAATACCAGGCGCTGAACCGGCTCACGCTGCGCGGTGTGTGGCTGATGCTGGAAGCCTTCGCCGACGATTTGCCGGAGCTGGTGATTTTCGAGAACGTGCCGCGCATCGCCAACCGTGGGCGCCACTTGCTGGATCAAATCCAGTCGCTGTTGCAGCGCTACGGCTACGCTACCGCCGAGACGACGCACGATTGCGGCCAGATCGGCGGGCTGGCGCAGAGCCGCAAGCGCTTTCTGATGGTGGCCAGGCATATCGAGAAGGTGCCGCACTTCCTTTACGAGCCGCCCATCCGCCCGCTGCAATCGGTTGGCTCTGTGCTGGGCCGCATGCCCATGCCGGGCGATCCGCTGGGCGGCGCGATGCACCGCATCCCGGCGCTGATGTGGAAAACGTGGGTGAGGCTGGCGTTTGTCGAGGCCGGCAGCGATTGGCGCAGCCTGAACAAGTTGGCGGTCGAGGATGGCGCGCTGCGCGATTACCTGGTCGTGCCGGAAATGCGCGGCGGCGTGTTGGGGGTGCGGGAATGGAATGGGCATACCGGTGTGGTTGCCGGTCGAAGCTTGCCGCTGAACGGGGCTTTCTCGGTTGCCGATCCACGCTACTCCGGACAGGACTACAGCCAGTATGGCGTAATCAAGTTCGACGCCCATATGGGTGCAGTGAGCGGGCAATCAGCGCCGGGCGGCGGCAAGTACACCATCGCCGATCCGCGCATGCCGCCTTCCGCCACCCGCCATTACAACCTGTACCGTGTCATAGCCTGGGACAAAACCAGCAACGTAGTGGCCGGCAGCAGCCACGTTGCCGGCGGCGCAATGTCGGTGGCAGACCCTCGGCGCACCGGGCCAACCTACGGCAAATACAGCGTCACCGACTGGGAACACTTTGCCAACACCGTCATCAGCGGCAGCACCACCGGGCAAGGCGCATTCTCCGTGGCCGACCCGCGCGCCATGCACCGCAGCAAAGGCGATCACTACCTGACCGGCGGGCATTACGGCGTGGTGCCGTGGGAAGAATACTGCGGTGCGGTCAGCAGTTCGGCCTGCCACGACAACGGGCGCTGGTCTGTTGCCGACCCGCGCATGCCGAGAATCGACGAAAAAACCATCGCCATCATCCGCTCAATGGACGGCACCTGGCACCGCCCGTTTACCACGCTTGAGCTTGCCGCCCTGCAAGGCCTGGTTGACCCGGAAGAACATCTCGAACTGGACGGACTCAGCGATCAAGCATGGCGCGAACGCATCGGCAATGCGGTACCCGCCCCAGCCGCGCAAGCCATCGCCAGCGAAATGGGGCGCACGTTGCTGCTGGCCTGGACAGGCGGAACCATGCAACTGGCGCTGACGCCGATATGGGTCAGGCCGGTGGCGATTGCACTTTCAGTGGCACAGGGGGTGGTGTCATGAGTGATATCAATGCAAAAAGCTCACTGGATGTTGTTTTCACGGCGATGCGTGAACGGTGTTTTTACCGTGTACGCGACTTGGCAGAAGCGGCTGCAATATCACCGGAAACGGCCAGATATGCCGCTCACCAACTGAGCAGGGGGGGGGTAATCGAAATGATTAAGCAGCGCCCGATGTGTTTCATCACAAAACAGCGGAGTTTCCACTTCCGGGAAGATGACCGATGAGCCCCAACCCTTTCATCCTCCACACCTCCGCCCTGGTGCCGTTTTCTGCCGACGGCATCATCTACCGCGCTTTCGGTCACTTGATCGCCGCGCGCAACGGTACGGTGCTGCTGGCGCCGATCCATGCGGTGCAGGGCAGGCTGACGGAGGTGGTGGACGGCTGCCCGGTGCCGTGGGAGGAGGTGGACGCGATTCTGGACGCGCCTTTCAGCACGGCGCTGGCTTTTGATTTTTCCGATGGTTCCGGGTATGGGCCAGCGTTGCGGCAGTTGGCGCGTCTGGCGGAGGTGGGCTGGGATATGGCGCCGCTGCTGCTACGCCCCGAGTCCAGCACGGTGTGGGCTTTTCGGCACGAGTCCGGGCTGCGCTATGCGCTGACGGGCGATTTGATTTTTGAGGGGGATAGGGCATGAGGCTCGTATTTGACCAGACCGGCGATTTCAAGGCGAAAGACGCCGCAGAAGATTGGTGTCAGGCCAATGGGATTTCAGTCGGCAGCACGGAGAGAGGGAAACCGCGCGGCCTTCTTCGCGGAGACTTCATCATTTCAAAGTGGCACAACATGTCGGCAGCGGAGATTGCGGAACTGGATGGGCGAATGACTGGAAATATGCGCCACGGGCCTGTGATCGTAGAAATTAATGGGGGTGTGGCATGAGCGAAGCATCAAGCAAGCCGGTCGATACGGCGGATTTCTGGAAAGCGCCGCCCGAGGCGCGATTCAATCAAAAGGTGGTGGCCAGGGTGATCGACTATTCCGAGGCATGGCTGGAGATCAAGCGCTGCAAGGGTGGCGGCATCCCGTTCGTGAAAGACAAGGGAGGTCGTGTTTTCTATCTCAAGAGCGACGTTCTGGAGTGGATGGGCGGGGCAAAGAAGTGCGCGTCGACTAGCCAGTATGTGGAGGTGAGGGCATGAGAGCATTTTTAGTTGAAATAACTACCGTGGCGGTTGTGATGGCCGACGACGCAGACCATGCCTATTTGGTCGTTGAAGATTTAAGGCGTGATATCTGTGGCGAAGACGATAACCCAAGCATCAGCGTAGGTGACGCGGAATTGACTTTAACGTCCCTTCCGAACGGATGGGATGGTCGTTGCATTCCATTTGGCGGTGATGGAAATACGACGTTGGCCGAACTGATGAAGCCGGTCGCATAGGGGGTAAATATGGAATCGATAAAACGAACGGTGCGGGTGACGATCGAGAAGGAAATAGAGATCGAGTTGACACCAGAAATGTTTGGCGGAATGACCGAAGAGGAATACCTGTCCGATTTTAGGGAAGGGCTTTGGGATGTGGAATCCATTGACGATGTGGTCAAGTACGCAGCCCGGATGGCTGCATACCACGGCGGTGGAATGCAGCATGACGGCTTAGGGTTGCTGGATTTTCACCTCAGCACCTACCCAAGAGTGCCTGACGTGAAATTCCGCGAACTCATGGACGAGTGCGAGGAAGAGATTCTGACGCCAACTCTGGCGCAATAAAAGATATTGGACGAGTTTTACCCAACCATTTAACCAGGCATCCCCATGGCAACCATTCAAGAACTCAAAGACCGCACCGATCTGCACGACTTGGCCAGCAGGTTGGGTCTGCGGCGCGGCAAGGGCGACAAGGCGAATTATCACTCCCCGCACCATGACGACAAGAGCCCGTCGCTCTCAATCAAGGACAAGTCGTGGAAGGATTTTTCCAGCGTCGATGTCGGCGGCTCGTGCATCGATCTGGTGATGTTCGTGAAGGGTTTTAGCGATGTTGGCGAGGCGGTGAAGTTTTTGCATGAGATGTACGGGATCCCGCTCGACCGGCAGAAGCCGCAGGAAGAGAGCAAGCCCAAGTCCACGGTGGAATACATTGCCGAGCGCTGCATGGATCAGCGCGCACCGGCCATCGATTACCTGGTGGGGCGCGGGATATCGGACGAGGTGGCGCGCCGGGCGGTGGAGAAGGGCAGCGTGGGGTTTAACACCTGGTGCAGCCCGAAGGCGGCAGAGGGCGAGCCGGGGCACGGCGGGCCGGCGGTGGCTTTTATTGTGAAGACGTTGAACCCCGGCACGGTGGTGGCGGTGGATATGCGTTATCTGGACCCGGCGAAGAATGGCGGGGTGAAGACGCAGACGCAGGGCGAGAAGTTCGGCTATGGCTGGACTGCGGACATCAAGCGCCTGCACGCTGCGCACACGGTTTATGTGGTGGAAAGCCCGATCAATGCGCTTTCGGTCGAGACGGCGGGGATTAAAGGCGCGGCGGCGTTTGCGGTGCGCGGGTTGAATGTGTCGGCTATCGACTGGACTTTCCTGATCGGCAAGCGGGTGCTGATCTGCATGGATAACGATGCACCTTTCCCTGATGGGCATCAGCAGGCCGGTCATCGCCCCGGCCCGGAGGCGGCATGGAAGCTGCACGAGATTTTAACCGGCATGAATGTGGCCGCGCAGATGATCGACCAGGACGAGTGGGGCGAGATTAACGACGTCAACGATTATCTGAAAGAAAAAAATGCGTTTGAGTTGAAAGTGGCGCTCAGAAAAGTGGAGCCGTGGCTGATTCCCGGCCAAGCCGGCGCCGGTACCGAGATGATGGGCAAGCCCCGCGTTTATCTGCCCAGCCATGACTTTGCGCAGTATTGGCGCTTTCGGGTGAAGGAAGATTTCACCAGCCTGATTTCCAAGATGGAGAAGGACGAGGAGTCTGGCGTTGAAACGCCGAAATATTCCGATCTGGCCACCTTTCGCGTGGCGTCTTTGTCCAGGGTAACGATTTCCGGCGCCACGTCGACCATGACGGGCGACCCGGACAGCCAGCCGAATGTGCTGTTTGCGGTTTCGGTGCAGACGCCGCGCCATGGGCCGGTGCTGCAGCGCAAGGTGCTGGAGGATGAGAAGCTGCACAACGTCGACCAATGGCAAAAATTCGGCACGGTGTTTCAGCGCTCGCCGTTCCTGCGCATGGTCAGCATTCTTGAGCGCACGGCGCACCTCGGCGCGCGCCATGCGGTGAACTTCGTAGGCGTGGCGTACCGCGACGGCAAGCTGATCGTGAATCAGGGGCCGGACTGTTATTTCACCGAGCCGGACAAGCAATGCCCTTATCACAATCTGACTTTCCCCTCCGGCCCGGTGGCCGATGCGGGTAGGGTGATAAACGCTTATCAGGGTACTTTTCGCAAGAATGCCGCGCTGATTCCTCTGGTGTGGGGATTGGGCGGACATTTGAAGGTTTTTCTCGGCTTCTGGCCACACATGGTGATGCAGGCCGACAAGGGCGCGGGCAAGTCGGTGCTGATCAAGCGGCTGGAGCGCTCGATCGCTTTCACGATGTTCTCAGGGCAATCGCTGCAAACCGAGTTCCGGCTGCTGACCTCGATCTCGCACACGTCGCACCCGGTGGGCTGGGAGGAAATTTCCGCCCGCAAGCAGGAGATCATCGACAAGGCCGTGGCCATGTTGCAGGAGAGCTATCAATACACGGTGAACCGGCGCGGTTCGGACATGACGGAGTTTCTGCTTTCTGCCCCGGTGCTGCTGGCCGGCGAGGATGTGCCGGTGCGCTCGCTGCTGGGCAAGGTGGTGCAAACGGTGCTGACGGGCAAGAAAGGCCCGCTAATGCCGGATGATCTGCCGCGCTTCCCGGTGAAGCAGTGGCTGGAGTTTTTGGCCGGCTTGAAGCGCGACCAGGTGGCGCAGCTTTACACACAGATGCGCCAGGTGTGCATGTCTCATTCCAGATCCACCACCGACGAGGGCGCAAAGCGCATGGCCGGAAATTACGCGGCGATCCTCACCTGCTGGCGGCTGATGTGCGAGTTTGCCGGGCTAGATATCTCTCAAGGCGATTTTGAAGACGATGTGCTTTCCGAGATGAACGGCCATATCAAGGACACCAGTGCAGACCGCGAGCCGTGGGTGTGGATTGTGGAGATCGTGCTGTCGGAGCTGGCGGCCGGCAACTACAAACACCCGTACAAATGGGACACGGTGGAGGGCGAGGAGTGCTTGCTGATCCGCACCAGCCACGTGATGGACCATATCGCCCACACCAACAGCCTGCGCGACAAGTGGAACATGCTGCCGGTGAAGACCGACCGGGTGTTCAAGCGCCAGATGGCCAACGCTGGCGTTCTGATGACCAATGACCACGACCAGCCGCTGGAGGTGGAACGCACTATCCGCGACCGTCGCGAGGGGCATCTGGTAGCCATCAGCATTACCAAGCTCGCACTCTACGGCCTCTACGCTGCTCCGCACGTGCCCCAGTATTGATGCTCACCCCCCGCACCCCCCAAGAAGTTGACCCCGCGCTCACCACCTTCCTTTTAAGGGAGGGGTTCGGCCTTTGGCCTTTTTTTCAAAAAGATTGGCAGGGGTGTGCGCAAAAACCCGTGGTTATCAGTTTTTTTTATGGTAAGTCGTTGATTCTGGAAGCGACACCATCCACGGGTTGGGGTCGTTTATCCACGGGTTGCGCTTCGATCTACACGGCTTCTCCGGTTTTCTACACGGACGCTGTTTCCCGCTCCTCCCTTTATCTCTCTCTCTTAATAATTGATAAAGAAGAAGAAAGTAGAGAAACAGGGAAGGAAAAGCAGCAAAGCCCCATCCACGGGTTTTTACAACTGCTTAAAAAAGCATCCACGGGTTTCCACCGGTCATCCACGTGTTTTCGGGGATTCCGTGGATTGTGTTCTTATTGTTTATCAACGATTTACGCGCAGATAACCACCCATCCACGGATCCACGGGTGGAAATGCGTGTGGGTGTTTTGAGAAGGGTTGCTGACACTATGAATATCCGTCCTGCACTTCGATATCACGGATCTAAATTTCGATTGGCGCCATGGGTAATGAAGCATTTTCCGCCCCACACCTGCTATGTCGAGCCATTCGGCGGCGCGGCTGGTGTGTTGCTGCAGAAGCCGCGATCCTATTCCGAGGTATACAACGACTTGGACGACGAAGTAGCGAGCTTTTTTCGTGTGCTGCGAGATCCCGAACAGAGAGCAGTGCTTATTCGCCAGATTGTCTTGACGCCCTACGCTCGCGATGAATTTAATTTGGCATGGGAACCGGTGGACGATCCGATCGAACGCGCCAGGCGTCTCTGTATTCGTGCGCAAATGGGCTTTGGTTCAGCTGGCGCTACAAAAGGAATCACTGGTTTCAGGATTGATACCAAGAGAGCCTATGGCACAGCTCAACACCTGTGGTTGGAATACCCTGATGCCATTCGCGCTGCCGGCGAGAGGATGAGCGGGGTGTTGATCGAGAACAGACCCGCACTTGATGTGATGGCCGCCCACGATGCTCCCGGCACCTTGCATTTCGTAGATCCGCCATACGTTCTATCAACTCGGGTGCTGCAGGGATCTGGGCGTGGATATTACCGTCACGAAATGACAGACAGCGACCACGCCGATCTGCTCGTCGCGCTACGCGGATTGAGTGGTATGGTGGTGGTTACCGGCTACGACAATGATATTTATCGATCCATGCTAAAAGGGTGGGCATCGCGCAGCACCAGCGCAAGAATTTCAGCCAGTAGAGGAACTGCGCTACGCACTGAGGTGTTATGGATGAATGAGGCATGTGTTAATGCGCTTGGAAGTGAGAGAGGTGATTTGTTTAAGCTGGAGAGTGCGTGATGACGGTAGAAAAAAACATAACGATTGCTTTGAGCTGCGACTGTAGGAAAGTCAAAAGAGCTATGCGCCAATGTTTATTGGCATGCTACAGATTTTATGGCTGGAAAAGATTTTTCATGCCCGGATGGTGGAAGGCATTATTTTGATTAACGCCCTGATCGAGGATTTCCTTTCCTACAAGCGCCACAACCGTGGACGCACCGACCGAACCATTCAGGCCTATGGCGATATCCTGCTGCGCCTGGTTGAATTCTTCGCTGGCCGCGATCCACTGCTGGCCACACGGGATGAACTGGTGATTTTCTCCGGCATCTGGTTGCATAAAAAAGGCATCGGGCCGGTTGGGCGCCGCCCTTATGTCTCTGCCGTGCGCGAATTCTTCAAGTGGGCGCATCAAAACGGCCATATTGCGCATAATCCCGCCGCCGATCTGCCTTCGCCGAACTCTGGCCGCAAGATTCCACGCTTGATCACGCTGGAAAATGCCGAGCGCCTGATGTGGGGCCCGGACTTTTCTACCTTCGAGGGGGTGCGCGACGGCGCGATCCTGTCTATCTTCCTGGGCTGCGGGCTGCGGGCGAAAGGGCTGGTCAATCTCAATGAGAGCAATTTGTCCGGCGCCGAGCTAAACAAGAAGGTGCGCATGGTGCTGAAGGTGCGCGAGAAGGGCGACAAGGAACGCATGGTGCCGGTGCCCGAGTCGGCGGAGATGCTGCTGCGCGTCTACCTGGAGCATCCCGACCTGAAAGAGATCGACCGGACATTGCCGAATGGCGACCAGGTGCTGTTCGTCAGCATGATGAATCGGAACTGCCCGCCGCATGAATACATCGGCGAGCGCAGACGGCTTTCAACCTGGGCAATTCGTGACATGGTGAAGAAATACGGCAGAGTGGCCGGCGTACCGGAGGAGCAGCTGCACCCGCATGCCATGCGCCACCTGTTTGGCACCGAGCTGCTTGAGTCGGACGTCGACATTCTGACCAGGCAGGAGTTGCTGGGCCACGCCGATCCGAAAAGCACGGCAATCTATACCCATCTGGCCATGCGAAAGAAAATCGCCGCATCAGACCTCGGCAATCCTTTGGGGAAAATGAAAACGCCGATGAGTGAGCTGATCAAAAAGATGAACAAGTAGCCGAAACGAAGGGAGATCGAAGCGCGTCCGGTTACATTTAGGCCACTACAACGCACAGTGAGTTGACCACGGAATATATTCGGAGATAGATAGGACAAGGCAAAGCGGGGAGCAGGCAGACCGCCTCAAGCTTCGTCCAATATCGGGCTAAAACAGTTAGGCCACTACAACACAGCGAATGTCGTGGTTTGTCAGAAAGCGTAATTCGATAACGTAGGAACAGGGGATTCAGGCGGCTATGGGTAACGAAAAGCGACATTCAGACAGGGGAATTGACCAGGCATCACCACCCAGCACACCAGTCACGGAGGGGGTGGGGGGTTGGCAAGAAGCAACCCCCTGCCGCTGTGGGGGGGGTGGGTACCAGAATATCTACCCTGTTTTAAACTTCCAGCCAAAAAACGGCCAAAAAAAACGCGATCCACGCCTCGATGAGCTGCACAAGCTCGGGCTGCCGCATGTATGGCTCAGCGTGGCGGACGCGATCGGCGCCGACGCCTTTCTGGAGATGTGGCGGATTCTTGACGCCAAAGGCAGGTTGACAGACGGCGGGTCAATGATCGAGGCCAAGCTGCGCCCGTACCGTTCCTACCTGAGATTCCAGCGGAACAGCTACATCAAGGCGCTGAAAGCCATAGAAATGAGCCCGCAACAGATCAGGAAGGCGCTTGAAAAGCAGATGTCAGAACGACTCAGCATCACCCGTATTACGCACATTGCAAAAACAGATTAGAATCTCACCGTGCTGATTATGTGCTGACTAATCCAGAAATAGAAAAAGGCCTGCATCGCTGCAAGCCTTTATTTGTTTGGCTCCCCGACCTGGACTCGAACCAGGGACCTGCGGATTAACAGTCCGTCGCTCTACCGACTGAGCTATCAGGGAATGAAGAAGCTGCACATGATAAGGTTTTGACCCTGATTGGTCAACCCGTAAATTACACAATTTCGGTGGTTTATGATGATGAAGTGGTTTAAGCGCCTGCTTATCCTATCGATTGTTTTTCTGGCTGTAATCGGCCTGGTGTTTCTTGTTCCCCTGAATTCCTACATTCAGGAAATTGAAAAGCGGGCTGGAGAGAAACTGCATGAGCCGGTCAGGATTGGTTCGCTGCGAATTCTGCTGGTGCCCACGCCTCATGTCGTAATCAAAAAGATCGCCATCGGCGCGCAGCAAGGGGTAAAGGTCGAGGCAATCGAAGTGACGCCCTCTTTAAGCACGCTGTTTAGCCCGATAAAAGTGTTGCGCAATGTCGAACTGGACGGGGTGAATATCAACCCGGATATCCTGGGAAAAATACCGGACTGGTTCAAGCCGGATGGCGGGCCGCAGGTGGTGAGAATCGAAAAAATCGGTTTGACTCATGTGGTTCTGGCATCCCCAAAAATGGCGTTGCCTTCATTTGGCGTTGCGCTGAACATGAATGCGGACGGAGGCTTGGGCGATGCCTTGCTTGCGAGCGACGATGGCAAGCTCAAGATTGGCGTGAAGGTAGATAAAGAGGCCTTTCTGCTCGATATCGCTGCTCGAAAATGGCAGCCGCCGGCAGGGCCGGCCTTGGTGTTCAACGAATTGAATGTTCAGGGCGTAGTCGGTGCGGCTGATTTGAATCTGAAGCAGATCGAAGGAAAACTCTATGGCGGCAGCGTCAAAGGGCATGCGCTGCTGGGGTGGAAGAATGGCTGGCGCCTCGATGGCAAGCTGCAATCTCAGGCTGTTGAATTGCAGCGGCTCGTGCCGTTGTTCAGCACTGACGTTTCGGTTAGCGGGCGCCTGAATGCGACGGCCAGTTTTTCCATGACCGCAAAAGATGCCGGGCAGCTTCTCGATAATCCCAAGGTTAAAGCCACGTTTAACGTCCAAAATGGCGTTTTGCATAATGTGGATCTGGCGGCGGCTGCGCGTACCGTCAGCAAGGAGGGGATGCGAGGAGGAAAGACGCAGTTCGACGAACTGGAAGGCTCGCTTGATCTGGCGGGCAAAGCTTATCGCTTCAAGGAGATCAAGGTTTCATCGGGCGTGTTAACCGCTCATGGCGATTTGGTTATTTCGCCTAAAAAAGAGCTGGACGGCAGAGTCAAGGTGGAACTCAAGAAAACGGCTGGGATGGTTGGCGTACCAATGACTGTTTCAGGAACGACCAAAGATCCGATATTGCGGTTAACCAGTGGCTATCTGGCCGGCGCGGCGACTGGCACGATGCTGCTGGGCCCCGGCTTGGGCACCAGCCTGGGCGGCAAGGCTGGCGATGCGATTCAGCGGTTATTCAAATAACTACGGATTTTCAGGACAAGGCTTTTTCGATCCGAACCAGCGCGTTTTTCAGATTCTCCATATTCGTAGCGAAGGAGATACGGAAATAGCCTTCCGATCCGAATGCCGAGCCGGGCACGACGGCCACGCCGACGCTTTCGAGCAGGTAGTTGCCGAGCGCGATGTCGGTCGGTGCCGTGATGACTTTTTTGGCATACAAATTCTTGATTGCCTCACGCGCATCGGAGAATGCATAGAATGCGCCGCCGCTTGGCAAGCAGCGCAGGCCGGGAATCTGGTTAAGGCGTTCCACCACGAATTTGTGGCGCTCGCGGAAGGCGGACAGCATCGGCTTGATGCAGCCTTGATCGCCGTTGAGCGCAGCTTCTGCCGCTACCTGTGAAATGGAGGTGGGGTTGGAGGTGCTTTGAGATTGTATCTTCGCCATGGCGTCGATGATGTTCGCCGGCCCGCCGGCATAGCCGATGCGCCACCCGGTCATCGCATACGCCTTGGATACGCCGTTCAGTACCATGGTTCGCGAATAAAGATCAGGGCAGGCATTCAATATATTTACGAATGGTTGCTGCTCGTCCAGCATGATGTGTTCGTACATGTCGTCAGTGGCGACCAGCACTTGGGGGTGGGCGCGCAGCACATCTCCCAGGGCGACGAGTTCTTCCAGGGTGTAGACCGCGCCACTCGGGTTGCTCGGGCTGTTCAGCACTACCATCCGGGTTTGCGGCGTGATGGCGGCTTTTAATTGCTGTGGCGTGATCTTGAAACCTTGTTCGATTCCCGCCTCGATGATGACCGGTTTGCCGCCGGCCAGGATCACGATATCCGGGTAGGAGACCCAGTAGGGCGCGGGGATGATGACTTCGTCGCCGGGATTGATGACCGCTTGCGCGAGGTTGAAGAAACTTTGCTTGCCGCCGCAGGAAACCAGAATTTGATTGGCTTCGTAGCTCAGGCCGTTGTCGCGCTTGAACTTGGCGATGATCGCTTTTTTGAGGCTGGGCGTGCCTTCCACGGCGGTGTATTTGGTAAACCCGGCGTTGATCGCCGCGATGGCGGCGTCCTTGATGTGCTGCGGGGTATCGAAATCCGGTTCGCCCGCACCAAGGCCGATGATGTCTTTTCCTTGCGATTTGAGTTGGGCGGCGAGGGCAGTGACGGCCAAGGTGGGGGAGGGCTTGATCGCGTTGACGCGCTGAGACAGTTCCAAAATGCTATCCTTAGTGAGAGCTGAGGGCCATGTGGGCTAGTGCCTGATGGTATAATGCAATGTTGCAATTGTCTGTAATTTTACCCGTGATTGTCACTTTTCCCAATAGTCCTTACAAACTTCATCAGCCTTTCGAACCGGCGGGGGATCAGCCCAATGCCATCGCCCAATTGGTCGAAGGCCTGAACGACGGCTTGGCATATCAGACCCTGCTGGGGGTAACCGGCTCCGGCAAGACGTTTACCATGGCCAACGTCATTGCCCGTCTAGGCCGCCCAGCCATCATCATGGCGCATAACAAGACGCTGGCCGCCCAATTGTATTCCGAAATGCGCGAGTTCTTTCCCGAAAACGCGGTGGAATATTTCGTTTCCTACTACGATTATTACCAGCCCGAGGCCTATGTGCCTTCGCGCGACATGTTCATCGAGAAAGATTCCAGCATCAACGAGCACATCGAGCAGATGCGCCTGTCGGCCACCAAGTCGCTGCTGGAGCGCGAAGATTGCGTGATCGTCGCTTCCGTTTCCTGCATCTACGGTATCGGCGACCCGGTTGATTATCACGGCATGATCCTGCATCTGCGTCAGGGTGAAACATTGCCGCAGCGCGATGCCATCAAGCGCCTGACCGAGATGCAGTACGAACGCAACGAGATTGAATTTCGTCGCGGCACCTTCCGCGTGCGCGGCGACGTGCTGGATATCTACCCGGCGGAAAGCGCCGAAATGGCTGTGCGAGTCAGTCTGTTCGACGACGAAGTGGAGAGCATTTCCCTGTTCGACCCGTTGACCGGCCACATCCAAAGCAAGGTGCCGCGCTACACGGTTTACCCCTCCAGCCATTATGTCACGCCGCGCAGCACCACTTTGCGGGCTATCGAGGCGATCAAGGCGGAGTTGCGGGACCGCATCGAACACTTCCAGCAGGAACACAAATTGGTCGAAGCCCAGCGCATCGAACAGCGCACCCGCTTCGACCTGGAGATGCTGAATGAGTTGGGGTTCTGCAAGGGCATCGAGAATTATTCGCGCCATCTGTCCGGAAGGAATCCGGGCGACCCTCCGCCGACGCTGATTGATTATTTGCCGCCCAATGCACTGATGTTCATTGACGAGAGCCACGTCACCATCCCGCAGGTCGGCGGCATGTATAAGGGCGACCGGGCCAGAAAAGAGAATCTGGTGGGATACGGCTTCCGCCTGCCGTCTGCGCTCGACAATCGCCCTTTACGTTTTGACGAGTTCGAGAAGGTGATGCGGCAATCCATTTTTGTTTCCGCTACACCTGCCGACTATGAAGCTCAACACACCGGCCAGGTGGTGGAACAGGTGGTGCGACCGACCGGACTGGTCGACCCCATTATAGAGGTGCGCCCGGCCACCAATCAGGTCGACGATTTGCTATCCGAACTCAATAGTCGGATCGCGAAAAACGAGCGGATTCTGGTCACCACCTTGACCAAGCGCATGTCCGAAGATTTGACGGACTACCTGTCCGACCACGGAATCAAAGTCAGATATCTGCACTCGGACATCGACACAGTGGAGCGGGTGGAAATCATCCGCGACCTGCGTTTGGGGATTTTTGACGTGCTAATTGGCATTAACTTGTTGCGAGAAGGTCTTGATATACCAGAGGTTTCACTTGTTGCAATTCTGGATGCCGACAAGGAGGGTTTCCTGCGCTCGGAGCGTGCGCTGATTCAGACCATCGGCAGGGCGGCGCGACATATCAATGGCACCGCCATTCTTTATGGCGACAAGATCACCAAATCAATGCGTCTGGCGATAGATGAAACCGAGCGGCGCAGGGTGAAACAAATCGCCCACAATACCGAGCATGGCATCACGCCAATTGGGGTAACCAAGCGCATTAAAGACATTATCGACGGTGTGTTCGATATCGAAACCGCCCAGCAGGAACTGAAAGTCGCGCAGGAGTTGGCGGCTTACCAGCACCTTGACGACAAGAAACTGGCCAAGGAAATCAAATCGCTGGAAAAGGAAATGCTGGAATGTGCACGGAATCTCGAGTTCGAGCGTGCCGCGCAATTGCGCGACAAGCTTAACCAGATCAAGGCACTGCTGTTCAAAAGCTGATTCTGTCCCGGTTTAGAAGATCAATGATCGGGGTTTTTCATGAATTTGATTACATTAACGCCTGGCGGCGTGCGCGAACCGCAGGCCAGATCGTCGCCCAACTCCAGTTCAGCTTCATGTAGCTGGTTGATGACCTCGATATAATCCTTGTCTTTCACCATCATCAGCGCAGTTCTGCCACCTTCATTTGCGGCGCGCACTTCCGCTCCGGCCTTGAGCAGAACCTCAACCACGCCTGCTTCGCCATAACCGGCGGCGAGCATCAGCGGCCGGATGCCGTAACCGATCTGGGTCTCGATACCGGCACCAGCGTCGATCAAGGCTTGCACCACTTCGGGAAAGCCGCGATTCAACTCGTGGCTGTATAAAGCTTTCATCAACGCGGTCCAGCCCTGAGAATCGGCCAAATTGACGTCTGCGCCAGACTTGATAAGGGTCTCGACCAGTTCAAGGTTGCCGGCTTGGGCTGCCTGCATCAACGGGGTGAGGCCCTCGTCGTTGCGAACGTTGCAGTCGGCGCCACCCTGCAACAGGGCGCGCGTCTGGTTTGTGTCGTTAGTGGCGACGGCTTTGAATAGTTCGACAGTCATGGCTTTCTCCACAGCAAATTCAATAAACGGTGACATAGTGTAATAATAGTGTAGTTTAATAGTCAACTATAATTGTTCTGCATTTTGCCATCATCGGTGCGAAGTCGTCAAAATTTGATTTCACTGTTGCGGCATGTTAAGTTTTAAAGGCTCATATCAGATCCCATTTTGGGAATTAATTGCATGACAAAAATAAAAATATTATTCGTTTGCATGGGTAACATCTGCCGATCACCGACGGCTGAAGGCGTATTTCGTCAACAGATTGCCGACGCTGGAATGTCGGATCGGGTCGAAATCGACTCGGCAGGTACACATGATTATCACGTCGGCTCACCACCCGATAACAGAACCCGGTTGGCAGCGCTGCAACGAGGTTACGATTTGAGCAACCTGCGTGGGCGCCAGGTTGAACTTAAAGATTTCCAGGAATTTGATTACATTCTGGTTATGGACGGAGCGAATCTGGCGGAACTTGATCGAATTTGTCCGGCGCAACACCGGCACAAGGTCAACCTGTTCATGGAGTTTAGCTGCGGGGAGAAACGCGAGGTGCCCGACCCTTATTACGGCGGGAGCAAGGGTTTTGAGAACGTCCTGAACATGCTCGAAGATGGTGCATCTGGACTACTGACACGCATTTCGGTGGAACCGAACAAGACGGAATAACCTCCGGCAGCCCAATTCTGATTGGGCTGCCGGAGGTAAAGTGCTTATTTCTGCGTTTCTATCTGAACCAGTGGAGCGCTTTCCTCCGCGACGGCCTTGGGACGTGGCGCACGGCGTGGCCGCGGCTTCGGTTGTGCCGGAGCCGATGCTTCTTCTATCGGTTTGATTTTATCGGGGCTGGTTTCCACCATGATCAATCCGCCAGGGATGCCTTGCTCATCCTGCGCGGCTTGAGGCGCACGGCGACGCGGAGCGCGTGGCTTGCTTTCGACGGGAATATCAACCGGTGCGACTTCTGCAGGAACTGCCACCATCGGCGCGACTTCGGCTGGCGCGGCAACCGCTGCAATTTCGACCGGAGCCATCATGACCGGCGCGGCCTCAATCACCGGGCTCGTCGGCGTCTGGGGCGCCTCGACCACGGCAACCACTTTCGGTTCAGCCACGACTACAGGGCGAGTGATTTCAACGACGTTCTGCGGAGCAGTTTCTTCCGACGCCCTAGGTGTTGCCATTACCGGTGCGGTTGTTTCAGGTGTTTGCGCGGCTGAATTTTCGGCGTTTTCTGCGACATTCCTTGGTGCTTCCTGGCGCTCGCCGCGTTCGCGACGCCCGCCACGACGGCCACGACGGCTACGGGGTTCCTGCGTTTCTGCTTCACCTGATTTGGCGGTTGAAACAGAGTCGGCATCCTGGGGGGCAGGCGCTTCTTTTTTCACTTGCGGTTGAGCTGGGCCGCGCGGCTTCTGCGCATTGCGCCCCTCGCCGCGGCCTTCACCACGCCCATCGCCTCGACCCTGGCCTTCACCCCGACCTTCGTTGCGCGCTTCGCCGCGACCACGCCCTTCACCGCGTGGCTCACGGCGCTTATCGTTCCTTGCCGGACGTGGCTTGGGTTTGATGACCTCTTCTTGAGCCTCGCCTAATCCTGCCAGCCAATTCTTGATTTTACCGAACAGGCCAGGCTTGCTCTCTGTTTTGTTCACCAGCGGCGCCGGTTGTCCTGCAGGAATGCCCCGTACCGCAGCAACCTGGCGTTGCGGTGCGCTCTCAGCCGCTGCAATCTTTATTGCGTCGGCTTCTGCTGGCTTCTCCACCATGCGATAGCTCGGCGTTTCTTCATTGATTGCCTCATCACCACTGCGCAGCCTGACTATTGAATAGTTCGGCGTTTCCATGTGAATGTTCGGAATCAGCATGATGCTGGTCTTGAATCGCGATTCGATTTCGTGGATTTCAGCACGCTTCTCATTCAGCAGGAAGGTTGCCACGTCCACTGGAACCTGGGCATGGACCGAGGCGACATTTTCCTTCATCGCTTCTTCCTGCAGGATGCGCAGGATATGCAGGGCGGAGGATTCCGTGCCGCGGATATGGCCGGTGCCATTGCAACGCGGGCAGGCAATATGGCTGGTTTCGCCGAGCGAAGGTTGCAGGCGTTGGCGTGACAATTCCATCAGGCCGAAGCGGGATATCTTGCCCATCTGAACGCGTGCGCGATCATAGTGCAAGCCGTCGCGCAGACGGTTTTCGACTTCGCGCTGGTTGCGTGTGCTTTCCATGTCGATGAAATCGATCACCACCAAGCCGCCCAAGTCGCGCAGGCGTAATTGCCGCGCCACTTCCTCGGCCGCTTCCAGATTGGTGTTGAATGCGGTTTGCTCGATGTCCGCGCCACGGGTGGCGCGTGCCGAGTTGACGTCGATCGACACCAGCGCTTCGGTGTGGTCGATGACAATCGCGCCGCCAGAGGGCAGGGATACTTCCCGTGCATAGGCGGTTTCGATCTGGTGCTCGATCTGGAAACGGGAGAACAGGGGCACGTCGTCGCGGTAGAGTTTGACCTTGTTGACGTTGCCGGGCATGACGTGGCTCATGAACTGCACGGCCTGGTCGTAGATGGCTTCGGTGTCGATCAGGATTTCGCCGATGTCAGGCTGGAACAGGTCGCGAATGGCGCGAATCACCAGGCTGCCTTCCTGGTAAATCAGGAAGGCGCCAGTTTGTTGTTTGGAAGCGGTTTCAATCGCGCGCCACAGTTGCATCAGGTAGTTCAGGTCCCACTGCAACTCTTCCTGGGTGCGCCCGATACCGGCGGTGCGCGCGATGATGCTCATGCCGGCGGGAACGTCGAGTTGCGCCATGATGTCGCGCAATTCGTTGCGTTCTTCGCCTTCGATGCGGCGCGAAACGCCACCGCCACGCGGATTGTTGGGCATCAACACCAGATAACGACCGGCAAGACTGATGAAAGTGGTGAGCGCCGCGCCCTTGTTGCCGCGCTCATCCTTCTCGATCTGAACGATCAGCTCCTGACCTTCTTTCAGAACGTCCTGGATGCGGGCGCGGGAAAGGTCTACGCCTTCCGAAGGAAGGAAATTGACGCGGGAAACTTCTTTGAAAGGCAGGAATCCGTGACGATCGGCACCATAATCGACGAAGGCGGCTTCGAGACTGGGCTCGATGCGAGTGATGATACCTTTGTAGATGTTACTTTTTCGTTGTTCTTTACCCGCTGATTCAATATCGAGGTCTACCAGCTTTTGACCGTCTACTATGGCAACGCGCAGCTCTTCGGCCTGCGTTGCATTAAACAACATGCGTTTCATTTTATTATATTCTCCCGCGCTCTTTTCACACGGGGAGACAAACCGCTGCGCTGACTGGCTGGCGTAAAGTTGAATGAACTATCTAACTAATCATTAACCCATTTACGATTTAAATTAAGCCTATAAGGTGCAAGTTTGCCATTATTTAAGCCCCGCTATCGAAAGCGAGACTTGAAAATCTGCGAGTGCTTTGAGCGCGCAATTCGTTTACCATCGCTACTTTATGGTTGTGGTGAGCGAAATTAACCAACAAAATTTTCAGGCCGGTAGCGAACGGTTCTGCATCTTGGTGCCCATGAATCGTTCTGGAATCGGCGGATTTGTCGGCCAATTCCCCAGCGCAATGTTTAAGTATAAGCAAATTGAATAATATAAGCAAAGAATCTGTGACTTGGGTCACTATTGACGAAAGTAGCGAATCCCAGCGTATCGACAATTTTCTGTTCAAACACCTTAAAGGTGTGCCAAAAAGTCATATCTATCGCATATTGCGTAGCGGCGAAGTACGCGTCAACAGCAAACGCATCGATGCCACCTGCCGCTTGAAATCAGGCGACTTGTTGCGCATTCCGCCGGTGCGCTCGTCCCGACCGGACGATAATGGTGCGCCAAAAGCTGCGGCACCCCAGCATCTCACGCAGCACATCATTTATCAGGATGACGCAATACTGGCGATCAACAAGCCTGCCGGTATCGCGGTGCATGGCGGCAGCGGCATCAGCCGCGGCTTGATCGAGCAAATGCGCCTGGAACATCCCGAGTTCAAGTTTCTGGAACTGGTTCACCGGCTGGACAGGGAAACTTCCGGCGTGTTGTTGCTGGCAAAAAAGCGTAGTGCCCTGACCGAAATGCACCGGGCGATGCGCGATGGCGAAATGGAAAAGCGCTATCTGGTGCTGGTCAAGGGCAAATGGCTGAATGCGAAGCAAAGCGTGAAGCTACCCCTGCTCAAATATTTAACCGATTCTGGCGAGCGCAGAGTCAGCGTGAACGAGGAAGGGCAGACCGCACATACGATATTTACCCTGAAAAAAAGCTGGCCTGAGTTCAGTTTGCTCGAAGCGGAACTCAAGACCGGGCGCACCCATCAAATCCGCGTTCACCTGACGCATTTGGGCTTTCCCCTTGCCGGCGATGACAAATACGGCGACTTTCCCTTGAACAAGCAGTTGCAGAAACGTGGGCTGAAGCGCATGTTTCTGCATGCTTTCAGGCTGGCGTTCAAACATCCGCTTACGGGTGAAAAACTTGTCCTGGAAGCGCCCCTGCCGGAAGCTCTTGAGTCATTCTTGAAGCAACTGGACATCGAAGCGAGCTAATTCATGCCCAAGCAATTCGATTTACTGGTTTTCGACTGGGATGGCACGCTGATGGATTCTGCCGGGGCCATCAGCTATTCGATTCAGGCTGCGAGCCGCGATATGGGGTTATCGGTGCCAAGCGACAGCGAGGCGCGTCACATTATCGGCCTGGGGCTGAATGAAGCGGTTGCCGCACTGTTTCCCGATTTGCCCCGCTCCGACTATGGCGCATTGGTGGATCGCTATCGCCATCATTACCTGTCGCGGGATTTGGATATTCCTCTTTTTGGCGGGGTGGCCGAAACTATCGCCGCGTTACACGAGCAAGGCTTTCTGCTTGCCGTAGCCACCGGCAAGGGCAGGCGCGGCTTGAATAGCGTTCTGGAATGTACCGGACTGGGTAAATATTTCCATAGCTCACGTTGCGCTGACGAGTGCCATTCCAAGCCCCACCCCTGTATGCTGCTGGAACTCATGGATGAACTCGGGGTATCACAGGCAAAAACCTTGATGATCGGCGATACCAGCCATGATTTGCTGATGGCAAACAATGCTGGTGTGGCGGCAATCGGCGCTTGCTATGGCGCGCATCCGCCGGAAAGCCTGAAGGCTTTATCGCCGATCGCCTGTGTCGAGGATTTTGGCGAGTTGAGCCGTTGGTTGAACGTTCACGCCTGAATAATGCTACTTTAGGATATGCAATTGTTTATACATTGAAAGGATAATCATGGCTGACCCTGAAAATTGGGAGCGGCAGGTCTTGGAAAAACTGGCATTGTCCGCCCTGCAGGAGCAGCGCAGATCCCGGCAATGGTCGATTTTTTTCCGGCTTCTGACACTGGCGTTTTTGTCCATATTACTGTTCGCCATTATGGGATGGTTTAACCGGGGCGAGACGCCCCTGTCCGGCAAACACACCGCGTTGGTGGAACTGCGCGGCGTAATCGCCAGCGGTGGCGACACCAATGCAGATAGGGTGGTTGGCGGGCTGCGGGAGGCGTTCAAGGACAAGGGCACTCAAGGTATCATTCTGCTGATCAACAGCCCGGGTGGAAGCCCGGTGCAAGCCGGTTACATTTACGATGAAATCCGGCGGTTGCGCGCGAAATACCCACAGATTCCCCTTTATGCAGTAGTAGAGGATATTTGCGCCTCCGGCGGGTACTACGCGGCTGCGGCTGCGGATAAAATCTTTGTCGACAAGGCCAGCATCGTCGGTTCCATCGGCGTATTGATGGATGGTTTCGGTTTCACCGGCACCATGGAAAAACTCGGCGTTGAGCGCCGCCTGCTGACGGCAGGGGAGAACAAGGGATTTCTCGATCCATTCTCGCCGATCAGCGCCGGTCAGAAGGAACATGCCCAGAAAATGCTGAATGAAATCCATCAGCAGTTTATCACCGTGGTACGCCAGGGACGCGGCAAGCGCCTGAAAGAAACGCCGGATATGTTCAGCGGCCTGTTCTGGAGTGGCGAAAAAAGCATCCAGCTCGGTCTTGCCGATGCGCTTGGCAGCGCTGATTATGTGGCGCGGGAAGTGATCAAGGCCGAGGAAATCATTGATTTCACCCCGCAGGAAGGGATTGCAGAACGCTTTGCCAAGAAGTTCGGTGCCGCCACGGCAAGCGCCATCAATCCGCTGGCCAAGGGCGACGTGAACTTGCGCTAGCCATGGCCGAACCGAATTACCAGCCGATAGCCTGTATTCTGCATGAACGCTTGGAATTCAGCGTGTTGCGCAGAATACCGTTGATGCTGGAGTATTCCGGCCAGAAGCTTCGTGTATTACCGCTCGATGTAGCTACCCGTAATGGGGCGGAATGGCTGAAATTCCGCCATGAAGATGGCAAAGAGGAGGAAATTCGTCTCGATCGGATTACCTCTTTCAAGGAAATCCTAGCCTGAACGCGGTCGGTAAAGCAGGAAGATCGTCGGTTTTTTGTTGATGTCGGGCGCCTTTTTGCGCCATTCCGCGATGGTTCTGGTTTCGATATGTTCAGTGATCAGGGTGATGTCGGTGGCGATGCACAACTCGGTGCCGGGTTCGCAAACCTGAATAATATCTTCAAACATCGCTTGGTTGCGATAAGGCGTTTCGATGAAAATCTGGGTCTGATCCCTGAGTATTGATTCTTTCTCTAGCCCGCTTATCTTCCTGCCGCGTTCTGCCTTCTGAATCGGAAGGTAGCCGTGAAAGGCGAAGGCCTGACCGTTCATTCCTGACGCCATCAATGCCAGCAAAATGGAGGAGGGACCCACCAGCGGCACTACTCTGAGCCCTTTCTCGTGCGCCAAACGCACCAGCAAAGCGCCGGGGTCGGCGACTGCCGGGCAACCCGCTTCAGATACTAGGCCAATGTCTTTCCCCGCCAGCGCAGGCTGGAGAAATTGCGTTAGCTGCGCCGGCTTGGTGTGCTTGTCCAGCGTGAATATCTCTATTTCTTGCAACGGCGTGACAAGCTCGAGTTGCTTCAGATATTGGCGAGCCGTCTTGGGATTTTCCGCGACAAAGACCGTCAACCCAGCCGCAATTTTTTGGACTTGCTGTGGAATGATCAAGGAAAGCGGGCTTTCGCCCAGCGTGGTCGGGATCAGGTAGAGTGTGCCGGCGACCATTTATATTACCGGCATACCTTCGTTATTGAGCATTTCAATCAAGGCGATCAGCGGCAACCCGATCAGGGCATTGGGATCATCGCCTTCCATCCGTTCGATCAATGCGATACCCAAGCCTTCCGATTTGGCGCTGCCGGCGCAGTTGTAAGGCTGCTCCTTGGTGAGATAGCTTTCGATCTGCGCAGCGCTCAAATTCCGGAAATGCACTGTGAAGGGTATCTCCTTGGCCTGAATGTTGCCAGTGCGGCTGTTATAAAGGCATAGCGCGGTGTGGAATACCACGCTGCGACCGCGCAT
This sequence comes from Betaproteobacteria bacterium, assembly GCA_021373185.1. Lineage (GTDB taxonomy): Bacteria > Pseudomonadota > Gammaproteobacteria > Burkholderiales > Sulfuricellaceae > Sulfuricella. Next base: position 93,173 of record JAJFTF010000007.1, on the reverse strand, counting down.
CATGGTCAATTGTCGGACGGCATTGTCGTGAGTGTGAGGTTTGCCGAGTTGCAGTCCGTCAAGCGTGGCGACCTGATCGGAGCCGATAATCAGCGCATCGGGGAAATCCTTGGCCAGGGATTGCGCCTTGGCAATCGCCAGACGATAGGCGGTTTGCTCTGGCACTTCGCCCGGCAAGGGGGTTTCATCGACTTCCGGCGAACAAACTTCAAACGGAATTTTAAGGCGCGACAAGAGCTCCCTTCGATACGGGGAGGTGGAAGCTAAAATAAGTTTCAAGTCCTGAGTCCTGAGAGATGCGGCTTGATGTTATTCCGGTTGAATTTCCACCAGTGCTTCGTCGGGCGTAACGCTGTCGCCCTTGGCGATATAAACGTTGATCACCGTGCCGCTGATCGGAGCCTGCACTTCATTTTCCATTTTCATCGCCTCGATCACCAGCACCGGGTCGCCTGCCTTGACGATTTTGCCAGGTTCGACCAGCACATCCACGACGGTACCCGGCATGGCAGTGGTGACGTGGCCTTGGTGCGACGGGCGTGGCCGCTTTCCGCTGGCGATCTTTTTGCTGTCACTGTTTTTGGCCTTGCTGCCGCCACCCGCAACTACGCCGCCCATGCCGCCGAATACTTCCACTTCATTGATGGCTTCGACAATCAACTCTTCCGACACGCCATCCACGGAAACGAAGAATGCGCGCTGATCTTCGCCAGGGTGGCCAGAGCCGGCAATATTGATGTGGTAAGTTTCGCCATGTATCGTAACGTTGAACTCGTTCGGCGCGAAAAAGGGGCCGCAGGAAAGATTGGCGCCAACCGGCAGGAGCTGCTCCGGCTTGAGCGTGCCGGCGGCGCGCTCTTGCAGGAAGGTGCGAGCCAGCTCAGGGAACATGGCATAAGTCAGCACATCTTCCTCGCTTTTGGCGATGTCGCTGATCTCGCTATGAATTCTTTCCATTTCATCTTCAAGCTGGTCGGCAGGGCGGCAAGTAATGACCTCAGCATTGCCGATGGCGATGCTGCGCACTTCTGAGTTAACTTCGCCGGGCGCTCTGCCATAACGGCCTTGCAGGTAATTTTTCACCTCGGTGGTGACCGATTTGTAACGCTGACCAGTCAGTACATTCAGGACGGCCTGGGTTCCGACAATCTGGGAAGTAGGGGTAACCAACGGAGGAAAACCCAGATCCTCGCGAACGCGAGGAATTTCAGCCAGCACTTGATCCATTTTGTCCAGCGCACCCTGTTCCTTCAATTGGTTGGACAGGTTGGAGATCATGCCGCCAGGAACCTGGTTGACCAGAACCCGAGTATCCACGCCGGTGAAAGCGCTTTCGAACTGCCAGTATTTTTTGCGTGTTTCACGGAAATAAGCCGTAATTTCCTGCAGCAGCGGCAAGCTCAAGCCGGTGTCGTATTCGGTGCCAGCCAGCGCGGCAACCATGCTTTCCGTGGAGGTGTGGCTGGCGCCCTCACCGAAAGAGGAGTTGCAGGTGTCGAGTATGGTCGCGCCGTTTTCCACTGCACGCAGAAAGCACATCGCCGACAGGCCCGAAGTGGCATGGCTATGCATGTGAATCGGCATCTTGACCGCAGACTTGATCGCCTTGACCAGTTCCGCCGTGATTGCGGGGGTCAGCAGGCCGGCCATGTCCTTGATCGCCAGGGTGTCGCAGCCCATCGCCTCGAATTCCTTGGCCAATCCGACAAAATAAGGGATATTGTGCACCGGGCTGGTCGTGTAGCTGATTGCGCCTTCTGCAATTTTGCCGCTGGCTTTGACCGCCTCAATGGAGACGCGCAAATTGCGCAAGTCGTTCATGGCATCGAAAATACGGAATACGTCGACGCCGTTATCCGCGCATTGCTTGACGAAAGCGCGCACCACATCATCCGAGTAGTTGCGGTAACCGAGCAGGTTTTGCCCGCGAAGCAGCATCTGGATGCGGGTGTTGGGCAGCGCCTTGCGCAGTTTTTTCAAACGATCCCACGGATCTTCGCGCAGGAAACGCACGCACGCGTCGAAAGTCGCGCCGCCCCATGCCTCCAACGACCAAAATCCCACGCTGTCCAGCTTGGCGCAGACCGGTAACATATCTTCGGTGCGCATGCGGGTTGCAATCAGGGATTGATGTCCGTCGCGCAAAACCAGATCGCTAATGAAAACTTTAGCCATGCTTTGAAATCCTAAAGTACTTGAATCGAGTTGAAATTAAAGACCCATATGGGCTGCGATAGCGGCTGCAAGAGCCGCCGCCAGGGATTCCTTGGGACGGCTGACCGAATAATTCGTCAGTTCCGGATGGGTTTCCACGAAACTGGTATCGAACTTCCGGTTGCAAAACTCAGGGTGCTTCAGAATTTCGATGTAATAGGGCTTGGTGGTTTTTACACCATAGACCACCATGTCGTTCAGCGCGCGTTTTCCACGTTCCACTACGCCTTCCCAGGTCAGGCTCCAGACCGTCAGCTTGGCGCACATGGAATCATAGTAGGGCGGAATCACATAGCCGGTATACATGGCGGCATCGGTACGCACACCGGGGCCACCGGGTGCATAGTAGCGGGTGATACGGCCAAAGCTCGGCAGAAAATCATTCTTCGGGTCTTCCGCATTGATGCGGAATTCCATGGCAAAACCACGATAATTGACGTCTTCCTGTTTGTATTGCAACGGCAAGCCACTGGCGATACGAATTTGCTCCTGCACAATATCGATGCCGGTGATCGTTTCAGTAATGGTATGTTCTACCTGCAGGCGTGTGTTCATCTCCATAAAGAAGAACTGGTTGTCGACATCTAGCAGGAACTCCACGGTACCGGCATTTTCGTAGCCCACCGTCTTGGCCGCCTTTACTGCAATCTTGCCAATATACTCGCGCTGGGCGCGGGAAAGTTGCGGGGAAGGGGCGATTTCGATCAGTTTCTGGTTGCGGCGCTGGATCGAGCAATCGCGTTCGTACAGGTGGATCACATTGCCGAAGCTGTCGCCCATTACCTGGACTTCGATATGGCGCGGGTTCACCACACATTTTTCCATGAACACGTCAGGTTTGCCGAACGCTTTCGTGGCTTCGGAAATCACGCGGTCATAGTTCTTGATCAGTTCTTCTTCATTGTTACAACGGCGAATGCCTCGCCCACCGCCGCCGTTGGTGGCTTTCAGCATTACCGGATAGCCGATTTTTGCAGCCAGATCCCGCGCTTGCTCGATATCGGCAAGATTGCCGTCGCTTCCCGGCACCACCGGTACGCCGGCATCGATCATTGCCTTGCGAGCCTGTACCTTGTCGCCCATCTGATAAATAACCTTGGGCGATGGGCCGATGAATTTGATGCCGCGCTTGGCACAGATTTCTGCCAGCACCGGATTTTCCGACAGGAAGCCATAGCCGGGATGGAGTGCATCGCAGCCTGCGGCAACCGCCAGATTTACGATGTTATGTGCGTTCAGGTAGCCAATAACAGGATCGGAACCGATATTGTAAGATTCATCGGCCTTTTTGACGTGCAGTGCATGACGATCGGCATCGGTATAAATGGCGACCGATTTAACCCCCATTTCGGAGCACGCGCGCACGATGCGAACTGCGATTTCGCCTCGATTGGCGATGAGAATTTTTTTAATCACGCGGGAACCTGTCTGCGATTTGAATTAACATGTCGGACTTCTTTAAAGATTCTTAAGGAATCCGTCTTCCTGAATTTCGGTGCCAATGTCAGGAAATTCGACATTCTTCAAACGCGCCACATTCGTTAAAGAACGCCTGTTTTTTTGACAGCCGACTCTAAAAATTATATCATGCGCGCCTTATGCTTGAACAGGTCATCATTAACAGCATCGAGTTTGCTCGTAACAGCGAGTCGTTGCACGGTGACGTACAGGTTAAGAGCCTGGATCGCTTACGGGATTTGCTGTTTTCCGACGATGGCGCATTGGAGTACGCCTTAACTGGCAGGCACAACGAGGATGGTAAGCTTTTTCTAGCTTGCATTATCAAAGGTGTGCTGCAACTCAGATGTCAGCGTTGTCTTGGTGCCTTGGCTTACCCTGTCAGGCTGGATTCCGAATTGGAATTGGTTGAGAATGATCCTGATTTGTCGGCAGAGAACGACTTGGCGGACGCAATCAAGGCCGATCCGAATCTGGATGTGCTGGCGCTAGTTGAAGACGAGGTGTTGCTGGATTTGCCGATGGCGCCCATGCATGCACCGGATGCTTGCCAAGCATGCGAAAATTTCGGCCAGCCGAAAACTGTTAAACAAAACGCTTTTAGTGCTCTGGCCGCGCTGAAAACACAAGATTCAAAGAAAATTTAGGAGCTACATCATGGCTGTACAACAGAACAAAAAATCCCCTTCCAAGCGTGGAATGCGTCGCGCGCATGATTTTCTGACCAATCCGCCACTGGCCGTTGAACCGACCACCGGTGAAGTCCACCTGCGCCACCACGTCAGCCCAAGCGGTTACTACCGCGGCAAAAAAGTTGCGGGCGCCAAAGGCGAATAACCTGCATCAACTGGCGTCCGTCAAAGGCGGTTAGCTTCCCATGGATATCACTGTTGCAATTGACGCCATGGGCGGGGATCATGGCCCACATGTCACCGTTCCTGCCGCTCTGAGCTATCTGAATCGGGACGCCGAGGTCAATATCGTACTGGTTGGCCTGACCGCAGCGATTGAGGCCGAGCTTCAAGCACTCAAGGCTTCTGTTTCACCTCGCTTGCGCATCCATCACGCCAGCGAGGTCGTTACTATGGACGACCCTCCCGCGCTCGCCTTGCGCAATAAAAAAGACTCTTCCATGCGCGTTGCCATCAACCTGGTGAAATCAGGCGAGGCCAACGCCTGCATCAGCGCCGGCAACACCGGCGCGTTAATGGCAATTTCCCGTTTTGTTCTGAAAATGCTGCCAGGGATAGAGCGGCCAGCGATTGCGGGGATGATACCAACCTTGAACGGCCACACGCACGTCCTTGATCTTGGGGCTAACGTGGATTGCACAGCCAATCACTTGCTGCAGTTCGGAATCATGGGCGCGATGCTGGTTTCCGCCGTGGAACACAAGGAGAACCCCACGGTCGGCTTGCTCAATATCGGCGAGGAAGACATCAAGGGCAATGAGGTAGTGAAGCAAACTGCCGAATTGTTGCGTCAGAGCCACCTGAATTTCTACGGCAATGTAGAAGGCAATGACATCTACAAGGGCACCGTTGATGTAGTGGTTTGCGATGGCTTTGTCGGCAATGTCGCGCTAAAGTCATCGGAAGGCTTGGTGCAAATGTTGTCGACGTTTTTGCGCCAGGAATTCAAACGCAATCTTCTGACCAAGCTTGCTGCGCTGATCGCTTACCCAGTACTCAATGCCTTCAAGAAGCGCCTCGATCATCGCCGCTATAATGGCGCGAGTCTTCTTGGACTGCGGGGTGTCGTGGTGAAGAGCCATGGCTCGGCAGACAGCTTTGCCTTTCAATTTGCCATCGAGCGCGCCGTTGAAGAAGTGCGTAACGGTGTATTGCGCCGGATCAACGATCAAATGACCCTGCTAAACGAAGTGAAGGCCTAAAAATGTATTCACGCATCATCGGTACGGGCGGCTATCTGCCGAAAAAAATTCTGACCAACCATGACCTGGCGCAGATGGTCGAAACCTCCGATGAATGGATATTTTCCCGCACCGGCATCCGCGAGCGTCACATCGTCGCAGAGAATGAAACCACCAGCGACCAGGCTTGCGAGGCGGCAAAGCGAGCCATCAAGATGGCCGGAATCGACCCGCAAAGCATTGATCTGATCATCGTTGCCACCACCACGCCGGATTCGATTTTCCCCAGCACCGCCTGCATCCTTCAGGAAAAGCTCGGCATCAAAAGCGGCGGCCCCGCCTTTGACATTCAAGCCGTTTGCAGCGGTTTTGTCTATGCGCTGGCAACCGCCAACCAATTCATTCGCGGCGGACAGAGCAAGTGCGCCCTGGTCGTGGGGGCGGAAACTTTTTCGCGCATCATGGACTGGACAGATCGCAACACCTGCGTCCTGTTTGGCGACGGTGCCGGGGCGGTTGTTTTAACCGCTAGCGAAACTCCGGGCATCATCTCCACCCACCTGCATGCTGACGGCAGCTATGGACACCTGTTGTCTGCACCAGCCTGTCCGAATGGCGGCAAGATTCAGGGAACGCCATTTGTAGAAATGGACGGCGCCGGCGTATTCAAGTTTGCAGTCGGCGTGCTGGATTCGATCGTGGAAGAAACACTCGCAGCCAATGACATGCAGAAATCGGACATCACCTGGCTGGTGCCGCATCAGGCCAACATCCGCATCATTCAGGCAACCGCCAAAAAACTGGGGATGAGCATGGACAACGTCGTCGTTACCGTGGACAAGCACGGCAACACTTCGGCTGCCTCCATCCCCTTGGCCTTGGATGTGGCCGTTCGGGACGGGCGAATCAAGCCCGGCGACACCATCCTGATGGAAGGCGTTGGCGGCGGATTTACCTGGGGCTCGGCACTGCTTAAATGGTAAAAGGATAGAAAATCATGGGGTTTGCATTCGTATTTCCAGGCCAAGGTTCGCAGTCTGTCGGCATGATGAATGGTTTCGATGGTCTTCCCGTCGTGCGGAAAACCTTTGATGAAGCGAGCGATATTCTCAAGCAAGACCTGTGGCAGATGATCTCCAGCGGCAGCGCCGAAGAGCTCAACCTCACTGTCAACACCCAGCCACTAATGTTGACTGCAGGCGTTGCAGTATTCCGCGCCTGGAATGAATTGCATGGCGCCCAGCCGACCATGCTGGCTGGCCACAGTTTGGGCGAGTACACCGCCTTGGTTGCTTCCGGCGCGCTGTCCTTTGCCGATGCGTTGCCGCTGGTACGGTTTCGTGCCCAAGCAATGCAGGGAGCCGTGGCTGAAGGGGTGGGCGGCATGGCGGCGATTCTCGGGCTCGACGACGATTTAGTGATCGCAGTGTGCGCCGAAGCGGCTCAGGGCGAAGTGTTGGAGGCGGTTAATTTCAACTCGCCTGGCCAAGTGGTGATTGCCGGCAACAAAGCGGCAGTGGAACGCGGCATGGCGCTAGCCAAGGAAAAGGGTGCGAAGCGTGCGCTGCCGCTACCGGTCAGCGTGCCATCCCACTGCGCACTGATGCGACCGGCAGCGGATGCCCTGACGCAACGGTTGCAAACCATTTCGATCAAGGCGCCACAAATTCCGGTGCTGCATAATGCCGACGTAAAAAGCCACAGTGATGGGGCCGCGATCAAGGAAGCATTGGCCCGCCAGCTTTATAGCCCGGTGAGATGGGTGGAAACAGTCAGAAGCTTTGCCGACCAAGGCATTGCAATGCTCGCAGAATGTGGTCCAGGAAAAGTCTTGGCGGGATTGAATAAACGTATCGACGGCAACATGCAGGCCTTTGCGCTAGCGGATGAAGCAGCGCTACGCCTGGCAATGGATTCGTTGAAATAACAGGGGGAACGATAAATGCTGAATGGCCAGATAGCTTTAGTAACGGGTGCCAGCAGGGGAATCGGCCAGGCAGTCGCATTGGAACTCGGCAAGCAGGGGGCAACCGTTATCGGCACAGCGACCAGCCAGTCTGGCGCGGATAATATCAGCGCCTATCTGAGCCAGGCAAAGATCAAAGGCACGGGACTGGCGCTGAACGTAAACGATGCGCCACAGATCGAGCAAACGTTGCAAACCATTCGCACGCAATTCGGCGAAATTTCGATCCTGGTCAATAATGCCGGCATCACGCGCGACAATCTGCTGATGCGCATGAAGGAAGAGGAATGGGACGACATTATGGATACCAACCTGAAATCGGTATTCCGCCTGAGCCAAGCCGTTCTGCGCGCAATGATGAAGGCGCGCTTCGGCCGCATCATCAACATTGCCTCGGTGGTAGGCGTGATGGGAAATGCCGGTCAGACCAACTATGCCGCAGCCAAGGCGGGCATCATCGGCTTCAGCAAATCTCTGGCGCGCGAAGTCGGTAGCCGCAATATTACGGTAAACTGCGTCGCGCCAGGCTTTATCGACACGGACATGACCCGAGCCCTGAGCGAAGAGCAACGCAATGCATTGCTCGGCCACATTCCACTGGGACGCCTCGGCTCGGTCGAAGATATCGCCGCTTCGGTCGCTTTCCTTGCCTCATCCCAAGCGGGGTATATTTCCGGTACGACATTGCACGTCAACGGCGGTATGTACATGACTTAACAGGAGCAAACTTCACTGTTTGGTGAAGTAGGCAATTTTTGGTAAAATGCGTCAGCTTTTTTTATAGCGGTTTACAGAGAGGGTACTTAGATGGAAAACATCGAACAACGCGTCAAAAAAATCGTTGCCGAACAACTTGGCGTAAACGAAGCGGAAGTAAAAATCGAATCCTCCTTCGTCGACGACTTGGGCGCTGATTCCCTGGATACCGTCGAACTGGTTATGGCGCTTGAAGAAGAATTCAACTGCGAAATCCCCGACGAAGAAGCGGAAAAAATCACCACCGTCAAACAAGCCGTCGATTACGTCAACGGCCACCTGAGCTAATTCATCCAATCCCTACCACTCGCATCCGGAGTCGCCTTGTCTAAACGCAGAGTTGTTATCACCGGCCTGGGTATTATTTCGCCTGTCGGCAATACCGTTGAACAAGCGTGGTCGAACATCTTGGCGGGAAAATCCGGGATATCCCGGATCACTCGTTTCGATGCTTCGGCCATCTCTTCCCAGATTGCTGGTGAGGTCAAAGACTTCGACGTCACCCAGTATATTTCCGCCAAGGAAGCTCGTCGTATGGATACTTTCATCCATTACGGCCTGGCGGCAGGGATACAGGCGATCAAGGACTCCGGCATAGTGGTAACACCGGAAAGCGCCGAGCGCATCGGCGTTAACATCGGCTCCGGCATCGGCGGCCTGCCGATGATCGAGGATACTCATAACACCTATCTGGAAGGCGGCCCGCGCAAGATTTCGCCGTTTTTCATTCCAGGCACGATTATCAACATGATTTCGGGCAACCTTTCCATCATGTTCGGCCTCAAGGGTCCGAACCTGGCAATGGTTACGGCCTGCTCCACGGCAACGCACTGCATCGGTGATTCGGCGCGCCTGATCGAATATGGCGACGCCGATATCATGGTTGCCGGCGGTGCCGAAGCTACCGTTACGCCACTGGCGGTTGGCGGTTTCGCGTCGGCTCGTGCCTTAAGTACGCGCAATGACGATCCCGAAACCGCAAGCCGGCCATGGGACACCGGACGGGACGGCTTCGTACTGGGTGAAGGCGCCGGCGTTCTCGTGCTTGAGGAATATGAGCATGCCAAGGCACGCGGCGCTCGGATATACGCCGAACTGCCCGGCTTCGGCATGAGTGCCGACGCCAACCATATGACGGCTCCCTGCGAGGACGGCAGCGGCGCTGCGCGTTGCATGACCAACGCATTGCGCAATGCCGGCATCACGCCCGACAAAGTCGACTTCATCAACGCCCACGGCACGTCCACACCGCTAGGCGACTTGGCCGAAACCAAGGCAGTCAAGCTCTGCTTTGGCGACCATGCCAAGAAAATCGCGGTCAATTCCACCAAATCCATGACCGGCCACTTGCTCGGCGCCGCCGGTGGTGTCGAAGCGGTATTTTCGGCACTGGCCGTGCATCACCAGATTTCCCCGCCGACCATCAATATTTTTGAACAGGATCCCGAGTGCGACCTGGACTACGTGGCGAATACCGCACGAAAGATGAAAATCGATGTGGCCCTGTCCAATTCCTTCGGGTTTGGCGGTACCAACGGCACCCTGGTGTTCCGCAAAGTCTAAAATCCCGGCCGTGAAGAAGCGGTCGCCCCTTTGTACTTTCCCTCGTCATTGAGGTAGCCTGTGCCTGTCATTCAGCTTCCCGGCACGCCCGATCTGCTTGGCCTTCATGCGGCCAATCCGCAGCGCTACCCGTTTCTGCTGCAAACCCTGGGATGTTCCGGCTGGGACATTCTTTTTGCCTTCCCAAGTCGGCAGCAGCTCTTTCCTTTCGATACCGCCCAGCAGGACAAAACCTTTTTTTCTGCGCTGGAGCAGGAGTGGGGTGAAAACAGACATCAATCAAGCCATGAAGAATCAATTCTTCCGTTTCATGGCGGCTGGTTTCTTTATCTCGGTTATGAATTGCTGCACCAGATGGAGCCATCGGTCGCCGCCAAACCGCAAATACAGGCAGACGAATTCCCACTGGCCGCACTGGTGCGCATCCCGGCGGCAATCATGGTAGACCATAGGGAAGGGCGGACATTTCTGTTTGCCGAGGAATCCTCTTCGAATCTTCTGGAAACCCTGCAGGCAGACCTAGTTGATGCTGCCGAACCTCCAGGTGCAACCGTGAAAGTTGAGACGCTTGAAGAAGAAAACGAGTTGTCTTTTCTTCAAGGAGTCGAAAGGATCAAACGCTATATCCGGGAGGGCGACGTTTTCCAGGTAAATCTTGCGCGCCAGTGGCGGGCAAAGATCGAATCCGGAAGCCGCGCTGCCGATATTTATGCACGTTTGCGTGAAAGCAACCCTGCGCCGTTCGCCGGCATCGCCAACTTCGGGGATAGGCAGATCATCAGTTCGTCCCCAGAAAGATTGATGAAGGTGCGCGATGGCGTGATTGAAACCCGCCCGATCGCCGGCACCCACCCTCGCGCGCCGTTGCATGAGGAAGACCAGCGACTGCGCCAGCAATTGATTGCTAGTCCGAAGGAGCGCGCCGAGCACATTATGCTGGTTGATCTGGAGCGCAACGATCTGGGGCGGGTATGCCTGCCCGGCAGTGTCGAAGTCAGCGAATTGATGGCCGTGTGCAGCTATGCGCACGTTCACCATATCGAGTCCAGCGTGCGCGGCCATCTGCGCGAAAACATCACCCCATCTGAAGTGATGCATGCCCTGTTTCCAGGGGGCACGATTACAGGTTGCCCCAAAGTCCGCACCATGCAAATCATCAGTGAACTCGAAGCCTCCCCGCGTTGCGCCTATACCGGCAGCATGGGGTATCTCAATCTTGATGGCAGCATGGATTTAAATATCCTGATCCGCAGCTTTATGCTCACTGGAGATAGGCTGACATTCAAGGCCGGAGCCGGAATCGTTGCCGACTCGGATCCACTGCGTGAACTTGCCGAAACCCGTGCCAAGGCAAAAGGGCTGCTCAAATCGCTGGGAATGGCATGATGACGCTGATAAATGGCCTGCAGACTGAGCATATCCGGGTTTTTGACCGAGGACTGCTGTATGGAGATGGCGTATTTCGCACCATGCTGGTCAAGGCCGGTCGTTTATTGTGCTGGCAGCGCCATTATGAAAAGCTGCGAGGAGATTGCGCAGCGATCGGCATCGAGTGTCCGTCGAGAGAAATCCTGACAGAAGAAATATCTGAGGCAATCAAAGAAACCCCCGACTGCGTGCTGAAGGCAATCGTTACGCGGGGGGAGGGGCAACGTGGCTATGCCGTTCAGCAAGGCGCGATGCCAACCCGAATTCTGATAGCAAGTCCGATTCCGCAGTACCCGTCCAGCCATTATTCTGAGGGGATAAGGCTGCATCTATGTAAGACGCGGCTCGCCCTACAACCCAGTCTGGCTGGAATCAAGCACCTCAATCGACTGGAAAATATTCTGGCGCGGCAGGAGTGGAGCGACCCGGAAATTACCGAAGGACTAATGCTCGACATGAAAGGCAACGTCATTGAGGGAACGATGAGCAATCTATTCCTTTTGCAGGGAGACACTTTATACACCCCCGATCTTGGCGATTGCGGCGTCGCTGGCATGCAGCGTGCGCGCATCATGGAAATGGCCGGCAGGCTCGGCATGGCGGTGAAGGTTGAAAAGCTGGCATTGGCCAGAGTTTACGCTGCGGATGAGATGGTGCTTTGCAATAGCGTGATTGGCGCTTGGCAGGTCAGGGAATTGGCTGAAAAAATATGGTCCACAGGTGGGTTGGCAATGCGTTTGAGGAGTTTTCTGGATGATGACGGTTATTAAACGTGTTGTGACCCTGCTCATATTATTGAGCATGCTGGCTGCAGGATGGATATTCTATTTTGCCAATACGCCATTGCATTTGCCTCAATCCCCATACGAATTTTCGCTCAAGCAAGGCAGCAGCTTGCGCACTATCGCCAGGCAATTCCGAGCTGAAGGGCTGTTGCAGGAACCCTGGAGCTTTACTGTGCTGGCAAGGATTTTCGGCAAAGCGGGGGAGATCAAGGCCGGCAATTACCTACTGGATAAAGAAATTACCCCGCTTCAACTGATTTTCAAAATTACCCGAGGTGATGTCAGCCAGAGTGGCATCGTATTCATCGAAGGCTGGAATTTCAAACAAATGCGCAAGCTACTAAACGAACACCCTGCCATCAAACACGATAGTGCCCAGCTTAGCGATAGCGATTTGTTGAATCAATTGGGTATACAGGAAAATAATGCCGAAGGGCTTTTCTTCCCCGACACTTACTATTTCAGCAACGGGATGAGTGATTTATCCCTGCTCAAACGCGCACACCAAATTATGACGCACCGACTGGACGAAGCCTGGAAAGGACGAAGCCCTGATCTGCCTTATTCCACGCCTTATGAGGCTTTAATCATGGCTTCCATCGTCGAGAAGGAAACCGGTCGAGCCAGCGAACGCCCAACCATTGCCGGAGTTTTCATCAACCGCCTGCGCATTGGTATGAGATTGCAAACTGATCCAACCGTTATTTATGGCTTGGGGGAATCGTATGATGGCAATTTGCACAAGCGCGATTTAATTGCCGATAATGCCTATAATACTTACACGCGAGCAGGGCTGCCGCCCACCCCAATCGCCATGCCGGGGTGGGCATCGATACAAGCTGCGCTTCATCCCGCTGCGACTTCTGCGCTGTATTTTGTCGGCAAGGGAGATGGTACCCACCAATTTTCACGCAACCTGCAGGAGCACAACCAAGCCGTGGCGCGCTACCAGAAGACGCAATTTAGAAACAAGATTAATTAGATAATATAATTATATGATTATTAAAAATAATAATTCAAAATTCATCACTCTTGAAGGGATAGATGGCGCAGGGAAAAGTACGCATCTAAATTGGCTGTCAGATCACTTACGCCGCCAAGGCAAGAATGTTCTTGTCACCAGAGAACCTGGTGGGACGCCACTTGGTGAGGCCTTGCGCGAAATACTCCTGCATCAGGCCATGCATCTCGAAACCGAAGCGCTGCTGATGTTTGCTGCCAGGCGCGAACATCTCGACAAAGTAATCGTTCCAGCCCTACAGGAGGGAACATGGGTCATTTCAGACCGGTTCACCGACGCCAGCTTCGCCTATCAGGGTGGAGGGCGAGGGCTGAATGAGACCAAGCTGGAAACACTTGAAGTATGGGTGCAACAAGATCTGCAACCGGATCTGACGCTGCTGTTCGATGTTCCTACCGAAGTCAGCCAGCAGCGCTTATCCAAAAACACCTCCCTGGATCGGTTCGAACAGGAAAAACAGGATTTTTTCCAACGCGTAAGAGATGCCTATCTGAAACGTGCGGCACAATTCCCCGAACGAATCCGGGTGATTGATAGCGGACGAACTCTGGCTGAGATACAGACCGACCTCGAACATGTTTTTTCATCGCTCTAAGCCGATATGATTTATTCATGGCAACAAGACCTCTGGAAAAGATTGATGTCAGCCAAGGCAAGCTTGCCCAATGCCATATTGCTGCAGGGCCGGAGCGGGATTGGAAAGCTCCACTTGGGCCGCACTCTGGCGCAGGCATTACTGTGCGAAATGCCGCTAGAATCGGGCGAGCCTTGCGAACATTGCGGTGCATGCGACTGGTTCAAGACCGGCAACCACCCCGATTTTCGTCTGCTTGAACCCGCCGCTGATGCGGTCGGCGAAATAGATGAACAAAACAAACCAACCGATAAAAAAGCCAGCAAGTTCATAACCGTAACCCAGGTTCGTGAGTTGGCGGATTTCGTCAATCTGACAACGCACCGCAATGGCCGGCGTATCATTCTGGTTCACCCGGCAGAGGCGATGAACGTCAACGCCGCCAATGCGCTACTGAAAACGCTGGAAGAGCCACCACCCGACACATTGTTCATTCTGGTGTCGCATCATTTTCAACGCCTGCTGCCAACGGTTCGTAGCCGCTGCCGAAAAGTCAGCGCACCTCCTCCTGATCGCGAAACAGCCTTAAGTTGGCTGCGCGAACAAGGCGTTAATGACGCCGAGGCATGCCTGTCTCAATCGGGTTGCAGTCCACTTGCCGCGTTGCAATTAAGCGCGGAAGATTATCAGCTTAAGCGAGGGCGAGTACTGGATCAGCTTGATGATCCAACCCGACTCGACCCTTTGGCACTGGCGGAACAATGCGAAAAACTGGAGTTGGCTTGGGTGCTGGATTGGGTTGAACAGTGGGCATATGACCTGGCGAGTATTGGCATGGCAGCACAGACGCGATACCGGGTCGATCCACCTGTGCAAATGATTCGCTTGGCAAAAGCTGTCAACTTGATAGAATTGCTGCGGTTCCAGCAAGAATTGCTCGCTGCACGGCGAGCCGTACAGCACCCGTTGAATAACCGGCTAGTGCTGGAGCAGTTATTTCTTTCCTATGGGCAACTCACAAATAGTCAGGATGCCACTTATGTCTGAACTGCAGGGCTCCATCGCGCCACGCCCAGGCGTCCTTTCCTTGAGCATCAAAGAAAAATCTGCGCTGTATGCTGCTTATATGCCCTACTTGAAGGGCGGCGGCATCTTCATTCCCACCGCCAAACCCTATCAATTGGGCGATGAAGTCTTCATGTTGCTATCCCTGATGGGAGACCCCAACAAACTGCCGGTTGCCGGTCGTGTTGTCTGGATTACCCCAGAGGGAGCGCAGGGCAACAAGGTTCAAGGTGTGGGCGTACAGTTTAGCGACAACGAAAGCGGCATTACCGTACGCAATAAAATTGAGGCCTTGCTCGGGGGCAGCAAGGCCTCCCGACCAACCCACACTATGTAACTTCAAAGCCCCCATACCGGCGACCACACCACTGTAAATCATGCTAGTCGATTCCCACTGCCATTTGAATTTTCCAGAGTTCACATCGAACCTGCCTGAAATACTCGCCAACATGGAAATTAACGGCGTTGCCCTCGCATTGTGCGTGAGCGTCAATCTGCCTGATTTTCATCAAATTATCGCCTTGGCGGAAAGCTACCCGAATATCTACGCATCGGTTGGCGTGCACCCGGATTACGAGGACGAAAAAGAACCAACAGTCGAGGAACTGGCTAAATTAGCTGACCATCCCAAGGTAATCGCAATTGGAGAAACCGGCCTGGACTACTTCAGGCTGAAAGGCGACCTGGAATGGCAAAGGAATCGCTTTCGCAACCACATCCGTGCCGCAAAACTCTGCGGAAAACCACTAATCATCCACACTCGCGAAGCCGCAATCGACACCTTGCGCATCATGGAAGAGGAGGGCGCCTCGACCGTGGGTGGAGTGATGCACTGTTTCACTGAAACCTTGGACGTGGCGGAACAAGCCATTGCACTGAATTTCCATATTTCATTTTCCGGCATCGTGACATTTAAAAAAGCCCTCCAGATCAAGGATGTGGCGCAAAAAATCGCGCTGGAAAAGGTGCTGATTGAAACCGATTCCCCCTATCTTGCTCCAACCCCGTTCCGGGGGAAAACCAATCAACCGGCCTACGTAAAATATGTCGCAGAAGAAATCGCATTACTGCGAGGGATCAGCGCCAAAGAGCTGGGGGAGGCCACCACTCAAAATTTTGCCAGGCTATTTAAAATAAATGTTTAGAAAACACATTGTTAACACGTTGTTATTGTTTGTATTTTGCATTAACAATGCATTCTCAGGCAGTGATCACATCGATGATTTCTTTTCTGCATTAAACATGGGCAACACTAATGCCATCCAAAACCTCCTTACTCAAGGAGTCGATGCCAACGTGATGGATGTTAATGGGAATACTGCAATAATGATCGCCGCACGCGAGGGAAATGATGCAATTTTGCGCAAACTTTATCAGGCCGGAGCGAAACTTAATGCCAGAAATCAATTTGGCGAAACAGCCATAATGCTTGCCGCTCTCAAAGGACATACCCAAATCATCAACACTTTGCTTGCCTTGGGGGCCGACATATCAGCAACCGGCCAAGGTTGGACGCCGATGCACTATGCAGCATTTTCTGGCCATCACGCTATTGTCGAACAATTATTGGAAAAAGGCTTAGATGCAAATACGGCACTCGATAATGGCACGACCGCATTGATGCTGGCAGCAAAAAACGGCCATGCTGAAGTTGTTAAAGTTTTAATTCAATACCATGCCGATACCCGCATTAAAAACCTGAATGGCCATACCGCTCTGGAACTGGCCCTGGAAAGCGGCAATACTGATATCGCAGATGCGCTGACAACGGCCAGCCAAAGGCGGGAATGATAGCGATTTTTGATCATGCTTAGGGCGACGATACCCCTCGAACGCAGGGATTTGGCTTACAAATTACTTCGCATAATGTATATATTTGATACTTCTTTATTGAACGTTGTTGCGCTTGCGTCAGGGGCGTAGGGGATAAACGTCAAACCCAATACCAGTGCGGCTGCCAGGCCGCCAAGCCGTTCAAAAATTCCGCGCCAAATATCTTTTTCCGGGGCTTTTTTCGCCCGTTCATAATGCACCGATGCCATGACAATGGCCGGGTCAATTCCCAGTGCTTTTGCCACCTTGATCGCGGTGTCGTCGCTCAAAAAAGTATGGCCTTTCATGCTTACGCTGATGCACTGAGCGGTTACGCCTAAAAACTTCGACAGTTGGTAATCGGAAGTCAAGCTGTGCGCGGCTTTCACGTCATTCAGCCATTCAATTGTGGTTTTCATTTTCCATCCCCCGATGAAGTAGTGAGATTTCGTTATAGATTAGTTTTTACTAATTTTCAACAATCATCTGACACTTGATATTCACTTGCCAAGTGAAGTAATCTTTTCTGGCGTTCTGGTTTCGGCTTCGGTTTCGTCTGTAACGATTCCATCCCCTAAAACCTAAACCAGAACGCGCCTTTATATCTGGGGATTTATAAATGCTTTCTGAAACGGCGCAAATTCATTTTCGGCAGTTGCTTAGGCTTCGTGTTCAGGTATTCAATCGGCGGCTTGGTCGGGTGTTCGCTGAGGATTCTACGGATTCAGAACGTCTTCAGTTTCATGATCTGGTTACCAAGTGTCATTTGGATGGCTTTTCCGTTCCGCTCCTGAGTCTGGTTGTGTATGGCGATTTCAAGGCCATATCCGAATTGACCGACCGTGACGGCAATGTATTCGACAAATGGGGGAATGCTTAATGGTTGCCATGCGTCATCCGGGATTAGATAGCGAATCCTACAAACAGCTTATTGCCTCTGCACAAGTTGATTTTAGTCAGCTAAAGCAAGAGGCGGCGGGCGCTGTGCGAGGAACGAGCGGAGCGACCGCCGCCGATAGCGCCCCACTTGTAACACGGGGGGAAGAAAATCAGGATCATGAAGGATTTGTTAAATTAATTCATACACATAGTGGCAAACCTTTAATCATTCAAAAACGCTTTGGTTATGGTGGAAAAAACGGCTTTATTGATTGGGTGCATTTCACCGTCCACGAATCAACGGCCAAAACCTTCAATAATCAAATAGTGGTGAACGATCAAGAATTGATTTTGTCGTTTTCCTTTATCTGTCAAAAAATATTTGGTTTCGGTATCGCCAAACAAAATTCAAGTGGTCGGCACTTCTACAAAAAATCCTTTGTTATTGGCGATAACTTCGGCCTGCTCTGTCATGGTGGTCAAAAAAATACGGTGCTTGTCCAGATCACAGGCACAGGTTTGGCGGCGGCGGTGTCCGGTTGGGAAAAGCGACTCTATGACTTTCTGACTACCGCGCAACAGCCACGTTTAACTCGTGTTGATGTTGCCCATGATGATTTTGAGGGTGTTTATTCCGTTGACAAGGCACTCAAGGATTTCAAGAAAGGCAAATACACCTTTGTCGGTAAAACCGTTCCTGACTGTGAACAGCGGGGGAACTGGCTAAAGCCAAACGGTAAAGGCCGTACTTTTAATGTCGGCCAGCGTGTCTCTGGCAAGTTTGGCCGGATATACGAAAAGGGTAAACAGTTAGGCGATAAAACCTCACCTTGGTGCCGGGTCGAAGTGGAAATTAAATCCGTTGATCGTGTAATTCCATTCGACATTTTGCTCAATGCTGGCGCATATCTCGCTGCCACCTATCCTGCGCTGACGTGGATTGAGAAAGAGCAATGCCGCATTAAAACTCAAACCAAAACTACAGAAATCACCTATGACGCCATGTGTGAATGGCTTGTGCGTCAATGTGGCTCGGCTTTAGCGGTAGTGGCAGAGGTGGAAGGCGGGGCGGAAAAGTTGGTTGAAAAAATCGCTATCTTCAAAAAAATGCCTGCTCGTCTGGTGGTGCCATCTTTCCACAATTCGCCGGTTTCAATTCATAAAAGAATCTTGGAAAAATTGCATCCTGATGTGGTGCTGGATAGGGCTTTCACATAGCCGTTTAAACGATTCGTTGGATGTAACGAAATAAATTCACCTCTCGAATAGGCGGGGTTCGGGGCAAAAGGTTTTTAACCGCAATACAGGAGATTTAAAAATGAAGTTTTCAACTCAAGCAATGGTTCGTGGCATGACTCACTTCAAAGATACCGTTGAAGGCGTGGCTTATGACTTTACCAAAATGTTTGTCGAGTCTGAGCTTGATACATCCAAGGGTGCGGCTATGGGCAGTTGTACTACGCCTTATGAGTTTGGCACGTCTGCTGAATATCTCCGTATGGAAAAGGCCGGGGTTTCCTTTCCTTTCATGGCGGCGCTGGAAATGGAACTGGTGACAACTGGCAAAACCACGAAACAGCGCATCCTGTCATGCAAGCCGATTTCTGTTGAAAAACCGGCTTCTGCGGTAGTTAAATAAAATGATGAATCTGCGGCGGGTCTATGTCATTCAGTGCCGTTCATCGGGGCATTTCCTGACTAATGATCTTGGTTTTGCGCATTCGCTCCGGCTTGCCGGTCGTGCGCCGGATATAGATCACGCCGTGGAAACTGCGCATGATGCCCTTGGCGATGATTTCGAGGTGCACACATTTTTTGAAATACCGAAAGTTGGCGAATGAGTACGGGTTATCAAATCGACTCGACTTGTTATACCTCGTTGAATGATGCTGCGGCTGCGTGGTCTGGTCATTATCCGCAACAGCAAGCGGGGGTTTTATATTCGCTTGTTTCTAATGTGCCTAACGTTGGGGCGGGGTCGATTGCTTATACCGTCAAAAATGGCGGCAATGGTACTACTTCGTCTGGCACGGTTTATCCATCTGTTTGCAACTATCAAAGTAATTTCAACATGCCGGTTGCGGATATCGTCGGTGCTACCGGCTTTGTTCTCTGCTTCGCTGTTGGCGCAATTTTGGGAGCCTTGACTTGAACAATTGGCTCCTTCTCTTATCTGGGCTGTTATCAGCGTTCGGCCTTGGTTGGGTGTTTGGCCGTGGTATCAAGACGGTCAAGCACTTCATATCTTCAACGCTGTAATTTGTGGGAGAAGTTGAAATGAAACGTACCAATAAAATTGCTGTTGCCGTTGCTGGTTTGGCCGCTTTGGCCGTGTCGTCTGCACAAGCTGCCGTTGACCCTGCTGTCCAAACCGGCGTCACTGGCTTGGTAGCAGACGCCACCACTTTGGCCGGTATCGTTACCGGTGCGGTAGTGGCGATCATGTTCCTTGGCCTCGGCATCAGTCTGGTCAAGAAAATGGGTCATAAGGCCGTTTAATCATGGCCTCGCACCTCTCCAAAATTGCATTGATTCTCTGTGTGCTTTTGGCGGGGTGCGCCTCTCCTCGTGGGCCAGAGGAAAGCTGGCAAGAATTCAACAAAAAATGGGAAGAATTCAACACCCGCCATTCATCTATTGAACTGAGCCAAAAATGCGCTTAAAAACCACCAAAAAAATAGCGCCTCTGTTCATCCTGTTTTTTGTCCTGTCCACAATTACCGCTCCGGCTCGTGCCTTCCTTCCTCTTATTGCCGAGGGGGTTATGCTTATTGCCGAGGGTTCCACCGCTTCAAATGCTCTTGCCGCTCTGACGATTGGCTCTGTCGCTGGCATTATTTACATGGGCAGTAAAACCTCTGGCGCTGGTAATAAATCCGGTTCCATTATGGATATTCCGCTCGGTTCTACTCGTGATCGGCCTATTGATACGCCACCGGGTTACACGCCACCAATTAACAACAGTGCACAGCCTTCGCCTCCTTCTGTCGGTGTTGGTTCGATAACATATCGCACCAATTCAAATTCACAATCCGAAAATGCCAGTCCTGCCGCTAGTTGCGTGTCTTATGCGGCTCTTGCGGGTATTGCGCCTCAATATACGGCCTATATTTCTGACACTCAATGCGGGGTTTATAACGCCAATGGCTCGTTATATTCAACGCTGACAATTACAAAAATTACCACTTGTCAGGCCGGTTATACGCTTTCAGGTTCTACCTGTAATTTAACCAATGCCGCATTGGTTCAAAAACCTGCTGATGGTCGTTGCCAGATATTGCTGAATGTGGCGGGTTTTACCATTGATCCAAACGATCCAGAGTGCGGCGAATTGGCTGCTAAAACCGGCACCACGGTGACGCCGACAAAAATCAGCACCATGACGCCGGGCAGCACTACAAAAAGCGAAATTACCATCAACGGTGACGGTTCCCGGACGGTGACAACCACAACGGCCAATGCCGATGGCAAAACGTCCACCGTAACGACAATTACCCTTACTCCTGCCGCTGCCGGTGGTACTGCTACCGTTTCCGGCTCTTCGTCTACTCAAGTGAATGGTGTAGGCACTGCAACCGGAGCAACTATTGTGGCGGCGGCTCCAGCGGCTCCTATTGATTTCCCGACTGACTACAACCGTGAAGTTACGCAACAGGGAATCAAAACCGATTTGGATGCGGTTAAACAAGCCTTAGATTTTTCTTCTACTAATGCTTTGCCAAGTACCGAATTAGGTGCGCTTCTTGATGATGTTAAAACGCATGTTGATAGTGTTACCGGTTCAAATCCATTTGCCGGTTTCGGCTTCGGATTCGCGCCTGTTCTTCCTGCCGGTATGTCCTGCACACCTCTTGTCATGACGCCATATAAGGGCCATACGGCCTCTTATGACTGGTGTCCTGTGGTGGATGCAATACGCGATATTTTAGGGGTGATTTTGTACCTTTCTACGGGTTATTTCTTGCTTGGTTTATTGACTAGAAAGGGGAGCGATTAATGGCTGCTTGGTTCCTTGGCTTATTCACTTCTTTAACAGGGTGGATCGTTGCCTATTTCACCAAAAGGGCGGCAATTACTGCGGCAGCTATTGCTGGTTTTATCTCGATAACTTTAGCGTTTGGCATGACAATTAATAGTTTTATTGCGGGTATTCAGTATGCCGCTACATCGCCGCTTGCCAGTACGGCTGGGATGGTGATTCCCTCCAATGCGTCTTACTGCCTTGGTGCGATTATTGGCGGTAGCCTTGCGCGTTGGGCTTATGACGGACAGGTAAAAATTCTCAATCATTGGGCTAAGTTCTAAAAAATGGGCGTCTACCTGATTACCGGTAAGCTCGGCTCGGGTAAAACGCTCGCCACTGTGGGGCGAATCCGCGATGCACTTCGGGCTGATAAAACTGTTGCGACCAACCTTGATATATTTATGGATGGTTTGGCAAGTCCGAACAGCCGGCGTTTTGTCATGCGTTTGCCAGATCACCCAACCGTTGACGATTTCAACGCACTTGGCCGAGGGCAGGCCGGTATTGAAGAATCAGATAACGGCCTGATTGTCTTGGATGAATGCGGCACTTGGCTAAATACTCGGTCCTGGGCGGATAAAGGGCGGCAACATTTCATTGATTGGCTGTTGCACTCGCGCAAACTCGGCTGGGATGTGTATTTAATCATTCAGGACATTTCCCTCATTGATAAGCAGGTTAGAACGGCGCTCGTCGAATTTCTTGTTACCTGCAAGCGCTTAGATCGCCTCGCCATCCCTCTAATAACGCCGATTGGCAAGATATTCGGTGCCAAGATCAACCCGCCTAAAATTCATCTTGGTATAGTTAAATATGGCACAAATCATGATGCGCCGGTCTCTGACCGGTGGATGTACCAAGCCAAGGATTTGTATTCAGCCTATGACACTAAACAGGTCTATCGGCCAAGCGTGTTATTGAGTGGTGGCGTGATAATGCCGCCTGTAGGCCTACACTGCACCCTGTCGGCATGGCACTTGAAAGGGCGCTATATGGCGAAAAAAGAGTCTATTTTGCCTTTTCTGTTGTCGCTGTGGTGGCGTGTGCCGATGTATGGAATTGCTCAATTTTGTGTGGCCTGTGGCTGGCTTGAACCAGATCAGGCCATTTCTGATGCACCTGTGCCAATCCCAAAGCATCCGATAGCGGTTATGTTGTCCAAATTACCGCCAGATCAGGCTGTTAAACATTGGAAACGTTTTAATGCACTCGGTGCGTTTAGCTAGATTGCTGAATCTTTTTACCTGACGGGCGCAACAGCCCGTTGTTTAGGTTAAAAGTTTGGCCAGTTGCTACCTGACTGGTATCGGCAAAACTCCCTCCTGCTGACTGTTTTGAAAGGTTTTCTAATGAGCCGCCATAAAATCCATGAAAACGCCGCCGCCAGAGTCCGGGCGCATCGCGAACGCCACGGCCTTAAATCGTTTACGGTTGAACTTCCGGCAGAAACATATGCCGGTCTGATGGGGTATCTGCAGCACCGGGGCGAATCAAAAACGGCTGTGATTGTGCGATTGATTCAAACTCAATTGTTACGGAAACGATAAATAGTGTAGCCTGTCGTTATTTCCACGTCATAACCGAATGGGATAACGCCATGAAAACCGTTTTGGCCGTGTTGTTCTTGCTGTGCGCCGGTTCTGTTGTTGCCAGTCAACTGACGCAACAGCAGATATTTGAATACAATGAATGTTTTCCGGTCTTGCGTGAATTGAGGGAGATTAAACATTTTCGTGACCAAAACATGGAGTCAGGCGGCAAAAAAAGCCTTGTTGAAATTGAAAGGGATTTGCAATCTAAGGCCACTCAAATGGGGTGCGATGGCTGGCGTAATGAGTTCAATTCGCGCAATCCGTAACTTCTTGCAAAACTTCTCCTAAACTTTCCGCAAATCCTAGCCGTTGCTTGGTCTGTAATTCGCTTTTGTAGAAAGCCAAATCCTTTTTTAATCTGGCGTTTTCGCATTCCATTGCTTGTACCATGAATGCCTGTCTGCGCCATGTCCACAAGTTCAGAATATCTTCTCGGCTCAAGCCTTCGCCCCATCCGGGCGGGAACAGCCAGCCGTCCGGCGAAAACCGCCAGCCTTCCCAAATGCCAAACCATTTAGGCAGTTCTCCGCGTAAGATCTCTAAAAACCGGGTTGCGGTGAGGGGTATTCGGCTTTCTCCAGAGCGCCAACGGGCGAGGGTAACGCGGTCAATTCCGAGGAGTTTTTCGGGCTCTTGGATGCCAAAAAGCAGGGAATTTAGCTCGTTTGGTGCGGTGAAATTCTCAACTTTTTTCTGCCAAAGCGCGATTTTTTCCCGCTGAGTGAGGTTTTTTTTCATGTTTTTTGCCCCTACAAGTTAGGATTATTTTTATGGGTTTTGTAAAAACCGATAAATCTAACTTATGACTTAAAGGCAAAACCAGTAAGGGGCAAAAGGGTACGCCAACGGGATAAAATTATGATTACGGTATATTCATAAAAGCGGGTAAAACCGAATCGACTAAACTGTCTCCTACTTCGCATAATGTATATTATGTTAAATTACACATTATTGAAATGGATCAAAAAAGCCAGCTCTCATGAGCCGCTCTCAATCCATTGCACAGCAAATTTAACCAGCTCTGTTGCGTTAACCAAATTCAGCTTCCCCTTGATATTGGCGCGGTGAGCCTCGACAGTTTTCACGCTGCGGCCAAGCATCTCGGCAATACTCCTGGTTTTCAAACCCATGCCGATGAGTCGCAAAACTTCCAGCTCCTTGTCGCTTAGGCAGGAAAGCGGAAACGCTGAATCATCAACTCTGTGTTCAATGACGCCCCGCAATATTTTTATGTGCATCTTGTCGCTGACATAGACGCCTCCGCCCAGTATTTGCCTGATCGCGAAAAGGACTTTTTGGGTGGCTTCCTGCTTCATGATGTAGCCTTTGGCGCCTGCTCTCAATGCCCGTTCGGCGTAGAGCGATTCATCGTGCATGGAAATTACCAGGATATGCATCTCTGGCATGCGTGAGCGCAGAATTTTGACGAGTTCAAGTCCAGAGGTGCCAGGAAGCGACATATCAACGAGTGCAATATCGTAGCCGCAACATGTACATTTGGCTAACTCTTCCAGAGCCTGCTCTGCACTCCCTGCTTCACAACAAACCCGCAAGTCATCTTCACGATTGATTAATTGAGCGATACCTTGGCGCACAATAGGATGATCATCGATAATTATGACGTTACCTTTTTTGGACTTACTGGGCGCTATTTCAGAAAGAGTCATAATATCCACAAGTCAGGCATTGCCTGCTTCATCTTAAATAATCTATATCAGGAACCATAATATCAGATGGAACCGCTCGCGTTTTGTCCAAGAATCACCTTAAATTCATCAGTCTATACTATGGCATTCCTTTTGTTGTTGCACTGAAATATCGTTAAACTTCGCGACGCTCCAGAAGCGCTTGCGCTAAAGTGCCGCTATCCACATGTTCAAGCTCCCCGCCTACCGGCAATCCGCGCGCGATGCGACTGGCTTTCATCCCGCGCGAGTGCAAGACTTCGCCTATATAGTGTGCAGTAGCCTCGCCCTCGACCGTAAAATTTGTCGCGAGGATAACTTCTTTGACTATACCGTCAGCAGCGCGCTGGATCAGACGGTCGAGGTGGATTTCCTTGGGGCCGATGCCATCAAGGGGGCTAAGCCGGCCCATCAGGACGAAATACAGGCCGTGGTAACCTTGTGTCTGTTCCATCATCAACAGGTCAGCCGGCGTTTCCACCACACATAATAAGGAAGTATCGCGGCGCGGTGAGCGGCACAGGTGGCAAGTTTCTTCCTCAGTAAAGCTATTGCACAGGCGACAGTGAAGGATAGTGTCCAATGCATGCGTCAGTGCGCCAGCCAGTTTCAGTGCGCCCTTCTGGTCGCGTTGCAATAGATGGTAGGCCATGCGCTGGGCCGACTTTGGACCGACACCTGGCAGACAGCGCAAGGTTTCAATCAAATTTTCAAGGCTGGAAGGGGCTTTCACTTCAGAACGGCAACTTCATCCCAGGCGGCAATCCCATACCAGCCGCAAGGCCACTCATCTTTTCCTGGGAAGTGGTTTCAACACGACGCACCGCATCATTCACTGCGGCGGCAAGCAGGTCTTCCAGCATTTCCTTGTCCTCGCCCATCAGGCTGTCATCGATGCTCACCCGCTTTACATCATGACGGCAGTTCATCACCACTTTGACCATGCCGGCACCTGCCTGCCCTTCCACGTCTATTGTGGCCAACTTTTCCTGCATTTTCTGCATGTTTTCCTGCATTTGCTGGGCCTGTTTCATCAGATTGCCCAAACCGCCTTTTAACATCTTGCTCTCCTGATTCGCTATAAAAGTTTGATCGAAGACTCAATGACTTTCGCGTCCAAATTTTCAACCAGATCGCGGACAAATGGATCCTGCTCAATTGCAGCCACTGCCAGCGACTGCTTTTCCTGCTTCTCACGATTTTCGATCTGAGCGGGTGTCGCGCCAGTGACGTCGCCCACGCTAATATTGAGTTTGACCGGATCGGGAAAAAACTCGATCACGGCTGCTTTTAATTTATCTTGATAAGGCTTGTCCGCCAAGTGCCGATGTTCCTGCGGCACGCATAACTCCATCAACCCGTTGTCGAAAGATTTGAGCTCGCAGTGCTGGGCCAGCATTTTTGCCATACCGCCCAGTTTGAGGCGATTCACCAGAGTGTGCCAGTTGCCGTCAAATGGGGGATTTTCCGGTTGTATGGTTTTTGCGCTGGCGGCGGGAACCGGCCTTTCGGCGGAAGGGGCTTCTTCACAGGGTGGTGCAGCAGCCGGTTTTTCTGCGGAAGGCGCCTCTTTGCGCGCAACGGGAGGCGTGCGCGGCGCTTCACGGCGACTTGGCGTCTGCGGCGACTCTTCCAGGGTAAAGGCCAGCATGCGCAACAGCGTCATGCTGAAGCCGGCAAATTCGTCTGGTGCCAGATGCAAGTCGCGCCGGCCATGCAAGGCGATCTGGTAGAACAGTTGCACCTCTTCGGCATCGAAAGTCTGCGCCAGTTCGAGTAGCTTATCCCGCTCCGGTAATTCCTCTCCAAGCGCATCCGGCACTGTTTGTGCCAAAGCAATCCTATGCAGCAGAACGCCCAAGTCCGCCAAGGCTGCTTCAAATGACAGGCTGCGCTCCTCCATCCTTTCGGTCGCGGCAACCAGGGCCGATCCGTCCTTGGCGGCGAGCGCATCTAGAATTTCAAACAGATAGGTCTGATCGATCGCGCCAAGCATATCGCGCACCGCTCCTTCCTCGACCTTGCCGCCGCTATAGGCGATAGCCTGATCAAGAAGCGACAGCGCATCGCGCATGCTGCCTTGCGCGGCGCGCGCCAGTAATTGCAGTGCCGGCAACTCAAATGGGATGCCTTCTTTCTCCATCACGCGCTGCAAATGGCCGACAATCGCCAAGGGTGGCATCTGTTTGAGGTTGAATTGCAAACAGCGGGACAACACCGTCACCGGAATTTTTTGCGGATCGGTCGTAGCGAGAATGAATTTCACATGTTCAGGCGGCTCTTCCAACGTTTTCAGCATGGAATTGAAAGCCGCTTTGGACAGCATGTGCACTTCGTCGATCAAATAGATTTTGAAGCGGCCAGCAGTCGGTGCGTATTGCGCGTTATCCAGCACTTCGCGCATGTTGTCGATGCCGGTATTGGAAGCCGCATCCAATTCGAGCAGGTCGACGAAACGACCGCTGTCGATTTCGCGGCAGGCCGAGCATTCGCCGCATGGCGTGGCAGTAATACCCGTTTCGCAGTTGAGCGCCTTGGCCATGATGCGCGCCAGCGTGGTTTTGCCGACGCCTCGCGTGCCGGTGAGCAGGTAGGCGTGGTGCAGGCGCTGCTGTGTGAGCGCATTGGAAAGCGCCCTGACGACATGCTCCTGGCCGACCAGATCGCCAAAGGTTTTAGGGCGCCATTTGCGCGCAAGGACTTGGTAACTCATGGAGGGAAATTGTACCAGAATCCGCTCCGCCCGACAGGACGGCAAACGGTTTAGGGGTGGCGAGCCTAACCCCCGGCACTTGCAATAAGTAGCTGTGGCTGCTTCCTTCCGGACCTGACCAGGTTAACCACCTTGCAATGCGGGGAGGCCCGCCATAAATCTGGCGGAGAGGGGGGGATTCGAACCCCCGTCAGGATATTATCCTGAACACGCTTTCCAGGCGTGCGACTTAAACCACTCATCCACCTCTCCGAAGAGGCCGCAAGGATAAACCAGAACCCGGATGGAATCAACATTCAACGGGAATTAATTTCCTTCCGTCTGCGGCACAGGCGGGCGCATCAACAATGCGGGAATGGGTTTCTTCTTTATTTGGCGCGTATCAGACGCCAGCTTGGCCGCAGATTGCTGGGCTGGCGGTGTGACGTATGGCAGATCCAGAGGATTGACGACAGGTTTGCGCGGAGCAACCCCGATGCCTCTGCCTCCCCCGCTCTGGCGATCAGCGGGCCGCGAGTCGCGGCGCGGACGGTCTGAAAATCCAGCACGCGCCTCGATCTGTGCCACGGCACCAGGCTCGAAGCCGGGTTCTATTTTCCTTGGCAGTTCGCGCTTGAGCATATTCTCGATATCGCCCAGCATTCTCAGCTCGCTCGCACACACCAGGGAGATCGCCGCCCCGCTGCTGCCGGCGCGTCCTGTACGACCGATGCGGTGGACGTAATCCTCCGGCACATTAGGCAAGTCGAAGTTCACCACCAAGGGCAGTTGATCGATGTCCAAGCCGCGCGCAGCGACATCGGTCGCCACCAGCACCCGCATTACGCCCAACTTGAAATCCGCCAATGCCTGGGTACGTTGCTGCTGGCTCTTGTCGCCATGAATCGCGGTAGCGGAAATGCCATCCCGTTCAAGCTGGCTGGCAAGCCGGCTGGCACCGTGCTTGGTGCGGCTGAATACCAGAACCTGCTGCAGATCATCGATTTTAATCAGGTGAGCCAGCAGTTCGCGCTTGCGCTCATTGTCCACCGGATAAATCAACTGGGTGACGTTTTCGGAAGCCGCATTACGTCGTGCAACCTCGATCAACACCGGGTCAGTCAGCAGTTGATCCGACAATTTTTTGATTTCGCCGGCAAATGTCGCGGAGAACAGTAGATTCTGACGCTTTGCGGGCAATAACGAGATGATACGCTTGATGTCGGGAAGAAAACCCATGTCCAACATACGGTCGGCTTCATCCAACACTAGGAATTCAACTTTGGAGAGATTTACGGTCTTCTGTTCGACGTGGTCGAGCAAGCGACCCGGGGTTGCCACCAGTATCTCCACACCGCTTTTCAATGCAGCGATCTGTTCTTTAATATTGACACCGCCGTAAACCACAGTGGATTTGAGCGGCAGATATTTGCCATAAGTCTTGACGCTTTCTTCCACTTGTACCGCCAGTTCGCGGGTCGGAGTAAGAATCAGCGCACGAACTGGGTGCTTGGCCGGTGAGGTACTTGTACTGGCTAATGGACTCAAAAGTTGCAGTAGCGGCAAAGTGAAACCGGCAGTTTTTCCAGTGCCAGTCTGCGCGCCGGCCATGATATCTCGGCCCTCAAGAATGATCGGAATTGCTTGGGCCTGAATGGGGGATGGTTCGGTGTAGCCTTGATCGGCAACAGCGTGAAGCAGTTCGGCTGAAAGGCCGAGATTTTCAAACAGCATGTATTACATCTCCTAAACATCGGCCCGCAAAATTCAGCCGGTCCAGGCAGATCATGACAAAGTTAAAATTCTGGGTGGGGTATACTACGCAGGCTTGTGCGGCAGACCGGAATTGCACGGCAACAAAACCTAGCTAATAATTATACGCCATCCAAAAAGATTTACCAAGTGACTGATATCTCGATTTTTTCTAACCGGCTGCGAAAAAACTCACGGCACTGGGCAAAATGGGCAAAGCGTCGAAACATCCATTGCTATCGCATCTATGACCGCGATGTGCCGGAATTTCCCGTCGTGCTGGATATCTACGAACAAAAAGCGCACCTGCAAGAGTTCGACACCGGATGGCAAATCAGCGAGGAAGAGCATGCGCTGTGGGTGGAGAGCGTGCGCATGGCGGCAAGCGAAGTGCTGGAACTCCCTCCTGCCGCCATCATCTTCAAGCAACGCCAACGCCAGCGCGGCATGGCGCAATATGAAAAAACCGGCGCGCGAGGCGAAGATTTCATCGTGCATGAAGGCGGGCACCGCTTCATCGTCAACCTGGAAGAATACCTCGACACCGGCCTGTTCCTGGATCACCGCAACACCCGCCGCCTGGTACAGGAGAAGGCTGCAGGCAAACGCTTCCTGAATCTGTTCGCCTACACCGGCAGCTTCACTGTCTATGCCGCTGCAGGCGGCGCCACACGCTCCACAACGGTCGACTTATCCAATACCTATCAGGATTGGGCGCGGCGCAACTTCGAGCTTAACGGCATGGATATGACGCGGCACGAACTGATACGCGCCGACGTATTCGGGTTCCTTAATGAGGAAGTAAAGCAAGGGGAGCGCTACGGCCTGATCGTGATGGATCCGCCGACTTTTTCGAATTCAAAAAAAATGAACGGTGCACTCGATGTGCAACGCGACCACACCCTGCTCATCAACCAATGCCTGAAACTACTGACGGAAGATGGCGAGTTGTTTTTCTCCACCAATCTGCGCAGCTTCCAGCTTGATGAGGCTGCCTTGGAAACTCGCCAAGTAGCTGAAATTTCCGGGCAAACCATACCTGAAGATTTCCGCAACAAGAAAATTCACCGTTGCTGGTTAATCAGGCGTTAAGTAAATAGATTCAATCACTTTTTCTGACCTGCCGCCACAACCCTGTTTCGGCCATTCTTCTTTGCCAGGTAAAGCGCTTGGTCGGCGACTTTTAGTAACTCAGTAAAAGTGGCGGTGGTGGCGATTTTCTCGGCCACTCCGACACTCGCAGTAAGCTTGCAGACCACCTCTCCAGCTTTGAGCATTGTCGCTTCAAAAGTTTTCCGGATTCGCTCGGCATGCTGGACAGCGGCGTTAATGTTGGTGTCGGGACAAATTATCAGGAATTCCTCGCCGCCAACACGAGCGACCAAATCCTGAGTGCGTGAACACCCTTTCAAAATTTTTGCGGCTTGCTGCAAGGCATGGTCGCCCACATCGTGGCCATGATTGTCATTAACCTGCTTGAAATGATCGAGGTCGAGCAGCATAAAAGTGAGCGGCCTGCCATTTCTTTCCGCAGCGGCCCATTCCTGTTCCATGCGATCCATGCCAAAGCGCCGGTTAGGCAACAACGTCAACGAGTCCGTCAGTGCCAAGCGCTGAAAACGCCTGTTGGCCACCGCCAGTTCTGACGCAACGCCTCGCATTTCTTCACGTTCCTGAGTCAGCACATCCTGCAAATGAACCATTCTTTGCCCAGCCCTTAATCGTGCCACCAGCACCTTTGGATTAAGAGGCTTGACCACATAGTCATCTGCTCCGGCTTCAAAGGCCTCAACCAGGCTGTCTTCATTTTCCAGCGAGGTCAGGATCAGAAAGTAAATTTTTCTCCCTTCTGCAGTCGAACGCACGAATTTGCAAAGCGCGAGCCCGTCTATTTCCGGCATAACCCAATCACTGATAATGATTTGCGGGTTGCTCTCAAGCACTTTGCCCATTGCTTCCCTACCATTTGAGGCAGTGGTCACGGTGTGCCCACCATCTGTCAGGATTTTTTTCAAATACAGGGAAACCGCCTTGTCGTCATCCACCACCAGAATCCGCATCGGCAAATCGGGCTTTGCCGTTTGCGCCTGCGTGTCGCAATGGTCGACATCAGGGGCTACGGGGAAGGATGCGGCCATTTCGGCGAAAGGAGGAAGATCCCGTGTAGGCACATCAAGCAACCGTCCCCACTCCTGCCATTCTGTAACAACACGGTCGCTCAAGGTCATCAAGTCTTCAGAATCAATGCCCAGGCGGGCGCCAAGCACATACAACCGGGGCAGCAACAGGCGTCGCGAATTTTCATCCGCCAGGCATACCTTGGCGAGAAAGGCTGAGAGACGTAACGCATGCACCAGGGTATAGGTGCGATCACCCTCCTGAAAATCGCCCTTGTCGGGGTTTTCATGGTGGAGCACGATTCCCAGGAAAATCTCCGGGAACCCCCACTCCTTGAGCAGGGCAACTGTCATTTCATTGTGGTCGCAGGCAAATTCCGCCTGCTCCAGGCCGATTAATTCATCGGCTGTTTTCCCGGCTGCTGCTGCCAAAACTTCAGCATATTTATCGGGAAACAGGGTGGCCATCGCCAGGCTGCCGATATTGCTCAGCAGACCGCAGGTAAAGGTTTCCTCGGCGGCGGTTTTGGCTCGTGCGCTCAGTGCCTGATTTGCAATCGCTGTCGCTAGTGAACGCGACCAGAATTCATCGTAATCGAAAGCCTTGCATTTTCCGATACGAGAACCGGACAAAACCGAAAGCCCCAGCACCAATTGACGCACCATAGGCAGGCCAATAAACATCACCGCTTCGGAAATCGAAACAATGGGGCGGCGCGTACCGGAATGAGCTGAATTGGCAAATTTGATCAGGCGCCCGGTCAATGCGGGATCGGTTTGTATGACGTGCGCGATTTCTTGCAACGTCACCTCATCCTGCTGCATCAACTTGAGTATGGCAAGCGCAACACCTTGCGGCGATGGAAGTTGCCCGGATGCTTTCAGTTCGTCGAATCTATTTTGATCAATGATTTCCATGCGCTTTTTGACTATATCAACCTCGTCCGCCTACGCCAGATCACTATCTGGATGGACAACATGGCTAATCTTATAGCAAAAATCCGGGGATAGGACAACGATCTCACCATCGGGAATGGCGTGGCCTCGAGCCCTCGGCATTACTTCTGTCAAATATGAATTGCCCGATTGGACACACCCAGCGCCGCCTCATGGAATGATTCGGACAGTGACGGGTGAGCATGGACGATGCGTGCGATGTCTTCGCTGCTGGCAGAAAACTCCATCGCCACCACGGCTTCCTGAATCAACTCAGAAGCAAATGGCCCGATGATATGGACGCCGAGGATGCGATCAGTCTTGGCGTCAGCCAGAACCTTGACCATTCCGGCGGTTTCCTGCAAGGCATGGGCGCGACCGTTGGCGCTAAACGGAAAAGTGCCCTTGCGGTAATCCACTCCGGCAACCTTCAACGCCTGCTCGGTCTGCCCCACCCAGGCGATTTCCGGTGAAGTATAAATTACCCACGGAATGGTTTCATAATTGACATGACTGGCCTGCCCTGCAATCAACTCTGCCACCGCCACGCCTTCTTCCGAACCCTTGTGCGCCAGCATCGGTCCGCGTACCACATCGCCGATGGCGTAAATATTCGGCAGGCTGGTGCGACAATGCGCATCGACATCGATATAGCCGTTCCCGTCCAGCTTGAGCCCGACTTTGCCGGCATTCAAGCCGGCAGTATTGGGAACCCTGCCGATCGCGATGATCAGCTTGTCGAATTGCTGCGTGCTGATACCATCCTTGTCCTCGAACTCGATTGCAACATTTTTCTTGCTTACCTTGATCGACACGAATTTGACACCACGCTTAAATGTCAAACCTTGGCGGCTGAAGATACGCAAAGCATTCGCAGCAATTTGCTCATCCACGCTGGGTAGGAAGGTATCATGAGCCTGGAACAGCGTTACGTTCGACCCAAGGCGCCGCCAAACGCTGCCCAGCTCCATGCCGATGACCCCGGCTCCGATGATGCCAAGCCGTTTCGGCACTTCCTTGAAATTAAGCGCGCCGACATTGTCCACCACCCGGTCATGATCCACCGGAATTTGCGGCAACTGGCGCGGAATGGAGCCTGTGGCGACGATCACATGTACGGCCTCTATTTCCTGTGCATCGGCTCCGTCACGCACCACCGCTACCATCCATGGCGCGCCACCGCCAGCCAGCGCGGCCCGACCATGAATCAGGGTTACCTTATTCTTTCTGAGCAATACGGCGATGCCATCGGTCAGGGTGTTAGAGATTTTTTCCTTGCGCGCCAGCATGGTGGCGATGTCGAGATGCAAGCCTTGCACCGTGATGCCATGAGCGGGGAAATTTTGCTGAATGCGCTCATAATTTTCCGAGGATTCGAGCAACACCTTGGACGGAATGCAGCCAACATTCAGGCAAGTGCCGCCAAGGCGCGGCTTGCCGGCATCGTCTTTCCAATCGTCGATGCACACCACATGAAGCCCGAGCTGGGCGCAGCGGATCGCGGCAACATAGCCAGCCGGCCCCGCACCGATCACCGCGACATCAAAAGTTTCCGGCATGATTTTCTCCTTCGACTCAGATTTGCAGCAACAACCGTGCTGGATCTTCCAGCGCCTCTTTCATTGCTACCAGCGACAGTACCGCGTCCCGCCCATCGATAATGCGATGGTCGTAGGAAAGCGCCAGATACATCATGGGGCGGATGACGACTTGCCCGTTCTCGGCCACTGGCCGCTCAATGCTCTTGTGCATGCCGAGTATGGCCGACTGGGGCGGGTTCAGGATCGGTGTAGACATCATCGAGCCGAATACACCGCCATTGGAAATGCTGAAAGTGCCGCCGGTGAGCTCTTCAATGGTCAGCTTGCCGTCTTTTGCCCGGGTACCGAAATCAACGATTTTCTTCTCGATCTCGGCAATGGAAAGTTGATCCGCGTCGCGCAGGATCGGCACCACCAGACCGCGCGGACTGCTTACCGCAATACCGATATCGTAATAGCCATGATAGATGATATCGCCGCCATCGATGGAAGCGTTGACGATCGGATATTTCCTCAGTGCCGCCACAGCCGCTTTGACAAAAAATGACATGAAACCCAGCTTGACGCCATGTTCCTTCTCGAACTTGTCCTTGTAGCGGGTGCGGATATCCATCACCGGCTGCATATTGGCTTCGTTGAAAGTGGTCAGGATGGCGGCAGTTTGCTGGGCTTGCACCAGACGCTCGGCAACGCGAACGCGCAAGCGAGTCATCGGCACGCGCTGCTCAGGGCGGGAGCCTTGCATGGATTGTGCCGGTGGCGCGGCCATCACCGCCGCCGGAATTGCTGCCGGCTTTTCAAGATGGGCCAGCACATCCTCTTTGGTGATGCGCCCATTCAGGCCGCTCCCTTTGATTTCCGCGGGATTGAGATGATGCTCGGCAACCAGTTTGCGCACTGCAGGACTAAGCGCTGCACCTTCGGAACCGGCTGCAATATTTTTTTCTGCGGCTGAGATCGCCATCGAAGCTGTTTTACCGGTCGCTTCCTTACCTTCGGTGTCTATCAACGCGATCACTTCGTCGCTGGTCACGGATTGGCCGTCGTCCTTGATGATTTTCGTCAGCACGCCTGCCTGAGGTGCGGGCAGTTCCAGCACCACCTTGTCGGTTTCGACATCGATCAGGTTCTCATCGCGTGCCACGACATCGCCCACTTTTTTTTGCCATTTCAGAAGAGTGGCCTCCGAGACGGATTCGGATAAAACCGGGATTTTGACTTCGACTATCATCTTGGAACCCTCCGATATTGCAGATGAAAATGCTTATTTATTTGAATGCAGAGCCGCTTCAACCAAAGCTCTTTGTTGTTCCTGGTGTTTTGCCATATAGCCCACCGCAGGCGATGCCGAGGCAGGGCGACCGGCGTAAACGAGTTGCTGCCGGGCCGATAAACATTCGCGCAGATGGTGTTGCGTCTGATACCAAGCCCCCTGATTCATCGGCTCTTCCTGCGCCCATACCAGTTCCCTGGCTTTCTTGTAACGCTTCAGTTCGGCGGTGAATTCCGCCGCCGGAAAGGGGTACAACTGCTCGATGCGGACGATAACGGCATGATTGAGCTTTCCTTCGCGCCGCGCTGCCAGCAAATCATAATAAACCTTGCCGCTGCATGCCACTACACGGGTAACTTGATCCGGGTCGACAGCATCCACTTCGCCGATCACTGGATAAAATTGACCACTAGCCAGATTTTCCAGTAGTGACACGGCATCCTTGTGGCGCAGAAGGCTCTTGGGAGTCATCACGATCAGCGGTTTACGGTAGGCGCGCACCATCTGGCGGCGCAGCAGATGGAATATCTGTGCCGGCGTGGAGGGAACGCACACCTGTATATTTTCTTCCGCGCATAACTGAAGATAGCGCTCCAGACGTGCGGACGAATGCTCCGGCCCCTGCCCTTCGTAGCCATGCGGCAACAGCATCACCAAGCCGCACAATCGACCCCACTTGGCCTCGCCGGCGCTGATAAACTGGTCGATCGCCACTTGAGCACCGTTGGCGAAATCGCCAAACTGCGCTTCCCAAATTACCAGTTCGTTCGGCTCAGCGGAAGAATAGCCATATTCGAAACCGAGTACGGCCTCCTCCGACAACACCGAGTCGATGACCAGAAAATGGGGCTGCTTCGCTGAAATATTTTGTAACGGGATATGGATACCGGCATCCCATTTCTCCCGGTTCTGGTCATGCAGCACGGCATGGCGGTGAAAGAAGGTGCCGCGCCCGCTATCCTGACCGGAAAGCCGCACCGCAAAACCGTTTTCAAGCAAACTGGCATAAGCAAGGTTTTCCGCCATGCCCCAGTCGAGCGGCAATCGGCCTTCGCCCATTTGCCGCCGGTCGGCAATGATCTTCTCGACACGGGAATGAAGTTTGAAATCCGCCGGAAACGAGGTCAACACACCCGACAAGCGTTGCAAATCGACCATTGGCACTGCGGTATTGGCCGGATCGTTCCACTTGCCGTTAACAAATGGCGACCAGTCGGTGGCAAAGGATCTTTTGAAGCTGCTCAACACCGTTCTGGTTATGGAAACACCGGCATCGAGGTCGCGGCGGTAGGCAGCGACCATCTCCTCCGGGTCATGCGATTCAAGCACGCGTTCGGCTACCAACCTGTCAGCATAAAGTTTGCGTGTCCCCGGGTGCTGTGCGATTTTTTTGTACATCAGCGGTTGCGTGACCAGCGGTTCATCCTGCTCGTTGTGGCCCAGTTTGCGAAAACAGACAAGGTCGACCACCACATCCTTGTGGAAAGCCATGCGGTAATCCAGCGCTATTTCCGTAACCAGCAGTACCGCTTCCGGATCGTCGCCATTGACATGAAAAATCGGCGCACCCACCATTTTTGCCACATCGGTGCAATACAGGGTTGAGCGGGTATCGCGCGGATCCGAGGTGGTAAATCCGATCTGGTTGTTGATGACGATATGCACCGTACCGCCTGTGCCGTAGCCGCGCGTTTGCGACAGGTTGAGCGTCTCCATTACCACGCCCTGGCCGGAAAAAGCGGCATCGCCATGGATCAGCACCGGAATGACCTGGTTGCCCGCTAGGTCGTGACGGCGTTGCTGACGCGCACGCACCGACCCTTCCACTACCGGGTTGACGATTTCCAGGTGTGACGGATTGAACGCCAGGGTCAGGTGCATCGGGCCTCCCGGCGTAGCAACGTCGGTGGAGAATCCTTGATGATATTTGACGTCGCCGGAGGCAAGTTTGCTGTTCGCAGCATGTTTTCCCTCAAACTCCAGGAACAGGTCGCTCGGCAATTTGCCGATGGTGTTGACCAGCACATTGAGGCGTCCGCGATGAGCCATGCCGATCACGATCTCCTTCACGCCCTGACTGCCGGATCGCTGGATCAGGTGATCCAGCAAGGGAATCAGGCTTTCACCGCCTTCCAGCGAGAAGCGCTTTTGTCCGACATAGCGGGTATGCAGGTATTTTTCCAGGGTTTCGGCGGCGCTAAGCTGTTCCAGTATGTGGCGCTTGCCGTCGGGGGTAAATTGCGGGTGTGCGCGGTTCGTTTCCAGCCGTTCCTGTATCCAGCGCTTCTGCGTGGTATCGGCAATGTGCATGTATTCCGTGCCGATATTGCCGCAATAGGTTTCCCTGAGTATGCGCAGGATGTCATGCAGCGTGGATTGCTCGGGCGCGATCAGGGAACCGGATTTGAATATGTGAGAAAGATCGGCATCGGTCAGGCCGTAAAATTCCGGGTTCAATTCCGGCACTTCCGGTTGCTGCTGACGTTTGAGCGGATCGACAGTGGCTTGCCGCACGCCACGAAAACGATAAGCATTGATAAGTTGGAGAACCGAAATCTGCTTGTTTACCAACGCCTCGACATCAGATGCCGGCACCGGAGTGCAGGGTTGTTTCGCACGCTCGGCAAAAGACTGCAGGATGGCAGAATGGGGGACATCCTTGACGGCGTTTCCCGGCGCTTGTTGCAGCAAGTCGAAATAACACCGCCATTCCTCACTGACCAGGGCGGGATCATTCAGGTAAAGCTCGTACAACTCCTCGACGAACGGTGCATTGCCGTCGTAGATGAACGAATTCCCCAACATCTCATCCATTACGCCCATGATTCCCTCCATTAGATTGCAGAGCGTTCCAGGATGCGGTCTCCTGGAAAAGCTACTTGCGCTGCGAAATCGGCACTAAATCTCTCTTATCAGACCCAAGAAACAGTTGGCGCGGTCGCCCGATCTTTTGCTCGGGATCGGAGATCATTTCATTCCACTGGGAAACCCAGCCGACAGTGCGTGCCAGTGCGAAGATGGCCGTAAACATGTTGTTCGGGATGCCCATGGCGCGCAGGATGATGCCCGAGTAGAAATCCACGTTGGGATACAGTTTCTTCTCGATGAAATAGGGGTCTTCCAGCGCGATGCGCTCCAGTTCAAGCGCAATCTGGAACAACCGGTCATCGTGGCAACCCAGCTCGTTCAGCACTTCGTGGCAGGTTTGGCGCATCAGTTGGGCGCGCGGGTCGAAATTCTTGTACACCCGGTGGCCAAAGCCCATCAAGCGGAAAGGATTGGTTTTGTCCTTGGCGCGCTCGATAAATTTCGGGATCTGCGAAACATCGTTAATCTCCTCCAGCATGTTTAGCACCGCCTCGTTGGCGCCGCCGTGCGCCGGCCCCCACAGGGAAGCGATGCCGGCAGCGATGCAGGCAAAGGGGTTCGCGCCGCTTGACCCGGCCAAGCGCACCGTGGAAGTGGATGCATTCTGCTCGTGATCGGCATGAAGGATCAGGATGCGGTCCAGTGCCTTGACCATCACCGGGTTAGGCTCGTATTCTTCGCACGGCGTGGCAAACATCATGTGCAGGAAATTTGCCGAATAGCACAGCTTGTTCTTCGGATAGATGAAGGGCTGGCCGGTGCTGTATTTGTAACTCCAGGCGGCAATCGTGGGCACTTTGGCAATCAAGCGGTGAGCCGAAATTTCACGGTGCCGGAATTCCGAAACGTCGGTGGAATCATGGTAAAAGGCCGACAGCGCCCCCACCACCCCGACCATTACCGCCATCGGGTGCGCATCGCGCCGGAAACCGCGGAAAAAATTGCTGATCTGATCGTGAAACATGGTGTGTTCGCGAATGACTTTGGTGAACTTCTGCTTTTCCTCAGCGGTCGGCAATTCACCGTAAAACAGCAGATAGCACACTTCCATGAAGTCGGCGTTTTCTGCCAATTGTTCGATCGGGTAGCCGCGATAAAGCAGCAAGCCCTTGTCGCCGTCGATAAAGGTGATTTTCGAGCTGCAACTGGCGGTGGAAAGATATCCCGGGTCGTAAGTAAAGAAGCCGTGCTTGCCCAGATCGCGAATGTCAATCACGTCCGGGCCGAGGGTGCCGGAAAGAACGGGCAGCTCGATTTCCGGGCTACCGTCTATTTTTAGATATGCCTTACGTTCGCTCATGGCTCATTCTCCTGATTGGTTCAACATTGGCGCAGCAAGTTAATCATCTGTGCCATTTCATGATCATTTTCACGGCTCTTGCTTCCTTGAATCAGCGCCCATAAATCGGGGTCGGAACAAGCCAACAATCTCCCGAATGCTTCAATTTCCTGGGCGGTGAGTCCGTCAAAACGCTGTTCCATAAATCGCGCAAGAACAATGTCGAGTTCCAGCATGCCGCGCCGGCAATCCCACAGGATACGATTGTTCATATGGTGCGCTTCACCAACATTTCCTTGATCTTGCCAATCGCGCTGGTCGGGTTCAGTCCCTTCGGGCAGACGTCTACGCAATTCATGATGCTGTGACATCGGAACAATCGGTATGGGTCTTCCAGGTTATCGAGCCGTTCGGCGGTGACTTGGTCACGGGTATCGGCGATAAACCGATAAGCTTGCAACAATCCGGCCGGCCCGACGAATTTATCCGGATTCCACCAGAATGACGGACAAGACGTGGAACAGCAGGCGCACAGGATGCATTCGTACAATCCATCCAGCTCCTTGCGATCCTCTGGCGACTGCAGGCGCTCTATTTCCGGTTCCGGCTCATTGTTGACCAAATAAGGTTTGATCGAGCGGTATTGCTTATAAAACTGGCTCAAATCCACAACCAGATCGCGGATCACCGGCATGCCGGGCAAGGGGCGCAGTTCAATCGGCTGCGCGAGTTCGGACAACGGCGTGATACAGGCCAGTCCATTGCGCCCGTTGATGTTCATCGCGTCCGAGCCGCACACCCCTTCACGGCAGGAACGACGCACGCTCAGGCTTTCATCCTGCGCCTTGAGAAGCAGGATGGCATCGAGCAGCATCATGTCGCCGGCATCGATATCCAGTTCATAATCCTGCATATGAGGACTGGCGTCGGTTTCCGGGTTGTAGCGGTAAATCGAAAAACGCATGGCCGACTCCTAATAGGTTCTCGCCTTCGGCTTGAACGGCTCGACCGTCAATGGTTTCAGCCGCACCGGCTTGTAATCGAGGCGGTGACCCTCGCTGAAATACAGGGAATGTTTGAGCCAGTTATCATCATCCCGTTGCGGATAATCGTCGCGGGCATGTCCACCGCGGCTCTCCTTGCGGGCTGCAGCCGAAACCATGGTCGCAAGCGCAATCTCCACCATGTTTTCCAGCTCCAGCGCCTCGATCCTGCCGGTGTTGTAGATCTTGCTGTGGTCGCGCAGCACGACATCGGGCAAGCGCGAAGCGATTTCCAGCATTTCCTTTAACCCTTCCTGCAACACCTCTTCCTTGCGGAATACACCACAATGTTTTTGCATGGTGCTGCGCATTTGCTCGCGCAATTCATCCACGGTGATGCCGTCACGTTTGGCATCCCAGCGCTTCAGGCGCGCCATGGGCCGATCCAGTGCGCCATCCGGTACCTGGCGCGGGAAGGGTGTTTCCTTTAAGTGTTCGATCACATGGTTGCCAGCGGCGCGTCCAAACACGATCAGATCCAGCAACGAGTTGCTGCCTAGGCGGTTGGCGCCATGCACCGAAACGCAAGCGCATTCACCGATGGCGTACAAACCGATCACCGCCGCTTCCGGGCCGGTTCGTGACGGCATGACCACCTGGCCTTGCAGATTGGTGGGGATGCCGCCCATCATGTAATGCACGGTAGGCACCACGGGAATCGGCGCGTCGATCGGATCGACATGGGCAAATTTGATGGAAAGATCGCGAATACCGGGCAACCGCTGTTGGATGGCGTCCGCACCGAGATGCTCCATTTTCAAGTGAATATGATCGCCATTCTTTCCGCAACCACGCCCTTCGTGGATTTCAATCGCAATAGCGCGCGACACCACATCGCGCGAGGCCAGATCCTTG
The DNA here is from genome assembly GCA_021373185.1 of Betaproteobacteria bacterium. Classification (GTDB taxonomy): domain Bacteria; phylum Pseudomonadota; class Gammaproteobacteria; order Burkholderiales; family Sulfuricellaceae; genus Sulfuricella. The sequence goes on along the minus strand of JAJFTF010000007.1, from coordinate 52,122 downwards.
GCGTTGGGTGCGTAACGCTCCATGAAACGTTCGCCATTCTTGTTAACCAGATAACCACCCTCGCCGCGCACACCTTCGGTCACAAGTACCCCGGCACCATAAATTCCGGTGGGATGAAACTGCCAGAATTCCATATCCTCAAGCGGGATGCCGGCGCGTAACGCCATCCCCAGGCCGTCGCCAGTATTGATCAGGGCATTGGTGGTAGCACTGAAGATGCGCCCTGCACCGCCGGTGGCGAGCATCGTGGCGCGCGCTTCGATAAAGATCGGCTCGCCCGATTCGATTTCGAGCGCCATCACCCCCAGCGCATAACCGTCATCATCCATCACCAGATCGAGAGCGAAGTATTCCTCGAAAAAATGGGTCTTGGCGGCGATATTGCGCTGGTACAAAGTGTGCAGCATGGCATGGCCGGTGCGGTCGGCAACGGCACAGGTGCGCATCACGGGATCGCCGCCGTAATTCTGCGTCATGCCGCCGAATGGGCGCTGATAGATTTTGCCGTTGGGCAGACGGTCGAAAGGCATGCCGAAATGTTCCAACTCGATCACCGCTTCATTGGCCTGGCGGCACATGAATTCGATGGCATCCTGGTCGCCCAGATAGTCTGAGCCCTTGACCGTGTCATACATGTGCCAATGCCAGTTGTCCTCGTTGACATTGCCGAGGCTTGCGGCAATGCCGCCCTGGGCCGAGACAGTATGGGAGCGGGTCGGGAAAACCTTGGACACCACCGCCACCTTGAGATTGGCATTGGCAAGCTGCAGCGCAGCGCGCAGACCCGCTCCGCCCCCGCCGATAATGACTGCATCGAAGGTGCGTTTTGCAATGCTCATTGGAGTCCCCAGAGGATTTGAACCGACCATGCGGTGTAGGTAATCAAGGCCAGAATGGTCAGCACTTCAACTGCGAGACGAAGTGCCGTGTGATGCACATAGTCCATCGCGATATCCCTGATCCCGACCCAAGCATGGAGATACAGGCTAAGCAGGAACAGCAGACTGGCAAAGCGCATCCACTGGTTATGAAACAAGCTCTTCCATTCATCGAAATGGAGAGGCTGATGGGTCAGCAGGAATGCCGCGATGAACAACGTGTAGAACACCATGACGATGGCAGTAACCCGCTGCATCAGCCAGTCTCTCAAGCCGTAATGAGCACCCGTAACAATGCGATTTACCATAGCCAGACTCCAGCCAGAAGTGTAAGCACCCCACTAAAAATCAGCACCAACATGCTGCTTCTGCGGCCTTCCTGCAGACCAAGCCCAACATGAGCATCCATGAGGAGAAAGCGAACACCCGCAAAAAAATGATGCAGAAAGCCCCATAGCAAGGAAATCAGAATCAGTTTGGCCAGCGGGCTAGCCAATCCCAGCCGAACCTTCTCAAGACTTTCGGCTGAATCAAGTGTGGCTTGAAACGTGAGAAGAAATAAGGGAATCGCCACAAACAGGAGTGCGCCGCTCATGCGATGCAGTAATGAAACCACGCCCGGCAACGGCAGCTTGATCTTGAACAGATTGAGGTGTTTAGGCCGCTGATTTGCCATTTTGGCCCCTTAATTTGCCGCTTGAGCTACTGCCAGCGGGATGCGTTCTATCAAACGGGGATCGAAGGGTTTAGGCAGAATATAATTCCGGCCAAAGGACATTTCCTTGGCGTTGTAAGCACGGAGCACCTCGTCCGGCACGGGCTCCCGCGCCAGTTCGGCCAGCGCCTTCACCGCTGCAATCAACATTTTTTCAGTGATCTGCCGAGCTCTTGCATCCAGCGCGCCCCGGAATATAAACGGAAAGCCCAACACGTTGTTGACTTGATTAGGGAAGTCGGAACGCCCTGTGGCCATGATCAGGTCGCCGCGTGCGGCATGCGCCTCCTGCGGCAAAATCTCCGGATCGGGGTTGGCCATAGCGAAGATGATGGGCTTGGATGCCATACTTTTGACCATCGCCCGGTCGACCAGGTTGGCTCCGGAAACGCCGATGAACACGTCGGCGCCGTTCATGGCGTCAGTCAGCGTGCGCATTGACGTGTCTTTGGCAAAGTCCTGCTTGTAGACATTAAGATCGGTGCGGCCAGAATGGATCACGCCTTTGCTGTCCACCAGTATCATGTTTTCCTTGTTTGCCCCCATCGCAATCAAGAGGCGCATCCCGGACAGACCTGCGGCACCGGCGCCAAGACATACCAGTTTTACGTCTTTTAATTTCTTGCCCTGAATTTCCAGGGCATTGAGCAGGCCAGCGCAGATAATCACGGCAGTGCCATGCTGATCGTCATGAAATACCGGAATATCCAGGCGTTCCTTGAGGGCTTTTTCAATCACGAAACAATGCGGCGCGGCGATATCCTCAAGATTGATGCCGCCGAAGGTCGGGGAAATATTGACGACGGTTTCGATGAAGGATTCGACACTGGGCGCGCTAATTTCAATGTCAAACACATCTATCCCTGCAAAACGCTTGAACAGGATGCTTTTCCCCTCCATCACCGGCTTGCTCGCCAAAGGCCCCATATTGCCCAGACCGAGAACCGCCGTGCCATCGGTAATTACCGCGACGAGATTACCCTTGTTGGTGTAGCGATAGGCATTTTCCGGATTTTTGGCAATTTCCCGTACCGGTTCGGCCACTCCCGGCGTATACGCCATGGAGAGATCATGCGCCGTGGTACAGGGCTTGGAGGATTCGACCGAGATTTTTCCCGGTCGAGGGAACTCGTGATAATCGAGGGCTTGCTGATTCAATATAGTCATAGTTGAGCCCTTGAAAATAACGAGTGTCGAGTAATTTAATCTATCCTAATTCATTCAAATAGCAATGATGCAGGGTGTTGCAACGACTGACACGCCACTCCACTGGCTGATCCCCATAAGTGTAGGCCACCCGGTCAATTTCCAGCAGAGGGGCTTTCGGCATTATATCGAGCAGGCCAGCAAAGGTTTCATCAGCCGCAACAGCACGAATCCGCTCTTCGGCACGAATAATCCGGGTGCCGTAACGCGATTCATAAAGACTGTAGAGCGTGCCTTCAAACTCGGCAATCAGAGCTTCTGTCAGGCCTTTAAATAAAGTCGCAGATAGACAGATATCGTCCAGAATTACCGGCTCTCCTGAAAACTTCAGCACACGACGCACCAATACAACAGGCGCGCCACGCTTCAGTTCCAGTCGTTCAGCCGCAGTGCTGTCCGCCTTGCCTCGTTCGCAATACAACACCACACTGGACGGTGATTCTTTCTTCCCGTTCAATTCGATGATGCGTAAAAAACGATATTGGGTATGTTCCTCGGTATGGGTGGCAACGAATGTTCCCTTCCCTTGCCGCCGCACCAGGATGTTTTCTGCGGCAAGCTCATCGATAGCCTTGCGTACCGTTCCCTGGCTGACTTTAAATCGGCCAGCCAATTCAGTCTCGCTGGGAATCACCTCGCCGGGATGCCATTCACCGGCAATAAGACTCTGTGTAAGCAGTATCTTGATTTGCTCGTAAAGAGGTCTGAAAGTAGGGGTTGAATGTGATTTCGTCATGGCGCGCCTTTTTGGTTAATCTAGCATGATCGATAGAAATAATCCAGTGTCTTATATAAGATATAATACATGATTTAATTATTGATATATACTTTATCGCGATTGCATTATACCTTGCCATCTGATTTTTAGCCTTGAAAAACAGGTATTTCCTTACTGACTATCCGATGTGGCAATCAATATGAAAACACCATGTTACACGCCAGAGCAGTCGACAAAACCAGATGCGGGGCACCCCATATTTCGAGCACATGAAAAGCCGCTGGCCCATTGCCACCCCCACCCTCGACAACGTGACAGGCCATTGTGGTAACTAGTGGAAAAGCTTATAGTTATCTAGTGGTTTTTGTTTGGCGACGACACGATGCATCGTAAATACAATGAATGAAAGACAAATTCGTGACGAATGACGAAAGATCAGGTTTATGACCCGCATTTACGAGAAAGCTCTCGGAATGCTCCATACCCTTAGAGGGTTTGTATTCACAGCCACCGTGGGCGTTTCGCTTCTGGCCTTTCTCGGCGCCACGCTCGCCGCCTCCCTTCTTTATGAAAAGTTGATTACGGAACGTGCACTGGAAACCTCCAACGAAATTGCCAGGCAAAATTTTAACGATATCCAGCAATTTCTGCGCAGCGGCGGTTCACATCAGCAGTTGGCGGAAATAACCGCCGCCAGCAAATCCGCTTTCCCAACCACTCTGGACCAGATAAGCGTCTATCGCAGCAAGAGCGTAGAAGCCCTTTATGGAAAGACGACACAACCTCCCATTCCCGAAGAAATACAACGGGTCCTGATAAGCGCCAAAACAACGACAATTCAGGCGGGGAGTCATATCAATTACGCCTACCCGGTCGCGGCGCAACAGGAATGCCTGCGTTGCCACACGAATGTACGGAACGGCGAAATATTAGGTGCCATTGCCATTCAGCATACCCTGCAAACCGTCACTGCCAAGGTACGCTTCTACTATGTAGGATTATTTCTGACGCTGGGTTTGCTGGTATTGCTGGCGGCGACCGCGGTGTCCGCCTTTGCTGCCAGAAAAATAAGGCAATCAGTAGATTCGCTCCGCAACAAGGTCGAGGCAGTCAATACCGTCAAGGATTTTGAACAATTCGACATTAGCCGGGTTAATTTCGGCTTCGAAGAGTTCAACCAGACTTTCGAGAATGTCGCCCTGCTGGTAGAAAAAATGAAATGCGTGGCGGTCGACAAGGACGTTCTCGAATTCGAGATCAAGCTTCTCGAAAAATTCGTCATCACTTCGAATGTGGTGCGGGATTGGCGCGAATTTATCAAGGATCTGTTGCTGGATATCAACCCGATCATCGATGCCTATGCATTGGTCACGATTTTCCGCGTTGAAGAAGAAGCTTATGAATGCGAGGTTTTCTGGCGTAACCCACCATCCGGGGATGTTAGCCAATTATTCGAAAAAATTCTCCGCATGCAGTTCCAGGATCACTCGTTTTTCAATGGCGCCGCTTTATTGCATATAAGTCACAATATTGCGGACGAAAACGGCTCACTTCCCGAACTGAGCCGTGAAGATATGGAACTCCAGACAAAATCACTGCTGCTGGAAACCCCGAGGATTGGCGGCATTGTTGGCATCGGCGTGCAATCCGCGCTGGCGCAGGACAATATTCGCCACATGGTCATAGGCAGCATCTTGACCACGCTGCTCAACCTGGTTGGGTCAGTCAAGGCCATCTACAAATACACCAAGGATCTTGAGCACTACGCGACACGCGACCCTCTGACTGAGCTTTATAACCAGCGCATGTTCTGGGAACTGCTTGGATATGAAGTTGGGCGATCGAAAAGACACAATCAGAAATTTGCCGTGTTGATGCTTGACATGGATAACTTTAAAGCGATTAACGACCGCTATGGCCATCATTTCGGCGACGCGTTTCTGCAGGAATTTGCCAAGTTGCTCCACAGCGCAGTAAGAGACGGCGATATGCTAGCGCGTTACGGTGGCGACGAATTTTGCGCCATCCTGCCTGAGGCTGACGACACCCAGGCTCACATGGTTGCGCAGCGGATAGCCGATCTACTTGAGAAATTTTACGTTGAAACGCCCGATGGCTATAAAATCAAGGCCACCACATCCATCGGCATTGCCATCAGCCCGAGTCACGGAGACAATCCCAAGGATCTTTTCCTGGTTGCCGACAACATGATGTACAAGGCAAAAAAATCAGGGAAAAACGTCATTGCCATTCCCAGCGATGATGAGATGGCAGAAGTATTCAGGAAGGCCGGCGAAAAGAGCATCATGATCCAGAATGCTCTGGATCAGCAAAAAATCATTCCCTACTTCCAGCCGATCTGCAATGCCACCAGCGGTGAGATCGTGATACACGAATTGCTGATGCGCATCCAGTTAGGCGATCAAATCGTGACTGCCAATGACTTTATTGAGGAAGCCGAGAGCATGGGCGTCGCCCATAAAATGGACTACCAGTTAATCGAAAAAGCCTTCATTCAAATGAAGGAACAGAATTACCAGGGCATGTTGTTCGTCAATCTATCGCCCAAAGCGCTTATCGTCGGAGAATTCGTCGCACGGGTGCATCGGTTGGCAATGGATCACAATATCGAGACGAACCGAATCGTGTTCGAGATTACCGAACGGGAGACCGTCAGCAACCTTAGCCTGCTGGAAAAATTTGTTCTCGATATTAAACTTCAGGGATTCAGTTTCGCGATTGACGATTTCGGTTCTGGCTATTCATCATTCCAGTACATCAAGCGATTCCCCGTTGATTACATCAAGATTGAAGGTGAATTCATCAAGAACATGTTGCACGACGAGGTATACCTAGCCTTCGTCAAGAGTATCGTGACCTTGGCCAAAGAACTCAATATCAAGACGATCGCGGAATATATTGAGGATGCCGAAACACTGGTGGCGGCAGGCGAATTGGGAATCGACTATGCACAAGGCTACCATATCAGTCGCCCTTCACCGACCATCCATGCCGCTGGCAATAAAATAACCATCGAGCGCAGCTAGAAACCCGTTCTGGGCAGGGCAGGATGCATTAGGTACCGGGCTTGGCGACCACATTCGCCTGCGGAACGGATTTTATTGTGGTATCGACATGCGCAGCCGGCTTTTGTGCTTCCAGCACCTGGAAGAAAATCTCATCGCGTTTGATCATGCCCAATTCACTACGGGCGCGCTCTTCAATGGCTTCGTAGCCCTGCTTGAGATCATGCACCTCGGCATCAAGCGATGCGTTGCGCGCCTTCAGCCTCTGATTGACTTCCTTCTGTTGCATCGCTTCCCGGTCGACCTCCCATACCCGTAACCAACTGCCCTTCCCTAACCACAAGGGATATTGAAGTGCGGCAATCAGTGCGATGAATATGAGGGTCAGCCAGCGCATATCAACGTAGTTGGTAGAATGCCTCCCGGCCTGCGTAGCTTGCGGCATCACCCAGTTCTTCTTCGATCCGCAATAGCTGGTTATATTTTGCAATTCGCTCGGAACGGCTGATCGAGCCGGTCTTGATCTGCATGGCGTTGGTGGCTACAGCGATGTCCGCAATGGTGGTATCTTCCGTCTCGCCGGAGCGATGCGAAATGATAGTGGTGTAACCGGCATGCTTGGCCATCTCAATGGCGGAGAAAGTTTCAGTCAACGTGCCGATCTGGTTGACCTTGATCAGAACGGAGTTGGCGACACGCTTCTTGATGCCTTCGCGCAGGATTTTGGTGTTGGTGACAAATAAATCATCGCCCACCAACTGAATCGATTTCCCCATGCGCTCGGTCATCAGGCCCCAGCCTTCCCAATCGTTCTCAGCCATGCCGTCCTCAATACTGAGAATCGGATACTTGTCGGTCCATGCGGCGAGGTAATCGGTGAATTGGGCGGCATCCAGCTCCAGGTTGTCCGCTGCCAGGATGTATTTCCCGTTTCTGTAGAATTCGGTGCTGGCGCAATCCAGTCCGATCGCCACATCGGAGCCAGGCAGGTAGCCCGCCGTTTCAATGGCTTCCATAATCAGTTGCAACGCTTCTTCGTTGGAAGACAGGCGGGGAGCATAACCGCCTTCGTCGCCTACGGTAGTCGCCAGACCGCGCTTGTCCAGTATCTTTTTCAGATTATGAAAAACTTCGGCACCGCAGCGCAACGCTTCGCGGAAACTGGTGCTTCCTACCGGAATGATCATGAATTCCTGAATATCCGAGCTGTGGCTGGCGTGTGCGCCGCCGTTGATGATATTGATCATCGGCACCGGCAAATTCTTCGGCCCCGCCCCACCCAGATAGCGATAAAGCGGCAGGCCGGATTCCTCTGCAGCCGCTTTCGCCACGGCAAGCGACACGGCGAGAAGTGCGTTGGCGCCCAACCGGGCTTTGTTGTCAGTACCATCGAGGTCGATCAGGGTACGATCGATGAAAGTTTGCTCTTCGGCGTCAAGACCAAGAATCGCTTCGCAGATTTCGGTGTTCACATTTTCAACGGCCTTCAGCACGCCCTTGCCCAGATAACGCTGCTTGTCGCCATCACGCAATTCAATCGCTTCCTTGCTGCCAGTGGAGGCGCCGGAGGGAACTGCGGCCCGACCTATAATTCCCGACTCGAGCAGCACATCTGCTTCGATGGTCGGATTGCCACGGGAATCCAGAATTTCACGAGCGATCACATCTACAATTGAACTCATTTTTTTTCCTTAGTATTTAGCTTTCAACATGCTGCTTACATTAAAGTACATCCCTAGCATTCCTGCTCGGCAAATCCTTGTTCCTTGACTAGTTCATCCAGCAATTTCAACGTTTCCAGAAGACCGTGCATTTTTGCCAGCGGCCAGGCATTAGGGCCATCCGACAGAGCTTGATCGGGATTGGGATGGGTCTCCATGAACAAGCCGGAAATTCCGCTAGCCACCGCCGCTCTTGCCAAAACCGGCACGAACTCGCGCTGGCCGCCGCTTTTTTCACCTTGGCCGCCCGGCAATTGCACCGAGTGAGTGGCGTCAAAAACCACCGGGCAGGCGGTTTCACGCATCACTGCCAGTGAGCGCATATCCGAAACCAGATTGTTGTAACCAAAGGATACGCCCCGCTCGCAAACCATGATGTTGTCCAGTCCGCTGGCTTCTCTGGCTTTATCGACCACGTGTTTCATATCCCAGGGCGCAAGAAACTGCCCCTTCTTGATGTTGACCGGCCTCCCGGCGCTTGCCGCTGCATGAATAAAATCAGTCTGGCGGCACAAAAAAGCCGGGGTTTGCAGCACATCAACCACCGCTGCCACTTGCGCAATTTCATCGATGGCATGTACATCGGTCAGGACAGGCACTTGGATTTGGCGCTTTACCTCGGCCAGAATATCAAGCCCCTCTTCAATGCCTTTACCCCTGAAAGATTTGGAGGAACTTCTATTGGCCTTGTCGTAGGAAGATTTATAGATGAAATTAATGCCCAGCCCGGCGCAAATCTCCTTTAACGAGCCTGCGGTATCCAGTGCCATTTGCCTGGATTCGATCACGCAGGGACCCGCGATCAGGAAAAATGGCTGATCCAGTCCGACTTCAAAACCACAGAGCTTCATTATTTGGATTCTTTCAGGGTGCCGCCTAAAGCATTCAGGTCATGCTGATGAATGGCCGCCTCTACGAAGGATTTGAATAGTGGATGACCATCGCGCGGCGTAGATGTGAATTCAGGATGGAACTGGCAAGCGACGAACCAGGGGTGGTCGGGCAGTTCGATCATTTCGCACAAATCCTCGCCGCCGACCGACCGTCCGCTGACCAGTAAGCCCGCCTGCTCCAATTGAGGCAACAAGCTGTTGTTGACCTCATAGCGGTGACGATGTCGTTCGGAAATCCTGTCGGAGCCATAAATCTTGCGCGCCAGGGAATCGGGCTTGAGTTGGCACTCCTGGCCGCCAAGCCGCATTGTCCCGCCCAGATCCGAATTGGCATCACGCACTTCAACTTTGCCATCGCTGGCGCGCCACTCGCTGATCAGCGCAACGATCGGATAAGAGGTGTCCGGCTCAAATTCAGTGCTGTGGGCGGCTTTCATGCCGACCTTGTCGCGGGCAAATTCGATCACCGCCAACTGCATGCCGAGGCAAATACCCAAATAGGGAACGCGTTTTTCGCGAGCGTAGCGAATGGCGGCAATCTTGCCTTCTACGCCGCGCTTGCCAAAACCGCCGGGAACCAGAATCGCGTCCATGCCGTTCAGTGCATCGGTGCCGACAGTTTCCAGCGATTCGGAATCGATGTAGTGAATATTGATCTTACTCAGGGTGTGGATGCCGGCATGGATCAGCGATTCTGACAACGATTTGTATGATTCGGTCAGATCGACATATTTGCCGACCAGCGCAATGTTCACGCTGTGCTTGGGATGCTCGAGAGCAAAGATCAGTTTTTCCCACTTGCCCAGATCTGCCGGCGGAGGCGTCAATTCAAGCTTCTTGCAGACAATTTCATCAAGCCCCTGCTGATGAAGCAGGCCGGGAATTTTGTAGATGCAGTCGACATCAACGCCGGAAATGACCGCACTTTCCTCAACGTTGGTAAACAATGCAATCTTGCGTCGCTCGTCATCCGGCAAATAGCGATCGGCACGGCACAGCAGAACATCGGGCTGAATGCCGATTTCACGCAATTCCTTGACGGAATGCTGGGTCGGCTTGGTTTTGATTTCACCTGCGGAGGCGATATAAGGCACCAGTGTCAGGTGAACGAAACAGGTATTGTTGCGCCCCTGTTGCACGCCCATCTGGCGGATAGCCTCAAGGAACGGCAGCGACTCGATGTCACCCACCGTACCGCCGATCTCGATGATGGCGACTTCGGCGTCACCTGCACCGGCGCGGATAAAATTCTTGATCTCGTCGGTGATGTGGGGAATAACCTGCACCGTACCGCCGAGGTAGTCACCACGGCGTTCTTTCTTGATGACACTTTCGTAGATCTGGCCGGTGGTGAAATTATTGCTCTTCCTCATCTTCGCTTTGGCGAAGCGCTCGTAGTGCCCCAGATCCAGATCGGTTTCAGCGCCGTCTTCGGTAACGAACACCTCACCATGCTGAAACGGACTCATGGTGCCGGGATCAACGTTGATATAGGGATCCAGCTTGAGAAGAGTAACCCTGATGCCACGGGTTTCCAGAATGGCGGCAAGGGAAGCGGCAGCGATGCCTTTGCCGAGCGATGAAACCACTCCGCCTGTGATGAAAATGTATTTGGTCATTTGAGAGCAGATTTTAGGCACAGAACGGGTTCAAATTGTAGCGCAAAACTAGCTCGGCATAAAGCTTAAAGTAGGTTAAACAAGATTCACAAAATAATTTGCAATCTCTACCTCCTGTGCGATAATAAGAATAATTCTCATTGGACCAGTCAAAAATATGGCTACCGTCAACCTGGAAACACTCAAGCCCGGTGAATCCGCCACCATTGCGGCGGTACACACCGATCGAGCACTCTACTACCGCCTTGCCGCGCTCGGCTTCCGTGTCGGCAAGCGCATTGAAGTCATTCGCCATGGCCGGTTCTCCGGCCCGCTGCATGTTCGTATCGGTGCAACCGACATTATGCTGCGTAAAAAAGAAGCCCAGAAAATAGAAGTTCAAACCGGCCCCTGATGAAACGCGTCGCCTTGATAGGAATGCCGAATACCGGCAAGTCCACATTCTTCAATCGCGCCACCGGCGCTTCTGCCAGGGTCGGCAACTGGCCGGGGATCACCGTCGACCTGCTTGGCGCAAAACTCCTGCTTGCCGGTGAAATGGTCGAGTTAGTCGATTTGCCCGGAATTTATGATCTGCACGGTTTCTCCGATGACGAGCAGGTGGTTCGCCATTTTCTCGAAAACAATCCAGTCAATCTGGTCGTCATCATTCTCAATGCCACCCAAATTGAACGCCAGCTAAGCCTTGCCCTGCAAATCAAGCAACTATGCTTGCCCGCCGTGCTACTTCTGAACATGGCTGACGAATCCAGGAAGTTTGGCATCAGCATCGACACCGCAAAGATGTCCAACTCTCTTGGCATGCCCGTCACCCTGCTTAGCGCCAAATACGGCAATGGTTTTCAGGATGCCTATCAGACCATTGCCCAGGAAATTCAGCACAGCACGCCGATTCCGCCGGAAAAACTGCAAGTACTGCTGGCGGCCGATGACCAGATTGAAAATGACATGGAGTCCATCCTCGGGCACGCTGTTCAGATGCCGGTACAGCTATCGGACAAACTGACCACCCGGATTGACCGCCTCATGCTCCACCCTTGGCTGGGACTGCCGATGTTCTTCCTGATCATGTACTTGTTGTTTCAGGCAATTTTCATACTTGGAAAACCTTTGCAGGATGGTGTCGGCTGGTTACTGGAAGCATTCAAGCGGGGTGCACTGGAACCATTGATGGCCGGCCTACCGACGATACTGCATGACCTGCTGCTTGAGGGCATCTACAACGGCGTCGGCACGGTTGCCACCTTCGTACCCGTTATTGTCTTGTTTTTCCTGTTCATGGCACTAGTGGAAGACAGCGGCTATCTGTCGCGCGCCGCATTTCTGATGGACGCGCTGATGGCCAAGCTGGGGCTGGATGGGCGCAGTTTCGTGATGATCCTGCTCGGTTTCGGCTGTAACGTACCGGCGCTGATGGGCACCCGCGTGATGCGCTCGCGCAGCCTGCGCCTGCTGACCATGCTGGTCATTCCGTTCTCGCTGTGTTCGGCGCGACTACAGGTGTTCGTCTTCATCGCCACCGCGATCTTCTCGCCCAAAGCCGCGCCACTGGTTCTTTTCAGCTTGTACCTGTTCAGCTTCGCTGCCGCTTTCATTACCGCGCTACTGTTCAAAAAACGTTTCCAGAACAATGAGCCATTCATCCTCGAACTACCCCCCTACCGCTTCCCCACCTTGCGCCAGATGATTCTGCGCGGTTGGCATGAAGTGCGACATTTCCTCAACCGCGCCAGCAAATTCATCATTGCCGGTGTGGTGCTAGTGTGGCTGTTGACGCATTTCCCCCAGAACGTCGCGCCGGGCAGTGTCGACACCTGGGCCGGCATGATCGGCCATTTCATGGAGCCGCTGCTCGCACCCATCGGCATCGACCAGCATCTGGCCATCGCCTTGATTTTCGGCTTCGTCGCCAAGGAAATCGTAGTCGGTTCTCTGGCAGTGATTTACGGACTTGAAGGAACGGCCCTGACCGGCATGATGGCGCAGCAACTGGATTGGGTGCAAGCATACAGCTTCATGCTATTTACCTTGATTTACACGCCTTGCCTGTCCACCATCGCCACCATCCGCAGCGAATCAAAAAGCATGGCTTTTACCCTGTTTGCGGTGGCATTTCCCCTCGTGCTGGCGTGGCTGGCGAGCCTTGCCTTCTATCAGGCGGCAAGAGCCTTGGGATTTTAGACGCTCCGGCTTTTTGGCGAACCCGCTCAAAAAAACAGATGGCGGCAGCCGCAGCCGCGTTCAAGGATTCGACGGCTCCCGGCATGGGGATCGTAACCTGACTATTAGCAGCATCCCTCAGTTGCACAGATATTCCTGCGCCTTCGTTACCAATAATAAACGCAACCGGGCCGGTCAAATCCAAGTCGAATAGTGATTTTTCAGCCGTCAGGGTTGCGGCGAGCACTACCCCCCGAAAATCCCGCGCAACTTTATTTAAGTTGCTGTCTTCGTGAATAGACAGGTGAAAATGAGCACCCATGCCGGCCCTCAACGCTTTAGGCGACCATGCATCGGCACACCCGCTGGATAGAAAAATCTGCCGGATTCCCGAGGCGGCGGCGGAGCGAAGAACCGAACCCATATTCCCCGGATCCTGGATATCTTCCAGCAGCACGCAGCACTCCCCTTCTCTTTCTTGCGGCAACGGGATGGGAATCAGTGCTGCAATCCCGGTCGGCGTATCCACGGTAGAAATTTCACGGAACAGTTCATCGGCCAGCACAATCAGATTCGTCGGTTGAATCCGGTCGAGAAAATTCTGGATTTCGACATCTTCCTGAGCCGATGCTGCAACCATGATCGTTTCTGACAATCCGCCTGCCTGATAAAAAGCGATAACCAGGTGAATACCGTCGAGCAACGTCTTGCCGGCCTTTCTGCGCTCTCGCGCCAACCTGGAAAGCTTCTTGGCTGCCTTGAATGCAGGGTTTTCTTTTGAGGTAATCGTTTTCATGGTGGTATATTTGGAGCCTATACTGCACTAGCCAGCAATCTATGAAGATCGTCATCGTAACACCCGCCGCCGCTGGCGTCAGGAACGGAAACCGCAATACGGCACAGCGCTGGGCCGGCTTCCTGCGCCAGATGGGGCATCGCGTCAGGGTGCAGGTCAAGTGGGACGGCAAGCAAGCTGACCTGATGCTGGCTCTCCATGCACGACGCAGCCATGCATCCATCAAACATTATTCCGGACTTCACCCCGATCTGCCGTTGATCGTAGTGCTGACCGGCACCGATCTGTACCGCGATATCCAGAATGACGGCAACGCCCAGGAATCCTTGGTGCTTGCTTCACGCTTGGTGGTGTTACAGGAAATGGGGCTTGCCGAACTTTCTCCTGAATTGCAGGCGAAAACTCAGGTCGTCCATCAATCTGCGTGCGCACTCAAGCGCATGCCACCCTCAGAAAATCGCTTCGATGTCTGCGTCATCGGCAACCTGCGAGAAGAGAAAGACCCGTTCCGCTGCGCCCTCGCCTCCGCCTTGTTGCCGGAAAATTCCAGAATCCATGTCAGCCATATGGGGCGCGCTCTGGACGATGGCATGGCACAACAGGCGCAGACTCTGATGGCACAGATCCCGCGTTACCACTGGTTGGGCGAACTTCCCCACTGGCGCGTACGAAAAAAACTGTCGCGTAGCCGGCTAATGGTCATCAGTTCGAACATGGAAGGCGGCGCGAATGTGATTTCAGAGGCGCTTGCGGCTGACGTGCCGGTCATCGCCTCAAAGGTGTCCGGTAACATCGGCATGTTGGGCAGCGGTTACGAAGGCTACTATCCCTATGGAGACGAGTACGCCTTGGCTAAAGTGCTATACCGCGCGGAAACGGATTCGAAATTCCATGAGCGGCTGAAAATGCAATGCGCCCGTCGTAAGCCGCTCGTTCAACCTGAACATGAATGTGAGGAATTGGGCCGGTTGATTACCGCCGCCTGCGTATAAACCGCTATTTTTTCGCCAGGTGCGCCAATCCCTTTGCCGCAAGCAGACACAATTTCTTGAATTCCTGATAACTACGCTCGTCGAGTGCGCAACTGCCATGTTTGCGATCCGCATAAAATAGCCCGACTGGCCTGTCATTCATAAACAACGACATGGCGAAAAAATCGCCGTCCCCGATCAATTGCCAGATTTCCTGAGAAATCAGCGGCTCCAGCGCCTTGCGATTGTCTTCGTTGAACCAGACACTTTGCACCTTGCCCATCAGTCGACCGAACAACCCGGTGGATGGTATGCCAAACTGGAACTGCCGCAACGGGGAATCCGGCATCGCACCCACCACGTATTTCGCCTTGACGGCGCCACGGTCTGTCGTCATCAGGGCGAACACCACGCGATCCAGTGCGATACCCTCATGCATCCCCTTCAGTACCAACGAGATCATGTCATGCAAATTGAGTGAACCGTCCAGATGCGCTGAAATTTCATCCGTCATCTGTTGCAACCTGGCGGGCTGCGGCATCATGCAAACTTCGGACCCTTCCATTTTTTGCGGCACAGCCTCTGCTGCGACAGCGACATCCTCTTCCACGACAAGTTCTTCAGGCCATTCGCCCGGCAACATCGGCAACCAGGTGGCGGCCGGCGGTACGCCATACCATTGCCAATGCCGCGCCGAGATAACGGCATTTTGATGGATAATGGATACCACTTCATTGAGCGGCAAACGCAACATATCGGCAATGGCCTCGTAGCTCGCCGGCAGTTGCTCATCGTACCAACCGGTTTCGGCACGGCACGCCAGCGTGGACGCCAACACCACCCCATGCATGCGCGGATGGGGCGCTGCTTCATCATGCATGGCGGATAGCATCATTTCCGGCAAATTCCAGACTTCCGAAAGCGCAAATTGTAGCGATTTCAATTCGAAGCCCATAACCGCTTTCTCTGCTTCTGGCAAACTGATTTTTTTGCGGCGCGACTCTCTCCGAATTTGCATCGCCTGGTCAGGGGCAAAAGCCCATAGCGTGAGGTTGCCCAAATCGTTAAGCAACGCCGCGACATATAATTCTTCGGACTTCATGTCCGCATGGAGAATTGCCCAGTCACGCGCCTGCCAAGCCGCGTGGTGAGATCGGCTCAAAACACGCATCAATCCGGGCAATGCGCCATTTTTTGATGAAAGATGCTCCTCTACGGACTTGAGATTGGCATGGCGATAAAAAAATGGGCCAACACCCAGCATCATTATGGCAGTTTCCACCGTCATGACTTCGTGGCTGAGCCGACTACGCGACGCCCCGTTGACAAAGCGTAACAATTTTAATGTCATTAGCGGGTCATGCAGCACCACAGCGGCAATCTGGCCAGGGGTCACCCGTTCCGCTTTGATCGCCAGCTTGCCGAGTTCCACAATAGTGCGCCGCAATACCGGGGTATCCCAGTCTTTCAGCTCATACAACCAATCGCCCAGCGCTTTCATGACGCCTCTCCCGCAGGCTGTCTTGCCGGTATCCGGTATATGTAGAGCCGGGAATGATGAAAATCGTCGAGATCGATGATTTTTTCTGGCACAGCTTCAAGAATGGGAAATGAATTACTGATGAAACGTGTGCCGGGTGCCATTTCCATGCAGGCCTTGACCCAGATTCTGGCCATTGGAACCGGTGACAAGTAGGCATAAATCACGTCATAGGCAACAAAGCTATGCGCCCAGAAATCACCCCATCTGATCTGATACCCACCTCGCACCACTTTTCTTCTCAGCCACGCAAAGACAAAAGGCAAAGGCGCGATCTCCATACCGTAAAACGTTCCATCCGGGCGCTTGCGGCTGAGATAGCCCAGCATCCCACCCAAGCCTGCGCCCACATCCAGCAGGCGAACCCCCGGCTTGCGTGGCAGCAGTTCGGCAACTGCGGCCCATGCTTTGCGGCTGGAATGATAGAGCGGCACCTGGCTGCGAAATACGCTCCAATATGCCAGGAGAAACAATATAAATGCGGAGAGAAACCACAGAGGCGCGATGTCGAAAGACAGTGTCAACAACACAGCCGGCATAAACAGCAGGTTGATTGGCAGCCACCATGGAGCAAGCCCCCAGCGGAATCCGATGAAGGCCGCGATCACGCCATGAAGAGATGACGCCAGAATGGGCGAAACCGTCAAACCGGATGCCAGCAGCAGGATGAACATGCATGCTGCCGCAGAAAATTGAGAGATCAATGCAATCAGGGAAGGAGGCAAAGCGAACCACCAAAAAATAGGCAAAAATGGCCCGCGCATTTCAGCCTGAACCGAGCAGGAGCAAACCCGATCAGTGCTTATTGCCTTCGGCTGTCGATGCACCGGGATTCTCTTTAGCAATTACTTTCGGGGCTCCGTCCATTACAGTCGTAGCCTCTTGCTTGTTGCTCACCTCAAGCGGCTTGCCGCCACCGCTTATTGCTTCCTCGGTTTCCTTGTTCAGGACGATGAGTGCAATGCGCCGATTAATCGGATTATAAGGATCATTAGGATCAAGCATGACCGCAGAAGAAAGCCCGACCACCCTCAACATCTTGCCTTCATCCATACCGCCCGCAATCAGTTCTCGGCGCGACGAATTTGCCCTATCCACCGACAACTCCCAGTTGCTGTACCCTTTTTCACCGGAAGAATAAGGCGTCGCATCCGTATGGCCGGACAGGCTGATCTTGTTTGGTACCTCATTCAACATCTTGCCGATTTCCTGCAGTACCTGGACAGTGTAGTTTTTCATGTGCGCGCTACCCAAATCGAACATCGGGCGATTCTTTTCATCCACGATCTGGATGCGCAAGCCTTCGCTGGTAATGTCGATCAGAATCTGATTTTTGAACTGTTTCAGCGCTGGATTGGTTTCAATTGCTTTTTCAAGTTTCTCTTTTAGCCCCTGGAGTTTTTGCATCTCCTGCTTCACAAATTCAGTTTTCGCTGCCTGCAAATCATTAGGCTTTTTTACCGCAGGATCCATGGTTTTTCTAATCTGTCCCTCTTTTCTTGACAGATCGTTGCCGCCACCCTTGATGATGCTGGAGCTTTCGCCGGAGCCACTGCCACCTTGCATCGCAACCTTCATGGGGGTCTTGAAATATTCGGCGATGCCATTAAGATCACCCTTGGCAGTTGATCCCAGCAACCACATCAACAGGAAGAAAGCCATCATCGCCGTCACAAAGTCAGCGTAGGCAATTTTCCAGGCGCCACCGTGGTGGCCATGCGCACTTTTTTTGATGCGCTTTACAATGATGGGGCGTTGTGAGTCGTCGCTCATGATGAGTTTCTACTAAGAAACTGTCGTATTGAATATCATAAAGGTGACATCCAGAAAATTGGCATCCAAACAATAATTGTTGAGAACATTTCTGGTGAGCAACTTATCGCTCATTTTTTTGCTTTGCTTTGTCTGACATGCTCTTCCAGTTCGGCGAAAGTAGGCCGATCAGTGGAATACAGTACCTTGCGCCCGAATTCTACGGCAACCTGCGGAGCGTAACCGTTCAAACTGGCAAGTATGGTTACCTTGACACATTGAAACAGTTTGGTCGACTCGTCGTGCTTTTGTTCTATCAACGTGGCGAGCGGCCCGACAAAACCATAGGCCAAGAGAATCCCCAGAAAAGTTCCAACCAGGGCGTGTGCAATCAGAATACCCAGCTCCGCAGGCGGAATACCGACCGATTCCATGGTATGCACCACCCCCATCACCGCCGCGACAATGCCGAATGCCGGCATGGCATCGCCCAATTTGGCGATAATGCCCGCAGGTACTGCGCCTTCATGATGGTGGGTCTCGATTTCGATATCCATCAGATTTTCGATTTCGAACGCATTAAGGTTGCCGCCCACCATGATGCGCAAATAATCCGAGATAAATTCCATGACATGGTGATCGTTGACTATCATCGGGTATTTTGAAAAAACCGGGCTATCTTTTGGCGCATCGACATCCCGCTCGATCGCCATCAGTCCTTCCTTGCGTATCTTGGACAAAACCTCATAAAGCAAGGCGAACAATTCCATATAGAGCGCCTTGTTAAATTTCGAGCCCTTGAAAACTGTTGGCAACGCCTTGAGTGTCGCCGCAATCCCTTTTTTGGAGTTGCCTACGAGAAAAGCGCCAACTGCCGCGCCACCGATCATCAACAATTCCACGGGCTGCAGAAGAGCGGCCAAATGGCCGCCGGCAATCGCGAAGCCGCCGAAAACCGAGGCCGCCACAATCAGGTATCCGATAATTACAAGCATCTTATTCGTTACTCCCAGGCAAAAGGCCAGTCAGCATGAAAACAACATAATCTGGCCAAAGCACAGCACCCCTATCAAAACGTCATGCGGCTCATTGCGGCGACGGCAATGTTGATCAAACCCAGCATCAGGTTGAAACCGATCATCTTTCGGATTGTTCCCAGGGCCTCACCGCCCTGCTTCCAGTCCTGAGCAGCGACTGCACGTGCTAGTTTGCCATAGGGAACGAAATAAACGAAGCAAAAAACCAGCATCATCACCAGTCCAATCCCGAACATCGCATGGATGTTCATGGGCACGACCCCGAATCCGCCCAGCAACATGACGAGGTAAAGACCGCTGACCAGAATCAAGGCCACCGAAATCCACACCCAAGGGAAAAAAAGCTTGAAGACCCCAGCCCACAAAGGCAAGCGCTGTGGTGGCTGCAGTTGTGCTGCGGCCACCGGGCGTAGCGCCATGTAGGCAAAGAACATGCCGCCTACCCAAACGACCACACCAAGAACATGCAACAAAGTCGCAAGAGCCATATCGCTTCCTCTAAATTAATTGATTGGCAATCGCCAATTTAACCGGTGCAAAGCTTCTACGGTGAATTTTGCATGCGCCATAACGCCGTAAAGCGTCAAGGTGCATGGCGGTCGGATAGCCTTTGTGCTGATCGAAGCCGTATTGCGGATATTCTTGATGTAACTGAAGCATTTCTGTGTCTCGTGCGGTCTTGGCCAGAATCGAGGCCGCCGAGATTGCGGCAACACTGCTGTCGCCCTTGACAATTGCACGGCAGGGAATGAGCAGTTTCGGGCAATGCAACCCATCAATCAACGCTTCCGATGGCGTGGGCGACAGGCATTCCACTGCGCGCCGCATGGCAAGCAAGCTTGCCTGGAGGATATTAATGCTGTCAATTTCTCCCGCATCTGCACGAGCAATGGCCCAAGCCAGGGAACACGCCTTGATTTCAGTTGCCAACTCTTTGCGTCGCTTCTCGCTAAGCTTCTTCGAATCGGCAAGCCCTTGAATGGGGCGGCTTTCATCAAGAATTACCGCAGCCGCAAAAACGGCGCCGGCCAAAGGCCCGCGGCCAGCCTCGTCAACACCGCAAATAAGTAAAGTTGGAAGCATATTCTTTCTAAACCAATAGAGGCAGTATCGCGTCAACGGCTCTTTCAGCCGTATTTTGTTTGAGTTGCAGGTGCAATCCGGAAAAAGTGCGGGTTAATTTCTCCCTGACCAGCTTATCGCTAACCAGATTCAGCATTGCTTGTGACAAATTTTCCGGGGTAGCATCATCCTGCAGCAATTCCGGAACGATGAAGCGTCCTTCAAGAATATTTGGCAGGCCGACGTAAGGAAGATAGGTCTTGCGCTGCATCATGCGCCAGGTCAAAGGTGACATTTTGTAGGTAATCACCATCGGGCATTTCAGCAGGGCCGCTTCCAACGTTGCCGTTCCAGAGGCCACCAGTGCCGCATCTGCGGCAACCATAGCGGTATGGGCATGGCCGAACAACACGGTCAGAGGCAAATCACCACATTTAGATCGATATATCTCTGCTTCGAACATATTGCGAGTTTCACGGCTCACCAGCGGCACCAGAAATTGTACATTCGGGTTAACCGCAACAATCATGCGCGCCGTTTGCACAAATAACTTCGCCATGTAGTGAAGCTCGCTTTGCCTGCTGCCAGGGAGCATCGCAATCACCGTGGCGCCCGGAGGCAATTTCAACTGCTCGCGTGCTGCTTTGCGATCCGGGTGTTCTGGCGCTATATCGGCTGACGGATGCCCGACATAGGTGACGGGGATCCCGGCACCATCATAGATTTTTTTCTCAAATGGAAACAATGTCAGTACATGGGACACCGCCCGTGCGATCTTGCGAATCCGTTCACCGCGCCATGCCCAGATCGACGGACTGACATAATGAACGGTAGGGATCCCTCGCTTTTTCAAACCCATCTCAAGATCAAGATTGAAGTCGGGAGCGTCCACACCAATAAAAACATCAGGCGGGTTGTCTACAAAATGACGGTGAAGTTTACGCCGAATTCCAATTATTTCGCGGTAATGGCGCAATACCTCTACATAACCCCGAACCGCCAACGTTTCCATGGGAAATAGGGAATGAACCCCTGCGGCCTGCATTTTCGGCCCACCGACACCAACAAATTCGATGCCTGGAACACGATTTTTCAGTGCATTAACCAAGTGGGCGCCCAGCAAGTCACCAGATGCTTCGCCCGCAACAATTCCGACTTTCATTCGGCCTCGATTAACGAATGATGCCGCGCGCCGAATGGGCGAGGAAATCGATCAAAGGTTGAATTTCAACGCAGGACTTCGCCTGCTCGATCAGCGCCAGCTTCGCCTGCTCCAGGGTCAGCCCCGATTTGTAAAGTGTCTTGTACGCGCGCTTGATTGCCAGAATAGCCTCGCTGGAAAAACCACGCCGCTTCAACCCTTCCGTGTTGATGCCATGAGGTTGGGCTTCATGGCCGGCCGCCGTGACATAGGGTGGAATGTCCTTGAACAGGATAGTGCCCATGCCGGTGATGCTATGCCCGCCAATGTGACAGAATTGATGCACCACGGTAAAACCGCCGAGGATGGCATAGTCCTCGACGTGCACATGGCCGGCTAGCTGAGCGTTGTTGGCGAAGATCGTGTGATTACCAACCTGGCAATCGTGCGCCAGATGAACGTACGCCATAATCCAGTTATCATCGCCCACCCGCGTCACCCCCACATCCTGCGAGGTACCCCGGTTAAACGTGCAAAATTCCCGGATCACGTTACGGTCACCGATCTCCAGCCTGGTTTCTTCGCCTTGGTATTTTTTATCCTGCGGCATTTCGCCAAGGGATGAAAACTGAAAAATCTTGTTATCCTGTCCGATCCGGGTGGGGCCATTGATAACCACATGCGGGCCGACCCATGTTCCTGAGCCGATCTCAACGTGATCGCCAATAATCGAATAAGGCCCCACGCTGACATCGGGAGCAAGAATGGCTCCTTCGTGAATAATCGCTGTCGGGTGAATCATTTACAATGCTTTCACCGTGCACATCAACTCAGCCTCCGTCACCACGCCACCATCGACCTTGGCACGTGCTGCATACTTCCAGATTCCTTTGACCGACCGGATAATCTCCACTTCGAGAGTCAGTTGATCTCCGGCAGAGACTGGTTTTTTGAAACGCGCGCCATCAATGCCGACAAAGTAATACACTGATTTATCGTCAGGTTTTGTACCCATACTCTTGAACGATAGAATCGCTGCAGCCTGAGCCAATGCTTCGATAATCAATACCCCCGGCATCACCGGATGGTGGGGGAAATGGCCCACGAAGAACGGCTCATTGATGGTCACATTTTTCAATGCGACGATATTTTTGCCCGGCTCGCACGAAACAACGCGGTCAACAAGCAGAAACGGATAGCGGTGCGGCAGGTACTGCAATATTTCGTGAATATCCATGCTGCTCATTGCTTTTTCCTTTCAAGTTCAGCGATTTTTTTTTCCATTTCGCCCAGTTTTTTGGCCAGTTTATCCAAATGGCGAAGATGCGCGGCATTCCTGAGCCACTCCGAATGTGATGAGAATGGCATTACTGACGTATACTCACCCGGTTTTGCGATAGACTTGGTAATCAGCGTGCCTGCGGAAACATTTACGCGATCTGCAATTTCCAGATGCCCCAAAATCACCGCACCGCCACCCACAGTGCAATGGCGTCCTATCCTTGCGCTGCCGGCAACACCGACACAACCGGCCATCGCGGTATGCGCGCCAATGTGCACGTTATGGGCAATCTGAATCTGGTTGTCCAGTTTGACGCCGTCTTCAATCACCGTGTCATCCAGGGCACCGCGATCAACCGTAGTATTCGCCCCGACTTCAACGTCATTTCCAATCGTCACCCGACCGATTTGTGGCACCTTGATCCAGCAACCATTTTCTTGGGCCAAGCCAAAGCCATCTGCTCCCACCACTACGCCTGAATGCAGAATGACGCGCTTGCCAATCAAACAATTATGGTAAACCACCACCTGAGGGTAAAGCCGCGAGTCGTCGCCGATCACAACATCGTCTCCCAGATAGCAACCGGGTCCGATTACCACATTTTCGCCAATTTTTACTCGCGCGCCGACAAAGGTGAATGCGCCGATTGTTGCTGAACCCGGAATAATTGCGGCTTGTTCGATCACAGTCGTCGAGTGGACACCTGGAGCCTCTGCTCTGGTGGGATTGAGTAGCGCCGAGACCTTGGCAAAATAAGCGTAGGGGTTATCACTCAGGATACGGGGCAAGTCCGTTGCATGACGTTCCGTGATATTCATAATCACGGCTCCTGCCTTGCAATTGCCTAGTTGCCAACGATATTTTGGGTTGGCGAGGAAGCTGATATGTTCAGCCGTAGCCGTAGAAAGCGGAGCAGCCTGCTTTATTAAAATATCCGCATCGCCAATCAGTTCGCCACCGAAATTTGCGACGATTTCCCCCAGCGAGTAGCCCTCTTTACTAGCAGAGTTCATCAAATCGATCCGCAGAACGCATCTGCCATTCGCAATCGGGAAACAATGCCCTATTTATCGGCCAAAGCTTTCAACACCCTGTCGGTGATATCGATTCGAGGACTGAAATAAACAGCCTCTTCAAGCACCAGATCGAATTTCTCTTTCTCGGCAATTTCCATGATCGTTTTTCTGGCCCGATCATGCACAGCACCCAGTTCTTCATTCCGCCTCAGATTAAGATCTTCCCTGAATTCACGCTGCGAGCGCTGGAAATCACGGTTAAGATTAGCGAGATCGCGCTCCTTGTTGCGCCGTTCTGATTCGCTGATGGTCATCCCATCCTTCTCCAGATGGGTCTGTATTTCCTTGGCCTGCTTCGACATTTTCTGCAGATCCTGCTCGCGTGCAGCAAACTCTTTCTCCAGTTTTTTCTGTGCTTTCATTGCCGGAGCAGCCTCTCTGAAAACACGCTCAGTGTTGACAAAACCCACTTTCATATCAGCAGCATAGGATGCAGCCGCTATTGGCAACATTGTGGCGGCAAGCGCCATAACAATAATCTTTTTCAACTTGATCTCCTGAAATCGTAACTAGAATGAAGAGCCCATAATAAACTGGAATCGCTCAATCTTATCGTCATCCTTAATGCCGAGCGGTTTGGCAAAGCTGAACTTCATCGGCCCCATCGGGGATTGCCAGGAAGCGGCAAGACCGGTGGAATAACGCATATCGCCAAAGTTAAATTTTGCATATTTGTCATTGACATCACCGGCGCCATAAACCGCTCCCGCGTCCAAAAACAGACTCATTCTCAATGACTTGTCCTTACTCATACCCGGAAAGGGAAAGAGCACTTCGGCATTACCAACCAAGCGCTCATTACCCCCTAGAGCATTGCCAGCAAGATCCTTTGGCCCCAGCGACGAAGACTTGAAACCGCGAACTGAGGTATTGCCGCCGGCATAGAAATTCTTGAAGAAAGGCAATGGCCGGTTGCCATAGCCGTTGGCATACCCAGCTTCACCATTGAGCATCAGAGTAAGATCCTGGGACAACGGCTTGAACCACTGATGCTGGTAGGAAATCTTGTAATATTTCACATCACCACCGGGCAGGCCCATTTCGCCAAAAAGCCTTTGCATATAGCCTTTTGTCGGATAGAGAATATTATCGCGAGAGTCTCGCGCCCAGCCGACATCACCGCGTAGAGTCGTGTTATTGGCGCCGAATTGATTGACGTAATCAACGTAACGCGTAGGGCTGTTAGCATACAGGGATAGCTTGGTGATATCCGCCGACAGGCCGAAATTGACCGAATCCATCTCGTTAAGCGGCACACCGAAACGCACGCCTCCACCGATGGAGTTGGAATCGTATTGGGAAATCGACAACGAAGATGAATTTGTTTTCCGTTGGTAGACATCAAAACCGCGGCTGATACCATCATCCGTATAATAAGGATTGGTATAGGATAAAGAATAAACCGTGTTTATCTTGCCACTATTGAACTGCGTGGAAAGGAAATTGCCGCTACCGAACACATTGGACTGGGATACGGAGCCGCTCAGGATAAATCCCTCGGAACTGGAAAATCCGGCTCCCGCCATGATGCTCCCGGTGGGTTTTTCCGTCACGCTGACGTTCATGTCCACTTGGTCAGTCGTCCCGGCAACCGCAGGGGTTTCGACATTGACATCGGAGAAATACCCCAGCCGATTGGCGCGCTCTCGCGACCGGTTAACCTTGTCCGCAGCATACCAGGCGCCTTCCATCTGGCGCATTTCACGGCGAACAACTTCGTCCCGCGTTTTAGTGTTGCCGACCACGTTAATACGCCGTACATAAACTCGTCTGCCAGGATCGATGAAGAAGGTGAATTTGGCTTCCCGCTTCTCCTTGTCAAGTTCGGGAACCGCATTGACGTTGGCGAATGCGTAACCGTCATTGCCCAAGCGATCACCGATCAACTTGGTGGATTCGGTCATTTTTTCTCGCGAAAAAACATCGCCCGGATGAAGTTTGATCAGCTTGCGCAACTCATCTTCCGGCACCAACATTTCGCCAGCCAGCTTGACATCAGAAACGGTGTATTTCTGGCCTTCGGTAATATTAATCGTGATGTAAATAGACTGTTTATCCGGAGAAATAGACACTTGAGTAGAATCAACATTGAACTCAAGATAGCCGCGATTCAGGTAATAGGAGCGCAAAGTCTCAATATCAGCCGCCAGCTTCTGTTTCGAATATTGATCTGCTTTGGTATACCAAGACAGCCAGCCGGGCGTAGTAAGGGCAAAAAGGTCACGTAGTTCCTTTTCACTGAATACCTGATTGCCGACGATATTGATTTGGTGGATTTTCGCTACATCGCCTTCGCTGATATTGAAACTGATGGCGATACGATTACGCTCCAGCGGCGTTACGGTAGTGGTAACCTCAACGCCATATTTACCGCGGCTTAAATACTGCCGTTTAAGCTCCTGCTCCGCCTTATCCAGTAGCGACTTGTCGAAAATGCGCCCCTCGGCCAGTCCGATTTGCTTCAAGCCATCGATCAACTGCTTCTTGTCGAATTCCTTCAAGCCAACAAAATCGATCTGGGTAATTGCCGGCCTTTCCTGCACCATGACAATCAGCACATCATTTTCGACTTCCAGCCGCACATCCTTGAAGAAACCTGTTCCATACAATGCCTTGATGGCAGCAGCCGCTTTTTCGTCATCCAGTTTCTCGCCTACTTGAACCGGCATGTAGCTGAACACTGTTCCGGCTTCCGTACGTTGAATTCCTTCTACCCGGATATCCTTGATGACAAATGGCTGAATTGCCCAGGCGGAAGCGCCATACAGACTCATCAGCAGCATTGGCAGGAGTTTTAATTTCATTATTATTCAGCCAGAAATCAGACGGTTAATGTCATTATAAAAAGAAAAAAGCATTAATGTCAGCAGAATTGCGATGCCGATCTGCTGACTGATCTCCATGGTTTTCTCGGAAACCGGACTCCCTTTGATCATTTCGACCATATAATACATCAAATGACCGCCATCCAATAAGGGGACCGGCAATAAATTAAGCACCCCAAGACTGATGCTGATCAGCGCCAGAAAATTGATATAGGGCACCCAACCCAGATGCGCCGATTGGCCTGCATAGTCGGCGATGGTGATAGGGCCGCTGATATTTTTCCAGGAAACCTGCCCGGCCACCATCTTCCCCATCATCTTCAAGCTAAAAATCGAAGTATCCCAAGTCTTCCTCAAGGCCTGTACGAAGGCCTTATGGATGGGGTAGCGTACTTCTACCACCAGTTTCTCAAACAAACTTTGATCCACCATCGGCGAAGCGCCGATCTTGCCCACGGCAGAATGTCCGTTTTCCTTGACGGCATCCGGAATCAATTCGACCTGGAGGTAATCGCTGCCTCTTCTTAGCGAAATTTCCAGCGGCAAACCGGGATTTTGTCTTACCCATTGAACCATATCTTCCCATGTCTTGAGGGGCGTCTGATTCACGGAAAGAATTTCATCGCCAATGATTAGCCCGGCCTTGGCCGCAACCCCATCAGGCAGGACTTTACCGATTTTTGCCGGCAAATCAGGGCGGTAACGCGTCAGGCCCAGTTTGCCCAGAAAATCGTTTTCCAGATCGTCGGCATCCAGGCTCTTCAAATCAAGTTGGTGCAATGCAATCTCGCCGCGATCATTATGGGTTTCGATTTCAACTACAGTTTTCTGGACGGCATGTTGCAACAAAATCCAGCGTGCATCCTGCCATGTTTCGACGGACTCGTCGCCGATCCGGGTGATCGTATCGCCGCGCTGAAAAGAGGCCGAAGCGGCAGGAGTGGCAAATGGCACTTCGCCCAAGATTGGCTTGATGCCATTTACGCCATAAACAAACAAAAACCAGTACAGCACAATAGCAAGAAGAAGGTTGGCAACCGGCCCGGCCACCACGATGGCGCTGCGCCGGTAAATGGATTGGCGGTTAAACGCATAAGGCAGGTCGGCAGGTGCTACCGGCTCCTCGCGTTCATCCAGCATCTTGACATAACCCCCTAACGGAAAAGCGGCCAAGACCCATTCCGTTCCGTCCGGGGAGAATTTCCGGGTAAGCAGCGGCTTGCCGAACCCCACCGAGAATCGCAACACCCGAACACCGCAAAGCCGCGCCACTAGATAATGGCCGTACTCATGAACAACGATCAGGATGCCGAGCGTCATTGCAAATGCGGCTAGCGTAAACAGCAGGTTCATGCGTAACCCATTGTCAGCATCCACTCAAGCGCGGATTCGCGTGCCTGGATATCGGCGTCAAGAACATCTTCCAGCTTGGTGACAGGCTTGGTCGTATTTTTTGCCAGCACCTCCTCGATCACGAGAGGGATCGCCTTGAAAGGAATGCGCTCATCAAGAAAAGCGTCCACCGCCAATTCGTTCGCTGCATTCAAGGTGGCGGGAGCTGTTCCCCCTTGGCGCAGAGCTTGAAAAGCCAAATTTAGACAAGGAAATCGTGCTGTATCGGGCGCCTCAAAATCAAAATGAGCAATCTTGAACAGATCCAGCGATGACACGCCAGCATCGATCCGCTCCGGATAACCCAATGCATAAGCAATCGGCGTGCGCATATCGGGATTGCCCAATTGCGCTATCACCGAACCGTCCACATATTCCACCATGGAATGGATCACGCTCTGAGGATGAATCACCACCTGGATGATGTCGGCAGCAGCGTTAAACAGCCAGTGGGCTTCAATGACTTCAAGCCCTTTGTTCATCATGGAAGCCGAATCCACGGATATCTTTCGCCCCATTACCCAGTTTGGGTGAGCGCAGGCCTGTTGCGGCGTCACTTTGTCCAACTCACTCAAGGGCACAGTGCGAAAAGGGCCTCCTGAAGCGGTCAAAAGAATGCGTTTGACTCCCACTGCACCCAAATCGTCGGAAAAATTTCGCGGCAACGATTGAAAAATTGCGTTATGTTCGCTATCAATCGGCAGCAAGGTGGCGCCATTCTGCCGGACGGTATCCATGAAAATCCGTCCCGACATCACCAAGGTTTCCTTGTTTGCCAGCAGAATACGCTTACCGGCTCTGGCAGCGGCCAGCGAAGGGCGCAAGCCGGCGCTGCCGACTATCGCCGCCATCACGTTATCCACCTGAGGCAAAGACGCCACTTTTTCCAGCGCCTCGATCCCGCTGAGCACTTCGATATCAAGCCCAGCCAATTTGATCTTGCCATGCAAGGTCTCGGCGCAGTCCGCATCCAGCATGACGGCATAATCCGGCTGGAATTTCAGGCACTGTTCGAGCATGCGGTCAACCTGGCGATTTGCCGTCAGCGCCACCACCCGGAAACGGTCAGGATGGCGCGCAATGACGTCCAGCGTGTTCATCCCTATCGTGCCGGTTGAGCCTAAAACGGTAATATTTTGAATTTTTATCATTAGTTTAATGTTAAGGCAGGCGCTCTTAAAGTGCGTAATTTCCAAGCAGCAGGCCAAAGGCGGCGACAGGCATCGCCGCAGTCAGTGCATCGATTCGATCCAGCACACCGCCATGGCCGGGAAGAAGCCGACCGCTATCCTTGATCCCGGCGACGCGTTTCATCCAGGACTCGAACAAGTCGCCCAAAATGCTGAACAACGCCAGCAACCACAGCAACAGTATCCCAGGCAACAGGCCGGAACTGAACGGTGCGGCAGAACCGATCCACATTTCCCATACCACACCATACAGCGTCACCCCTAAAAATGCGCCAGCCACCCCTTCCCAGGTTTTACCCGGACTAATGGCTGGAGCAAGCTTATGACGTCCAAATCTGCGCCCGGCAAAATAAGCCGCGCTGTCGGCAACCCATACCACCGCCATCAAGCCCAGCAGCAATTCCGGGCTGATACTGCGCAATTCGACCAGAGCCAACCAGGTGGGCACCAGCAATATCCAGCCGGTTAATGCCATGAGGGGCAGTTTTCTGGTTTTCCATTGCTTGCTCAGCCACAGCGGAACCAGAAGCGCCCAGAAAAAAAAAGTAATGCCGTAAATCAGCAAATCCACCGAGGGGGAATGCTCTGGCAATAACATCAAGCCGATGAACAGTGTCAGCAGCAAGTAAAGCCCGCTTTGGAATCCGGTGAAAGAAGCAATATTTGACCACTCGCGGGCACAAATCAGAATCACGCCCAACATCAGCAGCGCCCAAGCCATTTTGGGAAGAAGAAACAACGCAGACAAAAAAGCGGACAGCAAAACCAGAGCGGTCAGAACGCGCGCTTTAAGCATTTTTTTTGAGTTGCTCGCTAGTGCGTCCGAAACGGCGCTCTCTTTGCTGGAAAGATTTGATCGCGCGTTTCAAGGCCATCGTATTGAAATCCGGCCATAAGGTATCGGTGAAGTACAGCTCTGTATAGGCCAATTGCCATAGCAGGAAATTGCTGATGCGCTGCTCTCCGCCGGTTCGAATGAACAAATCCGGCTCTGGCGCATAACTGGTGGAAAGATATGGCTCCAAGTCCGCCTCACTGAATATCAGAGCGCATTCCGGCTTGGCTTCGATCATCCTGTGAGTTGCCTGCACTAAATCCCACCGACCACCGTAATTCGCCGCGATAGTCAGGGTTAGGCCGGTGTTGTTTTGCGTGAGCGATTCGGCGCGACGGATCATCTCGACCAGTTTTTCCTCGAAGCGGGAACGGTCACCGACAACTTTTAACCGAATATTGTTTTTGTGGAGCTTGGTGATTTCCTGCTCAAGAGCAAGCATGAACAACTGCATCAGGAACGAGACTTCCTCGGCTGGGCGACGCCAGTTCTCGCTACTGAATGCAAACAGCGTCAGGTAACCGACGCCTAACTCGGTACAAGCCTTGACGGTTTTCCTGACGGTTTCGACGCCCCGTTTGTGGCCGGCAATACGGGGCATGAAGCGCTTCTTTGCCCACCGGCCATTACCGTCCATGATGATGGCGATATGCTGCGGCACCTCGCCGGTATCGGGGATACTCCGTGTCGAACTCGTAAACAGGCCCACTCTCGCAATCCCTAAAATGCCATCAGTTCAGTTTCCTTGGCATGAAGCATCTTGTCTATCTCGGAGATGTAACGATCAGTCAATTTTTGGATTTCGTCTTCAGCACGACGCTCATCATCTTCGCTGATGGATTTATCCTTCTCCAAATCCTTCAGGGTGGCATTTGCATCACGCCGGACATTGCGCATCGCCACTTTGGCGAGTTCCGCTTCACCCTTCACCACCTTGATAAATTCCTTGCGCCGCTCTTCGGTCAATGCCGGCATAGGCACACGGATCAAATCCCCCTGGCTGGCAGGATTAAGGCCCAGATCAGAATCGCGAATCGCTTTTTCCACAGCGTTCACCATCTTCTTCTCCCACGGCGTCACGCCGATAGTGTGAGAATCCAGCAAAGTGACATTCGCCACCTGGCTGATCGCCACCATCGAACCATAGTAATCAACCATGACATGATCCAGGATACCGGTGTGAGCACGCCCTGTGCGCACCTTGCTTAGATCTGTCTTGAGCGATTCCAGGCTCTTTTGCATTTTTTGCTCGGCTGATTTTTTCACATCCGCAATCATGTCAAAATTCCTTACTGTCGAGACTCACAAAAATTTCAGCAGGCTGCTAGCATTCAACCAGCGTTCCTTCATCTTCACCCAGCACCACGCGCTTCAATGCGCCGGGCTTGAAGATGCTGAACACGCACAGCGGCATTTTCTGATCACGGCACAAAGCCAGTGCGGTGGCATCCATCACCTTGAGGTTACGGGCAATCGCCTCATCGAAACCGAGACGATCATAGCGCGTTGCCGTAGGGTCGGTCTTCGGATCAGCCGTATAAACGCCATCGACCTTGGTCGCCTTCAGCACCACCTCGGCTTCCATCTCGGAGGCCCGTAGCGCAGCAGCCGTATCTGTGGTGAAGAACGGATTACCGGTACCTGCGCCAAAAATCACGATCTTGCCTTCTTCCAGGTAACGCAAAGCCTTGCCGCGAATATATGGCTCGGCCACCTGTTCGATAGTCAGCGCCGATTGCACACGAGCGATGAGGCCACCGCGGCGCATGGCATCCTGCAGTGCCAACGCATTCATCACCGTAGCCAACATGCCCATGTAATCGGCGGTAGCGCGATCCATTCCTGCGGCTGCAGGCGCCACGCCACGGAAAATATTGCCACCACCGATCACCACCGCAACTTCAACCCCAAGCCGTGTCACATCGCCAATCTCTGAAACAATACGGTCGATCACATTGCGATCGATACCGTAGCTGCCGTCGCCCATCAGCGCCTCGCCGGACAACTTGAGCAAAATGCGTTTGTACTTGGGAGTCGGCATCATCGTTACACCTTGGCAGCGGCGGCCACTTCGGCGGCGAAATCGCTGCTGCGCTTCTCGATACCTTCACCCACCACGTACATCTGGAAGGCATTGACTTTGGCACCCTTGGATGCCAGCAATTTCTCTACCATCATGTCGGGATCCTTGACGAAGGGTTGGCCGACCAGAGTGATTTCCGCGAGGTATTTGCTGATCCGGCCTTCCACCATCTTCTCGACGATATTGGCAGGCTTGCCGCTTTCAGCCGCTTGGGCGGTATAAATTTCACGCTCCTTGGCGAGCAGGTCGGCAGGCACCTGTTCTTTTGAAACACATACCGGCTTGCTGGCGGCGATGTGCATCGCCAGATCTTTACCCAGCGTTTCGTCGCCGCCAGTGTAGTCGATTAGCACGCCAATTTTGGTTCCATGCAAATAAGAAGCCAACTGTCCTGCGGTGCCGAAACGGACAAAACGACGCACTGTCATGTTCTCACCCAGCTTCATCACCAGACCTTGACGCGCTTCTTCAATGGTGCTGCCGGAAGCCAGCTTAATCGTAGCCAAGGCAGCCACATCCGCCGGATTCTGCTGCGCCACAACCTGCGCGACTTCTTTGGCAAAACCGACAAAGTCGTCGTTCTTGGCAACAAAGTCGGTTTCACAGTTGACTTCAACCAGCGCACCGGTCTTGCGGTCGTCGCTGATAAAGTTTGCCACTACGCCTTCTGCGGCAATGCGGCTAGCCGCCTTGCCCGCCTTGGCCCCGCTCTTGATGCGCATGGCATCTTCGGCTGCCTTCATGTCGCCATTCGCCTCGACCAGTGCCTTCTTGCATTCCATCATGCCAAGACCGGTCAATTCGCGCAGGTCTTTCACCATGCTTGCGGTGATTTCTGCCATTTTCAAACTCCTTGCTGATTACATCACTCAGCGCGGTTTTCACGCGCTCCTTAAAACACCAAAGCCAAGTCAGGCACAAAAAAAAGGGGCTGAATCAGCCCCTGATTTCCGGCTGATTACTCAGCCGCCCGTTCCTCAACTTCGACGAACTCCTCGCCGACGATTTCCTGAATTACCTGGCTACGCCCTTCAAGCACGGCATCGGCCGCGCCCCGTGCATACAGCCGGATAGCCTGGGTCGAATCGTCATTGCCGGGGATAACGTAATTCACGCTCATCGGTGAATTATTCGAATCCACCACGCCGACCACCGGAATGCCCAGCTTGTTGGCTTCGGTAATCGCGCCTTTCTCATGACCGACGTCAATCACGAAAATCACATCGGGCAGGCCGTTCATGTCCTTGATCCCGCCCAGGCTGCGTTCCAGCTTGGTCAGTTCGCGATTCAGCAGCAACGCCTCTTTCTTGGCCAGCTTGCCCACATTTTCTTCCGACAACATCGCCTGCACTTCCTGCAAGCGCTTGATTGACTGCTTGACCGTCTTGAAATTGGTCAGCATGCCGCCAAGCCAGCGGAAATTGACATAATGACAACCTGCGCGCTCGGCTTCTTCCTTGAGAATATCGCGAGCCTGGCGCTTGGTGCCGACAAACAGGATGCTGCCCTTGTTGCTAGCCATTTGGCGCAGATACTTCATCGCCTCCTGGTACATCGGCAGGGTTTTTTCCAGGTTGATAATATGAATCTTGTTGCGGTCGCCAAAAATATATGGCGCCATTTTAGGGTTCCAGTAACGGGTTTGGTGTCCGAAATGGACGCCCGCTTCCAACATCTGACGCATGGTCACTGACATTTTGATGCTCCTGAGTAAGGGTTAGACCTCCATCCGCCCGATACCACCCGGCGAACCGGGCACCCTGTACGTAAAGCGGATGTGGGAAGTTTTAAACATTTCCAAACATACCAACATACCTGTAAGCTTCAAGGCCGCAGCCCCTAATGAAACTTAGCCCGTAATTCTAGCATGCCGGGCCACTCCCGCTCAAGAGGGAATTTACTCCGCAGGGATTTACTCGTTGCCGCGCAAAGTCAGGCTCTCCAACAACCTGATTTGATATACTGGCGAAATTAAATTCAGACCGCCACATCATGTCCATCACCATCAAAACTCCGGAAGAAATAGAAAAAATGCGCATAGTCGGCAAGCTGGCGGCGGAATTGCTGGATTATATCGGTCCCTACGTCAAGGAAGGCGTCACTACCGGTGAACTGGATAAAGTCTGCCACGACTACACCGTAACGGTTCAGCAGGCAATCCCCGCACCACTGAATTACGCGCCATCCGGCCACAACCCTTATCCCAAATCGATTTGCACATCGGTCAACCACCAGGTTTGCCACGGCGTTCCGGGCGAGAAAAAACTCAAAAACGGCGACATCGTCAACATTGATGTCACCACCATCAAGGACGGCTTCCATGGCGATACCAGTCGTATGTTCTATATCGGGGAACCTTCCATCCAGGCCAGGCGCCTATGCGAAACCGCTTTTGAATGCATGTGGCTCGGCATCGCCGCGATCAAACCCGGCAAGCGCCTCGGCGATATCGGCCAGGTTATCCAGAAATACGCCGAAAGTCACGGTTACAGCGTTGTACGTGAATTCTGCGGCCATGGCATTGGCCGGAATTTCCATGAAGAGCCTCAGGTATTGCATTATGGCAAAGCGGGAACCGGTGTCGAACTTGCACCCGGCATGGTCTTCACTGTCGAACCGATGATCAATGCGGGCCGACGTGACATCCGCCAGCTTGGCGATGGCTGGAGCATCGTCACCAAGGACCACAGCCTATCGGCCCAATGGGAGCATACGATTCTGGTCACCGAAACAGGTTATGAAGTCTTGACTCTGTCGTCTGGATCACCCCAAAAGCCCGGCAACCTCCCCTAACTTTACGAAGCGCTGCGACTCATGGACACCGCCGGTTGGCGCAATATTCTTCAGCACGGCAAGGACAGCCTGCACCGAGCCTACATCGAAAACCCCCGTGCCTCCGCCCTCCTGCTCGGCCACAGCATGTTGGTGGACAGACTGCTGAGGTCGATCTGGCAGCAAATTTCCCTACCTTCATCCATCGCGCTTGTCGCCGTTGGCGGTTACGGGCGCAAGCAGCTTTATCCCGGCTCCGACATTGACCTGCTGATCCTTCTGCCGGGTAGCCTGGATGTCGCTGTCGAACAAAAACTGGAACAACTTATCGGCTTGCTTTGGGATATCGGCCTGGAAGTCGGCCATAGCGTCCGCACCCTGCCC
Source organism: Betaproteobacteria bacterium (assembly GCA_021373185.1). Lineage (GTDB taxonomy): Bacteria > Pseudomonadota > Gammaproteobacteria > Burkholderiales > Sulfuricellaceae > Sulfuricella. The sequence continues at coordinate 17,048 of JAJFTF010000007.1, read as the reverse complement.
GAATGCCTGGAGGAAACCAAGGACATCACGGTTCAGACCAACCTGCTTGAGGCACGCCTCCTGACTGGCAACCGCATATTATTCAAAAACCTTGTTACCGCTTTGCAACAGAGCCTGAACGCCCGCGATTTTTTTGAGGGGAAATTGCTGGAGCAACAACGGCGCCATGCCCGCTTCCACGATACGGCCAACAACCTTGAGCCCAACCTGAAAGAAAGTCCAGGCGGATTGCGTGACCTGCAAAACATCCTGTGGATCAGTCATGCCATTGGCTTGGGAAATTCATGGAACAAGCTGGCGCGCGAATCCATTATTACTACTCAGGAAGCCAGCCAGATCAGGCGCCACGAAAAGCTTCTGGAAAACTTGCGCATCCGCCTGCATTATCTCGCAAAAAGACGTGAAGATCGGCTCCTGTTTGACCATCAGGCAATGCTTGCAGAGCAATGCGGGCTTACTGACAAATACCCGCGCAAAGCCAGCGAACAGTTGATGCAGCGCTACTACCGCACCGCCAAAGCGGTCAGCCTGTTTAACGAAATTCTGTTAAAGAATCTGCGCGCACGCGCTTTTCCTATCGCTTCGGCGCAGACTGAAACCATCAACGCACGCTTCCGCGCAAGCAACGGGCTGCTCGAAATAACAGATGACAATGTATTCAAGCGTGAACCGGGCGCCATTCTGGAGAGCTTCATGCTTCTGCAACAGCATCCGGAACTCAGTGGCATGAGCGCAACCACCTTGCGTGCGTTGTGGCGTTCCGCACCTGAAATTGATGTCAATTTCCGCCGCCAAACCACCAACCAAGCCATATTCATGTCCATCCTGCGGGGACCCGGGCTTACCCATGAATTGCGCAGAATGAACCAGCTCGGCATTCTGGATCGATATATTCCCGCCTTTGGCCGAATCGTCGGCCAGATGCAACACGATCTATTCCACGTTTACACGGTAGACGCACACATCATGATGGTCGTACGCAACCTGCGACGCCTCACCGTCCCCGAGTTTGCCCACGAATTTCCACTGGCCAGCGAGTTGATTAATAATTTTGCACGCCCTGAAGTACTCTATCTGGCGGGACTGTTTCATGACATCGCCAAAGGGCGGGGCGGCGACCATTCCAGGCTGGGCACCGTCGATGCGCGCCGCTTCTGTCGCCGCCATGCCCTCGATAAGGAAGATACGGAACTCGTCGTATGGCTGGTGGAAAATCATCTGGTCATGTCGGCTACGGCACAGAAACAGGATTTGAGCGACCCCGATGTAATCGAAACATTTGCCCGTCACGTTCGCGACCAGCGCCATCTGGTTGCGCTCTATCTGCTGACCATGGCCGATATCCGTGGCACCAGCCCGAAAGTCTGGAACGCATGGAAAGGCAAACTACTGGAAAATCTGTTCCGGGCAACACAACGCCATATTGCAGGCGGAACCGCCTTGCTGGAAACCCACCTGCAGGCAAGACAAACCGAGGCAATGTCCATACTTCGGCTCTATGCATTCGGCGGCGACGCACACCAGGCACTATGGGCGCAACTGGAAACCAGCTATTTTCTGCGTCACGAAGCGCAGGAAATAGCCTGGCACAGCCGCAACCTCTACGGCAAGGTAAATTCCGCACAGCCGGTCGTCAAGGCACGGCTTAGCCCGGCTGGTGAAGGCATTCAGGTGATGATCTACACGCCGGACAGGGACGACCTTTTTGCCCGGATTTGCAGCTTTTTCGAACGCACCGATTTCAATATCGTCGAGGCAAAAATCCACACCAGCCGCCATGGCTATGCCCTGGACAGCTTCGTTGTGCTCGATGAGGCTGACCGTGCCGTCCATTACCGCGATCTGCTCAGTTTTATTGAATATGAGTTGACACAACGACTGGATCCAACCGTTCCGCTGGAGCCCCCGATGCAAGGGCGGCTGAGCCGCCACCTGAAGCACTTCCCGATTACGCCTGAGATTTTGGTCAAATCCGATGAGAAAAATGTCTACCATGTGCTGTCGGTCGTTGCAGGAGACCGTCCCGGCCTGCTGTCGCGCATCGCCCAGACATTATTGAGGCATCACATTCACCTGCATACTGCAAAAATCGCCACGCTCGGAGAACGCGCCGAAGACACTTTTTTAATTACCGGGGATGAACTGGAAAATCCCAATGCCTTGCTTCGTCTGGAAACCGACCTTCTGCAACAATTAAAAACCTGAGCATCACGCCGGAATAGAAAGCCCGTGGAGAACAGCCAGGTATTTTCGCCTGAATTTCAGGTTAGCCGCGCTGCATTGCATTGACCAACATTTCACGAAAAGCAGAAAACACTTTCCGCATCTGGGGTTGCTTGTACGGAAAGATATCTATGGGATCGATTGCATGGACGATCATACTGCTGTCAATTTCGAAAATCAGCAGCTTCCCATCCGCCGTTTCACTGCAATCAATCCCCAGATAATCAAGCCCGGCACGCGCATAGATGGCGCGCAAGGATTCTTCATGCCGGCGAGCAAACCCCTCATTGAAGCCAGCCATAAGACGTTCTTCCTCGGCCCGTTTCTCGGCATCTTCGCCCATGCCTGCATTCAGATAATGCACCATCCAGTGCGAAGAGATTGCCATATGGCAGACAAAGGGTTTCCCATCAATCAGGACAACCCGATATTTTCTGAATAGACCATCCGGTCCACGATAATCGACGAAACGCGCAACATAAAATTCGCTGTTCGGCATCGACTGAAGATAGTCGGCAATGGCTGCGCCATCGTCGATCTTAAGAAGCCCTTGACCCGCATGCGAACCAACAGGCCTGACTATGATCGGGAACGCGCCATCGTCCAGAACTGAGAAAATCGGCAGTTCTGCGCTACCGATTCGCTCCAGCGTCTGCCTGTCGATCCGCACAGTAACCGGCATATCTACCCCAGATACAGGCCCAAACAGCGCGCAAGCGCCATCGCGAGACAACAGGGCAATTCGGTCTGGCAAGTTAAGCACCGGGCGCGGCCAGGATTTTATGGCATCCCCGATCTGCTTCAGGAGCGGAAGGTTGTGGTCGGATTCGCCAATGGCGACGAACAACACATCATGATCTGGCAGAGATAGGGGCAAAGGCATTTCTGGAGCCACATAGAGCAGGGTAAGTGCCACATCGGATTCTTCCAGCAGGAACTCCAGAGGCGTATTCGCCATCAGGTCGCCCGGCCCCATGATGGCGAGGAGCCGGACTCCGGCTTGACCCGCAGTAGTCGGTGGACAGTAATACTGTTGCATCTCCAATGCCTGGGCTTGCATGGCAAGCGCGAGCTCCCGCTTCCTTCTGAGCTGCAAAACCGTCGACAGATCCATCAGCGCATTTGCATCGTTAGGATTAAGCTGCGCGCGCTCGATCAACTGCTCTCCCAGAGGGGCGAGATCGGCACCGGAATAGGCCATCCTCATCAGCGCAGCAAGTCCGATAAGTGATCCGTAATTTTTTTCTTTCGTGAAATCTTGTACCGGTGCTTCGTGACTCATGATTTTCTTCTATTCGGCATGGCTTTGATTTCACCAAATTCGACCGTGGCTCTTACCAGAGCGTCAATGTCATTTGAGCTGGTACGGTGATTGACGATCGCAACTCGAATGGCAAGATGTCCATTGATAATAGTCGTTGATGGCGCAACAATCCCTGATTCCTGCAGTGCAACAACGATATCCGCGTTCATCCGGTCTACATCTTCGCAGCGGTAGCGGAAGCAGACAATATTCAGTGAAACCGGCGCCAGAAGTTCAAGCTGGGGTGTTGCCTCGATGCACCGTTCCAGATACCGTGCCAGCTCGCAGGTACTGGAAATCACCTGGCCGAGCTTTTCCGCACCGTAGACCTTGATGGTAAACCAGGTTTTAAGCGCCCTGAAACCCCGCGATAAGTCCGGCCCAAAATCACAGGGCCATGGGGATCCGGCTGCCATCCCGCGCGTTTCCCGGCGCAAATATGCCGCAGGCGAGGCAAAAGTACTGAGATGAAGCACTCCATCCCTCACCAGAATAAACCCGGCATCGTACGGGACCTGCCCCCATTTATGAAAATCGAAAGCAATGGAGTCCGCCAGCTCAATGCCGGCAAGACGCGGCGCAATATCCGGGGCCAACATGGCAAGCGCTCCATATGCGCCATCGACGTGAAACCAAAGCCCTTCCTGGTGGGCGATCTCTGCAAGCAAAGCGAGATCGTCGATGGCGCCGACATCAACCGTCCCCGCCGTACCTGCAATAAAGAATGGATTCAGACCGGCATTTCGATCGGCAGCAATAGCCCGCTGGAGCGCCTCGACATCCATCTGGTAACGGTCATTCACCGGGATAACCCGCAGTGCATCGATGCCAAGCCCGGAAAGATCCATCGCCTGGGAGATGCAGCCATGGGCGCCTGTCGATGTATAGGCAATCAGGCGTTTGCTGCCGGCGGCAACGCCCTGATGGCGCACGGCGACACCCATGGCGGCAGTCCGGGCGACGAGAACGGCAATCAGGTTCGCCATGGAGGTTCCCGCCACAAAGATGCCGCTTGCCGTATCGGGAAATCCGAAGAGTTCCCGCACCCATTGAACCACCTGCCGTTCCACTTCCACTGGAATTTGGTCGCGTCCGCCAAGATTTGCATTCAGCCCGGCAGCCAGCATCTCCGCCAGCATGCCGACCGGAGTGCCGCCGCCATGAACCCAGCCCATGAATCCCGGATGCGCGTTGCCCACCGCAAACGGGAGAATATCCCGCATGAACATTTCATGCACTGTTGCCAGATCGGACGGCTCTTGAGGTAGCGCTTGCCGGAAAAGCCCACGCACATCCGGCGGAATCGGCTGCCAGACCGGACGCTCGCGAATGTGTTCCAGATAATCCAGAATGTCATCGAGCATTCGATGCCCTTGAACCCGGAAATCTTGCCAATCAGAGGGGTCAAGCGTATCGGGGGATGTCGCTGGTATCTTTTTTCTCATGGGAAAGTACGAGGTTCTGTGCACGACCGATCAAGGCTAGGCTCAGGGCTGACTTTCGGAAAATTGCGGCGCGGGAACGTCCGGCTCGCCCCGCTCTAGGCGATATAGCCAGGCCAGCAATTCCGCCACGGCAAAATAAAGCTCGGGCGGGATATGCTGATCGAGATCCACCTGCATCAGCAGCGAGACCAGTTCGGGCGACTCGTGCACGTACACGCCGGCCATTCTTGCGCGCTCGATGATTGCTTCCGCCAACAGCCCCCGCCCCTTCGCCACCACTTGCGGCGCAGATTTTCCGGCAGTGTAGGCCAGCGCGACGGCAAGCTGCGGGCTGTCAGACTTTTTCATGTCGCTCCACCGACATGGCAAGTACGTGCAGGCCGGATGCCTGCATCGAGCCCAGCAGCTTGCCCTGCGCCTCTTTCATGGCTTCTGCCGTGCCTGAATCAGCGGCCTTGAGGTTGATGCGCACCCCTTGCGGCGTAAAAACAAGAGCCGCCTGCACGTCGCCCAGCTTTGGTAGCTGAAGGCGCAAGCTGGTTTGCCACTGGGGCGGCTCCTCGCCCTCACCCCCGCTCCCACCCTCACGCGCACCTCGCTCCTCCACCCGCCATTCCATCGTCTGGCCTTGCCACACTTGCCCCTGCCACACCAGTTGGTGCGAATCGAGCGTCTGCAACTGCTGCTGCACCAGGGAAACCGCCTCGGCATGCACCGGAAATCGGGCAGCGCCCTGCGCCATTGCCCCATCCATCAACGATTGAACCGGCAGGCTCCCCGTGCCGGCACCGGTCGATGTTGGGACCGGGCTGCCAGGTGCATTAGCTGGTTGCGGAGTATTGAACGCATCCTTTGAGACGGCTGCCGCCTGATCCGACTGCGGTGATGAGGAAATGAAGGGCATAAATTTTCCCTGCGGCTCCCGCATCAAGTCTGCCAGATTTCTCTCCCCGGCCACCCACTGGGCCTGGTGTGATTCGTAGAACAATCCGCTCTGAGACAGGGCGCCGCGCAACGTAGCGGCAAATTCCTTGATCTCGACTGGCCCCGAAGAAAGCAAAGGCGTCGTACTGGTCAAAGATGAAACTTTGGCCTCGCCTTGATCTGAAATTTTCTGAAGTAGCGCACCGAGGTATCGCGCCGAATCGCTGACGGTCACTTGAACTTTGGCATCGGCAGGAGTTGCGGTGCCGGGGATTGCAACGGCTAGATCGCGGGTGAGCACAAAGGTCAGGCGCGGTTGGTTTGAAACGAAGGTCAATTCGACCTGCTCGCCCGGCTGGGTATTTCTGGGAAGATTCATGTCCAGCACTTGCTCGCCGACCTGAACCTGAAACCGCCCGTTTGGCATGTTGGACAGAACGACAGCCGACAGCCGTTGGCCGGGTACCCACAATGGCTCTTCTAGGGGCGTCTGGGCAACATCCACCAGCGGCGGAGCGGATGTTTTAACCAGCAATTGCAACTGGTTCAAAACATCATTGTGAATCATGGGGATTGGCTATGGTGCATGGCGACGATCAATTCCGCCTCGCCGCGCGAGATGCCACAGCGAGATGCGACATCGCTCACATTAAGGCCCTGTTCGGCCATTTGAATCGCATTGGTATAGGGTGTCACTGCGGCTTGTTGAGTCTTCATTTGATCGAGTTCCGACTGTAGCCGCCTTACCTGATCCTGCAATTGGGTCAACTCCAACTCCAGGTATTGAACTTCACGGCTTTGGGCAATGGCTTGAGCCTCCGCCCCCTTTTGCCAAATTCGCAAGCCGAAGGATTTGGGCGAACGCATCAGCAGCAACATCTCGGCAATATAAACCACCAGCACCAACAAAGCACCGATCAGTAATTCACGCCAGGTAATGACAAAAGATTCCAACAATAACTCCTGTAAAATCAGGCAGGTAATTCCACAAGCCAAGGTAGATTACCGGGATACCTCGGCTTTATCAAGCATAATCATCCACATGAGGTGGAATATCAGGGTCTTTTTGTTCCGCAGGTAGCGGAGGAGGAAAAGCAGGATGCTTTGGGGATCGCTGCCTTTGATAGCCCGAACGATTGCGCTCTTGATCCCGAAGGATAGACGGCAAATCAGGCACCGGGCCAATCGGGTCGTTAGCTGCAAACAATAATAACGAAAAACCGGAATTTTTCCCGGTTGAAAGAAACGGATGCCACATGTGCCGCCTCCCTCTTAGACTCTACGCCCTTATTCGTTGCTACCATAGACATCGCTCAACTTCGCTTCCGTCGCCAAGCTATTCAGAATTTGGCGCAACTCAACCATCCAGACCTCAGTTAAAGATTTTGTTTCAGTGTCGCACTCCAGAATTTTTTGAATCCAATCCGCTTTCTCATCGTTTAATTGAGCAGTTGGTAAAGCGCCCATATCGGAAGTAGCCAGCAACTCGATCAAGCCGGAACGTTTCCCTTCCAGCGCCGTCAAATCGTCCCACTCGCTCTTTCTGGCAGCCTCGCGCATTTGAATCGCGACTTCCCAAACCGCCGCGTAGGTTGCTACGATCTCGGGGCCGGTCAAAATAGTCACACTCTGCCGAAACTGGTAACCGAATCCAATTTTTCGGGGATAGTGGCCGGTTTGGCAATTCCCGTGACTCCCTGGGGCTTCTCGATAGCCGCCCAGGCATCCCTCAATTCCATCAATAGCCGACTGACTTCTTCCAGTGCGCCAATATCATTTTTCAGATTAGCCACAAGCAGGCGATGACACATGTATTCATAAAGCGCGCTCAGATTTTCGGCGAGTTCTCCTCCCGCCTTAACGTCAAGACTCAGTTTCAGGCCTTCGTCGATAATTGCAATCGCCTTGGAAATTGCTTCGCCCTTGGGTCCGATTTCTTTTTTATTCATGCTGAATTTGGCCAAGGATATTGCCTTGATCGCGCCGTCGAACAGCATCAAGATCAATTTGTGCGGGCTTGCGGTCAAGACATTCGCATCCACCCCAACCTTTGTGTAGGCATTCAATGCATTATTTGCCATGGCATTCATTATTCACTCCCAAACACAATTATTTCCGGCAATTTCATTCTATTGTGAAGTTTTTGGCAAATTCGCCAATTGTTGCGTCAAAAAATTACTGGTTTTCGTCATGCCGCTGATCAGGGTGTCCAAATCCGAAAACTGTTTTTGATAGCGGCTTTCGATATCCGTCATGCGCCGTTCAAGGTTGGCACGCCGGGTGCTGATATCCTTGATTGATCGATTAATGCCATCTGTACTGCTTGAAATAGGACCCTTACTGGCTAGTAGACTGTCCGCCAATTTATTCAATTGATAAGCGAAACCTTGCGAGAAGTTTACCGCTCCTCTGGTGCCTGTTGAACCTCCTTGCACCAGCACCTTCAACCCTTCAGGCCCGGCACCGGCACCGGTCAAGTACTGGCCGGATCCAGAAGCGCTCAATCCGCCAATTGTTCCTGCCACATTCACGCCGACCGTGCCCGCCACTGAAGCGCCCCCGAACAGATTGGCAGCGCCGTTTCCGCTGGTGATATTGACATTGGATGACGAACCGAAGCTGCTGGATGTGGCAGTCAAGGTCCAAAATGTTGGCGGAGCCTCTGTTGCGCTAACCGTCACCGCTGCTTTCGCGCTGGAAATCGCTGAGGCGCCGTTGATCTTCGCCTGCACTTCCGCCGCAAGCGCGCTGGCGCTGGCATAGGTTTTAGCCTCTAGCGTAATGGACGCGCTCACGCCATCCACATTAAAATTCAGCGTATCGTTCACGCCCGCCGTGATCGTCAGACTTGACACCGGCGCCGTGCCGACCAACTGGCCTTGAGACGCTATTTGCGTCACATTGAGCGCATACGATCCCGCTTTTGTTCCCGAACTGGAACTTACATAGCTCACCAGACTATCAGTGGCCTTGCCCGACGCGGCAAACAGCATCCCGATATCATCAGGAGCGGCATCCATGGCGGCTTGCAGCTTGGTGCCATCCACCGTCATGGTTCCATTTTTTTGCAAGGACAAGCCAATATCACCCAGCCTTTTGTAAGCGCCGGTCAATCCAGCAATAGAGGCACCTATCACGCCACGGATTTGCGATTGGATGCTACGCACCGCGCTATCCCCCAGCAAGGGGCCGCCCTTTTTGCTGACAGCATCGTAGCCGGAAAGATCTGACAGTGTCTTGCTCAGTTCGTTATAAGCCTTGGCGAATCCATTCACCGCAGTCGTTACCGCGCTGGTATCGCGCGCAACGGTAAGCGTGGTTGCCGATGTTGTGGTTTTGAGGAGATTTAGTGTCACCCCTTGCACCACATCGCTCACGACATTGGAACTTTTGCTCACCGTCACACCGTTCACCGAAAAATCGGCATTCTGCGCGGTCACAGTTTCGGAAAGCATCTGTCCGGTATTATTAGAGGGGTCGTGTGCCAGCAACGCGGACAAAGATGCATCACCGCTAACGCCAATCTTGAGGCTGCCGCTCTTTCCCATATTATCGGAAGACAATACCAAACGGTAAGGAGAAGTGCCGCCGTCATTGACGATAGTCGCCGTCACGCCGATTTTGGCATTATTGATCGCCGTTTTGATTCCGGTCAGAGAATTATTGGAACTATCGATCGTGACCGTTTTTGCACCCGCGCCATTGCTGATAAAACTGGCTCCGGTATATGTCCCACCAGCCAGCACCCCACCACTGATCGTCCCGAAATCGAAAGTCAGCGTAGTGCTGGCACCGCTGCCAATCGGGGCGGTTGTGCTAGCTTGCCCAACCGCAGCCAGCTTTTGCGATTGCGCCAGATTTGTCACGGAAATGGAATAAGTACCAGCAGAAGCTATGCTGGATGTTGTCGCCGTCAGAATAGAACTATCCGCCGGGGTTGCCTTGAAGGTCTTAAACATGGAAACATTGCTCATGCCGCTCACAGCGGATTGAAAGGACGACATTGCTCCTTTCAAACTACCGTAAGCAGTCAATTTCGCCTGATAACTGGCTTCTGTCTTATCCAGCTTGGTTAGTGGCTGGCGTTCGGCAGCCATCAACTGACTGACGATGCTTTTCACATCCAGGCCGGAACCCAGTCCGGCAGAAGAAATTGCCATGATGATTTCCTTGTAAAACCTTCAAAAAGAATAAGCGCCGATTTTACTACATCGGCGCCATATTCAGGCCTTATCTCGCACCAACAAGCCCTGGAGCTTGTCCAGAGCCTGAGCGATTTTCAAAGCTTCCTCAGATGGAAACTGCCGGATTACATCCTTGGTTTGCGTATCGATTACCTTGACGATATTCATCTTGGTATCCGAATCCACCGTAAACTGCAAATTCCGGTCAAACGATTGAACAGCCTTGTTGATTTTCTCAACCGCGCTCTTGACCTCTTCCAGCTTGGGGGCAGCGGAACTCGCCTGCACTGCTTGCACCGGAACTTGCACTGGCTCGGCAGTCATCTTCACAACGTCCGCCGAACGACCGGCATCATTTTTTGGCGCACTCGACGTATAGTTGCTTGATACTTGGCTAATCTCCATGATCTAAACTCCTTATGCAATCCTGGCCGGGATCAACCCGGCCAGGAAACTTTCACAACATTACTTCAGCAACGAGAGCACACTGTTAGGCATCGCGTTGGCTTGCGCCAGCATCGCCACGCCAGCCTGCTGCAAGATCTGGGCTCGGGTGAGCGAGGCAGTTTCCGACGCGAAGTCCGCATCCCGGATACGCGACCGCGCAGCAGAGATGTTCTCGGAAGTCGTTTGCAAGTTGGCAACCGCCGAAGTGAAGCGGTTTTGCATCGCGCCTAGCGCCGCACGTTGCGAGTTGATCGTTTGCAACGCAGCGTCGATGACGTCGATCGCGCTATTCGCCCCGGTCTGAGAGCCTACAGAGATACTCGAAACCGCCGAAAGCGAGCTGGCATTCGAAGTAGCCGCAGAGAACATACCACCCGCCGCCGCATCGGTAACCGAGAACGACCCGGAAGACGAGAACCTCATAGTGCCGCCCACCACGGACGAATCCGCTCCAGTTCCGCTTCCAATCAAAGACACCGCCGCTCCCGCTGTGGTGGTCGCCGATGTAAAACCGTCCAATCCTCTGAAAGTAATCGTACTGCCGGCGCCCCCTGCACTATGCAGAAAGTTCTCGATGTTGATGTCATAGCCCTGGTCGCTGGTCAGCGTCAACGTTCCGCCGTTTACGGTGGAACTGATTCCGGTACTCGCCGCATAATTGTTGATCGCATCGTTCAGCGCGGTCAAATCCGTGGTGGCGCCGATACTCGCCGAAATCGCCACTGCAGCCGTGTTGGAGCCATACAGGTTGAACGACACCGTACCGCTGGCGGACAAGCCAGACAATTGCGCCTTGGTGATCGCCTGAGCAGAGACGTTCGTGGAGGCGGTATTCGAATTGACCAGCGCCGCCAGTGCAAATGCACTATCGCCGGCGGAAACCGTCGTCGTGGTATAGGTACCAGTCGAACCGGAAATCGTCAGCTCCTCAGTACCCAGCACCGTATTGACTTGCTTGGAAACGTTTGCAGCAACGGCTGCGTTCATGGTGCCAGTCTCTGAGACGATATTCGCCCCGATGCTGGTCGCCTTGGCATTGGCGACGCTGATACCGATGGTCTGGTTAGCGTTCGCTCCTACCTGGAAGTTCTGCCCGGCGAACGTGCCATCCAGCAGATTTTTGCCGTTGAACTGGGTGGTCGTGGCGATACGGTTGATCTCCTGTTGCAGTTGAGCCACCTCAGCCTGCAACGCAGAGCGGTCGCTGGCGGAGTTGGTATCGTTGGCCGACTGCACCGCCAGTTCGCGGATACGCTGCAAGGCGTTGGTGGTTTCCACCAGCGCACCTTCAGTCGTTTGCGCCAGCGAGATGCCGTCGTTGGCATTACGCACCGCCTGGTCGAGGCCGCGCACTTGGGCCGTCATCCGCTCGGAAATCGCCAAACCGGCTGAATCGTCTTTTGCACTGTTGATGCGCAAACCCGAGGAAAGGCGCTGCAAAGCGGTTGCCAAACTGGATTGGGAGGTATTCAAATTCCGTTGCGCATTCAGCGACGAAATATTTGTGTTAATGACTTGAGGCATTTTGATTCTCCTTTTAGAAGTAATGTGGTCTTGATTTCAGCCTGCCGATCCACCCTAAAACCGCTCGCGTACCGGGTGCTCTTGTGTTGACTTACGGCACCCTGCGGAAATACTTTAGAGCTATCGACAACTGCGACTTCACATCATTGCCTCGTAATTCAGCCAACGCACGCAAAATTCTAACACCCTTCATATCGTTCCATGGCAGTTTAAACGTCAATCGCATCACACAAACAATTGTGCTTCGACACCCAAACCATCCTATAATTCCATGGCCTTACCCAATTATACAGCTCTCATGAAAAGACCCGGCCGCAACGAGCCCTGCCACTGCGGCAGCGGCATAAAATTCAAGCAATGCTGCGCTTCACATGACGAAGCTCTCGCATCGAACGCGAACGCCAAGGCCGCATCACAAAAATTTCATGCTTCCCAGTCTCTTCAGTCCGCTTTGGCGCACCATCAGGCCGGTCGCCTGCCGCAGGCCGAGGAAATTTACCGGCAAATCCTTCAGATACAACCCAACCACTCCAATGCGCTACACCTGCTCGGCGTACTCGCTCATCAAGCAGGACAAAACAAGAGCGCGGCCGATCTTATCAATAAGGCAATACAGGCAGACCCGACCAATTCGACCTTCCATGACCACCTGGGTACGGTCTATCAGAAACTCAACCGGCTCGGCGATGCGGTAGCCTGCTACCAGCGGGCGCTGGCGCTTAAACCGGGCGAAGCCGAAACTTACTACAATCTCGGGAATACATACAGGGATCAAGGTAAGCGGGATAAAAGCGTAACCTGTTACCAGAAATCGCTCGCACTCAAACCGGATTACGCCGACGCGCATAACAATCTGGGCAACGCTTTCAGGGATCAGGGCAAGCTGGCCGAAGCCGTAAGCTGTTTCCAGAAAGCACTGGCAATCAAGCCGGACTACGCCGACGCGCTCAACAACCTGGGAAACGCATACAACGATCTGGGCCGACTGGAAGAAGCCATCGCCTGCGGTCAACAAGCGCTGGCGTTGAAACCGGATTCCGCCGAAGTGCCTAACAACCTGGGAAATGCGCTTTATGCACAAGGAAATCTGGCCGAGGCTGCGGATCGCTTCCGGCAGGCGCTGGCACTCAAACCGGACTACGCCGAAGCATACAACAATTTGGGTAACGTGCTAAAAGACCAGGACAAACTCGACGAAGCCGTGGCATGCTTCCATAAGGCCGCGGCACTCAAACCGGATTTTGTGGAAGCTTTTAACAACCTGGGCGCCGCCTTCGGCCAGGCCGGGCTATTCGGCGAAGCGATCAAATACAGCAAAAAAGCGCTCGAAATAGACCCGCATCTGACCGATGGGTACAACAATCTGGGTATGGCGCTTTGCGGTCAGGGGCAAATCAGCGAAGCCATCGCCAGTTACCGCACAGCGCTGGAAATAGATCGCTATTACAGCAAAGCGCACTGCAATCTAATCTTTGCCATGGACATGGCAACCGGGTCTGACACCGCCACCCTGCAACAGGAACGCAAAAGCTGGGGCGAAATCCACGCCACCCCCCTAGCCGCGAAGCAGCGCCCGCACACCAATGCAACCGACCCGGCACGCCGCCTGCGCATCGGCTATGTATCTGCGGATTTCCGACGTCATTCCGCCACCACCGCCTTCGGCGCCATGCTGGTCAAGTTCGACCGCGACAGCTTCGAGGTGTTCGCCTATTCCAATTCGCCGAAAGAAGATGATTACACGCAGTTGTTCCAGCAAAATGTCACCGCTTGGCGAAAAATCGTCGGGCTATCCGATGATGCTGTCGCGGAGATGATCCGCGAAGACGGGATCGACATTCTGGTCGATCTGTCGGGGCATACGGCGGGCAACCGGCTGCTGGCCTTCGCCAGAAAACCCGCTCCGGTTCAAGTGACGGCTTGGGGTTCTCCGACTGGTACAGGAATGCAGGCCATGGATGCGCTGTTCGCGGACCCGGTGGTCATTCCGCCCGAAGAAAAACAGTTCTATGCGGAACAGGTGCGCTACCTGCCTAATGTGGTCGGTTTTTTCAGCCCGGAGACCTTCCCTGCGGTCGGCGCGCTGCCGGCCTTGTCGGCGAAAATCATTACTTTCGGTTCGTTCAACCGCTTGGCCAAGGTGTCACAAGAATCCTTCGAGTTGTGGGCGCAGGTGTTGGCGGCAGTGCCTGGCAGCCGTTTGATACTCAAGACAGCCGAGCTCGACGATGCGGGAACGAGAGAGCGGGTCTCCCGGCATTTCACCGAGGTGGGCATTGAACCCGAACGGATCGTCATGCTCGGCAAAACCCCCTGGCAGGCGCACATGGAGGCCTTCAACCAAGTCGATATTGCCTTGGATCCGTTTCCCCAAGGTGGTGGCGTCACAGCACTGGAAGGCTTGATGATGGGGGTGCCGATCGTGGCTCTGCGCTGTCCGACCTTCGCCGGGAGGGTATCGGCTTCGATCCTGACCACTCTGGGCCTGACCGACTGGATAGCCGAGACACCGGAGCAGTATCTGGAAATCGTCATCCAGAAAGCGCGCGATCTGGTGACATTGGCAGATATTCGCAGGAACTTGCGCGACCAATTTACTGCTTCGGCCATCGGCAATGCCGACGCCTATGTCAAGGCGGTGGAAACCGAATATCGACAGTTCTGGCAAGAATGGCGCGGCAATTCCGCTTCAAATTCGGAGCCATGTGAGAACACCTTGCCCGTAGCGAAAATGTTCGATGCTCCCCAGGCGCTCAAGACCGCGCTGGCGCATCATCAAGCCGGGAGACTGTTGCAAGCCGAGAAAATCTACTGGCAAATCCTTCAGACAGAGCCCAACCACCCGGAGGCCCTGCATCTGCTCGGCGTCCTGGCTCATCAGGCCGGCCAAAACGAGATTGCGGCCGACCTCATCAATAAGGCAATACAGACAGACCTGAAAAATTCAAAATTCCATGACCACTTGGGCACGGTCTATCAGGCGCTCAATCGGCTCGATGAGGCAGTAGCCTGCCACCAGCAAGCGCTGGCGCTAAAGCCAGATGAAGCCGAGACGCACTACAACCTGGGAAACACATACAACAACTTGGGCAAGCCGGATGAAGCTGCGGCCTGTTACCAAAAAGCACTCGGGCTAAATCCAGATTACGCCGAGGCCTATAACAATCTAGGTAACACATTCAGGAGCCAGGGCAAGCTGGACGAAGCCATTGTCAGTTTCCGGGGCGCGCTGGCGATCAACCCCAACTATGCCGATGCATACAACAATCTGGGAGGGGTGTTCCACGACCAGAGCAAACTCGACGAAGCCATTGCCTGCTGCCGAAAAGCCGTAGCGCTCAAACCAGATTCCGCCGAAGTACATAATAGCTTGGGGAACGCGCTTTGCTATCATGGACACATCAGTGAAGCTATCGCCTGTTATCACACCGCGCTGGCAATAGACCACGAGTTCAGCAAAGCACATAGTAATCTGGGTATGGCACTTTGCTATCAGGGACAAATCAACGAAGCCATCGCCTGCTACCGCACCGCGCTGGCAATAGATCACGGATTCAGTAGCGCGCATAGCAGCCTGATCTTCACCCTAGACATGATTGCCGGGCTTGACACCCCTGCTCTGCAACAGGAGCGTAAGCGCTGGGGAGAGATTCATGCCGCCCCTTTAGCCACGAAACAACGCCCGCATACCAACATCCCCGCACCCGACCGCCGCTTGCGCATCGGCTACGCCTCTGCGGATTTCAGACGCCATTCCGCCGCCACCGCTTTCGGCGCAATGCTGGTCAAGTTCGACCATAGCCGCTTCGACGTGGTCGCTTATTCCAACGCAACCAACGAAGATCAGTACACTCTTCCATTCCAGCAAAACGTTACGCTCTGGCGAAACATCGTCGGGCTATCCGATGACGCCGTCACACAGTTAATCCGGGACGATGAAATCGACATCCTGGTCGATCTGTCAGGACATACGGCGGGCAACCGCTTGCTGGTCTTCGCAAGAAAACCTGCTCCGATTCAGGTGAGCGCCTGGGGTTACCCGACCGGCACGGGAATACCAGCTATGGATGCTCTGTTCTCCGATTCGGTAGTCATCCCACCCGAGGAAAAATCACTCTATACGGAACAAGTACGTTATCTGCCCAATGTAGTCGGATTCTTCGGCCAGGAACCTTTCCCGGCGGTCGGCCCACTGTCGGCCCTGGCGGCAAAATCCATCACTTTCGGTTCGTTCAACCGTTTGGCCAAGATATCACGGGAATCTCTCGAGTTGTGGACGCGGGTGTTGGCGGCAGTACCTGGCAGCCGCTTGATGCTCAAGTCCGCCGAGTTCGACGATATCGAAACAAGGGAGCGGGTCTCCCGCCATTTCGCCGAGGCAGACATCGAACCCGAACGACTCGTCATGCTCGGCAAGACACCTTGGCATGAGCATATGACGGCATTCAATCAAGTCGATATCGCTCTGGATCCGTTCCCCCAAGGCGGCGGAGTCACTGCCCTGGAAGGTTTGATGATGGGTGTGCCGATCGTGACCTTACGTTGCCCGACTTTCGCCGGCAGGGTATCGGCTTCAATTTTAACGACGCTGGGCCTGAACGACTGGATCGCCGAGACGCCGGAGCAGTATCTGCAAATCGCTATCGAGAAGACGCAGAATCTGGAAGCATTGGCCAATCTTCGCCAAGACTTGCGCGGTCGCTTTATGTCTTCAGCCATCGGGGATGCCGACCTCTATGTCAAAGCGGTAGAAATCGAATACCGGCATCTCTGGCAAGAATGGTGCGGCAGTTCCGCTTCAGGTTCAGAATTGCATGAAAATACCGCGCCCGTAGCGGAAATGCCACATGCCACTCCGACACTCCAGGCCGCGCTGGCGCACCATCAGGCCGGACGCCTGTTGCAGGCCGAGGAAATCTACCAGCAAATCCTTCAGGCAGAGCCCAATCATCCGGAGGCGCTACATCTGCTCGGCATGCTCGCCCACCAGGCCGGACA
>JAJFTF010000001.1 GCA_021373185.1 Betaproteobacteria bacterium | reverse complement strand
GATGACACGCGGCCGGCACAATGCAGCCCAGCGCATCGTCACCCATGCCAGGCCGCGAATGTGCTTCGCAACCGGCGTCCCGCCCTTCGCTTTGCTGAAGTGCTTGCAGTCTGGAGAAAGCCACACCAGGCCGACCGGCTGGTTCTTCGTTACCTTGATCGGATCGACATCCCAGACGCTTTCGCACAGGTGGAGCGTGTGCGGGTGGTTGATGGCATGCATCGCTAGGGCCTCGGGGTCATGGTTGATGGCAATATCAACCGGGCGGCCGAATGCGGCCTCAAGGCCGGTGCTCGTTCCTCCGCCTCCGGCGAAGTTGTCAATGATCAGTTCGCCGTGGAAAGGCAGGGCAAGTTGTGGGCGCATCATGCGGCTTCCTTCAGGTTCAGGCGATCTACTTCGATCTGGATTTGCTCAGTGACGGCATGCGCCCTGGTCACTTCGACCGGGAGCGAAACAAAGGCGCTGCGCGTCTCGTCAATCACGGCGCGGCCGGCAGAAACATCGTCCTCGGTGAGCGGGATGCCGTAATCGAGCTTGCGGGCCAGCTTGCGAAGCGGCTCAAGATCAATGTCGATTCCCTGGTTGCGGCAGATGCGCTCCCAGCAGTCGGCCCAACCGTCCATTGCCGGCGCCAGCTCGCACCATTCGTTGTAGAAATCCTTGAAGATCGGCTTCCCGCGCGACACTTCGATTTCACCGTCCGCAAGCCTGTCGAATGCGGTGTAGATGGGCTGGAACAGAAGGTAGATGCTGTCCATGCGCGGGGTGTTTTTCTTCACTTGATGGCGGGCCGGACTGTATTTCCGGCGCGGCTTCTTGCTCTTTGGCATCGCGCCCTCCAATGGGCAAAAAATCGGGGCGCTCTCGGCGCCCCTCGTTGGTTGATGTCTGCTCGACTATTTCTGCGGGAATGGCACTACGTTCACCAGTTCCTTTTCAACCCCGCCGGAGTCACGAAACTCATTCCACAAAATCAGATGGCCAGGGCAGTAATGGACGTTCGGGGCGACTTGATAGGCATGGCTGCTGCACAGCGGAAGGTCGCAGGTCTTGCCGTCGCCAACCTGGTAATCGCATAGGTAGCCGGAACTTGCCGCGCACTTCTCAGCGGCGCAGTGCGGCCCAAGATTGCCGCACAGAAACATCGTCCCGCCGTCCCTTGTTCTCTCGATGTAGCAAGGCATGACTGGCTCTCCTGTCAGGCCGCGCCGGTTCCCGTGCTACCAAACCCGCCGGCGCCCCGCTCCGTGTCGGAAAGGTCTTCGACTTCCTGCACCTCGAAATCTGGGCACACGGTCACTACCAGTTGGGCGATTCGCTCGCCTGGCTGGATGTTGAGGGCGCCTTGGCCGTGGTGGGCGAGAATCACCTTGAGCTCGCCTCGGTAGTCGGCGTCGATGACGCCGGCGAGAACCGTTATTCCGTGCTTTGCGGCGAGGCCGGAGCGGTCTCGGATCAGCCCAACATGGCCGGGCGGAATCTCCACCGAAATACCGGTGCGAACCATCAGGGGCGTTGTCGTCTTGTGCAAGTACTCGGCTTCGAGCGCGTGCAGGTCAAACCCCGCCGCACCTTCGGTTTGGCGGCGTGGAATGATGGCTTTGGGGTCGGTCTTTTTGAATTTGAGGATTTGCATGATTTTGTTGGCTCTGAAATCGTTTCGGGCGGCCCGCTCGGCGGGCCAGCCCGATTACATGACACAGGTCACATGACCCATTACACCTTTGCGAGGCGGCCGCCGATGTGCGGGCTCGAGTTCGACGCGGCGCTGCTGACGAGCAGACAGAACAGGCCGGCGACCGCGCCGGTGCCCCAAACGCCGCCGTGGTACGCCACAGCGTTTTCCCAGGCCCAGAAGTAGTTGCCGAAGGCCGAATCGTCACGATCCTCGCGGGCCTTCTTCGCCACAAACACGGCGCCCAGGTCGAAGCCCTCGCCCTGCTTGCGGGCGCGGCGGTGGAACCAGCCGCTGGATGGCGCCTTGACGCCGGTGGATACGTAGGATTTCCCGCCTTCAGCATCCCAGATGCGATAGCGGCGCTCTTCGTCGGTTTGCAGGCCATCGACCATCTGCCACACGTTGCCCCAGAGGCCCACGATGCCGCGCCAAGTTGCCTGAGCGACTACCTCATCATCAACCGGGCGGGCGCCGCTGCCATTGACGTAGCCATCACCAAGAGCCGACTTGGCGTCCGGCGTTCCAAGTTCGATCAGCGCGAGCGTTTGAATGGCGCCAAGGTGATAGATGCTCCACAACTGAAAGCCATCGAACTCGCCGTTGCGCGCCTCGGCTGCCTTTTGCATGGCCGGGAAGTTGATTCGCGTTAGTGGCATCTGGCCCGGCTGTGAGCCCAGCTTGTCGCCATCAGGCGTGCCCTGGTATTTGCCGACATAGAACGCCTTCAGTTGCAGGGCGTTGCGCATGAAAGCAGGGTGGGCGCTGAATCCTTCGTCGTGCTCGTCGCTGATCCAGACGGCTTTCTTGCCGACGTGCTCGCCAGACTCGATAACGCCAGAACGGTAGTAGAAGGTCGGCACGCGAACCATGTGCTGGCCGTCGATGATTTCGTCCTGGATGCCAGCGTAGGCTGGGTGCTCGTCGAAGTAGCCCGGCGCCACGTCGATGCTGTTGCCGGCCTCGTCGATGCGCTGCCAGGGGGTGTTTTTCTTGCCGAAGATGATGCCGATGATCTTGCTCATGTGATTCGCTCCTTGATGTCGAAAAAATGGCCCCAGGTGGGGCCGATACGGATACACGTTGATGACGCAGGCGTGCGCTGCTCAATCAAAAGGGATGTCGTCCTCGAAGTCGTCGAAGCCCCGTGATTGAGGTGCGCTTTGCCGCTGCTGCCCGCCGCCGTTGCCTTGTGGGCGCTGTTGCTGCTGCCGCTGCTGCGGTTCGCCGGAAGACTGTCCGCCGCTGGCGTCGCCACGACCGCCAAGCATGGTCATTTCATTGACCGTGATTTCCGTGGTGTAGCGGTCTTGCCCGTCCTTGTCCTGCCACTTCCGGGTTTTCAGGCTTCCCTCGATGTAGATCAGGGAGCCTTTGCGCAGGTACTGCCCGGCGATTTCGGCGAGCTTCCGGTAGAAAACGAGGCGATGCCACTCCGTTTGCTCCTTCTTCTCGCCCGTCTGCTTGTCCTTCCATGATTCGGACGTAGCCAGGGTGGCGTTTGTTATCGCGTCACCATTCGGCATGTAGCGGGTCTCCGGGTCTTTCCCCAGGTGCCCGACCAGGATTACTTTATTGACTGAGGCCATGCTCTTCCTTTTCTTCGATCCTCATTGTTGAAAACAGCGCTTCCTTTACTGCCCGTATGAGGCGGGTCAGATACAGGTAGTCCGGGTTGTCCTTTTCCGGCAGCCGATACCACCACTCGTCACCCAGAAGTTTCTGCATCAGGTTGCTCTGGCTCCACGGGTCGGTAACATCGCCAACCTCGTCAATTTCATCGAACAACTCGCGCGCTTCGCTGGCGGTCAGGTCGCGTCTCCGGCGGTCGCGGATAACTTCCTTGCGCAGGGTCACGATCAACCCTTCAGGATCGAATACGGTCTGGATGCTCGCGGCCTCGGCGGAGTCATAGGGAACGATCTTTTCAGGCTCCTTGTTTTGGCTCATGCTGCCCTCGCCATTTCTGCCAGTTGGTGCAACTTGTCAGCCGGCAAGGTGATCGACTTGGCGTGAAGG
>JAJFTF010000042.1 GCA_021373185.1 Betaproteobacteria bacterium | reverse complement strand
CTTACAGGACATTCATCAAATGAAAACCAAAAAACTTGCGGCGCTGCGCGCCAAACTGGAGGCCTTGAAGCTGGCCGGTGTCAATGTCGATTCTCTGGTGCGTGCTTATGAAAAAGCGCTGGCCGAGTCTACGGATGAGGCCAATGCGGATATTCTGCTGGCCGAATTCGAAACGCTCGGCAAACAACTGGCTGAGGCGGTCGGCGACAAGCCGGCGACGATTCAGCTTTCCATGTCTGCTGGCGGGTTGACCGCTGCGGACGTGCAGAAGTTGCTGGCCGAAGAATCCACCCGTCAGGCAGATGCCGCCAAGAAGCTGGCAGAAGGCCGCGATGCCAACCTGAAGCTGCTGGCCGATACCATCAATGCCGCCACCGGCATTGATGAATCCGCCAAGAAAGAATTGGCCGCATCGGTTTCCGACCTGATCACGCCGGAAATGACCGCCGACCAAGTGAAGCGCCTGGCGGAAAACCAAATCAAGCACGGCAATGAGCTGGCGGTGGCGCGTCAGCTTTCGGCGATGGGCTATACCAGTCCGGCTGGCAGCGTGCATATCACCGTGGACAGTTCCAACCAGGTGAAGGAATTGCAGGAGCAGATCGACAAGCGCCTGTATGGCAAGATGCCGGCGCACAAGCGTTATGCCTTATCCGGCGGCGCGGCCATCGCTTCCAATCAGGCTTTGGTGGACGATGCTCTGGCGCTGTTCGATGCGCAGAACGGGCGTCGGTTGCACGAGGAATACAAGGCGCACAAGCAATTGGCATCAGGCGATTCACTGGTTTCCGATGCGGCCGTTCCCGCTTTCTTCGAGCGCACTGTGATCCGCGAGGCGTTGTCTCAAATCGTGGGCTTGGGTTTGTGCGATGTAGGCACCGATACGTTCAGCACGGTGATCCAACTGCCTTACAGCTATCGCGACACGGGCGCCGCCGGGGTTTCCAGCACGCGCAAATACGAAGGACAGGCTATCGCCCGCGCCGCCGTGAAGCAGGCGTTGGAAGAGGCCCGTCCCATCCCGCAAAAGCTGGCGTTCGAAGTGTCTGACGAGCTGCGTTACCTGGTGGGCAACGGCCAGATCAATTGGGACATCGTGGCGGAAAATGCGCGGAACGCGACGCGCATCATCGGCGAGGATAGCGAGAACCTGATTTTCAACGAGCACTTGAACGCGGCGGACCAGTTCGGCGCGGTGGCAGTCACCAACGAGGCGACCGCCACCGCCAACGGCACCAAAACGATCTTTTGCCTAGATAACTTCCCGGTCGTTCGCCCAAAGGGCATTTATGACCTTCAGGGCAGCTTGGTGGGCAGCGTGCAGTATCCGGTGGTGGTGAAGAGCAACGCCGTCACCATCGCAGCTTACGACGGCACCAATACCCAGGGCGCCGGGATGTACTACACCATCGACTACAACCTGGGCGAGGTCACTTTCGTCAGCGAGTTGGGCGTTCCTGTCGCTCCGACCAATACCCATGCCATCGTGTGCAGCTACACCTACACCACCAACGTGTACAAGTGGGATAGCGACCTCGGCTCGCTGGCAACGGACGTGAAGTACAACGAGTTCCTGTACCGCTTCGGCCTGCGCAAAACGCTGATCGAGGATCGCGCCTACATGGCCAACGTCGGCATCATGAGCGGCACGCTGCGCACGCAGATCGAGCAGGCCAAGCAGTTCGAGGCCAATTCCAAGCGCCCCGGCACCGACCTGATGGCGGACGGCAACCTCGGACGCATCAAGGACGTGCCCACCTTCCGCAGCTACGCACCGGGCTTGAACATGGGCGATGTGCGCACCGTGATCGGCGAACGCGGCACGGTTCGCTATCGCCTGCTCAAGGCATGGCAGATGGGGCAGTTGCAGGATCAACGCGACAGCAACGGACGCTTTACCGGCAAGAAGGAAGCCTACGGCGATCAGTTCGTCGTGGTGCATACCCCGCTCCTGCTGAAAGGCGCTTTGACCTCGATGGTGGTGTACAGCGCCACGACACGGGTCGATCGCTAATCCATAACCCGCTGGCCGCTCGTCCGCATTGACGCGGATGGGCGGCCAAATCAGGAGAACAAAGATGGAAAAGCGAATTGCCGTAACCAATAACACCCAAATGAATATGCACGTCGGCAGCAACATCGTGCCGCCAGGCGAAACCCGTGATTTCCCCGAAAGCCAGGTGCCGCATCACTTGCGCCCGGTTGACGCCGAAGAACCGGAAAAAAAGGAAGAGCAGATCGACCTGCTGGCGGAGATGCTGTCCAGCAAGGTGGCCGACATCATTGCCAAAATCCCTAGCTTGTCCGACGCTGATCTGGAGCGGTTGGGCGAGATGGAGCAGGTTGGCAAAAGCCGCACGACGCTGCTTTCCGCTATTGCCGAAGCGCTGCTGCACCGTGCCGCCATGTCCGACATGCTGGCGAAGGTTGCCGCATTGAGCGCCGATGAGCTTGCCGCAGAACTCAAGGACATCGGCACCGACGTGAATGCCGACCCTGATTACCTTGCCGCGCTCGAAGCCGAACAGGCAAAGAGAGCCGCCGAGTAATCCATGCCAGGAACCATGTCTCAGGCCGATCTGGTCGCCGACTTGAAAGCTTCGCTGATGGATTCGGCGAATGTTTTTACTGTGGCCAACGATGGCGATTTCATCCGCCATCTCGGCGTGGCGGCGATGGACATGGGGCGGTTCAGGCCGCGCATGGTGCGGGACAGCCTGACGCTGATCGCGGGGCAGGGCGATTACGCCGTGCCGACGGATTACAAGGCATTCAGGTCGCACCAGTGGGGCATTGAGCCGATCAAGGCTCCGCAGCCGTGGGAAAGCGGCTATCCGGGTCGGTTGCCATACTGCGAGGGAATGGAACTGGGCGGCGTGCGCAAGATTTGCATTTATCCCGCGCCGACAGCCGCGCAGATCGCAGTGCTGGGCAGCACGTTCCTTTATTCCTACTACGCCCGGCATGTTGTCGATGCGGTTGCCGCCAACACCACCATCCAGCTTGCCGATCGCGGGCTGTTGCTGCTGCGCGCACAGGCCGAAGCGATGAAGGAAATGGCGGTGCGAAACTCCGGCAAGCCGACTGCGATGCGCGACGGCATCAGCAACATGGCCAGAAACGGCACACCTTCTTATCTCTACGAGATGCTGATGAAGGATTTCGAGAGGTTGGCGGCATGAAGATCGACTTTAAAGGCAACAGCGATAAAGTCGATGAGGCGTTCCGGCGGGCTCCAGTTGTCATGGCTCGGGCGCTCGACCGCTTTCTCAGCCGTGGTGCGCAGGAAGTGGCGCGAGAAATGAGGGTGCAGACGCCGAAGGCATTCAGCACGCTTACCCAGTCCGTCCGTGCCGAGCAGGTGGGGTTTCTGCACTATCGCGCCATTACCGGCGTGAACTATGCGCGTGACGTAGAAGAAGGGCGCCCAGCCGGAAAGATGCCGGGCACCGGCAGCGGATTGATGGAGTGGGTGCGCCTCCGTACCAAACTTCAAGGCAAGGATCTGGCGCGCGCCACATTCGCCATTGCCCGCGCCATCGGACGCCGTGGCATCAAGCTAAACCCGTTTGCAGCAAGAACAGAAGAAAAGATGGAAAGCCGGGTCATCCGGCTTGTGAGAGAAGGGGCCGCAGCGGGGCTTAAAGAGGTGTTCGGATGAGTGAACTTTCCGACCGGATGGGCCTGATTAAAGACACCCTCGCTGCCAAGTATCCGGCGCGGGTCGTTTCGCGTTCGCTGATGGATTTCCCCATGCGCCACAAGTCCGAGCTGGATGCGGGCGTTTACACGATTGTGAGCGCGGGAGAAGGTGGATACGCGAATTACAACGGGCGCGAGGCAATGGACGGGCGCCATCACATTCTGCTGGTCGGGCAATTCGTGTTGGGCGAGAAGGCAACGCCATCCGAAATCGAGGATGCCGAGGGCGCGATGGTAGACGAGATCAAGGCGTTTGTCCGCAGCCTGCCGATGGCGCTGTGTTCGCTGGTGATGAAGGGCTATCGCAATAGCCAGCAAATCGAGCATCCCTATGGATGGATCGCGGTTGATATGGAGATAACGCAATGAAATCGAAGTTTCGCATGATCGAATGGCTGTTGATCTCGCTGGCATTGCTGGCGGCGATCTATTTTGTGTCACCGCAGCAGTTGCCGGTGGTGATTTACAAGCTGTCTTTGCTGACCACGGCCGCATGGGTAGCGTACTGGATCGATCGGGCGATGTTTCCTTATGCCCGCCCGGATAAATGCGTGTATCAGTCCATTGAGATAGCCGCTATGCACCGCCGCGCGATTATCGTCGGCGCGGCCATGATCGCAGTGAGCATCGGGCTATGAAGTGGCTGATCCTATCCGCCTTGCTGATTGCCGGTCTGTGCCAGGCCGCTGTGCCCGCACAGGCGCAGCGCTACCGGGCGGAGCTGACGCGCAATGCCCATGCCGTGTGGGGGCTGGATGCACCCATAGCCACTTTTGCAGCGCAGATTCACCAGGAGAGCGGGTGGAACTCCAATGCGAAATCGGCTTATGCAGGCGGTTTGGCTCAGTTTACCCCGGCGACGGCTACGTGGATTAGCGGGGTTTACGCCAGGGAATTGGGAGAAAACCAGCCGTTCAATCCTTCATGGGCATTGCGGGCGCTGGTGAATTACGACCGGCGGCTGTATGGGCAGGTAAAAGGAAACGGAGAGTGCGACCGGATGGCTTTTGCGCTTTCAGCCTACAACGGTGGGCTGGGATGGGTATACAAGAGGCAGAAATTGTCGAATGAGCCGGGAAAATGCTTTGCCGCAACTTGCGATATCAACCCCGGCATTGCCGCGGCAAACCAGAACGAGAACAGCCGTTACCCGCGTGTGATCCTGCTCAAGTGGCAACCGATCTATGCGCAGTGGGGAAGGGGGGTTTCATGCGCGACCTGATCGTTATTGCTTGCATCGCCTTCATCGTCGGAGGTTTTGGCGGCTGGTATGCGACCTCAGATCATTACGAGGCGAAACAGGCCAAGGCGCTGAAGGACGCTATGGAAAAATTTGTTGCCGACGTGGAGCGCGGAAACAAGGCGTCCGGCAACCTGGCCAAGCAAGAATCGGCGATCAACGTCAAAACCGTGGAGGTGATCAAATATGTCCCGTCTGTTACTACTGGCCGCAAGTGCCTTGATGCTGGTGCTGTCTGGCTGCTCAACAATGGCACTCCCCCCAAGCTATCTGAAACCGCCGGGGAACCTGCTGCAGAAAGTACCTCCACACCTGCCGCCTCTGATACCGACGTTGCCGAGTGGATCGCCGCAGCCAGCGGACAGTACGAAACCTGCGCCGCCCGGCTGAATGAGTTGATTGATTACGAGGAAGGCCGGCAGCCATGACGCCTGAACAAGCCGGAAAACTTAAAGGTGCACCTTGAAAGGCCATGACGTGATTGAAAACACCCCTCCCAACCTGCCTGAATGGATGAACAGCACAGTTATAGGCGCCGCATGGACGTTTATTTGCTCCCTGCTTGGCCGCGTTCTGTACCACGCTCAACTGGTGCAGGGTGGGCGCCGTAAATTCTGGAGCCATGAACTGGCGGTAGAGCTGGGCATTGCGCTTGGTATGGGGTTGGTGGCGGATGGCATCAATGAGGTGATCGGCATCAAGGGGCGGACGGCGGTGGCGGTCATCGTCGCCGTCTCGTATCTTGGGCCGCGCATCATCGAGGCGTTATTCGCCGTCGCCACGAAGCGCGCCGGGGTGGAGCATTGTTTAACAGGGGATCAACGTGGCAAAAACAAAGAAGAGTGATCCGGCCACATCGATCGATGTGGCATATCAATCCGGCCCGCCCGAAATCAATTTCTTCGGGCGGCGCTGGATCAAGGATCGGCAACAGCCGGTAACGTCGGCGGAGTGGGAAGGGATGCAATCCCGCCCGGATTTCGCCGGTTTCGATTTTCAGGAAATGAAAGGGTAAAACATCATGCCACAAGCCAAAGGCGCAGCAACACAGCTATTGCTCCAGCGCGAGATCACATACCGCACTTTGCCCGGCGTAGTGGCGGCGTTCAAAATGCCGTTCACCACATTCAACCCCGGCAAAGACGCGCAGAAAGTGGACGATCCTTCCATTTCCGCCAGCCCGTTGGGCGGGAAAAAGGGCGATGCGAACCCGGTGTTTCAGCCCAGCCTGACTTCCATTCTCGATCTGCGCTCCATCGGGCATTGGCTGGCGCTGCTGATGGGCGTGCCGACCTCTTTCAAGGCGGTGACCAAGCAGCCGACCAATGTCACCGGTGTGACAGTCAACTATGGCGCAGCCGCTTGCCCGTCCGGCAATGGCACGCTGACCTTCACCGCCGCCGCTCACACCCTGGAATGGAAAGCGCAGGGCGACGCCACCCCCGGCGCGGCGGTGGACGTTTCTGCCGGCGGCTATTTCACGCTGCAATCCGGCACCGCCGCTCACAGCGTGCATGTCACCGTGGCGGCCGCATCGCTGCCTGTCGTGGATAAATCCGATACGGATATCGCTGTCTCGGCCACGCTGAAATGCCATGTGTTCCCCGTTGACCTCGCCGACCGCCCCAGCGCGCTGCTGGAACCCGGTTATACCGATATCGGAAAGTATTACCCGATTCTCGGAAACAAGGTCAACACCCTGTCCTACGATGTGGGCAACAAGGATCAGAACATCACCGTTGCCTTAATCGGCGCGGTGGATAGCGAAGAAACCGTGCCGTTCGACGCCGCGCCAACCGCCTACAACTCGGTGCGCGCCTGTGCCGGCGGCGGCAGCTTGTGGAACGGCGTGGACAGCTCGCTCGGCACCATCACCGAAGGCAAGGTGGAGATCGGCAATAACATGAGCGGCGAACTCACCATCAAAACCGACAACACGCCGATTGCCACCAACACCGGTTACGGCCTGGTTAACCAGGGCGACGTGATGCTCAAGGGGTCGATCAAGACCGTGTTCGATTCGCTGGGCGCTTACGCGCTGGCCAGAAGCAACACCAGCACCCGGATGCGCATCGCCAGCCGCGCCAATAACGGCTCCGACACCTTCGCGATGATCCTTGACCTGCCGTTCGTCGCCTTCGATGAAAAATCCGTGCCTATCTCCGGCAAAAGCGGCGTGTTTGCCGATCTGGATTGGGCCGCACACCGCGATTCATCCGGGCGCTTGCCGCTGGTGATGCTGGTCAACGACATTCCGAGTTATTAATTCACCCTCTCCCGCTTGCGGGAGGGGAAATTTAAAACCGTAGCGAAAAAGGAAACATCATGGAACTGGATATCGAGTCCACCAAGAAAGCTTTTGAAGTCGTCCACCCCGAAACCGGCATTCCTTTCAGCCTGTTCCCGATCAGCCCGCGCAAGTACCAGGCGCTGCAGAAAAAGAGCCAGGTAAAGGGCGAATTGGATACCGTGGCCTTCGCCGCCAATGTGGCCGAGTACGCCATCGACGGCTGGAGCAAAGAGGGCGTAAAGGCTCGCGTGAAGCAGGAATGCACCGACGAGAACAAGCGCGCCTTCGGCGAAAAATTTGCGTTCAACATCATGTTGTGGATCGTCAACGAGGCGATGAGCCTGGATCGCTCCATCCAGGAAGAGGTGGCAGAAGCAAAAAACGACTGATCGCCCGCGCCCGGTGGGATTTTGTTATCGGGTGGGGGTACATCGAGTCGATGCGCAATGCGGGGATGGAGATTGACCCGTCCGACCTGCCACCGGGCATGGCGTGGGAGGCTGCGGTCTGGGAGCTTTACGAGCGCATGCAGACTCAGTGGCGGGTTGGTTTCGGCGGGCGCACCGGGCTGGATTACAACCCCGCGATCAAGTTGATCGAGCGTTACGGGTGGGATCTGGAACTCGCCCTTGATCTGCTGGGCGTGATCGAGCACACGATACTGGAAGAAGACGAGAAAAAACGTGTCGAACGACAACCAAGTCAAACATGAAGCCCGCCGAGTGCGGGCTTTTTTGTGGGCGAATGATTGAAAAGCGAAATTCAGCGGCATAGACTCCTGAGATTACATAAGGAGCAAAACCATGAAATTCAAGAACCCTGCCAACGGCCATACAGAAGATTGCAGCGCTCCATGGCTGTGGGTTTTGTTTTTCGGAGCGTTATATTTACTTGTTGCCGGTCTTTGGGCGCACGTAATTATCTATTTGTTGATAGGGATAGTGTCTTTTGCCTCCATGGGGCCCCCGGCTACAGTAATCATGATTTTGGTGAATCTAATTTATGCCATGTTTGCGGGGCAGATTGTTCGTAATTCGTACATGCGAAAGGGATGGATTGAGGTCACGCATAAGCCAATAACATCAACATCAACATCAATATCAACATCTGAATCTATATCGTCAGCGCCGGAAAATAAAAAATGTCCATTCTGTGCCGAATTGGTCAAGGCAGAGGCCATAAAATGTAAGCATTGCGGTAGCGAATTGCCACTAATAGAGGTCAAGCCGGTTGAGGATGACGACGTAATGGAGAAGTACGGAATTACGTTTGACGGTGCCTATCATTTCGGGGAATACCAGTACTCGAAACTCGAGGACGCCATTCGTTACGCCAAGAAACATCGGTGATCTGGCGATAGCTTTATACTTCTTCTCGACCCGGTGTCTATTTGCGGCTGACGAGGATCAGCAAGGCCGCCTGCTGCTCTGCCGGTAGGCGCGAAAATTCAACCAGCAATTTGCGCTGCAAGGGCGTCAATTGCGCATCAGGAAAATCCAGCGCCGGGGCAGAAGCCGCTGGAACGTGTTTCTCCTCACGTCCAGCCCCCAGAATGACATCCCGAGCCGCTTGCAGGTAGAGCTTCACCGTTTCGGTCGTTTCGTAGGAATCGGTCAGCGCCTCTTTGTCTGCGGACGCTTCGACGGCGCGGAATACCTTCATCCGGTCGGATAGCATTTCCACAATTAGAGAATTTAGACTGCGGCCTTCACGGTCTGCGAATGAAGCCAGCTCTTCGCGGAGTTCGGCCGGGATTCTGATAGAGAACAAAGACTGTTCCGTAGCGCTGCGTTTTGTTCTGGTTTTCATTTGGCAATAATAACCGCAAAAATGTATTGACAACATGTTGACTAACAACATAACATTTAGATGTTGCCAGTCAACACAACAATATAAAGGAAATAATCATGGCAGTCGAACCAGAAATCAAATGCACCCAAACCTTCAGAATGCCCATCCCGTTGGCTGAGAAGCTGCGCGCCATCGCGAAAGAAGACCGGCGATCACTCAGCGAAGAGGTGGTGATCCTGGTTGAACTGGGAATAAAGCAGAGGGAAATCAGCCATGCCGCGACTTAGCCAAAGAAAAAGCCCCAACGTGTTGAAGCACGTTGAGGCCGGATGCATCACTAACCCTAGCAAAGGAAAGCAAAATGCCTGCAAATAATAGCACAAACTCCGTCCTGGTGTTTGAAGAAACCGAATTCGATGTCGTCGATCTGCACAATGTTCCGTGGCTAAGGGGCTTGCAAGTTGCAAGTGCCTTGGGCTACAAAAACCCTTCCGCCGACGTCCAAAATCTATACGACCGCAACGCCGACGAGTTCACCGACGAGATGACCCAGATCGTCGAACTGGACACCGCCGGAGGACGCCAGCAAGTGCGCATTTTCTCTCCGCGCGGCTGTTACCTGATCGGGATGCTGTCGCGCACCGAGAAGGCCAAGGAGTTCCGCAAGTGGGTGCTGGACGTGCTGGAAGGCCGCGCCGTGCCGCGCGAATCCAGGCCGATGACAATCCCGCAGCAGATTGCCATCCATCGCTTGCGGATTTCGTTACTCAAGGAGTTGAAGGCGGAAACCGAAGCGGGGATGCGGCAGGCGCTGTACCATCAGGCGCGCCACGTTTCCGGGTTGATCGGGCTGCCGACGCCGCCGCTGGGCGACATCGGGCGTACCGTAGTTCAACCCGAATTGCCGGGGGTGTGAGATGAACGCCGCCACAGTTCCGAACCGTCCGCACTACCCATCCCTTGTCAAACCCGAACCCGGACGCGCCGCCGAAGTCCGGCGCGCCCTCAATCTGGTGGTGGACGCCACCCGCGACCTCGATCAGGTCTGGTTACGGCATGACCGCGCCGTGAAGGACGACCTGATTCAGCCGACCTTTAAGCTGCAATGCCTGGAGCAGCGCCTATCCAACCTCTACAACGCGCAGATTAAGGAGGCGAGCCATGTCTAACGTGTCCGCCTTCGACGTCAAGATTTGCCAGAACGGGGCGCCTCTGGTGTTCACAGCGCTGGCGCAATCCAGCACGGCAGCGCTGCTTGTCGCATTGAGCCACATCGTACCGGGTAATTCGTTCGGCATCATGGTCAAGGCCAAGGAGGTGCACCATGGTTAATGAACTGGTCGCCCCATGAAATAAACCCACCACACCCCGCTTCGGCGGGGTGCCGTTTTACCCCCCTGTTTTCGTTGCGCAATCAGCGCGATAGTGGCATCCGATAGAAAAGGATGTCCGAATGTCCAGCGACAACAATCAAGTCAAGATTGACATCACCGCCGAGGTTCAGGGGTTCAACGCCAACATGGCGTCGGCCCAGGCGAACCTTGACCGGCTCGCGGGGGCGTTCGACAAAACCGCCTCGGCGACGCGCGAATATTCCAAGCATTCCGCCGCCGCCGAGGCGATGACCAACAAGGCGACATTGGCTTCCGAGGAACTGCGGCGGGCGACCATCAAAGCGCAGGACGCATACATGAAGCAGGCCGACGTTGTGCGCGACGGCAGCAAGGCGATGTTCCAAGCGTCTCTCGATGTGCAGAAATTGCTGGATAAATATGACCCACTCGGGACAAAACTCCGTTCTCTCCAGGCCGATTTCGCGGCGTTAAACAATGCCGCGCGAAACGGACAGATCGGGGAGAAACACGACGCGGCGGTGGATAAAACCTATGCCGCGCTCAATAAGGAAATGTCCAAAACCAAAGAGCTGATGGGGCAGGCTGGAGTTGCCGGTTACGAAGGGTTCGCCAAAATCGAGGACGGGGCGAAGAAAAGCGCCTTCGCTACAGCTCAAGCGAAAAACGAGCTGATGATTCTGGGGCGTGAGGCGCTAACCGGTAATTTCGCGGCGATGCCTGGGACTTTCATGGTACTGGCGCGGCACACCAATTTTTCAATGGCATCCCTGTTAGGGTGGGGTGGCGCGGCGCTGACGGTGGTAGCAAGCGCCGGTGCGATGCTGTATGTGATCCGCGCCATTGAAGAGGAAACGCGGGCGATGAATGCCGCGCTGGCGATGACTGGGAGCTACTCCGGGCAAACGTCTGAAAAAATGCTTGCGCTTGCCGGGAGCATTGCCGCAACCAGTCACCAGACAATCGGGGAAACCAAAGGGATGGTGTTGGAGCTTGCTGCTTCCGGGCACATCGGGGCGGCAGCGTTCGACGCTATCGCCAATGCGGCGGTGCTGTATTCGCAAGCTTCCGGGAAAGCCTTGGACAAAGTAACCCCGAAACTGATCAAGGCGTTCGAAGACCCAACCAAGGGCGCGGCGGATCTGAATAACATGCTGCATTTCTTAGCGCCAGCCGAATTGGAACACATCAAGCATTTGCAGGAAATGGGGGATGCCGCAGGCGCTCAATCTTTGCTGGCAGAAGAACTCAACAAGAAACTGTCCAGCATCCAACCAAATCTCGGCACGCTGGAAACGGCATGGAATGGCGTGGGGAAAGCGGCATCCGGTGCCTGGGATGCGATGTTGTCGGTAGGCCGCGAGAGCACGCTGGAGGAAGCCAAAGCGAAACTTGGTGGCATGAATCAACGCCTTCAGGAGTACGCGTCAGGTGGACGAGGACGGCTCTTCGCGCCGACTCAGGGCGACATTGATAAAATGAAAGCCTTCGTTTCTACACTGGAGGATAAAAAAAACACGGAGAACGACGCTGCCATGGCAGCAGCAGCCTCTGCAAAGGAAAACGAGAAGTCGGCGAAGACGTGGGACATGATCACCAAGGCATCGACGGCCTATCACAAACAACAAATCCAGACCCAGATAGATGACATTAAAGGATTCCCGGCCGACAATGCAAAGCAGGCGAAGTTCCAGGCGGATGCCATTGCGAATTTGCAGAAGCAATTGGCCGGACCACAAATCAAAGCGACCAAAGACTCTTACGATGGACTATTCAAGTCCATTTCCCAAATCACCGCAGAAATGACCGCCGAGGTCAACGGACAGGAAAAGCTCACCAGCGGCCACAAAATCTACATCGACACCTTGGTCGGCATCAGCAACGGAACGATCAAGCTGACCGAGGTAGAAAAGCAGCGTGTTGTAGGCGCGCTTCAGACCGTTCTGACATTGGATAAGCAGCTGGAAGCGCATAAAAAACTGAAGGCCGCGCAGGACGCCGGCAATAAGCTCACCCGCTCCAAGGATGATGAAATCGCGCAGATACAACTTGAAACCTCGATGATCGGGAAATCCGCCATCGAGCGAAAGTCGGCTATCGAAGCGCAGAAGTTCGACCTTGATATCCGCAAGCAATCGCTGCAAATCTGGCCGGAATATCGGGATGAATTTATCAAAACCGCCGACGTGGTGCGCGACAAATACATTACCGCCATAGAGGATGCAGACCGGGCCTCCCGTTCCTTTGCGTCCGGCATGTCTTCCGCTTTGGGAACTTATCAGGACGAAGTGACCAACACCGCCGCGCAGACCGGAAGAGTTCTAACCAACTCATTCCACAATGCGGAAACTGCGATGGTGAAATTTTTCACCACGGGGAAGTTTCAATCACGCGATTTTTTCAACAGCCTGGCAGAGGATATCGCGCGAGTCGGGGTGCAGAGGCAGATCACAGGGCCGGCGGCAAACTTCCTGTTTGGTTCTGGCGTTGGCGGCGGGGTGATGGGCGGGGTATCAAGCTGGTTTTCCTCTGCAATGGGAGGGGAGCAGGTTTCAGACGTCGGCGCCCGCGCCGCTTACGATGTTGGTGCTAATTCGGTTTCTCCATACTCCCTCTCTTTCACTCCCACTCACCACGCCGGATATGGGCCAGGTGACGCGCTTTCTGCTGGCCGCTATGTTCACCCGGCTTATTTCGATGATGCGCCTCGCTTCCATACCGGCATCGGGCCGGGCGAGCGTGCGGCAATTATTACCCAGGAAGAATCTGTACTTACTCCGGGTCAGATGCGCATGCTGGCGCCGGCCGGTGGCGGCATGCAAAGCCTGCGGGTTGAAATCGTCAACAATGGCAGCGCGCCGCAGCAAGTGGTTTCGGCGCAGCCATCATTCGATGGAAAGGGGATGGTGGTGAGCATCGTGCTGGACGATCTGAAGCGCGGCGGGCCAATCAGCAGCGGCATCAAGAACCTGACTCGGCCGGGGTATTAAATGCCGCTGCCAAGCTTTCCATCCTATGCGGTTCTGCTGTTCGACGGTTTTTCCGAGAAGCCGGAGCCGAATATTGACCGAACCGAGATGGAGTCGGGGCCGCCCAAGCAAATGCCCAAGTCCAGCCGGGCAATGGAAACCCGCCATGTGAAATATCGGATCAACTCCCGTGCGGAATTTCTTTCCTTCAAGGATTGGCACCGGGTTGACCTGAAGCAGGGTTCCGCATGGTTTTCGTGGGCCGACCCGCTGGATCTGGTAACGAAGAAGGCGCGCATCGTCGGCGGCAAGATAGAGCCGAAGGCATTGCGGCACGATCTCGAAAAATGGGATGTCGATTTTGATCTGGAAACGTGGGGTTAAGCCATGCCGACAACCCACACCCGCCGTTATCGCGGAGTCGTCAACAGCACATCAGCGCAGGAAAAGCCGCTGCTGATGATGGAAATAGCCCATCCCGATCTGGCCGAGCCGATCCGGGTGGTGAACGATACCGACGATTTTCCCTACGGGCAGACTCACGAATGGCAAGCCGCAAAGAGCGTGCTTGCCGGCGCGATCGCCATCCCCGCAGAGCTGGCCGATGGAACGCCAGCTTATTCCGGGCGGTATTACCTCTGCACTACACCTGGGACAACCGGCGCGACTGAGCCGGCATGGCCTTCCACTATCGGCGCAAGCGTGACTGACGGTACCGCCGTTTGGCAGTGCGCCGGCAACCAGTTCAAGGCGCTCGCATTCCGCTGCCGCAAGCCGGACGATTTCGAGAAGCAACTGCCGCGCGCCGAGCTGGCCGTGGATAACGTCGGGCGTGAGCTGGTGGGCTGGCTGGAGGCGTCGGGCGGCGGCAAGGGCGCGACCTGCCGCATGATCGAGGCGCTACGCAGCGCGCCGGATGTGATCGAGTGGGAAGTGACGATGGATTTATCCAATCTCAAGATCACCACGCCGGAGGTGCTGGGCACACTGGGGTTCGAAGACATGCTGAACCAGATCGCCGTGCCGTTCACCTACAGGCCGGACAATTCGCCGGGAATATTCTGATGGCGCACTGGTCGGATAAATATGTCGGGCGCCCCTACATCGAAGGCGAACAGGATTGCGCCGTGCTGGCAGAGGATGTGCAGCGCGAGGAATTCGGACGCCAGATCAGCCTGCCGACAGAAAGAGCTGCAGGCCTGCGCGGGTTGAGCCGCCAGATCGAATCGCTGAAGCTCGATTACGCCGTTCCGACCGATACACCGGCAGAGGGAGACGGCGTGCTGATGATCGGACGCGGCAACCTGGACCATATCGGCATTTACTGCGTAATCGGCGGAACGGCCTATGTCCTGCATGCGGCAAGCAACGCCAGGCAAGTGGTGCGGCACCGCTTGCGTGATCTGCCTGGGCAGGGCTTGCCGGTCGAAGGGTTTTACAAATGGATATGAGTCTACCGATCATTGAGACGCCCAGGCCATCGCTGGTTTATTCGCCGCATCCGCTGCTGGCCGGCGCAGGGCGGCGGATGGAGTTTGCTTCTTTCCTGCCGGGAGAATCCATTTCCGCTTATCTGGAACGGGTCGGCATTCTGCTCGGTAATCGACCGGTGTTTCTGTGCCTGAACGACCGGCAGATTCACCGCGACGCCTGGGGAGAAACCTTCCCGGCAACCGGTGACATGCTGACCATGCGCGCAAGAGTTCGCGACGGCGGAGGAGGTGGGGGCGGCGGCGGGAAAAACCCATTGCGCACGGTGCTTTCGATTGCCGTGATGGTGATGGCGCCGGGGCTGGGGTCGATGATGTCCGGCGCAACTGGCTTTGGCGCATTCTCGATGTTCGGCCAGACGCTAAATATCTGGTCTGGTGTTATCGCCATCGGCGGGAAC
Organism: Betaproteobacteria bacterium; assembly: GCA_021373185.1. Taxonomy (GTDB): domain Bacteria; phylum Pseudomonadota; class Gammaproteobacteria; order Burkholderiales; family Sulfuricellaceae; genus Sulfuricella. The sequence continues at coordinate 11,320 of JAJFTF010000042.1, read as the reverse complement.
CTGCTCATCAATGCGCTGCTGCCGCCGCCTACGCCCACGCTGGCGCAGGCGCAGCAGCGCGGATACGACCAGCCCAGCCCGACTTATGCGCTCTCGGGTGGCAGCAACCGGGCGCGGCCTTTCGAGCCGCCGCCGCTGGTGCTGGGAACGCATATTATTTTCCCCGATGCCGGCGCAAAGACCTACACCGAGTTTGAGGGCGACGACCAGTATCTTTACCAGATATTCCACTTCGGGTTGTCCGATGTGGTGCTGTCTGATTTCCGCATCGGCAATACGCCGATCGCCAATTTCAGCGGCGTGGAGATTCAGGAATCCGGGCCTGATGGGGCGCTAACGCTTTTCCCTGCCAATGTGGACACCACGTCAGGCGGCGATCTGACGGCGGCAATCGGCTGGATCCAGCGCACCAGCAGCATCAGCGCCACCGCGCTGGGCGTGGATGTTGGCGGCCAGCTTTATTACGCCGGCGATAGCGGCATGGTGGAGCGCAGCGCGACCATCGAGATCGAGTACCGCGCCGTGGGTGCTGCGACCTGGCTGCCATTCGTCGGCTCAGCTTCTGCGGTGGTGCTGACCAACGCCAGCACCAAGCCGCTGCGCCTTACCTATCGGCTCACGGTTGCGCAAGGGCAGTACGAAGTGCGCGTTCGCCGAACCACGCCGGACGAAACCGATTCACGCGCCGTTTCGAGCCTTACATGGGCTCAGTTGCGCACTTATCAGCCGGATGCGTCCGATTACACCGGGCAAAAGCGCGTGGCGCTGCGCATCAAGGCCAGCGGACAATTGCAGGGGCAGGTGGAGCAGTTTTCCGCAATCGCCGCCGCCAGTTGCCCGGTATGGACTGGCACGGCATGGGTGACGCAAGTCACATCCAACCCGGCCTGGTGGTTGCTGTGGTGGCTGCGCGGTAAGAGGCTGAACAACCGCAGGATGTACGGAGCCTGCCTGCCAGATGGCAGAATCGACATCGAGGCGATCAAGGATTTCGCAACCTGGTGCGCATCGAAGAGCTTGACTATCGATTGCGTGATCGATCGCCAGCAGGCGGTGAAAGAGGTGGCCGACAGCATCGCCCGTTGCGGACGCGGTTTCACCACAGTGGCCACCGGCAAGCACGGCGTGATCTGGGATGCGGAAAACCTGCCGGTGACGCAGGTTTTTGGCATGGGCAATATCCGCCGCCGCAGCTTTCAGGTTGAATATGTGACCGGGAATCTCGCTGACGAGGTGGTGGTCAACTTCATCAACCCGGATCTGGACTGGCAGCAGGACACGGTGCGCGCCCTGGTTCCCGGTGTAACCCAGCCTGAGCGGACTGTCACGCTGGATCTATTCGGCTGCAAATACACGGATATGGCCGGACGCGCGGCCAACCTGATGGCCGCAGAGCAAAAATATCACCTGCGCCGTGTCACCTGGGAGAGCGATTTCGAGGGGATGGTGGTACACCGCGGCGATGTTGTCGCGCTTTCGCACGACCTCACGCAGTGGGGCTATTCCGGTCGGCTGATGGGCGGCACGTCCACCGAACTGGTGCTGGACAGGAAAGTGCCGTTCACACCGGGAACGACTCACTATGTCCGCATCGAGTTCCCGAACGGGTATTTCAACATTTTCGAGGTGGTTTATCAGGCCGGGGAGAGCGATACCATCACCCTGACTGCGCCGCTGCCGACGGTGGACGAATCAGGAACAATAACTCTCTACACCCCGGACGCCGACCCAGATCACCCGCCTTACGACTTCAAATATGGGTTCGACGTGCTGGCCACGCCGGGCAAGAAACTCAAGATCGCCAATGTGCAACCGCTTTCCGAAAACCACGTGAAGCTGACGGCGATTGACGAGGAAGCGGAATACTACGCCCGTGAGAGCGACCCTTACACCTATGTGGCGCCAGCGACATATAGCCGTCTGGTTCCAACCTTATCCGAGCTTTCCGTTTCGGAAAAATTGCTGTCCGCATCCAGCGGCGCGGTGAGCTGCCGCATCGGGTGGAAGCTGGCATCGGCAACCGGCGCGGATGTGTCCGTGATCGTGAACGGCAGGGATACTCACACGGCACGGGTGACCGGCTCATCGGTGGATTTCACCTTCACTGTGGGCGACGTGCTGGCGATCACGGCGCGGCCTTATGGATTGGCACAACTGACCAGCTCGTCGGTAACGATGAATTATCTGGTCGAGGGCAAGGTGACGCCGCCGCCGGATGTCACCGGATTTTCTGTCGCGCAAAATGGCGACATGGTGCTGTTTCGGTGCGATGTGGTGCAAGGCGTTGAAGCTGTTGAGGTGCGACGCGCCCCGCTCGGCAGCAGCGACTGGGCGACCGCTGCGCCGACTGGCGAAATCACTGGAAACATCATGTCCACGCCCGTGCCGCCGGGTGCGTGGAACTTTCTGGCAAAGGCACGGGATACCAGCCAGAACCGTTCAACCAATGCCATCGCTGTGGCGCTCACGGTTGAAAATGGTCACGACATCATCCAGCAAACCGAACTCGGCCCGCTGTGGCTCGGCTGCACGCTGACGCACTTCTTCCAGCACTGGACAGGTGTGCTGATCCCGCAAGGCCAGGCCGCCGTGTCCACACAGGGTTGGGAAACCTTTGAGCCGTTTTCGCCCGATCCTTACCCGGATTGCTACGTCGAAGCGCCCGAAGTCGATCTGCTGTTCGATTGCGCTGTGCGGCTGTGGGGAAATTCCGCGCCGGGATCTGCTGGCTTGTCGCTGGAAGTGGACTGGAAGCTGGCCGCAGGGGCTTATGGCGGATGGCGTCCGTGGACGGTGGGGGATGTTAATGCGCGTTACGCCAAGTTCCGCCTGCACCTCAATACATTACTTGGACAGAGCAGCATTAGCGCATTCCAGACCACGGCGGACGCGCTGGAGTTTCCCCAATCCGGCGCGCTCACCATCGCCGCCGGCGGCACGGCGATCACCTTCCCGACGCCTTATCACTTCGCGCCCGGTTTGGCAGTTAAAAACACCGGCGGTACCGCGCTAATTCCCGGCTATACCGGCCTCACGCCTACGGGCGCAACCCTTCACCTTTACGACCTGACCGGCGCGAGCGCAGGTGGCTCCGGCGGGTGGGATTCTTCAGGAGTTTAAATGGATACCGTTGCCACATTTGTTCAGCCAAACAGCGCACCAGGCGGGCAAGATGCCACCAATTACAAGGGTGCTATCGACGCATCCGCAAAGGTGATGAGCCAGATCGCCGCCGCATTCGCGCCGCACGCCGCCGCTACGCCGAACATGACGGTGCTGGTCGACGCCGGCAGTTTTCAGAGCAATACCACACGAGTCAGCCAGGCGCAGCAAACCACGCCCACATTCACCGCACCGACCACCAACCCGCGCAACGACATTATCGTGATCGACCAGTCCAGCGGCGCGAGGTCGGTAGTGGCAGGAGCAGAAGCGGCCACCCCGGCAGACCCGGCGATTCCCGCCGGCAAGATCGCCGTGGCGCGGGTGCGGCTGACCGTTGGAATGACCGTGATCACCAATGCCGACATCGACGATCTGCGCCCGGCTTATCTGATCGCGTCGAGCCTGCCGGATGTGGCCGGACACGAAGGGCATGGCCTCCATGTCGTCGGCGGCGTGTTCGGATGGAGCGTGGATAAAGACCTTGTGGCCAGGGATCAAATTGCGCTGACCAATATTCAGCAGATGCTGAATACCGCAGTTACTACTGGCGCATTGGCGCAAGGTAAACAATGGGAGCTTCTAGGCGATGAGTGGGCCACAGGATCAAGTGGATACACGTTCGTATTAGACTCCATCAATTACTATTCATCAGGTCAAAGCCAATCTCAAATCAGCGGCGGCACAAATATTGGGAATATGACCGCATACGGTGGGATTGCCTCGGCTTTTGATGGAAACGTAAGTCAGGCATATACGAGTGCGGCTACTTTGGCCGGGGCGGGGAATATTACCGGTTACATCGGTAAGAGATGGGGTTCTAATAAAACGGTGACCAGATTCACCGTTTACGGAACAACTGATATTGGACTTTCTAATTCTTCCAATGCCAGTATGACAGTTAAATTACAGGGTTCAACGGATAATTTTTCAAGCAGCATCGTTGACTTATATGTCAACAGCGCCGTTACAGATAGCAATGGAATAGTGCTTGATGTTGTTAGCGGTATAACGACCACCACGTCATATCCGGATCACCGGGTGTCTATTATTGAAAACGCAGGAGATGGCGGCAGCCATTCTATCAGCTGCGCTGAAGTAAAGTTTTACGAAACCGTGGGATCAACCAGCGAAACGCTGGTATCCCCAGCAGTAACTGTTAGCACTGCTCCGAATTTTATTGATTCGTATTTTCTATACAAAGATGATTCCGGCACATCAGTATTCGGCACAGATTTTACGGTTGAACACGGCAGGGACGCTGGAACCACGTTTAATTTCGCCACGTTGTCAATCATCGCTCAATACGATGGAACGTATTCACTGATTCGAGCGCGCACAGATGTATCTGGCCAACCATCGGGAACATCGATGGTGTCTCGCATAAAAGCACTCAACAATAAAGCGCAGCGTGTCGCCGCGCCATCAATTTACTCGGAGTAAATGACATGCAAAATGCTGTTCACTATACAACCGCTCGCCGGATGCGCTACATGCAGGAAATTGGCCTTCCTATGCAGATCGGCGCTGTCATCGACGAATTACGTGCGTTGCGCGAACAGATCGGCGGCACACCCGCGCCATCGTTCGCGGCGCTGGTAGCCATCATCGATGGGATCAAGCAGGAGATTCCGAAGGTATGAGGCCATTTCCCGCATCACCGACCTGGAAGATCATCGACCGGCTGGGCGACATCACGGCCATCCCTGAAGATTGGTCGATCCACCTGTTCAGCATCCAGATCGGCTTCTTCGACATGCTCTACGGCGGCGCATTCAACCTGGTGCGCGTCTGGTATCGAGACACGCCGAGCCTGTTCATGAATGGCGCGATCTTCCTGCAAGTCCGCGCTCCGTTCTGGATCGGAATTCAGGTGCGTCCCTTCACCCGGCGGTTTCTGCAATGCGGGCTGGGCTGGAAGGGTAACGGCAGGCTGGCTGTCCTGCTCCGCATCCAGACCGACGAAAGCGCCGCTGCCGGGATGGATGGTGCGAACTTCGGGCAGGCCGACTATATGAATGACGGAAATAAATAGCAAAGAAGAGGAAGCGACCGGAACCGTGCGCTAACACGGCACCGGGCGCTTATTTTTTCAAACCAATCGACAGCATGGCCCCCAGCTTTTCAGTTCCTTCTACATCAACAAATGGGGATCCTTCCTTGCCTAGTGAAACAGTGTAGAACGCATTGGCGCTGGAAATAACAACGCAACGGCTTTGCCCAAACGATTCCACCGATACATCTGTGATTGCATGACGCGAAACCGACCACAGCCGTTTGTAATGGCTGGACTCTCTGTCCCAAAGGATAAACGAGACGCTTTGCTCGGTTACAGATAGCGCTCCACCCATTACAGATTCAACTTCCGGCTTTTGCTGAAATCCATACGCGCCCTGATTCCACCCGGCCCGCTGGAAAAGAATAGTGCGCTCGCCAAATGGAATTGCACCGTCCACCTTCGCTTTCTCTAAGCTGGCTGTGCCGTCAGGGCCGACTGGTGTTCCGGCACAGGCGGAGAGCAGAACGGAAAGGATCAGGGCGATAGCGATTTTATGCGGCGACATTGGAATCCTTCTTCATCTTGAAATTCTCATCGTCCTTGCAGTAATCCAGCGCGTCAAATAGCAGCCAGGACAGCCGCATGATGTGTTCCGGCTTGTCCAGCAGGATGTGGTTTCCGCTGCCGCGCTCCATGCCGATATGTTTTAGGCGGGCATCGTCTTCCGGGGTGAGGTCGCGGGGCATGGATATCTGAGGGCGCGCGCGGTCGCCGTTGTAGCGCAGCAGCCAACGGTTGTTTTTCCCTTTGTAGAGGATCGCGTAGTAGCTTTCGGTGTCCTTGCCGACAATTTCGTCAGGCGAGGCTGCCCCGCCGAGCATGTCCTGCACGATTTCGAGCAGGCGTTTTTCTGCTGCGGTAGTGATGATTCTGGGATTGTCCGGGTTGATTTCATCGGTTTTGTCGCTGCCGGTTGAGGCGGGCATGGACGGTTCCGGCGCCGGTGCCGGCGCAGGTTGTGCCGATAGACCGCTCACCACCATGCCGCCGACGGCTTCGGCCACAGCTTGTTTGACCAGAGGGGTGATGGATTCCAGGAACTTGGCGGTGAGCTTTCCTTCCAGATTGGCGCGCAGCGCGATGAAGCGGACGAATTCGGCATCCACTTCCCGCAGACTGGTTTCGATGGCCGTGCGGAATGCGGCCAGGTACATGCGGGATTCGGCAAAGGTGCGCAGGGAATCCGGCTGGAACTGATCGTAGCGGAAGCGGGAGAGCTGATCGGCGGCATCATCGGCGAGGGCAAGCAGTTGAACGACCAGGAAAGGGGTGTCGTCCATCATGTTCTGGTGTTTCAGGTCGGTGAAGAAGCGCCATTCCTTGCCGTTGGTGATGGCGGCAATTTTGACGCCCGGCGTGGCGTTGAAATAGCGGGATAGCTGGGGGCTGTGATTGGTGAGGTTCTGGGCGTAAGCCTTGGCCTCGACGAACATCACCGGCTGGTTATCCGAAAACAGGGCGTAATCCACCCGCTCCGAGGATTTTACGCCGGGGAAGTCGGCGCAGTATTCGGCGCGGACTTTGAGCGGGTCGAAAGGGCTGAATCCAAGGATGTCGAGCAGAGGGAGAATTAGCGCCTGCTTGGTCGTCTCTTCGGTGGCGCAGTGCGCACCGGCTGTTTTGACGTGCTCGACGTGATTGGCCAGCCTTGATTTGAATTCCAGCATTTTGTCCCCTTTTCCCTATTGGTTATTTGGACTACGTTATTTCGTCAACCCCACTTCTTTATAAATTCAATCAGCGCCTGCCGCCTCTTCTGGGTCAGCTGCATGTAAATATTCAATAGCTCAACCTGGTCTGGCGGCGGCGCCACCACTTGATAAGGCGCGGCATATTCCTGCACGCCTTCCACATATCGCATTTCCCCTCGCCCGGTTGCCAGCCACTCAAAACGCACGCACAACACTATCGCAGCCATGGACATATTGTCCGTGGTAGGGGCGGTTTTCAGGCTCTCCCAGTCTGAAACTGTTGGCTGAGAAACGCCGATAACCCGCGCCAGCTCAGCCTGACTCAATTTGGCGGCATCTCGCGCCTCTTTAATTCGGTGACCGATCATAGATCTCATTTTATAAGCCAAACCTATAAATAAATAATAGGCATGACCTATTGACAACAATATAGGTAACGCCTATATTTAATCATCAAGCACATTTATGGAATTGACATGGCAGCGACACCACTGAAGTTGGCTCGGAAAAAAGCCGGTAAGAAGCAAGAAGAGCTGGCCGCAGCCGCAGGCGTTAGCCAGGCGCATATCTCGTGTTTGGAAAACCTCACGGAAAGGGCGTCTCCTGTTGTGGCGGAAAAAATCGCCGCCTATCTCGGGCGGGATTTGATCACCGAAGAGCAAATCCTCTATCCAGAGCGATTCATGGAACAACAAGCAGCATAGGGTAGCCATCCACGCGGTTGGCGCCGCGTGGATGGCTGGGGTGCGGTGATACTCGCTCGCAAGTCAAGTATCCCGCCTCCCCAAGCATTTTTATAGGGGAATTGTGATGGCGGATTCACGCATTCCTCGTGACGTTCACGAGGCGATTCATCGGATGGTGCTGGATTTTGCAACCAAAACCATGTCAGGGCCGGAGCGTCTTGCGCAAATCACTGGCGGCGCTCCCGGCACGATCTACAACAAAGCCAATCCCAACGAAACCGGGCACCACAAACCCACTGTTTCCGATTTGATCGCCTGGACGAACGCGACCGGCAACCCGGTGGCGGCTCAGTCTTTTTGCCTGGCGGTGGGCGGCGCTTTTGTCGCGTTGCCCGATGTGGACGGCCATTCTGACGCGGCATTGCTCGACCTGGTGCTGATTCACCAGAAAGAGCTGGGCGATTTTGCCGCCGCGCTGGGTGAGGCGCTGGCCAAGGGGCGCATCACCAGGGGCGATTGGCCAAGGCTCAGCAAGGAAGGGCTGGAAGCGGTATCCGCGATGATGGTGCTGATGTCGCGGATTGAAGGGATGGTGGGTTAAACCATGCCGACCCAGCGCTCTTTCAATCTGATGTTGGAAGAAGTGCCGGAGGATTATTTGAGGGCCGCGCATGCCCGTTGCCGGATCCATGCGCCGTTTGAAAAAGTGATCGAGAACCGAAGCATTTACCTGTGCCTGCGCAATGTGGCGCTGGCGCTGTGGAAAAATGGGGTGCGGCGAAATGCGCAGCCCGTTACGCATGAAAGGGCAGATCGATGAATCGCACCGCTTCCGCTTCTATCCCAATCCCCACGGCAAGGATGGACGCCTATCGCCGCCGCGTGGCGGTGCGGACTGGCTGGATGCCGCGCTGGCATCCGCCGAGCGTGGCGATTTCGAGCGGTGCCGCCATGCCGCCGCCGAAGCGCGCAAGCAGGTTGAAATCATTTATGCCGCCGAGGTGCAGCAATGATCGCCCGGCGGATCGCTTGCGCTCTGTGCTGGCTGATTGCCGGCACGGCGGCAACGACCTTATCTCTTTATTTACTGGTGAATGCGGCTTTCCCCGTCCCTTCATCAGTCCAATCCACGGGGTTTTACCTGGGAGCGAGCCATCGTGATGATACGGTACCTGACGGAAGACGAACAGCGACTGCTGCTCTCGACCGTGAAGCAGTTTGCGGATGTGTATGCGACGCGCGATTTTGCCTGGATGCGCCTATTGATCAACTCCGGTCTGCGGATCGGTGAATTTTCCAAAGTGACCGTGGGCGATGGGATACAAGCGCTTAAAACCGGCTACCTCTTTATCCCGAAAAACCGGCGTAAAGGCAAACCGGAAAGCCGCCGCGACCATTCTGTGCTGGTCACTCAGCCGGTGCGCGAAGCCCTGCTCGATCTGCTCGGCCTGCGAGACGGCGCGGAACTGGACGAGGCGCTGGTGATCTCGCGCAAATCCGGCAGCAGAGGCTGGGCGGGGCTCAGCGTCCGCGCCTTCGAGCAGCGCACCGCGTACTGGGCGAAGCTGGCTCAGTTGCCGGCGGGCGTATCCCCCCACTGGTTTCGCCACACCCGGGCGATGAACATCATGCACAACACCACCAGCAAAGACCCCCGTGGCGTAGTCCAAGCCACGCTTGGCCAAGCCTCTATCTCGTCAACCAGCGTCTATACCGGCATCACCAAAGAAGACCTGGAATCGGCGCTGCATGAGGTGGACGGCAAGAAGGTGTTCAGGAAGCGCGACATGCGGCGGGTTTATGAGGGGAGGGCGTCATGAGCGAAATTCTTTCACCCTCAGAGGAAACCATTGAATTCGGCGGGCTGGTTTGGCCGAAAACAGATAGAGCCGAATCCGATGAATATACGGCAGTGATACCCGATTGCGGAAATTGCCGCATTACTCAATACGCAGAGGGCTACACGAAGGGAGCCTGGCATTGGATGGTTTATTTCGACACCTTGATCGATCCATTGCACAAAGTGTCGGTGCTTCAGATGGAAACCCGTGGAATCAAACCGACCAGAGAAGAAGCCATGCAGGCCTGCCTTGATGCGAAAGACTTGTTCATCAAGGACATCAAGCAGCTCAGCTTTGCTCTCTCCATCGGAGACTATGCGACCGGATTCAAAGAAGGCCAATCCGCGCTTGCCAAGGACATTCGTGAGGTGCTGCCATGAAAAAACTCGACATGAAAATCTTGATTATCGGTGGCGGTGGCGCAGGAAAAACGGTCGCGCTAAAAATAATCGCCGAGTCGCTGCGCAAATCAGGCATGGAGGTGCTTTGCGAGGATGGAGGGGTAAAAATCAATCCAACCACCAGAAACCTCGATTCCATTGGCGCGGCTAGATCGCTGGAATCTCGCACGGTGCTGATCGCCACGAAAGACGAGGTGCTGCCATGAACTTAATCCAAACCTTCGATCTCGTCGCTCACCTGAAGCGGCAACGTTACTTTTCATTACGGACTTTCGGATCAGGCGCCAGAACAGAAGGAATCATTGACCATATCCGCAAGGAACTCAACGAAATTGCGTCCAACCCCGGAGACGTGACTGAATGGGTCGACGTTGTGCTTCTTGCGCTGGATGGGGCTTGGAGAGCCGGGTTCGAGCCGGAAGAAATCGCAATGGCAATCGCCTCCAAGCAGGTGTGCAACGAATCTCGTGCTTGGCCAGACCGGCGCACGGAAGAACCCGGCAAGGCGATTGAGCATGTCAGGCACGGCGATCACCAAAAGGGCTATGTATGAAGCGCATCTACATCAGCGGCCCGATGACGGGCTTACCGGAATTCAACTTTCCGGCATTCAACGCCGAAGCGGATAGATTGCGCTCGCTCGGGTATGAAGTCATCAACCCGGCAGAAATCAACCACGAATCGGCTGATGACTGGCATGGATGCCTTCGCAAAGACCTTGCATCCCTTCTTACCTGCGACACCCTGGCGCTTCTCGATGGCTGGCAGAAATCCGCTGGCGCACATCTGGAAATGCACGTCGCCCATCGTGTCGGCATGGGAATCGTTATTGCAAGGGAGGTGGCATGAGCGTAAAAAATGTAGAAATCCGCCACTTACACCTCTTCTGTGGACTCGGCGGCGGTGCTGCCGGGTTCAACCGGGGCGAGGCGCGGGTCGGTAACTCACAGGCGCGGTTCCGTTGTCTTGGCGGCATCGACGTCGACGCGGCGGCGATCAAGGATTTTTCCTCACTGGCCGGCGTTCCAGGCACGGTGCTGGATATGTTCGACCGTGACCAGTACCGGGCTTTTCACGGCGTTGAGCCGCCGGCAGGTTGGCGCGAGGCCATGCCGGTGGACATCCAGCGCGCCGCCGGCAATGAGCGGCCTCATATCGTTTTCCTGTCCGCGCCTTGCAAGGGTTTTTCCGGGCTGCTTTCCGAGGGAAAGAGCAAAACCGATAAGTATCAGGCGCTGAATCGCCTGACGCTGCGCGGGGTGTGGCTGATGCTGGAAGCCTTCTCCGACGATTTGCCGGAACTGATCATCTTTGAGAATGTGCCGCGCATTGCCAACCGTGGGCGCCATCTGCTGGATCAGATTCAGTCGCTGTTGCAGCGCTACGGCTATGCCACCGCCGAGACGACGCACGATTGCGGCCAGATCGGCGGGCTGGCGCAGAGCCGCAAGCGCTTTCTGATGGTGGCCAGGCATATCGA
>JAJFTF010000034.1 GCA_021373185.1 Betaproteobacteria bacterium | reverse complement strand
CACGTCATGATATTGCTGCGCCGCTTCGACCTTGGCCACTACACCCTGGTGCTTGTCGTTGCCGACCATGCCGTCAAGGCGCTGACGCTCCATGAAAATAACGCGCACACCTTGGGTTTCGGCCAGTTGCAGCAGCTCGCGTGAACGCGGGTCTTGCCGCTCCCGGTGCATATAGATTTCAGTGACGCCCTTCGGGTTTTGCCGAATGCGGCTGACCACGGCATGAAAGCCGTAAATAAAGCTGTCAGCCATCAGCGCGCGGCCTTCCTCTTCCGGCCGGGCTTGCCGCTGCCTTCAGTTTTCCTGGGTGCGCGCGGCTGCCGGCCGGCTTCCTTCTCCTTAGCTGCAGGCCGGCGCTGGCCAGGCGTCGACCGCGCGGGCTCTTTGGGTTCTGTCATCACGAAATCGATCTTGGTGGTTTCGAGATCGACCCGCGCCACCCTGACCTTGAGCCGGTCGCCCAGGCGGAAGCGCTGGCCGGTGCGCTCGCCCAGCAACTGATGCTTGGCGGCGTCGAAATGGAAATAATCGTTGCCCAGTTCGGTGACATGTACCAGGCCTTCCACATAAATATTGTCGAGCGCGACGAAAACACCGAAACCGGTAACGCCGGCGACGGTGCCGTCGAAGGTCTCGCCCACCTTGTCCTGCATGTAGAAGCACTTGAGCCAGTCGGAGACATCGCGTGTCGCTTCGTCGGCACGGCGTTCGGTCTGGGAGCAGTGAACGCCCAATTCGGCCCATTTGCCGGGTTGGTACTTCTCGCCGTTGAGCACCGCCTTGATGGCGCGGTGCACCAGCAAGTCGGGATAGCGCCGGATCGGCGAGGTAAAGTGGGTGTAGGACTCATAGGCCAGACCGAAATGGCCGACGTTGTCCGGGCTGTATACCGCCTGCCGCAGCGAGCGCAGCATCACGGTTTGCAGCAATTGCTCGTCGGGCCGCCCTTTTACCTTGGACAGCAGCTTGGCGTAGTCCTTGGCATGGGGATCGTCGCCGCCGCCCAGAGGCAAGCCGAACTCCTTGAGGAATTCGCGCAGCCCTTCCAGCTTCTCTGGGGTCGGCCCTTCGTGGATGCGGTACAGGGTCGGATGCTCGTTCTTTTGCAGGAAATCCGAAGCGCACACGTTGGCCGCCAGCATGCACTCCTCGATCAGGCGGTGAGCGTCGTTGCGGTGCACCGGCACAATGCGCTCGATCTTGCCCTGATCGTTGAAGATCATCTGCGTTTCGATGGTCTCGAAATCGATTGCCCCGCGCTTGCCGCGCGCCTTGACCAGCACCTTGAACAGGTTGTTCAGTTCCTGGATGTGCGGCAGCAGCTCCTTGTGTTCCTTGGCTTCCGCGCCTTTGGGATCGGCCAGCATGGCCGCCACCGTAGTGTAGGTAAAGCGCTGGTGGGAGTTCATCACCGCCGGGTAGAACTTGTATTTCTTGACCTCGCCATTGCCGCTGATGTCCATCTCGCACACCATGCACAACCGTTCGACGTGCGGGTTGAGCGAGCACAGGCCGTTGGACAATTCCTCCGGCAGCATCGGGATGACGCGGCGCGGGAAGTACACCGAGTTGCCGCGGTCGAACGCTTCAAGATCAAGTGCATCCTTGGGCTGAACATAATGGCTGACGTCGGCAATCGCCACATACAGCTTCCAGCCGCTCTTGCTCAGCAGGTTCCAGCCCTTGTCCAGCTTGCGGCAAAACACCGCGTCATCGAAATCGCGCGCGGTCTCGCCGTCGATGGTGACGAGAGGCAGCCCGCGCAAATCCTCACGCCCTTTCAAGTCTTTTTTCAGCACCTGCGCGGAAAATTTCTTTGCTGCCTGTTCCACCTCATGAGGGAAAACATGGGGCAGATCGTGCTTGCGCAGCGCGATCTCGATTTCCATGCCGGGGTCGGTGTAATTGCCGAGAATTTCCACCACGTTTCCGACCGGCTTGGCGTTCTTGCTCGGCTGCGCGATGATTTCGATCACCACCACCTGGCCGGGCTTGGCGCCCAGATCGCCGCCCGGCGGGATCAGGAAGTCCTGGCTGATGCGCTTGTTTTCGGCCACCGCAAACAGAATGCCATGCTCGTTGAACAGCCGCCCCACCACGCGCGTGTTGACGTGTTCCAGCACCTCGACGATGCTGGCTTCCGGGCGACCGCGGCGATCCTCGCCGATCATCCGTGCCATCACCCGGTCGCCGTGCAGCACTTTCTGCATCTGGCTGGGGCCGAGAAACAGGTCTTCGCCTTCGCCATCCGGCACCAGGAAGCCGAAGCCGTCCTTGTGGCCCTGCACCGTACCCTTGATCAGGTCGAGCTTGTCCACCACGCATACCGCATATTTGCGGTTGCGCATGATTTGGCCGTCGCGCTCCATCGCCCTGAGGCGGCGGCTGAACACGTCCAGTTCGTCCTCGGTGATTTCCAGCAGCTTGGCGAGTTTTTCCTCGGCGACAGGAACGCCCTGCTCGGTGAGGATTTGCAATATATATTCCCGGCTCGGCAACGGATGCTCGTATTGAGCACGCTCGCGTTCGAGAAATGGGTCTCTTGATCTTATTTTCTTCGTTGACAAAATATCGCTTTCCTATTAAAGTGCGCGCTTGCTGAATTGCCCAGATGGCGGAATTGGTAGACGCGCACGGTTCAGGTCCGTGTGCCGCAAGGTGTGGAGGTTCGAGTCCTCTTCTGGGCACCAAATCAAAAAAGGGCGGGTTCTTTGAACCTGCCCTTTTTCTTTGCTGTTACTCGAATGGGTGACGCAAGACAATGGTTTCATCCCGATCCGGGCCGGTCGAAATGATATCGATCGGCACTTCGCAGACTTCTTCCATCCGTTTCAGATAGTTCTTCGCCGCAACGGGCAGAGCATCGTAGCTCTTCACCCCGACCGTGGTATCTTTCCAGCCCGGCATTTCTTCGTAAATCGGTTCGCACTTGGCCAAGGTTTCCGCGCCCGACGGCAGGATGTCGATGGTCGTTCCGTCCACTTTGTAGCCGACGCAAAGGCGCACGACGTCCATGCCGTCCATCACATCCAGCTTGGTGACGCACAGGCCGGTCACGCCATTGATCTGGATCGAACGCTTCAGTGCTGCCGCGTCAAACCAGCCACAGCGCCGCGCGCGTCCGGTGGTGGAACCGAACTCGTGCCCGCGGTCGGCCAGGCCCTTGCCAACCGGGTCGAGCTTGTCCACTGCGTCGTACAATTCGGTCGGGAATGGCCCGGCGCCGACGCGGGTAGTGTAGGCCTTGGTGATGCCGAGGATGTAATTCAGCATCTGCGGCCCCACACCGCTGCCGGTAGCAGCATTGGAGGCGATGCAGTTGGATGAGGTCACGAACGGGTAGGTGCCGTGGTCAATGTCCAGCAACGCGCCCTGCGCGCCTTCGAACAACAGGCCTTTGCCCGACTTGCTGGCTTCATACAGCAGGTGCGGCACGTCCGCCACCATCGGCTTGATGCGCTCCGCCACCGTCAGGGTTTCATCCAGGGTCTTCTGGAAATCCACAGTCTCGGCATGGAAGTAATTCTTCAGCACGAAATTGTGGAAGTCGAGAATTTCGCCGAGTTTGGCGGCAAGGCGCTCGCGATGGAATAAGTCCTGAATGCGGATGCCGCGACGCGATACCTTGTCTTCATAGGCCGGGCCGATGCCGCGACCGGTGGTGCCGATCTTGCCGGCGCCCTTGGCGATTTCGCGCGCTTGGTCGAGCGCAATGTGGTAGGGCATGATCACCGGACAGGCTTCGGAAATTTTCAGCCGGTTGCGCACCGCCACTCCGGCGGCCTCCAGCATATCCACTTCCTCCAGCAAGGCCTGGGGCGACACCACCACGCCGTTGCCGATGTAGCAGAGTACCTTGTCGCGCAGGATGCCCGACGGAATCAGGTGCAGCACGGTTTTCTTGCCGTCGATCACCAGCGTGTGGCCGGCATTGTGCCCCCCTTGAAAGCGTACTACGCCCTGGGCATGGTCGGTCAACCAGTCAACGATTTTGCCCTTGCCTTCATCGCCCCACTGGGTGCCGATTACCACTACATTTTTGGTCATTCCGATTCCATCCCTTGAACAAATTTTTATTTAAACTTCGACTACGGCCCAGCCGATTTCGCCCAGTACCAGCACACGGTCGTAATTCAGCTCTTCCCTGTTCATTTCGTGCCCCGGCAAGTCCACCACCACGACTTCGCCATGGGCGCGCAAAGAATTGATTTTATCCTGTAACACGGCATCCTGAACATATGGCGCGAGGATCGCCTTGGGCAACGACGGTACCGGCAAGGCGCCGACCACGGCGCGCAAATCCATGCTGAAGCCGGTGGCTGGCCGGGAGCGGCCAAACGTCTCGCCCACCTTGTCGTAGCGGCCGCCAAGGGCGACCGCATTGGCCCAGCCTGTCGCATAAGCAGCGAACACTACGCCGCTGTGATAATGATAGCCGCGCAACTCGGCCAGATCGAAGCACAGGTTGGGCGCAATGTCCTTAACCTGGCTACCGATGGTGCGCAGGTCATCCAGCGCCTGGTGAATCTCTGGATAATCCGGCAGGTGCTGCCGCGCCTCGTCCAGCGTCTCCGTGCCGCCATAAAGCCGGGGCAATAACCGTAGCGCTTCCCGTGAAACCTTGTCCAGCGAGGAAGTCAGTTCGGTGAGTGCGGGAATGTCCTTACCCTGCATGGCCAGAAACAGCTCCGCCTCGAGCTCCGGGGAAATTGCCGCGCGTTCGATCAGGCTATGAAAAATCGCGACATGGCCAAGATCAAGCTGTACCGATTCGACCCCGGCTAGCTGAAGCGCCTTGATCATCAAGCGCTGGATTTCCACATCGCTTTCAATACCGCCGTGGCCGAACAATTCAGCCCCGATCTGCAACGGCTCGCGGGTCTGCATCTGGCCAGCGGGCAAGGCGTGAAGCACGCTGCCGGCATAGCACAGCCTGACCACGCCCTGCCGGTTGAGCAAATGCGCATCAATCCGCGCCGCCTGCGGCGTGATGTCGGCACGCAAGCCCATCATTTGGCCGGAAAGCTGATCCACCACCTTGAAGGTCTTGATATCCATGTCGCGGCCTGTGCCGGAAAGCAGGGACGGCAAGTATTCCAGCAGCGGCGGAATTACCAGTTGGTAGCCGCAAGCATGAAACCAGTCGAGCAGCTTCCGACGCGTACGTTCGAAACGCAGCGCCTGAGCCGGCAGCATGTCCTCAATATATTCCGGAAGTAACCAGTTATGCATGTTCATTTAATCAGGTACAAGAGCAGCAAGCCGCCCATCATCGAAGTCAGCCCGACGAAGCGCAATTGCCCGTCGGTCATTTCAGTCATCCTGCGAAAGGTTTCGCGCCATAACGCCGGCGCCATAAACGGCAGAACCCCCTCCAGCACCAGCATCAGACCCAGCGCGACAAACAAGCTTGTTTTCACGTCCGAGGCCGTGCCGGCATTTTATTTACCGGAAGATTTCAAGTACTTGAAGAACTCCGAGCTCGGATCCATGACCATCACATCGCTCTTGTTCTTGAAAGTCTGCCGGTAAGCTTCCATGCTGCGATAGAACGCGTAGAACTCGGGATTCTGGCCAAATGCCTCAGCATAAATCCCGGCCGCTTTGGCGTCCCCTTCGCCCTTGGTGCGTTGCGCGTCGCGATATGCCTCGGCCAGAACCACCTCGCGCTGCCGGTCGGCGTCCGCCTTGATTTTCTCCGCCTCGCCGGCACCGGTGGAACGCAGTTCATTGGCGACCCGCTTACGCTCGGCCTCCATGCGTTGGTACACCGATTCGCTGACTTCCTGCGGCAAGTCCACCCGTTTGATCCGCACGTCGAGCACCTGAACGCCAATGGTGCGCGCGTCGGAATCCGCCTTCTGGCGCAGAATCTCCATGATCTGGTCACGCTGACCGGAAACCACATCATGCACGGTGCGCTTGCCGAACTCGGCACGCAGACCGTCGTTGACGGTCTGTGACAGACGAAGATGGGCGCGGGTCTCATCGCCGCCGACGCTGACGTAGTATTGCTTGACGTCAACGACGCGCCACTTGACGAAAGAATCCACCAGGACGTTTTTCTTTTCCGACGTAATGAAGCGCTCCGGCTCCTGCGAAGTCAGGGTAAGCACACGAGTATCGAAGAAACGCACGTTCTGCAGGAAAGGCACCTTGAAATACAGGCCCGGCGTCTTCTTCACATCAATGATCTCGCCCAACTGGAAGACAATCGCATTCTGCCGTTGATCGACGGTATACATGGTCAGGTTGAGCAGGATAAAGACTGCGATCAACCCGGTCATGATGGCATTAAGATGTTTCATGGGCGCACCTCCCGTTCACGGCTGCGGAAGGCTTCACGCGAACGAACCGTGCTTGTCGCCGCAGGCGCGGCTGGCTCAGACGCCTTAGCCGGAGGAGCATCGGCCAAAAATGACGAATCTGCCCCGGTACTTTGAATCAACTTGTCGAGCGGCAGGTAAAGCAGATTGTTGCCACCCTTCTGATCCACCAACACCTTGCTGGAGTTGCTCATCATCTGCTGCATGGTGTCGAGATACATGCGGTCGCGCGTTACTTTCGGCGCCTTGCTGTATTCCACCAGCACCTGCTTGAAACGGCTGGCGTCACCCTGGGCGTTGGCAATCACACGCTGCTTGTAACCATCGGACTCCTGCAGCAAGCGCGAAGCGGCGCCGCGCGCTCTAGGAATCACGTCGTTGGCGTAGGCCTGGCCTTCGTTCTTGGCACGTTCGCGATCCTGCCCGGCTTTTACCGCATCGTCGAATGCGGCCTGCACCTGCTCCGGCGGCTGGGCGTTCTGCATGGTGACCTTGCTGATGCTAATGCCGGTCTTGTAGCGATCGAGGATTTCCTGCATCAACTTGGCCGCACGTGTTGCGATCTCGGCACGCCCTTCATACAATACAAAATCCATCTTGCTCTTGCCCACGATTTCGCGAATTGACGTTTCCGCCGCCTGATGCACCGCGTCGTCAGGGTGGCGGTTATTGAACAAATAATCTTCAGGGCTTTTCAGAATGTACTGCACCGCGAACTGGATATCGATGATGTTCTCGTCGTCGGTCAGCATCAGAGACTCTTTCAGCATCTTGCTTTTGACGTTGGCACGGTAACCGATTTCCACGGTGCGCACCTGCTGCAGATTCACCACTTCCTTGCTTTCAATCGGGAAAGGCAAGTGCCAGCGCGGGCCCGGTTGCGTGGTCTCGACAAATTTCCCGAAGCGCAACACTACGCCGCGCTCACCCGCGTTGACAATGTAAAAGCCGCTGCCCAGCCAGACCAGAATCGCCAGCAATGGAATCAAGCCAAGACCCGCAGCCAACTTGCCGCCAGACATGGGACTGCCACCGCCGGAAGTTCCTCCGGAAGGGCCACCCTTGCCGCCAAACATCTCATTCAACTTGCGGTTGAAATTGCGCCACATCTCATCGAGGTCAGGTGGCCCGCCATTATTCTTTTTGCCCCAATCGGGATCGTTCCACGCCATGTCTTACTTCCTATGTAATTGTTCAGGTGGTCAAATATTCAGCTTACGCAATTTTGAACCTCGTCAGGAACCGCTTCAGGCCGGAGCTGACTACTACATTCAGCCAGTGCCGCCCGGAGGATATCAAGCCCTTCGCCGCTTCGTGCGCTCACCCAAACACGGCTGATTCTACCATATTCGTCACGTTCCAACCCCGGAGCCACGCCATTGACGTCGATTTTGTTGAATACCAGCAACTGCGGGATGCGGTCGGCGCCAATCTCGGCCAGCACTTTGTTCACTTCCTCAATTTGCATGTCCCTGCTCTCGCTCGACGCATCGACCACATGCAGTAGCAGATCCGCCCCGATCGCCTCGTCCAGAGTGGCACGAAACGCCGCCACCAGGGTATGCGGCAAATGCTTGATAAAGCCCACAGTGTCGGACAACACCACGGAACCGCCGCCAGGAACAAAAAATTTGCGGGAAGTGGTATCCAGCGTGGCGAACAACTGATCCGCCGCATAAGCCTCGGCATGGGTCAGGCAGTTGAACAAGGTCGATTTCCCTGCGTTGGTGTAACCGACGATGGACACCGACAATACGTTGGCACGACTTCTGGCACGGCGCTGCACGGTGCGCTGCCGACCCAGCTTGACGAGTTTTTCCTTGAGCGACTTGACGCGCTTGCCGAGCAGGCGCCGGTCGGTTTCGAGCTGGGTTTCACCCGGCCCGCGCAGACCGATACCGCCCTTTTGCCGTTCCAGGTGAGTCCAGCCACGCACCAGCCGCGTCGACAGATGCTCCAACTGAGCCAGCTCCACCTGCAGCTTGCCTTCATGGCTCTGGGCGCGTTGCGCGAAAATATCGAGGATCAGGCTGGTGCGATCGAGCACGCGGCATTTCAGGTGCTGCTCCAGATTGCGCTGCTGCGAAGGGGAAAGATCGTGATCGAAAATAACCAGATTGGCTTCGCTATCCGCCACAGTCCCGGCGATTTCGTCAACCTTGCCGGAACCGGCAAACAGCTTTGCATCCGGCCTGGCACGCTTGCCGCGAACGATGCCCAAAACACTTACCCCGGCACTCTCGGTCAGGCGCTGGAGTTCTTCCAGGCTTTCTTCGTAACCTGCGTTACCAAAATCCAGGCCGACCAAAACAGCAGCATCACCGCTGCCAGGGCGTTCAAACATCGAGAGCCCTATGCCTCTTCAGGGTGTTCAAAAGCCATATTCACGGGCCGGACCGGCACCACCGTGGAAATTGCGTGTTTGTAGACCATCTGGGTAATAGTGTTTTTCAGCAGCACGACGTACTGGTCGAATGACTCGATCTGCCCTTGAAGCTTGATACCGTTTACCAGGTAAATGGAAACGGGCACATGCTCTTTACGCAAAGCATTCAAAAACGGGTCTTGTAACAATTGCCCTTTCGCGCTCATGATTTCTCCAGTACGTTGTTATAATTGATTTGGGGTGAGTACTTTACTTGATTTTTCAAGCCACTGCCAGCAACCCTCAGATATCACTATATGGGAGAATCGGGATATTTCAAGGCAATGGACCGTTTATATCTTTACTCGTCCGGCCAATAATCGGTTGCAATGGCATCGCCCAGATCGGCTTCGATCAGGCGGCGGCGCACTTCGAGCAATTTCCCGATTAACTCGGGCTCCTGCTTTTCATAGGCTGGCGCATCGGCTACGCGATTAACCACCACCCCAAGCAATTCAGTGATGGCGTTACCGATAGAGTTCTGACTGATCGTAACGATCAACTTGCCCTCGTCATTACGATAGATGAGTTGCTTGAACGCGGGTTGCCAGCGAATCGCATTGGCGTACTTCGCATCGGTGATGCACTGGTTGCGCACCTTCCTCGCCGTCTTCAGGAAATCATTGTTGAACATCAGTACGCTTTCGACCTCTTCCGGGTAATAAACATCGTTTGGAAGCGGTGCGTTACGGGTCGAGACCTGCGAAAAAAAGGTACGGTAAAAATCGATGAAACCCTTCAATACTTCGTCATATTCCTTCCAGAAGCGGACATCTTTCAGCGCCGCCGCGCCGCCCTGGATTTCCCAGCTCGGCAAACCCTGCGGATAGCCGGTCAGTTCGATGCGCGCGTCGGCCTCGCTGGCAGGCTTGAGGATTTGCAGATCCAGCGCCCTATTGAAAAACTCGCGGTAAACATCGTGCATGTAGGCCTGAAACAGGCTGTGCTGGCCACCGTCAGTCAAATTGGGGTTTTTCAGGTCGGCCAGCTTGGCATTGCGCAGTTCATCCTTGGGAAAGACAATGAAGTGGTTGTGCAACATACGGATGCTGGGCACGCCGGGCGAGGTCAGCGGCCAAGTAGCGTCCAGGCTCGCCTCGCCCGCCAGGATCAGCGCCTCATCCGGGTCGGGATAAAGCTCCAGCATGTAATCGATGATGATCTGGTTCATCCGGTTCCAGACATGTTTCACGTTGTCTGGCACCTGGGTGCGCCGCACCGGCCTGCCCAGCGGGTTGAGGATGCATTGCGAGGTATTGTAGATAATCGAGGTGTCGAACTCGTTGCTATGCCCCAGCGCCTTGCGATAGAGCAACAGATTTTCGTCGTTCTTCAACAATCCGTTGTTGTGCATCAGATCGTTGAGATTTTCCGTACTGTTGAAAAATTCGTTGTGCTTCATCCCCTCCGGCACTTCGAGGGGAATGGGGCGAAAAGGAGTGACAATTTCGCGCGGGCCGGATTGCATCATACGGGTTCCAGATTCAGGAGTTGGTAGCACCGGGAAAAGTGCCGAGAGGAATAGAGAAATGAGGCGAAACGCAAGTTCCGGCTTTCCGCCCCATTCCCCACGCGACTAACCATACATCTTGCGCCCGCGTCGACGTTGGCGGTGGGCGCTCTTTTTCTCGTCGTCCGTCAGCGGCGCACGCACCCTGCCGGCGAAAGGATTATGTCCTTGCTTGAACTGCACCCGCAGCGGCGTCCCGGTCAATTCGAAAGCTTTGCGGAAGGTGCTTTCCAGATAGCGTTTGTAGCTGTCCGACAGGCTGTCCAGCGAAGTGCCGTGAACGATCACCAGCGGCGGGTTGGAACCGCCCTGGTGGGCGTAGCGCATCTTGGGACGGAACGGGCCGGATTTGGGCGGTTGGTGTTGGGTGGTGGCATCCATCAGAATACGGGTCAACTTCGGTGTCGCCATCTTTATCATGGCAGAGGCATAGGCGCCGTCGATCGACTTGAACAGGCCGCTCACCCCGCTGCCCTGCAAGGCGGAAATGTAATGGAATTTGGCGAAATCGAGAAATTGCAGCTTGCGCGCGATATCGCTCTTGATCACGTCGCGCCGATCAGCCGGCAAGTCGTCCCATTTGTTCACCGCCACCACCAGCGCACGACCGCTTTCCACCACAAAGCCTGCGATATGGGCGTCCTGTTCGGAAATATCCTGATGCGCGTCCAGCACCAGCACCACCACGTTGGCATCTTCCACGGCCTGCAGTGTTTTAACCACAGAAAATTTCTCGATCGCCTCGAACACCTTGCCGCGCTTGCGGATGCCGGCGGTATCGATCAGGGTGTAATGCCTGTTGTCGCGGTCGAATTCAATGTAGATGCTGTCGCGCGTCGTGCCCGGCTGGTCGAAAGCGATGACCCGCTCTTCGCCGAGCAGGCTGTTCACCAGGGTAGACTTGCCGACATTGGGACGACCGACGATGGCAATTTTCGGATGATCGTCCTCGTCCTCGTCAACCTCTTCCAACGGGAAACTTTCCAACGCCAGTTCTACCAAGTCGTGGACGCCCTCACCATGCGCCCCGGAAATCACCAGCGGGTCGCCCAGACCAAGCTCGTAGAATTCGGCGGCGACCACGTCGCGGCGCATGCCCTCGGCCTTGTTCACAGCCAGGAATAATGGCCGACCGGTTTTGCGCAACTGGTTGGCGATGATCTTGTCCTGAGCAGTCAACCCCTGGCGCGCATCCACCAGAAATACGATGGCGTCGGCTTCATCCACTGCCTGCAGGGTCTGCCGGGCCATTTCGTGGAGGATGCCATCTTTCACCACCGGTTCGAAACCGCCGGTATCCACCACCAGATAAGGCCTGTCCCCCACCCGTCCATGGCCGTAATGACGGTCGCGCGTCAGCCCCGGCAAGTCCGCAACCAAAGCGTCGCGGCTTCGGGTAAGGCGGTTGAATAAAGTGGATTTGCCGACGTTGGGACGGCCAACCAGTACAAGTGTGGGTTTCATGAGTTCGGTTAGGCGTTAGGGGTTAGAGGTGAGGCGAAAAAACGGCGACGGTGCGGATTTTGATTTCTCGCCTCACACCTCACCTCTCACCCCTCACGAAATTATAAAGTTTACTGCACTGTTAACGCGTACAGTCCGCCATTGCGGGTCTGTACCAGAAAGCCACGATTCAGCGCCACAGGAGGCGCACCGATCTGGCTGCCATCGGTAGCGATACGCGCGGCGAAGCTGCCATCTTCCCGCGCCAGCAAATGAACATAGCCTTCCAAATCGGCTACCGCGATATAGCGCCCCAGCGGCAAGGGTGCTGTCACCCGCCGAGCAAACAGCTTGTCCTGCTTCCACAGGCTGGCGCCGCTATGCTTGTCCAATGCATGGATTGCACCTTTTGTATCGCTGACGTAAACATTACGTTCATCGACTGCCAATCCCGCCGCGCTGGAAACATCGCGCGCCCAGATCAAATTGCCGCTGGCAATATCAAAGCAGGCAGTACGGCCTTGGTAGGCAGTGGCGCAAATCATGCGCTCATCGACCACCGGCAGGCTGCTGATATCAGTCATCCTTTCCAGTTCAGTAGCGCCACGCGGCTGGGACACTGTCGCTTCCCAACCGACATTGCCGTTTGCCAGACTCAACGCCACCAACTTGCCGCCGGCAAAGCCGGCGAATACCGCGCCACGGGAAACCACCACTCCGGCGTGACTACGCAGGGCAAGCGCCGGCATGGCGCGTTGATAAATCCACTTGCGCTTGCCGTCCCTGGCATCCAGGCCAAAAATACGGCCATCGCCGGTGCGTACTACGACAACACCATCCGCCACTTGCGGTGCGCTCAAAATTTCACTGGAAAGCCGCGCCTGCCAAAGCTGCTGGCCAGCGGCGTCGAATCCCAATACCTCGCCCCTGGCAGTGCCTAGAGTCACCAAACCGGCTCCCGCGCCAACGCCGCCGGAGACCTTGCTTCCGGCGTCGATGTTCAACGCCTGTTTGCCGGTATCGGTATCGAAACGGGCAATTTTGCCATCCTGGCCTACCGCATAAACATCGTCTTTCAACATGGCCGGAAACAACACCGTGTCGCCAGCTCCGCCAACCCGCGCCTGCCATTCCAGCTTGAGAACTGCCGAGGGTTTGAACTCGACCAATGCCGCCGGCTTCTCGCCGACGCTCTGACCGCCCCACAGACCGAAGCCGGTGGATACCTTGTCACCCAGCCCACTGCAACCGGAAAGTAGAATCGCGGCCAGCGCCAACAATATTTTCACAGGCGCAAAACGGCTCATCCGTGCGCTCCCAAGCCGTCGAGCTTCATTTGAACAATCTGGCGATAAGTGCTTTTTTCGTCAATTTTTTCCAGCGCGGTTTTGTATGCCGCACTGGCATCCGCTATTTTGCCCTGGGCCGCCAGTACATCGCCCTTGAGGTCGGCAAACAACCCGTCGAATGAATTCTGGTGCTGCGCCTCAAGCAACTTCATGGCTTCGGCATAACTCTTGTCATCCAGCAGAATACCGGCCAGACGCAAACGAGCCATATCGCGCGCGCCATCTTCCTTGGCATGCTCGATCACCCATTGCAACTGAGCCTTGGCGCTCTTTGCATCGCCCAATTCGTAGTTGATTCCAGCCACAATCAGTGCGGCTCTCGTTGCATAGGGCGTAGCCGGATATTTTTCGATAAGCTGGCCTGCCGCGTCGCGAACGCGTGTTTTGTCCTTGGCACGTACGCCATTTTGCACCGCCTCGTACACTTGTGCCGCCTGCTGTTGCTGGGATTTCTGGTAGTAGCGCCAGCCCTGCATGCCGCCCAATATCGCGACAAACACTGCGACCCCCAGCAGCACGGTAGAACCATTCTGTTTCCACCAGGCTTTCAGCTCATCTATTTTTTCCTGCTCTTCAAGATCGAAGCTCATAATTTCCTCTCGTCCATGACACCATTAGTACTTTCATCAATCAGGCGCGCTGCCGCATCCACTTTCATCCGTAGCTGTTCTGCCAGTTCGCGCAACGGCTTGATGCTGACTTCCCCTGCTGCCGCCTCGTCATCGCCGACGATCAGTGCGTATCGGGCGCCACTGGCGTCCGCCTTCTTCATCTGCGATTTAAAGCTACCGCCGCCGCAATGCAAAATCACATGCAATCCCTGATCGCGCAACTGTTCTGCGGCCACCATGGCAAACCGGTCTGCCGCCTCGCCCTGATGCACCAGGTAGGCATCGACGGGGATCGGCGGCGCCTTGAATGCATTTTCTTCCAGCAACGCCAGCAGGCGTTCCACACCCATGGCAAAACCGCACGCCGGCGCCGGCTTGCCGCCGATCTGCTCGATCAGGCCGTCGTAACGCCCGCCGGCACATACCGTTCCCTGCGCGCCGAGCCGGGTCGTCACCCATTCGAATACGGTAAAATTATAGTAGTCCAGCCCGCG
Organism: Betaproteobacteria bacterium; assembly: GCA_021373185.1. Lineage (GTDB taxonomy): Bacteria > Pseudomonadota > Gammaproteobacteria > Burkholderiales > Sulfuricellaceae > Sulfuricella. The sequence continues at coordinate 4,046 of JAJFTF010000034.1, read as the reverse complement.
CACCAGCCTCGGGTTGATCCGGTATTCCACACCGGCATCGCGCAACATCCTCTGCAATTCCTCGAAATGCTTCAAGGATGCCTCGTCAAGGTCGTCCAGCAGTTTTGGCGCAGCCTCGATCAGCTCCTGCAACGCCGGATTTTTGCTGTCGAGCACGCGTAGCGGATTGGTGTGCATCCGCCGCCGCGCCTCCTCATCCAGGAGATCGACATGCTGCTCAAGGTGATGCACCAGCCGGGCGCGATGACGCGCGCGATCCTGGCTGCTGCCCAGCGTATTGATTTGCAGTTCGATATCGGGCAAACCCAGCCTGCGCCACAACCTTGACGTCATGACGATGTGCTCGGCGTCCATATCTGGCCCGGAAAAGCCCAACGCCTCCACGCCGACCTGATGAAACTGGCGGTAGCGCCCCTTCTGCGGGCGCTCGTGACGAAACATCGGCCCGGTGTAGTACAACCGCTGCGGCGCATTGTACAGCAGGTTGTGCTGAATCGCCGCGCGCACGCAGGATGCGGTGCCTTCTGGCCGTAGCGTCAAACTTTCGCCATTGAGCGCGTCAACGAAAGTGTACATTTCCTTTTCGACGATATCCGTCACTTCGCCGATGGCGCGACTGAACAGCGCGGTCTGCTCGACGATCGGCATGCGGATGCAGCGATAGCCGTAGCTGCGCAACCAGTCCTGCACGGTTTCTTCGAAGAAGGCCCATAGGTCGGAGTGTTCCGGCAGGATGTCGTTCATCCCGCGTATGGCTTGAATTTGACTCATTATTGTTGCTCTTGTTGTTTCATTGCCGCAATGCGCGCGCGCACCTGGCGTTCCAGTTCGTCTACCATCTCGGCCTCGGCCACCTTGTGGGCGGGCTTACCCTCAATATAAAGCAGGCTGGGAGAACCGCCCGCAATGCCGAAATCCGCCTCGCGCGCTTCGCCGGGGCCGTTCACCACGCAACCCATCACCGCCACATCAAGGTGTTCGAGAACATCTTCCAACCGCTCTTCCAGTGCATTGACGATCTTGATTACGTCGAATTCCTGGCGCGAGCAGGACGGGCAGGCGATGATATTTATCCCCTTGCTTCTGATGTGCAGGCTTTTCAGGATATCGAAACCGACCTTTACTTCCTCTACCGGGTCGGCGGCCAGCGACACCCGGATGGTATCGCCAATGCCGGCGGCCAGCAGCATGCCGATGCCGATTGCCGATTTCACGCTGCCGGAACGCAAACCGCCCGCCTCGGTGATGCCGAGGTGGAGCGGCTGCTCGATCATGCCGGCGAGAATCTTGTAGGCTTCAACGGTGGTGAACACGTCGGAGGCCTTGAGACTCACCTTGAAGTCGGGAAAATTCAGCCGGTCGAGAATCTCGATGTGACGCATGGCCGATTCCACCAGCGCTTCGGGCGTGGGCTCACCATATTTCTTTTGCAAATCCTTTTCCAGCGAACCGGCATTGACGCCGATGCGAATCGGAATACCGTGATCTCTAGCTGACTGTATTACCGCCTGGACGCGGTCTTCGCGCCCGATATTGCCGGGATTGATGCGCAGGCAATCCGCGCCGAGATCGGCGACACGCAAGGCAATTTTGTGGTCGAAATGAATATCGGTGATCAGCGGCACCGGCGAACGCTTCCTGATCTCGCCGAAAGCCTCCGCCGCTTCCATGCTGGGAACGGAAACCCGCACGATATCGACGCCGGCCCTCACTGCACGTCCGATCTGGGCAAGCGTCGCCTCGACATCGCAAGTTTCGGTGTTGGTCATGGTCTGCACACTGATCGGTGCATTGCCGCCAACGGCGACCGAGCCAACCATGATCTGCCGGCTTTTGCGGCGGGGAATTTCAGGGGTGAACATGATTTATTCGAGCGTCAGGCGCGCCACGTCCACCTTGGTATGAGGTGCAAGATCGACGGACTTGTCATTGTAGGACACCCGGACTTTGGACGCATTCCCAACTACCAGCGAAAACGGCGGCGTGCCACGCACGGATTGCTGACTCCCTTTGGCGTTCAACTGATAAAAGATGACCTTGCCGCTCTTATCCTTTACCTCGACCCAGGAATCGCCGTCAAACACAAATTGAAGGTTCTGGCCGCCGGCGCTCACCGCCACGGGAGCCGAAACAGACGGAGCAGTTGGCGCCTGGGCTGTCGGTGCAACAGGAATCGCAGCGACTGGAACTGTTGCAGCCCCATTCGTGGTGGCGGCTGGTGATGGCGCTTTCGGTACAGAGTCCGTATTTTCTACGGGCGTATTGTGAGACGCCTCTTCATTCTGTGCGCCAGGCTGAGGCAAAGACAAAGCCATCGTCGTTTCGCCGCCGGATTTCGCTGCCGACTCAGTCTTTGCCGGATGCTCCTGAAGCAGTTCATATGCGCCCAGAATCAAAACAAACACCACCACACCAATAACCAGGGCAAGTTTCGGCAATGGCATGCGCGAAGAATTGTCGCCAAAAGGCATTAATCTGCGCCGACCGCCAAATTCGACACGCCCCATCGGCACCGCAATCGCCTGTGTTTGCGGCTGTGCAGACTGGAGATTTTCCAGCAAGGGTTCGGGATCGATCTGCAGCAATTTGGCATAGTTGCGAATAAAGCCGCGCCGAAAGGTGTCACCCGGCAAGTTGGAATGGTCATTGGCCTCCAGCGCCTCGATCTGGCGCGTGGAGAGCCTGAGCTGACGGGCCACATCGGCCACAGCCAAGCCCGATCGCTCACGGGCTTCGGCCAGCGTTCTGCCCGCGTCCACCTTCACTTCTTCCTGCGATTCTACCGCGTCACTGTCAATTTCTTCGGTCACTTGGGTACCTCGCACTGTCATTCATATTTCCCATTGCGCAACGCCTGGGCTTCGGGTGAATCAGGGAACATTTTCCTCAATTGCAAAGCATAACTGGCTTCGTCGCTTCGATTGCCCAGCCTGCGTTCGATACGTATTCCCAGTGCCAGGCTTTCCAGTGTCGGCGAAGCGACCCTGAAGAACTGGGTAATATATTTCTTGGCCTCGCTGTCATTGGCACGCTTGAAGTAAATATCGGCCAGATTGAACAGCGCCTGGGGCTGTCGCGGCTGAAGCCGGATCGATTTCAGCAGAAATTCTTCGGCATCGACATCGTTGCCTTTCTTGCGCGAGCAAATTCCCGCATTGAGATAAGATTTCTCGGGCGTAGCATAAAGGGAATTCTTCAGCGCCGCCATGAAATGAGGTATGGAATCGTCGACTTTCCCTCGCTGGCAAAGAAACCAGCCGTAGCTATTATGGGTATCCGGGTCGGCGCCATTCAGGCTCAGGGAACGTTGAAAACTCTCATCCGCCTTGCTATCTTCACGCAACGCCATGTACACAAGGCCGAGCATGCTATAAGCCGGCGCGTACTTGGAGTCCGCGCTTATCGCCGTATTGAGTTCATCCAGCGCAACCCCCAGTTGTCCCTGGCTGAAATAGGCGCCACCCAGGTCGGTATGTACCTGGGCGCGCAGCCGGGGATCCGTTTGCGGCTCTTCTGCCGCCACATGCCCTGCCATAAACAGACTGACGCCAAATACCAGCAGAAACATCAGGTTCTTCATCATGCTGCCATCCCGCTGATTTTTTCCATAGACCGCCGGGTTTTGTCCTGCACCCGCCCCGCCAGTTGACCGCAGGCTGCGTCGATATCGTCGCCACGGGTTTTGCGCGTCGTCACGATTTTTCCCGCATCGAGCAAAATTCCACCGAACAAGCGAATAGCAGCGGCGGGCGAACGTTTATATTCCGAACCGGGGAAGGGGTTGAACGGAATCAGATTGATTTTGCACGGCACATCCCGCACCAGCGCAACCAGTTCGCGCGCGTGGGCCGAACTATCGTTGATACCGTCCAGCATCACATATTCGAAAGTAATAAAATCTCGCGGCGCATCTTCCACATAGCGGCGACAGGCCGCCATCAAATCGCGCAAGGGATATTTTTTATTGATCGGCACAAGCACGTCGCGCAATGCATCGTTCGGCGCGTGCAGCGAAACCGCCAATGCCACCGGGCACTGCTCACGCA